>NZ_AP023213.1:2288750-3607500 GCF_014218275.1 Citrifermentans bremense
GCCGGCACAGGTGATGAAGTGCACCGAAGCTTTGGTTGCTCGTGGAGGTAACGATTTGATGGCCAACGAACCCAATCGCGCTTTACGCGATTGGTGCGGCAGAAAACCTGAGCGTGCCAGCGAAATCATTGCCATGGCTCGAGGCGGAGACAGTCTCTCTAGCCGGAATTTGACTTTTGCACTGGAAGCCACCAGCGCCCTGAACACCGCTCGTGAGATAGCTCTTGCATATGACGACACTCGCCGTCTGTCTGCAATAACAGCTCTTGGGCGAATCCCGGATAACGATCCCCCCTCTCGCGCTAAGACGATTGCTGTTTTAAAAACGCTACTGGATACAGGGGGTGATGATACTCTCCGCGCTCACATACTTCATGTTGTAGGATCTGCACTTGTTTCTAAGGTTGAGGATTATCAAACAGATGCAGTTGCGCTTGTGGGTAAATTGGTTGAGGGAGCCGGAGACGCGACCATTCATCAGGCAGCAAACATCCTATCGTCTTATGGTGATGTGCTGCAGCCTGAAGTTCTAGCCTATTTGCTGAAGGCGCTCTTACAGGTCAATACTGAGAACAAAGGAACAGTGTTGCAGCTCGACGTTGGGTTGCAAATTTTGTTGGAAGCGGGACATGACGAAGCAGCTATTTCCTACGTGACGCAGTTATTTTCTAAAAATGAGAAGTTTCAGCTTAAAGAACTACCATCCTTCAGGAGCAGTCTGTTCGCTGGGCCTCCTGAGAGATTAAGCCGCGTTATAGTTCAATGGCTCCTTCGAGGCACACCTGGTCTCCGTGGTGGTTTGGCTGCCGCTATGCAAAGCGCGAAATTGGAAGGTGCCCCAGTGGAGCTTTTCCCACAAGACCTCAGCCTATCTAAGACGGAGCAAATTTTCATCTGCCGGAAGGCAATTGGGTGGCTCTTTTTTAAACCGATCACCGCAGCATCAATCTTGGTTTCTGTCCTAAGGGTGTGTGATGACGAAACTGCGCAGACTCTTCAAAATCTAATGAACGAGACGCTTCTCCTAAACTATGGAGGGGTTCAAAAATACTTGTTAAGCCTCCAGCCTGATGACACGGCAAAGGATCGGGTAGATCAATGCCTTGCAAACCATGATATTTATCTTTCTGCTCTGCAGTCCGTTCCCCAGCTAAAGGAACTTGAACCATCTGAGCACCAACGCCGTATTGAGCAATTGCGGGTGATGGACGAGATGCGGGACGCTCATAAACAGGCTCGGCGCCAGTCTGTGTTCTTAAGTGTCATAAGGCGCTCGGTCCTACTATATGGCGACCATTCCATCAGCTTTATAAAGGATGGCAATGATACGCTTAGGCCGATGGAGATGGACCTGAAGCCGCACGGAATTTCCTTTGAGGTCCCCGGTATGGAGATCGTCGACCCTGTTGGTCTCCAGTACACCCTTCGGATCTTTCGGGCAGAAAGGATGCTGTCATGAAACTTCTCATCCGTGATTACCTTGCATCCCTAAAGGAACGTGAGGAGCTTGATGCCATTCTCCCGGACCTGCTCAGCGAACTCGGATTCACTGTCTACTCGCGACCGCGAAGGGGAACGATTCAGCGCGGCGTAGACATCGCTGCGGTCGGTCAAGACGATGATGGTGAGCGTAAACTCTTCCTCTTCTCAGTGAAACAGGGCGACCTTAACCGGCAGGACTGGGACGGCACCCCACAAGCGATGAGATCCTCACTAAATGAAATCCGCGACGCATACATTCGTAATCGGATCCCGTCAAGGTATAAGGATTTAAAAATTGTCATTTGCTTGGCTTTCGGCGGAGATGTACACGAACAGGTTCGCGAGTCGCTTGCCGGTTACATCGCCGATAATAGCACTGAACGGATCTCTTTTGATGAGTGGAATGGCGACAAAATTGCCGGCCTGATCTTGAAGGGTATTTTGCGTGAAGAGATCCTCCCGAAATCAATGCGTAGCAGCTTCCAGAAAGCGGTCGCTATGGTCGACGAGCCAGACATCTCGTATCAACATTTTGCGCGGCTTGCGGGGGAACTGCACAGGGCTGGAGAGGTATCGCTTAAGGCCCGGGTCCGAGCGGCTCGGCAGCTAAACATCTGTCTTTGGATCTTGTTCGTCTGGGCTCGGGACATCGACAATTTAGAAGCTCCCTATCGTGCAAGTGAACTGGCCATATTGAGCACCTGGGACATTCTGCGCCCAACAATAGGCGGCAAGAGCCGCGATGCGAAGTCACTCAGCCTCGTTGCTCACCAGTTGATCGAGCTACACCTCTCCATCTCTTCAGATTTCCTTACGCGGAAAGTGATACCCTATGCACAGATACGTCACGGTGTTTCTATGGCCATCGGGGCGCAGTCTTCACTTGATGTCAACCTTGCACTCTTCGAGGCTTTGGGGCGACTTAGTTTAGCAGGTCTTTGGATTCAATGGCTTGGGGAACAAGGGGACCAGAAAGCTCGGGGTGATGCACGAACTACCCTACAGCGTTTTACACAGACGGGTCTAGCGCTTATTCGTAACAACCCGACCTTACTTTTGCCGATCTCCGACCGGCAAGGCACAGACATTGCGCTGTTCCTCCTACTCTGGTTATACAGCGGACTCGATGGTGTAGGGGTGACATCCTGGCTACAGGAGATGGCAAATCGTCTTACTTTCACCATCCGCACACGTGGTCGCTACCCCACATGTGCCTCGGACTACCGCGAACTCGTCGAACACCCCCGTAATAATTCAGATGACTATTTCGAGGAAGCCACTGCCGGCAGTACCGTTGTCCCTCTGATTGCAGCTTGGTTACAAGTACTTGGGCAGGAGAGCGCAGTCGACACTTTGAGCACGCTAGTGCGGGAAAACCTTCAGCACTGCACACTGCAGCTATGGATCCCAGACGCCACCTCTGAAACAGCTCTCTTTAAAGGAGACCACAGCAACGGCCGTGCAATTTGCGATCTCCCCTTAGCCGAAGGTGGCCCTCAACTTCTCACCACAATTGCAGAGGCATGTAAGATAGATACTGAATTCAAAAACCTCTCGCCAATCAGGACTGGATTTTGGCCTGTAATGCTAGTTGCGTGTCGCCACCACCAACTACCGGTCCCAGCTGCTTTTTGGATCGAATCACTGATGTCAACGAATTCATAGGTTCAACTCATAACCTGAAGATTAACAGTTGAGTGCCACGATGTCGTGGCACTCAACATTTAACCATTTGGAGGGAATTTGGAGAAGCTTAGAGTCAGCCTCGAAAACTGCTACGGCATCCAGTCTTTAGATTATGAATTCGATTTCACATGGTCAGCATCAAAGTCCAGAGCTTACGCAATTTACGCTCCCAACGGCCTGATGAAGACTTCCTTCTCAAGAACTTTTGAAGCACTCGGCAAAGGAGATGTGCCAAAAGAAGAACGGTACGATAGATTCTCTGTGCATGTGGTTGAGGCTGATGGCTGTGCTATCACAAAAGAGACTATTTATGTTTTAAAATCAGAAATAGATATTAGTTCTGACAGTCCGGCCATTACAAATATCCTTGTCAACCCTAATAAAAAAGCCAGATATGATGAACTACTTGTCGATCTAGACAAACTTAAAAACAAACTTGTTGGCTCCCTACAGAAGTTATCTAAAGTCAAAAAGCCCGATATCGAACAAGCTATTATCCGCGACTGGGACGATGAAAATTTCCCTGCCTGCATTGGAACAATCAAATCAACTGCTATCGATGATGACCTGAGCCCTTATGAATATGCGACTATTTTCGACCCCAAAGCTCTCGAAGTTTTAAAAAGTGAGGAATTCATTTCTAAGGCGAGTGAATTCAACGCACGGTACCAGGAGCTTTTCGATCAGGCGGGAACAATGTACCAAAAGGGTGTCTTCAATCCAACAAGGGCAGAAACATCCTTTACAACATTGGACAGACAAGGCTTCTTTGCAGGCGGCCATCGCGTCCACCTGCGAGGCGATAAAGAATCTATCGATAAAGCCGCGCTGGAAAAGAAACTACAAGAAATTCACGCTCAAATCGATGGCGACGAAGAACTGAAAAAGCTGCGAGCGAGCCTCGCCAAAAATGCCCAAGCCCAGGCATTAGCTGATCTCATAGAAGGTCTCTCCACGAGTCAGGTTGAATTCCTATTGGAAAAACTCCAGCCTGCGAATCAGGCACAGTTTCGAAAAGATCTATGGTCCTACTACATCCACAACAGTAATGATGCAACTACTTACCTAGAATCGTATGCCGTAAGCAAAGCCGAAATCGAACAAATTGAAGCGGATGCTGCACAGGAAGCACCCCGGTGGAAGGTAGCTGTTGATCTTTTCAATAGCCGCTTTGTGGATATGCCCTTTACACTCTCTGTAGCCAATCAGACAAAGGCAGTGCTGGGCAAAGAAAAGGCCAAATTGAAATTTACCTTCAAAGACGGCACCGATACTGTCGAATGGTCACGGTCTGAAATCAAAACCCTCAGCCAAGGGGAAAGACGAGCCCTCTATCTCCTCAATTTCATTTTTGAAGTAGAAGCCCGGAAATTTTCCAACCAAGAGACGCTTTTTATCATTGATGACGTTGCAGATTCATTTGATTATAAGAACAAACATGCGATTATTCAATATTTGGATGATCTTACCAAGATGGAATCTTTTCACCAGATCATATTGACTCACAATTTCGATTTCTTCAGAACACTCGCCAACAACTTTGTCCACCGCAACAGATGCCTTATGGCGAACAGAAATGGTAGTGCCATTTCGCTCGTAAAAGCTGAGGGAATAAAGAATTATTTTATCGGAAAATGGAAAGATAATGTTGTCAACGATGACTGTATCCTTTGCGCCACCATCCCGTTCACTCGTAATCTAATTGAATACACAAAAGGCGAGGCAGATTCTGATTACCTAAAACTCACCAGTCTGTTACATTGGAAAAACGACACAGATGAAATCACCGTTGGGGACTATCTAGATATTTATAATCGACTTTTCGGGTCGAGCTACAACACTGACGATACCCGCCCAGTGAAGACCTTGCTCATTGACAAATCGAATGAAATCTGCGCTCGTACAACCCATGACGGCCTGAATCTGGAAGATAAGGTTCTGCTGTCCATTGCGATACGCCTACAAGCTGAGGTTTTCTTAACAAATGAGCTCCGTCGCATCAAAAGAAATGAAAGCTACTGCTGCCAATCAATGAATCAATTTGGTAGCTTAGTTAAAGAATATATGTCCTTAGCACCGTCAGCACCAACGATGCGTACACTTGAAAAGATAAGCATTACCGTAAGCTCGAACATCCACCTCAATTCGTTTATGTATGAGCCGATTCTTGATCTGACAATTGACCATCTCATCAATCTTTACAATGAAGTCCTCGGCCTAAACTCGGGATCCGCTGATGCCAACTAAGGGGAACCAACTCCGGCCTACACTTGCGGAAAAGTCTTTATGTAGGCCCCCCCCCTTTTTGGGGGCTCTTCCGGGTTTCCCTTGGGTGACCGATAAAGACTTAATCATCCCCCCTTAAGACGGGCATTCTCTGTTACAGAATAGAAGGATAAAATGACTCGAACTATTGAATTTGAGCTAGAGAAATTCCAGACAGTCCCGACGACGCTTATCGACCCTGGGACAGGAGTATTATATCCCACATTGAATGTTGAGCTAAAGAAGCTGTTTCACCACTACTTTTTAGCCAAATATGGCAATTCTTTTGTAGACCCGGGTTTCTACGAATACCAAAACATGATGACAGCGGGGCCCGACTGGAGGTTTCTTAAAGCGGGAATTGGAGCGGACAAAGAGTCCAAAAATAATGCCTCAAATGAACTCGGCAAGGCGTTCGCACGGTGGTTTCATTCTGAGCACCTCGGTATGGTGTATTTTTGCCCATTTGAAGACGTTCTTGACAAAATAAATCCAGATGGCTCCGTGTGGAGAAAAAAGGAGAAAGGCGACCTTCCAGATTATGTATGTGGAACATCCAGCACTGACGTGAACCTCCTCGAGGCGAAGGGACGATATCGGTCAGTTACCTTCAAAACAAAAGAATTCCATCAGTTTCGCGCCCAAATTCAACGCGCACAACTACTAGACGCCGCCAAGAAGCCTCTTCAAGTAAAAGGGTTCATAAGTGTAGCCCGATGGGCGAGTGAAAAAACTCCCCGCGTTAATTCAAAACTGCTTGTGGAAGACCCGGTGACGGACGGCAGACCTCCAAGCCAGGATGGTTATCCATTGCAGGTTGGGCTGGCGATGGTGACAGGGCACTATGCATCAATCTTTGATAAACTTGAGCTTCGTCTTCAAGCTGAGGCGATTCGCCATCATCGGCCCATGCCCAAGTATTCATCAGCAAGCCGTGGGATTTGGGAATGTGTTTCTGGCCCTTTGAGTGGGCATCGCTTTGTTGGAGGTATCGTTTCAACCCCATATATTCCTCCGCAGATACGTTTTATCAATGAATACGATTTCAAGTACGAATGGCATCTTTTTCACCAAACATCCCCATTCATTTTAGAGCGGCCCGCAACCTTTTTTGGTTTGGATGAAAGAATTTTCCGGCAAGTGATCAGGGTAAGTGGCAATAGACTTGATGCTGCTAACGAAATAAAGCCCATCATAGTTCCGGACGAGACAGGATCGCTGAGTCTATTACGGGATGGGAGCATTCTTGGCCCTGTCGATTATTTCAGACCGGTAGACATTTTCCGTCTCTAAGTCATTTTTATAAATTTGTATGATTTCACACGATTTACAGATACTAGATGAGCTATAACCCTGAGGATCCGAAACATGGCTAAATCTCTGCAAATAGCGGTCTGGAAACCTACGCCACTTTCTCGACTACCAAAAGAACAACTTCCGGTTGAAATGTTCCGGAGTTTCAAAAAACAGCTAGGTGAAATCAACTCACACTTATGTATTGTTGATGTGGCTCTCCAAGATTTTGTGCTAGATCATGCTCACTCAGAGGATAGTCGCGCCTTTATTCGCCAGCGCGCCCTCGCACACGGTCATCGACGCTTGGGTACAGACAAGCTTGACCTCGAGTTTGCATTAGGTCTAGCATACACTTCACAGATCGCACTATTGCTAAGTAGATTAGAACAGCTCTGCCATTTTGTCCAAAAACATGGCATGATTAATCCAAAGTTTAAGGAGTTGATGGAAGGCGATTTTCTTAGGCGCACACTCTGGCTTATCGCATCGTCGCGAAAGGGCGAAAAAGTGGCGAGCCCACTTCCAGAAGAGATCGCCATCAGTTACATTACTCCGCTTGATCTGGCAATATTTGATTTTTACCGAAAAATCCGTAATTCTGAGCTCCATGCCGCGAATAACAGAGATCTCACAGAACTTCGATCGAAAATAGACATGGATCGCTGTCGGTCGGAATTAGGGCACGCTCCAACTCCGCAGGGGGATCTCAGTTTTAAGGATGTACTTGTTGTATCAAAGACATGCCAACGAATTGGGCGCAATGTTTGTCGTGCGGTCGCTGATCCTAATCGGGATATAATACCAGAGCTGAAACGAAGATTTGGAAGCCACCCTGTCGAACGAAGACAAAACGCAGCAAGGTCCCTTATAACTCACGCCTATCTTCTTGACGAAGCTGATGTTGGACTGATATTATCGGAGCTCGCTTGGTAAGCATGATGGCAATGCACGCTCTCGCCACACCGGGTTCACTCGGTGTGGCCTCTTCGAAAACAGACAAGCAACGTTTTGTCCGTTTTCGAAGGGCGAGTCGAGGGTTCGAGTCCCTCACCAAGCACCAAGTATTAAGACAATTGAATATATAATCCCTGTCCTACCCCGCTACAAACACCTCTACTGTAGCAAGTTAAACGCCTTGACCATAACGATACATTCGCTTCTATTCTCTCCAGATTGGCGTGCCACTCCGTTAATACTCCTTCTAAAATAAGGACCTCCGGAAGACCATCTTTCAACAAACCACGAAGGAGCCCTCCTACCCTTGAGCTGTAACTACAGGCTTTCAAAGCCTGCCTATTTTTCGTTGCTTTTTTTCTTCCAACATGCTCCCCGTCGCGCATTTGCTTCAACATTTTAGAAGGAAAAGAGCAGTCACGATAAAAATAATCAATGTAATTCCAATTACATACGAATTCTCAGTGTCGCCATTTTATTTCCGCCGAGTCACGCACGTGTACGTCGCCTGATCCGAAACTTTGCTGCAAACCCCGCGGCTCAGCTGAATCTGCAATTGGCGCAGAGCTTTCTGCCGGGATCTGTGCAGATGTCTCGCGGTACGTTGCCGGGCTTGTACGGTACCGCCGTTTCTTTTGGATCCGGGTCCGGCCGTACTGGGCCTGCTTTTTCTCGCAGAGAAACCGAGCAGTGCCCCGTCATCCCATTGAAGTTACGCTCGTGGTGCAGGTAAGCCAGGTCTTTCCAAGGGATATGCGCGGTCGCAGCCGGATCAGGGCGCAGAGAAAGAAAACGATCGTAATCAACCAGGAGCCCCAAGCTCATCAGTTCGTCAACCATCCATTGCAACGTCACCTGTGAGAGCCCGTTTTCCGGGTACCCCCCTCCTACATCGGCATGAGCACCCGAAAAAACCATCTGCTTTATCCTCTTATCCGCATCCCAGAGGGTGGGACTGAAGTCGGCGCGGTACTCGTCCAGCGCGACTGCGTGCGCGGCCAATTCAACCGACCGTGAGAATGCGCGGTCGGTTGAATTGGCCGCGCAAACTCTTCCCCTAAGATGCTACATCAGCAGCGTGCGCCGATTTGCCGGCCACACTTGACATTTAAGGTTGGAGTTTAATAATGTTGCCTGATCCTAAACCTACTCTTCAGTAAAAAAACAAAGGGGGCAAACCATGGAATCCCCGCTGGAAACCAATCTAAAAAATCTAACCGACGGCGATTTTCTTTTGAAACTGAGGTACGTGGCTGGCGCGTTCGATAGCCATCCGGCCTACCAAACTGGGCTCCCAGAATGGATTTACGGAGCCCAGCAACTCCGGGAACACGCTGATCTCATGCATCAAGCAATCGAAGCTGCAACAAAGGACAAGAACAAGGAAGCAGAAATAGCTGTCGCTCGCGAAAAGTGCGCAAAATCCTTACATTACGCAGTCCAGTACGTCGCCATGTTCGCCAACCACAGAAACGACCCCTCGCTCCTGGAAAACCTCGGACTGGAGTTCAAGCACAAGATCTACGCCAAGGAGAAGAAGCTCCCGGAAATGCCGACCAAGTTGGTCGCTAAGAATGAAGAAGGTGCAGGCGACGTACTGGTTATCACTAACAACGGGATCGGGCAAAAAGGGAGTATCGAACTTCAGATAAACGATAAGGATCCTGCAGATGAATCTTCATGGAAGACGTTGGATCACTATTTCAACTGCAGAATGGAAATCAAGGCCCTGGAGCCGATCAGGAAGTACTATTTCAGGGTGAGGTTCAGGAATGCTGTAGGCTACGGGCCTTGGTCGAAGGTTGTAGGGCTGGTAGTCAATTGACAGATTATCCAGGTTATTTTGAAGTTCAGTGTAGCATTAAAACAGATCGCGGTTGCATGACATGCAGCCGCGATTTCCTTTCTTCGGCGCCCTCCCTACTCCCTCCACGGTGAATCCCGAGCAAATCAGCTTTTTCGAGTAAAGGGAATTTCACGGACGTAAAGGTATCAAAATGTCTCCAAAGAATCGAATTTGCTGAGGTAAAGGTATCAGACTTCACTTAAAATTCGAATTTTCCGACAAAAATGTTCCGAACTTCTCTGGAAATTGAAATTTCCGGACGTAAATGTGTCAACTGCTCCCAGCAGATTCGAATTTCCAAACCTAGATGCGTCAACTAGCTCTGGGAATTCGAATTTCCAGGAGGAAATGTGTCAACACTCTTCGAGTATTCGAATTTTCGTACATAAATGTGTCAACTCTCTTCGAGAATTCGAATTTCCAGACGTAGGTGTATCAAATCTCCCAGAAAATTCGCATTTCCAGACGTGACCGTATCAAATATCTCCGAGGATTCGAATTTGTCGGCGCAGCCTCACCCGTTGACAGCGCAAGCATATAAGTAGTCCCCTTTTTTGATAATTTCGAGACATAAATTGACAACGGCAAATGCCAGCTCTATCCATTTACTCATAGAAAAACATTCTCACACTAATACACTGACATAGAATGAAGTAATGATGGATCTAATTGATGCTAGGCATAGTCCACGCCCACTTGAGGCCCTTTCTGTTTGACTAATTCTGTCATCTGCACTATATTTCACCGATGCTGGCATTAATGAATTAAAATATTTAAACAATTGATGACGCTTCCTAGTTCATCAACTGGAGATCTGCTTTTTGAAGACTCACATCCTCCACCTGCCGTCTGCTGACCAGTGCACTACTCTTCTAGCTTCCCATATCCGCAGCCGCCATCCTTTACTCCGATACAACCCATCGTCTGTGCTGTTGGCTTTACCAACTCCCGTGCAGGAAGGCCCTACTACATGAAAAATTATTTTATGCAATTACTCTGTCTTGCCGGCCTTCTGGTCTGCGCAGTCCCCGTGTTAGCCGCCGCCCCAGCAACGAATCAGGACCGGGGAATCGCCGTGGTTAAGAGAGAATCCGCCGGCGGCAAGCGCGTCGCGCTGGTGATTGGCAACGGCGTCTATAAGTTTTCCGACAGCATGCCCGTTCTTGCCAACCCCGCCAACGACGCGGAGGACATCGCGGCGGCGCTGCGCGGTTTCGGTTTCGAGGTCATCGAGAGAGAGAATCAGACCAAGGAGGAGATGGACACGGCCATATACGAGTTCGGGCGCAAGATAGGCGACAGCGAGGCGGCCCTCTTTTACTATGCCGGCCACGGGCTGCAGATAAAAGGTCAAAACTTCCTAGTCCCGGTCGACGCCAAGATCGAATCGGAAGCCCAGGTCCCCTATAAAAGCGTGAACCTGAACCAGCTTCTGGACGAAATGGAGAACGGCAAAAGCCGCGCCAACATCGTCATGCTCGACGCCTGCCGCAACAACCCCCTGACGGGCAAATTCAGATCGGGCGCCACGCGCGGACTGGCCGCCCCGACAAGCGCCCCCAAGGGGACCGTCATCGTGTACGCAACGGACCCCGGTGGCGTGGCGGCGGATGGGGATGGGCGCAACGGGTTGTTCACTGCAGGACTTCTGACCGCCTTCAAAGGCAAGGACCTGAGCCTTGGAGGGGTCTTGACGCGTGCCAGTGAGGAAGTCGAGCAAGGGAGCGAGCGCAGGCAGACCCCCTACATCAACGGCCCCGCCACCTTGCAGAAGAACTTCCATTTTGCCCCTGGCAGTGTAGCGGTTGCCGGGGCCGAGCTGGAATCCGAACCTGTTGAAGCTGCCGAACCGCCCTCCTCCCCCGCCCCGGTGCGCGAGGATGCGGAAACGGTCCTTTGGAACGAGGTGCAAAAAGGAAACACCGCCGAGGATTACGACGCCTATCTTGCTCAATTCCCCAAGGGGAGATATGCGGCATTGGCCAAGAGGCGCATCAAAAACTTCCGCGAGACGACTGCAGCCGAAACACGCGCCAAGCTAAAGAAAGAAGCCGACGAGGCAAGGAGCACCCTTAGTGCCGCAGAAGCGGGGGACGTAGACGCTATGGAGAAGATGACCCGCTATTACGATGCGGGGATCGGTGTAGCGAAGGATCCTGCCAAAGCAGCGAAGTGGCGCGACAAGATAGAAGCCGTTGCCGCACAAAAACAGCTGCAGGCTGCAAACGGTGGCAGTGTCGAAGCTATGCTGCAAATTGCGGCGCGCTATGACGCAGGTCTGGGTGTGGAGAAGAACCCTGCACTGGCACAGACATGGCGAAATAAGGCAGAGGCTGTTAAAAGCGCGAGGCTGACAGAGGAAAACTCCAGAGCAACCGAAGAACGTGCACGCAGGAAGGAGTCCCAAATCAAGAGCGTCGTCATGTTCAAGGACACAAAGGGTTGGTTTGAAGCTGGAGCGAAGGACGGTGCCAGTGGTGTCATTTCAGCGATAGTTCTTTCCCCGCTGTTCGTGCCGTTTTCTTTTTTGGCTGACCTGTCGGCTTTGCCGGGGCAATCGACAGATTTAAACAAGATAAACAGTGAAGCCGCTCTCCGTCCTTCGACTTGGGGCAAACCTGATTCCATGATCGCCCGCGCAACAGAAGGCCGCGCAACCCGCAATGCCCTCACGGTTGCAGCCGCGAGATGAGCCGACTGGCTGTCATCTTCATCGCAGCGCTTTTTTTCGGCTGCGCGCCGACAGCCAAGCAACATGCCGTTGAGTCGCTGCTTGCTGGGGACACCCGGGAGTTGTTGCACACGCTCCGGGAAGGCGCTCCAGCCAACCTGAAAAATACAATCGCCTCAGAACTGGAGGCACGGCGGCTTGCTTTGGCTTCTGCAGCGCCCGATGAAAAAATGCCTCTGGAGCCTAAGGCGGTGCTGGCCGCAATCTTGGAGCAGACCGAGAATCAGTTTTTGTTATCGGATGCAGCGTTCGAAAATCTGCACAAGGCGGCTAGCGGGTCAAGCCACGCAACAAAAAATGCATACGCATCAGCGTTGGCGGGATACCTGACCCAGGAGAATTTTGCCTGCCAGCAACCTCTCTACTCGCGCTATTTTGATGATCGCTATGCCCCAGGACGGGCTGCGCCGGAGTGCCGGGGCCAAATCCCTTTTTCGGTCACCACCCAGTACGAAGGCACCCCGGTTACCTGGGTGGATCCCAGACGCGTCAGCTCCATTCACCTGTTGTTTGCGAGCAAAAGCGACAACATGGCGTCACGGTTCGGCCACATCGCTTTGCGGCTGGTGGTCTGCCCCGATGGGTACACGACAGAGGCCGAATGTGACTCAAACCTGAATGAACACCTGGTACTGGGCTTTCGGGCGCACATAGATGAGTTTTCCCTGAACTCGTTCAAGGCGCTCAGCGGCGAGTACAGGGCATATCTTTTCGCCAATCGTTTTATGGATGTGTACCAGGAATACGCCATTGGCGAATTCAGGGAAATCTACTCGTTGCCTTTGCGCTTGGATGTTGTTGAGCGAGAGGCGGTGGTGCGTGGACTGGCCGACATACACTGGCGCTACGCCGGCAGGTACAGCTTCTTCACGCACAACTGTGCCACGATGACCCAGGATGCGCTACGGGCAACGTGGCCGGCATTTGCCAAGGCCGAAGCGATGGCGGACGACTACGTTCGTCCCGACAGCCTATTCGAGGCGGTAAGGTTGAGCAGTCATCTGGCCGCTAAAGACAAATTGGAGGCGCTGGAGGCCGCCGAGCGCGGAGGATATTTCTTTTCAAGCACCAGGGAGTTTTACGACCGCGCCTTGAACGAAGTCAAAAACGCGATGTCAAACCCAAAGTTCGTCGACCTGGAAAGTTATCTACAGATAGACCCCATCGAACGCCGCCAGGACCGGGCGGCTGACCGTGGTTTTTTGCTGCGACTTGCCGCAGACCGGCATTTAAAAGAGGCACAACTCATGTTGGAAGAGTACGCCATCTTGCGCAGCGAACGGCTCATGCAGATCGAGGGTGCGAAATATTTCGAGCAACAGGATTTTATTGCCAAGGCCGACGACATACGCAGCCGATTAGATGCTGAGCACTTTAGGGTTTTCGAGGATTGCCTGCTTGAGCCGATCAGGCAGCACCAAGCCCCCATGCGAAAAGCCGATGGCATCCCGGACAGGAAGGATCTCCCAGGAATAAACGGTGAGGAGACCGCATGCAGGTCCCCCCTGAACCGGAAACTTCTGCACGAGGCCATTGCCGGCATTGAGAACTCAAAGTCCCAGCAGTGGCAGGTATTGAACGCGATTTCCCAGTACTGTGCCGAGAGTATCGCTAACCTGAAGCTGTTAGATCCAAATTTAAATGCGGCCACCACTGGAGGACAATAGATGCACATAACCAACGCTTTCGTCGCTAAAGTGACTAGCCTGCACCGGAGGGCTCGTTTCTCGCGATTCGTATCCCTTGCCGGACTCCTTTTCTGTGCAGTCCCCGTGTTAGCCGCCGCCCCAGCAACGAATCAGGACCGGGGAATCGCCGTGGTTAAGAGAGAATCAGCCGGCGGCAAGCGCGTCGCGCTGGTGATTGGCAACGGCGTCTATAAGTTTTCCGACAGCATGCCCGTTCTTGCCAACCCCGCCAACGACGCGGAGGACATCGCGGCGGCGCTGCGCGGTTTCGGTTTCGAGGTCATCGAGAGAAAGAATCAGACCAAGGAGGAGATGGACACGGCCATATACGAGTTCGGGCGCAAGATAGGGGACAGCGAGGCGGCCCTCTTTTACTATGCCGGCCACGGGCTGCAGATAAAAGGTCAAAACTTCCTGGTCCCGGTCGACGCCAAGATCGAATCGGAAGCCCAGGTCCCCTACAAAAGCGTGAACCTGAACCAGCTTCTGGACGAAATGGAGAACGGCAAAAGCCGCGCCAACATCGTCATGCTCGACGCCTGCCGCAACAACCCCCTGACGGGCAAATTCAGATCGGGCGCCACGCGCGGACTGGCCGCCCCGACAAGCGCCCCCAAGGGGACCGTCATCGTGTACGCGACGGACCCCGGTGGCGTGGCGGCGGATGGGGATGGGCGCAACGGGTTGTTCACTGCAGGACTTCTGGCCGCCTTCAAAGGCAAGGACCTGAGCCTTGGAGGGGTCTTGACGCGTGCCAGTGAGGAAGTCGAGCAAGGGAGCGAGCGCAGGCAGACCCCCTACATCAACGGCCCCGCCACCTTGCAGAAGAACTTCCATTTTGCCCCTGGCAGTGTAGCGGTTGCCGGGGCCGAGCTGGAATCCGAACCTGTTGAAGCTGCCGAACCGCCCTCCTCCCCCGCCCCGGTGCGCGAGGATGCGGAAACGGTCCTTTGGAACGAGGTGCAAAAAGGAAACACCGCCGAGGATTACGACGCCTATCTTGCGAAATTCCCCAAGGGGAAGTATTCCGCTTTGGCCAAAAGGCGTGTCCAAAAGCTGCAAGAGCAGACTGCAGCCGAAACCCGCTCAAGGCTGATAAAAGAAGCCGACGAGGCAAGGAGCACCCTTAGTGCCGCAGAAGCCGGGGACGTCGACGCTATGGAGAAGATGACCCGCTATTACGATGCGGGGATCGGTGTAGCGAAGGATCCTGCCAAAGCAGCGAAGTGGCGCGACAAGATAGAGTCTATCGCCGCCAGGGAACAGCTGCGGGTCGCCCAGTCCGGCAACATACAAGCGATGTTGAAGGTAGCGGCACGCTATGACGCAGGTCTCGGCCTGAAAAAGGACCCTGCACAGGCCCAGGCATGGCGGGCCAAGGCTGATGCCGCAATAGCCAGTGAAGCAGCTCAGGAAAAAGAGCGAATCAAAGAGAGGAAAGTCGATCAAGTCTCCTTTTTGGGAGAGACCAAACGGCTCCTCAAGGAGAATGAGGCCGCAAACCAAAACAACCCCTCGAGCATCACCGCCGTTCCATCTACGGTTGTATCCGGTTTGGTAGGCGACATGGTTTCCGCCCCGTTCAGGACTACGGAGATCGCGATGATAAAAAACGAAGCAGCCTACCGACCTTCGACTTGGGCAAAATCCGATTCTATGATCGCCCGGGCCTCTAGACGGCAGCACACCGACGGTTCGACCACTGAAAATTATCTCTAGGAGCGCCACCATGTCTCATTCTGCACTTAAGATCATTCTAGCCTCGAGCCTGGGGCTGATTCTTTCTATACCGGCCCTTGAAGGGGCGGTGATCCCAGCCTCCGAAGCTGTAGCAGCGGAAGCCGCTGAATCCGATGCGGAAAGCTTCCTTTGGGTAGAAGTGAAAAAGGGTGGTACCCGAGAGGACTATCTTGCCTACCTGGACGAATATCCTGCGGGTAAGTACAGTGCCCTGGCGAAATCCCGGCTGAAAAAAATGGATGCCGATGCAGCGAATAAAGTACGGATGGAGCGGGAGGCGGCAACACAACTGGCAGTCCAGGAAGAACAAGCTGCCTGGGACGCGGCCAACAGCGCGGCCAGCGAGGCCGGCTACGAGGAGTACCTTAGACGCTATCCGTCGGGGTTGTTTGCTGCCTTGGTACCGGCAAGACTCGTCAAAGTTAAGAAAGAGGCAAATCTACACGAAGAGGAACGGCAGTGGACGCTCGCTGTCGGTGCTGGGACCAGTGCTTCGTTTCGTGCCTACATCAACAAGTATCCGAATGGCCGCCATGTGAATGAAGCGGCTCAAAAGGAAGAGGAGTGCAACCGCGTACCGGCCCGGCCGCAAACACCCTTTGCGGTAAGCGAATCTGTCTGGCGTGCCATTGAGACATCGGAGGGGTATCGCAACACGCCTCGATCAAAGCCGCTCACCATCAGTTACCAGACCAAGGATCAGATTGAATTCACCGGGTCCAAAAGTTCGACGCTCCCTACCCCCGCGGCTACCGGCAAGAGCGTCACCAAGGAGCTAACCCCCATCGGCGGGAAATGCTCTGTCCTTCGTGCACGTTACAACTACTCCCAGAATAATATTCAAACATCCATGGACATCTATTTGTGTGGCTCCGTTCCATTAGGCACAGAGATGAACGGTAAAACCGCCACCGTCACTAAGAGCGTCGAACTGCAGGGGAGCCTGTTTCCCTTGCGGATAGGTGCGGAGCAATCCGAACGGGTGGAAAGCGCCTATATTGCCGATTCTAAATACGATTCGACCGTTTTGACCAAATGGCGGGTCATCGGCAAAAACATGGCGCACGACTTGAACCCGAAGCTTACCGGTGCAGCCTGGGCTCTGAAGTACGAAATGAACATCCGGATGCCGGGGGCTAATATGAATAAGACGACAGTGATGGAGGACTATTACCTGGAAGACCTGGGAATCTTTCTTTCCGCCGTGGGCGAGGTGGACATGTCGAAAATGAAAAGTGTACTCCCTACATCTGGTTCTCAAACGGCAATAGTGGCCGAAGGGGAATATGGAAGCAGGACAACCTCTACCTACCAAAACTATGAATTGGTAACTGGCAAGTAGCCCGCTTTCGCGCGGGGTTCCGCTTACATCGCAAAAAGCATCGGCGCCCACTGTACGATGCCCTCGAGGGCGGCTAAAACCTCGCGGAAAGCCGCAGGCGCCAGTGCAACCCTGGCGGCAATTTCCTCAAACTGGAGAATATATGAAAAGGTTCCTCTTAGTGATAGCGCTACTCGCGTTGCTGGCCTCCGAGCTTCACGCCGCTGAGTCCATGGTAACGGAGGTAGAAGGATACGCCTGCATGGGGGATGACAGATCACGAAAGCAGACAGAGTTGGCAGCCTTCAACGATGCCAAAAGAAAGGCGGCGGAGTTCGCTGTGGTCCATATCCAGTCCGAGAGCCTGGTCAAAGACGGCATGCTGGAAAAGGATTTGGTGAGTGCCTACTCTAACGCACAAGTCAAAGTGGTGCAGGAGCTGGATAAGAAGTGGTACAAGGAAGAAGGACTCGGGGATTGCTTCAAGGTGAGCATCAAGGCGGAAGTGCTTCCCGATGAGAAGGCGATGGCCGCACTGGCCGAGGATCGGCAGAAATCCTTGGAGAACGACCCTGGCTCTCCGCTTTCAGTACGGGTCTGGACCGACAAAAAGAGGTATCTAGAGGGTGAACGGATCAAGGTTTACCTCAAGGGCAATAAGCCGTTTTACGGACGGGTGGTGTACCGGGATGCAGGAGGAAGCCTGGTGCAACTTCTCCCCAACCCTTACCGGGAAAGCAGTTACTTTAATGGAGGGGTTGTTTACGAACTCCCATCCGGTGGGGACCGCTATGATATGGTGGTCTCTGCCCCGTTGGGCAACGAGGCGGTAACGGTTTATGCCAGCACTGCACCACCAGGTGACGTTGAGGTGGAGGCTGATGGTGCTGTCTTCGGGATAAAAACCAAGGCATCCGACCTCCCCCTCAGGACCCGCGGAGTGAAGATTACCGCCAAGGGGAAAAGCAGTCAAAGTGCTGGTGTGGCTGAATTCTCCGAGGCAAAGACGGATCTTAGTACCGAAACTAATTGAGTACATGGATAGGAATCCGGTACCCGCCGTGACTGCTGCCGCACATGACAAATCTCAATCGCTAAACGTTCTCACCATTGTAGCAATAAACTAGTTTATGGTTGTCATAGCGATATGTTTATTGTATTAATGAAGGATTCTTCGCTCTAATTCATCGGAAGCTGACTCAGTGTTTACTCCTGATTGGAAGGTATTACTGACAGGCCTCCTTAAGTGTTAGGGACGGAGGAAAAATTTAATTCAGGAGGAGTATGTTTCATGAAGAAGATGATTCTGGCAGTAGTTGGCGGAGTACTTTTGACCTCGACCGCAGCACGCGCTGAACACAAGTTGCTGATCACCGACGTCCTCGACAAGAAGCAGGTCGAGGCGCAGGCGCTCTTCGAATATTCCCACTTCAGCGGCAAGCTCAACACCCCTGCCGAGTCCGGAAAGTTCACCGCGAACGCCACCGAATCGGTCTACTCCATGGGCGTGGGTCTCGGCAGCGGTCTTGAAGTCTCCGCGTCGGTACCCTACGTCTTCAGCGAGCGGGTAAAGGTGCAGTTTGACGGCTTTGAGCCGGAATACGAAAAACGCGACGGCTTCGGCGATTTCGCCGTTGAAGGGAAATACCGCCTGCTGGGCGGCGAAGAGAAGCCGTGCACCGTCGTTGCCGGCCTTGGCGTAAAGTTCGATACCGCCGGTGGCAGCAACGCTGGGTCCGGTACCACTGACGTGAGCCCCTTTATCGCCGCCAGCGCCAACATGGGTCACCACAACATCCCCTACGCCGTCTACCGTGCCACCATCAGGAACCACGACGAGCAGGACACCCACACCGTTTCCGTCGGTCTGGAAAAGGAACTGAGCCACACCGTCACCCTTGACGCGCGTGTCGATGCCAACTTCAACACCTCCGCTCGCGACATCACCGCCAACGAGGACTTCACCTTCGAGTTGGCCAGCTACATCGAGTTGGCGCACAACTTCTACCTGCTGCCGAGCGTGGCCTACAACATTGCCACCGACGCTAAAGGGAAAGAAACCGAAGTCCGCGTCACCTCGGTCGATGGCTTCAAGGGCGGCGTGTCCCTTTACTACCTCTTCTAGGAACTGGCAGGATACTGGAACAACGAAACCCGCCTCGGCACGCTGCCGAGGCGGGTTTCATTTTTGCTGCATCAACATGACGCTTCGTCAGATCACAAGAGTTCCAGCAGTTCGGCTACCGCCCGACTGCGCTCCCCCCCCTCCCCTGCTACGACGCTTCTCGGACCGAGATACTTCCTGCCGTAATACGAAGCATTGGCGTCATCGTCAACCATGATGGCGGCGCCGTTCAGCGCCACCCCGGCAAAAAGGCCACGGCTGCGCGAGTACGAGTAGATCTCGGCCTTGAGAGTGAGATCTGTCGCCCCTTCGGCGCTTCTTCCCACAGGTCCTGCTGCAACAGACGCGTCGGCCCCAAGGGTGAATCGTCCCTGGAATATTCCCTCCGCGCTCTTCTTGGTCTTGAACACGAGCAAAAGGTCGGTCGACTCAGCTCCGATTTGCCACCCTAGGCTTCCCCCCGCGATCTTGATAAATACCGGATCGGTCCACTTTCCTTTTTCATCGCGCACGGTAACAACGCCGGTGCCGTACCTGCCTCCGATGACGAAGCCGACCTTCACGACCGCGGGGATGATGGCGATAGCCTGGGCGTCCTTAAACAGCATCGGCGGAACACCTTTTTCCGGGATGGCCTTGATAACCTTGACGACCTCTATGCAGTCCTCGATCTTGGCGGCGCCGCTTTCTGCATAGGCCGCCGTGGTAGTCAGCGCCATCACCAGCGCCATCATTGCCGCAACAATAAAGTTTCTGTGTCTCATAAATTTCCTCCTTGGTGAATGCAGATCCACACCCTTAATTATAGTGCAGACGCAAAAAAGCCGGGGCTGAATATCTTGTTGATATTTCGGCAACCCGGCTGTCTCAAGGAGACCCTGTAGGCTTTCCGCCCCACTCTCGCGAGTGGTTGAGTATTGTCGTGTATCAGGAATTAATGGTCCCTATTAACACAGTAACTGGAGTCATGTCAATCTCATACGCAACATGTCGATCCTTTGTTTTGCCCGCTCTCATGCCCTTCTGTTCTGTTATTTGGGGGGGAGCGCTCGCATCGCCTGGGTGCTATTTAGATGGGGTGAGGAAGACATGGTTTGGTTGCAATAATGCAATTAGCTGCCATTGTTCAGGATGTCGACACGCTCCACCTGAACCCGACGACTCTTTTGAGGCCGCCGCTAGGCACTTTCACGTGATCCACCAGTATTGCGAGGACGACAGTTATGAACACGACGACAGCTACTGCCTCGGAGCACATCCTGAAGAATCTCGACGGGCTAACCCCAGATCTTGAAACCCTGTACAAAGACTTGCACGCCCACCCTGAGTTGTCGATGCAAGAAACGCGAACCGCTGCTTTAGCTGCGGAGTGGCTTCGTAGGGCAGGTTATGAGGTGACGACCGGCGTTGGAAAGACAGGTGTGGTAGGACTGCTCCGTAACGGTGAAGGGCCGACGGTCATGTTGCGCGCCGATATGGATGCGCTACCCATTGAAGAGGCGACAGGTCTTTCCTACGCGAGCCAAGTGACCTCGACAGATGCGGAAGGAAAAACCGTTCCGGTCGGACATATGTGTGGCCATGATATGCATGTGGCCTGGCTCGCCGGCGCCGCCGCCTTGTTCGCTCAGGAGTTGAGCCCCTGGCGAGGGACGTTGATGGTGGTCTTCCAACCCGGCGAGGAGACGGCGCAAGGCGCCCAGGCAATGATCGACGACAACCTCCTCACGCGTTTTCCCCGACCAGCTGTCATACTCGGGCAACACGTCATGCTCGGGGCGACCGGCGACATCGCCGGAAGTGCCGGCCCCATTACCTCGGCGGCGGACAGCCTTCAAATCAGGCTGTTTGGACGTGGCGCACACGGATCAATGCCGCAAGCCAGCGTTGATCCCGTTGTCATGGCGGCGGCGACGGTCCTGCGGCTTCAGACGGTCGTTTCGCGGGAGCTGGCCGCGACCGAGGCAGCGGTCGTCACGATCGGCGTACTGCAAGCCGGCACGAAAGAGAACATAATTCCGGACGAGGCGATCATAAAGCTGAACGTCCGCACTTTTGATGCCGGCGTCCGCAAGCGCGTGCTGGCTGCGATCGAGCGTATCGTCAACGCCGAGGCCGCAGCATCAGGTTCTCCCCGCAAACCGGAGATCACCCCGTTAGACCGGTATCCCCTCAATCTCAATGACGAGGCGGCGAGCCAACGGATCGCCGATGCATTTCGCGCCCATTTCTCCCCGGCACGGGTGCACCATACCGGACCGGCGCCGGCGAGCGAGGACTTCGGCTGTTTCGGCACGGCTTGGCAGGTTCCGTCTGTCTTCTGGTTCGTTGGCGGCACAGAAAGGGAAACATATGCAAAAGCCAAAGAGGCTGGAACGCTCCGCGAACTACCGGTCAACCATAGCCCCCGTTTTGCTCCCGTGATCCATCCGACGTTGGAAACCGGCGTAGAGGCAATGGTCGTCGCTGCGCTCGCTTGGCTGGCGTCGTAGGGCATGCGAAGTCGGCGGTCTGGAATGAATCATGACTACTTGCGTCATTATGCAGATTTGATATAACCATCGGGTCGTTTGCCGGAACTGTCAGGATAGTTGCTGCTTCATGATGGCAAGCAGCGTGTGACAGCCCTATCACCGTAGAAAAAGGAGCTGACAGCATGAGCGCCCAAACCAGCGCGGATCCAACACTTTTGCAGGTCCGGTCCAAGATCCGGCTCGAAGAAGCGGCATCATGATCAGCATCGAGCAAGCGCAGCGCGCCATATTCGAGCAGATAACTCCACTGGAAACGGAACAGGTCCCGGTATCGCACGGGCTGAACCGGATCACACCAGAGAGCCATGTCGCCCCTTGGGACATCCCCGCCGCAGACAATTCCGCGATGGACGGGTTCGCCTTTTGTCACGAATCACAGCCCGCATTGAAGATCGTCGGTTTCCTCCCCGCCGGTGACGTCATTGACGAACCTGTTCCAGCCGGCTGCGCCATAAGGATCATGACTGGAGCCCCCATTCCTCCCGGATGCGACACAGTGGTTCCCATCGAGGAGGTAGAGGTAGAAGGCGAGTTCGTCCGGCTTAAAGCCCCGGCCAGGGCCGGAAGCCACGTCCGTCTGCGGGGGGAGGATATAGCCCGCGGAGATGTCGTCATACCTGCCGGTTCGGTGCTCCGACCCCAGGAGATCGGCATGCTCTGCGCTATGGGCAAGACAACGCTGGCCGTCTACCGCAAAGCGAGAGTCGCCATACTCGCCACCGGCGATGAGCTTTTGGAGCCCGGCTCCCCCCCCTCCCCCGGCAAGCTCGTCAACAGCAACAGTTACAGCCTGGCGGCACAGGTTGTGGAGGCCGGCGGCGAACCTGTGGTCCTCGGCATCGCTGCCGACACGCTCGCGGCTACCTGCGAGATGATCAGCGCAGGAATGGATGCCGACATGCTGGTCATCACGGGGGGCGTGTCGGTGGGGGACAGGGATTTTGTCAAGGCTGCCATCGAGCAACTCGGCGGCGAGATCCAGTTCTGGAAGGTCGACATGAAGCCGGGCAAGCCCCTTGCATTCGCATCCTTGCAGGGAAAACCTGTTTTCGCCCTCCCCGGCAACCCGGTTGCAGCCATGGTCTCGTTCGAACTCTTCGTGCGCCCTTCGTTACTGAAGGCAATGGGACACCGGCGCATCCTCCGCCCCGTGGTGAACGCGCTCTTGCAGGAGCGTGCTGTGAACAAGGGGAGCCGACCGCACCTGGTGCGCGGGTTAGTCTCGTGGCACGGAGATCGATACCTGGTTTCCACTACGGGCAACCAAAGCTCGGGAAGGCTTTCATCGCTGACGCTTGGCAACGGATTGATGAAGCTCGCGCCGGAGTCGACCTTGGAGGCGGGGTGCGAAGTCGAGGTCGTGCTCCTGGACCGGTGGTTCGAGCAGGGAGAGATGGAGGTGAGCCAGTGACCTTGCCGTTTCTGTCACTGTTGCTGGCCACCGTACTCGTCGTGGCCGTCCTCTATTCGAGCGTAGGCCACGGCGGCGCCTCGGGATATATCGCGACCTTGGCGCTTTTCAGCGTTGCGCCCGCCGCCTTCAAACCGACCGCGCTGGTTTTGAACCTGTTGGTTGCCGGGGTCGCCACCTGCGTCTTCTTCCGCGCCGGTCACTTCTCCTGGCGACTTCTCTGGCCTTTCGCCTTGACTTCGGTCCCTTGCAGCTTCGTTGGCGGCTACCTGGTCCTCCCCGACCACGTTTACAAGCCGTTGGTGGGGTTGGTGCTCGTCGCGTCGGCGGTCCGCCTCAGCTGCCACACCCAAAGGGAGGACACTGCGGTGAAACCGCCGCCCACACCGGTGGCACTTCTTGTCGGCGCTTTGCTGGGGCTGCTTTCAGGCCTTACCGGGGTGGGAGGAGGGATCTTTCTCAGCCCTTTGCTTTTGCTCTTCAAGTGGGGTCGGGTGCGTGAGATATCTGCGGTCGCCGCAGTCTTCATCCTGGTGAACTCAGCGGCCGGGCTCCTAGGGCATCTGAGCAGCCTGCAGCAGATCCCCTATTTCGTCCCGCTGCTCGCCTTCGCAGCCCTGTTGGGAGGCGTGATCGGATCTTATCTTGGGAGCGCGAGGCTCCCGGTGGTGGGAATAGTGAAGGCGTTGTCGATGGTGCTGATGGTGGCTGGAGTCAAGATGCTGCTGGTGTAGCCTTGTGAAGATGAGGCCTCAACTTTCAAGGGTGAAGTAGAAGGCGGCTCCCCTGTCCGGCTCGCCTTCGGCCCAGATCCTCCCGCCATGCCGTTTGATGATCTTTTCCACGGTAGCCAGGCCGATGCCCGAACCTTTGAACCCGTCGACCCCAGCCAGACGCTTGAAGGGGACGAAGAGCTTGTCGGCTTCGGCCATGTTGAAGCCAACCCCGTTGTCTTTGATGAAATATACAGGTTTTACCTCCCCTTCTATTACCCCGAACTCGATGCACGCCTGTTCGCAGCCCCCAGTGTATTTCCAGGCGTTGCCGAGGAGGTTTTCCAATGCCGTCCGCAGCAGCCGCGGGTCCGCGCTGACCTTGATCCCTTGCGGTATCACCGTGGTGATCCTGCGCGCCGGTTCAGCCAGGTTCAATTCCGCTAGAATTACCTGCACCAACTCGCTCATATCGCACTCCTGCCGTGACAGAGTCCCGTGCGTAGAACGCGAGAACGAGAGCAGGGTTTCGATCATGCCGTTCATGCGGACCACCGACTGTTCCAGCGTCTGAATGCTGCACCGGCACTCTGGATTGTCGCTGCTGCAGAGCATCTCGATGTGCTGACAGGCAAGGGACATGACGTTCAAAGGTTGCCGCAGGTCATGGGATATCATGTGGTTGAACGCGTCAAGTTCCTGGTTCATCTCCCCCAATTCTGCAAGGTGCGCTTCCAAATCGGCGTTCAGCCGGGCGATCTCCTCTTCGGCTTTTTTGCGCTCCGTTATGTCCCTGGACACGTGGACAGTTCCCATCGATTTGCCGTCCGCCGAAATAAGCGGCGTGGTGCTGACCAGAAAAGTCCCGGCAAGGTGCGGGTCGTACACCTCGGCTATGTGCTGCATCTTGTCCGCCATGCTTTGCCCGTGGGGACAGAAGTCCGGCGGTGCATCCAACCCGTGGAGAACCTGGTAGCAGAAAAGGCCGACACACCGGTCGGCTGCGAGATTGATACGCTGCGCCACGGCCTCGTTGACCCGCACTATGCGGCACTCCTCGTCGAGTATGGCGATGAGATCGGGGACGCTGTTGAAGGTCCTCTCCCATTCCTCCTTGGCCCTCAGCAGCGCCGCTTCCGTTTTTTTTCTCTGGGTGATGTCCAACGCTATGCCTGCCATCCGCAGCGGTTTGCCCTGCGCGTCGTAGAAGGCGTGCCCCTTGCACAATATCCAGCGCACCTGGCCGTCCTGCATCATGACCCTCAGCTCCACCGCATATTCCGATTTCTCCTGCAAAGCGTTCTGGACCGCCTGGTCCACACTATGCCTGTCCTCCTCCGCTATAGCATCGAGGAAGGCTTGATAGGTCATCGCGAAGTCGCTGGGGTAGCCGAACAACTCTTTGCACCTGTCGTTCCAGACCAGGTCCCCTGTTATGAGATCGTAGTGCCACATGCCGATGCCAGCCGCCAAAGCGGCGTACCAGAGCATCTGCTCGCTGTCGGCAAGCGCCTCCCCGGCCCGCCACCGCTTGGCGACCTCAGCCTGCTGCGCCCGGTTCGTCCATAGCAGTTCCTCGTTCCGTTGCTGGACCTGTTGGTCCAGGCTTGCATCCTGTTGTTCCTCGGCTGAGTTCCGGCGCTTCCGGCGCACCATGTCGCGGTTTCCGTGCTTCATCGGTGCCTCCTGGTGGGCTAAGGTTTACAGATATGCCGCGTCAGTTACGGCTTCAGGGAGATGCCAGGGAAAGACAAGAGCGAATTATAACACCTCAAGTTTCAATTGTCGGTGGAACCGGCGAAAGTCGTCGCGCCAACACCTTTGAAGGCGCAGGATGCATTCACATGGAGGATAATCTACTGTCATAGTGCAAGCCAATTGTGAGAAAGGTGACTGACTTTTTGGATTTGTGTGGTATGTAAAATAGCAGTTAATTGTTGGAAGCCAGGGACTTGCTGGCATAAGACCATCATTTCAGTGGATTCAATTGTTCAGGAGGGTTCCATGTCAATGTTGAAACTGGGTGGATGCTGCATCGTCTTCACACTGGTGCTGCTGTTTGCCCTACCTGTACTGTCAGCAGAGCCAGCTAAGAAGAGATACGTCCTTGCAGTTGTTCCCAATCAGCCTGCCATAACCCTGCACAAGAACTGGACCCCTTTAGTGCAGTACCTTTCCAAGCAACTGGGTGTGGATATAGAGCTGAAGCTCTACGACAAGATCGACGTCTTTCTGGAGGATACGCAGAAAGGTGCAGCGGATTTCACCTACTCCGCGCCGAACATGTTCTATCTCGCCTACCAGAAGCAGAAATACGTTCCGCTAGTGCGCAGCTCCCATCAGTTGCAGGGGCAGGTCTTCGTGAGAAAGGACTCCCCCTACACCAAGGTGAGCGAGCTCAAGGGGAAGACCATCGCTTCCGTCGGGCCCAAATCCATCTGCAGCGTCATCACGCGTCACGCCCTTCTCACCGGCCAGGGCGCAATCAACTACAACTCGTCCTTCAGCGGATCGACCATCAACGTAGCCAAGAGCGTCCTGTTGGGGAAGGTGGACGCCGGCGTCACCCTTGACACCAGCGTCATCAACGACGCTCCGGAGATGCTCAGCGAGTTCCGCGTCATCCTGCGTACCGAGAAGATAGCGCCGCATCCCCTGGCGGCCCACCCCCGAGTCCCCAAAAAGCTCCAGAATGCAGTGACCAAGGCGGTGCTCGCCCTGGACCAGTCGGAGGAAGGGCGCCGGATCCTGAAGGACGTGAAGCTCGTCGACCCGGTAAAGGCCGACTTCAAGCGGGATTACGGTTTTTTTGCCAAGGTCGATCTTGAGGGACCTCGGCAGCAGTCGAAGTAGCCCAGCCATATGACGAGCCGCCTCGAAGTAAAGATCATCGTCTACCTCGCCCTCATCCTGACCCTGTTGATCGCAGTTTACGGCTGGTGGATCGGCAAACGGCAGACATCGGTCTACATCCAGACCCTCTCCGACAATCTGCGCATCCTCTCCCGCAGCGACGCCGATAACGCCGCGCACTACATGGTGATACAGGAATACGCAGGGCTGGAAGCAAACATGCTCGACAGCGCCAACCTGCCGGAGGTGGTGAGCATTCAGGTAGCGGAACTGGACGGTCATCTTCTGTGCAACATCGAGCGCCCCAACCGCAGCGAACGGCCAAAGTTGAACTACAAGGTCAAGACGATCACGGTCCCGCAGGGCTCCCTCCCCATCCTGAAGCGCGAAGGAAACCAGCTGGTGAGCTGGGCGCCGATCCTGGCCGGCGAGCAGTTGGGCTGGGTCAAAGTCTCCTTGAGCCTGGACACCGCGCAACGCCTGGTGCAAGCCACCTGGCGCAGTACGCTTACCATCGGCGCGCTCTGGATCATGGTCGGAACCATCCTCATGGCCCTTGTGGTCAGGCCGCCGTTAAAGGCGGTGCGGGAACTGAGCCGCTTCGCCCACGAGCTGCAAAACCGCAAGGGTGGTCAGGTCTCCGTGCCGCGCGGGGTGTTCGAGATCGACATGCTGGCCGACGCGCTCAACCATTCGTCGGGGGAACTCCTGCGGGCTGAACAGCGCCTGATAGCGGAGCAGGAACGTCTTTCCGTCACGCTGCAATCAATTGGGGACGGCGTCATAGCCACCGACATAGAAAGCAGGATCGTGCTGGTAAATCACGTGGCCGAGCTTATGACCGGCTGGACCGAGAGTGAAGCGGCTGGGGTCAGCCTGGACCAGGTTCTTTGCATCGAGGCGAACGACCCGCTCCGCGACGTGCGGGAGCCGCTTCAGGCTGTGCTGGAGCAAAGGCGCACCGTCGAACTCCCCGGCCAGCACCAGGTCTGGTCCCGTGAAGGCGTCTGCCGCACGGTGACAGTGATAGGCGCCCCCATCATAGACAGCGCAGGAACGCTGGCGGGGATGGTGCTCGTCATCCGCGACCTGACGGAAAAAGCAAGGATGGAGGCGGAAAAAGCACGGCTTGCGGAGCAACTGCTTCAGTCGCAGAAGATGGAGGCGGTGGGCCAGCTGGCCGGCGGAGTTGCGCACGATTTCAACAACATGCTGGGTGTCATCATTGGCAATGCCGAGCTGGCCATGATGGGTGTCGAGCCCACGGGAAAGCTCCATGAGAGGCTGCAGGGCATCCAGGACGCGGCCAACCGTTCCGCCGACATCACGCGGCAGTTGCTTGCCTTTTCTCGTCAGCAGCACGCTGAGCCCAAGGTACTCGACCTGAACGAGGTCATAGGGAATATGCTGAAGATGCTGCACCGGCTAATCGGAGAGGACATCGACCTTGCCTGGTCGCCGGGGCGGGATATCTGGAAGGTGAAACTTGATCCGACGCAGTTGGATCAGATCATGGCCAACCTCTGCGTCAATGCGAGGGATGCCATCGCCGGAGTCGGGAAGCTGGAGATCAGGACCCGGAATGTCGACTTGTCGCCTGAAGATGGAAAGCGCCCGGTAGAGATGCCCCCAGGAGAGTGGGTGATGCTGGAGGTGAGCGACAGCGGCTGCGGCATGAGGCGCGAGGTGTTGGAAAGGATCTTCGAGCCTTTTTACACCACGAAGGAAGTCGGGCGCGGGACGGGGCTGGGGCTCGCGACGGTATTCGGCATCGTAAAGCAAAACTATGGGTACATCGAGGTTCAAAGCGAGCCCGGGGTCGGCACCAGCTTCAGGATCTACTTCCCCGCCGCACAGGAGGAAGCGCAGGAAGTTAAACGCCGGCAGGTCGCGGCTATCAGGGGCAACGAGACCATACTTCTCGTGGAGGACGAACCGTCCATCAATGCGCTTGCCACTACCATGCTGTCGGAATTGGGCTATCGGGTCTTGGCGGCGGGGTCTCCCGAGGAGGCTGTGAAAGTTGCCAATGGCGGCAAGATGAAGATCGACCTGTTGCTTACTGACATTATCATGCCGGGGATGAACGGCCGCGACTTGTCAGAGCTTTTGCACCAATCTCACCCTGATATGAAGTGCCTGTTCATGTCGGGTTACACCTCGGACATCATCTCGCAACGCGGCAACATAGGTCAGGAAGTCTGTTTCGTGCAAAAGCCGTTCACGACCCAGGCGCTGGCGGCGAAGGTCAGAGAGGCGCTGCAGGCGTAGGCGGATGTGCCTTTCAAGGTTTCCACTGGTCCACAAACCGCCCCTGGTATCGCGCGGCTCCTATACACCTATCGAATACGAACTGGCAGATCTGCGTCCCGGGGTAAAGCGCCAGCGGCCTGTGGCCCAAGTTCACGATTTCCAGCACCTGGTGGTTCGAGATACCAGGCTGCATGAAACCCGCTGTAACGTGCACCGCGAGGCCAAACCGGGCGAAGCGGCTTCGTCCCTCAAGCCATCCCGCCATCGACTCTGCAAGGGTGATGCGCTCCCTGGTGATGCCGAGAATCATCTCGCAAGGGGCTATGGTGATGTACTCCCCTTCCGCCAGGGAGACGAGATCGGTAACATCGGCAAAATCCGACTCGTTGTGCACGTGGCAGATCCCGTCTTGCTTTCTGAAAACCCTGAAGTCGTTGCCCAGCGTCAGGTCGACCGACCCAGGACCTATCTGCGACTCATCCAGCGGATCAATGGCTATTTCGCCTCGCTTGATCGCAGCTCTTATTTCCTCGCCTACCAGTATCGACATGATCAACTCCCATTGTTCCAGGTCACCGCAGGCTTCGGATATATTGCAGTTCAAAGCCAAAGCAGAATAATAGCACGTTTTCACGGCTAACCGGCTTCTTGCAGTCAATGTTACAGAAGGTTAAGAGCAAATCCCCCCTGTCCCCCCTTCGCAAAGGGGGCACGTTGGTTCTCGTGCAGCGTTTCGTGGGCAAATAATGCCCACATTCCGGGAACTGCCTCTCTCAGACCTCAAGAAACACAACTGAGAAAGATTCAAAAAAAACGGCACCTGCCGACGGATCAATCCGCCGAGGGTGCCGTTTCTGGATCAGCAGCAAAGGTTAAGCTTAACCCTGGCTATCTTCCTCCCATCATGGAATTGCCCCAGGTCATGCCGCTGTTGAAGGAGCCCATGTTCTGGTAAGGAAGCCCTGCTGCGATGTTGTTGAGGTTGTTGTACATGGCATTGCTCATGTCGGTCATCTGGGAGGACGTCTGCGTATTAGTCCTGACCGTCGACATGTTGCTGAACATCGCTCCCATCATGTTGCGGTAACGGGTGACGTCGAGGTGGTTGGCGCCGGAGTAGTTACGGAACATCAGGTTCTGCTGTTGGCCCATCATCGTTGCCATGTTTTGCGCGGTGGTGTGCATGGTGCTGTTGTGACTGGCGATGTAGTCGGCCATCAGGTCGGCATTGGAATCGAGCCCGAGCTTCGTCCTCAGGTCGACCATGGCATCGTACATGGTAGCGTAGTTGCCGGTTTCCATCATCTCACGCAGTTGGGTCGACATGGGGCTCAGGAAGTTGCTGTCGGTGCTGACCGTGCCGGTAACGCTCTCTTTAGGAAGGCTCAAGAGGTAGCTGTGAAGAACGGCGCTGTTGGTGTCCTTGTCGATGGTGGTGCCGGCAATGGCAAGGGCGATGATGGGGAATTGCCCGACATCTGCCGGGTCGACCGTGAGCGTGTAGGCGCCGTTGGCGTCGGTGGTGGTCTTAGGCTCCCCCTCATCCCAGAGGTAGTTGTTGTTTTTGTCCATGAAGACGGTGGCGTTTACCAGGTATCCGTCGGCGACTTTGCCTGCCACTGTTGCGCTAGTCGGTGTGGCGGACCCTCCACCGCCGCCGCATCCGGCCAGCATGGCTGCTGCGATAATCGTTGCTGCTGCGATCTGCTTCTTCATATGGTGCCCCCTTGAAACATGTAGTTAGAAATCGTGGTAGAATGCCAGCCCGACGCCGTAGTCCGGGGTACTCCGGGTGATCCCTTTCGCGACATACCCATCGACCCCGCTTTTGGCCCCGACCAGCATCTTCAATTTAAGTCTGAGTTCCAGCAGCTCGCTGGCCCCCTCGATGGGAGCGCCGGCCGCCTTCACTATGACCATCGGTAGAAACCTTTCTCCCAGCTGGTAACCTGTTCCGGCATTAAAGCTGAAGTAATCCTTCAAGGCCAGCACAGATGACTTCCCCTGGAAGGTGTAGCCTCCCTCGGCGAACGAGTACCAGTTGCCGAACTGCTTCGAGAGCTCCACCGCCAGCCCCTCGTCGAACTCCCCGGTCCCAAGCATCTGGTCCCGGTCCGCGGTCGGTATCTTGACGAAGAGGTAGGGACGAACCCTGGGAACGAACTCCCCTTCAGGGACGAGGACGTAGCCACCCTTCAGGGTCAGATCCCCTACCCCCTGGCGCGACTGGTTAGTGGAGGACGTTCCTCCTCCGCTCCCATTGCCGCCGCCCGGTGTTCCGCCTCCTCCAGGCATCGTGCCTCCCGATCCGGGCATGGCGGCTGCTTCCTTATGCATCCCGGCCATCTGCCCTCCCCCCGGACCCAGCAGTACGCCGGTGTTGACGGCGGAACTGCTCTGGTAGACGTACGGGATCTCGAGCATGAACCCGAGACGCTCAGAGGGGTAGACCGCAAGCGTGAAGGGGACGTAGATGGAATCCGTCCTGGTGCCCAGGCCGTAGGAACCTGAGGCGAACTCGAAACCGATACCGGTCGAGACCAAGGGGCCTTCGGCACGCACCCCTCCCGCAGTCAGCAGGCAAAGGGCCTGCATCAGAACGAAAAACGTGGTCCGGAAGGTTTTCAATCTACTCATTCACACTCCTGGGCGGCGGTCAGCGCCTCATCATGCCGCCGCCTCCCATCATTCCTCCGCCGCGCATGAAGCCGCCACCTTGGAATCCTATACCGCCCCTCATCTGCGCGGCACCGGCGGCGCTGCGTCCGGACCATGCCGGTTCGCCCCGGTCGCTGCGGATTTCCAATTGTTTGCCGGTACTGCGGTTTACCAGCTTCTGCGTCAGGAGATACGTCTTGCCGTCCCGTCCCTGGGCGCGGGCCCCCTTGGCGGTGACCTCGTCGTTGACTTTAACCGGAATCCCCTTTTTCTCCCAGAAGCTATCCGGCCCGACACTCAGGTTCACCGTCTCCGATCCGCTTTCGATCTCAATGATGTACTGCTCGTTTTCTGCCAGCCGAGGCGAGGCAGTAACCCGTCCCGAAAAAGTCCCTACCGTGTTCAGGTCGTACCCTTTGCTGAAATCCAGGCCGCTTTTCCCCTTGTCTTCTGAACCAAAACCAAAGAAACCGGCGCTGGCCTGGCCCAGAAGCTGGCAGTTCAACAGAACTGCGAATATGAGGATGAGGGGAAAGCGCTTCATTGCCGTTAACTCCGCATGGTTTAAAAGCTTCGATACCGGGTGCAGGACCCGCGCAGTCCTGCACCTTTGACTTGAACCGTTACCAGATGTGATGCAACCCGCAGCAACCAGACAAAGCCAGAAATGCTGCCGCCAAAACCGCCGCTGCCATAAAACCTTTCATGCTAGCTCCCTTTTCCCTTGCACCAGTGACGCATCCGGCCGGTGGGAATCCAGCCGCCTGCATCCCGATACCTCCCATTTGTGACCATTACCCGCGGTTCCGCATTACTCACGGTATTATCACGCTTCGTGCCAATTCGGCTATTGGTCGCAACAGACTGATTTATCGGGGATTGACACAGCGAAGGATAGCTGCGCGGAGGGAAAATGGTGCAATTGCTTGCACACACCCGGCGTCGTTTTGCACCGGTCAGCTTTCTTCCAGGAAGCCGTAGTCCTTGAGCTTGTACTGAAGGGTCCGCCTGGATACGCCCAGTTCCTCGGCGGCGAGCCGCCGGTTGCCGCCGTGCTTTCTGATCGCCTCGGCGATGATCTCCTTCTCGGCCGACTTGAGCCTCTCGCGGCCATCCAGCGCGTCCGGTTCGGGTTTGCGCAGCATCTCCTCGGGGAGGGCGGTTTTCCCGACCTTGTCCCTGGAGAGAATGACCGCCCGCTCCATCACGTTTTGCAGTTCCCGAATGTTGCCGGGCCAGCGGTACCTTTCCAGGGCGGCCAGGGCGTCAGCCTCGATCCCCTTGAGCGTTTTGCCCGACTGCAGGCTGAAGCGTTGCATGAAGTACCGGGTCAAAACCGGTACGGCGTCGATCCTTTCGCGCAAGGGAGGGAGCTGCAGCGGGAAAACGTTGAGGCGGTAGTAAAGGTCCTCGCGGAAGCGGCGCTCCGCGACCTCCTCGCGCAGGTTCCGGTTGGTCGCCGCGATGAGCCTGACGTCCGCCTTGATCTCCTTGGTCCCCCCCACCCGCTCGAAGACGCGCTCCTGGATCACCCGCAGCAGCTTCGCCTGCAGTGCCAGCGGCATCTCGCCGATCTCGTCCAAGAGGATGGTCCCGCCGCGGGCCAGCTCGAACTTACCTTGCCGCGCCTGCATGGCGCCGGTGAAAGCACCCTTCTCGTGCCCGAAGAGCTCGCTTTCCAGGAGGGTCTCCGGGATCGCGGCGCAGTTGAGCGCGACGAAACCGGCGTCCCGGCGTGAGCTCAGCTGGTGTATGGTCCTAGCGACGAGTTCCTTGCCGGTCCCGCTTTCGCCGAAGATGAGAACGTTGGCCGTGGTGTCGGCGACGTCGTGGACCAGTTTGCGCACCGGGGTCATCGCCTGGCCGGCGAAGATGAGCTCCTCCGGCGGCAGCCCCGCAGCCTCGCACTGTTTGAGGGAAAGATAATCCCGCTCCCGGAGCTGCTCCTGTATCACGTGACGCACCAGGCGGAGCAGCACCTCGGGGTCCTGCAGCGGCTTGGTGAGGAAGTCAACCGCCCCTTCCTTGATGGCGGCGACCGCCTCTCCGACCTTTCCGTAGGCCGTCAGGAAGATGAACTGCGGCGCGGATGGGTCGTTGCGCGTCTCGCGGAAGAGATCTAGCCCGCTTCTTCCGGGAAGCTTCAGGTCGGAGACGACAAGGTCGTAGCTTCCCTGCCGCAGCAGCCGAAGCGCCTTCTCGCCGTCCGCGGCACTTTGCACCTGGTGCCCGTCGTCCTGCAGCACGGTCTCCAGAAAGGCGCGGAAGGTCGCGTCATCCTCAACCACCAGAATGTTTCCCTTCATGTCTGCTCCTTGTCGACGGCAAGGCAAGGCAAGAGGAGCGTCACGGTGGTCCCCTGCCCCATCCTGCTCTCCAGCTTTATGGTCCCGCCGTGTTCCTCGATCACCTTCTTGCAGAGCGCGAGTCCCAGGCCGGTCCCCCTGGCCCTGGTGGTGAAGAAGGGGTCGAACACCTTGGCGAGGTCGGCTTCCTCTATCCCATGCCCGGTATCCTTGATGCTGATCTGTGCTTCGCCCCCGGCCGAGGCGCAGGCGACTTCGAGTACCCCGCCCGCTACCATGGCCTGCAGCGCGTTTTTACCCAGGTTCAGGAGCGCCTGCTCGAACCGGTCCCTGCTCCCCGACAGGTAGTAGGAGCCCGTGCAACGGCAGGAAACGGTCACCTCACGCTCCAAGGCCTCCGGGGCCAGCAGCGAGAGCGCATGATCGATCAGCTCGCTCAGGTCGAAGCGCTCCCGGGGGAAGCCATCCCCCGCGGCGTAGGCCAAAAGGTCGTTCACCAGCGTCTCCAGCCGCACGGCCTCGGTGACGATGTTCTGTGCGAAGAGCTCGTTGCGCGCTTCCTGGGGTTTTTTGGCTATCACCTGGGCGAATCCCTTGATCCCGGCCAGTGGGTTCCTGATCTCGTGGGCCAGAAGCGCCCCCATCTCCCCCAACTTGGCCAGGTTATCCTTGCGAGCCAGCTCGGCCTGATGCTGTTCTTCCCTTCGGGCATAGCGGAAAAGGCCGAGACTAAGAAGCCAGCCTACCGCGATGAGCGCCAGCATGATGGTCATGTTCAGCTTCGCGCTGCGCAAAACAGCATCGGCGCGATAGGTATGCAGTGTGAGGTGGAGGGCAAGGATTTCGCCGCGAAGATCGACGGGAGCGGTGAGCAGAAACGCCTGCTCACCCGTACCCAGGGTGACCCGCGATTCGCTTCGCTCGAAGCCAGGGGTAGCACCGCGCCGGATCCCCGGCAGGTAAGTGCCGATCAGGTCCGGGTTGGAATGAAAGCGGAAACGCCCCTCGCGGTCCACCAGGGCGAAGTAGGCGATATCGTTGGTGCGGAATTTGGCGAGTCCGGCAAGGCTCGGGTCGCTCACCGCCAGGTTCTCGATGGCCGAAGAAAGCGTGAGTGCGAGCCCGCGCAGGTTCTCCTCGGCGATGGGACCGGCCTGCCGGTAGTTGTAGACGGCAAACCAAAGCAGGGAACAGGTGGCGAGGATCCCAAGTATCAGCGTAGCTTTTCTGAACATTCGTTTCCCGCCAAAGCTGGATCGGTGAAAAAGCCTTCCATCAGTGCTCCCGCACTTCCAGCACCATCTGCGTCTCTCCGGAGGAGTTTCGCCCCACCTTGTCGGTCACGTTCCAGCGCACCTTGACCGGCAGCCCCGCGCTGAACTTTGCAGGGCTCTTCGGCTTGAGCACGCCGGCCATGTCGAAGACCGAGTGGTAGATCTCCCCTTCGAAGGGGGAGCCGTCGGCAGCCGAGAGCCGGAGCTCCTTTATCTGAACCGGACGGTCGAAGAAGGCATCGACCTCTTCCACCGTGGCGGCTCCCTTTTCCTTCATCCCCGTCACGCTCAGCAAACGGGGCGGACCAAGCGGCAGCACGGCGGAGTGGTCCGCCTTTTGCGCCTCTTTGTCCACACCCCCCGGCGCCCCTTCGACCCTTATGACCACCCTGTCCACCCCTTCAAACTGCTTCAGGGTTAAAACCACCGCGTTGACCACTCCCTGATCAGACCAGGCGGCCGCCAGCTCCTTGCTGAAGACGGCTGTGGCCGTTCGTTCCGCCTGCTGTAGTTCCAGCAGACGTGTTCCGGGGGGGAAAGGCTGCGCGATCTCGCCCTGGTAGCTCTTCAAGTCTCCAAGCCCGCCGATGAGCTTTGTCAGCGCCACCTTCTTGAGACTCGCTTCGTCGAAGCTGAAGAACGGGAAGGGAAGCACTTTGCCCGGTTCCTTCGCCGAGGGGAAGTAGATGACGAAAGCGTAGGCGGTGCCCTTCTCCACCGTTGGAGCCGGTCCGAACTCTTTCACGAAGGCCTTGGTAGCCTTTACCAAGCCGGGCTTTTCAGCTTGGGTCGACTGCCGTTCGGAAGCGTTGCAGGCGGCAAGCGCCGCTACGACAAGGAAGAGTATGCAGCTACGCAGAAAACGCTTCATGGTTTCCCTCGATTCGGCATCTGAGGCAATGCCAGTAGATTTACATATATTGGAACGAATATGCAAGGGGGTAAAAAGCAAATCCCCCCTGTCCCCCCTCCCGACTTCACGGACCGAAGCGCTACGGCGCGCAGGCCCGTCGCAAAGGGGGGAACGTACAGCCACGCATGGTCTTTATGGGAAGATAACGCTTGCTCCCCGATACTCCCCAATAACCCTTCGCAGGGGGGTGAACATCATTGCCTTGCAGCGGTTGGCGGGTAGTTCTCACAAATAGAAAAGGGGACCTGCTGCTTTATCTGGGGTTGTCAGATTAAAGCGGCGGGTCCCCTTTCATGCGATGCCTCAGTTAAGAGTGCGGCCTACTTCACTGTGTACCAAAACTTGGAGCTGCGCACCTGGCCGTCTTTCAGCTTGAACTTGCACATGACGCCGTACTTCCCTTTCTTGGAGAGGTCGAAATCGGCGCCGAAATGCCCCTGCATCCCCATCAGGTCCTTGGTCTGCTCGGCTTTGTCAGGGCCCTGGAGCTTCAGCGTCACTGCGCCCTCGGTCAGCGCCTTGCCAGTCTTCGCGTCCTTGAACTCGGCGGCGATGTGATGGGTTTCCTTCATCCCCTTGGGCATCTCCATGTTCATCGCTTTCATATGCTCTTTCATGCTCATGACCTTGAAGGTGGCCTTTACACCGTTGACAACCTCCTCGTGCGCGACATCACCCATGTCGTGGCCGTGCTCCATCTTCATGGAACCATGATCCATGGCTGCCACTGCTGCCATCGGTGCGGAGAGGGCGAATGCTGCTGCGATAAGGACGATAATTTTTTTCATGTTTGATTCTCCTTTGGTTTTGGAAATCTCATGCTTATGTAGCATGTGCTGTGCCAAGCAATAAGTATCTATTTTCCCTGCAATAAAGCCGCACCGAATAGCGATCGCTGTAGGATATCCTACGGCGGCGCGTGGGATATCCTACTTTCAGTGCTTCATCCCGGAGTACTTCAGCTTCCCTTTCTTCAGGTCGCGTTTCTTCATCAGAACGAAGATGACCGGGGTCATGATGAGCACGTGGACCGCCGAGGAGATCATACCCCCTATCATGGGCGCGGCAATGGGTTTCATCACGTCGGCGCCGGTGCCGGTGGACCACATGATCGGAACCAGGCCCAAAAGCGCGACAGCGACGGTCATAAGCTTCGGCCTGAGCCTCAGCACCGCCCCCTCGAAGGTGGCGTCATAGATATCCTGCTCGGTGACCGGCCCCTTTAAAAGCCTCTTGTCCAGCGCCTCGTGCAGGTAGATGACCATGACCACCCCCGTCTCCACCGCGATCCCGTAGAGGGCGATGAACCCGACCCAGACCGCGACGGACATATTGTAGCCCAAAAGCTTGACCAGGTAGACGCCCCCCACGAGCGCGAAAGGAACGGAGAGCATGACCATGCTCGCTTCCAGCGCCGAATGGAAGGTGAAAAAGAGCAGGATGAAAATGATCAGGATCCCCGCCGGCACCAGCATCTGGAGGCGCGCCTTGGCCCGCACCTGGTTCTCCCACTGCCCCGACCAGGCGACGTAGTACCCCGGGGGTAGCTTCAGCTGCTTCTCCAGCACGGTCTTCGCCTCGTTCACGAAGCCTCCCATGTCGCGTCCTCTGACGTTCAGGAAGACGATGGAGCGGAGCAACCCTCCCTCGCTGTTGATCTCCGGCGCACCGGTGGAGACCTTTAGCTTCGTCACCAGCGACAACGGCACCTGTGACCCCTCCATGCCGGAGACCAGGATGCGCTGGATGGACGGAATGTCGCTGCGCATCTCCCGCATGTAGCGGAGCCGGATCGGGAAGCGGTTGCGCCCCTCGACGGAGGTGGAGAGCATCTCTCCTCCGAGGGCCGTAGAGATCACCTCTTGGACGTCGCCGACGTTCACCCCGTAACGTGCGGCGGCCTCGCGGTCGATGTCGATGTCGATGTAATTGCCGCCGGTGACGCGCTCCGCCACGACGTCGGCGGCACCCGGGACAGTCTTCAGTATCCCCTCGGCCTGCACCGCCAGGTCTTTCAGTACGTTCAGGTCCGCCCCGAAGATCTTGACGCCCAAGTCGGTACGAACGCCCGTGGAGAGCATGTTGATCCTGTTGATGATTGGCTGGGTCCAGCCGTTTCTGACCCCTATCTGCTGCAGTTTCGAGTCAAGCTCCGAGACGATGTCCGCCTTGGTCACCCCTGCACGCCACTTATCCTTGGGCTTCAGGATGATGATGCTCTCGAACATGGAGACCGGAGCCGGGTCGGTGGAGGTCTCGGCGCGCCCCACCTTCCCAAGCACGTGCTCCACCTCGGGAACGCTCTTGATCACCGTGTCCTGCACCTGGATCAGCCTTTTCGCCTCGTTGATGGAGATGTTGGGGAGCGTCACCGGCATGTAGAGGAGCGATCCCTCGTCCAGCGGGGGCATGAACTCGCTGCCGATACTCATGAACATGGGGATGGCTACGGCGAGCGCCACGACGTTCAGCGCGATGGTGGTCTTTTTCCACTTGAGCACCCACCTGATCACCGGCGAATACATCTTGATGAAGAAGGTTGAGACCGGGTTCGAGCTCTCCGGCGGCATCTTCCCGCGCATCAGGAAGTACATGAGCACCGGCACCAGCGTGATGGCGATGAAGGCCGAGCCCATCATGGAGAAGGTCTTGGTGAAGGCGAGCGGGTGGAACATCTTTCCTTCCTGCCCTTCCAGCAGGAACACCGGCACGAAGGAGAGGATGATGATCGCAAGCGAGAAAAAGATGGCGCGCCCCACCTGCTTGGCCGAGGCGATGATCACCTCCAGGCGCTTTTCCTTGCGTTCCTCCTCCGGCATCTCGGAGAGGTGGCGGTAGCAGTTCTCGACCATGATGACGCCTGCATCGACCAGGACGCCGATGGCGATGGCGATGCCACCAAGGGACATGATGTTGGAGGAGACCCCCATGAGTTTCATGGTGATGAACGAGACCAGCACCGCGATGGGAAGGGTCAGCACGATGACCAGCGCGCTCTGGAAGTGGAGCAGGAAGACGAGGATCACCAGAGACACCACGATGGATTCCTCGATGAGCGAGTGCTTCAGCGTGTCGATGGCGCGCTCGATCAGGTCGCTGCGGTCGTAGGAGACCATGATCTTCACGCCGGGGGGAAGCCCTTTCTCCAGCGATACGATCTTCTCCTTCACCCGGTCGATGACGTCCTTCGCGTTCTCGCCGTAGCGCATGACCACGATGCCGCCGACCGCCTCCCCCTCGCCGTTCATGTCGAGCATGCCGCGGCGGATGGCGCCTCCAAGCTGGACGGTGCCGAGGTTCTTCACGTAGATCGGGGTACCGCGCATATCGGCGCCGACCACGATGTTCTCTAGATCCGCCGTCGACTTAACGTAGCCGCGGCCGCGGATAAGAAACTCGGCGTCGGCCTGCTCCAGTAGTCTGCCGCCGACGTCGTTATTGGACTTCTTGATGGCGTCGGCCACCTGGGAAACCTTGATGTTGTAGGCGAAAAGGCGGTTCGGGTCGAGGTCGACCTGGTACTCGCGCACGAAACCGCCGATGGAGGCGACTTCGGCGACGCCGGGGACCGTGTTCAGCTGGTAGCGGACGAACCAGTCCTGCAACGTGCGCAACTGCTCCAGATCGTACCCCTTTCCTTCCAGCGTGTACCAGAAGACGTGCCCCACCCCCGTGCCGTCGGGGCCAAGCGTCGGCACCACCCCCGGGGGAAGCAGCGACGCCGCGTAGTTGAGCCGCTCCAGAACGCGGGTCCTGGCCCAGTAGATGTCGGCCTTGTCCTCGAAGATCACGTAGATCATGGAGAAGCCGAAGGCGGAGGAGGCGCGCACGGCGCGGACCTGCGGTAAGCCCTGCAGGTTCACGGCCAGGGGATAGGTCACCTGGTCCTCGACCACCTGGGGCGAACGGCCAGGGTAGTCGGTGAAGACGATAACCTGGTTGTCCGAAAGGTCGGGGATCGCGTCAACCGGGGTCTTGTAGACGGACCAGACGCCCCAGGCGATGATCAGGGCGAACATCATCAGGATGATGACGCGGTTCCGGGCGGAGTATTCGATGATTTTCTCAATCATTTAAAACCTCAGTGGCCAATGCATTTGTAATTTCAGACTGGAGGGAAAATCCCCCCTGTCCCCCCTTCGCAAAGGGGGGGACGTAATAGCCCCGCCTACATCTTCATATCATCCATGTTAATGGCGCCACCCTTCTTGGGTGCGGCAGGTGCTCCGGCTCCCGGGGCGGCAGGGGCGGTGGCCCCTCCTGCGTGCCCCTCGTGGCCGCCACCGCCGCTCCCCGCTGAGAGCTGCGACTCGGAGTCGATCAGGTAGCCGCCGGAAGCAGCCACCTTGTCCCCCTGCTTCAGACCGGATAGGATCTGCACCTTGTCCCCGGAGCGCGCTCCCACCTGCACGTCGCGCGGCTCGAACATCCCCGGCTGCGATTCCACCCAGACCACCTGCCGCTTGCCCGTGTCCATCAGCGCGGTCACCGGTACCACCAGCGCGTTGCCAAGCGGCGCCTTGATCTGGGCGTTGACGAACATGTCGGGCTTGAGCTTCAAGCCGGGGTTGGGGAGATCCACCCTCACCTTCACGGTACGGGTCTTGGGATCGAGGAAGGGGTAGATGAAGCTGACCCGCCCGGAGAAGGCCTTGCCGGGATACGACTGGGAAACGATCTCGACCCTCTGCCCCATCTTCACGAAAGCGAACTCGTTCTCGTACACCTCGACCTCGACCCAGACGCTGGAGAGATCGGCGACACTGAAAAGCGGGTCCCCCATGTTCACGTACTGCCCTTCCTGGACTATCTTTTCGATCACCACACCTGAGAGAGGGGTGTAGATGGGGAGCTTTATGTTGGGATGCCCGGCCCTTTCCAGCCCTGCGATCTGGTTGTCCTTCACTCCCAGGAGCTTAAGCCTCTGGCGCGCGGAGGAGACGAGCCCCTCGCCACCCTGCGAGATCGCCTGTATCGAGGATTTCTGGAACTGATCGCGGCTCTTCAGTGCGAGGAGGTACTCCTGCTGAGCGGCGACCAGGTCGGGGGAATAGACCTCTGCGACTGGACGCCCCTTGGAAACGTAGGCGCCTACGGTGTTAACCAGGAGCCTGTCGATCCGCCCCGCAACCCATGCCGTCACCTTCGCCTGCTTGGACTGGTCGTACTGCACGATGCCGACCGCGTTGATCTCCTTAGAAAGAGGTGCAAACTCGGCGGGGACGGTCGCCACGTTGGCCATGACTGCCTGGGTCGGAGAGAGCGAGACGTGCCCCAGCATCTTCTGCTCCTGGGCGCTCGCCTGGGCTCCCTCTACCTTCTTGATAAGCTGCATGCCGCAGATGGGGCAGGTGCCTGGCTTGTCCTTGATGATGAAGGGGTGCATCGCGCAGGTGTAAAGCACCGGACCCTGTGCCGCCTTGTCTTTAGCCTGGGCCGGAGTTTTCTTCTGTGCCAGGTAATAGCCGCCGCCGACAACGGCGGCCACCAGGATGACGACAATCGGGATTGCAACCTTGACACTTCGTTTCATATCGATACCTCGTGGTAGGGGATTTTTTTTAGAGTTCCTTGCCGATCAGCGCCTCAAGCTGCGCCAGCTTCATCTGGTAGTCGGCCATCGAGTCGTAGTACTCACGCTCGTAGTTGAACAGGGTGACCCGGTTGTCGAGCAAGGTCAGGAAGTCGACCTTGTTGACCCGGTAGCCAATGACGGCTGATTCCAATGACTCGGACGCCTGCGGTATGATTCCGGAGCTGTAGAGGTCGACCAGCTTCTTGCGCCGCTCCAGCTGCGCCAGGAGGTCAGCTATGCCCGAAGTAATGGTGTTCTTCACTCCGGCCAGTTCCTCCCCGGCCATGGTCACCTCTGAGGAGGACTCAGCCACCATCGCCTGGCGCCGCTCCTTCTGGATCGGGAGGTTGAAGGTGACCCCCAGGGAGTACATGTCGGAGCCGTCGCTTCCCATGGCCTTTTGCCGCTGCATGTATTCGAAGGAGACGTTGAAGTCGGGGTAGGATTCCTTGCGGGCCAGTTCGTGCCCCGCCCTTCCCTTTTCGATCTGGGCCCTGAGCGCCTTGAGCTGCGGCCGGTTCGCTTCGGCTACTTCCCAAAGCTGTTCGGGGGTCTGGTCGAGCGGGGTCAGCTTGAAGTCTGCTATGCGACCTACAGGCGTTGACTGCGACCGGTTCAACAGGGAGTTAAGGTTTGCCTCCAGGCTTCTTCTCTGCTGTTCCAGAGTGATCTGCATGTCCAGCATGCGCGAGCGCTCCAAAAGCGCCTTGTAAATGTCCTGCTGCGCCCCCTGTCCTACCGAGTACTTGGTCTGCGCCAGCGTGATGAAATCGTCTATGATCTTGATGTTTTTCTCGAGAATGCCCAAGGATTTGTCGGTGAAGTAGATCTGGTAGTAGGCCTCCTTCACCATCCGGGTCAGTTCGAGCTTGCGCTCCTCGATGCTCCAGCGGTAGGTCTCGGCCTCTTTGGACGCGATCTCCTCTTTAAGCTTCCTCTTGCCCGCGAAGGGGAGTTGCTGGCTGATGCCGATCACCTTTTGGGTCATGCTGTCCGCAGTGAAACTAAGAGGGTCGGTGACGATGCCGTTCTGGATCTTGAACATGAGCATCGGGTCTTCCAGCGCGCCCGCCTGGGCCGCGCGGCTCCGGTACATCTGCCAGCGCGCGGCGGAGGACTTCAGCTCCGGGTTGTTGGCAAGCGCGTTTTCGATGAGAGAGGATAGGTTTTCTGCGGGGGGAGCAGGCTCGGCATAAGTCGTTGCGACCGGGAGAATGAGAGCCAGCAACAAGTAAAACGATAAAAGCCGATGTTTCATGGTGACTCCAGATCTAATAACAGTAGGTACGTCAGAGAAGAGCAGGAACTGTGCCGGACAGATAAGTTCCTGCTTTTAGGTGTTTTTGCTTTTGGTCAAACTCTCTTCGAGAAGGATATTCAGCAGCAACAGTTGAATATTATACATCTTGAAATTCAGCTTGCAGTACATTGGTCAAGATTTCTCATCGTCTCCAAAAGAAAAATCTGAAGAACTTTGGCACTTGTCATAGCCAGAACTCTCCAGATCTTCCTGGTGGAGCAAATTTTGTGTATCTGTCCGGATAGGTCCAGACGGATCCCAGCATTATGCGCTGATCAGGCCGTCTCTCAAGCTTATGGTCCTGTCGGAGTATGCGCCGTTTTCCGGATTATGAGTTACCATGACGACGGTCTGCCCCGCCTCATTCAGTTGCCTAAAGAGCGCCATGACTTCCTCGCTTGTTTTGGAGTCCAGGTTGCCCGTGGGCTCGTCCGCCAGCAGGATGTGCGGGTTGTTCACTATGGCGCGGGCGATGGCCACGCGCTCCTGCTCGCCGCCGGAGAGCTGGTTCGGGAGCCGGTCGGTCTTTCCTCCGAGCCCCACACGTTCCAGGGCCTTCCTGGCGGCATCTTTCTTGGCGGCAGTGCTCATCTTGACTATGGCCAGGGGAAGCATCACGTTCTCCAGCGCGGTCAGGTACTGGATCAGGTGGAAGGACTGGAAGACGAAACCCAGGTTCTGCGCCCTGAAATCGGCCAGCTTCTCGCTGGGAAGCTGGTAGAGCTTCACCCCCGCCATCTCCACGTCGCCGCTGGTGGGATGGTTCATCCCCCCGAGAACCGAAAGGAGCGTGCTCTTGCCGGAGCCGGACTGCCCCATGATGGTGATGAACTCCCCCGCCTCGATGCTGATGTTGACGCCGCGCAGGGCCTCGACCATATCCGAGCCGGTCTGGTACTGCTTCTTCACATCCTTGATTTCAATGAGTGCCATATCTTCCTCTTTTAAAGAGCCCTGAGGGCCTCGGTCGGGTCCATCTTGCTGGCGTGGAGCGCGGGGTAAAGGCTCGCCACAATGCCGAGCAGGATGGCCAGTGCGACCGAGCCGAAGGCGACGGTACTGTCCCAGACCAGGTGGGCGTTTTTGGTTTCCGCCATGAAGGGGAGCGCGAGCTTCGCCCCGCCCATCCCGGCGGCGTAGCCCAACAGGCCGGCCAGAAGGCTCACCAGCGCGGCCTCCAGGAGGATGATGCGCATGATGTGGCTTTTGCGGAAACCGATGGCGCGGAAAACGCCGATCTCGGTGGTGCGCTCGTTGACGCTCCCCATCATGGTGACGAAGACGATGAGCGAACCGATGAAGACGACGACCGCGGCCATGGCGTAGGAGAAGCGCTTGAAGTGGTCCAGCGCCTTCAGCCGCCCTTCGACCACCTGCTGGATGGCAGAGACCTTGGTGTCCGGGAGTTTCTCGGCGATCTGGGTCACCATGTCGCCGATGGGGCACCCCGAGCAGAGGGCGGCCACCTCGGCCATGGTGATCTTACCTTCCTTGCCGAGGAGTTTCTGGGCCTTGGGGAGCGAGACGAAGACCAGTGAGTCGTCCTGGGAACCGGTCTGGTTCAGCACGCCAGCGACCTTGAAGGTTTCCCCCTTGATCTGGATGCTGTCGCCCGAGCTGGCGTTGAGGACGTTGGATGCGTCGCTTCCTAGAAGGAGCTCGTGGTCCCCTTTGGGCGCGTCGCCGAAGATCTGCCACCACTGCTTCATCTTCAGTTCGCTGGCGAAGTCTACGCCGACCAGAAGGACGTCGTGACTGCCGACCTTGATCCCGCCCAAAACCTTGGGGGAGATGGCCGAGATGTTCTTGTTGTTCTTGATGTTGCGGATCTGGGCCAGGTCTTCTTCCTTGATCTCGCGCTGGTCGAAGGTGACCCCGCCCAGGCTTATGCCACCGTAGTTCATGGAGAGGCCGTTGCTCTGGGGGGTGACCAGGATGTTCGCGCCGAACTCGTCCATCTTCCTTTCGATGTCGGTGGACATGGAACTGGTCAGGGTCACCAGGGTGACGATGGTGGCGATCCCGACCATGAGGCCGATGGTGAGGAAAGCCATCTTGGCCTTGCGGCGCTTCAGATTGTTGATGGAAATCGTGTGCAGTTTCATCGTGTCTCCGTGTACCGGATGTTAAAGGCTTCCCTCACCCCGCCCCTCTCCCGCTGGGAGAGGGAGAGAGAGGGATAAGTTGGTGCAAGTAAATGGCGTAGAGGCGGGTCTGCCCACCGTAGCGCTTCCGCGCGGAGGTGGAGCCTGCCCACCGTAGCTTTACGCGAAGGTGGGAGATGCCACGGGGCCAACCCATAACCCCGCAGCACCTCTCGATCAACGACTACGGCAGAAGCTTTATCAATTGTCGTGCCAAGGATGTCCGCAGAGGTAAGGCTCTGATTTTGAGGCGAAACGGCAGCCGGCGCCGGCGGGTCGCAGGTCTGGCTGGGGGAATATTCCACTAGCCGCAGCAGAATATTCCACAGCCTCGCCTCTTCCACCTTACTTCCGGACCTCGTCGCTTTTAACCAGCTTCATGCCGCAGATGGAGCAATCGGCGGTAGGGTCGTTGCTGGTGATCCAGGGATGCATCGGGCAGGCGTAGATCCCACCCTTTTCTTTGGCGACCGCGTGGCCGGCTTCCTTCTTGCCGAAAAAGAACCAGAGGTTGAGCGCTATAAGCGCCGCACCGGCGATGGTGACTGTGATCTGGGTCAGGTCCATCTGGCTACCCCCTTTCTATGGTGAACCCGCGCAAGCGCAGGGCGTTGGTTACGACGCTGACCGAGGAGAGCGCCATGGCGAGCGAGGCGATGATCGGGCTCAAGAGCCAGCCGGTCATCGGGTAAAGGATGCCCGCAGCGATGGGGATCCCCATGATGTTGTAGACGAAGGCGAAGAAGAGGTTCTGCTTTATGTTGGCGATGGTGGCCCTGGAAAGCGCGATGCTGGAGATGACGCCGTTCAGGTCGCCGCGCACGAGCGTTATGTCGGCCGCTTCGATGGCGACGTCGGTTCCGCTCCCCATGGCGATTCCCACGTCCGCCTGGGCGAGAGCAGGCGCGTCGTTGATGCCGTCGCCCACCATCGCGACCACCTTCCCCTGCGCCTGCAGTTTCTTGATCTCCTCACCCTTGGCGTCCGGGAGCACTTCGGCTACCACCCGGTCCACACCCACCTGCCGCGCGATGGAGTCGGCGGTGCGCCGGTTGTCTCCGGTGAGCATGATCACTTCGAGCCCCAGGTCGTGCAGCCTTTTTACCGCGGCGGCCGAGCTTTCCTTGATCGGGTCGGCGATGGCGATGACACCGGCATAGGCGCCGTCGATCGCCACGAAAATCGGGGTCTTCGCCTGGTCCGCAAGGCGGTGGGCGGCCGCCTGGTCCGCGGCGATTCCCTCTTTTTCAAGAAGCAGCGCGGTGCCGATCACTACCCTCTTGCCGTCCACGGTTGCCTCGATGCCGTGGCCGGGGATGGCGTTGAAGTCGCGGGCGGCAAGGCGCGAAAGGCCGTTCTCGTCCGCGTAGCGCACGATCGCCTCACCCAGCGGGTGCTCGCTTCCGGCCTCCGCAGCCGCCGCCAGCTGCATCAGCGCCTGGCGCTCATAGCCTTGCGTCTCTATGTCCGTAACCGAGGGGATGCCACGGGTTATGGTGCCGGTCTTGTCGAGGACTATGGTGGTGAGCTTGTGCGCCGTTTCCAGCGCCTCACCTCCCTTGATGAGGATGCCCGCCTGGGCGCCGCGCCCTGTGCCGACCATGATGGCGGTCGGCGTGGCGAGCCCGAGCGCGCAGGGGCAGGCGATGATCAGCACCGAGACGAAGGTCAGGACCGCCATGTTGAGCCGGGTTTCGGGCGGCGAGATGTCGAACCAGACCACGAAGGTGGCGATGGCAAGCGAGATGACCACCGGGACGAAGTAGCTCGCGATAAGGTCCGCGAGCCGCTGGATTGGGGCCTTGGTTCCCTGGGCCTGCTGCACCAGCCTTACGATCTGCTGCAGCACCGTGTCCTTGCCGATCCTGGTGGCGCGCATGCGGAAAGATCCGGTCTTGTTGAGGGTCGCGCCGATGACGGTATCCCCCTCGTTTTTACGCACCGGGAGCGGTTCACCGGTCAGCATGCTCTCGTCGACCGTGGAACTTCCCTCGATCAGCTCGCCGTCCACGGGCACCTTCTCGCCCGGCCGAACCAGGATGGTGTCTCCCAACTGCACCTCGGCTATGGGGATGTCCTCTTCCTTGCCGTCGCGCAGCACCCGCGCGAGCTTGGGCTGCAAACCTATCAGGGCGTGGATCGCGCCGCTGGTCTTGCTTTTGGCGCGGGCCTCCAGAAGTCGTCCCATGAGGATGAGGGTGACGATGATAGCGGCGACCTCATAGTAGACGCCGACGGCTCCATCATGCCCGTGCCCCGCAGCTGCGGTCCTTGCCGAGAGCCATTGCGGCGCGACTGTGGCAACGAGGCTGAAGAGATAGGCGGAGAGCGTCCCGAGCGCCACCAGGGTGTTCATGTCCGCGACGCGGTGCTTCGCCGCGCTCCAGGCGCCGGTGAAGAACTCCCGTCCGGCCCAGAAAAGGACCGGCGTGGTAAGCGCGAGTTCCACAAAGGCCCGGCCTGGGAAATTGAGGGCGTCGGCCAGCGCGGGGACCACGTGCCCGGCCATGGCCAGAATTGCCACCGGTATGGTGAGAGCCAGGGCGATAACGAACTTGCCGCGGTTTTTCCGGTACTGCTCCTCGTGCACCTTGGACTGCGCTTCCAAAAGCTCGGCCTCGTCGGTCTCGGTCCCGCCGCTTCCCGCTTCGAGGACGTCGTACCCCATGTCGCGCACCACCTGCTTGAGCGCCTGCGGGTTCGTCACCTGCGGGTCATATTTCACCGTGGCGCGGGTGGTGGCGAAGTTGACCGCGGCCCTGGCGACGCCGGCGGTGCTGGAAAGCGTCTTCTCAATGCGGCCCGCGCATCCGGCGCAGTTCATCCCCAAAAGGGGAAACTCGCACTGCTCGGCGCGCTCCGGCGCGGCGGGCGCGGCTGAAGAGCCTTCAGCGGCGGACGGCGTTGCACTAAAAAGGAAGCTCTTCGGGTTTGCCTCGAACTTTTGCTTGCACCCGGCGGAGCAGAACTTGTAGCTGGTCCCGGCATGGGTCGCGTTGTGGGGCGAGTCTTCCGGCACATCCATGCCGCAGACCGGATCCCGTAAAAGATTGTTTCCCGACATATCGTGGTCCTCCCTTGTCACTTCAAAAAGCGCGACAGCGCTGTCTTCACCTCGTCCAGGAGTTGCTGCTGCGACATCGGCTTGGCCAATTCATGCTGGCTGTCGGTCCCGTGTCCCAGTACGCAGTTCTCCAGGTGCCTGGTCAGCAGTTCAACCCCGAGGGCGTCCAGGGCCGAGCGCACGGCCGAGATCTGGTTCAGTATGTCGACGCAGTAGCGCTTCTCCTCCAGCATCCGCTCGATGCCGGCCACCTGCCCGGCGATGCGCTTCACGCGCGTGGTCATCTTGTTCTTGGGCGACTGTGTCATGGCGCCTCCTTATGCTTCTGGATACCCCACCGGGGTATTCACGTTAAGCTGAAGATACCCCCACGGGGTATCCTGGTCAAGGAAAATGTGAGCGACGGCCCTCCAGTATAAAAAGGCAAATCCCCCTTGCCCCCCTTCGCAAAGGGGGGAATGTTTGTTCTCGTGCAGCGCTTCGTGGATGAATTTAACCAGGTTCCCCTGAATATTTGGATTAACCTTCCTAAGTTGGGACGCAATGCCCTAGGTATTTGCAACTGGCGTAAAGGTGGAGAGGGAGGGATGTAGAGCGGTGCTGACTCAACGGTGATGGTCGCTAGTTAAAAGTCGCAACTGGAGGGGGGAGCAACTGGACGGTGGAAGTTGGCAAGAAAAGGAAAAGGACACGTGCCGCGCCAGCCGCAAAACCGGGCTGACGCGGCACTAACAATGGACTACTTCAGGAATTGCCTGAGCACGAAGGGGAGGATGCCGCCGTGGCGGTAGTAATCGAGCTCGTTCGTGGTATCGATCCGCGCCTGCACCGTGAACGAGCCGGTGTCGCCTTCACTATTCCGATAATTCACCTGGAGTTTTTGCCCCGGCGCAAGTTCTGACAGCCCTCCCAGGTCGAAGCTTTCCGTGCCGTCCAACCCGAGGGTAGCCGGGTTCTCGCCCGGGAGAAACTGCAGGGGCAGAACGCCCATCCCGACGAGGTTGGAGCGGTGGATCCTCTCGAAGCTCTCGGCGATCACCGCCCTCACCCCGAGAAGCTTGGTCCCCTTGGCTGCCCAGTCGCGTGAGGAGCCGGTGCCGTATTCCTTGCCGGCGATGACGATCAGCGGGACGCCTGCCGCACGGTATTTCTCTGCGGCGTCGAAGATTGACATCTGGCCGCCATCCTTGTCGTCGCAGACAAAGCACCTCGTTACCCCTCCTTCCACACCCGGTACCAGTTGATTCCTGATGCGGATGTTGGCGAAGGTCCCCCGGACCATCACCTCGTGGTTGCCGCGGCGCGCCCCGTAGGAGTTGAAATCCTTCGGGGGGATGCCCAGCGAGATGAGGTAGCGGCCGGCAGGAGCATCCTTTGCGATGGAACCTGCCGGCGAGATATGGTCTGTGGTGATGGAATCCCCCAAAAGGGCCAGCACCCGCGCCTCTTTTACGTCCTGGACCGGCTGCGGATCCCTGGAGAGGTCGGCAAAGAACGGAGGCTCCTTGATGTAGGTGGACCCTTGCTGCCAATGGTACAGTTCGCCGATGGGAACCTGCAGGGCCATCCACTGTTCGTCGCCCTGGAAGACGTCGGAGTAGTTGCGGGCGAAGGATTCGGCATGGACGCAGCTTTGCACCAGTTGCGCGACTTCCTGCTCGTTGGGCCAGATATCTTTCAGGTATACCGGGTCGCCGTTGGGGTCGTTGCCTATGGGGTCCCGGGTGAGATCGATGTTGACGTTGCCGGCCAGCGCATAGGCTACGACGAGCGGCGGCGAGGCGAGGTAGTTTGCTCTCACGTGGCTGTTGATGCGCCCCTCGAAGTTGCGGTTGCCGGAGAGGACTGCCGCTACAGCGAGGTCCCCCTTGACGATGGCCCCGGAGATGTGCTCGGCCAAAGGCCCGCTGTTGCCGATGCAGGTGGTGCATCCATAGCCGACCAGGTGGAAGCGCAGGGCCTCCAGGTACGGCGTGAGCCCAGCAGCGGCCAGGTAGTCGGTGACCACCTTGGAGCCGGGGGCGAGGCTCGTCTTCACCCACGGCCGCACCTGCAACCCGCGTCGTACCGCGTTGCGCGCCAGAAGACCCGCCCCTATCATGACCGAGGGGTTGGAGGTGTTTGTGCAACTGGTGATGGCGGCGATAACCACCGAGCCGTGGCAGAGGTTGTAGGCGGTCCCGTCTGGCTGGCGCACCGGGACGCAGTGCCCCAGGGCCCCAAGCGACTTGTCGGGGTGTTCCATCAGCTCAGGGGCGACGGTCACCGGCGCGCCCCCCTCGCCGAGCCACCGGCTCATGGTTTCCTTGTCGACACGCGCGGCGTCGTGGGACCTCAGGGTGATCAACTGCTTGCGGAAGGATCCCCGCACCTCCTTAAGATTGACCCGGTCCATCGGGCGCATCGGCCCGGCAAGAGAGGGCTCGACCTGGGCCAGGTCAAGTTCCAGGATGTCGCTGTACGAAGGCTCCGGCCGGTTCACATCGAGCCAGAGCCTCTGCTGCTGGTAGTACGCCTCCACCAGCGGAACGATGTCTTGCCTGCCGGTCAGGCGCAGGTAGTCGGTCGTCTGCCCGTCGACGGGGAAGACCCCGATGGTGGCGCCGTACTCCGGCGCCATGTTACCGATGGTGGCCCGGTCCGCGATGTTGAGGGAGGCGGCGCCTGGACCGAAGAATTCGACGAACTTCCCGACCACACCCTTCTTGCGCAGCATCTGGGTCACGGTAAGCACCAGGTCCGTCGCCGTGGCGCCCGGGGCGAGCGCGCCGGTCAAACGGAAACCGACCACCTGGGGGATGAGCATGGAGCAAGGCTGCCCCAACATGGCTGCTTCCGCCTCGATACCACCCACTCCCCAGCCGACGACGCCGAGACCGTTGATCATGGTGGTGTGGGAATCGGTCCCCACCAGCGTGTCGGGGAAGACAAACTCCTCCTCACCGTGCTTCGCCACCATGGCCACCTGCGAGAGGTACTCGAGGTTTACCTGGTGGCAGATGCCGGTCGCGGGCGGGACCACGCTGAAGTTCCGGAAGGCCGACTGCCCCCAGCGCAGGAACTGGTAGCGCTCGTGGTTGCGCTCGAACTCGACGGAGGAGTTTCCCCAGAGGGCGCCGGTGGTGCCGTAGAAGTCCACCTGGACCGAGTGATCGATGATCAGGTCGGCGGGCTGCATCGGGTTGATCTTAGCGGGGCTACCTCCAAGGCGCGCCAAAGCCGACCGCATCGCGGCAAGGTCGGCCACCGCCGGCACCCCGGTGAAGTCCTGGAGCAGTATCCGGGCGGGCATGAACTGGAGTTCCTTGTCCGGTTCCGCCGCCGCGTCCCAGCGGGCCACGGCCTCGATGTCCTCCCTCTTCACCACCACCCCGTCCTCCCTCCTCAGGAGGTTCTCCAGCAGTATCTTCAGGGAATACGGAAGCCGCGAGATGTCCAGCCCCGAATTTTCCTGGAACGCCTGCAACGAATGGTAGCGGTAGCTCTTGCCGCCTGCGGTGAGCGTGCTCAGAGTGTTGTAGCTGTTCGATGTCTTGCCGCTCATGATCTTCTCCCGGTTGGTCCATTTTCAATCGACGATTGTGTTCCCGCTGGTGCGTAAGGGGCAAATCCCCCCCTGCCCCCCTTTAAGAAAGGCAAATCCCCCCTGTCCCCCCTGTCCCCCCCTTCGCAAAGGGGGGGACGTTTGTTCACGTGCAGCGTTTTGGGAAAAATATACCGACGTTAAAATACTCGATGCCCCTATTTAAAGTTGCATCTAGACTTTCTTGACAGCCACGTTTGCGGCGACGAGGATCGGGTCCCAGACCGGCGAATAGGGAGGCGAGTAGGCCAGGTCCAGCTCGGCGATCTCGAACACGGTCATCTGCTTGTAGATCGCCGTCGCCAGCACGTCGAGCCTCTTGGCCACCACGTCCTCGCCGACGATCTGCGCGCCCAGAAGAAGCCCGTCCCCCTTCTGGCAGAAAAGCACGACGCGCATCGTGCTCCCGCCTGGGAATTCCCCGCGGGTGGGGCTGTCCACGAATACCTTGACGTAATCCTTGCCGAGCGCCTGCAGCTGCCTTTCGTTGAGGCCGGTGGTGGCGATGCTCAGCTCGAAGAACTTGAAGACGGCCGTCTGGTCTATCCCCCAGAACTCCATCATATGGTCGGGGTTGGTGACGTTGTTCCCTATGACGCGCCCGTGCTTGTTGGCCGCGGGACCCAAGGGGAAATAGGAGTTCGCCCCCAGTTGCCGGACGTAGTGCTCGGCGCAGTCACCGCCGGCGAAGACGGAATCGAGGTTGGTACGCAGATAGCGGTCGACCTTGGCCGCCCCCGCGGTCCCGAGGACTCCTCCTGCCGCGGCGAAAAGAGCTGTGTTGGGGCGGGTGCCGACGGCGACCACCACGAGATCGGCGGGGAAAACGCCCGCGGAGGACCTGACCTCGCCACCCGCCTTCTCGGCGATGTCGACGCCGGTGATCAGCTCGATCCCCCTCTCCTTCACCTTGTCCAGCACCTTCGCCCTCGCCTCCTCACAGAAGGAGGGGAGGATAGTGGGAGCTTTCTCCAGGATGACCGGCTTGATCTTCAGGTTGGTGAGGACGTCGGCGACCTCGAGGTTCGTATAACCCGCGCCAACTAAAACCGCACGCTTTGGGGCCTTGTCGTAGATGAACTGCTTCACGTGCCTCGTGTCGTCCAGCGTCTTGAAGCAGAAAACGTCGCTGCCGTCGAAGCCTGGCGCGGTGAGCCTGATGGCGCTGTTGCCGGTGGCATAGACGAGAAAGTCGTAGCGCTCCTGGTAGCCCTTGCCGGTGGCGAGATCGGTGACGCTCACCACCTTCCCGACCGGGTCGATGGCGGTCACTTCCTGCCGCAGCCGGTAGTCTATCCCACGCTCCTTGCGGATGGTCTCAAGCGACAGGGCGTAGAGCTTTTCCACCGGTTTGTCCCTGAAGAAAAGGTTGTACGGCATGCCGCAGGCGGCATAGGAGACATCGCCGCTTCTCTCCAGAACTACCACTTCAGACTCTGGCGACTGCCGCTTTGCCTGGCTTGCCGCCGACAACCCTGCCGCGACCCCGCCGATGATCACAGTCTTCATACAGCCTCCGCATGACATAAAAGGGACAGGCTGCCCATCCAGAGCTTGAAGCTGGAAGGCAGCCTGTCCGGTATGGATCACACTTCTTCGAACATGCTCTTCTCTGCGCCGCACAAGGGGCAGACCCAGTCCTCTGGGATGTCTTCAAAGGCGGTACCCGGCTGGATGCCGCTGTCCAAGTCACCGATCTCGGGGTCGTAGATGTAACCGCACACGGTGCAACGATATTTCTTCATAGTCTTCCCTCCTTCTCCGGTTTATTGATAAAAGTCATTCCCCCTGTGGTTGAGCGGGGGTAAAAACATCCATATAAAGTAGCTGGACTGTGTTTGTTGTCAAGCAGACGCCAATGATAAAGCTCTACTTGGAAAGCTGTGTACAGATGGAGCAAATCAATGATATTACCGTCTGGCATGACTTACCAGCTACTGAGGGCGCTGGAAGATATATTTCGGATGTGGCAGCAAAGAGCAAATCCCCCCTGTCCCCCCTCCCGCCTTCGCAGACGAAATGCTACGGCGTGCAGGCCCGCCTCCGCGGACCGAAGCGCTACGGCGCGCAGGCCCGTCGCAAAGGGGGGAAACGCGAGGTCTCGCGCAGCGCTTCGTGGGCAAATGTACTGGTATTCCAGGTCTCCCGGTATTCCCGATGAACCGGTTGATAATCCTCCTAATTCGCAAGAGGGATATTTACAGGCAGTTGCAGCGCACGGCGCACTAACGCCTACGGAACAGGCCGACGGCTTGGGTCAGGGCCGAGAAAACAGGTTGATACACAGCAAACGATGGAGAAATACATGAAGCGTCTACTGGGGAAGATCGACGAGGGGCTGCTCACTTCCGAGCAGCGTCCGATGCTCCGCTTCCTGATCATACTGACTGCGGCTTCGACGATCGGACTGCAGGGGTACACCATTTTGTTCAACAACTTCGCGGCCGAGATGGTGCATCTGAACGGAAGCCAGGTCGGCATCACGCAGTCGGTGCGGGAGATTCCGGGCCTGCTGACCCTGCTGGTGGTCTTCGTGCTCCTCTTCATGCGCGAACACAAGCTGGCCGCACTATCGGTGCTGCTCTTGGGGCTGGGAACGGGTATCACGGCGCTCATCCCCTCCTACGGCTGGGTGATCTTCACCACGGTGGTGATGAGCTTCGGTTTCCACTACTACGAGACCACCAACCAGTCGCTCACCCTGCAGTACTTTTCCACCGCAGTCTCGCCCATAGTCTTCGGCCGCCTTCGGGCGCTGGCCGCCATCTCCAGCGTGGTGGCGGGGATCATGGTTTACTGCCTGAGCTCGGTGGTGCAGTACCGGGGGATGTACCTCGCCATCGGGGCGGTGGTGTTCATAGCAGGCGCCTGGGGGCTTTGCCAGAACCCCACCCACGCGGGAATCGTGCCCCAGCGCAAGAAGATGATCCTTCGGCGCAGATATTCGCTCTTCTACATCCTGACCCTGCTCTCCGGAGCCAGGCGGCAGATATTCGTGGTCTTCTCGATCCTGCTGCTGGTCCAGGTGTTCCATTTCACGGTGCGCGAGATGACTATCCTCTTCATCGTGAACAACATCGTCGCCTATGTCCTCAATTCCCTGATTGGTAAGGCGATCAACCGTTTCGGCGAGCGCTTCATCTCCTCCTGCGAGTACGCCGGAGTCATCGTCATTTTCATGGTCTATGCCTTCAGCACCTCGAAATACCTGGTCATGTTCATGTACATCCTGGACAACATCCTCTACAATTTCGAGGTTTCCATCAGGACCTACTTCCAGAAGGTGGCAGATCCCGCCGACATCTCCTCATCCATGTCGGTCGGGTTCACCATCAATCACATAGCCGCCGTTTTCCTGCCCGCATTGGGCGGCTACTTCTGGATGTTGGATTACAGGATCCCGTTCATCGGCGGCACGGTACTGGGTGTGATTTCCCTGGTCGCGGCACGGTGGATGCGGGTGCCTGAGAAGGCGCCAGAGTTGGAAATGGCAGGTAGTTAGCAGCAAGATCGCAGCAAGGTATGACGGTAAATACATACAACGATATGGCAGTAAGGAGGTGTGTAGATGTTTAAGAGAATTGATCATGTTGAGATCATTCCGCGCGACTTCGAGCGGTCCATCAGATTTTACACCGATATCCTGGGCTTCGCCATGAAACAGCGCATGGCTGTGTCTGCTCCTCCGCTGGAAGAGATAGCATATCTGGCGCTGGGTGACACTGTGCTGGAATTGATGAGAGTGAAGGACCCCACTCTTTCGGCAGCGGAGCCTTGGAGCACGGGGTACCGGATGATGGCGCTGGAGGTAGACGACATGGACCGGGCGCTGGAATACCTGGCCCAAAAAGGAATCGAGCCGACCTGGGGTCCGGTCTCCCTCGGTCCCTCGAAGCGGGCGGAGATCCACGACCCGGACGGGCTCCCGATCGAACTCAGACAATGGTGACAGCAGCGACAACGACAAACAGGAGGTAACGCAGATGATCCCTGAAAAGATGAAAGAAGTGATGAAACATGAAGGGGTGGTCGCCATTGTGACCCAAGGCGAAGACGGGCCCCACCTGGTCAATACCTGGAACAGCTACCTGGCGCTGGACGCCGACGAAAGGCTGCTCATTCCCGCGGGGTACATGCACGTGACCGAGAAGAACGTGACCCGCAACCCGAAGGTCCTTTTGACCCTGGGGAGCCGCGAGGTGCAGGGGACGCACGGCCCCGGAACCGGGTTCCTGGTCGAGGGAAATGCCCGTTTCATAACCGACGGCCCGGTTGTCGAGGCCACCAAGAGCACCTTCCCCTGGGCCAGGGGAGTGCTGGAGATAACCATTACCAACGTGACGCAGACGCTGTAACGACTACAGCTGAAGCGTCCCGTAGCCGAAAGCGGCGCCCCCTACCTGTCCCTCCCCCTCCTGGGGAGGGTACGAACAAAAAGGCTGCTTCCCAGGAGGAGGGGTAATGGACACGCGAAAAGGCCCCCTCCCCTGGAGGGGGAGGGTCGGGGTGGGGGAAAACGCCCCACTAGAGCAGATTGGAGCCAGACTCAAAAAAAGCACCTGAGACCAAGGGGGTCTACAGGTGCTTTTTTTGTGATCTTGTTCCTAATCGGAGTGCCCGTAGCCTATCGAGCTGAAAATCAAATCCCCCTAAATCCCCCTAAATCCCCCTTCGCAAAGAGGGACTTTTCGGGCGTTGCCCTGGTTCCTGCCTACTTGAAGGTAGCCATGATGTATTTCGCTATGGCGTTGGCCTCTGCATCGGGCACAGCCTTGGCGTCGAACTTGGTCATGCCGGGGCCGGGGTTGCGCATCTTGGCGACGATGTCCTTCTCGCTCTTGACGCCATGGGCCTCCAGAGACTTCTTGCTGAGCGTCTTGTCCGGCCTGATGATGTTGCCCCCCTTCGGATGGCAGGCGACGCAATGCTGGTCGAATTTCGCCTTGGCATCGATCTTCTCGGCTTTCTTCGCCGCACAGAATCCAGGAGCGGCCATCAAGGCCAGGGACAATACAGATACAGAGACAACAACCAACTTCTTCATATGATTCCTCCTTGGCAGGGGCTATGCCCTTTGAGTGTTCATCCTCTCCTGATTGAGCCAGTCTGTCAGGCAAGGTGGAACCAATGCTAGTCTAGATTTTTCTGTTGTCAATGACCCTGGAGGCTTTGCCTTCGGCCCTCGGGATGCTGTTCGGCTCGACCAGTTTCACTACGGCGCCTACCCCGAGCACCGAGTCAATGCGGCGTTCGACGTTGTCGAGGAAAGCCTTCTGAAGCTTCATCTCGTCGAAGAAGATGTTCTCGGTAACCTCGATCCTGATCTCCAGGGTATCCAGAGCCCCCTTGCGGTCGACCACAAGCTGGTAGTGCGGCTGGCATCCTTCGACGGCGAAAAGGACGTCCTCGATCTGCGAGGGATAGACGTTCACCCCCTTGATGATCAGCATGTCGTCGGAGCGCCCCATGGTCTTCTTCATGCGCACCGTGGTCCTGCCGCAGTCGCATTTCGTGTAGTCGAGCGAGGTGATGTCGCGGGTGCGGTAGCGCACCATCGGGAACGCTTCCTTGGTGAGCGAGGTGAGCACCAGTTCGCCGACGCTACCCGGCGGCAGCGTCTCGCCCGTTTCCGGGTCGATGATCTCGGCGAGGAAAGCGTCCTCGGAGATGTGCATGCCGCACTTGCACTCGCATTCGCCGGCGACACCCGGTCCGATAACCTCGGAGAGCCCGTAGTTGTCGGTGGCGGAGATGCCGAGCCTCGACTCGATCTCGCGCCGCATCGCCTCGGACCAGGGCTCGCCGCCGAAAAGCCCCACCTTGAGGCAGAGGCTCTTCGGGTCGATACCCATCTTCTCCATGCGCTCGGCTATGGTGACCGCGTAGCTCGGCGTCGAGACGAGAGCGGTAGTGCGGTAATCCTGCATGATCATGATCTGCTTCTCGGTGTTACCGGCACCCATCGGGATGACGGAGGCGCCGATCATCTCGGAGCCGTAATGCAGGCCGAAGGCGCCGGTGAAGAGACCGTAGCCGAAGGCTATCTGCACCACGTCGTCGTGGTTCACGCCAGCGGCGGTCATGAAGCGCGCCACGAGGTTTGACCAGACCTTCACGTCCTGCTTGGTGTAGCCGACGACCGTGGGCTTGCCGGTGGTGCCGCTGGAGGAGTGAATGCGCACCACCTCCCTAAGCGGCACCGCGAACATGCCGTAGGGGTAGTTGAGGCGCAGGTCCTCCTTGGTGGTGAAGGGAAGTTTCGAGAGGTCGGCGAGGGATCTGACATCCTCGGGGACTATTCCCAGTTCCTTGAACTTGTTCCGGTAGCAGGTGACGTTCTTGTACACGCGGTTGAGGGTCGCCTGGAGGCGCTCCAACTGGAGCTGCTCCATCTCCTCGCGCGGCATGCATTCGTAATCCGGATCCCAAATTGACATAAAAACCCCTGTAAAACCAATTGACGTCTAAAACTCAATTGATAATTGACAATTGACAGTTGACAATTAAAAACCGAGTGAATGAACTGACATGTCGATTTGATAATAGACAGTGCGGTGTAGCATCAGCAGACAATAATAGCTAGCAAACAGTAGCTGGTGAACAAGTAAAAGCTGGTTTGCGTTGTCAATTGTCAATCGTCAATTGACAATTGAAGTTCACCGTTCCCAAATTTCCTTCTTGTCGCGACCCAGGTAGGCGCGCTGCACATCCTTGTTTTCCAGAAGTTCGCTGGCCTTCCCTGAGAGGATCACCTTGCCGGTCTCCAGCACGTAGCCGCGGTCGGCTACCTTGAGGGCGGCGCGGGCGTTCTGCTCCACCAGCAGGATGGAGGTCCCCTCTTCTTCCCTCAACGTCTGGATCACCCTGAAGATGTCCTGCACCACCAGCGGCGCGAGCCCCATGGAGGGCTCGTCCAGAAGGAGCAGCTTCGGGCGCGCCATTAGCGCCCGGCCTATGGCGAGCATCTGCTGCTCCCCGCCGGAAAGGGTGCCCGCCGCCTGCCGCCTGCGCTCCTTGAGGCGCGGGAACATCAGGAACATGCGCTCCAGGTCCTCGGCGATCTCCTGGCGCTGCCCCCCCATCCGGTAGCGGAGGTAGGCGCCCAACTCCAGGTTCTCCTCTACGGTGAGCGGGTTAAAGACCTGCCGCCCCTCGGGCACCTGCGAAAGCCCCAGCGACACCACGCGGTCGGCTGCAAGCCCGGCTATGTTCTTTCCTTCCAGCATCATCTCGCCGCTCGCCGTCGGGATGATGGCGGATAGGGTGTTGAGAAGCGTGGTCTTGCCGGCACCGTTGGCGCCGATGAGGGTGACGATCTCGCCGCGGTTTAAGTGCAGCGACACGTTCTTAAGCGCGTGGACCTTCCCGTAGTAGGCGTTTATGTTCTTGATCTTGAGCATGCTATTCCTCGCCCAGGTACGCGGTGATCACCGCCTGGTTGTCCTGGATCTCCCTCGGGGTCCCCTCGGCTAGCATGGTGCCGAGGTTCAGGACCACGAGCTGGTCGCAGATGTCCATAACCAGGTCCATGTCGTGCTCAACGAGCGCCACGGTGATACCCAGGTCGCGGATCTTCTTGATCAGGTCGGCAAGCTCCGCCGTCTCGCTGCTGTTGAGCCCCGCCGCCGGCTCGTCCATCAGGAGGAGCTTCGGCTCGAGCGCCATGGCGCGGGCGATCTCCAGGAGCCTTCCCTTGCCGAAGGGAAGGGTTCCTGCCTCGACACCGGCAAGTTCCGGGATGCCGACGAATTCGAGCAGCTCATAGGCCCGGGCGCGAATCCGCTTCTCCTCCCCCATCTGCCACGGCATCCTGAAGGCACAGGCGAACATCCCGGAGCTGCTCTGGGTGTGCAGGCCGACCATGACGTTCTCCAGCACCGTCATCTTGCCGAAGAGTTCGATGTTCTGGAAGGTGCGGACCAGACCCAGGTGGGCGCGCCCCTCGGGTGGGAGCTTCGAGATGTCTTTTCCCTCCAGGAGCACCGCGCCGCAGGACGGCGGATAGATGCCTGTCGCTATGTTGAAAAGCGTGGTCTTGCCGGCGCCGTTGGGGCCGATGATCCCGGTGATGGACCCCTTGCCGACGTTGAACGAGATCCCCTCCAGCGCGGTAAGCCCGCCGAACCTCTTCCCTATGCCGTTCAGGTTAAGCATTCGCCCCCTCCTTCGCCTTCTTCGGGGTGAGGCGCCTGAAAAGAGCGGGCACGCCCTTGACCAACCCGCCCGGCATGTAGATGGTCATGACGATGAGCAGGGAGCCGTAGACGATGATGTCGTAATCCTGGAAGGTCCGAAGTATCTCGGGCAGCATGGTCAGAAGCAGCGCGCCCAGGATGGATCCGTAGACGCTCCCCAGCCCGCCTATGACGATCATGGTCAAAAGCTCCACCGAGGTATGGTAACTGAACGAGGTGGGCGAGATGAAGGTCATCACGTGGCAGTAGAGGCTCCCGGCGATGGCGGAGATGAAGGCGGAAAGGGTGAAAACCTGCACCTTCATCAGCCTCGCGTTCACACCCATCACCCGCGCTGCCACCTCCGAATCGTGGATGGCGCGCAACCCGCGGCCGAAACGGGAGTTCACCAGGTTCAGCGCAAGCAGGATCATGACCAGCGCGAAGCCCCAGACCAGGTAGTAGTTCTTCAGGTCCGTGTCGAAGGTAAAGGAGCCGATGGCGAGGTTCGGGATGCCGGAAAGGCCGGAGGGGCCGCCGGTGAGATCCACGGTCTCGTTGAAGGCGATATTGGCGATGACGCCGACGCCGAGGGTGGCCATGGCGAGGTAGTGCCCCTTGAGGCGCAATACCGGGAAACCGATGGCGAAGGCAAAGGCAGCGACCGCGAGCGCAACGGCGACCATGGCGAGCCAGGGGTTGAAAGCGTAGGTCGAGGTGAGCACCCCGGAGCCGTAGGCCCCAAGGCCGAAGAAAGCCGCCTGCCCGAGCGAGATCTGCCCGGCGAAGCCAAGGAGCAGGTTGAGCCCCAGCGCGAGCATGCTGTTGACCCCGACGAAGACGAGGACGTTGGTCAGGTAGCTTCCGGAAAGCGGCAATGGGGCGAGGAGCACCACCAGGCAGAAAATGAAAAATTTGATTTTGTCCGATTTCAAAATGGAACCTTATCTAGCAGGAGATCAAAAAAACTGCTGTTACACCCTCTCGGTTTCGCCCTTCTTGAAAAGCCCCTGGGGACGGATGAAAAGGATCAGGAGCAGGATGAAAAAGGCAATGGCGTCCTTGTACCCCGAGGATATGAGCCCGGCGCCAAGGGACTCCAGGGTCCCCAGGATCAGGCCGCCGAGGACGGTTCCAAGGCCGCTCCCCATCCCCCCCATGATCGCGGCGCAAAACCCCTTCAGCCCCAGCATGACCCCCACGTCGTAAGCGGTCATGGTGAGCGGCGCGATGATGACCCCTGCCAGCGAGCCCACGGCGGCGCTGATGACGAAGGAGAAAAGGACCATCCTGCCGACGCTGACGCCGACCAGGTTCGCGGCGCGCGGGTTGAAGGAGCAGGCGCGCATCGCCTTGCCGCTGATGGTGTGGTGGAAGAAAAGCCTGCACCCGACGATGACCAGGATGGTGACGCCGAAGATCCAGAGATGCTGCGGCAGTAGCGTCGCCCCCGCGATGCTGATGGGGTCGTTACCCGAAAAGGCGGGTAGCGCCTGGGTGTCCTTGCCCCATAACAGCATCACCACGCCACGGATCAGGATGCTGGCGCCGATGGTGATGATGATCAGGGCAAGCGGGGTGGCGTTTTTGAGCGGCCTGATGGCAAGCCGCTCAAAAAGAAGCCCAATGACTGTGGTACCCGCCACGGCGGCGCAGATCGCCGCCAGAAGCGGGAGTTGCAGCGCGTTGATGCAGAAGATGGTAAGCACTCCGCCCAGCATGACGAACTCACCCTGGGCGAAGTTGATGATACCGGTCGAGTTGAATATGATCGCGAAGCTGAGGCCAATCAGGGCGTAGATGGCGCCGGTGGCAAGCCCGGATATGACGAATTGTGTGACCTGATTTAGAAGCTCCATGAATCCTCTTTACTTGACCAGCACCCAGTCTTTTTTCCTGACTTCGACCAGCGTGAACGCGTCCTTGGTCAGGCCGGCGTGGTCCCTGGGCGAGAAGTTGAAAACGCCTCCGATGCCGGCGAAGTTGCGGGTTGCCTCCAGGGCGTTGCGGATGCCGGCGGGGGTGTCCCCTCCCCTCTCGATGGCGCCCTTAAGGAGCATTACCGCGTCCCAGGCATGGCCGCCGAAGTGATCCCCCTCGGCCCTGTAGTGGTTCTGGTAGTCCTTGATGAAGGCAAGGAGCGACCCTTTCTGCCTGTCGCTCTTCGGGAGCAGGTCGGCGACGAGGACCTTGCCGGAGGGAAGCCTGATCCCCTCGGCCGCGTCCCCGGCGAGTTCGATGAACTTCTTGGAGGAAACGCCGTGGCTCATGTAGAGCGGGATCTTGAGGCCGAGCTGCTTCGCGTTTCTCGCCACCACGGCGGGCCCGGGGTTGGTGCCCCAGCAGATTACCGCCTGCGCCTGGGAGCCGCGGATCTTGGCGAGCTGCGCGGTCATGTCGGTGTCCTTGGGTCCGTAGGTGTCGTCGGAAATGATCTGGATGCCGTAGGCCTTCGCCTGGGCCTTCAGCTGCTCGCGCCCGGAGGAGCCGAAGCCGTCGGAGACGCTCAAGATGGCGACCTTTGTCTTCCTCTCCTTCCTCAGTTGCTCGTAGATGCGGGCGGCGGCGAGACCGTCGTTCTGTGCGGTCTTGAAGACCCACTTTTTCACCGGCTCGGTGATCTTGCTGCCGGCAGCGCAGGAGATGAGCGGTATCCCGGCTCTCTCGACCACCGGGACGATGGCCATGCTGTCGCCGGTGGTGCTGGGACCGATGATGGCCACGACCTTGTCGTTCTTGATCAGCTTGTTGACGAGCTGAACGGCTTTGGTGGCGTCCCCGCTGGTGTCGTAGGTGATCAGCTCTATCTTGCGCCCTTTTACGCCGCCGGCCTTGTTGATCTCGTCGACCACCATCTGCGCGGTGTTGCGCTCAGGCTCCCCCAGGAAGGAGGCGGGGCCGGTCACGGCGAAAAGCCCACCGATCTTGATGGGAGGGGCGGCAAAGGCTACGGTGGAGAGACAGAGCAAGGCAAATAATGCAAGAGCAGTGGTAATCAGTTTTCTCACGGATATTTTCCCCCCTTGAAGGAGCGGCAGCGTTGCCGCGATTAAATCAGCGTACGATCACCCAGTCGCCTTTTTCGATGCGGACCATCTCGAAAGCGGAGAGGTCGAGACCGTTATGGTCTCTGGGGGTCATCTTGAAGATGCCGGACACCCCGACCAGGCTCCCCCCTTTCTCGATGCCGTCACGTATCTGCGCCGGGGTGACTGCCCCCTTTTTCACAGCCTGGGCGATCAACTGGAATCCGTCGTAGGCGTAGCCGCCGAAGGTGGATGCCTCGACGCCGTAGGCTTTCTTGTAGGAGTCGTTGTACTCCTTGAGGAGCTTTGCCTGCGGGTCGGTTTTCTTCAGCAGGTCGAAGACGGCGAGTTTTCCGGCCGGGAGCATGACCCCCTGTGCGGCCTGGGCGCTGGCGAGCTCGATGTACTTCTTGGAGGCGACGCCGTGGCTTTGATAGAGCTGGGCCTTGATGCCCAACTGCTGCACGTTGCGGGTGATGATTGCGGGGCCGGGGTTGGTCCCCCAACAGATGATGGCGTCGGGTTTCGCCGCCTTGATCTTGGTGAGCTGCGCGGTCATGTCGGTGTCTTTAGGCCCGTACACCTCGTCGGCGACAATCTTGAAGCCGTGCTTCGCAGCCATCTGCTTCACCTGCTCGCGGCCGGAAGCGCCAAAGGAATCGGAGACGGTGAGAAGAGCGATGTTCTTTTGCTTGAGCTTGGCGGCCTGAACCAGGATCTTTTCAGCGGCTACGTGGTCGTTGGCCGGGGTCTTGAAGACCCATTTCTTCACCGGGTCGGTGATCTTGATCCCGGCTGCGCAGGAGATGAGCGGGATCCGCTCCTTCTCGGCGATTGACATCACCGCCATGGTTTCCCCGGTGGTGCTGGGGCCGACGATGGCTGCGACCCTGTCGTTTTTGATCAGCTTGTTGGCGAGTTGAACCGCCTTGGTGACGTCGCCGCCGGTGTCGTAGACCACCAGCTCGATCTTCGAGCCGTTGATGCCCCCTTTGGCGTTGGCCTCCTTGACCAGCAGTTCCAGCGTGTTTTTCTCCGGTTCACCGAGGAAAGCTGCGGGACCGGTCACGGCGAAAAGCCCGCCGATCTTGATCGGCGCCGCGGCGAGTGCGGCACTGGCGCTGCACAGAAGCATCATAATGCTGAGTACCACCAGAATCTTTCTCATCTTCCCCCCTCAAAAAAGGTTTCAGTTGAACCGCTACAAAAGCAATACAAAGTAACTGGAAGTTATCGAGAAGCTGAAATCTTTCGCCGCCGATTGGTGCTGCACCCCGCACGGAGTTCCGGCAACTGGAGTTGTGTTGCCCCCAAAGCACGGACCGAGAATGGTCCACCGGGAAATTCCGCGAAGCAAGCGTTATCTTCCCCCGAAGGATCAGGCGGTTGTGTTACGTTCCCCCCTTTGCGACGGGCCTGCGCGCCGTAGCGCTACGGTCCGCGAAGGCGGGAGGGGGGACAGGGGGATTTACCTTACCCCTTGGGGGAATCCACTACATGCTATAGAGCCGCTCGCCGGGGAGGACGTTGAAGCTCTTGGCGGTGAGCGCCTCGATCGCCTTCTGCGTTTCGTCGAAGCGGAAGATCATCACGGCGTTCTCGCCGCAGCGCTCGACGAAGGCGTACATGTACTCGACGTTGATCCCGGAGGCGTCCAGCACCTGGAGGATGTCGGCGAGCCCGCCGGGGCGGTCGGGGATCTCGACTGCTACCACCTCGGTCTTGCTCACCGTGAAGCCGCGGTCCTTCAGCACCGACTTCGCCTTCTCGGCGTCGTTCACGATGAGGCGCAGAATCCCGAAATCGGAGGTGTCCGCCAGGGAGAGCGTGCGGATGTTGACGCCGGCCTCGCCCAGGATGCGGGTCACTTCGGCCAGACGTCCGAACTTGTTTTCGATGAATATGGAGATCTGTTCTACGTGCATGGTATCCCCCTTAGGCTTTGTTCCTGTTGTCGATGACCCTCTTGGCTTTGCCTTCGCTGCGGGTGATGCTCTTGGGCTCCACGAGCCTGACGCGGCAGGTGACCCCGAGCATCTCCTTGATCTGCTTCTCGATCTTGGTCGAGAGCGCCTGGAGGTGCTTGATCTCGTCGGAGAAGATGTCCTCGCCCACCTCGACCTGCACCTCGAGGGTGTCGAGGTTGTCCTTTCTTTCCACGATGAGGACATAATGCGGCTCGACCCCTTCGACCCCCATGAGGATCGCCTCGATCTGCGACGGGAAGACGTTGACGCCGCGGATGATCAGCATGTCGTCGCTTCTGCCGCTCATGCGGGCGATGCGGGCGTGGGTCCTGCCGCAGACGCAGGGCTCGTAGGTGATGGAGGTGATGTCGCGGGTCCGGTAGCGGATCAGCGGGATCCCTTCCTTGGTGATGGTGGTGATGACGAGCTCCCCTTTTTCGCCGGCGGGAAGGACTTCGCCGGTCTCGGGGTTGATGATCTCGGGGATGAAGTGGTCTTCCCAGACGTGGAGCCCCTGCTTCGCCTCGCAGCACTCGATGGCGACGCCGGGTCCCATGATTTCCGAGAGGCCGTAGATGTCGACCGCGGAGAGGTTCAGCTTCTCCTCGATGTCGCGGCGCATCGCCTCGGACCAGGGCTCGGCCCCGAAGATGCCGACCCTGAGCTTCAGGTCGCGGAAGTCGATCCCCTCTTCCTTCGCGGCCTCCGCCATGAAGAGAGAGTACGAGGGGGTGCAGGTGAGGACGGTGGAGCCGAAGTCCTGCATGATCATGATCTGCTTCTTGGTGTTACCACCGGACATCGGGATGACAGAAGCGCCGAGCCTCTCGGCGCCGTAGTGCGCGCCCAGCCCGCCGGTGAAGAGGCCGTAGCCATAGGAGTTGTGGATGATGTCGCCCTTGTGGACGCCGGCCGCCACGAAGGAGCGCGCCATGAGCTCGCTCCAGGTGTCGATGTCCTTTTGGGTATAGCCGACCACGGTCGGTTTTCCCGTGGTGCCGGAAGAGGCGTGGATGCGGACGATGTCCTCCATCGGTACCGCGAAGAGGCGGTACGGGTAGGAGTCGCGCATGTCCTGCTTGTAGGTGAATGGGAGCCGGGCCAGGTCAGCCAGGGACTTGATGGAATCGGCGCTGATCCCAGCCTTGGCAAGCGACTCCTTGTAGAAGGGGACGTTCTGCTGCACGCGCGCCACCATCGACTTGAGCCTTTTGAGCTGCAGTGCCTCGATAGCCTCCCTGGGAAGCGTCTCGAACTCCTCGTTGAAGAACATAGCTGACTCCTTAATTCAAAACCTGAAGCTCAACACAGAGGTCCCGGAGGCTCACTGAGGCCGCAGAGAAAAACCTGAAAAGAGTAATGGTTAAACCAAGAATCTTTTTGAAGTTCCCCTGAGACCTCTGTGCATCCCTGTAACCTCTGTGTTGATGCTTTTGCCTTTGTTTCTACCCCAGCGAACGGCCAAGGGCGAACGCCTTCAAGTTCACGGCCAGCGCCTTCTTGGGCACCATCTTCTCGATCGCCTCGAGCCAGAACTTCTCTTCGATGTCGAGCCGCTTGGATACGGCGCCAAGAAGCACGGTGTTCGCGGCGCGCGCGTTGCCGGCCTGAATCGCCAAGTTCTGCCCGTCGACCAGCAGGCAATCGGGGCAGAGCTCCTGGATCTTAAGCTCGAGCCCCTCCGGGTACGGCTCCTGGCCCAAGAGCACCGCGGGGGGAGCTATGCAGAGGTCGTTGACTATGACGGTGCCGCCGGGCTTCAAGAGCGGCAGGTAACGGTAGCTCTCCATCAGCTCGAAGCCGAAGAGGATGTCCCCCTCCCCTTCCGGAACCATCGGGGAGAATACTTCTTTGCCGTAGCGCACGTGGGAGACGACGGAGCCTCCCCTCTGGGACATGCCGTGGATCTCGCTCTTTTTGACGTCGAATCCCGCCAGCATGAAGGTCTCGGAAAGGATCTCTGCGGCGAGCAGGATGCCCTGGCCGCCCACGCCCACCAGGAGGATGTTGGTTATCTTGTCGCTCATTTCGCCTCCTGAATCGCAGAGAACTTGCACAGCTGCCTGCAGACGTCGCAACCGTTGCACAAAAGCGGATCGATCTTGGCCTTCCCCTTCTTGCCGCTTGAGGGGACCCACTCGATGGCCGGGCAGCCGATCTTCAAGCAGGCGCGGCAGCCGGTGCAGCTATCCTCGACGACGGCAAGGGGCTTGCCCGGGGTGAATACCCCTTCCTTCTTGATGAGGACGCACGGCTTGTCGGTGATGATGACCGAGGTCTCGGGACGCTCCATCTCTTCCGAGATCACCTTCCGGCACTCGTCCAGGTCCAGCGGGTTGATGGTGCGGATGTTCTTCACGCCGATCGCCTTGCAAAGCATCGGGAAATCGATGGCGTTGGTCGGCTCGTTCATCAGGGTATGGCCGGAGCCGGGGTTCTCCTGGCGCCCGGTCATGGCGGTGATCCTGTTGTCCAGGATGATGACCGTCGCGGCACCCTTGTTGTAGACCATGTCCATGAGGCCGTTGACGCCGGTGTGCAGGAAGGTCGAGTCGCCGATGACCGCCACCACCTTCTTCCTCTCCTCAGGGGAGAGCACCTTGGCAGCGCCGGTAGCCATGCCGATGGAGGCGCCCATGCAGACGCAGGTGTCCATGGCGGAGAGAGGCGGCATGAAGCCCAGGGTATAGCAGCCGATATCGCCTGAGACGTAGGCGTTCAGCTGTTTCAAGGTGTAGAACACGCCGCGGTGCGGGCACCCCGGGCACATGTTGGGGGGGCGCCCCGGAAGCTTCTCCGCGGTTCCCTGCGCGTTCTCGGGGAGGCCGAAGGCCTTCCTGACGCGGCCCGGGGTCAGCTCGCCGCAAAGGGAGATGATCTCCTTGCCGGTCACCGGGATGCCGATCGCTTTCACCTGGTCCTCGATGAAGGCGTCGAGCTCCTCGACCACGTAGAGTTTGTCCACCTTGGAGGCGAACTCGCGGATCAGGTCGAAAGGAAGCGGGTGCACCATGCCGAGCTTCAAAACGGACGCCTCGGGGAGCGCCTCGCGCACGTGCTGGTAGCTGATCCCGGCGGTGATGACCCCGATCTTCTTGTCGCGCAGCTCCATCCTGTTGATGGGCATGCTGCACCCTTCTTTGGAGAGCGTGGTGATCCGGTCCTCGACGACGTAGTGACGCCCGCGGGCGTTCCCCGGGAGCATGACGAACTTGGCGGCGTTTCTGGCGAGCTTAGGCTCGGCGACCGTGGCGACCCTCTCGCCCAGCGTCACAACGGACTTGCTGTGCGAGATGCGGGTGGTGGTGCGGAGCATGACCGGGGTGTCGTGGCGCTCGGAGATCTCGTAAGCGAGCTTGGTGAACTCGAGGCATTCCTGCGAGTCCGCCGGTTCCAACATCGGGATCTTGGCGAACTTCGCGTAGTTGCGGCTATCCTGCTCGTTCTGGGAGGAATGTAGCTCAGGATCGTCGGCGCAGATCAGCAAGAGCCCGCCGTTGACGCCGGTGTAGGAAAGGGTGAACAGCGGGTCGGCGGCGACGTTGACGCCGACGTGCTTCATGGTGACCAGGGAGCGGGCGCCGACGAAAGAGGCGCCGATGCCGACCTCCAGCGCGACCTTTTCGTTGGTGGCCCAGGAAGAGTCTATCTCCTGGTAACGGGTCGTGTTTTCCAGGATCTCTGTGGAAGGGGTGCCAGGGTAAGCACAGGCAACTTTCACCCCTGCCTCGTAAGCACCCCTGGCAATGGCTTCGTTGCCGGAAAGTATTTCCTTCATGCGGATCGATACCTCATAGGGTTAATAAAGTGGGTCGGCGAAATATACTAGAGTATTGGGGGAACTGTCAACTGCTTTATAGGTAGCCGTTAACAGTTAAAATGAATATTTTCGCAGGTTTGCATCATCATTAGATGCTGCTACCTTCTCTTTTCATTATCTTTTGGAGGTAGTCTCAAGTCCTGTTTGCGGCAAGAGTGAACAATGTTTTGGCGTGGTCAAACGAAAGGCGCAGTTTATTGAGAGTTGTTTGGTGGCTGATCAATATTTGGTACACTTGCGGAGTTTGAAATTACGGGTTCATACAGATCTATCTGGACAGGAGGACCATCATGACACTGCTGATAAAGTGGTTGGTGAACGCGCTCGCCATCGGCATCACCGCCTATCTGCTTCCCGGGGTCGCTATCTCGGGGTTTTTCGCGGCGCTCGTCACCGCCTTGGTGCTGGGCCTGGTCAACATCTTCATCAAGCCATTGCTGTTGCTGCTGACGCTCCCCATAAACATCCTTACACTCGGCCTTTTCACTCTGGTCATCAACGCGCTGATGATAATGCTGGTCGCGGCCATCGTCCCCGGTTTCATGGTCAGGGGGTTCTGGTGGGCGCTTCTGTTCGGCCTGGTGCTGGCTGTCGTCAACTACATCCTTGACATCATCTTTTTCTAGAGCGGCTCCCCCATCAGCAGGCGGTTTTTCGGCGTGATGTCGCCGGGGATGGTCTGGGTGTAGACCCGGTACCCGCGGGCGCGCAGACCGGCCGCCCTGGTGACGTCGACGGCAAGCGGTCCATCGAGCCACCCCTGCAATCCTCCCTGGTCGGCCACATCCAGGTCGTGGCAGCAGGGAAGCACTGCGACCCGGCACCTGGCGGAAACGGCCCGGTCCAACACCAGATCGGTCAAGGAGCCGCAGGCGTGGGCGGAGACCACCAGGTCGTCGGGGCCGAGGGTGAGATGATTCAGGTCCTGTTCCTTGAAGCTCAGCTTCCCTGCCAGGTGCGGCCAGTCGACCTGAAGTTCGCGGGACAAGAGTTCGGCGCTTGGGGGCAGGCGCAGATCGACGGCCAAAGCTCCGTTCAGGTCGCGGTCGAGGATAAGCAGGATCTGGGCGAGAAGCCCGTGCCCGGCGGCGAGGTCCACCACCCTCCCCCCTTTAAAGCGGCGGTGCACCCGCCTGGCCACTTCCCACGCCTCGTAGAGCTCCTTTCGGGGAAGGCAACCGGCGCGGCAAACTGCGCGGGCGATGCGGTCGAAGAGTGTGTCGCCGGCAAATCGCGGCAAAAGGTGCGGGGTCAGGCGGTTTTTGGATGATCGGTCCATTGGTTCCTTTATTTCCCGGAGGTGCATCGCATGTCCCCAGGCCGCATCCGCATAGGGACCTGTTCCTGGACGGAGAAAAGCCTCGTCGAGGGGGGCGCCTTTTATCCACGCGGCGCCAGCACGCCGAAGGCGCGCCTCAAATTCTACGCCAGCCGGTTCGACACGGTAGAGATAGAGAGCAGCTACTACCAGATTCCCACGGTCGATATGGCCCATGCCTGGGCCGAACGGACCCCGGAACAGTTCCTCTTCCACGTCAAGGCCTACGGTGCCCTCACCGGCCACAACGTAGATCCGGGAAGGCTCCCCGAGGAGCTGCACCGGATGCTTCCGGCCGAGGATCGTGACCGGGAGGACGTGCATGTCTCCGACCCGGCGGCGCTAAGGGCGATGGCAAAGGCCATGACCGAGGCGCTCGTCCCGCTCAAGGAAGTCGGCAAGCTCGGCTTCATCATCTTCCAGTTCCCCCCCTGGTTCGGCTACAAGAAGGAAAACAGGGAGTATCTCCTCTACTGCAGGGAGTTGATGGCGGGGCACCCGATAGCGGCGGAGTTCCGGCACGGCAGTTGGCTTACCAGCCGCAACCGGGAGGAGCTATTCGGCTTTTTGCGGGAGCACAAGATCACCTACATTACCTGTGACGAGCCGCAGTTGGGGACCCTGGCCACAGCCCCCTTCCGTCCCGAGGCCACGACGTCGGTCGCCTACCTGAGGCTGCACGGGCGAAGCGCAGAGGATTGGCAGCTGCGCGCCACGGCTGCGGACGACTATCTCTATACCGAGCCCGAACTGAGGATGATAGCAGCGGAGGCCAGGCGTCTGAGCGCGAAGGCGAGGCTCACCTTCGTCATGTTCAACAACTGCCGCTGCGGCTGCGCCGTCAAAAACGCGCTGAGGATGAGGGAGTTGTGCGGAAGTTGAGCGTAAGGAGAGCTAGCTGGAAGTTCCCGCCAAAAGGTCATTCACCACCACCCCCGCCATCGTGAGCCCGAAAATGGAGGGGATGAAGGAGACGCTCCCCAGGATGACGCGGCGATGCTCGCAGGAGAACTTCTGGTCGTCCTTGTTGGGGCAGATGCAGTTACCCTTGCAGCCGCCGTCTTTTACCTGCTGCTCGCGGTACTCCTCGGTGGAGAAAACCACCTTCACGCCGGTCTCGATCCCCTGCTTCTTCAACAGCTTCCTGACCGACCGCGCCATGCGGCACTTGTTGGTCTGGGAGATGTCGGCCACCCCAATCTTCGTGGGGTCGAGCTTCGCCGCAGCCCCCATGCTGGAAATGATCGGGATGTTGCGCTCCCGGCAGGTACGGATCAGGTGCAGCTTGCTGGTGATATGGTCGATGGCGTCGACGACGTAATCGTAGCCGTCGGCGAGAAGGAACTCGCTGTTCTCGGCGGAATAGAAATCCTGGTAGGGAACTATCTCAGCCTTGGGGTTGATCTGGCGCATCCGCTCGGCCATGACCTGGGCCTTCGCCTTGCCGACGGTGCCGTCCATGGCGTGCAGCTGCCGGTTCACGTTGGTGAGGCAGATGTCGTCGAAATCGACGATGACCAGGCGGCCGACGCCGGCGCGGCAGAGGGCCTCGGCGGCGTAACTCCCTACCCCGCCCAGCCCGAAGATGGCGACGGTGGATTGAGCTAACTTGTTGAGGCCCTCAGGGCCGATGAGGAGTTCGGTGCGGGAAAAACGGTGCAGATTCGACATGTTTACTTTGCCCTTGACGCTTGCGTATTTGATCTGACGGCCCCTGTTGCGGGGCACGCGAACTGGCAAAGTATGGCATAGGTGGGACGAAAGTTGGAAGCGAAACTTTCATTATAAAAGGCGCCCGGCTCAGCGGCGCGGCAAGGGATTCCCGGACTCGGTGCGGATCCTTTCAAAACCCTCTTCGCGCGCCACCTGCTCGTCGTGGGTGTAGAAGATGGCGTAACTGCTCCCGACGCCGTGCGGGTCGAGCTTGATCCCCTTCTCCTCCCAGCGCTTGAACAGCGCCAGGTTCTCCTCGAAGTTCTGGATCAGGTCACCGATGGTTCTGGCGCCGACGGCTGTGAACTTGATCTGGTGTACATGCTCATAGCGCAATACCGGCATAACCACCTCCGCCTTACAGGGTGAGCGATGGCTAATTGTAGCGTGGATTGCGCGGGAGGCAAACGGCGGCGCTGCTTTTAAAAAAGAAGCGGAAAGCCCGTGCTAGTGGGCGACGGCCAGGTGAAGACAACAGGCATCCCGGCCGTCGGAATCTATGACAGAAACCTCTTTCGCTACTTCAGCCTGTCGTAGAGAGGGTCGGCCTGCTTGTCGGTGACGCGGATCCCCTGGCGCTCCAGGATCTCCCCAGTCACCCGCCAAAGCTGGGTGATGGAGTTGTTGTAGTCTACCAGGGCCTGGATCTCGTTCCCCTTGGCGGTGACCAGGTCGTTCTCCACGTCGAAGACGTCCTTGGTGGTGGCTAACCCAACGGCCTGCCGCTTCTCGAAGGCTCGCAGCCTGTCCTCGGCGTAGGCCCTCCCCCGGTTGGTGACCTCGATCTGCTTGTAGTTCGCCGCGACCTGCCTGATCGCCGCCTTGACGTCCCTCGTCACCCCCACCTCGAGGCTCTGCAGCTGCGCCGTGGCCTGCTCCAGCGAAAGCTTGCTCCTGATGTAGCTGTTCTCCGCGGCGCGGTTACCAAGCGGGTAGCTGAACTGAAGGCCGATCCCCCAGCTCGGGTCTCCTAGGGTGGCGGTCTTCTCCAGGCCACGCAGGAAGCGGGGGTCGAATCCCCCCACCCCGACGTTGGCATTCAGGGAGAGATCGGGAAGGGTCTGGTTCCGCGCCACGCGCTGCTGCAGGTCGTTGATGCGCACCACGGCCCGCTGCTGGACGATTTCGGGGCGATTGACGAGCGCCGTGGTCAGGGCGGCGTCTTCGGCCACCTGGTAAAGGTCGCGGGTCGGCGGGTCGGCGATGAGGATCTCGGTGCCGGGGTCGAGCTGCAGGGTCGTCCTCAGCACGTCCATCTGGTCCCTGACCCCCCTTTCCGCGTCTATCACTTCCTTCTCCCGCGTCGCCACCTGGAACTCGGCGTTAAGGATCTCCATGGCCGGAAGGACCCCGGCTTTCACGCGCCCCTGGGTATCTGCGAGTATGCGCTGTGCCAGTGCAAGCGAGGTCCTCTTCACCACCAGCACCTCGCGCAGGTTGTAGAGCTTGAAGTAGTCGCTGCGTATCTGGGCAACCGTGTCGCTCAACCGGGTCTTGAACCTCTCGATCGACTCCTCCTTGGCGACGCGCGAGACGTTGATGTTGAGCTCGGTCGCCTCCTGGCCGAAATTTCTCAGCAAAGGTTGGTTGAGCGTCAGGGAGACCCCGTTGGAGTAGTACCTGTTGAAAGAGCTGTCGACCCAGCCGCTTTCGCCGGTCAAACCGACGATGGTTCCGGTGGGGAGAAGCTGGCTCACCCCGGCGTTGACCGTGGCCTGGTCGATCGCCTGGGGCCGGAAAGTAAGGGTGCTGTTGCTGTTGGTGCGGTTGTAGTCGGCGCCCAGGGTGAGAAGCGGGTCGTAAATGCCCAGGCTGCGGCGTATGTCGGCCTCGGCCATGGCGGGATTGTAAAGTTCGACCTTGAGATCGAGGTTTCTTTCGAAGCCGAGCCTGATGGCATCTTTCAGCGTCAGGTTGACCGTGGGCTCCTGGGCAAACCCGGAGGCGGCCACGCCAAACAGCAGGCAAAGTGCGGCAGCGGCGGTCGTTTTGGCGGTTCTCTTCATGGCTTGGATCCTTTCAGGCTGCGGTTTAACTTTTTACTCGTATCTCAGCGCTTCTATCGGGTTCAGGGAGGACGCCTTCCTGGCCGGGTAGAACCCGAAGAAGACCCCCACCCCGGCGGAAAAGGCGAAGGCGATGATGATGGTGTTGACCGATACCAGCGTGGGCCACCCCACCAGCGAGGCTACCAGCCGCGCCCCCGCCACACCGAGCAGCATCCCGATGATGCCGCCGCAGGTGGTAAGGAGCACCGCCTCGGTCAGAAACTGCAGCAGTATGTCGCGCCTCTTGGCGCCGATGGCGATGCGGATCCCGATCTCCCGGGTCCTTTCGGTGACCGAGACCAGCATGATGTTCATGATGCCGATGCCGCCTACCACTAGCGAGATGGAAGCAACCGCGCCCAGGAGGATCGACATGACCTTGGACGACTGGGCGGTGAGCGCGAGAAGCTCGGAGAGGTTCCTGATGGTGAAGTCAACCTCGCGGCTGGGGCCGATGCGGTGCCTCTGGTTCAAAAGCGCCGTCACCTCCTCCTCGGCCTGGTCCAGCACGTCCCCGCTTTTGGCCTGCACCATGATGGAGCCGACCACGTTGGGGAACTGGCTCCCCAGAAGCTTTCGCTGCGCGGTCCTGATCGGCACGTAGATGACGTCGTCCTGGTCCTGCCCCTGGGGGGATTGCCCTTTTTCACCCAGAAGTCCCACCACAGTGAACGGTATCTTCTTGATCCTGATGATCTTCCCGATGGGGTCCGCCGCGCCGAAGAGGTTTTCCGCAACGGTCTGGCCGATGAGGCAGTTCTTGGTGGCGCCGTCCACGTCGGACTGGGTGATGTTGCGCCCGGCGACGATGGTCCAGTCCCGCACCTGGATCACCTCGGGCGTCGCTCCGTAGACAACGGTGGACCAGTTCTGGTTGCCGTAAACCACCTGCCCCGAGCCACGCACCTGGGGCGCCACGGCCCCGACCGATGGGCATTCCGCCTTGATCGCCATGGCGTCGTCATAGGTGAGGGTCTGGTTGCCCCCGGCGCCGGAGCGAAGCCCCCCGCTTGTGGTGGAGCCGGGAAGCACCAGGAGCAGGTTCGAGCCGATGCTGGAGATCTGGTCGGAGATCATCTTGCTCGCCCCTGCGCCTATGGCGACCATGGCGATGACCGCGGCGATGCCGATTATGATGCCGAGCATGGTCAACAGCGCCCGCATCTTGTTCACCCGCAGCGCGCGCACCGCGATCAGGAAACTCTGGTAGAGGGAGCTCATGGGTTCACCTCCCCCGGCAACGTCGCACTCTTCGCTTCATGCGGGGTATCGGAAATGATCAGGCCGTCGCGGAAGATGATGTGCCTCCCGGTGAATTCGGCCACGTCCGGTTCGTGGGTGACCATGATGATGGTGATCCCCTGCCGGTTCAGCTCCTGGAAGATGGACATGATCTCCACCGTGGTCCTGGAATCCAGGTTCCCGGTCGGCTCGTCGGCGAGGATAATGGAAGGGTTGTTGACGAGGGCCCTGGCTATGGCGACGCGCTGCTGCTGGCCGCCGGAGAGCTGGTTCGAGTAGTGCCCCTCGCGCCCGGCAAGCCCCACCCGCTCCAGCGCCTCGTGTGCGCGGGTCCGGCGTTCGGAAGCGGGGACGTGGGAGTAGACCAGCGGAAGCTCGACGTTTTCCCGCGCCGTGGTCCGGGCCAGGAGGTTGAACCCCTGGAACACGAAGCCGAGCTTCTTGTTGCGCACCTCGGCGAGAGCGTCGGGTGAGAGCCTCCCCACGTCCGTTCCGTCCAGGAGGTATTGGCCGCGAGTAGGGACGTCAAGGCAGCCGAGGATGTTCATGCAGGTGGACTTGCCGCTCCCCGAGGCACCCATGATGGAGACGAACTCGCCGCGGCTGACGGCGAAGGAGACCCCTTTCATGGCCTCGACCCGTTCCTCGCCCATGGTGTAGACCTTGGCGACGTCTATGAGACGTACCACTTCTTCCATCTAGAACCTCGGTCCCATCGGGCCGCCGCCCATGCCGCTTTTCTTCTTCTCCTGGCTCACCTGCTCAAGGATGACGTCGTCCCCTTCCTTCAAGGCCCCGCTTACCACCTCGACCGACGCGCCGTCGCTGATCCCGGTGGTGATGGCGACGGGGACGGGTTTCCCCTCCCCCTTCAGCAGGTAGACGGTCTGCTTCGAGCCGTTGGCGGCGGCGCTCCTACCCTCTCCCTGCATCCTGACGCTCCCCTTCGGCGCGCCCGCCGGCATGCCGGCGCCCTTCCCGTTCTCCTTGTCTTTCCCCTTCTCCGCCTTGGGCTTGAACCTGAGCGCAGCGCTTGGGACCTTGAGCAGGTCGTCCTTTCTCATCGTCTGCACTGAGACGTTTGCCGTCATCCCGGGCTTCAAAAGGAGCTGCCGGTTGTCGACGCCTATTACCGCGACGTAGGTGACGACGTTCTGGGTGACAACCGGTGCGTTCCTGATCTGCACCACTTCCCCCTGGAAGGTCTGCTCCGGATAGGCGTCCACGGTGAACTCCGCCTTCTGCCCCACCTTCAGGCGGCTTATGTCAGACTCGTCGATGCTGGTGTCGATCTGCATCTTGGTCAGATCCTGCGCGATAGTAAAGAGGGTCGGGGTCTGAAAGGAGGCCGCGACCGTCTGCCCCACGTCCACGTTGCGGGAAACGACGATGCCGTCTACCGGCGACTTTATGGTGGAATAGTTGAGGTTGGTCTCAGCCTGCTTCAGGGCGCCCCGGGTCTGCAAGAGCACCGCCTCTGCGCCGCGCACCCCGGCGAGCGCCGCGTCGTAGGCGGTCTGGGCCGCGTCCAGATCGCTTTGCGCTATGATCCCCTCGGAGAGAAGCGCCCTGTTGCGGTTCAGCGTCCTCTTCGCATCGGCCAGGGTCACCCGCGCCTTGGCGAGGCTCGCCTCGGCGTTCAGGGCGTTGCCGCGAGACTGCTGCACCGCGGAGAGGAACAGGGCCGGGTCGATCTGAGCTATCGGCTGCCCCTTCTTGACCTGGGAGTTGAAATCGACGTAGAGCTTCGCGATGGTGCCGGAAACCTGGGTGCCGACCTGCACGGTCACCACGGCGTTGAGCGTCCCTGTCGCCGAGACTGTCGAGACGATCGATCCACGCTCCACCTTCTGCGTCTTATACTGCGGTTTAGGCGGCTGTTTGAAGTAGAAGTAGCCGGCCACGCCCAGGACCAGCAGCAGCAAAACGGCGCCTACGATTTTTTTCACTGGTACACCCCTTCGATGAGATCGCTCGGTACCTCCCCCTGACCGGCAGGGACCGGAAACCAGGGACAGGTTAAACGGCGATTGTGCAAGAATAATGAACCGGAGCAACTATTATCCATACGTAACGAAGGCAGGCTAAGGCCGCAATCGCCGCCGGAACCGGGCCAAATCGACACTTTAGCGGTCCTTCCCTGAGCGGTCAACGAAAATTATTATCCCAGCTTCATCTGGAGCGCATCCTTCTCCGCGGCTCTATTTGACACTGTTAACCCTTCGGGTAAACTAGGGCAGTATTTTTACTTAGGAAACGTGGGTTTGGCGCTAAATACCGTATTAAAGGAGAGAGTTATGGCGGCGTTCACGGCAAAGGATTACTCGAGGCTGATAGGGATGCCCGGGTTTAGCGAAACACTTCTCAACAACCATTTCACCCTCTACCAGGGGTACGTGAAGAACACCAACACCCTTGACGAGACCCTTACGGAGCTGCGCAAGTCCGGCAAAGGAAGCGACCCGGCGTTTGCCGAGCTCAAGCGCCGCTTCGGCTGGGAGTTCAACGGCATGAGGCTGCACGAGTACTACTTCGAGAACCTGGGCGGCAACCAGCCGATCAACCAGGACGGCAGGCTTGCCTCCAGGATCCACCAGGATTTCGGCGGCTTCGACGAGTGGGTCCAGGACTTCAAGTCGGTCGGCGCCATGCGCGGCATAGGCTGGGCCATCATGTACCAGGACCTAAGCAACGGCAGGCTGTTCAATTTCTGGATCAACGAGCATGACGCAGGCCACCCGGCCGGATGCGCTCCCATACTGATCATGGATGTCTTCGAGCATGCCTTCATGACCGATTACGGCCTGAAGCGCGCCGACTACATCAACGCTTTTTTCCAGAACATCGACTGGAACAAGGCGGAGCAGCGGCTGCAGATGTGACCTCTAAGATACCTGTCGCAAAGGGGCCTCCCTTACGGGGGGCCTTTTTTATTTCCGCAGTGCTTATATGCCGCCGCACCTGCTTCTCCCTTATCTCCCGTCCAGAAACTGCATCACTGTCATAAGCTTTTTTCCACTACACTAGTAGTCCTCTCCTGCCGATATATCTACTGTCATAAAAAGAAAACCCGCACAAAAAAGGGGCCTTTTTATCTCTCAGTAATTTAAATCGTGCCACTTATGCCATTTCCACCAAAAAATCACACCCATCCACACTATTGCCTTGAAATATAGTTGCAAATATCGTATGTTTTGTCGCAAAAATTTATTTCTAGAAGAGCCTAATATGCACACAGTCAACACCTTGAAAACAGTGAAGCTCCTCCTTTTTCTGCTGCTGTTGATCCTGCCGTGTGCAGCTTCCGCCAATCAGCAGGACTACATCGAGGCAACCGGGATCGCCAACATCGTCGACGGCCGCAGGGACACGGCCCGCGAGACGGCGCTGCAAAACGCCTTCCGCCGTGCGGTGGAACAGGCCGTGGGCGTCCTGGTGCAGTCCGAAAGCGTCGTCAACGACTTCGAGCTGATCAAGGACAAGATCTGCTCCCAGAGCGCAGGCTACATCAAGAAGTACACCATCTCCAGGGAGAGCTTCGACGGCGACGTCTGCACCGTGGAGATCAAGGCCCTGGTCTCCAGGGTGAAGCTGGAAAAAGGGCTGGACAGCCACGGCCTGTTGATGAAGAAGATGGGTAAGCCCCGGATCGTCATGCTCCTCTCCGAGCAGAACGCGACCCAGGAGAAGCCCTCCTTTTGGTGGGGGGGGAACTCCGGCGACATCGGGGTGGCTGAAAACACCATCGTCACCAAGCTGCTTCAGAAGGAATTCAACTTCGTGGACCGCGACACCATCCTCTCCCACCTGAAGCAGGAGGGACTGGAAGGAAAACTCTACGCCAACATCTCCAACGACGCCGCGGTGAGGATCCTCTCCTCCGGCGACGCCGAAGTCGCCATCATCGGCCAGGCGTACGCCAAGGCCGGCAACACCGCCGCCGGCACCAACTTCAGGGCCTGCCAGGCCACCGTCTCCGCCCGCGCCATCAATACCGACAACGGCGAAGTCCTCGCCTCCTTCACCTCGACCGCCACCGTACCGCACGTAAACGCCGCAGCCGGCGGAGCCCAGGCGCTGCAGAAGGCCGCCGGCGAGTGCGCCGAGAAACTGCAGAAACAGATCCTGGAGAGATGGAAGCGGCGCGTGACCCGCTCCGGTGTGGTCAAGCTGGTCGCCTCGGGGCTCAGCTACGCAGAGCTCAAGGAGTTCACCGCCCTGATCAAGGAGCGGGTGGACGAGGTCGAGGACGTCTACGAGCGGGGTTTCAGCGGCCAGACTGCGAAGCTCGACCTGGAGGTAACCGGCAGCGCGAAGGACCTCGCCGCGACAATGAGCAACATGGAGTTCAACGGGGGGGTGGTGAAGATCACTTCGCTTTCCGCCAACGCCCTTGAGCTGCAGATAAACACGAAATAACCTGGCACGAGGAGTGTTAAAACATGGGTCATAGGTTGATAACGAAGGCAGTCCTGGCACTGGCATTCGCGGCCGTCTTCGGTTGCGCACCGCCGGCGGGAAACGAGAGTTTCCAGCGCGGCCTCATGCTGCAGAACCAGCAGCGATACGAGGACGCCCTTTCCATGTACGAGGATGCGCTGTCCAAGGAGCCTGAGAACGCCACCTACCACGAAAGCTACAAGGCGGCCAAGGCTTCGCTGATCAACAAGCAGCTGGAGGGGGCGAAATCGCAACTGGCTGCGGGGCCGGCCGACTTCACCAAACTGAACTCTGCGCTGAGCACGGTGGACAAGGCGCTGGCGCTAGATCCGTCCAACGCGTCAGCCAAGGCGCTCTCCTCCGCGATCAAGTCGGACCTGGACGCGATGGTGAAAAAGGCCGAACAGCTCTACGGCTCCGCCACCAAGGCAGCGGAAGCGAAGTCCTGGGCCAGGGCGGTGGAGAACCTGACGGAGATTTCTTCCTTCTACCCCTCCTACCTCGACGTTTCGGCCAAACTGCCCCAGGTGAAGGAACAGGCGGCTGCCGCCTACCTAAAAGAGGCGGAGTGCCTGCAGGCTTCGGAAGATTACTCCGGGGCCCTGAAAGCGCTGAACACTGCGCTCCAGTTCCAGCCCGACAACCAGCGCCTCGCCGCACTGGCGGAACAGGTGAAGGGGCTCCACACGCCGAAGAACTACCTGGAAAAGGCCCAGTCTTACGCCGGCAAGGGTGAATGCATCCTGGCACTGGACTCCATGAAAAAAGCAAGGGAGCTCAACCCGAACCAGGAGATCCTGGCCAGCATCGACCGGCTCTACAAGGAGACCTCGTCCACGATGGTTTCCAACATCGGCCAGGACCTGGAGCACAAGAACCTCTTCAACGCCTTCAACAGCTACCAGTCCCTCACCAGCTTCGACCCCGGCGCCGTCAAGCAGCCCCGGGTGCAGGAGCTAAAGGACAAGCTGGTCGCCGCCATGCTGGAGCGGTCAGACGCCTACGAGGAAATCAACCGCATAGGAAGCGCCCTTGTCTGGCAGGAAAAGGCACTGAAGCTTTCCGCGAGCAAGGAGATCCTGCAGAAGACCCAGGGGCTCAAAGACAAGCTGCGCCAGCGCGTGGTCAAGAAGATCGCGCTCATGGACTTCACCAGCCCCAGCACCGCCCCGGACGCCGGGCGCATCGTCACCGACAACCTCCTTTCCTACCTCACCCGCAACTCGAGCGGCGACATCAAGATCCTGGCGCGCGACGTGCTCGGCACCCTCTTGAAGGAGATCGAGCTCGGCCAGGCGGGACTCTACGACATCGAGAGCGCCAAAAAAGGGGGCAAGCTCAAAGGGACCGACGTCTTCATCTTCGGCAGCGTCCTCAACTACAGCGTCGAGAAGAACGTGGACGAGGGGCAGAAGATGGTGAACGCCGTGGTCGGCAGCAAGTTCGTCCCCAACCCCGCCTTCACCGAATGGCAGAACAAGTACCGCAACGCCACGGACCGTGACCGCCCCCCCGCGCCTGCGGAGACCGTGAAGGAAGAGATCAGGGAGATCGTGAAGTACAAGGTCGCGACCCACAAAAAGACCGCCAACGTCAGCGTCTCTTTCCGCGTCATCGACGTCGAGGAAGGCGAGGTCATCATCACCAAAACCCTGAAGAAGAAGCAGGAAGTCTCCGACACCTACTCCGAGGGGGTTGAATTCGCGCAGATTCCCTTCAAGGAACTGAAGCTTCCCTCCGATACGGAACTCCTGGAGCAGGTGGTGGAATCCATCATCTCCGAACTGGGGTACGCGGTACTGTCGCGCTTCCAGAACCTGCAGGTGCTCTACTCCAACAGCGCCGAGGCGCTGAAGTCGAAGGGTGACCCGGAAATGGTCGTCGAGCGCTACATGGACGCGATCATCGCCGAGGAGATCAAGAACAACCCGAGCCAGATCACCGAAAAGGCCAGGACCGAGATAGAGGCCCAGTTGAAGGCGCTCTCGCTGGAAAAGCCGATCGACGACCTCTCCGACGCGGAGAAGGCGTCCCGGCAGAAGAGCCCGCAGACCAAGATACCGGTCGCGGTGAAGCTCCCGCCCGACCCGGCAGTGCTCGAGCGCCCGGTGGCTGTTGCGGCACCGGCACCGGCCGCGGTCCCGGCACCTGCGGCAGCTCCCGCGCCGGCCCCGCCGGTCGCCGAAGCCGCGGCGCCTGCCGCTCAATAGAGAAAACCGTTCAACGCAGCAAACGATCTGGAGGGAAAGGAAACTTTCCCTCCATGCTCTTTTTAGCAAGCCGACAGAGCCACCAAGTAACGAGTGAGGGCATCAATGCACAGTAGAATAACGGGGCTTTGCCTGATTTTTGTCCTGCTGATGGGCGCTTCTGCGCTCGCCATGGATTTCAAAACCAAGCCTAAGCTTGCCTTCTACCCGTTGGTGGCCAAGAGCGAGGAGGCCATCTCCTTCACCGAGGCGGTGTCGACGCAGCTTTTCAACAACATCGAGAGGACCGATTCCTTCGAGATCGTCGAGAGGAAAAAAGTGGAGAGCGTGCTTTTGCAGGACGCCGCCACCATCGCCTCCATGTCGCAGGAGACCCTCAACAGCGTCGCCACCAAGGCGGGCTTCGACGTCTTCATCGTGGGGACGGTTAGCAGGGGGGTGGACGGCATCGCCCACATCGACCTGCAGATGACCGGTTCCAGCTCGCGCAGCGCCTACTACGCCGAGAGCTTCCGTATCCCCGAATTCGAACTGCAGAAGAGACTGCAGGAAATAGCAGAAGTCGTGGTGGCCAAGGTCAAGGGATTTACCGCCGCCCCCACCCAGTCCAAGATCGGCTGCCCCGGAAACCTCGCAGCGACCGGAACACCCCGAAGCGTCAGGCTCAAATGGGCACCCACCCCGTCCAGCCAGGTGGTGGGCTACGCGGTGCTTCGCTCCACAAGCCCTACCGGCACCTTCGTCCAGATCGCCACCACCACCAAACCGGGCTACACCGACGCGAACCTGAAGCTGAACGAGATCTTCTACTACAAGGTTAAGGCCATCAGCAAGAGCGGCATAGAGTGCGAGCTCTCCGACCCTGTGGTTGGCAAGACCGCCCTCGCCCCCCTCCCCCCCATCTTCATGGACATCAAGGTCGAGCTGACCGGCGCCCGTCTCAACTGGTACAGCCGACCCTATTCCGGCAGCGACAGGAATCTGGTCACCGCGGGGTACCAGATCTACCGCAAGGCCGCCGACGAGACCGATTTCCGCAGCATAGCCAGGGTCAGCGCCGGCGCTGCCAGCTACGTGGACAACGACATGAGGAACGGGGTCACCTACAGCTACGCCCTCACCTCCGTCAACCCGGACAACGTGGAGAGCGAGTTCTCCTCGGTACTGGAGTCGAAGACCGCGCAGGCGGCGGCCAACGTCAAGGCGCGCGGTAGCGCCCGCAAGGTCCTGCTCACCTGGACCCCGAGCGACCTCCCCGGGATCGACGGGTACCTGATCTACCGCGCCGCCGGTACGGCCGAAAACTTCAAGAAGGTGGGGCAGGCAAGCGGAAAGAGCGCGAGCTCCTACCAGGACAACGGGCTCGAGGACGACAGCACCTACTGGTACCGCATAGCGGCGAGCGTCGGCGGTGAGGAGAGCCCGAAGTCGGATCCCGTGTCGGCGACGACCCGCCAGCGCCCGCCGGCGCCTGCGGCACCGACAGCCTCCAACAACGAGCCCAGGCGCGTAGTGCTCACCTGGAAGGGGACCGGCGCTCCCGAGGACGAAGTGAAGGGGTACCGCCTGTACCGCGCGGCCCAGAAAGATGGCGAGTTCGCCAAGGTGGCCGAGGTGACAGCCGACAAGAACAGCTACAACGACGGGTTAGCCGGTAAAGGCGGGTTCAAGCTCTTCACCTCGGACTCCAAGCCCCTGGGTGACGGCACCACCTACTGGTACCGGTTCACCTGCTTCAACGAGGCAGGCTCTGAAAGCCTTCCCTCCGAGACCGTCTCGGCCACCACCAGACCCCTTCTGCCGGCACCGAAACAGCTCAAGGCAAGCAGCGGGATGGCCGGCAAAATCGCACTCAGCTGGGAGAGCGCGCCGGAATTCATCGAATACGAGGTGTACCGGGGCGCCGTTGGGCAGAACGAGGTGACCAGGCTGAAAACCGTGAAGGAGAGCACTTACGAGGACCGCGAGGTCGAGCACGGGACCTCGTACATCTACGCGGTAAAGGGGATCGACGAGAACGAGATACCGAGCCTCATCACCACCTCCGTCACCGGGAGCACCAAGCCAAAGCCCAAGGCACCCTGGGGGCTGAACGTGAAGGATCAAGGGGGCGCAAAACTGATCCAGTGGGAGCCGAGCCCCGAGAAGGACGTGGTTCGCTACATCGTCTACAGGAAGAATTTCATGGGGATTTTCCAGAAGCTGCAGCCCGTCTACGGGACCAGCTTCGTCCTGGAAGTCGGCAAGGGGACGCACGAGCTGAGGGTTTCCGCCGAGGACTCGGACGGGCTTGAGAGCGATAAGTCGGACGTCTTGTCCGTGGAGTTCAACTAGAAGACCGGCAGGGTCAGCCGCGGCACTTTTGGCAGTACTGGTCCGCGCTCCCCTTCAATTCGCAGCCGCAGCGTGCGCAGGCGTTGTCCCATTCTGGGTGGCCGGCATCTGCGGCTCTTTTTTTCGCCTCCAGCCGCCTCACCTCAGCCTCCATCTCCTCGTTGTACTGGTCTTCGAACACGGCATCTCCTTGGCTTTTAAAAAGGGAACATCATGCGACGCGAAGCGGGAGGGCATTGTCCGCGCCCTTCCCGCTTCGCGAGATGCTGTCGGTTTGCAGTCTATAACCCCCCTTCCCTATAAGGAGAGGGTCGGGGTGAGGGTGACGCCGACTACTTCACCCGCTCGAAGCAGACAGCTCCGTCGGTGCCGCTTTTGTTGCCGGTCGTATACTCGGAGACGTAGATCAACTTCCAGCCGTCGTACTTGGCAAACGCGCTCTGCATTTCCGAATGGTCCCTCATGTCGACGCGCTCGCAGCGGGTCTGGACGCCGGCACCCTTTTCGCCGGTATCCCATTTCACAGCGGTAATGTTGGCAGGTTGGCATGCAGCAAGCAGAACAGTCGACAGAAGTGAAACAGCCATGAGTTTCTTCATCGTTCCTCCAGAATAAGTGTGATGCAGCAAACTATCTCATCTGTATACAACTGTCAATATATCCGGGTTAGTCCAACGTCCGCGAGTAGCAGATACAATGTCGCAACGCTCGTGACAAAAGCAAAAGGGCCAAACCCTTTCGGGTTAGGCCCTTGATTCATAGATGGTGCCGGAGGTCGGAATCGAACCGACACGGGTTGCCCCGCTGGATTTTGAGTCCAGTGCGTCTACCAGTTTCACCACTCCGGCTTTTGAACACTGCCAGTGTTAAGAGAACATCCTTATACCAACAAAGGAGGACCGGGTCAAGTAACTTTACAGTTTTCTTGGGCAATACGTGTATCATAGCTGGCAACAGCTGCACGAGCTTCAGTAAATGACGCCGTCTGTCTTGGTCTGCTACTGAACCTGAAGCAAAAGTCCTTTTGCTATCTACACTTCCCGACAGTCACCGGCATCGACTATTCAGCCTGCCCCAAAATATCTTTTCACTCCCAATAAAAATGTTGACACCCGAAGCCCCGTTTGCTATAAACAGGACTCCTTAGATGGGGCTGTAGCTCAGTTGGGAGAGCGCTTGAATGGCATTCAAGAGGTCGTCAGTTCGATCCTGATCAGCTCCACCATCAATTACAAAGCGGTTAGCGAAAGCTGACCGCTTTTTTGTTTTTTCCTCCTGGCGACTGATCCTTCTCACCTCCGCCTGCTGGCGCTGCAACTGCCCTGGCTAATATCCCGTCATCTCCAGATAGCCGTAACCGCCTGTGCTCCCGCGCACTTCCACCGCCCCTTCCCAATAGCTGAAACCAGCTGCCAACTCCTGGTCGGCCAGTAGCGGCGCTACCTCGATGTCTATTCCTTGGGATGGTATCCTCATGCGCCAGCCGGAGGGGTAGCTGGCGCCGCTCTTCGGGCTGGTCCAGCGTCCCATCGGCCCAAGCTGCACCTCCTCGCGCTTAAGGTGCCGTGAGCTGCCGTTTGCCTCTACAAAAGTACCGGCCGAAAAGGGATCGCTGCTGCCGTCGCGCCTGCGCAACTGGTAGTACATGATGTCCCGGCCGTCGGCTAGGTGCAGCGCGAACCAGTCCCAGCCGGCCTGATCCTTGTCCAGGGCGCTGGTGCTCCATTCGCGGTCGAGCCAGGAGACCCCCGAGACCTTGAAGGCGTCCCCGCCGACCCGGACGGTCCCGGAAGTGGCAAGGCGCGGGATGCTGTAGTAATAGGAAGCGTTTCCGGAAGCTCCGCTTTTTCGGCTGAGCCCCCCTTCCCCGTTGAGTATCACCGGCTTCACGCTTGAGAGGTCGAGGTCGATGGCAAGGTCTCCCTGTGCGGCGGCCAGCTTGACGCTCCAGGGCTGCGCCGCGGTCTCCTGGGCCGACCACTCTTCCAGGCGCACGGCAAGTGGACTCCCCCCGGCAGCGGCAAGACCAAGAGCTGCGCGGCTGAAACGCTCTGCGAAACGGAAGCGCTTCCCTTCCACGTCGGTCACGGCGAAATGGGCCATGAAGACCTCGTTGGTCCCCCAGGCTGACTCCCTCTTTGCCGGGTGCGGCGTGAGTGCCGATCTGAAGAAGGTGAGCTGGTAGCCGAAACGGCGCCCGCCGGCGGCGGTCAGGTTTCCGGTGAAGTACCACCACTCGTTCCTGAACCCGTCGTGCGGTCCGTGGTCCGCGGGGAAGCTGAAGCGCCTTGGCGCCTCAGCCCTCTTGAACCCCTCCGCCGCGCTCCCCCCCAAAGCCTCGTTCAGGCTGTAGGTTTTCTCCGCCTCAGGCGCACTCCCCTTGCGGAAGTAGAGATAGCCCAGCACCGACAGGGCGATTAAGAAAGAGGCAAGGACCAGATGGAGTCGGCGCATGCTAATCCTCCTCCTTAAGGGCCAGCGCGGGGGAGGTGCGGGCGATCCTGAGCGAAGGGTAGATCCCGGCCAGGAGCGCCGCCGCCACGGACAGGATCACGGCCTGCAGCAGGTAGGCCGGGTCGATGGAGAGCTGCATGGTCCAGCCGAAAGAGCGCAGGTTCACCACGTAAATGAGGACCAGCGCCTCCAGGATGCCGAGAGGAAGCGACAGCACCCCGCCGATGAGCCCTATCAGGAACGTCTCGCCGCAGACCACCCCCCAGACCTGCCCCGGCGTGAGCCCCACCGCCCGCAGCACGGCAAGCTCCCTCGCACGCTCCACCTGCATGGCCATGAGGGCGGAGAGAATCCCGACGAAGGCGACCAGCATGGTGAGCATCCGCAAAACCGAGGTTATGGCGAAGGTGCGGTCGAAGATCTCGACCGTCGCCCGGCGCAGTTCCGCATTGGAGATGACGTTGATCCTTTCCCCCCCTGCCCTTTTCCGGATCTCTTCCATCAGGGCCGGGACGCTCTGGCCGGCCCCGGCGGTGAAGGACATCCCGTCCACCGAGGGGTCGTCGAAATTTTCCAGGTACCCCTTGCGGCTCATGATCACGATGCCGGTGTCGGTGCCGTAGTCGTAGATGATGGCCGAGACGGGGAAGCGCTTCACCCCGAACCGGGTACGCAGCTCGACCTGGTCACCCACGCGCACCCGGTGGCGGTAGCTGTAAGGCTCTGAGACCAGCACGGATTCCCCCTCGCTGAAGCTCTTCCAGGCGTAGCGGGGATTCCCGGTCTTGAAGGGATAGCGGTAGAAGGTAGCCTCCGGCACTTGAACGGAAAATATCTCGGTCGCCCCGCCTGCCCCTTCGAGAGAGACGCGCCTGGAAAGGGTGATGCCAGCTGTCCCCGGCAAGGCGGCGAGACGCCGCACCAGGGCCTGATCCAGGGGCGGACGGTAGCGCCCACCGCTTTTGTCCGCCGAGGTGACGTAGACGTCGGCCTGCAGCCAGTTAGCCAGCCAGTTCTGGACGGTCAGGCGAAAGCCTCCCACCATGATCCCGACCCCGATCCCTGCGGAGACGGCAACAACCAGCGCGGCAGTAGCGACCCCGGTCCGCGAAAGCGAGACCGCCACCCCCCGGGCCGCCATCTTCCCTATCGACCCCGCGAGCTTACCCATCACCGGGCGGAGTACCCGGGCAAAAGCAAGCACCGCAGTGGGAACCAGCAAGGTATAACCGACGATGACTGCGAAGAGTCCTACGAACCCTCCCGCCACACCTCCCAGCGGATAAAGGAAAAGCCAGGAACCTGCCAGCATCAGCAAAGTGCCGCCAAAAGCTGCTATCGGCACCAGCTTCCTGTGGCGCGCTTCGATCACGGAACGGGACAATACGGCTCGGGGCGGCGCGCTGGTCGCCTCCAGAGCGGCGGGGAAGGCCGCGACGACCGTAGCCCCCACGCCGAGAAAGGCACCTTTCCACAGGGCCAACGGCAGCAAAGAGACCTTGCGCACCTCCATCACGAAGTACAGGTCGTTGATGGTCCTGGTCACCAGGCGGGTCAGTTCGCTTCCAAGGAGCTCGCCGCAGAAAAGTCCGGCCACGGTGCCGGCGACGCCGATAAAGAGGGCCTCGGCGCAGATCATCAGGAAGATCTCCCTGCGGCTCACGCCGAGAGCCCTAAGCATGCCGATCAGGCGCCTTCTGCGGATCACTGAGAAGGTCATGGTGTTGTAGATGAGGAACATGCCGACCACGAGCGCGAGGAGGCTCAGGGCAGTGAGGTTGAGGCGGAAGGCGCGGGTCATCTTCTCCATCGCGCCTGCACGGGCGCCGGCGGAAACGATACTCGCCTCCGGTGGGAGCGCAGCTTGAAGCTGCCTCAACCTGGCCTCTCCTTCCCTGCCATCGGGGAGGACCAGGTCGATGCTGGAGAGGCGCCCTATTCGGTTGAGGATCTCCTGCGCGGTGCTGATGTCGCTCACCAGCACTGAAGCCAGGGCGACCCCGCTTACCTCGTCGGGCGGCTCCAGGTACCCAGCCAGGGTCAGTTGGCGTGTTGCACCGGCCACGTGCACGGCGAAACTTTGTCCGCGCGACACCCCGAGCTCGTTCGCGGTACGCCGCAGCATGAGGACCGTGCCGGGTTGCGCCACGAGCTTTGGCAGGATGTCCTTGTCGGAGAAGCGGGAGCTGAAGGAGCGGATGGGGGATTCGGAGAAGGGATCGACGCCGATGAGCTGGAAGGTCCTCCCCGGCTTGCCTGCGAGCTGCAGGCTTCCGGTCACAACCGGGGCTGCGGCCCGGAAACGGAGGTCGGCCTTGATGGTGCGGTAAAGCTGATCCGGCAGCCCCGCAGGCCCCCCGACGACCTGGTGCGTGGCGCGACCGGCCACCGTTTCCGCGGCGATCCGGAAGGCGCGTTGGGCAGCCTCGTTGGCGTGGTCGACTGCGGTTACGACTGCGACGCCCAGCGCCACGCCCAGAACCGCCAGCACCGTGAGCCAGGGATGGCGAAGCACGTTGCGCACCCCTGCCCGCCAAAGGATCATGGCTGGACCCCGGCGCGGCGTCCGGCCTCGACCAAAAGGCCGTTCTCGATGGTGAGCACCCGGTCGGCAAGTGCGGCGACCTCGCCGCTGTGGGTGACCAGCACCAGCGTCGTCTCGCTGTTCCTTAAAAGCCGCTGGAAAAGGTCGAGCACCTGCCTCCCGGTCCCGGCGTCGAGGTTGCCGGTAGGCTCGTCGGCCAGCACCAGCTTGGGCCGGTGCACCAGGGCGCGGGCGACAGCGACGCGCTGCTGTTCCCCTCCGGAGAGGCGGTCCGGAAAGCTTGCCGCCCGGTCAGCGAGCCCCACTTGCTCCAGGAGGTCGCGCGCCAGTTCGTCGTGTCCGGGAGTGAGGAGTCCGGCAAGCTCCAGGGGGAGCAGTACGTTCTCGAGGACGGTCAAGGTGGGGATGAGGTTGTAGAACTGGAAGATGAAGCCGATGCTGGTGCGGCGGAACAGGGTCCGCTCGCGCTCGCTCTGGCGGTGCAGCGGCTGCCCGGCCACCCGTACCTCCCCGCTGTCGGGAAGGTCGATGCCGCTTATGAGGTTTAAAAGCGTGGACTTTCCGGAGCCGCTGCGTCCCAAAAGGAAGAGCCACTCCCCCTTTTCCACGGCAAGCGAGGCGTTGCGGAAAACGACCCGCTCCCGCTCCCCCTCCTGGAACGATTTGCACACACCCGTAAGCTGAACGACCGGCTCCGCCATGGAAATCCCTTCAATTACCAAGCTTATTCTGCAGTTCCATTTGCCGGTTATGTTCCATCCTCTTGGCGGCCAGGTAGCTGCTCTTGTCGTTTTCCTTCAGCTGCTTAGGGTACCTCGCAGTGAGGTCGTACCAGCGGCTGATGCGCTGCTCGAAGCGCTGGCTCTCGGGGTACTTCAGGGTGTCGAGGTAGGTCTGCAGGGCCAGGTAGTAGCGCATGGTGTTGCGTTCCACAGCCCCCCTCACCCCCTCGACCAAGTGCTGCTCCCCTCCCTTTTCCGTGACCTCGCTGAACCCGACCTTGCCGTGCCCCAAGGTGGAGAAATAACTGTTGATGGCAAGGCGCGCCATGGTCCCCTGGCTGTAGGTATAGCTGAAGTGCAAAAGCGTGCTGCCCGGACCCAGGGGGGAGGCCTGCAGCGCTATCCTGTGATCCTTGGTCCTGAAGGGCCCTTCCTCCGCCTCCAGTCTCACGTCAAGCCACCGCGGGGTCTGGGAGAGTACGGTGAAAGTGAATTTGAGCGGGAAAGCGTCTGAAGGGGGCTGGTAGTATTTCCTGCCGCTGTACAGAGTCACCTGCTGCGGCCGCGTGCTGGTCTTGAAGGTGCAGGCCTTGATGTTGAGATGAAGCGAGGTGATGTCGCACCAGCTCGCCGGGGACTGCAGCGCCTCCCGTGCCAGCTCGAATGGGTGCGGGACCACGCCGAACATGTCGACACGGACCCTCCCTTCTGAGTCGGTGGATTCCAGGTAGATGGGGGCACCGAACTGGTTTTTCTCCAGCTTGTCCCTTATCGAGGTGTATTTGGCTAAAAGGGCGCGTTCTGCATCGCTACCAGGATCTGCGGCGAAGCCGGCAGCGGAGGGGAATAATAGGGCCAGCCCAAGGAAACCGGCGACGATCCTCGTCGAGATGAACCTTACCATGGGTTCGCGTTTCATATGAAAACACCTCCGGGTCAGGCGTTGGGCCCCCTTTGCCGCTATCACCAGGCAACGCGTCCTTCGTGGTAACTACCGACCACATTGTCATCGTACCTGAGGCTTGGGTTTGGGAGCCAAGCAAGAGTATAGCGCCCGCGTTGCATCTGAACAGGGTTTCGAACAAGCGTCAGGAACCGGCCAGGGCGCATCCGGAGGATCGTGCTTCGGGGTAGCGGCCGGCAGAAGGCACTGCGATTTGGGTCAGGACAGGATTTAGGTGCGGCAGGTACGTGGATGTCGGCTCGGCCGGAACCCGTCAGGGGACGTCGTTGTATTCCGTGTCTCCAGCTTCGCCTACCGCGTCATCCCACGTGCTGAACAGTATGGCGAAGATCACCGGTCCGATGATAAGCCCCAAAATCCCCATCATCACGACGCCGCAAAGGGCGCCGACGACAACCGCCAGTACCGAGATATCGCTGGCGGCGCCGATGGCCAGCGGGCGTATGGCGTTGTCCGAGAAGCCGACGAAAAAAACGCACCAAAGGGCCAGCAAAACCGCGGTGAGGTAGGAGCCGTTGAGCGCGATCAGGGCCACCATCGGGACCCAGACGATGGCGGTGCCGACTACCGGTATCAGGGCGGCTATGGCGGTGAGCGCGGCGAAGAAGATCGGCGCCGGGACTCCCGCTACCCAGTACCCCAGGCCGGCGATCACGCCCTGGGTGCAGCAGGTAAGTATGGTGCCGACGGCAACGGCCGTGGTTATGGAGCGGATCTGGGTGGCGTAGTGCTGGGCCCTGCGCGGGTTGGGGGCGAGTTTCCCGATGCAGAGGGAAACGGCGCGCTCCCCGTCGCGGTAGATGAAGAAGAGCAGGAACAGGGCCACTATCAGGGTGAAGATGAAGTCGAAGAGGTTGCGCACCATGTTGGTGGCGGCGTTGAGGATCACGGACGAACCGCTGGAGGCTATCTTGCCGCCGATGTTGGCGAGGTCGATGCCGAAGCGCTGGATCAGCGCCATGACCCGGTCGTAAAAAGGTAGCTGGCTCAGGGCGCCGGAACTGGTCCTGGTGAGATCCTGGGCCATCTGCTCGAGTTGCCGGTACCATTCCGGCGCGTTGACGGCGGCGGTGATCACGAGCCCGGCCGCCGGAAGCACCAGGCAGACGGCGACCGCAAGGAGCATGAGACCGGAGGCGCGCCCTGGGCGGTCGGGGTGCCGTTTCAGGATGCGCTGGTAATGCGGCATGGTGGCGATGCCGATGATGAGCGCCCAGGCCAGCGGCTTCAGTATGGGAACGGCGAAAAGGACCAGCGCCGCTATCGCTGCGACGGTGAAAAAGGCTGCGACGACGCTGAGGTAGAGTTTTTTATCCATAGTCTCCCCCTGTAGCTGGAATGGCAAAGGATATCAGGATTGCCGCGGATGGCACGGGAAGTACCTGGTAGTAGCGCGAAAAAACTGACAAGGCAGGCGGCATTGCCGCACTGCCGGTGAGGTGGCCTTTAGCGAGGGGTCTCGATCTTGCGTCCCTTCTCGGGGGCGGCAGGGCGCTGTACCCCTTCAGGCTGCACGGACTGCTCGGTCTGGAACGGCTGACGGTTGTTGCGTTCGTTTTGAAGCGCCGGTGCCTCCTCCACCACCTTCCAATCCTTTCCCACCGGTGCGGAAAGTTCCTTCGGCTGGGCCACTTGTGGAGCGGACGGGTCGTGTGTCTGGTAAAGGGCGCAGCCGCTGGTAAATGAAAGGCAGGCGACAAGTATTGCTGGACCGGCGTATTTCATGACTCTTTTCTCCTCAGGCTTGGTCGCACCGAAAACTCTTTCCACTGGCAGGTGCAACTCTTCTTGATGACAACTGGTTTTAAGCATAGCAAGATATTTGAACAATTGACAGTTTCGAGTTTTAAAATACTGCTGCCGCCACCTGTTTATTCCAGTTATGACAGTTAAAGACCTTTGAAATCGGCAAGTGGGAGCACTTGCAGGCCGGTTAAATCAGGCCTCAGTATCGACTCTTCCACCGGCGCATTCAGCTGCGGCTCGTCGAAGACGATGCGCACCTTCGCGCCGTAGCGGTTCTGCACCTCTACCGATGTCGGGAAAGCCACCCCTTCGACCCCCTGGTACTCCCGGTAGAAGACCTGCTCACCCTCGCTGGACACCTTGCGCTCAACAAGGCCGTCTTGGTCGAAATGGTAGCGGACGCCCGAGATCTGCACCGTTTCGCCAGGGTTCGGCGCGGGGACCGGGAAAGGGACCGGCGCCATCACCCACTTGAGGAGTTCCACGCTCTTCAGGATGCTGTTCTCCGGGAGCTCAGAGACGAGCCCTGTATAGGCCAAGCGGCGGTCGGGGAGTATGCAGGTGAAGCGGTCGTTTTCGCTGAAGGCTTCCAGGACGGTCTGGCCGAAGGGGGTGAGCAGCGCCAGGTGAAAGAGCGACGGTGCCTGGTAGATCAGGTACCCGCGCCCGCCTGTGCTCTGCGCTCCGGCGCTGACGGTGATGGATATCGAGGACTGGACCGTCTGCACCGTGCGCCCCGGGACAAGTCCGGTGAGCGGTTTCGGGGCCGTGGCGCAGCCGGAAAGAAGCGCCGTGAGCAACAGGAGGCAAATCAACAATTTTCGAAGGGAGAAGGACACGCGTACCTCGCTAAAATGTAATGGTTTTCAGGGCTCGGCCTGAGCCATGTCGTGCGCCACGTACCTGCCGCAGACGAAGCAGAAAACCCCGGCAAGGGCCATCACCAGCGGCGTGGAGAGAAGCGCCGACCTAAGCCCCCACTGGTCGGAAAGCCACCCCAGCATGGACGGGGAGACGGCATCACCGAGGGCGTGGATGAAGAAGATGTTGACCGCGAAGGCCATGGCGCGCACCGAGGGGCGCGTCACGTTGATGATCACCGTGTTGAGCGGGCCGGTGTTCAGGAAAAGGAAAAACTCGGCGATGAAGATGGCGGCCATGCAGACGGGGAGCGCGGGCGCCATGATGGCCCAGGCGGCGAAGGGGGCGCCGATGAAGAACCCCCATCCTGAGACAAGGAGGTACCCCTTGGGGCTCTTTTTCTGCCAGCGGTCGCCGAGCCACCCCCCGGCGAGAGTCCCGAGGATCCCCGCCAGCACAGTGGTGGCACCGAAGAGCGTGTTGGCCTTCTCGACGTCCAGGGCATGGGCTCGGAACAGGAAGGTCGGGATCCACTGCGCCAGCCCTCCTATGGCGAAGGTCATGGCGGCCATGGCGAGGGTGTTGGTGACGAAGGCGCGGTTTCGGAAAAGCTGGAGGTAGGCCGCGATCCCCTTCTCCTTAGCGACCTCCTCGGCAGCCGGTTCCCCGCCGCGCTCCGGGGTGCGCAGAAAACAAAGCGGCAGCGCCAGGAGCATGCCCGGCAGGCCGACCATGAGGAAGGCGGCATGCCACCCGAACCGGTGCCCCAGGACGCCTCCCAGGAGGTATCCCATGGCGCTCCCGACCGGGATCGCCACGTAGAACCAGGAAAGGATCCGGCCGCGCTGATCCTTGGGGAAAAAGTCGGCGATGAGGCCTGGCGAGACGGTCCCGAAGCTCGCCTCCCCTACCCCGACTGTTGCCCGCGCAGCCAAAAGGGTGCGGTAGCCGGGCGCGAAGCCGGCAAGGACTGTGGCGAGGCTCCAGACCACTACGCCTGATGAGGCGAGCTTGACCCGGTCCCAGTGGTCCCCCAGCCAGCCGAAGACCGGGGCGATCACCATGTAGCTCAGCATGAAGGCGCTCCCCAAAAGTCCCAGTTCGGTGTCGCTGATGTTGAAGTCGGCCTTGATCAGGGGGAATACCGCGAAGAGGACCTGCCGGTCGATGTAGTTCAGCAGGTTCACGGCCAGGAGCAGCCCCAGCGCGTATCTTCGGTAGGTAAGAGAGATCTGTTCTGCCTGCATCCGATAACATCCTCCATAACTTCAACGGCTTCCATAACATCCGGGTGTGCCCCGGCTGGCGGGATTTCTAGAGCGCGGCCACGGCCTCGTGCGCCTTCCTGACGATCTCGGCGGGCTCCTCGAAGCGGAACTGCAGCGGCTCGCCGAAGGTGACGCTCACCCTCCCCCGCCGAGGCAGCCCCACCCGGTCCGGCGGCAGGATCTGGTCGGTGCCGCTGATCTTGACCGGCACCACCGGGACCCCAAGTTCCTTGACGATGACACCCAGCCCCGCCTGGAAGTCGTGCAGCTTCGCGTCACGCGAGTGCTCCCCTTCCGGGAAGATCAGGGTGTTGAGACCGTTGTCCGCAAGCTTTCCCATGAAGCGCACGGCGCCGCTGAACCCGCTGGTCTGCGGCAGCGGGAACAGGTTGAGGAACAGGGTGCCGTACTCGTAGGTCAAAAGCTTCCACAGGCGGACCATGCCGCGGTCGGGGCCGAAGAAGAACTCCTCATAGGCGGCGGTGGCGGTGCGGTAGCGGATTCTCCTTGGGAGCGAGAACATCAGCGACGGCTGGTCGAAGTACCCCAGGTGGTTCGAGACGAAGACGACCGGCCCCTGCACCGCTTCCAGGCGCTCCGCGCCGCGCACCTCCAGCGTCGCGAAGAGACGGTACAAAGGGTAGTTCAAAAGAGCGTCGGCAGCCATGCGCAGGGCGCGCACCGCCGGCGTGTTGGTCCAGAACCGGTAATGGCCTCGGTGCCCGGCCTTCTCGCGCCGGGAGATGATGCGGCGCAGGTCGGCCACCTTGGTCTGCGGACCGATCTGGGAATCCTCGATGTCCATCCGGTATTCCTGCTCCAGGTAGTTGACCAGTTCCAAGCGCCCTATCGAGGTGAGGCCTAGGTCGGCCACGAGGAACGACTCTTCCTTTATCTCGGCAGCTGCAGTTCCGGTCACCTTGGCCAGGAGATTTATGAGGTGATCCTTCCCCGGCCCGGATGCGTCGGTGGCTGCCCCCTTTTTCACGTGCTCCTTCACCTGGAATTTCTTGACCTTGAGCGTCGTGGTCTTCGGGAACTCCGGTTCGTCCCAGAGCGTGTAGCCGGTTATCTGGTGCATGGCGTCCAGCTGGGCGTTCGCCCGCGAGAGGATCTCCTCTGGCCTTGGTGCCTGCTCGTCCAGCAGCAGTACCGCGTGCACCTCCTCGCCCGCCCCCCGGTCCAGCCCGATGACGCAGGACTCCTTAACCCCTGTCACCTTGTTGAGCACAGCCTCCAGTTCGTCCGGGTAGACGTTCACGCCGCCGCCGGTGACGATGAGCTCCTTCTCGCGCCCCTTGATGCTGAGCCAGCCGTCCGGAGCTATCTCCCCCAGGTCCCCGGTCTTGAACCACCCCTCGGCGTTGAACGCGCCCCGGGTCGCCTCCTCGTTTTGGTAGTAGCCCGGAAAGACGTTGTCGCCGCGCACCACCACCTCTTTTCCGTCAAGCCTCAGCTCCACTCCGGGAAGCGGCGGCCCCACCGAACCCGCCACCTGCCGCTCCACTGTGTTGACGCAGAGAACGGGGGAGCACTCGGTAAGGCCGTACCCTTCGAGGACGGTGAACCCCATGGAGTCCCAGAAGCGGAAGACGTCGGGGTCGAGCGGCGCGCCGCCTGATACGAAGACGGTGAAGTTTTTGCCGAACTTTCGCTGCACCGGGAAGAAGAGCTTGGCCCGCTGCGGCTTGGAGAGACCCTGCGCGACCCCGGTGAGCGAGGCGAAGACCTTGCCCAGACCCTTTTCCGCCAGCTCGCGCTCGATCGTGCTCTTCAAAAGCTGCATCAGGCGCGGCACGGACATGATGACGTAGATGTCCTCCTCGCTCAAAGCCTCCATGATGGCCGAGGGCTTCAAGGTGCGGGGGTAGACCACGGCGGCCCCCTGGTAAAGCGGCGTGAAGAAGCCTCCCATCTGCTCGAACATGTGCGACAGCGGCAATAGCGACAGGAAGGTGAACTCCGGTGTGATGATCGGGACCTGCTCGTTGATCTGCTTGATGTTCGCGACCAGGTTCTTGTGGGTGAGGATCACACCCTTCGGGTTGCCGGTGGTGCCGGAGGTATAGATGAGCTGCGCCATGTCGTCCGGGGCGGGAGCGGCGGTGTCCGCAATCGGCTCAACCCCCTCCAGGAGGTACTGCAGGTCCTCGAGCAAGAGGCTCGGACCCTCGTCGATCCTCTCCGGCTTGAACCGGCTCTGCAGCACGATGCGGGCCTGGGTCAACTGGCGGATCGAGTCGGCCCGCCCGCGCTCCGACATGAAATCCACCGGAACCGCCACGGCGCCGCGCATGATGATCCCCCAGTAGGCGACCGCCCACCAGGAAGAGTTCGGCCCCCAGAGGAGCACCCGGTCTCCTGGGGCGACGCCCTGCCGGGCCAGAAGCGATGCCATCCTGAGGGAGAGGTCGTACAGTTCGCGATAGGAAACCGGCAGGCGCCTGACGCCGGTCCGGTTGACCAGGGCGACTTTGTCGCCGCGCTTGGCGAAGCTATGGAATAAATCAACCAGTGTCTGCATGGGATGCTCCCTATATCGATATTCGACCGGTCACTGGGGACACTATCTTGTGGAAGCAGCAATGGACAAGGCAGGCAAAATACTCCGTGACGCTCTCAAATCCTCGCTGTTCACGATGCAGCATTGTCACATGATCGGGGAGCTTTGGCAACCGGTTGCCCGTGGATGCTGAAAATAAAAAAACCGCCCCTTTTGAGGACGGCTTTTCTTATTGGTGGACCTGTATGATCAGGCTGTCTTGGCCTTGGCGCCGGCTTCCTTGGGAGGCTTAGGGGCCTTGGCTGGTTTTGCCGGCTTGACCGGAGCGGTCTTCTTCGCCTCGATGTTGGCCATGCGCACCCCGCGCGCCTTGGCAAGGTTGTCTGCCAGCCCGCGGTCCAGCGCCATCTTTCGCCTGGCGTCGGAATAGTTCTTCGCGGCGAGCGGCTGTTTCCCGGGTATTGAGAACTGTTTCTTGTACTCGCCCGGTTTCATGCCGTGCGCGGTGTTCAAGTGCCTTGCCAGGGTCTTGAAACCGCCCTTGCCGCAGAGCATGCAAACTACCTCGCCCTTCCTGAAGGCCTCTTTTACCGTCAAAGATGTCTTCGTTTCCTCTGATCCCTCTAAAGGCTCACCTGCTTCAAGGTTCTTGAGAGCAGTGTGAACTTTGCCGATCTCGAATATAAGCTGATCTGAGGTCATCGGAGTGCTTGACGCATGCGACGCTACAATCTGAGCTGCGATCTCTACCAAGGTTGCCATTGATTGTCCCTCCATAGAACATTATCTGCCTTGCCATAGTATTGGCAGGTAATTCCGCTTTGTCAATGAGGGTATTTGCTAAAAGTATCATTCATTGTCAATAGGAGTGGGTTTTATGTCAATGATTGGCTGGCTGAAGTCTCGAATGCGGCCTCAGGATTAAGTGTAAGAGACGAGGTACAGTCACGACGACTGCAAAACCTCAGAGCTAAAGTTGCCGGCTTAGCACCCGAATATATGAACAAGGCTGCTGCCTCCCATACCCTACTTGGTAACGGCAACTCCGGCAGCGGACATCAGCAAAAAAACCTATCCAACCCGTCAAGTTTACCGTTGACAGAAGTGCAGCGATTCAGTATTAATATGAACATTAAAAAGGAGCGGACGCTCCTGGACAAACAACTCAATAGCACTAACTTATCACGAGCGACCGAGGGACTGGCCCCATGACGTCGCGGCAACCTCCCGCAAGGGAAGGTGCCAAATCCAGCGGAGCGGCGACGCTCCGGAAGATAAGGAAGCGCGGACCTACTATAGAAAAGTCCCCTTCCGACCCCGGAAGGGGACTTTTTCCTATTGGAGGCAGAAAAAATGAAAATCGCGACCGAAGCAGCACAGATAGGCCTGCAGCGCGACACCCGCACCGGTGCGGTGACCGTCCCCATCTACCAGACCGCCACTTTCCGCCATCCAGGACTGGGACAGAGCACCGGCTACGACTACAGCAGATCCGGAAATCCGACCCGCCAGGCACTGGAGGAAGGGCTTGCCGCCCTGGAGGGGGGCTGCCGCGGCTTCGCCTACGCCTCCGGGATGGCCGCCATCACGAGCCTCATGTTCCTCTTCAAGCAGGGGGACCACCTTATCGTCACCGAGGACCTCTACGGCGGGAGCTACCGGCTTTTCGAGAAGCTGTTCCAGCAGTTCGGGCTCAGTTTCAGCTACGTCGACACGAGCGACGTTGAGCTGGTGCGCCAGGCCGTGAGGCCCAACACCAAGGCGCTCTTCGTCGAGTCCCTCACCAACCCGCTTTTGAAGGTGGCCGATGTGGAGCAACTGGCGGCCCTCTGCAAAGAGCGCGAGATGCTCTGCATCGTTGACAACACCTTCCTGACTCCGTACCTTTTGCGCTGTCTCGATCTGGGCGCCGACATCACCGTGTATTCCGGGAGCAAATACCTGGCCGGCCACAACGACACCGTCTGCGGACTGGTGGCGGTGAAGGACCCGGTGCTGGCCGAGCAGGTCTACTTCCATCAAAACGGCGCCGGCGCAGTCTTGGGGCCCCAGGATTCCTGGCTCACTGTGAGGGGAATCAAGACGCTCACCATCCGCCTGGACCGGCAACAGGAAAATGCGCTCGCCATAGCGCAGTGGCTGAGCCTCCACCCCCAGGTCGCCAAGGTGCACTACCCCGGCCTCCCCGACCACCCCGGCCATGAACTGATGAAAAGCCGCGGCAAAGGCTTCGGCGCCATGATCGCCTTCGAGGTGACCGAGCCGCACCTGGTCAATACGCTGTTGATGAAGACCCGCCTGATCTCCTTCGCCGAGAGCCTCGGCGGCGTCGAGAGCCTGATCACCTTCCCCGCGGTGCAGACCCACGCGGACATCGAGCCGGAGACGCTGAAGCGGCTCGGCATCAACCATTCACTGCTCCGCCTCTCGGTGGGGATCGAAGACAAGGACGACCTGGTCGCCGACCTGGCGCAGGCGTTCGCAGGAGGAGAACCGGAATGAAATTCGCGACCGAACTGATACACGGCACAGCCCCGATAGACCCGGAGCACGGCTCCCTGAGCCACCCTATCTACCTCAGCTCCACCTTCGCCCAGGACTCGATGGAGCACTTCGGAAAGTACGACTACTCCCGCTCGGGGAACCCGACCCGCGAGGCGCTGGAAGAGGCTGTGGCCGGGCTTGAGAAAGGGGCCGTGGGGCTTGCCTTCGCCTCCGGGATGGCCGCCATCTCCTCCACCCTGCTCATCTTCGCGCCGGGGGATCACCTGGTGGTCTGCGAGGACGTCTACGGCGGGACCTTCCGCGCCCTCACCACGGTGCTGAAAAATTGGGGCCTCAACGCCACTTTCGTCGACGCGACCGACACGGCAGCCATCGCTGCCGCGATCAGGCCAGAGACCAAGGCGCTCTATCTGGAGACCCCCTCCAACCCGCTGATCAAGATCACCGATCTCAAGGGTGCCGCGGCGCTCGCCAAGGAGAAGGGGATCCTCACCATCGTCGACAACACCTTTATGACGCCTTACCTGCAACGCCCGCTGGAGCTTGGGTGCGACATCGTGCTCCACAGCGGCACCAAGTTCCTGAACGGCCACTCCGACGTTCTCTGCGGCTTCGCCGTCGCCAAGGACCCGGCGGTCGGGCAGAGGATCCGTTTCATCCAGAACGCGTTCGGCGCAGTTCTCGGGCCGCAGGACTGCTGGCTGGTTTTACGTGGATTGAAGACCCTGAAGGTACGCATGGAAGAGCACCAGGCGAGCGCGAAGCTTATCGTCTCCTGGCTCAAGGAGCAAAAGGAAGTGGCGAAGATCTACTACCCCGGCCTTCCCGAGCACCCGGGGTACGAGATCCACAACGCGCAGTCCTCAGGCCCCGGTGCTGTCCTCTCCTTCGAACTATCGAGCTACGAGGTGACCAGGAAACTCCTGGAAGGGGTGAAGCTCTCCGCGTTCGCCGTGAGCCTGGGAGGGGTGGAAAGCATCCTCTCCTACCCCGCCAAGATGTCGCATGCCGCCATGCCCCCCGCCGAGCGCGAGGCAAGGGGGATCAAGGACACGCTGGTGCGTCTGTCGGTAGGCCTGGAGGATCCCGAGGACCTGATCGCCGACATGGAACGCTCTCTTAGATAAAAACCTGAAGCCGAAAGGCGGAACGCAGAGGTCCCAAAGGTCCATGGAGGTCACGGAGGTTTTGTAAGGGAACAAGCAGAACAAAGCTGTAACATGTTGGTTTTGTTCTAGTCTTTCCTCTGTGATCCTCTGTGGTGAGTGTCTTTCAGCATAAAAAAAGCCCGGGATCCCGGGCTTTTACTTTTTGTTCGCGTTATGTAGTTACCGCTTCACCTTTTCCACTTGAAGCTCACGGTCTTCACACCGGGTATCGCTTTCTGGAATACGGCCAGCCCCTCGTCGGTGATGCTGTTGCCGCTGCTGGTGAGCCCTTTGAGCCCCTGCAGCCCCTGCAGATACACCAGGCCCCGGTCGGAGATGGCGGTCTGGTACAAGTAGATCCTTTTCAAGTTGGTGAGGGATGAGATAGAGAGAAGGGCCGCGTCGGTCAACCCCTGGCCGCAGAGGTAGAGCTCCTCAAGCCCGCTCAGGTGCACGATGTTGTCGAGGTCCGAGTCGGTCACCTCGTACAGGAAGAGCGCCTGCAGGTCGTCCGCTTTCAACTGCTGCAAAAGCTTCAGGCTCGGCCCCGCTTCGTCCTTCACGTCCAGCCGCACCGCCTGGTCGACGTACACTTCCACCCTTCCCGCCGCAGGTCCAGCCTTCTTCCACTGGCTGAAGTCCGCCGAGGCAAGATCCCGGAAGTACAACGTTCCGCAAGAAAGTCCGTCGGGGAACTGGATGCTTCTTCTCACCCTGGTTCGCCCCGCCTCCTCACGCGCCTTTTCGCTTCTCAAGGCAACCAGCCTGCGCTGAGCCCGTGCGACGTTCATCTCAGCCGCCGCGATCATCTCGGCGAACAGGTCGCTCCCCTCCGCCAGGCTCTGGTCGACCCGCAGCTTGAAGCGGCAGACGTAGCTCGTCCTCAGGTTTTCCACCTGGGCGCTCAGATCGCGCACAGCCTGGGCCTCGACCGCTATCTCCCGCTTCACCCGCGCCAGCTCCGTCTTCACGTCGGGTGCCTCAGGCTGCCGCTCGGGGTGATGCCTTCTCCAGCTGCGCAGGATCTCCCTCAGGGCACGCGAATCCTCGTCCGCATACGCCTGGTTCGCCTTCAGCATCAATTCATGTCTCAGGCTACGGTTCCCGTCCCCCGCAAGGTCCGGGTGGATAGCCTTGGCGACTTCCCGGTAGAGCGCCTTGATGTCCTCTTCTTCCGCCTTCCAGACGCGGCCGCGAGATCCGGCACCGGCACCAGGCTTGAACGACTTGCCGTGGCCGTAGGTTTCCCGGTCCAGGTACTCCTCCTGGATCTCCGGATCGCTTACTGCACCTCCGCCGTTGAGACGAGCTATCTCCGCCTCCAGGCGCTCAAGCTCGGCCATGCGCAGCCCGAGGGTCGCCTGGTAGTTCTTCTCGAAACCGGCGATCTCCTCGCGCAGTTGCTGCAGTTCGGCCGATAGCTCCGCGTGCCGCGCACGCAGCGACGCAAGCTCGGCCTTCTTTTGCTCGAGTTCGATCTCTTCCGGTAGTTTTCCCTGAAAACAAGCCGTCATAGCGACCACACTATCAGCGATAATTTAACAGCATCAACTTATTTTCGCACACTAACACGCCGGAGGCTTCTATACAAAAGGATTTTCACCGGCTGAAGTGGAAACGACAGAAAATAGGTGCGAGGAGTTGCGGCAATGGGCGTCATCCATAAGGAAGACAGCAAGCCGTTGCAATAGACGAGAAGAAGTGGCGCCTTCGATACAGCATCGCTGGAAAGCTATGCCTAAAAAAGAATAAACATTGGAAAAACTCCCACCGCAGAGTCCTTGAAATGACGACCAAAAGCCATAAAGTTAACCTCGTTGCACCTGCGGAAAGGAGGGGTGGTAAGAGTCGCAGGCATATGGTCTGTAATTGCTTTTCACAGGTAGTCACTCTCAAGGAGGATTCTATGACAGAAGTTCTTTCCAAGAGGCAGGCGATCCTTGGCCTTCTGCTAGCCCTAATCATTGCGCTGCCGGGATGGGCGGCAGCACAGACATCTTTCGACCAGATCGTCGTCTTCGGTGACAGTCTTTCCGACCCGGGCAACGCCTTCATCTTTCAAGGAGCAGCGAACGTTCCACCCTATGACGCCCTCGACCCTTTCCTTGTCCCCACCATGTCCTACGCCAGAGGGGGGCATCATTTCAGCAACGGTCGCACCTGGGTGGAACAACTGGCACGACAGTTCGCGCTATCGAAAAACACGCGCCCGGCCTTCGCCGAACTAGGCCTCGATGCGACCAATTACGCGATCGGCGGAGCCAGGGCGCACGACAATGAGGAAGAAACGCTAGCCCCAACCTTCGAGGAGGTGGCAACCCTCTCCTACGAGGTCACCGCTTTCCTCCAGGTCTTCGGCTGGAACGCCCCGAAAAATGCGCTCTACGTGGTGGAATTCGGCAGCAACGACATCAGGGACGCGCTGGAGGCACAGGATCCCTCCATCGTCGAGAAGGCGGTGGCTTCGGTCCACAGGAACATCGTGTCGCTCATTGAAGCGGGCGCTGTCAAATTCCTGGTGTGCAACGCCCCGGACCTTTCCCTGACGCCGGCAGTCATAGCCATCGACAAGATGAGACCAGGAACCGCTGCCGGCGCGCGTGAGCTTTCAAGCTACTACAACTTACTCCTCAACCAACTGGTGGCTACGCTCAAGTCGCAGTACCCCGAGATCCTAGTTGTGCAGGTGGACTTTTTCGACATGCTCCTCGAAATCGTCAGCAATCCGACCGACTTTGGGCTGAGCTTCATCGACACCCCCTGCGTAACCCCGGGGGTGCCTCCCTTCACCTGCAGCAATCCTGACGACTACCTCTTCTGGGACGGAATTCACCCGACCCAGACGGTACATGCCATCATGGCCCAGCAGGCGCTGTCGGAGCTTGCTAAGTAACCGGCACAAAAAACCGGAGTCCCCCAAAGGAGGGCTCCGGTTCATGAAACCACGCCACGCCTAGCCATCTCGCTTTCGACGACGTACACAGCTCCCGGTAACTCGTCCGTTCCTAGGACCGGTGCTCGCGCACCATCCTGGTGAGCAGGCGATCAAGGGCGGAGGCGAAACGGTTGCGGTCGGTGAGGCCCAACTGCGCAGGCCCGCCTACCAGCACCCCGTCGGTCCGCAACTCAGCCATCAGGTTCCGGTAGGAAAGCCTTTCCCCCACATTCTCCTCGGTGTAGAGTTCGCCGCGGGGATCGAGCGCGACTCCCCCCTTCTCGACCACCCGCGCGGCGAGAGGGATGTCGGCAGTGATGACCAGGTCGCATGCCCCGGCATTTTCGGCTATGTAGTCGTCGGCGACGTCAAAGCCAGCCTTGACGCGCACGGAAGTCACCAGCGAGGTGTGCGCGCGGGAAAGGTCGGTGTTGGCCACCAGACACACAGGCACCTTCAAACGCTCGGAAGCGCGAAACACAATATCCTTTACCACCCTGGGACAGGCATCGGCGTCAATCCATATTTTCATTCTCTACTCCTGCGATCACTCCGGGCTTCCTCAAATGGGTGAAAAAATTCTCTCACCTGCAGCGCTGCACGCTACTACAGCACACCTGTCGTGTCAACGCAGCAGCTCGTACGCAATATATGAGTAGATTTTTTAATCGAAATTAAATTATAAGATTGACATGGTACAGGAGATGCTATATGTTGGCGCATCCGCGGATTCCCGGAACACTAACAAAGCAGTAAAATGGGAGAAGTAAGTAAATGGTAAACGGAACTGTGAAATGGTTTAACGACAGCAAGGGTTTTGGCTTTCTCGAGCAGGAAAATGGCGAGGACGTATTCGTACATTTCTCCGCTATCAACGGCGACGGCTTCAAATCCCTCACCGAAGGCGACAGCGTGACTTTCGAAATCGTAAAGGGACCGAAAGGGCTTCAGGCAGCCAACGTTTCCAGGGCTTAATCACATAGCGTAGAACTTTATCGAAGGCCCCGGAGGAATCCGGGGCCTTTTTTTTTGTACGCTTAACCACAAAAATCCCCCCTGTCCCCACTCCCGCCTTCGCGGATCGAAGCGCTACGGCGCGCAGACCCGTCGCAAAGGGGGGAACGTACCCCCCGCATGGTCCTTCGTTGAAAGATAACGCTTGCTCTACGGTGTTCCCCGACGAGCCTTTGCCAGACCCATTCGCTTCATGCGCCGCAGATGGGACACCCTTGCATGGAAAGGGGTTTTTCCAGGCGACATTCCCTAAGCAGAGCCTCGTCCTGAAATATCTCCCGGGTCGGCCCGTCCGCCCTCACCTCTCCGCCGCTCAACACCACGGTCCGCTCGCACAGATCCAGCACCAGGTCAAGATCATGACTGGTGACGATCTTGCTGTGCCGAAAATCCTTCAAAAGGTTGATCAATTGCCGGCGGGCGTACGGGTCCAGACCGTTACCCGGTTCATCCATCACCAGTATGTCGGGCGACATGGACAGAACGGTGGCGATGGCAACCCGCCGCTTCTCGCCGGCCGACAGGTGGTAAGGGGGCTTTCCCGCAAGGTGCAGCGCGTCGACCTGCCGCAGCGCATCGGTCACGCAGCGCTCCAGGTCTTCACCGCTCAGGCCGAGGTTCATCGGGCCGAAGGCCACGTCCTCGTACACGGTGGGCATGAAGAGCTGGTCGTCTGGGTCGTGGAATACCATCCCGACGGTACGCCTGATCTCGGCGAGAGTATCGCGCCTGACAGGGAGGTGGCCGACGCGAACTGAGCCTGAAGTGGGGAGCAGGTGCCCGTTCAGGTGCGCCAGAAGCGTCGACTTCCCCGCCCCGTTCGCCCCTATTACGGCGACCGATTCCCCGTGGGTGATGCGGATTGAGACGTCGCTTAGGGCCACCGTGCCGTCGGGATAGACATGGCGCAGGCGGTCCACTTCGAGTATGTGATGGCTCATGGCAGTGATCCTGTGAAGAGTGCGCCGACCGAGCCGGCGACGTTTGTGAGCCTCAAGGCAATGCACAGGGAGACCCAGAGGGAGAGGAAAGCGAGGTCGGCGACCCGCACGCGCTTCTTGACCGGCTCAGGAAAGGCTCCAGAGAATCCCCGCGCCAGCATCGCCATATGCAGGCGCTCGGCCCGGTGCCAGGTCCGTAGCAAAAGGTGGCCTATGAGCGAGGCGTAGCTTTTCAGCCCGGCTCCTTTCCTGCCGAAGCAGCGCAGTTCCCTGGCCTTGGCTGCCCGCGCGCCCTCTTCTGCCAGAACGAACAGGTAGCGGTAGAGAAACAGTAGCTGCAGCGCAAAGGGGCGCGGCATGCCGAGACGCTTCAGGGCGCTGCAGACAGCGGGAAAACCGGTGAGGGCGGTCAGCGAGAAAACTGCAGTTACGGTGAGGCCAGTTCGAAGGACGATGGAGGCGAAGGAAAGCCAGCCACCGGTAAGTTTCAGCGCACCTACTTGCAGCAGCACTTCGCGGTCGAAAAAGGGGTTGCAGATCCCTACGGCGATGGCGAAGGGGAGCACCAGCGCCACCTTTGCCAAGAGGTATTTGGCTGGCAGTTCCCCAACGACGATAAGGAACGTGGGGAAAATGATAAAAGGGATGAGGGCGGAGATCTGGTACCTGTCGAAGGAGACGACGCAGACGATGAAAAACAAGGTCGCGAGCACCTTCGCGCGGGCATCGAGCCGATGCAAAAAGGTGGTCCCGAACGCCAGTTGATCCAGCCGCTTCAAATCGAGCAGCGCGGCACTAATGGATGTCATGGTCCGGTCCAGGGAAGGGGTTGGCGTCAGGCATCTGGGCTAACCGCCCTTGCTCTTCCCCTTTTCAAGAGGAAGGCGGCGACGCAGACCAGGGCCAGGGTGAGGACGGTGCCGACGATGCCGGGAACGGCACTGGCGACAGCAGGCACACCAGAGGCGGCATTCGGCAGCGGACCGGACGCGCGCTTCACGGCGTAATCGGGAAACCAGGCGCTTTTTTCCTGAAGGCGGGCGAGAAACGCGTGCATCCCTTCCCCCGTGCCGGCAGCGACATCGGGGCGACCAGCCTTGGCGATGGACCATTCCAACCCGTCGGGGTTTTGAGAGGCCAGCTGGGAAAAGAAGCCGGAGGCGGCCAGTGCCAGGAACAGGAAGGCAGCCAAAACCGTTGAACGGGAACGCCCTGCGCTTCCCTCCGGCGCACGTTGAAGCAGTTCCGGTCGCGCCTTGCGCACAAAAGACAAGACGGCAACGGTGATCACCCCCTCGACCGCTCCGATGGCAAGGTGGATCGGCTGCATCAGCAACAGGAAACGCTCCAGGGGAAGCGAAGAGATCCCCGATAACCCCGTTTCCAGCACGACCGCCAGGGAGCCCAGCTGCAGCGACACCAGCGCCGAGGTCATAACGGCCAGGGTCTCGCGAATTCTCCCGGGCGAGCCGCTGGAAAGGCCGCGGTACAGGAATGGGTAGACCAGGAAGGAAGGGATGATGCCCAGGTTGAAGATGTTGCAGCCAAGCGCGAGGAGGCCGCCGTCGGCAAAAAATAGAGCCTGCACCACCAGCACGGAAGCGACGGTAAGGAAGGAGGCCCAGGGGCCGAGCAAAACCGCCAGCAGCAGCCCACCGCTCAGGTGCCCGCTGGAACCGGTTCCGGGAATGGAAAAGTTGATCATCTGGGAGGCAAAGAGGAAGGCTCCGAGCACCCCCATCAGGGGCGCCTGGCGATCGTCCTGCTCGCGGCGCAGCTTTGCAGAGCTGAGGGCGATGGTTCCTGCCGAGACAGCCCACATGGCCCCTCCCACCGCCGGGGATAGCAAAGCGTCTGCCATGTGCATGTTGTAATCTCCTCTCAACCCGCCGGAAACGGTAGCACGAATGTCATATAAGTAACACCGGAAGGTATACAAGAAGCTCAGAACAGTGTCAACGCAATATGAGGGCAAACAGGAAGCAATAACGTATACGGTTTGACAGCGCTATCAAGGTCTGGTTGAGCTCACGAAAGACACGTTTACCGCCAAGATCTTTCCGACACCGACAGTAAGATTTCCAAGAAAACACCCTTCTCTTTCTTTTAAAATAATGCTAATGTCTCGCCCTGCAACTCAGCCGGCATGCTTGTCGGAACAGGTTTTTCCGTTGCAGTCCCATCTCATCCATCGGTGCACGGAGCTTCACCCAATGGCCGCCTCAGAAAAACAAGCAGTGCATTTCACTGCAAAGTGCACGGTACTGCTGGCGTTCTTCGTCGCGCTCTTTTTCCCTGCTGGCTACTTTGTCATCAGTTACCAGTATGTTGCAGGGAGCCTTGAGACAGAAGCCGAGATCAATGCCAGAATCGTCGGCGGTTTGAGCGACCAGAGCCCCGGATCGCTGCACGCCCAGGCCCACCGCCTGGAGGGGATGCTCCCGCAGCACCCGAATTCGCGACACCCCGACTTCAGCAGGATATTAGATGCCAAGGGCCGGGTCCTCGCCACCCGGGGCGACGCCCTTCCCGAACCGGTGATCACCCGTGCGCACGAAATCGTCTACGCCGGGAAGACCACCGGCAGCATCGAGATCAGCCGCTCGCTCAGGCCCATCTTGACCAAGACTGCACTGGTCGCCATTTTCGGCCTCAGCGTCGGCCTTGTCGTCTTTATCCTCCTACCCTTCCGTGCCATCAACCGCGCCAACCGTCAGTTGCAGGACTCCTACAATTTCCTTACCAAGGTCATGGAGAGTAGCGCCAACGCGATGATCGTCCTCGATCCTGAGGGGAAGATCGGAATGGTCAACGGCCGTTGCACCGAGATGAGCGGCTACCGCCGCGAAGACCTCTACGGCTCGGAGATCGACCGGCTGCTCTGCCCGCAATCGTTCGATACGGTTCTTGAACAACTGCGCCAGGTGTCAAGCGGCGAAGCGGAGATCGTCAAGTTCGAGACCGACCTGCTCAGAAAGGATGGCAGCACCATCGCAATCGCCTGCGGCGCAACACCGGTGTACCAGGAAGGGCGTATCGCCAGCACGGTGCTCTCGGTCGAGAACATAACCGAGCGCAGGCACTCAATCGAGCAGCTGAAGGCAGCCAAGGAGTACACGGAAAACCTGATCCAGGCTGCCTGCGTAATGATCCTGGGGCTCGACCAGAAAGGGAAAGTGACCCTGCTAAACCGCACGGCCGAAGAGGTAACCGGGTACGACGCCGCCGAGCTGCTCGGAAAGAACTGGTTCGAGACGGTGATGGGGGCGGAGGCGTTCTACAAGATGTGCACCATACCCGGGATGGTAGGCGAAAGCGTGAACCGTTGCGCCTTCGAAAACCAGATCGTCACCAAGGCGGGCGTGGTTCGGACCATCTCCTGGCGCAACAGCGCCATCATGGAAAAGGGCGAACGGCTCGGCACGCTCTGCTTCGGGATCGACATCACAGAACACCGCAAGATCGAAGCGCAGCTAAGGCATTCCCAGAAGATGGAATCGATCGGACAGCTGGCCGGCGGCGTCGCCCATGACTTCAACAACATGCTGAGCGTGATCCTGGGATACGCCCAGCTCTGCCAGATCGAGGCCGAGGAAAACAGCCCGCTTTGGCTCTACCTCCAGGAGATCGTCAAGGCGGGCGAACGCTCGCGGGACATGGTGAGGAAGCTGCTCGCCTTCTCCCGCAAGGAGATCATCTCTCCCCGAGCCGTGGAGCTGAACGTACACTGCGTCGAGACGGAAAAGACCTTGAGCAGGCTGATCGGCGAAGAGATCAAGCTCAACTTCATCCCTGCCGAGACCTTGTGGACGGTCAAGATCGACCCGTCGCAGGTGGACCAGATTCTGATGAACCTCGCGGTGAACGCCCGCGACGCCATGCCCGATGGAGGGCGGCTTACTATCAGCACCGAGAACGCGACGGTGGACGAGGCTTTTTGCGATTACCGCCTGGACGCGCGCCCCGGCGAGTATGCCTGCCTTACCGTTGCGGACACCGGGTTCGGCATGGACAAGGAGCTCACCAAGCGGATCTTCGAGCCATTCTTCACCACGAAGGACGTCGGCAAGGGGACCGGCCTGGGGCTCGCCACGGTGTATGGCATCGTCACCCAGAACGGCGGGTTCATCGACGTCGACAGCGAACCTGGAGAAGGAACCTCGTTCCGGATCTACCTGCCGCGCATGAAGGACGAGCCTGAGGGGGAAGAAAAACCGAGCGCCGACCAGCCGAAAGGGTCTGGCTCGATCCTGGTCGTAGAGGACGACCCCATGCTCCGGACCATGGCGACCCAGATGCTGGAAAAGATCGGGTATCGCGTCCTCCAGGCAGAAACCCCTCAGGCGGCCCTTTCCTTCTGCGCGGATCAAGCCACGCCCATCGACCTGGTGCTGACCGACGTGATCATGCCCGAAATGAACGGTTTGGAGATGGCGCGCGGCATCGCTGCGCTGCGCCCCGACGCCAAGGTGCTCTTTATGACCGGGTACTCTTCAGACGCCATTGCAAGCCGCGGCGACGTCCCCCCCGGACTGCATTACGTCGAAAAACCCTTCAACATGGAGGGGCTGCACGCGAAGATACTGGAGATCCTTAAGGCACCTGCGGCCTGACTCGCCGCAGCCAGACACAAAACGGGACACGCTAGCTTACAAAAGCAGCCTGTCCCGTTTTTTTTGCCCAAAAGGGGTCGGTCTGCTAGACTAGGACGGTGTTTAAACAGCAAGGCAGGCGAGGAGATCCATATGAAAAAGCCGCTGTTAGTTCTTTTACTTGCACTCATGGTTCCGCTGATCTTCAGCCCCGGTGCCACACTCTGGGCCGAGAGCTACCAGCAGGAATACTACCAGGTGGGCGCAGACCTCTTGATGCCGGACGAACTCGATGAACTGCTCGCGCCCATCGCTCTCTACCCCGACCCGCTGATCGCACAGATCCTCCCCGCGTCGACCTACGTGGACCAGATCGGCGATGCGGCTCGCTTCGTCAGGCGCTACGGCACAGGCCGGGTCGATTACCAGGGGTGGGACATCAGCGTCAGGGCCATCGCCCATTACCCGCAGGTCCTCTACATGTTGGACCAGAACCCGGATTGGACCGCGTCGCTGGGGCAGGCCTTCGTCGAACAGCCTCAGGACGTGATGGACGCAATCCAGAGGCTGCGCGACGACGCCAGGGCTGCTGGCAACCTCTACACTACCCCGCAGCAGCAGGTGATCGTCGATGGGGGGATCATCAGTATCGTCCCGGCGCGCCCGCAGTACGTCTACCTGCCGGTGTACGACCCTTACGTGGTCTACTACGAGCCCTACTCCCCCTCCTACCCCTTCATCACCTTCAGCACAGGGTTCGTCATCGGGGCGTGGCTCAACCGCGACTGCGACTGGCGCCGGCACCGGGTTTACTATCACGGGTGGCGCGGCACCGGGTGGGTAAACCGGGCACGTCCTCACATCCACGATCGACGCGGGATCTACATCAACACGCGCGCCTCCAACATCAGGGTCAACACCAGAGTGACCCAGCGTGATACCCGCGTCTACCGCACGGAGTTGCGCAATGAGGGGCTGCGTTGGCGCGGCAAGTCCGGCGGCCACAGCACCCCGACCCGTGTGCAGACGCGCCGCGGAGGCGCGACACCAGGCGCCCGCAGCGAGACGCCGCGACAGGGGCAGCCCCCCCAGCCGAGGCCGGGCCGGGTCGAGACGCCGCGCCAGGGGCAGACACATGAGCCGAGGCCGGCTCGGGTCGAACAGCAGCGCCCCGGCAAGACGGAGAGCACGCCGTCAGGCAGGACCGAGCCCCGCCCAGGGAGGACGGAGGTGAAGCCGTCGGGTGAGAGCCAGCAGCGCCCTTCGAGGGTGGAACAGCGTAAGGGCCCCGCCGTGCAGCAGGCACCGGCAGCAACCGCCCCGCAACCGGCGACCAGCGGGGAGAAAGAGCGCAGCCGTCAACTAAGGCAAATAAACCGGCCGCCAGCCACCCCGACCACCGTGGTCCCACGCGCGACGGTCCCACGCGGGACGATCCCCGCGCCGAGCACCTCCACCCCGCCCGCCAGGGTGCTGGAAACACCACCGACGCGGCCTGTCATTCCGCACCCGGCCGCAAGACATGAGGTTCCGCACTCGACCCCGAGGCCGTCGGCGGTACCGGCGCCGGCGCCACCGGTTGCGCCCAGGGAGGTGGAACCCCAGCGCCCCTCCCGCCCGGAAAGGGAGCCGGTAGAAGGGGCAGGAAGAGGCGTCGGACGCGGCGGAGAGGGAAGAGCGGAACCCAGAGGGGGGAGCGGAGAGAGGAAAGATAGACTGAAGGAAAACTGAAAGAAAGAGGGGGCAAGTCGTCGACTTGCCCCCTCTTTTTACGTCAGGCCCTTTTGAGTAGATCCAGTGCCGCGGTCGCCAGTCCGGCGACCCCGGCCCTTATGGTCGGCTCCGGGAGTGGCGCGAAAAACGGAGAGTGGTGCGATGGAAGCGGCACTCCGCTCCTTTGGCTTTCCTCGAAGCTCGCTGGATCCGCGGCGCCCAGCCAGAACATGCAGATAGGGATCTCCCCTTCCAGGCTCCAGGAGCCGAAATCCTCGCTCACCATCTTCGGCTCGCTGCGGCAGACGTTGCCGGCGCCCAGTGCCAGGCGCAGCGACGCAGCCACGCGCTCGGCGAGCTCCGGGTCGTTGTACGTCGCCGGATGCGACGCCTTTACCGTCACGACCGGAGCCAGCTCTCCGGGGACCCCGGCGACCAGCGCCACGCCGACCGCCATACGGCGCACGGACTCGACCATGCGGTCGCGCACGCGGTCGTCGTAGGTCCTGATGCTGAGTTGAAGGACCACCTGGTCAGGTATCACGTTGCTTGCCGCACCGCCGTGAATGGAGCCGACACTCAGCACCGCCGGTTCGCCCGGGCTCTTCTCCCGGCTGACGATCGTCTGCAGGGCGAGCACCAATTGGGCGGCCATAACCACCGGGTCCTTGCCGTATTCGGGGGCCGAGCCATGGGCGCCGACGCCGCGGACCAAGATCTCCAGTTCGCAGAAGCTCGCCATGAAGTTCCCAGGGGCGTAGCCGGCGCTGCCGGCCTTAAGCTGCAGCGTGCTGTGCAGCGCGAGGGCAAAGTCGGGCTTTGGGCAAAGGTCATAGGCGCCGTCATCCAGCATGGCGTCCGAACCGCCCCCCCCCTCCTCTCCCGGCTGGCCTACGAGGACCAGGCAACCATGCCAGTTCTGCTTCAGCCGCGCCATCATGCGCGCGACGCCCAACAAGACGGTGACATGGATGTCATGTCCGCAGGCATGCATCACCGGAACCTCGCTACGGTCACGGTAGATCCCCTTTACCTTGCTGGCATAGGGAAGCCCGGTCTTTTCCTCAACCGGGAGCGCGTCCATATCGGCCCTAAGCAGCACGGTCGGTCCGCTGCCGTTTTCAAGCACCGCCACGATGCCGTAGCCGGGCCAGTCGTAGTTCCGGTACCTCCCGATACCCTCGGTAACCGCGTACCCCAAGGCGCGCAGCTCTGCGGCGACAAGAGCGGCGGTCTTCGCCTCCTGGCCCGAGAGCTCCGGCTGGGCATGCAGCTGCCTGTAGATGGCGACCAGGGAGGAGAGTTCAGCGCCCACCATCTCGGTGAGACTGCCGCTGGTTACTGGGTCGTTCATAGGTAATGGCACCTGTTGTATCGGAGGATTGTGCTTGCGTGGCAGTAGCGGAGATTATCGTCCCTGCAACGCCGCTGAACGTCGCAAGGGTACTATGGATGAAAAATCTAATCAACATCGATGTGCAGGGTGCGGCATGTTCCATAAACACCGGTGCGCCTGCGAGCTGCTGTCATCAGTGCAGGGATGACAGTTAATATGGCAACAGTGACTGATGCGCAACCTGCTGCATGCTAGCCCTTTACCCAGATGACAGCCGCTTAAAAGCACTGTGCCGTCCCCACGTAAAACCGGTCCAAAATTGAGACAGCGGGTTGCAAATTGAGACATATTGGTTAAAGTCTTCAGCGTGTTCACATGAGGGAGATGTCATGGTCATACACGTCGTCAGACATGCGGAAGCAATAGAGAGAAGCCCGCTGGTCCCTGAGGAACACCGATTCCTCACCCGGCGCGGCAGAAGGCGCTTCAGGAAAGCAGCCAAAAGCCTCAAGACGCTGGGGATCCAGCCGGACATCATCTTAACCAGCCCGCTGGTTCGCTCGGTGCAGACCGCAGACATCCTTGCGGAGAGCCTGCGCTACAAGCGGGAGCTTGCCGTATCGGGGCCTCTGGCGCCCGGCTTTCGGCCGGAAGCGCTGGAAGACTTGCTGAGGACGAATCCGCAGGCGCGCGAGATCGTCCTGGTCGGGCATGAGCCGGACATGGGCCTGCTGGTACAGGCCCTTTTGGGGGTGCAGGAGGCTTGCGCGCTCCCGAAGGGGGGTGCGGTCTCATTCAAGCGCGGGTTCGACGGAGGCGAGGCAACTTTTCTGCAGATGGTCACCGGTTCGGGGAAAATCATCACCTCGCGCACGAAGGCGCTGGACCGCTTGCAAAACGACGGCAGCTGACCGGCCTGATACAAACCGCAAAGGGATCAACTTACAAGGAGCGTGCAAGATGGTGCAGTCAACGGAGGACCTGAAACGGCTCAGGGGAGTTGGCATCGTCCTGGGAAAACGTCTTTTCGACGCAGGGTTCGACAGCATCGCCAAGATCGCCGAGGCCGGCGAGGAGGGGCTTAAGAAGGTAAGGGGCGTAAGCCCTCGCGCTGTCAGCTCCATCGTCGAGCAATCCAGACAGCTCGCCGGGATGACGCAGCACCCAGGTAAAGGACCCGAGGAGGTCATGCAGAGGCGGGTCGCCGAGGTGCGTGGCATGGTGGAGACCCTGGCCGAGAAGACACGTGACCGCTTCGGCGAGGAGATGAGCAAGGGATGCGGCAGAAAGATCAGTTCCGACCTGAACCGGATAGAGATGGCGCTGCTGCAGATGCACGACTTCGGCAAGAAAAGGTCCAAGCGCGTAGACAAGGCGCTGGTAAAAGCGGAAAAAAGAGTCACAGGACTAGAGGACGCAACTCTCAAGAAGGTTCGCAAAGGCTTTAAGAGAGCGAAGAAGACGGTGCTGAAAGCACTGCGCTGATCCTGTGTCACCAACTCTTCCCGGCATTGCCAGGAAAGCTCCCTCTTGATACAATCCCTGCCATCCTGTCATCAAGCACGCCGAAGCGCCGGGCGCCACCGCCGGGGGCTTTGCGACAAGGAATGCGCGAGGAGAACCTCTTGAAGCAGACAAGGCTTGCCGCCATCGACATCGGCACCAACTCCATCCGCAGCATCATCATCGAGACCTCCGGAAACGGCAAATACAAGATCCTCGACGACGAGAAGGTGCTGGTGCGCCTAGGCGAAGGGCTGCACCAAAGCGGCGCCATCTCGCCGGCTGCCTGCAGGCGCGCCCTGGAGGCGCTTTCGCGGCAAAAGAAGATCATCGACGGCTACGGGGTCGCCTCCATCGATGCGGTTGCTACGAGCGCCATGCGCAAGGCGAGCAACGGCCCCGCCCTGGCGCAGGCGATCAAGGAGACAACCGGCGTCGAGGTGGATGTCATAAGCGGCGAGGAGGAGGCGGAGCTCGCGGCCCTGAGCGCCGCGCACAACTTCGAGCTGGAGGGAGTCCGGCACCTTATCTTCGACATCGGCGGCGGGAGCATGGAGCTGATAGCCGCGCTCGGCGCCCATACCGAGGAGATGCTCTCCCTGGAGCTGGGAGCGGTCTTTCTCACCGAGAGCTTCCTGAAGGGAGACCCGGTCTCCCCCTCCGAACTGGAAAAGCTGCGCAAGCACATCCGCAAGACGCTGAAACGCGCCTACACCGGGGAGCGCAGCGGCATGCAGTGCCTGGTCGGTTCCGGCGGCACCGTCACCTCGATCGCCGCCATGGTTGCCGCCACACGGAAGGAGAAATACGACTCGGTGCACGGCTACGAACTGCTCCGCTCCGAGGTGGTGCACCTTCTGGCGATGCTGGCGAGAAAGAGCGACAAGGAGCGGCGCACCGTCCCTGGGCTCAACCCGGACCGCTCGGACATCATCGTGGCCGGGGTGACCGTCGTCGACGAACTGATGGACTTCTTCCAGGTGAACCTGCTCAAGGTGAACGAGCGCGGCATCAGGGAGGGGCTGATCCTCAGGGGGCTGCGTCGGCAGAACCTGCTCCCCCAGGAGAAAAGGAGCCGCTCCTGGCGCAATTCCGCGCTGGAATTCGGCCATTCCTGCCACTTCGACCAGGCGCATGCCGAGCACGTGGCGAAACTGGCCCACCAGGTGGCGAAGTCGCTGGCGCCCAAATTCAAGCTGGCGGAACGGGATCTCCGGTTGCTGGAGGCCGCGGCGCTTCTGCACGACGTCGGCTATTTCATCAACTATTCGAGCCACCACAAGCATTCCTACCACCTGATCCGGCACGCCGACCTCTTCGGCTTCACCCCCCGTGAGCGCGAGCTGATCGCCAACGTGGCGCGCTATCACCGTAAGTCGGTCCCGAAGAAAAAGCACGACCAGTTCGTACGGCTGCCGGCTGCCGACCAGTTGCTGGTTTCACGTCTGGGAGGGATCCTCAGGCTCTGCGACGGCCTGGACCGGCGCAGAAACGGCGTGGTGCGCGAGCTTTCCTGCCGGCTCCTGCCGGACGGTACCCTGCGTGTGACCCTCTACGGCGCAGAGGACATGTCGGTTGAACTCTACGGCGCGAAGGCGAAGGGAGATCTGCTGCAGGAGGCTTTCCAGCTGAAGCTGGCGCTGGAGGCAGGTTGAACGAAAAAAGGACCCGGCAGGCACCGGGTCCTTTTTTTTAATCGCTGGAAGCTGAAGCCTATGCCAACCCGGCGAAAGCGTCCTGCTCCTCGCTGGTGAACATCCGGTCCAGCTGCAGCATGAGCAGCAACTGCTCGCCGTGCTTGATGACCCCGCAGATGAAATCCTGGTCGATCCCGCCGGCGGCGATGCTGGGTGGAGGCTGGATCTCGGCGTTGGAGATGCGGATCACTTCCGACACGCCGTCGACGATGAACCCCATCAGCTTGCCGTCTATGTCCATCACCATGATCCTTGTGTGCTGATCGTCGTCGGTGCTCGACATCCCGAACCGGTTCCTAAGCGAGATGATGGGTATCACCTTGCCGCGCAGGTTGATGATCCCTTCCACGCTGGGGGGGGTGTTGGGGATATGGGTTATCGGCGTCATCCTGATGATCTCGCGCACCTTGAGCACCTCGACTGCATACTCTTCGGCGCCGAGGTTGAAGCTGACCAGCTGGATGAGTTCATGCTTCGATTCACCGGTTTTTGCAGGCACTATGGCTGTCGACATTTGGTTCCTCCGGGAGATGTCTTGTCTTCGTCGTGTGAGGGCCGGCTCTTATCTGCTAATGCCGCCTATTTGTCGGTTATCGGCAGCCAGGGCGAAATCTAAAGCAGAAAAAAGAGACGGTCACGGACGCACCGGCGTCAGACGCCAGATCTCCCGGTTGTACTCGGCGATGGTCCGGTCGGTGGAGAACTTGCCGCTGCGCGCGCTGTTGACGATGCTCATCCGTGTCCACGCCTCGCGGTCCAAATAGGCTTTGGCCGCGCGCTTTTGCGCCTCGACGTAGCTGCGGAAGTCGGCTGCGACCATCCAGGGGTCGCCCGGGCTTTTGATCGCCTGGATGATGGGGTCGAAGAGTCCGGCCTCGAACATGTTGAAGTGGCCGCTGGTCAATAGCTGCATCACCCGGTCCAGGTCAGGGTCGGCGGCGATGATGCCGGCCGGGTTGTAGCTGCGGCGCTGGTGCTCCACCTCTTCTGCGGTCAGGCCGAAGACGAAGAAGTTCTCGTCCCCCACCTCCTCCCGGATCTCGATGTTGGCGCCGTCCAGAGTCCCGATGGTGATGGCGCCGTTCATCATGAACTTCATGTTCCCGGTTCCCGAGGCTTCCTTGCCGGCGGTGGAGATCTGTTCGGAGAGGTCGGTCCCCGGGCAGATAACTTCCATGGCGGTGACCCGGTAGTTGGGGAAGAAGGCGACCTTGAGCCTGTCCCCGACCAGGGGATCCTCGTTCACGACTTTTGCTACGTTGCCTATCAGCTTGATGATCAGCTTGGCCATGTAATAGCCTGGGGCGGCCTTGCCTCCGATGAGCACGCAGAGGTTGGTCCAACCTTCGGTGTCGCCGCGCTTGATCCGGTCGTAGAGATGGATCACGTGCAGGACGTTCAAAAGCTGGCGCTTGTACTCGTGGATCCTCTTCACCTGTACGTCGAAGAGGCTCTCGGGGTTGAAGGCGACCCCGCACTGGTCGAGGACCACCGCGGCCAGGCGCTCCTTGTTGGCCTGCTTCACCGCGTGCCACTCTCTGCGGAAATCGGGATCGTCGGCCAAGGGCGCTATCTCCGAGATCCTCCCCAGGTCCGCGATGAACCCCTCCCCTATCCTGCCGGCGATGAGCGAGGCGAGCCCCGGGTTACACTTGGCGAGCCAGCGGCGCGGGGTGACGCCGTTGGTCTTGTTGTTGAATTTCTCGGGCCAAAGCTCGTAGAAGTCCTTGAAAAGCCCCTGGACCAGCAACTGCGAATGGAGGGCGGCGACGCCGTTGACCGAGAAGCTTCCCACAATGGCAAGGTAGGCCATGCGCACCTGCGGCACCGGCCCTTCCTCGATGATGGACATGTTGCGCAGCCGCTCGTTGTCGCCCGGCCAGCGGCTGGAGACCTCGGCCAGAAAGCGCGCGTTTATCTCCAGGATGATCTCAAGCAGGCGCGGCAAAAGCTGTCTGAATAACGGCACCGGCCACTTCTCCAGCGCCTCGGGGAGCAGCGTGTGGTTGGTGTAGGCCATGGTGCGGGTGGTGATCGACCACGCCTCGTCCCAACCCATCCCCTTCTCGTCCATGAGCAGCCGCATCAGTTCCGGGACGGCGCAGCTTGGGTGGGTGTCGTTCAACTGGAACACGTTTCTTTCGGCGAAGTGGCCGAACACCTCTCCCTGCCTGTTTTCCCAGCGGGCAAGGACGTCCTGCAGGCTTGCGGAGGCCAGGAAGTACTGCTGTTTGAGCCTCAACTCCTTGCCGTTTTCGCTGGCGTCGTTCGGGTAGAGCACCATGGTGATGTTCTCCGCCTCGTTTTTCATGGCCACCGACTCGGTGTAGCTGCCGGCGTTGAACTCCTGCAGGTCGAAGACGTCGGTCGCGGCGGACTTCCAGAGCCTCAGCGTGTTGACGGTGCCGTTTTTATAGCCGGGGATGGGGAGGTCGTACGGGACGGCCTGGATGTCGCGGGTGTCCAGCCAGCGGTAGGTGAGGCTCCCGTCGTCGTTGCGGCTGCACTCGGTCCGCCCGCCGAAGCGGATGCGCTGGGTGTATTCCGGCCGCTCCATTTCCCAGGGGTTGCCGTCTCGCAGCCAGTGGTCCGGCTCCTCCACCTGCCTGCCGTTTTCGATGCGCTGGCGGAACATGCCGTATTCGTAACGGATGCCGTACCCCATTACGGGAAGCTGCAAGGTGGCGCAGCTGTCCAGGAAACAGGCGGCGAGCCGCCCCAGGCCGCCGTTGCCGAGTCCCGCATCGATTTCCTCGCCCGCCACCTGCTCCAGATGGATTCCAAGCCTTTCCATGGCCCGGTGGGCCGCGTCGTCGAGCCCCAGGTTCAGCATGGCGTTTCCCAGCGCGCGCCCCATCAGGAACTCCAGCGAGAGGTAATAGCCGGTCTTCGTGTCTGCGTCGATGTAGGCGTAACGGGTGTTGTTCCAGCGCTCGATCAGGCGCTCTCTGACCGTGAAGGCAAGGGCCTGGTAGTGGTAGCGGACGTTGCGGCAATTCCTGTCCCGCCCTAAATGATGGAAGTAGTGGTGGGTGAAATCGGTCACCAGGCTCTCCGCATCCATGGGGAGAGGAGGCAGGTCTTCGAGTCCGGGGGCGCAGAGGATGTCAGCTTCGGTTTTCGCCATCGGTCATGCTCCTTGAGCTTAAATTTGTGATTCGGGTCCGGCTGCGGCAACCGGGGAAGTTTACCTGCTTTTCGGTTGCCGGCCACGAAAACTGAAAGCTCAACTTTCGCCAGTCGTACCCCTTGCCGGCTCGAAGAGCCTCGCAGCCGCCCGCATCTGCTCCGGCGTCCCGAGGACCAGCGCGATGTCGTTCTCGTGGAACTCCCAGACCGGGTCCGGGTTCGGAGTGATCTCGGCGCCACGCTTGACGGCTACCAAGGTGGCGCCGGAACGGGTGCGCAAAAGCCCCTCTCTCAGGGCACCCCCCTCGACCGGCGACCCTTTCTGCACCCGGAAGCTCCCCACCTCTGCCCCCGACAGGAACCCGGTGATGCCCACCGCGTGGCTGTGACGCTTGCTCGCCGTGCGCAGCATCTCGTATCCCCCCTTCCGCACGTCGGCAACGCACTCCTCGACCACGTCCTGCGGGATCAGGAAGCGCTTCAGCACCCTGGATAGTATCTCCACCGAGGTCTCGAATTCCTCCGGGATCACCTCGTTTGCTCCCAGCATGAAGAGAGGCTCCATCTCCAGCAGGTATCTGGTGCGCACGATGACATGGATGGACGGGTTCATCTTCCTGGCGAGCGAGACCAGGCGCCTGCTGGCTGCGGCGTCTGATATGGCGACCACGACTATGCGCGCCTGCTCGATCCCTGCGTGGGTGAGGATCTCGGGTTTAGAGGCGTCGCCGAAGAGGATCTGTTCCCCCATCCTGCTCTGGTTGCGGACCGTGTAAGGGTTGGTGTCGATGGCGAGGTGCTGTATATCCAGGTTCTTGAGGACGCGGGCCAGGTTTCTGCCGTTCACGCCGAAGCCGACGATGATGACGTGATCGCTCATGGTCGCCTTGGCGCCGTTTTGCGCCAGTGCGCTTCTCCCCCTGGTCCATTCGTGCGGCAGCAGCCCGGTCAGGTAGTCGGCGACGGGGCCGGCCACCTTCATACAGAGGGGGGTGAGCGCCATGGTGGCGATGGAGGCCGCCAGGAAAAGCTGATAGGTCTCGGGGGTTAAAAGCCCGTGCGAGAGGCCGCTTCTGGAGAGGACGAAGGAGAATTCGCCGATCTGGGCCAGGGAGAGCGCCGCGAGGATTGCGATGCGCATGGGAAGCCCGAGGGCGAAGACGACCGCCGAGGTAAGGACCGCCTTGATCAAGATGATGAAGATCACCATCCCGATGATCAAAAACGGGAACTTCAGCAGGATGGCGGGTTTGAGGAGCATGCCGACCGAGATGAAAAAGAGGCTCATGAAGGCTTCGCGAAAGGGCATGATGTCGCTCAGCGCCTGATGGCTGTACTCAGATTCGGAGATGGCGAGCCCCGCGATGAAGGCGCCGAGCGCGAGCGACAGCCCCGCCTGCGAGGTGAGCCATGCGGTACCCATGCCGATGAAGATGATGCTGAGCACGAACAACTCCCGGCTCCTGGTCTTCACCACCTGCTCGAAGATCCACGGGATCACGAACCTGGCCCCGAAGTGCGCCCCGACCACGACGGCGACGGCCTTGAGCGTGACAATCACCACGTCGAGCAAGCCGCTCCCCCCGCCGGCTAAAAACGGGGTAAAGAGCATGAGCGGCACGATGCAAAGGTCCTGGAAGATGAGGATGCCAAAGGCGGTCTTACCCTGAGGGGTATCGGTCTCCCCCGCGTCCATCAGAAGCTTCATCAGGATGGCCGTGGAGGAAAGCGCGACCAGAAAGCCGAAGAAGATCCCCTGGGGCGCAGGAAATCCGTCTAGGTTGCTGATGCCCGCCACCACAGCTATGGTGAGGAAAAGCTGCAAGCCACCACCCAGCAGTACCAGGTGGCGGATGCGCATCAGCTCCTTCAGGGAGAACTCGATGCCGATAGTAAAAAGAAGCAGCACCACGCCGATCTCCGCCATCTGCTCGACCTGATGTGCGTTTTTGATGAAACCCAGGGCATGGGGGCCGGCGAGCACGCCGGTGACGAGAAAGCCTATGATGGAGGGGAGCTTAAACCGGCGCAACAGCACCACGGTCAAAAGCGCCAACCCGAAAAGAACCACGATATCCCTTAATGCTACGAATTCCATGCCACCTCGCTTTAAAAAGATTACTTACTTTGCGAAACACGACAGTGCCCTGCCTGCATCCGCGTCAACCTTGATCTCCATCTTAATCTTTATCTTTACTCCGCCTTGCCCTTCCCCTACTCCATCTTCCCGAAGGCGCCGCGCCGCTCAAGCCATTTGCAGAATTCCAGTACCGGGAAAATGGTCCCGGCGGCGAGGGCGATGAGGAGCCATTCCCGCCCCGTCAGGGCGAAGGTGCCGAAGGGGTGCTGCAGGGGGGGGAGGTAAACCACAAGCAGCAAAAGCAGCAACTCCCAGACGACGGCCCGGTTCAACCAGCGGTTCGCGAAGGGGCTGCGCAGCACCGAATGCCGGTCGGAACGGAAGTTATACGCCTTGAAAAACTGGATCAGTACCAGCGAGACGAAGGTGAGCGTCATCGCCTCGCGGTCGCCGCAACCGGATGCCCGCGCCCAGGAAAAAAGGGCGAGGTTCACCAGCGTCGACCAGGCCCCCCCGACGAGGATCAGGGTCAGCACCGGGCGGGTGAAGATCCCCCGGGACGAGTCGCGCGGCGGGCGCAGCATCAGGTCCTTCTCGGCCGGGTCTACGGCTAGCGCGAGCGCCGGGAGGCCGTCGGTGGCGAGGTTCACGTATAGTATCTGCACCGCGCTCAGAGGGAGGGGGAGCCCAAGGAGCATGGCACCGGCCATGAGGCCGATCTCCCCCGCGTTCGAGGAGAGGAGGTACATCAGGTATTTCTTGATGTTGTCGTAGATCCCCCTTCCCTCTTCCACCGCGGCCACGATGGAGGCGAAGTTGTCGTCGGTGAGGATCATCGCCGCGGCCTCCTTGCTGACCGCCGTCCCCGTGATCCCCATGGCGATGCCGATGTCCGCCTTTTTCAGCGCCGGGGCGTCGTTGACGCCGTCACCGGTCATGGCGACGACGTGCCCCTTTTTCTGCAGCGCGGTGACCACCCGCAGCTTGTGGGCCGGGGCCACCCGGGCGTAGACCTGGATCGACTCCACTATCTGCTCTAACTGCGCCTCGTCCATCGCCTCGAGCTCTGCACCGCTGACCGCCCGCCCTTCGGTGAGAAGGCCGAGTTCACGGGCCACGGCCGAGGCGGTGACCGGGTGGTCCCCGGTGATCATGACGGGCCTAATCCCGGCCCGGCCGCAGGTGCGGATAGCCTCGGCAGCCTCGGGTCTTGGCGGGTCGATCATCCCCACGAGCCCCAGGAAGGTCATCCCGTGCTCAGCTCCGTCTTTGTCCGTATCCTTCTTGCGGGCAACGGCCAGTACCCGGAGCGCGGACTCGGCCATGGCCCGGGAGACCGCGCCTATCCGCTCCCTGGCCTCTTTTCCCAGCGGGCGCTCACCATCGGCGCAGAGCTCGAAGTCGCAGGAGGCGAGGATCACCTCCGGCGCCCCCTTGGCAAAAGCGACAACCGCCTCGCCGTCGCGGTGCAGCGTGGTCATCCGCTTGCTCTCGGAGGTGAAGGGTATCTCGTCCACCCGCGGGTAGCGCTCCTCCAGGACCGCCTTCTCCAGTCCCGCCTTGGCGGCGGCGACGACCAGCGCCCCTTCGGTGGCGTCCCCCTGGACCGCGAAGCGCCCCCCTTCTTCCTGCTCTATACGCGCGTCGCAGGCAAGCGCCGCCCCACGCAAAAGGAGTTTCAGCGCCGGTGTAGGCTCGACGGCCGCCCCGTTTCGGCTCACCTCCCCCTGCGGCTGGTAACCGGCCCCGGAAAAGTCGAAAGACTCCCCCCCTGCGAAGCAGCTCCGGACGGTCATCTCGTCGCGGGTCAGGGTCCCGGTCTTGTCCGAGCAGATGACCGTGGTGCTCCCAAGCGTTTCGACCGCGGCCAGACGCCGCATCAGCGCATGGCGCTTCACCATGCGCTGCACGCCCAAGGCGAGCGAGATGGTGACCACGGCAGGAAGCGCCTCGGGAACGACGGCGACCCCCAGGGCGATGCCGAAAACCAGCATCTGCACGAATGGCTCGCCGCGCAGAAATCCGGCGGCAACGATAGCAGCAACCCCCACCAGGGCGGCCTTGGCCAGATGTCTTCCCACCCGGTCCAGATTCTCCTGCAAGGGGGTCCGGCCCGATTCGATGCCCGCTATCATCCCGGCGATTTTGCCGAACTCGGTCTCCATGCCGGTCGCAACCACAACCCCGCTGCCGCGGCCGTAGCTTGCCGCGGTCCCGGCATAGGCCATGTTGCTCCGCTCGCTAAGAGAAAGCGCTGGGTCGCCGAGGGCACCCGGGTTCTTCTCCACAGCTACCGATTCCCCGGTGAGAGCTGACTCCTCAAGTTTCAGGTTGTGGATCTCGACGAGCCTTAGATCGGCGGGGACCCGGTCGCCTGCGTGCAGAAGCACCAGGTCTCCGGGGACCAGGTCGCGCGCCGGCACCCGCTGTTCCTTGCCGTCCCGCAGTACGGCCGCTTCCGGGGCCGCCATCTCGCGCAGCGCCTCGATGGCCTTCTCGGCGCGGTACTCCTGGAGAAAGCCGAGGAGCGCCGCGAAAAGGACGATCACCGCGATGGCCACAGCCTCGACCGCGTGCCCGAGAAAGGCGGAGAGCCCGGCGGAGACCAGCAGGATCAGGATCAGCACGTTCTTGAACTGCTCTAGGAACACGGACCAGGGGGAGATGCGGCGCGCGGAGGTCAGCTCGTTCGGGCCATGCCGCTCAAGCCGGGTGTGCGCCTCCGCGCTGGACAGCCCCCCGGGCCTTGAGGCTAAAGCGGCCAGGACAGCCTCGACTTCCACAAGGTGCCAGGGCTGCTGCTTGCTCCCTTCTGGCGCGCTCATGCCGCCCCCCTTCTCACCTGTTCCCTTCGCGGATCTCCTGTCCGGGGCTTACGAAGGAGATCCCCTGGCCGGAGGTGGCGCCGATCATGACGCATTCGATGACGGGGGCGTTGATGACGCGGTCGGTACGCCACCTGACGATGAAGTTGGCGCCAAAGCCGCCAGCCTCGTCCTTTTCCTCCAGGTGCACGTAGCGCGTTGCCAGCGGGCCCAGGGGAGCCGGCCTGTCGAGGTAGCGCCGGATCAGCTTCCCTTTGGTGTCGTAATAGTCGATGGAGGTGATGCTCAGGGAGGCTGCGGGATCGGTATTCCTGATCCCGAGCGTCGCGGCCAACTGGAAGGGAAGGTTGCGCGGACCGCTGAACACGTTCGAGTACACCGGTACGTAGACGCTCTGCCCCCGGGACAGCCGTACCTCGCCGGAAGCGAGCGCCGCGGCGGGGCACAAAAGGCAAAGGAACAGGACAAGCGGGAGCCAGTGACGAAGATTTCGACGGTGAAAAAGCATGACGATTCTCCAGAGCAAGATTGTGGAACCGGATCCAGCCAAAGGGAGCTTGCTGATTCATCTAAGAGGCCGCTTGTTTCTGCGTCCGGTCAAGCAGAAGTAGAGAAGCGAACGGAAAAAACAGATCAGGCGACGGACAGAGCAGTAAGATCGTCAAGGGCGACGACTATCAAGCCCGGTTGCATCGTTGACTTTGCTGTGAAGGGAAAAAGATAACACAAAAAGCGGAAGAATGAGGGAAAGAAAGAGAAAAAAGTTAACTTGATCAATGGGCTGAGCGCGCCGATAGCAGCACGGACACCCTTAAAGAGTAACGCCGCCTGAAGTAAACAGTTTTTCCGCAGCCTCAAGCTGTTCCGATTCCCCTATGAGCCCCACCCGGTCCCCCGGCATGAGAACGGTCGAAGAGTTTGGATTGGCAATAAGGTTGCGATCGCGCTGGAGTGCGACGACGGAGGCACCCGTTCTGGAGCGTACGGCCGCATCCTCCAAGGTACGGCCCGCCAGGGCATTCCCGGGGGAAAGGGTGATCCAGGTGATTTCGATGCTGTTGACCGCCCCGATGAGCTCGTTCAGCACCCGGTGGTCCGTCACCCCATCGCGTCCGGAGTCGTAGCGTTCCCGGCGCACCGCGTCGGCGTACCGGTAGACCTCCCGCATGGGGAACCCCAGCTGCAGCAAGGTGTGACGAACAATCTCCAGCCCTCCCTCCATCTGGGGGTGGACGATGTGCTGGGCGCCGAGGTCGGCCAGCCGCTGCACCCCGTGGTCGGTGGCCGCACGGACGATGATCGGCAGGGACGGGGCCAGGCTGCGGGTGGCCGAGACGATCATTTCAGCGGCGGCTTCCTCGGGGACCGTTACCACCATGGTACGTGCCCGGTTTAGGCCTGCATGCTCGAGGACCTCCGAGTTTGCGGCATCCCCGAAGAGGGTGGGAACCTTCAACCGTGCCAGTTCCTCGACACGGGCGGCGTCAGTTTCCACCACCAGATGCGGGATCCGCATCTGCCCAAGCACGGTCACGATGTAGCGGCCGACCTGGCCGAAACCGACGATGACCACGTGATCGGCTATGGATTCCTCGACAGCGGGTGGCGCCGTCCCGTGACGGTTCAGCGCACGCCACAGGGCGGGATGCCCCTGCAGCCAGCGCTCGGCGGGGAGGATCAGGCGGAACATGGCGGGGTTCAGCGTGATGGAGCACAAGGCGCCGGCGAGGATCAGGGAATACTGGTCGCGGTTTATGAAATTGAGGGACATCCCCGCCTGTCCCAGGATGAAGGAAAACTCCCCGATCTGACTCAGACCTGCCGAGACCACGAGGGCGGTACGGGCGGGCCAGGGGAAGATCAGCCCCATGAGCATGGTGATCGCGGGTTTCCCGATCATGATCAGGACCGCCAATACCAGGACGGAGCCGATGTTGTCCACCAGGTATCCCGGGTTCACCAGCATGCCGATGGAGACGAAGAACAAGACGGAAAAGGCCTCCCGAAACGGGAGCAGATCGGCGCCGACCTGGTGACTGAGCGGAGAGCGCCCGACGAGAATGCCGGCCATGAAGGCGCCGAGCGCGAGCGACACCCCGAAGAGTTGTGCGGCGCCGAGCGCGGTGCCCAGCGCCAGTGCCAGGGTCGCGAGGATGAAGAGCTCGCGGGACTTCGTGTGGGCGATGGTCAACAGCAGCCAGGGGATCAGCTTCTGCCCCACGAACATGAGCAGCAGCACGAACAGCCCCGCCTTTAAGAGCGTCGCCCCGAGGTTCAGCCAGTCAAATCCCGCTCCCGTGGCGGCCAACGAAGGCATGACGATGAGGATGAAGACCGTCGCCAGGTCTTCGAGGACCAGCCACCCAACCGCCGCCTGACCATGCGGGGTGTTCAGCAGGCCGTTGTCCATGAGCCCGCGCAAAAGGACGACTGTGCTGGCTATGGAAATCGAGAAGCCGAGCACGAGTCCGCTGGCCGTGGACCAGCCCCAAAGCCGCGCCAGCGCCACTCCCAGCAGGGTGGCCAGAAGCATCTGCCCCAGGGCGCCCGGAATGGCGACGTTGCGCACCCTCCAGAGGTCCCCCAGCGAGAAGTGCAGCCCCACGCCGAACATGAGGAAGATCACCCCCATCTCGGCCAGCTGGCTGATCGTATTGAGATCGCCGACAAAGCCGGGGGTGGAGGGGCCGATGGCTATTCCGGCCAGCATGTAGCCGATGATGGGAGGAAGGGCAAGCCGCCTGGCCGCAAGGCCACCGAAGAAAGCCGCCACCAGCGCCACCGCTATGTTGATCAAAAGCGTCATCTCGTGCATAACCGCCACCTCGAAAATGTTAATGATAACAGCTCGGACCTCAGAGGCAACGTGCACAGCCGTGCAGGGGGCGCGGCTTTGGAACCGCTCTCCGGCTGCAGTCCGCCAGGCAGCGCAGTCCAAGGAATTTCCCTTGACAACCTTGCCCCACACGAAAGATATTGAACCCTTGCGCGATTGGCCCGGTAGCAGGGCCGTCGGAAACGCCGGGGAGCCCTTGAGAACTTTGGGCGGAGCCGACGCGGCTGCGGCCGCAGAGATCGGCGAATAAAGGTGAGAGCTATGTACAACGGCAGGGTCATCATTTGCGACGACGAGGTCGAGATTCTCAGGTATCTGAGCAAGATACTGACAGCAAAGGGGCTCGATCTGGAGGTCTTCAGCTCCGGCACGTCGCTGATGAGCTACCTGGAGAACCGCGGTGTCGACGCCGCGGACCTTTTGCTGCTCGACGTCAGGATGCCGGACCTGGACGGCCTGGAGATACTGCAGCGGGTGAAGAAGATGAACCTCGAGGTCCCGGTGGTGATGATGACCGCCTACGCCTCGATCAACTCGGCGATAGAGGCCATGAAGCTCGGCGCCTACGACTACGTCACGAAGCCCTTCCCCAAGGAGAAGATCTTCGGGATCCTGGAGAAGGTCCTGGAGCGCAAGGAACTCCTCAAGGAGAACTCCGCGCTCAAGGACGAACTGGGAATCCCCTCACCTTCCACGCCGCTCATCTTCTCCTCCGAGAGCTTCAGGCGCGTCCACGACATGGCGATGCTGGTGGCGCAAAGCGAGTCCAACGTGGTGATCCTGGGCGAGTCCGGCACCGGCAAGGAGCTCGTGGCGAGCCTGATCCACAACAACAGCCCGAGGGCCAAGGAGCGCTTTCTCACTATCAACTGCGCCGCGCTCTCCGACACGCTTTTGGAAAGCCAGCTCTTCGGCCACGTGCGCGGCGCCTTCACCGGCGCCGTAAACGCCCAGAAGGGGCTTCTCGACGCGGCCAACCACGGCACCCTGTTCCTGGACGAGGTGGGGGACATGAGCCCGGCCATCCAGGCGAAGCTTCTGCGCGTATTGCAGGAGGGGGATTTTATTCCAGTGGGCGACACCAGGGCGAGAAGCGTCGACATCAGGTTCGTGGCGGCGACCAACAAGGACCTGGAGGAGGAGGTGCGCCAGAAGCGCTTCCGGGAGGACCTATACTTCCGCCTAAACGTGATCTCCCTGCACCTGCCGCCGCTTAGGGAGCGCGGCGAGGACATCGAGCTCTTGGCCCGGCACTTCCTGACCAAGTACGCGGCCCGCATGAAGCGCGAGATCACCGCCTTCACCAAGGAGGCGATGCAGCTGCTCACCTCCTACAACTGGCCCGGCAACATCCGCGAGCTGGAAAACGCCATCGAGCGCGCCGCCATCCTCACCCGCGGCCACACCATCACCGCCGAGACCCTCCCGGTCTGGCGCAACCCCCAGCCTGCCGAGGCGAAAACGGGGGTGAACCGCCTGGTCTCGCTGGAGACGGTGGAGCGCGAGCACATCCTTCACGTCCTCAAGGCTTGCGGCAACAACAAAAGCCGAGCGGCCAAGATCCTCGAGATCGCCCGGCGCACGCTGGACCGCAAGATCGAGGAATACGGCCTGGACGACGGGGGCTCCCGCTGATGCTCAAGCGCTTCCCGATCAAGGCCAAGCTCACCTTCGGGGCGCTGGCTCCGCTTTTCGTCGCTTTCTTCATCTGCTCCCTGGCAGGCCTTTACATCATCAACGACAAGATCGCGAGCCAGGCGCAGGAAAAGGTGCGCACCGACCTCAACTCTGCGCGCGAGGTGTACCGCAACGAGCTGGACCGGATCCGGGAGATGATCGACCTCACCGCGACCAACCCCTACAACTCCTCCTCCATCGTCGCCGGGGATCCCGAGATCCAGGCGCTTTTACGCCAGCGGCTCTACAAGAAACGGCTGGACATCCTGACGGCCGTGGACGCCAAAGGGCGGGTATTGTACCGCGCCCACACGCCGAGCCTTGCCGGCGACCTGCAAAAGAGCTACTTCGTACAGCAGGCGCTCAAGGGTGTGGCCGTGACGGGAACGGCACTCATGGGGGAGCAGGAACTGGCCCGCGAGGGGGTAGCGCTTGCCGACCGCGCCACCATTCCGCTGGTCTCGACGCCGCATGCCCGTCCTCGCAGTGACACGGTTGAGAAAACCGGGATGGTTATGGTCGCGGCCGCCCCCCTGAGAAACCATGCCGGGCAGGTGATCGGTGCTCTGTACGGCGCGGTCCTGCTCAACAACAACAACGCCCTGGTCGACAAGATCAAGCAGATCGTTTACGAAGGGGTGCAGTTCAACGGCACCGACGTGGGGAGCGCCACCATCTTTCTGGGCGACGCCCGTATCGCTACCAACGTGCGCGTGAGTAACGGCGCCCGGGCCATCGGGACCCGGGTCTCCGAAGAGGTGTACCAGCGGGTAATCGTGGAGAAAAAGAAGTGGATCCGGCGCGCCTTCGTGGTGAACGACTGGTACTTCACCGCCTACGAGCCGATCCTGGACCTGCAGGGTAAGGCGATCGGCTCGCTCTACGTGGGGATGCTGGAGAAGCCTTACACCCACATGCAAAAGAGCGTCAACTCGATCCTGTACATGGTGCTCTTCGTCACTTCGCTGATCGGTTTGGCCGTCTCAGGTTTCATCGCCACGCTTCTCGCCCGTCCCATCAAGGAACTGGAGAAGCTCGCGCACCGGGTGGCGCGCGGCGAGCGCAACCTGCAGATGGAGGTGCACACAAAGGATGAGGTCGGGGATCTTGCCGACGCCTTCAACCTGATGACCAAGGCGCTGAGCCGCCAGGAGGCGGAAATCGGCCTCTTGCACCGTGCGCTGGAGCTGAAGGTGGAGGAGCGGACGGCTCAACTCTCCGACAAGAACCGCCTGCTTTTGCAGACCCAGGCCGACCTGGCCCGCGCAGAGAAGCTCGCCGACCTCGGCATCGTCGCCGCCGGCGTGGCCCACGAGATCAACACCCCGCTCGCCATCATACGCGGCAACGCCGAGGTCCTGGAGATGTGCCTCCCCCCCGACCACCCCAACCACGAGGAGGTCGAGATCATCAGCATGCAGACCGAGCGCATGGCGAAGATCGTCGGCAACCTGCTTACTTTCGCGCGCCAGAAGTCGCTGAACCAAAGGGAGTTCCTGGTGCACGAGATCCTGGACGACATCGTGGCCCAAATCCGGCACCAGGTTCCCATGGACGCCATCTCGGTGCAGTGGGAATACGACATGAACCTCGGCCCCGTCACCGGTGATACCGACCAGTTGAGGCAGGTCTTCAGCAACATCATCCTGAACGCGGTGCAGGCGATGCTTCCCGAAGGGGGGACGCTAAGGCTCACCACCCGCCCGCACGGCCCCGGCAACGGCTGCGAGGTGGAAATCCGCGACACCGGCAAGGGTATCCCCCCCGAGCACCTGGAAAAGATCTTCACGCCGTTTTTCACCACCAGGGACAGCGGCACCGGGCTCGGCCTCTCCGTTTCCTACGGCATCGTCAGGGACCACGGCGGCGACATTCAGGTTTCCAGCACGCCGGGTGCCGGCACCTGCTTCAAGATCGTGCTGCCGGGGGAAACAGAAACTGGACAGCAAGCGCAGGAAAAAAGCGAAGATATTTAAAGTGAAACTTTCATCCATAAGGAGCAACTACATGAGTATGCAGTGGAGCAGCGACCTCGCGACAGGGGTGGCGGAGATAGATAACCAGCACAAGGAGATCTTCAGCAGGTTCGACCGGCTCTTCAAAGCCTGCAGCGAGGGAAAGGGAAAGGAAGAGGTGCTGCGGCTGCTTTTATTCCTGCAGGAGTACGTGAAGGAGCACTTTTCCGCCGAGGAGAGACTGCAACTGCGCTCGGCCTACCCCGAGTACGCCGAGCACAAGGCGCAGCATACGAGCTTCATCGCGGAGGTGGAGCGCCTGGCGCGCGAATTCGCAGCGGAGGGGGCGACGCTGCCGCTGGTGATCAAGACCAACAAGGCCCTCTCCTCGTGGCTTTTGCAGCATATCAGCAAGACTGACATGGCTTTTGCCGGGTACCTGCGCTCCGAAGCCTGATGCCCCGAGCCGCAAAGGCTCTGAAGGAATAAAAAAAGGGAGGCGCCGGTGGCGTCTCCCTTTTTTGCTCGATTACCCCTGCGGCGGTTTGGGGGCAGGCTGGTCCGGCTTGCGCTGGCCCTCCTTGGCTCCCTGCCGGAAAGGCTTCCGGTTCCTGGAGCGGTTGCGCACGCGTTCCCCGGGGGCCGCCTGTTTCGCCTGAGGCTGTCCGGCCTGCTTCGCCTGGGCCTGCCCTGCCTGTTTCGCCTGCGGCTGCCCTGCAGTTCTTGCCTGGGGCTGTACCTTCTGTCCCCCCTTCTGGGGCTGCTCCTTCGGGGCAGGTTCGGGGCGGTTGGGAGACTTCAGCCGTGCAATCAGATCCTTGGCCCAGTCGAGGTCCCCATCGCAGCATTCCTTGGCTACGTACTGCAGGTCTTCAGGAGTGGTTTTGGTGGACTTGATCCTGACCAGGTTCTCGATGAGGTCGCGGGACCAGTAGTATTCACGGATGTACTTCTTGCCGTCAATCTCGTCGTAGCTGTACTCTGTGCAGGGTACCACGCTCTTCAGCCATTGCGGCGAAACCTTCAGCCTGGCCGCGGCAGCATCCTGCTCATGGTGATCATGTTCCTGCTTCTTGCGCACCACAGTACCCGAAGTCGGCTTCTCTGGCACCGGCTCTTCCTTTTGCAGCATCCGGCCGAGGTACTTTGCCAGATCCTCCAGGGCCTCGGCATCAAGGCGCGAAAGCGGCATCTCGGAGCGGTAAACCATCCCCGGGTGGTCGACGCTGTAGCTCAGAGTCGGCTCACTCTCCCCTTCCTGCTGACCGACGCTCAGTTCGAGCCCGAAGGAGGAGTCCGACAGCTGCTCCGCCAGATCACCTGCCGCGTCGTCGAGGATGACCCTGGTGATGCTCTCCTTGAGCGGACCTTCGTCCACCCTGAAGTAGGCGTGGCCGTGCAGTTGTGCAAGTTGGGAGTGTACGTTTTGCAGTTGTGGTGTCATGGGGTACCCGTTTTTGTTGCCATTTCTTTATTTTGCGCAGCCGACGGGAGGGGCGCTGTGTCTCAGATGAGACCAGCGGTTGCCGACGACGACCTCATACCCTAGCACAAGCAGGTCTCAAACGCATACATCATTTTTTTGGTACTTCTCACCGGTGATGACTTCACTGCCTGTGCCGCAAAGTGCCCTGCGAGCATCAGTCGCAAAAGCGTGACATTCAGCTGCAAAAAAAATGGGAGCCGTTTGGCTCCCACTCGCCTGAAGGCGAAGATACTTCATAGGCAAAAATCTTCTAACTGCTTCACACACCGGCTACCCAGCGGTCTCCGTCGACACCTTGGTCGATTGCACAATTACATGGGCAAACATAGCAATTCATCTTTAAGGCATAAGAAAAAAAGGATCACATACAAAGCATTGCATTCAACTCATTGCATCACATGGCATCGCATGCAGAAAAATCACATACAGGCAAAAACATCACAAACCCAATCACATGGCATAGCAGTCAGCGAATTTGGTACAACCTGCTTAGCAGGCACACAACTCCTGGTACAACTGTGACGGCAGAAACGGTTTTCGCAGCAGGCTGCTGGGGCCGGTACGCAACTCAGCCGGAGGGGTTTCGTGCTTCGAGAACCCGCCGCTGCAAAAGACGATACGGGACGACTGTGCCAACTCGCGGATTTCTCTTGCCGCCTCCACCCCGGTCTTGAAGGGCATGTCGATGTCCATGATGGTTACGTCCGGGTGGTGCTCCCGGAACTTCTCCACTGCCTCGATCCCGTTAGTGGCCTCGGCAACGATGGTGTGCCCTTCTTTCTCGATCATGTGACGGAGCATCACCCTGATGTCCTCTACATCGTCCACAATCAAGACCCTTCTCTTCATATCACACCTCATCGCATAAAAAAAACGGGCATACCCTGTACAGCCATGCACCACTACTTGCTTAACGCGTGCCCAAACGGTTAATTTTGTGCCTGTTCCGCCGCCGGATTGTCTTTAGATTGGTTTTATTAAAGCTGCGGCACGGGCCCCTCCGACCAACCGCCAGCAATGACAGGGGGAATACTGGTACGTCAGGTAGGATCATTAGAGTTTGGAGCTCTGCCGGCGGCGGACACTGCAGATCGCAGACCTGTTTCACCTGGGAGGCCGCACAACAGCACATCGGTGGTACGGGGGGTTCCTGCGTCATTTCACGGGAACCTGGGCGCAACCGACGCGAAATGGCCAAACACCTACAAGCAGTGTGCTTTTACTCTACGTCGACCGGTCACTTGATTTTAAGATCAGGCCGACTAGAATTTGCTAGGTTTTTCAAGCACCGCCTCCGAAAGCGAGGCGGGGACAGCAAGGAGGAAGCCATGGTGAGGTTCTACAACCCTAAGGACGAAGCAGATCTGGCACGGGTCGAGGCGATTCTCAGGAAGGGTGGTATCGAGTATTTCCTCAGTGAAGCCAAGGAAGGCGCCGCCAGGGAAATAGAGGTGGCGGAAGAGGATGTTCCTAAGGCAGAGGAGCTGTTGCAGGAAAAAGAGAGCGCATGAACGTTAACCCAGGGGACGATCCGAGTGGGCGTCGGCCGTGAAGGCCATCACTTTCTCCACCCTTATCTCAAGCCGCCACTGCACCTGAGGCAGGCCGGCCGGCTCGAGTTCCGGCGCATAGCCGTCGAGCACTGCCGTGTCGACCGTCTTTTCCACCCGCCCCAGGAACTGGAACCCGTTTCCCGTAACCGGATCGGCGATGGCGACCGCCACCTTTTCGTTTTCCTTCAGGTTCTTCAGGCTGGTCTGGCAAAACCACGACTCGAAGACGAGTCTGTCCGGCTCCAGGATCGAGATCCCCCTCCCCGCCGCCAGGTGGGGATTGCCTGTGGCATCGGCGGTGGCTACAAAGGCATGGCCTACCCTATCTACGAACTGCCTGATCTCCTCGTTGATCATGTAGACGTACCTCCTTTTTCCGATGCGGACCAACCGTCTGTGCCACCGGACCCGGATCGGGATCCTGCGGGAAGGGTGCCGGAAGTCGTAACGTGCGGCGACTGATGGGATCAAGCGGATCTTCCTTGCTCGCATTCCCGTTTCCCCTTTCGAGGCGGCGGAGGAACCGTTTGCCCCCGCCACTTCGATTCCAGCTGCGGACGACCTCCGACCTAAAACCGGAATCAGTAGGTAAAGCATGCGAAGAAACACCGACCCTGTCTTTTATCCTGCGCACCCCTTGATTTAACCGGGCGTCAGCACTAGCTTCTTTTAGCACTGCGCCGTAATTAGTCAAGACGGCGGGATGCGGGCTCTGGAGCCTGCGGGGGAGACGTCATGGTGGAAGGTGTGCACGGTTCGACGGAACGGAACGAGGAACACTTAACTGTGCAGGCAGCGCCGCTTGTCTTATCTCGCGCTTTGATGGTGACTCCAGAAGAAGGATCTGCGATACTTGCCGCCATGAAAAACGAGCAGGAGGAAGGCATAGATACGCTGGAGGAATGGGTAGCGGTGCCGCCGGCCGACGTGGAGCCACAGGCGGGAGCGCGCCTGGCGCAGCGGCGGGCGCGTCTTTGGGCCCTGGTGCTCCAGGCGCGTTTCATAGAGAACCGGGTGGAACCAGGAGTAGGAGGATGGCAGGTAATGGTTCCCGCCGCGCGCCTGGAGGACGCCTGCCGCGAGCTGCGCCTTTACGTGGAGGAGAATCGGAACTGGCCCCCGTTCCTGCCGCCGGTGCGCCCGATGGCGAGGAACACCCTCCCCACCCTGTGCGTGCTGCTGCTGCTCGCCACCTTCCACAACCTGACCAACCTGGAACTGAACTTCCTCGGTCGGCCGGTGGACTGGATGGAGATCGGGAGCGCGCACGGCAGCGCCATCCTTAGAGGCGAGTGGTGGCGCGTCATCACCGCGCTCACCCTGCACGCGGACGCGCTGCACCTGATGAGCAACCTGGCCATCGGCGGGGTCTTCATCGTCTACCTCTGCCGGGACCTGGGGTCCGGGCTCGCCTGGACGCTGCTTTTGGCCTCGGGGGCCTGCGGCAACCTGGCCAACGCCTACCTTCAGCTCCCGAGCCACAACTCGGTCGGGGCATCCACAGCGGTCTTCGGAGCGGTGGGGATACTGGGCGCTATCTCGATGATGCGCTACCGTCACCACCTGCGCAGGCGCTGGCCCCTCCCTGTCGCAGCGGCGCTCGCGCTGCTGGTACTGCTGGGGACCGAGGGAGAAAGGACCGACCTTGGCGCGCATCTCTTGGGCTTCGGCTTCGGCACGATCTTCGGGATGTTCGCGGAACTGCTGGTCGGCTATCTGGGGCAACCGGGGCGGCTGGTCAACGCGCTCCTCGCGCTGACCAGCGCTTCAGTGCTACTTACCGCCTGGTCGCTGGCGCTCACTTCTTCAGGTTAGCCTACCAGCATCAGTCGTGCCCGCCGCGACCGTGACCGCCACGATGCCCGTCCCCTTTGCGTTCGCCATGTTCCCTATGCTCCCCTCTTCCCCCCTTGCCGCCGCGGTACTCGCTTCTCTCCTTTTTCCATTGACCGTAAGGTATGTGACGCTCCTTCACGTAGACGCTGCGGTAATCACCGGGGACGCGGTAAACAGGCCGGGGCACAGTGCTGCGCGACACGACGCGCCAAGGCCCGTTGTACTCCCGTGCACGATACCAGCGGTCCCCGCGTGGGGACCACCAGTAGCCGCTGTAAAAGAAGATGTCGACGTCGAACTGCGGGACGAAATATACGCCTGTGCCGGGCACAACTGCGACGGCCGGAGGCTCGACCACGACAACAGGAGGACCGATGTTGACGGAGAGGTTGACGCCTGCCGCCGCGCTGCCGGTCATGACCGCGAGTAGCAGCAGGGGAAGGAAGAATGCCTGGCGAAGGAATTGGATCAGATGAAGTGCTTTCATGATACCTCCTCGTAAAAACAGTAGCGGTAAAAGCGCCCATGCTCATAGGGAGATGTGTCACTGAATCAAGGCGTGACCACAGGAGGCTGAGCCATGGGCTCATGCTCCATTTTAAAACCCAACCGCGCTCAATACAAGACTTGCAGCGACTCGGTGCGACAAAGGAGCGACGGTTAAAGGAAAGGAAGCGGTTTCCCGGTGCGATATGCCAATGCCTGGCAGACCGCGATCAATACCCCCTCCTGGTCGCAGACCCTTATGTCGTAGGTTGCAGTGCGCTTGGTGCTGCTCACCTCGCGCGCCTCGGCCCTAAGCCGCGCCCCCGGCTGCGGGCTGGAGACGTAATTGACCGACACATTCATGGCGACGGTGACGCTCCCAACCGTCTGGCACACGGTCTCAAAAGCCTCGTCTATCAGGGAAAAGACGGCGCCGCCGTGGGCGCGGGCGAACATGTTATCCATCCTCTCCGGGTCGTAGTTCATCTCGACGGCAGAAAAACCCTCCTCCAGTTTCACCAGCTCCATTTTCAGTGTCTGTGCATAAGGCTCCCTTGTGGCCTGCCGGTAGATCGCCTCCTTCAACTGCTGGTCCATAGAGAATTCTCCTCAATACCTGCGATGTGACAGATCGAAGTGGTTGAATGTGGGCCCAAGATAGCATGTCTCCACCAGAAGGCGCAAAGGCTAATAGAAATATGCAGCATCGATTAACTGTAAAAGTACGAGCCCAATCGCATTGAATCAGCTGTTGGTGCCACCGAATCTCGCGGGTGATACATAACTACAATCTAGCCTACGCCAACTATTTAATGAACAATGAAAACATCTTGACAGTAATTGTACCAATCATATACTAAGACACTGTTATTTTGGCTGGTAATAACGTGAACACAACCTGATAATGCCTAATTAAAACTAACTGTCACTGAAAATAATAAGAGTGATCCGACAAAAGCGGAGGTCGAGAATGAGAACCGAAATGGGCATCAAGCGAAAACTCCTCACCGGCTTTGGAATCACGATATTCGCCTCGGCGGTTGTCGCCGTCACAGCGCTTTCCGGCTTGAGCGTCGGCAGGGGAGAGCTCGAAAACAGGCTGACGCAGATGAAGGCGGTGGCAGAGCTCGAAGCGGCGAGCTCGGCATCGGTACAGAGGGTTGCCGCAGGCGCAAACGGCTCGACACCTGCCTCGGCATCCACGGTGGAAAAAGGCGAAATCCGCGCCATGGAGCAGTTGAAGGGGTCCCTCACCTCCGAAAGGGAGCAGGCTCTTTTCCAGGCGCTATCGGCAAAGATGTCCTCTTTTGCCTCCAGCCGCGCGAAGACCTCGGCGATGGTGAACCAGGGTAGGAAGGCGGAGGCCGTTAAGGGATTGAAACTCCTGCGAGAGAAACAGGTCGACTACCAGGGGTCGCTGACCGGATTCGGCAATTACCTGGCGCAGCAGGCGCAATTGGAACGGGTCGCGGCCGCTGCAAAGGCTACCCGTGCCCGTGTCGCCACAATTTCCTTGCTGTTCCTGGCTGTGGGCGTAGTCGCGGGGGTGGCGTACTGGCTGGTTAAAAGCATCATCAAGCCTCTGGCCGATGCCATAGAGACTGCCGACAGGATCGCCGAAAGGGATCTCACCGTGCAGGTCTGCGCGGGCGACGGCAGCGAGGCGGGGCACCTGATGACGGCCATGGGTAACATGGTGCAGAACCTGCGCGGCATCGTCTCGCAGACGAGCGGGATATCCACGAGCATCGCCACCTCTTCCACACAGCTGCATCAAACCTCTGAGCAGATAGCAAGCGGCGCGGAGCAGGTTGCCTCCCAGGCGCAGACAGTCGCCACGGCGAGCGAACAGATGTCCGCCACATCTAACGACATCGCCCAGAGCTGCCATGCCGCGGCGCGAAACGCAATGCAGGCCAGCAATGCAGCGGAAACCGGGGCGCAGGTGGTGGCGCAGACCGTCGAGGTTATGAACCGGATCGCGGATCGGGTGAATGCGACATCGCGGACCGTGGAAAGCCTGGGGGAGCGCTCGGACCAGATAGGCGCAATAGTCGGTACGATAGAGGACATCGCCGACCAGACGAACCTTTTGGCCTTGAATGCTGCCATAGAAGCCGCGAGAGCCGGAGAACAGGGGCGGGGTTTTGCGGTGGTGGCCGACGAGGTGCGCGCGCTTTCCGAGCGGACCGCCAAGGCGACCAGGGAGATCAGCGAGATGATCAAGGCGATCCAGGCCGAGACCAGGGGGGCGGTTCAGGCGATGGAAGAAGGGGTGCGCGAGGTGCAGCAGGGAACAGAGGAGGCGGCGAAATCGGGAAGTGCGCTCCAGGAGATCCTGGACCAGATCAACGCGGTGAGCATGCAGGTGAACCAGATCGCCACCGCGGCGGAGGAGCAGACGGCGACCATAAGCGAGATCAGCGGTAACATAACCAGGATGACCGAGGTGGTCCAGAGGACCGCCCAGGGGTCGCAGGACTCCTCCATTGCTGCGGCCCAGCTTGCCAGCCTGTCCGACGACCTGAGCACGCTGGTGACGCAGTTCAAGCTCAACTGATGCCAACGACAAAGAGCGGCATCCTTCACGGCCCTGTATTGCCGTGGCTGATGCCGCTCCTTTATTAACAGCCGGCTGGTCCTACCGCTTCATAAGCCCCAGCTTCGAAAGCACGTTGAAGAGCCCATCCTTGGAAACCGGCTTCACCAGGTACGCGGCAGACTGGGCGTTGCAAAAGGACTCCATGGCGTCGTTGGAGGAGTTGAGCGCGGTCAGCATGACGATGTTCACCCGCTTAGCCGGCTTCTGCTCCTTCTCGATGTGCCGGATCGCCTTGGCGGCATCGTGGCCGCTCATGCCCGGCATCATGATGTCCATGATGACGAGGTCGAACGGGTCGTCCGCCGAAAGCGCCGCGTTGTACTTCTCGAGAGCCTCGACACCGCTGCCGGCGTGGTGGCAATCCGCAGTCGCGCTGAGGAGGGTGGCCACGAAATCGCGGCAAAAGAGCTCGTCGTCCACTATCAAACACTTCATAATCTTCCCCCACAATGTGTACAGGTAGAGTAGTAGTTACCGTGAGCGCCTGACCCCAAAACGCCAGGCATACATTCCCTATCGGCTCATTGGAACCGTTCTTTAGCCTCTCAATTAAAAAAAGATGGGGGATGGCTGGGCAAAAGGTGCGCTGCAGGCGGGCTGAGATCCGGCGGGTATCCCTTGAAAAAAAAGGGTGGCGCTCAGGCCACCCCGGGTACAAAGGGGGCTGCTGCGACTTTCAGATGAGCAGCCGAACGGGGTTTTCCAGAATTTCCTTCAGAGCGGCAAGAAACTTAGCGGCGTAGGCCCCGTCGACCGCGCGGTGGTCTGCGGAGAGGGTGACCTTCATGACCTTGATGCTGCTCAGCCCCCCCGAGCTCACCTTCGCCACCTCGGCGATCGCCCCGACAGCGAGAACGCCTGAGTGGGCGGGATGGATGATGGCGCTGAAGCTGCTGACGCCGAACATCCCCAGGTTGGAAATGGAGAAGGTCCCGCCATGCATCTCTTGCTCCGTAAGGCTGCCGGAACGTGCGCGCTCCACGAGCCGTTTCCCTTCCTCAGAGACTTCCAGCAAAGAGCGCTTCTGGCAGCCGGTCAGAACCGGCATCAAAACGCCGTCCGGCATGCCAACCGCGATCGCTATGTTGATCTCGTTGTGGAACTGCAGCCCCTCAGGAGTGAAGCTTGCGTTCATCTGGGGAAACTTTTGCAGCGCCAGCGCCACCGCCTTGACGATGAGGTCGTTGACGCTGACCGGCTTGCCGCTTTGCTTCAACTGGCGCCTGACCGAGTCGGCCTCGTCCATCTCGATATCCATGGTAACGGTGAAATGCGGGATGTGGCTCCAAGATTCGATCACCGTTTTGGCTACGGCGCTCCGCAGCCGCGACAACAGCCTTGGACCTTCTCCCTGCGGTGCCGCCCCCGCTTCCGCTGTCCCCGGGACTCCTCGACCGGCCGGCGGTTGCGGCACACCAGGAGCTTCTCCAGCCCCCTTCGCCTGCGTCTCCAGGTCGGTCAGCAGGATGCGCCCTTCAGGGCCGCTTCCCCGCACCTGGGCCAGCTCTATTCCCAGCTCGCGTGCCCGGCGCCTGACCAGGGGGGCCGCCTTTTCCCGCCCCGCTCCGGCAGCAGGCTCCGGGCCTTTGGGCGAAGCTGCAGGGGGCGCTCCCGCGGGGGGCACTTCAGGACGATACGGCTCCTTCGGCTCGCCGGAAGGCTGCGTCTCTGCGGCACTGGGCCTTGGCGGCGCGGCAGGGGCCTGTTTCTCACCTTCGGGAGGGACCAGATCGACAGCTTCGGCAGGCTTGCTCCCCTTAGCGGCCGGTGGTTCAGCGGCTGCCGCCCCGCTCTCTCCAGCTGCAGCCTCAGGCTGGGATGCGGCCGGCGGTCCGGAAGAAGGCTCCCCCTGCGCCCTAGCCGGTTCAGGTTCCAGGTGCGGCACCGGGGCGGACTGCTGTGCCGCGCCTGCTCCTTTTTCACCCGCGTTGCCGATGACCGCTATCACCGTCCCCACCGGCACCAAGTCCCCTGCCTGCACCCTAATCTCCAGCAGTTCGCCCGATACGTAGGCCTCGAGTTCCATATTGGCCTTGTCGGTTTCGACCTCGGCTATTACCTCGCCGCGGGTGACCGTCTCCCCTACCCTCTTATTCCAGGAAACGAGCCTCCCCTCGGTCATGGTGTCGGACAGTTTCGGCATGACGATGTCGTTCATAGCGGCTCCCTCAGTACGATTCGTTTAATAGGTCCCGGACCCCCTGCACTATCCCCTCGGCCTGGGGTATGCAGATCTTCTCGATCTTGCGCGAGTAGGGCATCGGCACGTCGAGTCCGGAGATGCGTTTAACCCGCGCCAGGAGCGTATCGAAGCAGCGCTCGTAGATGCGAGACGCAATATCGCCGCCAAGCCCCGCGTTTCTCCAGCACTCCTCAACCACCACCGCCCGTCCGGTCTTCGCTACCGAGGCAAGGAAGGTCTCGGTATCCAAGGGGGACAGGGTGCGCAGGTCGACCACCTCGCAGGAGACCCCTTCCTTCTCGAGCAGTTGTGCCGCCTGCAGGCAGAGGATGGACATGCGCCCGTACCCGATAAGCGTCACAGCCTCGCCCTGACGCATGATGGAGGCCTTCCCGAAGGGGACCAGGTATTCCGGGTCCTCGGGGACCTCCCCCTTGCTGTTGTAAAGGAGCTCGTGCTCCAGGAATATCACCGGGTTGTCGGTCCGGATCGAGCTCTTCAGGAGCCCCTTGGCGTCTGCAGGTGTCGCGGGATAGGCAACGAGCATCCCGGGGCAGTGCATGAAGTAGCTCTCCAGGCTCTGCGAGTGCTGGGCTCCCAGCTGGCTCCCGCCGCCGCCGGGCATCCTGACCACCATCGGGACCGATATCTGGCCGCCGAACATGTAACGGACCTTCGCCATGTGGTTCACGATCTGGTCCATGGCGAGAAGCGCGAAGTTGACCGTCATCAGTTCGGCTACCGGCCGCACCCCTGCCATGGCGGCCCCCACGGCCACCCCGACTATGGTGTTCTCGGAAATCGGGCAATCCCGGACCCTCAGCTCCCCGAATTCGGAGAGAAGCCCGCGGGTCACCTTGAACGCCCCCTCGTAAAGTGCCACGTCTTCACCGTAAACCACCACCTTCTGGTCGCGGCGCATCTCCTCTTTCAGCGCCAGGTTAATGGCGTCACGATAGGTCATCTCAGGCATGACAAGTCTCCTGTCGGTCGATCGATTGCTGCAGTTTCACCTTCTGGGATGCAGCACCTGCGGAAGTCAGACGTAGATGTCGTTCCAGACCTCGGCGTCCTCCGGCCAGGGGGAGTCCTCGGCGAACCGGACCGCTTCCCGGACCTGGGCCAGGGCGGCCTGATTGATCTGGTCCAAGCGGGCCTGGTCCGCGATCCCCTCCTCAAGCAGGCGCCGCGACAGGTTTGGTATCGGGTCGCGGCTTTTCCAGACGTCGGCCTCGGAGGAACTGCGGTACTTGGCGGGATCCGACATGGAGTGGCCGCGGAACCGGTAGGTGACCGCCTCGATGAAGTATGGGCGCTGCCGCTCCCTCACCCACTCCGCCGCCCTCTTGGTGGCCTGATACATGGCGACCACGTCCATGCCGTCGACTTTCTCGCTGGGGATGTCGTAGCCGCAGGTACGCCGGTGCAAAGCAGCCTGGGCCGAGGCCCGGTGCACCTCGGTCCCGATGCCGTAGAAGTTGTTCTCGCAGATGAAAAGCACGGGGAGGTCCCAAAGTCTGGCCCAGTTCAGCGACTCGTGAAAGGTTCCCTGGTTCATGGAGCCGTCCCCGAAGAAACAGGCGGTGATGCGGTCCTGTTCCTGGAGCTGGCTCCCCCAGGCAAGGCCGACGGCGATGGGGAACTGCCCCCCCACGATGGCGTAGCCACCCATGAAGTTAAGCTCGGGGGCGAAGAGGTGCATCGAGCCCCCCTTCCCCTTGCAGATGCCGGTCGCCTTGCCGAAGAGCTCAGCCATGACCCTTTTGGGATCGGCGCCCCTGACGATGGCCTGGGCATGGTCGCGGTAGGCCGACAGCACGTAGTCTGTCTGCTTCAGCCCTGCCGTGCACCCGACTGCTACCGCCTCCTGCCCGCTATAAAGATGCAGAAAACCGGTGATATGCCCCTTGGAGTACTGCTCGGCGCAGCTCTCCTCGAATTCGCGGCATACGACCATCTGCTCGTAGAATTTCAGCAGTTCCTCCTCTGAAAGCAGCTCCCTAAGATTGCCCGCCATTTGTCTCCTCCTTCACCTTGTTCAAGAGCCCCCCGGCCAGGAGTTCCGCCCGCTCCCGCTCCGAGGCATGAAGCAGGGTGACGATTTCGCCGCCGTTGACCCTGACCGGTATCTCGGTCGCTCCCCCCTGCACCAGTTCGCGCAGGTTGGCGATCTGCAGCCGGTCCCCCTGCTTGACCTGGTCGTAGTCCCCCTTGTCCCTGAAGGTGAGCGGCAGAATCCCGAAGTTGATCAGGTTGGAGCGGTGGATCCTGGCGAAGCTTTTGGCTAGCTTCACCCTGATGCCCAGGTAGCGCGGCGCCAGCGCCGCATGCTCGCGCGACGACCCCTGCCCGTAATTCTCGCCGCCGACGACGGCGCCGTCCCCTTTCTCGGAGGCCCGCGCGGCGAACTCCGGGTCCGCCTGCTCGAAGACGAACTTGCTGATGGCTGGGATGTTGCTCCGGAACGGCAGCACCTTGTTCCCGGCCGGCATGATCGTGTCGGTGGAGATGTTGTCTCCCACCTTGATGATCACCTCCAGGTCGAGCCGGTCGGGAAGCGCCGGGAGTTCCGGGAAGGGAACGATGTTGGGACCGGTGACGATCTCGACCGCTCCGCCGTCCTCGGGAGGGAAGATGATGCCGGCGTCGTCCACCAGGTACTGTTCCGGGTTCTGCACCGCCGGCCAGGGGAGCAGGTCGGAAAGCTTCCGTGGATCGGTGACCACCCCGAAGACACCTGCCGCCGCTGCGGTCTCGGGGGAGCAGAGGTAGACCCGGTCCTCCTTGGTGCCGCTTCGGCCCGGGAAGTTGCGCGGGAAGGTCCTGAGCGACACCTGGTTCGTCCCAGGGGCCTGCCCCATCCCGATGCACCCCAGGCACCCGGGCTGGTGCACCTGACCTCCGGCCAGAAGGAGCATCATGAAGCCCCCCTGCGCCACCACGTTCTCCAACACCTGCCGGCTGCCGGGGTTGATGTGGAAGGCGACGCCTGGGGCGATTTTGCGGCCATCGAGGATCCGGCAGACGGTCATCAGGTCCCGGAAAGACGAGTTGACCGAGCTCCCGATGATGACCTGATCCACCTTCAACCCCTCGATCTCGGAGACCGGCACCACGTTGTCCGGGGACGAGGGGCAGGCGATGAGCGGGACCACCTGGCTCAGGTCTATCTCGTCGTGGTCATCGTAGGTCGCGTCCGGGTCAGCCAGGAGTTCTCGCCACACCTCGCCGCGCCCCTGGGCTTTCAGGAAGGCGAGCGTGTTCAGGTCGCTGGGGAAAACGGTAGTGGTTGCGCCGAGTTCCGCTCCCATGTTGCCGATGGTGGCGCGGTCGGTGGCGGAAAGGGTGGCCACACCGGGGCCGTAGTACTCGATGATCTTCCCCACGCCCCCCTTCACGCTGTGGCGCCTCAGCATCTCGAGGATCACGTCCTTCCCCGAAACCCAGGGCTGCAGCTTTCCGGTGAGCTTTATCCCCCAGATGCGGGGGCAGGTGAGATGGAAAGGATGTCCCGCCATGGCGAGCGCCACGTCGAGCCCGCCTGCGCCTATCGCCAGCTGTCCCAGCCCCGCCGCGGTCGGCGTGTGCGAATCGGCACCCAGAAGCGTCGTTCCCGGGACGCCGAAGCGTTCCAGTGAGACCTGGTGCGAGACCCCGTTCCCGGGCTTGGAGAGGTAGACGCCGAATTTCTGTGCGGCGCTGGTGAGAAAGGCGTGATCGTCCGCGTTCTTGTTGTCGGTCTGCAAGAGGTTATGGTCCACGTACTGCGCCGCCAGCGCCACCTTCACCCGGGGAAGACCCATCGCCATGAACTCAAGCATCGCCATGGTCCCGGTCGCATCCTGCAAAAGCGTCTGGTCGATCCTCAGGGCGATTTCCTGCCCCGGGACCAGCTCCCCTTCGACCAGGTGCTCCTTCAATATTTTCAAAGCCACGTTGTCGCCCATGCAGCCTCCTCGCCTGCCTGTCATTTGCTACCCTGGCGCCCAATCACCTGGCCGCCATTTTGCCGAGAAGCTCCTGCAGCACCACCGCGTTGTTATGCTCTTCGTCTTTTGCGGCGTACAGCAGAGTCACCGGCCCATTGGCGGCCTTGGCCGCTAATTCATGCAGCAGTTCCCCCTGCCCCTCAAGCTCGGCGCCATAGCGGCTTTTGAACTCCTGCCAGCGTTCGGGATCGTGGCCGAACCAGCGGCGCAACTCATCGCTTGGGGCAAGTTCTTTCTCCCAGCGGTCGACGTGCGCCCGCTCCTTGGAGATGCCGCGGGGCCAGAGTCGGTCGACGAGGATACGCAGGCCGTCCTTGGGGTCAGCTTCCTGGTAAATGCGCTTTATCTTCAGCATAAATCTCCCGTTGGGCGAGATCCAAGCACGGTTCAAAGTGCGTCGATCACCCTCTGCATGCTCTGTTTGACCGTCTCCGCCAGTTCGACCAGCTGGCTGTTCCCAACCAGGGAAAGGGCCGCGACCGGGTCCATGACCATAACCACGGTACGCCCCTCCGAAACGGAATAGACGACGACGTTGCACGGCAGCAGCGTACCGATGTTGAGCTCGATACCGAAGGCCTGGTACGCGAGGCCTGGGTTGCAGGCGCCCAGGATCTGGTAGTTGCGGAAATCCTTGTGCAGTTTTTCCTGGAACTTCTGTTTGATGTCGATCGAAGAGATGATGCCGAACCCCTCTTTCTGCAGTTCCTGCTGCACCCGCGTCATCGCGTCACTGAAAGGAAGCATCAGGGTGATGCCGAAGGCATAGGGGGTATGCAGCGGCAGCGATTCCTCCTTCTCCAGCGCCTCCGCCTGCCGTTTCAGGCTCAGCACCTCACGCTGGATCTGCTCGGGAATCGTAGCCTGTATCAGCCGCTCGGCCTCATCGTCTTTCGGCGCCCAGTCGACCTCGATGCTGAGGACCTGCGGCGCCACCGGGCTCTGCACCGAGGACGGGACCACGCGGTTGATGACCCGCCCGGTGAAGAGCGGGTGCTCGACCAGGAAGTAGTGCACCTCGCCGTGGGGCTTGTCGATCACCACCTTCTCCTTGATCAAAAGCCCCTCCCCGCGAAGTTCGCGCAGGAGTCCGTTGCCGTAATGCTGCAGGGTTCGGGCCTGAACCGCTCCCGGAAGGTAGGTTTGCGGCTGCTCAACCTTGTCGATGAGAAGCTTCCATACGGTATCAAGCGCCGCGTGCACCTCACTGCTATAAATGATCTTGCGCATGACCTGGCACCTCCTGCCGTTGGCGGGGAAAAGCCAAATTAAGCAAAAAGTGTTTCGAAAAAACAATTCGATAACTTTACCCGATTGTTTTTGCACGGCAATGTGAGCGCCACTTTTTAATGGGAGAGGGCTTTGGAAACTTCACGGTTAGGGCTGGGACCGCTCGACCCTCTCCTGACGGGCTTGTAAAGGTCGGGGATCTCATCTAAGATAGCTTTCTTTTTAATCAGACAGCTGACCAGGTGAAATAATGAGGAGATACCATGGATAAAACTGCGCTGGTAACCGGGGCGTCGTCGGGGTTCGGAGCCGCCTGCGCCCGCACCTTGGCGAGCAAGGGATGGAAGCTGGTCCTGACCGCCCGGCGCCGCGAGGCGCTGGAGCAACTCAAAGAGGAATTGGGAGGTGAGGCCAGGGTCTGCTGCATCACCCTGGACGTCCGCGACCGACAAGCCGTCTCAGAGGCCTTTGCCTCGCTACCGGCCGGGTTTGCCGAGATAGACCTGCTGGTGAACAACGCCGGGCTGGCCCTCGGGCTCGAGCCGGCGCATCAGGCCTCGCTGGAGGACTGGGAAATTATGGTCGACACCAACATCAAAGGGGTGATGTACTGCACCCGTGCCATCCTCCCGGGCATGGTCGCCAGGAACCGTGGGCACGTGGTCAACATAGGCTCCGTCGCGGGAAGCTGGCCCTACCCTGGAGGGAACGTCTACGGAGCCAGCAAGGCGTTCGTGCAGCAGTTTTCGCGGAACCTGCGTGCTGACCTGCTCGGGACCGCCGTAAGGGTCACCAATATCGAACCCGGCATGGCCGAGACCGAGTTCTCCAAGGTGCGTTTCAAGGGGGAGGATGAAAAGGCGCAACGCGTCTACGCCGGAACGGAGCCGCTGCAGGCAGAGGACATAGCGGAGATAGTTGCCTGGGTGACCTCGGTGCCGCAACGGGTCAACATAAACTGCGTCGAGGTGATGTCGGTCTGCCAGGCCTGGGGTCCTCTGGCGGTGCACCGCGGGGCTCTCTAGCATAGGTTGCGTCGAAAAGAAAAAAGGAGCAACGACCTGATGCCAGGAAGTTGCTCCTTTTGTTTAACCGTAGCGCTGCAGTACTTGGCGCTCAGTCGTTATCGGTTTCCTCGTCGTCGGGCTCTACCGCTCGACGGGTGATGTTATTGTCACGCAGGAATTGGATCAGTTCCATGTCCATCCGTTTGAAGTGGCTGCGCAACCACTCGCACATGGCGTTGACGGCGGCAACAATCATCAGGGTGTTTTCTCCCTGCTCGGCATGCAGTGCCTCCAGCCTTAGCACCTCCCGGAAGAACATCTCGTGCTGGGCCTTGTGCGCCTCGTAGCCGGGATACCCGGATTCCAGCTGAAGTTTTTCCTCGTCCCTGAAGTGCCTGCGCACGTACTTTTTCAGGAACCACATCAGCTTTCCGATCTCTTCGCTCCCCTTTTTCGCCCTGGCGCCCTTCAATAAATCGTCCACACGGCGCAACAGCTCCTGGTGCTGTCCGTCGATCTCATGGTTTCCCGTCGTCATTTCATCACGCCACTGCGTCAACATGCATCTATCTCCTGTGCCGCCATTCTCCCGACGGAGTACGAGGGTAATTTTTCGCCCTCTGTGGTCTATCATCGGCAAAACGGAAAGTAACTTTAGGAATAACATCGCTATGCCATTGCCGATCAATGGCATAACCAAAAGCGGCAAGCCTCTTTGTCAGCCACCAGTCGCATCTAAACGGCATGAACGTAAAATGGCCACAAGCAGGTCGCCTGTGGCCATCGGGTAAAAATCATTCCTTAAGCGGTTACGCCTTCTTCTCCTCGTTCAGCTGGACCACGTCCTCGCCGGTGGAGGCCTTCTTGAAGTTCTTGATGCTGCTTCCCAGTGCCTGCCCCAACTGCGGAAGTTTCGCCGGCCCTACCACGACCAGTGCTATGACGAGGACGATAATCATTTCCGGCATACCGAATCCAAACATTTAACTTCTCCTTTAAGTAACTGCCTAAACAGATCGATGTTATGTAGGTTTTATATAAGCCCCGAGCCCTGGCCCGGGGTCGCTTTCAAATTCAGGCCTGCAGCTTGGCAGCTGCGTCGGGGAACTGGCCGCCGGCCGCGGTCTTTTCCTTGTCGGCGTTTCTCAGGTCGTAGTATTCCTGCGGGGTGTTGATGTTGCTGAAGGAGTCGAAGCCCGGATCGAAACCGGCCACCTCGGAGGGGCTGATCTCGCGCACGTTCACCCGCGGCAGGATGGAGACTATACGGCGCTTGCCGTTTTTGAGCGAGGACTCCATGGCCGGCAGGCACCCCTTGTTGTAGAGCGCGTGCAGCGGTTCGTAACCGTGCGGGCTCATGGGAAGCACCAGGTCGCAGCTGTGGCGGTGGCTCGCGATGTGCCTGATCAACTCCGGGTTGAGATGCGGCATGTCGCAGGCCACGGTGAAGACGGCCGGGTTGGAACTCTGGGAAAGACCCGCGTGGATTCCGGCCAGCGCCCCCATCCCCTCGTAGAGGTCGGGCACCTTGCGGCAGGGAAGGAACTGGTACTGCTCCGGGGTGTTGGTCACCAGGATCACCTCGGGGAAGATCTCGCAGAGCTCCCGGTAGATGCTCTCGATGAAGCGCCCCCCCTTGTGCGGCAGCAGGGCCTTATTGCTCCCCATGCGGCTTGAGGCTCCCCCGGCTAGGATCACGCCGGTCACCCCCTGAACCTTGCCGTCGCCGGCGCGGAAGTCGATCCCGTCTACGTGGGTGTAGAGCTTGAAGCTCATCGCCCTGACGTAGCCGACCAGGGTGATGCCGGCCTGTTCTGCCATCCTGATCGCCATGTCGGTCGGCGAGGTGCGGGAGGCGATCACATCGATCCCCAAAAGCGAGGCCTTCGCCACCAGCTCGGTCGAGACGCGCCCGGAGGTGACCAGAATCTTTCCTTCCAGGGAGATCCCCTTCAAAAGGGCCTCTCCGGCCAGGCGGTCTATGGTGTTGTGGCGGCCGATGTCCTCGGAGTGCAGGATGAGTTCGGTGTCGCCCACCCCTGCGGAGTGCATCCCGCCGTGGCTTTTGTACCCCTCCGCCTTCTGCGCCAGCTGGTTCATCAGCGTGAAGATCGACGCGGGGGAATGGACCCGGGACGGCCCTTTTTTCTCTACGGGTTTCGGCATGTTGAAGCTGATGCCTGTGCCGCAGCCTGAGGTGAGCACCGGCTTCAGGCGCTCGGGAAGCTCCCCTTTTATGGTGACGCTTGCGGCACCGAAATCCTGACAGATGGCTAACGCCTGAAAATCCTCCACCTTCGAGACGAACCCCTGCAGCCGCAAAAAGCCGGCCACCAGGAAGCGTAGGTCGTGAGGCGAAGCGATGAGCGTCGCCAGCTCGCGGCCGTTCACCACCAGTTGCAGCGGGTATTCCTCGACCACCCCGCCCTCTTCCTGCTCCAGCATACCTTTGTTGAAACTGTAGATCTTGCTAGCCACCCGGTTACTCCTTCTGTTATTCGCTAGGGGTATCCCCTCTCCCGGGGGAGAGGGGATTGCTGAGGGTATCCTCGTACTTCGTCTGCTTAACTTGCGGTTATCTTATGCTTCCCTGCGGTTAGGCTTCGCCTGCGACCTTGCCGTGCACCGCGTGCCCCTTCTCGGTTTTGTGGAAGTTGTCGGGGATCGAGTAGTCCACGGTCTCCGGATGGTGCTCGAAGATCGGGAAGTATTTAGCGATCAGCACGAAGAACAGGATGTGCGCCGCGATGATGCCGATGGTCACCAGGCTCTCGATGAAGGAGGGGTAGTAGAAGGTTCCAGGGGCCTCCATACCGAACATCGACACGTTGAAGCGGTTCAGGATGACGCCTGCGATCACGAGCCAGGCGGCGGTGGCGCGCAGACGGTTGTTCTCGCGTACGTTGCCGTTCATCAGCATCACCAGCGGGGCGATCACCCCGCCCAGCATCTCGACGGCGAACAGCACCAACAGCCCCGGACGGTTGAAAAGCGGCCCCTCGGTCAGCGCGAAGAGGGAGAAGAGCTTCAGGGTGAGGTACGCGGTGATGACCCAGGGGAGGATCTTCGCCAGGGTTTCCAGAAGCTCGCTCTCGTCGGGCTGCCCCATCCATTTGTGACTCATGGTCGCTTCCACGATGATGATGGAGATGCCGGCGCACATGGCCGAAACCCAGAAAAGAAGCGGCAAGAGCGGGTTGTACCAGAGGCTGTGCAGCTTATCGACCGCGATCAGGAAGAAGGTCCCCAAGGAAGACTGGTGCAAGGTCGAGATGGAGGCCGCGGCGATGACAAGCGGCATCTCGATGGTCCGCAAGAGCCTCAGCGGCACGTGGTAGCCGAACTTCTCGCAGACCGGCGACAGGAACTCCAAGAAGAGAACCGTGGTGTACGCCGCGATGCACATGGAAACCTCGAACATCGGGGAGTGCGGGTTCCAGTACACCATGGTGTGCCAGCAGCGCTGCGGCTGCCCCAGGTCAAGGAGCAGCCCCACGCAGACAAGCGAGTAGCCGAGGAAGCCGGTCACGATGGCCGGACGCACCAAGGGCTCCAGCTTCTTGATGTGGAAGCAGTGCACGATGGCCCCCAGGGTGAAGGCGCCCGCAGCCAGGGGGACTGCGGTGACGACGTCGAAGGAGATCCAGAGTCCCCAGGGGAAGGTGTCGTTCAGGTTGGTGGTGACACCGAGCCCGAACACGAAGCGGACCAGTGAGGCGAGCGCGCCCAGCGATACCAGGACGATCAGGAATTTCACGAAGCGGTGGTATCCCTTGATCTCGTTGATGATTATCTTTGCAGCGGTCATCTAGCTCTCCTCCTTAGGCGCTTGGCCGGATTTTCTCTGTTCCTCTTCCTTGGCGATCCTTTCCTTCCTGTGGTTGAACCAGGAAAGAAGAGAAAGCGAGCTTCCGACGGTAAGGAAGATCCCCGGCACGAGACGCAGCGCCTGCCAGGTGTAGGACGGGAGCGGCCTCTTGGTGACCGGCTTGAAGCCGAGCTCGTCGAAGGGGAGCGCGGTGAGGTAGATTACGCTGGTGCCGCCTGCCTCCTCGGCGCCGTAGAGCTTTTTCAGGTACTTCTCCGGGCGGGTGGCGATGCGCCTGTTTGCTTCCTTGATCATCTCACCCCTGTCGCCGTAGGTAATGGCGGAGACGCAGGTGGTGGCGCAGGCGGGCTTTTGCCCTTCCTTGACCCTGGAGTAGCAGCCGGTGCACTTTCTCACCAGGGGAAGCGCCTTGCTCCACTCGTACTTGGGCACCCCGAACGGGCAGGCGACCATGCAGAAACGGCATCCGATGCAGCGCTTGGCGTCGTAGACGACGGGGCCTTCCTTGGTCTTCTTGAAGGCGCCGACCGGGCAGACGGAGGCGCAGGCCGGCTCGTTGCAGTGCATGCACATCTCTTTATAGAAGGCGAACTCGTTCTGCCCGTTCTTCTCGTAGTCGCGGAACTTGATGCGGGTAAAGGTGTGTTCCGACATAAGCGGCGGGTTTTGGTAACCCTCGCCGTTGAAGAACTCCGTCTTCTCGGCGTCGAGCTGGTTCCACTGCTTGCAGGCGACCTGGCAGCCGCGGCAGCCGGTGCACTTGGTCATGTCGATCAAGAACGCCTTGCTCTTGTTGAAATCCTGGTTCATCTCGCTCATGCGCGTTTACCCCCTTTCTCGATGTTGCAGAGGAATGCCTTGAATTCGGGGATGCTCGTATTCGCGCAGCCAACGGACGGGGTCAGGACGTTGCCCGAGTCGCCGGTAGCAAGACCTGCATAACCGAAGTGCCAGGGAAGGCCCACCTGCTCCACCATTTTCCCCTGCACGTTGAACGGCTTCAGCCTGGTGGTGACCAGGGCCTTCGCCTCGATGGAACCACGCTCGGTGGTGATCTTCACCTGGTCGCCGTTGCTGATCCCCTTGGCGGAGGCGAGCGTCTGGGAGATCTCGACGAACATGGTCGGGACCAGCTCCACCAGCCAGGGGAGGCTGCGGGTCATGGCGCCTGCCTGCCAGTGCTCGGTCATCCTGTAGGTGGTGCCGACGAACGGGTACTTGTTCAGGTCGCTGGACATGTTGGCCGGGACCTTGACCGCGGGGTTGCTCTGCACCTTGGACAAAAGGTTCTTCGCCGGGCTCTCGATCGGTTCGTAGTGCTCGGGGAAGGGGCCGTCCTTCATGTCGAGCGCGTAGAGGCGGCCGTGACCTTCCGGCAGCATGATGAAGGGATACTTCCCTTCCTTCGCGTCGTTCATCGGCGGCCAGGGACCGTCGGGGACGTCCCCTTTCCACTTCTTCTCCAGCGCGTCCCAGGCGATGACCGCGCGCTTGGGGTTGAACGGCGCGCCGTCGGGGTTGACGGAAGCCCTGTTGTAGATGATGCGGCGGTTGACCGGCCAGCACCAGGACCACTTCGGGAACATGCCGAGCCCGGTCGGGTCGGTGGCGTCGCGGCGGGCCATCTGGTTGCCGTCCTTGGTGTAGGAGCCGCAGTAGATCCAGCAGCCGGAGACGGTGGAGCCGTCGTCCTGCAGGTACTTGAACATCGGGACCTGGTCACCCTTCTTGAACTCCAGGGTCTTGTCCTTGTCGACGATGGTCATGTCCTTGGTGAAGTAGCCGTTGATCTCCTTGGCGACCAGGTGCACTTCCGGCTCCTCGCCGGTGCCGTAGTTCCAGGAGAGCTTGGTGATCGGCTCGGGGAAGGTTCCCCCCTTGGCGTACGCCTTCTTCACGTGCTTGGCGAACTGGTCGATGATCCAGAGGTCGCTCTTCGCATCACCCACTGGCTCCGCGGCCTTGTAGCGCCACTGGGCCCAGCGGCCGGAGTTGGAGATGGAGCCTTCCTTCTCGACGGAGGAGGCTGCCGGCAGCATGAAGACCTCGGTCTTGATGTCCTTCGGGTTCACGCCTGGGCGTTTCCAGAAGATGGAGGTCTCGGTCTCCCAGAGGTCGACGGTGACGAGCCAGTCGAGTTTTCCCAGGGCATCGCGGGTCTTCAGGGAGTCAGGTCCCCCCACCGCCGGGTTCTGCCCCATGCAGACGAGCCCCTGCAGTTCCCCTTTGCCCATCTTCTCCATCAGTTTCATGAAGGAGTAGTTGCCGCTTCTCTTGGGGAGGTAGTCGTAGCAGAAGCCGTTTTCCGCGGTGGCGCTGTCGCCGTACCAGGCTTTGAGGAGGCTCACCGTGTACTTCGGGGTGTTCCCCCACCAGTTGGCGCTCTTCGCGTCTTTGGTCTTCGGGGTCCACTTCTCCAGGTACGCCTTCAGGTCGACGTTGTCGAACTCAGGCGACTTCAGGTAGCCGGGGAGCAGGTGGAAGAGCAGGCCGTAGTCGGAGGAGCCCTGTACGTTGCTCTCGCCGCGCAGCGCGTTGACGCCGCCGCCGGCGATGCCGATGTTGCCCAGAAGCATCTGCAGCATGGCAACCGCGCGCACGTTCTGGGTGCCGTGGGTGGACTGGGTGATCCCCATGGCGTAGAGGATGGTGCCGGCCTTGTCGGCGCGCCCGGTGGAGCAGAACGCCTTGGCGACCGCCACGTAGTCCTCCTTCTTGGTGCCGGTGATGGAGCAGACCATGTCCACGGTGTAGCGGGAGTAGTGCTTCTTCAACTGCTGGTAGACGCAGCGCGGGTCCTTCAGCGACTTGTCGCGCTTGGGGTTACCTGCACCGTCGACCGCGTAGGCCCAGGCTTTCGGGTCGTAGGTCTTTTCCTGGTCGTCGAAGGCGCAGAACATCCCCTCGTTGAAGTCGTACTTCTCGTTGACGATGAAGGAGGCGTTGGTGTACTCGCGGACGTACTCCTCATGGATCATGTTGTTCTGCAGCGCGAAGTTGATCATCCCGCCCAAAAAGGCGATGTCGGTGCCGGGACGGATCTGCGCGTAGTGGTCGGCCTTGGAGCCGGTCCTGGTGAAGCGCGGGTCGACGGCCAGAAGCTTGCCGCCGTTATCCATGGCCGCCTCGATCCATTTCATCGAGATCGGGTGGTTTTCTGCAGGGTTGCAACCGATGGCCAGGATGGCATCGGCGTTCTTCAGGTCAATCCAGTGGTTGGTCATTGCCCCACGTCCAAACGAAGCCGCCAGACCGGCGACTGTAGCGGAGTGTCATATTCGGGCCTGGTGTTCGAGGTTCGCGACCCCCATGGCGCGGGCGAACTTGCTCCAGAGGTAGCACTCCTCGTTGTCGAGACCTGCGCCCCCAAGGAAAGCCATCCCCTCGGTGCGGTTCACGACGTATTCCTTGTTGTCCTTCTTGTTGACCTCTTTGGCCTTGAAGGTCTTGTCGCGGGTCTCCTTCATCTTCTGGCCGATCCGCTCCAGCGCCCATTCCCAGCTCTTTTCTTCGAACTTGTCGCTGCCGGGGGCACGGTACATGACCTTCTGCAGGCGGCGATCGTTGTTGGCGACCTGGAACAGGGCGCTTCCCTTCGAGCAAAGCGCACCCTGGTTGATCGGATGCTGGGTGTCCCCCTCGATGTTGACGATCTTGCCGTTCTTGGTATGCACCACAAGCCCGCAACCTACCGCGCAGAAGGGACAGATGGTGGTCGAACTTTTCAGCCCCTTGGTGCGCATCTGCGGGGCGTCAGCTCCGCCCGCTTCAGCTTTTTTGCCGGAAAGGACCAGTGCCGTAGCCAGCGCCCCTCCCTGCAGAAACTCCCTCCGTGAAACAGCCATGTTGAATCTCTCCTTTTTCCATGATAAACGTCGTGCCACCGTTTGTAGGCACGCGTATACGGCAATTGCCATGCCAGCGCGTTTACGCAAATATCAAAAATAGTTGTGTACCGTAAGGGTCTGAAATGTTAATGTTGTCGCCGTCGAGAGCGGGCAACGGCAATATTAAGGACAGTTTAAAGATGTGCCGTTTTGTCATATGGTGTGACATTTTGACCAGGTTACATCCGGGACACAGTGGCAGGAGCAGCATGAGGAACACCGGGAAATGAGACAGGAAAAGATACTTATCTGCGACGACGAGGAAGGGATCCTCATCTACCTGAAGAAGCTGCTGCAGACCCAGGGATACCAGGTGGAGACCTTCAACGGGGGAGCGGCGCTCTTGCGCCGTCTGAGGGAGGGGGACCCGACCGATGCCGATCTCCTCTTGCAGGACGTAAGGATGCCCGACATGGACGGCATCACCGTGCTAAAGGAAGTGAAATCTTTGAGACCGGCGCTTCCCATCGTAATCATGACCGCCTTCGGGACCATCGATGCGGCTGTTGAGGCGATCAAGCTCGGCGCCTACGACTACGTCACCAAGCCTTTTCCCAAGGAGAAGATCCTGAGCGTTCTCAAAAACGCGCTGGAAAAAGAGCAGCTTTTGCAGGAGAACCGGGCGCTCAAAAACGAGCTGGAGAAACCGATCCTGCAGGAGTCGATCATCTTCAGAAGCGCCGCGTTCCAGGAGATCTACGACCTAACCCTGCAGGTCGCCGCCAGCGAGGCGAACATACTGGTTTTGGGGGAGTCGGGAACCGGCAAGGAGCTCATCGCCGGCGCCATCCACTACAACAGCTTGAGGCGCGACCGGCGCTTTCTCTCCATAAACTGCGCGGCCTTGACCGATACGCTTTTGGAGAGCCAGCTCTTCGGACACGTCCGCGGCGCCTTCACCGGCGCGGTCGCGGCACAGAAGGGGTTACTGGAGGAGGCCGACGGCGGCACCCTCTTCATGGACGAGATCGGCGACATGACCCTCCCCATCCAGGCAAAGCTTCTGCGCGTGATTCAGGAGCGCGACTTCATCCCGGTGGGGGCCACCCGCCCAAAGAGCGCCGACATCCGCTTCGTCGCCGCCACCAACAAGGACCTGGAGCAGGAGGTGCGGGAGGGGCGCTTCCGCGAGGACCTCTTTTACCGGCTGAACGTGATCAACATCCCGCTGCCGCCGCTTAGGGAGCGAAAGGACGACGTGGAGCCGCTGGCGCTGCATTTCCTGAAGAAGTACAGCCTGAAGATGAAGAAGCAGGTGACCTCGCTCGCCCCTGAGGCGCTGCAGCTGCTCCACGGCTACGACTGGCCCGGCAACATAAGGGAGCTGGAGAACGTCATGGAGCGCGCCGTGATCCTGGCACGGACTGGGACCGTCACCGTGAAGGAGCTTCCCATCTGGCGCAAGCAGCCCCAGAAGGCGGAGCCACCGCGCGAGGCGCAGTTCGTCTCCCTGGAGAACGTGGAGAAGGAGGCCATCGAGCGCACCCTCTCGGGCACCGGGTACCACAAGAGCAGGTCCGCCGAGATCCTGGGCATCTCCAGGAAGACGCTCGACCGCAAGATAGCGGAATACCAGATCACCTTCCCCTCATGAACCTTCCCAAGCTGCGCTTTCCCATAAAGACCAAGCTCACCGTGGCGACACTGATCCCGCTCGGGATAGCAATCCTCATCTGCTGGATGGCCGGGGTCTTCATCCTGAGCGCCAAGGTCGCAGCCCAGGCGCAGGAAAAGGTGCGCTACGACCTGAGCGTCGCCCGCGAAGCGTACCAGAGCGAGCTTTCCCGAATCTACGACGTGGTGAAGCTCACCGCCTCCTTCGGCAGGACCGCGGAGACCATAGCCTCTGGCGACGAGCGAGCGGTGAGCGAGGCGCTCTCTTCGGTACGCACCGGCGAGCGCCTGGACATACTTGCTGCCGTCGACGCCTCCGGGAAGGTCATCTTCAGGGCCAACAACCCCGAGCTGCGCGGCGACGACAAGACCCGAAACCAGTTCGTGGCGCGCGCCCTCAAGGGGGAGATCGCCAGCGGCACCACCATCCTCCCCTCTTCGGAGCTGGAGCTCGAGGGGGAGAGCCTGGTGCACCAGGCGCGCATCTTCCCCAGCGCCCAGGCCCCGGTGCAGCTGAACGGCGCCATGTTCCTCCTGGTCGCGGCGCCGGTGCGGGACAAGGCGGGAAACCTTTTGGGTGCGCTCTACGGAGGGGTGCTCCTCAACAATAACCAGAAGCTCGTGGACCGGATCCGTTCCGTTGTTTATGAGGGGGCGCGCAAAAACGGCAGTGACGTAGGTAACGCCACCATCTTCCAGGGTGACATGAGGATCGCCACCAACGTCCCCAACACCGACGGCAGCCGGGCCGTCGGCACCAGGCTCTCCGCGCCGGTCCAGGAGCGGGTGCTCCTCAAGGGGGCAAAGTGGGTCGGGCGCGCATACGTCGTGAACGACTGGTACCTGACCGCGTACGAGCCGATCCTCTCCCTGCAGGGGGTCCCGATCGGCGCCCTCTACGTGGGGATGCTGGAAAGCCAGTACTCTGCGGTCAAGATCGACATGGCCGTCCTTTTGAGCTTCGTCCTTTTGGTGAGCGGGCTGGTCGGGGTCTCCATGGCCGGCTTCCTGGGGAAAAAGCTCTCCCAGCCGATACGCGAACTCGATTCACTGGCGCGCCGGGTGGCAGCCGGCGAGCGCAACGTGAAAAGCAGCATCGATTCCCGGGACGAGATCGGGGACTTGGCGGGGAGGTTCAACGACATGAGCCGCTCGCTCGTTGAGCGCGAGGACAGCATCATCGAGCTCAACCGCAACCTCGAAGAGAAGGTGCAATCGAGAACCGCCGAGCTGGAGGAAAAGAACCGGCTCCTGGTGCAGACCAGGGAGGAACTGCTGCGAGTTGAAAAGCTCGCGGCGATAGGCGAGCTTGCGGCTGGGGTCGCCCACGAGATCAACAACCCGATGGCGATCATCCGCGGCAACACCGAGCTCTTGCAGCTCTCGGTGCCGGAGGACGCCCCGATACGGGAGGAAGTGGACACCATCTTTCAGCAGGTAAAAAGGGTGGAGCGGATCGTGTCGAACCTGTTGAAGTTCGCCAGGCGTGAGCAGATGGAGGCGGGCGCGGTGCGGCTGAACGAGCTCCTGCACGAGATTGTCGGCCAGATCGGGCACCAGGTGCCGCTGGAGGGAGTGGAGATAGTAGAGCAGTACGCGGAGAACGTGGCGCAGGTGGAGGGGGATGCGGACCAGTTGCGGCAGGTGTTCACCAACCTGGTTCTGAACGGGGTGCAGGCGATGCCGGCAGGTGGCGTGCTTACGGTCCGGACCCGCCCCCTGGGGGCGGAGGGGGGATGCGAGGTGAAGGTGGCGGACACCGGCGTCGGCATAGCGCTGGAGAACCTGAGGCAGGTGTTCAACCCCTTCTACACCACCAAGGCCAACGGCACCGGCCTTGGGCTTTCCGTCTCCTACGGGATCATCCGGGAGCACGGGGGGCGCATCGACGTCGAGAGCGTCCCGGGCGGGGGGAGCACCTTCACCGTGTTGCTCCCGCGCTCCCAGGCCGCGGGACCCTAGAGTACCGTCACCGCATCGCCGGGGCGCACCACCCCACCCTTCAGCACCTTGGCGAAGATCCCTTCCTTGGGCATGACGCAGTCACCGGCCTGGTAGTAGATGGCGCAGCGGTTGTGGCACTCCTTGCCGATCTGGGTCACCTCTAGGAGTGTCTCACCCAGCTGCATCTGGGTCCCTATAGGGAGATGCACCAAGTCCACCCCTTCGGTGGTGATGTTCTCGGCGAAATCCCCCTCTTTCACGTCGAGCCCCAGGGCGACCATCTTGGCGATGCTCTCCTGTGCCAGGAGGCTCACCTGCCGGTGCCAGTCCCCCGCATGGGCATCACCCTCGATGCCGTGGTTTTCCCGCAGCGTGACCTCGGGGACCGGCGTTTTCCGCTCTCCCTTGTTGAGGCTCACGTTCACCGCGATGATTTTTCCAGTCATAGATGACTCCTTTGTTGAACCTGTCTATATCTCTGCAACCTCAATTCCTGGACCAACCTACCCCTTGATCACCCGCCGACCCTGGACATGGCGAACGGGACCGTTTCCGCTCCCTCGTCCGTCACCTCGTGGCGCCCGGGCTTCGCCGCGACGATGCGCTGAACCTCCCGGCGCAAGAGCGCGTCGTCGCCTGTGGCCAATACCGGCCGCAGGTCCACGCCTTCCCCCGAGAAGAGGCACCCCTTGGCGATTCCCGAGGCGGTCACCCGCAAGCGGTTGCAGCCGTTGCAAAAATGCCCGGTCATGGCGGTGATGATCCCAAGCGACCCCTGCGACCCCTGCACCTTGAAGTTCTTCGAGGGGCCGGAGCGCTCGCTGTGGCTCACCTCTTCGATGAGATAACGCGCGCCGATGCGCTCCCTGATCTCAGCACCCGGGACGCAGAGTTCGCGCCAGTCGGCGTCACCGCAGGTCGGCATGTACTCGATGAACCTGACCACGTAGGGACGCTTCATGGTCAGTTCCACGAAGTCGAGGATCTCGTCGTCGTTTATGCCGCGCATCACCACCACGTTGATCTTGTGTGGGGAAAAACCGGCCTTTTCAGCGGCCTCCAGCCCGTCCAGGACGCGCTGGAGTTCGCCGCCGCGGGTGATTTTCGCGAAGGTCTCGGGCTTGAGGGAGTCGAGGCTGATGTTGAGGCGCTGCACCCCCGCTTCCCGCAACCCCTGAGCCATCTCCTTCAAGAGCAGGCCGTTGGTGGTCAGTACCAGTTCCTTGAGCCCGGGAAGCGCACCCAGCCGCTCCAGGAAGGACAGGATCCCTTTGCGGACCAGGGGCTCGCCGCCGGTGACGCGGATCTTCTCGATCCCCGCAGCCACCGCTTCGGTCGAGATGCGCAAGAGGTCGGCGTAGGAGAGGACCTCCGAATGGTCCAGCTTCTCCACCCCCTCTTCCGGCATGCAGTAGCGGCAGCGGAGGTTGCAGCGGTCAGTGACGGAGAGCCGGAGGTAGTTGATGCGCCTGCCGTAAGTGTCTATCAGTGCCATAGCTAAGCTTCTTCCCCAGAAACCGTCGGCTGCCGCCGACGGCTGGAATGCGAAAGTGACCGCCCTCCCCCAGTGAGTTCCGGCGGCATGCCAAAAACCATACCCTGTTTGATGGGGGGAATGCAATCCCTTAAAAATCGGTGGACAACCGGCAGATGACGGGTGAGAAAACGTATACGCAGCTGTAGGAAGAAGGCTATAATGGTATAAGAATGCGATTTTACGGGGAGTTATTTTGGCAGGCGCAGCGAGAAGAAAGCCGCAGTGGAAATTCTGGGAATAATATAATTTTTTATTTTTCGACAAATGTGTTATGGCTTAAGCAAAATCAGTAGCTAGTCTCCGAGCCGCAGCTTTCTAAAGGGGTGTACCCCCACGAAGCCGGGGCCGTTGGGTGCTGCCGGAAACGGCGCCGCCTCCCTTTTGGAAAGGAGAACCGCCGCCGCTGTCCGCGCACGGGGTCCTCTCCTTTTGGGATGTGGGCCCTTTTCTTTTCCCATTCCACTGCGAAGAGGTAACGATGATGAATTACGAACTTGCCCGGCGCACCATTCTCGAAAAAGTCGCACCCGCCGGGGTCGAGCGGGTCATGCTGCTCGAAGCGGCAGGAAGGATACTGGCCGAGGACTACGCCGCTCCCAGCGACATGCCCCGCTGGGACAACTCCGCCATGGACGGCTTCGCCGTGAAAAGCGCAGGCTGCGCGCCCGGGACCGTGCTCAAGGTGACCGACTACATCCCGGCAGGTGTAAGCTCCGGCGACGCGGTCGCGGAAGGGTGCGCCGCGAGAATCATGACCGGCGCCCCCATCCCCCCCGGGGCGGACGCCGTAGTCCCCATCGAGGAGACAGAAGCAACGGATCAAAGCGTGAAGCTGCTGCAGCAGGTGAAAAAGGGAGACCACATCCGCTTTCAGGGGGAGGACGTCGGCCGAGGCGACCTGATCATGCCAAAGGGGACCCTGATCGGCCCGCCGCAGGTGAGCCTCCTCGCTTCCTTTTCCGCCGCCATGGTTCCGGTGTACCGGCGCGTGCGGGTGGCGATCCTCTCCACCGGGGACGAACTGGTGGAGATCGGCACGGAACCCAAGGAGAGCCAGATCGTCAACAGCAACGCCCTGGCCCTTGCCTGCGCCGTCAAGCTCTGCGGCGCGGAGCCGGTGATCCTCGGCATCGCCAGGGACAACAGGGAAAGCCACCTGGCCTATATCGGCGAAGGACTGAAAGCGGACGTGCTGATCACCTCCGCGGGCGTTTCCGCCGGGGACCGCGACCTGGTGCGCGAGATCCTGGCGGAGTTAGGGGTAGTCGAAGAGTTCTGGAAACCGGGAGTGAAGCCCGGCGGCCCCACCGCATTCGCCCTCATGGGGAGTAAGCCGGTCTTCTCCCTCCCAGGTAACCCCGTTTCCACCATGATCACCTTCGACGAATTCGTCCGCCCCGCGCTTTTGAGGATGATGGGGCACGAGAAGGCGCTGAGGCGGACCGTGCGCGGCTATTTGAAGGAGGGGACGCGCAAGAAAGCGGGGAAACTGAACTTCCTGCGGGTGCAGGTCAGCATCGAGGAGGGCCGCTACCTGGCCAGCACCGCCGGCGACCAGAACACGGGGATATTGAAGACCATGCTCCGCTGCAACGCGCTGGCGCTGCTCCCGGCAGACCGCACCGAATTTGCCGCCGGCGAAGAGGTCGAGCTGCACCTTTTGGATCCCACCCTGGAAATGGAGGCCTGAGATGTCTTTCAATCATTTCGACGCAAGCGGCAACGCCATCATGGTCGACGTAAGCGAGAAGGTCCCGACGCTTAGGACCGCAATAGCCGGAGCGGTACTTTCGCTCAAGCCGGAGACCGTGCAGGCGATCGTCTCCGGGCGGGTAGCCAAGGGTGACGTCCTGGGTGTGGCACGCATAGCGGGGATAGCCGGGGCGAAGAAGACCCCGGAGCTGATCCCCCTCTCCCACCCGCTGGCGCTGCACCACGTCTCGATCGAGTTCGAGGTGGACGAGCAGAAGGGTACCATCGCCGTCCTGGCGACTGTACGCGCCTTCGAGCGGACCGGGGTGGAGATGGAGGCGATGGCCGCGGCGACGGTGGCCGCCCTCACCGTCTACGACATGTGCAAGGGGAGCGACAAGGGGATCGTGATCTCGGAGGTCAAGCTCCACTACAAGGAAGGCGGCAAGAGCGGCGTCTTCAAGAGAGAAGCGTAACAACGCCAAAGGAGATTTTTCCATGCGAGCAGCGATACTGACCTTGAGCGACCGTTGTTCCACCGGCGAGCGGGCCGACGGCAGCGGCCCCGCCCTGAAAAGCTTCCTGGAGGAGCGCGGTGTGACCGTCGCCTGCACCGAGGTGATCCCGGACGACGCCTACCTCATCTCGGAGAAGCTGGCTACCTGGTCCGACAGCGGCAGCTTCGACCTCATCCTCACCACCGGGGGTACCGGGGTCTCGCCGCGCGACGTTACCCCGGAGGCGACCGAACGCGTGGTCGACCGGGTGCTCCCGGGCTTCGGCGAGGTGATGCGCGCGGAGAGCCTCAAAAAGACCCCGCATGCCATCATCTCCCGCGCCATCGCCGGGATCAGGAAGAACACCCTGATAATCAACCTCCCCGGCAGCCCCAGGGGGGCCACGGAAAACATCGGTTTCGTCTGGGCCGCCGTCCCCCACGCCGTTGCCAAGCTCCAGGGAGACCCTGAGGAATGCGGGACGCCGCTTCCCAAGTGACGCATATCCGTACCCTTTTCTGTTGACCGATCCCCCCGGCTGGGTTATATATCCTAACACGGTTTGAAAATTTAATACGGAGGGATCATCATGCCGTTGGTTAAGCAGATTCACGACAAGGCAAGGGCCAACAAGAAGACCGTCGTCTTGCCGGAAAGCTACGACGAGAGGATGCTGTACGCCGCCCAGAACATCGTGGAACAGGGTTTGGCGCACATTGTACTTCTGGGGAAGCCTGAGGCGATCAAAGCGGCCGCCTCTGAGAAAGGGATCAACCTCGCCGGTGTCGAGATCATCGAACCCGCAGCCTCCGACAAGCTCGCGGGATACGTGGCGAAACTGGTGGAGCTGAGAAAATCGAAGGGGCTCACCGCCGAGCAGGCGCGCGAGCTTCTCTGCGGCGCAGACAACCTCTATTTTGCCGGGATGATGGTGCGCGAGGGGGATGCCGACGGCGAGGTGGCAGGCGCCACCGGCACCACCGGCGACGTTTTGCGTGCCGCCTTCCAGACCGTGGGCCCCGCCCCCGGCATCAAGACCGTATCCTCCTTCTTCCTGATGGCGACCAAGAGCCCCGAGTTCGGCGAGAACGGGGTCATCCTCTTTGCCGACTGCGCCGTAAACCCCAACCCCGACGCGCAGGCCCTGGCGGAGATCGCCATCGCCACCGCGGGAAACTGCAAGTCCTTTCTGGACGTGCCTGCACGTGTCGCCATGCTCTCCTTCTCCACCAAGGGGAGCGCTAGTCACCCTGATGCGGACAAGGTACTGAAGGCGCTGGAGCTGGCGAAAGGGATGGACCCGAACCTCAGCATCGACGGCGAACTCCAGGCGGACGCCGCTCTCATCCCTGCCGTAGGGGGCAAGAAGGCGCCCGGCAGCAATGTGGCCGGCAAGGCCAACGTCCTCGTCTTCCCCGACCTCGACGCCGGCAACATCGCCTATAAGCTCGTTGAGCGCATCGCCGGCGCCAAGGCGATCGGCCCGGTGATCCAGGGGCTGGCGAAGCCGGTGAACGACCTCTCCCGCGGCTGCTCGGTCCAGGACATCGTGGACGTGACCGCCATCACCGCGGTGCAGGCACAGGGGTAGCCAAGCCGACTGGTCCGACTGGTCCGACTGGTCCGACGAAACCTGTAAAAAAGAAAGGCCGGCGGGGAACCCCGCCGGCCTTTCTTGCGTCGTTTTCTCAGCCCTTACTTCCTGACAAAGTCGGGCTTGGAGAAGCTGTACTCGAAGTGCATGTGGTCCGTGTAGGTCCCTTCCAGGATGGCCGCCACGTCTTCGGTGAAGACCAGCTCCTCGTCGGTCGGAATCACGTACACCTTCACCGGGGAGTCGTCGGTGGTGATCAGCGTCTCGCGCTTCCTGGTCATGGCGGAGGCGTTGCGCTCGCGGTCCAGGATGATGCCCAGGTGTTCCAGCCCCTCGATGGCACGCTCCCTGATCGGCGCCCCCATCTCCCCTACCCCGGCGGTGAAGACCACGGCGTCAAGCTTGCCCACCACGGCCATGTAGGTACCGATGTACTTCTTGAGGCGGTACGCCTCGATGTCGAGCGCCAGCTTGCAGAGGTTGTCGCCGCCGTTGGCGTTCTCGATCACGTCGCGGCGGTCCGTGAAGCGGCCGGTGATCCCGATGACGCCGCTCTTCTTGTTCAGAATGCTGTCGATCTCCTTGGCGGAGAGGTTTTCCTTCTGCATCATGAACGCGGGGATGGCCGGGTCAATGTCGCCGCAGCGTGTACCCATCATGGCCCCTTCGAGCGGGGTGAGCCCCATGCTGGTGTCGACCGACACCCCGTTCTTGATGGCGCAGTGCGAGACCCCGTTGCCGATGTGCATGGTGATGACGTTGCACTGGCTGGCGGGCTTGCCGAGGATGGCGGCGATGCGCTTGGAGACGTAGAGATGCGAGGTGCCGTGGAAGCCGTAGCGCCTCACCCCGTACTTCTCGTACCACTCGTAAGGAAGCGGGTATAGGTATGCGTGTTCCGGCATGGTCTGGTGAAACGCGGTATCGAAAATGGCGATCTGGGGGACGCCCGGAAGCACGGCCATGGCCCCCTCGATGCCGGCGATGTTGGGGGGGTTGTGCAAAGGCGCCAGATGCTGCACCTCGGTGACCGCGGCGAGCACATCGTCGTCGATCAGCACCGACTTGGTGAAGCGCTCCCCGCCGTGCACCACGCGGTGCCCGACGGCGGCTATCTGCTTGATATCGGTGAGTACGCCATGTCCCGGAGAGGTCAGGGTGCGCAGGATAAGGTCGACGGCGGTCTTGTGATCGGGACAGTCAGAGTTCTCGCGGTAGGTCTCGCGCCCCGGGACTTCGTGCAGGATGAAGGAGTCGCCGATTACGACGCGCTCGACCATACCCTTGGCGACCACCACTTTTTTGTCCCAGTCAAACAACTGGTATTTTACAGAAGAACTTCCGCAGTTAAGTGCGAGTATATCCATCGATCTGCATCCCCCGTCATTGTAGTTTAACCCGGTACGATGGGCACTGTAGCCCGGCCAAAAAAGTTTACAAATAAAACTGTTTTTTATATATACCGTAGACTGGTCTACAGTTCAAGGATTTTCTCCCTTCCTGCCGCGCCGGAAATGTCATACAGCTTTATGGTGGACTTTTTCCCGGTCATATGTTAGTTTTCGTCCGGAATTTTCCAGTAAACGTGAAGGAGGTGAAAACTTTGGCACATACCATCAGCGACGAATGCATCAACTGCGGCGCCTGTGACGATTCCTGCCCGGTCAACGCAATCAGCGAGGCTGGCAACAAAAGGACCATCGCTGCAGATACCTGCATCGACTGCGGCGCTTGCGTAGACACCTGCCCGGTGAGCGCAATCTCGGCCTAACCAACACCAGATTCATGAAATGCCATGGCCTGCAGCGGCTCGTCCGCTTGCAGGCCTATTTTTTTGCCCCGCCGCCGAAGTCAAAAAGCGTTACTACCGGAACCACCTCTCTTTGCACCGACGAAAAAAGGGGAAGCCACGTAAGCTTCCCCTCTTTGTTTTGACCTTCGTTGCCTAACTCCTAGCAGAGTTTGGCTATGGCCCGCTCCAGGCGCCTGCCGGTCTCTTCCAGCCCCAGCACCTCGATCATCTCGTAGATACCGGGCGAAGCGGTCGAACCCGACAGCGCGAGCCTCACGGCGGGGCCTATCTGCCCGAGCTTGATCCCCTTCTCCTCGCAAAGCTCCTTGAACGCCCCCTCGATGCCGGCGGTGGTGAGTTCCCCCGCTCCGCGCAATTTCTCCAGCAGCGCCCTGAGCAGCGCCGGCGTCTCCGCGTTGAAGAACTTGGCGACCCCCTTCTCGTCGTAGGTGAGTTCCTGCTGGTAGTAGAACAGGGCGCCGTCGGCCAACTCCAGCATGGTCTTGGCCCTCTCCTGCAGCGTCTTGACCACGGCCGAAAGCTCCGGTCCGCCCGCGGTATCGGCTACGCCACGCTCCTTCAGGAAGGGGACCAGGAGCCCGGCCAGGCGCACCGGGTCGCCGTTCTTGATGTAGTGGGCGTTGAGCCACAAAAGCTTGTCGGGGTTGAAGACCCCGGCGGAGCGTCCCACGTTCTCGATGGAGAACTTCTGGATCAGGTCCTCGAGCGAGAAGATCTCCTCGTCGCCGTAGCTCCAGCCCAGGCGGACCAGGTAGTTGACCATCGCCTCGGGAAGAAAGCCCATGTCGCGGTAGGCCATGACCGAGGTCGCCCCGTGCCGTTTCGAAAGTCTCGCCTTGTCGGCGCCGAGGATCATGGGGACGTGGGCGAACTGGGGCACCGGCACCTCCAGCGCCTCGTACAGGAGGATCTGACGCGGAGTGTTGTTGACGTGGTCGTCACCGCGGATGACCGTGGTGATCCCCATGGTGGCGTCGTCGATCACCACCACGAAGTTGTAGGTGGGGGTCCCGTCGGTGCGCTGGATGATCAGGTCGTCCAGTTCGGCGTTCTCGAAAGAGATCTTCCCCTTGATCAGATCGTTCCAGAAGGTGGTCCCCTCCTGGGGCGCCTTGAAGCGGACCACGTAGGGGCGCCCGTCGTCAGGGCCTTGCGGGAGGTTGCGGCAGGTCCCGTCGTACTTGGGCTTTCCCCCTTCCTTTAGCGCCTTCTCGCGCTTGGCCTCAAGCTCCTCGGCGCTGCAATAGCACTTGTACGCTTTCCCGGCGGCGATCAGCTTCTCTACGTACTCCTTGTAGAGCGGGAAGTTGTCCGACTGGTAGAAGGGCCCCTCGTCCCAGTCGAGCCCCAGCCAGGTCATACCCTCCAGGATGGCGTCAACCGACTCCTGGGTGGAACGGGCGACGTCGGTGTCCTCGATCCTCAAGATGAACTTCCCCTGCTGCTTTCTCGCCAAAAGCCAGTTGAAAAGCGCGGTGCGCGCTCCCCCTACGTGGAGGTACCCGGTCGGGCTGGGTGCGAAACGGAGGCGTACTTGTGACATGAAAAGCTCCTTCCTTTGCTGTGATCATTGCATGACTGCAATAAATGTTTTGCCGGGAATGCCCCGGCTACTGCTCCCCGGACTCGTCGTCCCCACTCTCGGGGGCCTTTTCGCCGGGGATGCGGTAACCTTCGTCCGCCCAGGTGCCGAGATCGATCATCTTGCACCTCTGCGAGCAGAAGGGTCGGTAAGGGTTGCCGGTGAGGGTGGTTTCCTTGCGGCACTGCGGGCATTTTATGGTCGTGATGGCGTTCATGGCGTTACCTGCAAACAAATCCCTCCAAAGCCTGCGCCCTGGAGGGTCGGTGGTTGATTCGAATCCTTTGTTAACGCTCTTCTTCAGGGGATCTGGTACTTCCGCTGGTGGAACTGAAGCGCTCTTTTCACCCGGGTGATCAAGGTACCTTCCTTGACCGGCTTTTCGATGAAATCGAAGAACCCCCTATCGAAGGCCTTCACCTCGTCCTCTGGACGCATCGACCCCGTGATCAGTATCACCGGGATGGAGGAGAACTCCGGGATGGTGTGCAGCGCGTCGAAGAGGCCGAAACCGTCCAGCTTGGGCATCATCAGGTCCGTCAGCACTACCTGCGGCTTTTCTGTCAAAACCGCCTTGTACGCCTCCAGCCCGTCCGAGGCGAAGACGACCCGGTACCCCTGGCGGCTCAGGAAGTCGCCGAACATGGTGCCGATCAGCTTGTCGTCCTCGACCACGAGCACCGTCTGCACCGCGGATGAGCAGACCTCCTTCTGCAGGTAGTTCCTGCAGATGGCGGAGTAGATCTCCTTGCGGGTCGCGATGAAGGGGGTGATGCTCAAGCCGTGGTTGGCCGATATGTTTCTCACCACCCGCGTTTCGGTGGGGTCGGCCATGGCCAGCGCCAGCCTGTTGTTGTCGAGCTTGAGCGGGAAGATGTTGTTCTGCATGGCGACGTCGACGGGTATGGTCGCCAGCAGCTCCGGCGCAAAGGAGTAGCCCGAGAAGTTGCTCGCCACCCGGCAGCCATACTGGATCGCCAGAGCCGCAGCAAGCTCCTCCCCGGTTACAAGCTCCAGGTCCTCCAGCACGGTGCCGAAGCGCTTGTTGAGGCGCTTGGAAACGGCAAGCATCCGCTCCACCGTTTTCTCGGTGATCACGCCGTTTTCCACAAATATTTCGCCTAGTTTCTTTCTCTTTTCCATGGCAGAGTCCCCACAAGGGATAACTGTAGCATCGGGAAGGCGAAAAACCATGCGCGCCTGGAAAAAACCTACTCGGAAAGAGCGGTGGCTCCGCTTCCCAACTTCGCCGCAAGTTGCTCCGCCTCGGCTTTGGAAAGGTGCCGCCCTACCCGCAACCGGTACCAGACCCCCTTGCCTTGCACCCTGGACTCCGCGAGATAGGCAGCGACCCCCTTGGCCGAAAGCTTCGACTGGGCCGTCTCTGCCTCCTTCTTGTCCCGGTAAGAGGCGATCTGCACCAGGTACCGTGTCTCTGCCGCGGCAGGAGCCTTGGCCGGTTCCTGCTTCTGGGGTTCCTGTTTTTCGGCCGTACCCTTCTCTGGAGCCCCCTTCTCAGGCGCGGACTTGGTCTCGGACGGGGTCCCTTCCGCAGCCTTCGCGGCGGGAGCAGCCGGCACAGCCTTGGACTGAGGGGGGGGATCGGAGAGCTTCAGGTTCACCCCGCTTCCCATCGCGCCGTGCCCGCCAGAGGGGAGGGTCTTGTAAAAGGTGAGCGGTGTCTCGGGAACAGGGGCACCGGGAGCGGCCGGCGGCGGAACCTGTGCCTGCTTCGCCTGGACTGTAGCGGTGGGGCTCCCGGCAGCCGCGGGCTTGCCGCTCCCCCTGAAGAGGAGCCAACCGGTGAAAACGCCGGCGCCGAAGGTGGCTCCCAGGAGAAGCAGTGCCGACAGGAAGGCGAAAAGCCCGAGCGGAGCCTTTCTCGGCCGGTTCTTGGGCGCCGGCTTCTGCAAGGGCTTTCGCTCCGGGCTCTCCCTCAGGGCTGCGACCTTATCGCTGTAATCGAGCCGCATGAGACTCCCCTACATCCTTTCCGGCGCCGAGATGCCGAGTACTGTGAGCGCGTTCTTGAGGGTGATGGCTACGCAGTGCAGCAGGAAGAGCCTCGCCTGGGTAAGTTCCGGCTCCTCGGGGGTGATCACGCGGCTTTTGTTGTAGAAGCTGTGGAATTCGCCGGCCAGCTCCTGCAGGTAGTAGGTGATTCGGTGCGGCTCGAAGTTGACCGCGGCCCCTTCCAGGATCTCCGGGTAGACTGAGAGCTTCTTGATCAGGCTCAGGTCTTCCGAGGTCTGCAGGAGTTCCAGCTTGACGCCGTCGAACTTGGGAGCGACGCCCCGCTCGCGCGCCGTGTCGAAGATGCTCTTGATCCTCGCGTGGGCATACTGCACGTAGTAGACGGGGTTGTCGTTACTCTGCCGCTTGGCGAGCTCCAGGTCGAAATCGAGCTGGCTGTCGGAGCGGCGCATCAGGAAGAAGAAGCGTGCCGCATCGCGCCCGACCTCGTCGACCACTTCCTTCAGGGTGACGAACTCGCCGCTTCTGGTGGACATGGCGACCGGAACGCCATCGCGCAGAAGCGAGACGAGCTGCACCAGGATGATGCCGAGGTCGGCGGCGTCGCGCCCAAGCCCCTGCACCACGCTCTTGAGCCTCGGGACGTACCCGTGATGGTCGGCGCCCCAGACGTCGATGACCCAGTCGAAGCCGCGGGCGAACTTGTCCCTGTGGTAGGCGATGTCGGAGGCGAAATAGGTGGTCACCCCGTTGCTCCTGACCACGACGCGGTCCTTGTCGTCGCCGAAGGCGGTGGTATTGAACCAGAGCGCGCCGTCCTGCTCGTAGATGTGCCCCTTGGTCTGCATCTCCTCGATGGCGGACTTCACCTTCCCCTCATCGAAGAGCGACTGCTCGGAGAACCAGTTGTCGAAACGGATGCCGAAGTCCTGCAGGTCCTGGTCGATCCCGGCGAGGATCAGGTCACCCCCCATCTTGGAGAAGAAGGCGACCCCTTCCTCCTGGGGCACCTTGAGGAACCGGTCCCCGTACTTCGTGACCGCGTCGCGGGCGATGTCCTTCATGTAGTCGCCCTGGTAGCAGGTCTCGGGGAAATCGACCTTCTCGCCCAAAAGCTCCTTGTAGCGCAAAAGCCCGGAGAGCCCCAGGGTGTTCATCTGGTTCCCGGCATCGTTGATGTAGTACTCGCGCTGCACGTCGAAGCCCGCGGCGGATAAAAGGGAGGCAACGGCGTCGCCGGTCGCGGCGCCGCGGCCGTGCCCTATGTGCAAAGGCCCGGTCGGGTTGGCGCTGACGAACTCGACCTGTACCTTCTTGCCGCGGCCGATGCCGCTTTTGCCCCAGGCGTCGCCGGCGCGGTCGATCTCGGTGAGGGTCCTTCTCCAGGCGCTCTCCTTTATGAAGAAGTTGATGAAGCCGGGACCCGCGATCTCCAGGCTCTCGATGAGGTCCGAGGCGCCGGCAAGCTTCGCGACCAGGATCTCGGCCACGGCGCGCGGCGCCTTTTTCTGCTGCTTGGCCATCTGCATGGCGACGTTGGTGGCGAAATCGCCATGCTCGGCATGCGCCGGCTTCTCCACGTTGATGGCAGGAACTTCACCAGAGGTGAGCGTGCCGTCGGCGAAACACCCCTCGATTCCCTTCAGGATGCAGGCGCGCAGCTGCTCCTTCATATCTTCTCCTCCCTTTTCTCATCTTCCGTGGCGGGCACGGACTTTATGGTGACGTCGCGCGTGAAGTCGGGGCAGCGTGCTCCCCCGTCGGCGACGCAGAATTTCTTGTTGCAGTGCTCGCGCCAGGCGCATACCACGCAACACTGTCTACTGGATGTCTCACTCATGGGCTTTTCCTCGCTCCGCCCGCGGGCGGTTGCTTTGAGGCGGCCGCTGGCGGTTGTTTTACGGCGGCCGCGGGGGGCGCCGGTTGCACGGCGGCGGGGGCCGGCGCTTCCGCCTGGGGCGCCGCAGTAAGCGCCTGCGGCGTGAACTGGTAGACCACCTCGTTGCTGCGCACCAGGCCGAAGTCGCGCCTGGCGATGCTCTCCAGGTAGCGCCGGTCTGACTGCAGGGCGGCTATCTCCCTCTTCAACTGGTCGTTTTCTTCCTTGAGCTGGGACAGGCGCTTTTGCGTCTCGTCCAGGTCCCGGTGCAGGTGGTTGATGCGCAGAAGTCCCCGGTCCCCGAACACCGTGAAGTAGAGGATGAAAACTATGACCGCCAGCGGTACGAAAAATAGCCGTTTCTGCATGGTCGGTTACGCCGTGTTGAGCCGCGAGCTGAAGTAGTCGATGGTCTGCTTGAGCCCCTCGTCCACGTGCACCTTGGGCTCCCATCCAAGCATCTTTTTGGCGAGCGAGATGTCGGGCTGGCGCTGCCTCGGGTCGTCGGCGGGAAGCGGCCGGTAGACGATGCGAGAACTGGAGCCGGTCAGCGCGATGATCTTCTTGGCGAACTCCAGTATGGTGGTCTCGGCAGGGTTACCGAGGTTGACCGGGCCGATGAACCCGGGGCACTCCATCATCCGGATCAGCCCCTCGACCAGGTCGGAAACGAAGCAGAAAGAGCGGGTCTGTTCCCCTTCCCCATAGACCGTTATGTCCTCCCCCTTGAGCGCCTGCAGGATGAAGTTGGAGACCACCCTGCCGTCGTTCTCCGCCATCTTCGGGCCGTAGGTGTTGAAGATCCTGACGATGCGGACGTCCACATTGTTCTGGCGGTGGTAGTCCATCATCAGCGTCTCGGCAACCCTCTTCCCCTCGTCGTAGCAGCTTCTTATCCCGAGGGTGTTTACGTTACCCCAATAGGCCTCGGTCTGGGGGTGCACCTGGGGGTCGCCGTATACCTCGGAGGTCGAGGCCTGCAGGATCCTGGCCCGCACCCTCTTGGCGATCCCCAGCATGTTGATCGCCCCCATCACGCTGGTCTTCGTGGTCTTCACCGGGTTGTACTGGTAGTGGATCGGGGACGCCGGGCAGGCGAGGTTGTAGATCCGGTCCACTTCCAAAAGGATAGGCTGGGTCACGTCGTGGCGGACCAGTTCGAAGCTGCTGTTGTCGAGCAGGTGCGAGATGTTACGTTTGCTGCCGGTGAAGAAGTTGTCCAGGCAGATGACGTCGTGCCCTTCCCTCAAGAGCCTTTCGCAAAGATGTGAACCTATAAAACCGGCGCCGCCGGTTACTAGCACGCGCATGAAAACCTCTCGTTTGTCCGTTGTGGCTTCTAGTTTGCGTCTCGTTCAGGAGCCGCCGAGGCGCTGATCCCGGTGGGTCCCGGAATACGCCTCAGGCCATCTCGCAGACGGCCTCGCCGTTTCTGCCGATGGGGAGGTACTCGAACCCGGCGTCCTTCATGCGGCCCGGGTGGTAGAGGTTGCGGCCGTCGAAGATGATCGGGTTGATGAGGAGCTCCTTGATGCGGTCGAAATCCGGGTTCCTGTACTCGTTCCATTCGGTGATGATGACCAGCGCGTCGGCCCCTCTCATCAGGTCGTACTTGTTCACGCTATAGCTGATGCGGTCGCCGAAATGCTTCTTCGCCTCGTTCATCGCCTCCGGGTCGTGGGCGTGCACGCTTGCACCCATCTCCAGGAGCCTGTTGATGATGGTGAGCGAAGGTGCGTCCCTCATGTCGTCGGTGCGGGGCTTGAAGGAGAGCCCCCAGATGGCGAAGCGCTTCCCCGCCAGGGGCTTTTCGCCGGAGGTCCCGAGCCTGCGCAGTATCTTGTCGGAAAGGACCGCCTTTTGCCGCTCGTTGGCAAGCTCCACCGCCTTCAGGAGGACGAAGTCGTAGCTGCACTCGTCCGCCGTCTTCACCAGGGCTTTCACGTCCTTGGGGAAGCAGGAGCCGCCGTAGCCCACCCCGGGGAAGAGGAAATCGTAGCCGATGCGGGAGTCTGAGCCGATCCCTTCGCGGACAGCCATTACGTCCGCGCCCATCCTCTCGCACAGGTTCGCGATCTGGTTCATGAAAGTGATGCGGGTGGCGAGCATGGCGTTTGCGGCGTACTTGGTCATCTCGGCGCTTCTGATGTCCATCACCAGCAGGCGGTTCGACTTGCGCATGAAGGCAGAGTAGAGCTCCTTCATGATCTCCGCGGTCCTCACGTTGTCGGTGCCGATGACGACGCGGTCCGGCTTCATGAAGTCGTCGATGGCGGCGCCTTCCTTGAGGAACTCGGGGTTCGACACCACGTCGAACTCGATGTGGACCCCACGCTTATTGAGCTCCTCGTTTACCGCGGCGCGCACCTTGTCGGCTGTCCCCACCGGCACGGTGGACTTGTCTACGATGATCTTGAAGCTTTCCATGGCGCGGCCGATGGAGCGCGCGACGGAGAGGACGTACTGCAGGTCGGCGGAGCCGTCGGCGCCGGGGGGGGTGCCGACCGCGATGAAGCAGACGAGAGATTCCTTGACGGCCAGGTCGAGGTCGGTGGTGAAGTTGAGCCTCCCCTCCTCACAGTTCCTCAAGACCATTTCCTTCAGGCCGGGCTCGTAGATGGGGATGATGCCGCGTTTAAGACCGTCTATCTTGTCCTTGTCGACGTCGACGCAGATGACGTCGTTACCGCTTTCGGCAAAACAGGTGCCGGCTACCAGGCCCACGTACCCTGATCCGACCACACATACTTTCATATTGCGTCATCCTCCAAGAAGAATTTAAAAATTAGCGTTTCTATATAGCACACACCTGTGGAGTTACGCCAGAGTTTTCCCGGCCAAAAGTTCGCGGGTGAGGCGGGCAAACTCCTCAAGAGAGAGGGTCTCGCCGCGCCTGCCGCCATCGATCCCGCTCCTTGTAAGGGCGGCGGAAAGGGTGCCGTCGGCGTCGTCGAAACCGGAGGAGCGCAGCGAGTTCAAGAGGGTTTTCCTACGCTGCAGAAAGGCCCCTTTCACCACGCGGCGGAACAGCTCCTCGTCCCCCACCTCCACCCTGGGCTCCGGCAGCGGGAGAAAACTCAGCACCGCCGAGTCCACCTTGGGGACCGGCCTGAAGGATCCGGGCTTCACGATGAACTCCCGGCGGATGTCGAAGTGCAGCCTGAGCAGCACGGTGAGAGCACCGTATTCCTTGCAGGCCGGGGGCGCGGTGAGCCGATCCCCCACCTCCTTTTGCAGCATGAGCACCAGCTTCTCGAAGAGCGCGCTGTGCTCCATGAAGCGGAACAGCACCTGCGAGGAGATGTTATAGGGGAGGTTCGCCGCCACCTTCCATTTCTTGCCACCGCCGCGCGAGCCGAGCAGAAGCGGCAGGTCGACCCGGAGGATGTCGCCGTGGCCTATCTCCACGTTGGCAGCGGTGGCGAATTCGGCCTTCAAAAGTGGGAGCAGCTCGCGGTCCCACTCGACGGCGAGGAACTTTGCGCCGCTTTGAGCAAGGAGCCTGGAGAGAGCACCCCTCCCAGGTCCCACCTCGAGTATGCAGTCGTCGGCCGCAGGGGCCACGCAGGAGACGATCCGGGTGAGCACGCTGTCGTCCACCAGGAAATTTTGACCGAACTCCTTCTTGGCGCGGATCTTCTCCATCAGCATTGCTCCTTCAGCCTGAGGGCCAACTTGTCCAGGGGCCAGACGGGAAGCGCGTCCAGGTCGAAGCCGCTCTGCACCCCGTGGGTCAAGTAGTAGTCGCCGGGGACCGCTATCATGGCGGCGTTGTCGGCGCAAAGGGCCGGCGAAGGGATGGAGAGCTCGACTCCATTCTCGTCGGCAAACTGGGCCATGGAGCGCCGCAGCGCGCTGTTGCAGGCGACCCCGCCGGCAACCACAAGCCTCTTGATCCCGGTGGCGGCGATTGCCGCCGCAGTCTTCTTGGTGAGCACCTCGCAGACGGCCGCCTGGAACGAGGCGGCGAGGTCGTTGATACCCGCATCCTTCGCCTCGGGGTGCTTGCCGACGTGAGTAAGGACCGCGGTCTTCAACCCGGAGAAGCTGAAGTTGAAGCTCCCGTCGTTGAGAAGCGGGCGCGGGAACTTGATCGCCTTAGGGTCGCCCGAGGCGGCCAACCGATCGATGGCAACGCCGCCGGGGTAAGGGAGCCCGATCAGCTTCGCCACCTTGTCGAAGGCCTCGCCCGCGGCGTCGTCCACCGTCTGCCCCAGGGTCCGGTAGCGCCCGATGCCGTCCACGCGGTACAGGTGCGAGTGCCCGCCTGAGACGGCGAGTGCGATGAAGGGAAACTGCACCGGAGCCTCCAGAAAGACGGCCAGAAGGTGCCCCTCGATGTGGTTCACCCCGACCAACGGGAGCGAGCGCCCGAAGGCGAGCCCCTTGGCCACCGAGATACCGACAAGGAGCGCACCGGCGAGCCCCGGCCCCTGGGTCACGGCGACCCCCTCGATTCGGTCCAGCCCGACACCGGCCTCGGCCAGTGCCTGTTCCACCACGAAGGAGACCGACTCCAGGTGCTTTCGGGAGGCGATCTCGGGGACCACGCCGCCGTATTCGGCGTGCACGCTGATCTGGGAGGCGACGATGCTGGAGAGGACGGTACGGCCGTCCTTGACCACCGCGGCAGCAGTCTCGTCGCAGGATGATTCCAAGGCAAGAAGTAGCATAAAAAATAGAGGGCACAGTACGTGCCCCCTTTGTTCTCCTGATGTTAGGTGTTGTCCGGTTAACCCGGAAGGGTTATAGCAGATTCGCGGCGAGTTCGGCGAGTTCGCTGCGCTCACCCTTGGTCATGGTGACGTGCCCGGAGATAGTCTGCTCCTTGAGCCGCTCCACGACATAGGTGAGGCCGTTGCTCTCGGCGTCCACGTACGGGTTGTCGATCTGGTACGGGTCCCCGGTGAGGACGATCTTGGTCCCCTCGCCGGCGCGGGTCACGATGGTCTTGATCTCGTGAGGGGTGAGGTTCTGCGCCTCGTCGACGATCATGTACTGGTTCGGGATGGAGCGCCCCCTGATGTAGGTGAGCGGCTCGATATCGAGGATCCCCATCGCCATCAGTTCCTTGTACCCCTTGTTGTGCTGGCGCTTCTCCCCCTCGTGCCCGCTCAGAAGGAGCTCGACGTTGTCGAAGATCGGCTGCATCCAGGGGGTGAGCTTCTCCTCGATGTCGCCTGGGAGAAAGCCTAAGTCGCGCCCCATCGGGAACACCGGGCGCGAGACCAAAAGCCGGTTGTAGACGTTTTCCTCCGCGGTCTTCTGCAGACCCGCGGCGATGGCGAGGAGCGTCTTGCCGGTACCGGCCTTCCCCACCAGCGTGACGATTTTGATGTTGTCGTCCAAAAGCGCGTCGAGCGCGAAGGACTGCTCAAGGTTCCTCGGGAAGACGCTCCAGACCCCTTCCTTGTCGAGTTTCCCGAGCGGCACGATTCGGCCGGAGACCCGGTCGAAACGGCCTATGGCGCTGTGGGAGGGGTTCCCGGCCTGGTTCATGAGGACGTACTCGTTGGGCTGGAGCTCGAGATCGGTCTCCAGCCATCCCTGGCTGTAGAAGCGGTCGACGACTTCGGCCCCGACCTCGAGGCTCACGAAGCCGGCGAAGAGTTCGTCTATGGCGACCTTGTCCGACTCGTAGTCCTGGGCGTCAAGTCCGAGCGCGTCCGCCTTGATGCGGAGGTTGGTGTCCTTGGTCACCAGGATGACCGGCATCTCGCTTTGGGATTCCATCAGGTCCACGGCGACGGCCAGGATGCGGTTGTCACCGCGCTCCTCGCGCAGCTCCGGCGGGAGCCTCTTCATCACCTTCTCTTCGTAGATCTCGATCTTGAGCGTGCCGCCGCTTTCCAGGGCCAGCCCCTGAGAGAGCGACCCCTCCTTGCGGAAGGCGTCCATGAGGCGAGAGACCTGCCTCGCGTTGCGGCCGGTCTCGTTCATGTCCTTCTTGAACCGGTCTATCTCCTCGATCACCGTTATGGGCACGACGATGGAGTTGTCCTCGAACTTGGTGAGAGCCTGCGGGTCGTACAGAAGAACGTTGGTGTCCAGCACGTAGATTTTCTTCACATCCCCCCCCTGCGCTGCATCATGATGAACAGTCGGCCTATCCCGATCAATTACCGCCAAATTTGAGCTTTTCGTGTGACTATCCCCTTCCCGGCTTGCGCCGCCTTCGTAGATTGTGGTGATCCCAGCAGTCAGGGCGCGGACTAGCGGCCCGCCAATATCTCGTGCAGGGCTTTGAGAAAAAACTCTATGTCCGCCTCGGTGTTGAAGAAACCGGGACTGACCCTGACCGTGCCCGCCGGATAGGTCCCGATGCTGCGGTGCGCGTCGGGGGCACAGTGGAGCCCGGCGCGGACGCTTATCTCGTACTGCGAGTCGAACAGGTAGCTGAGCGCGGCCGGATCGTGCCCCGCCGCGTTGAAGGAGACCGCGGCGCCGCGCTCCCCCTGAAGCGGCCCGTAGACCTCGACCCCGGGCGTTGCCCTGAGCCCTTCCAGAAGTTCGCCGACCAGGAGCTCTTCCCTGGCACGGATCGCTTCGAGCCCGGTGGAGAGCAGGAAATCGACCCCCGCCTTGAGCCCGGCGATGGCAGGGGTGTTGATGGTGCCGCTCTCCAGCCGCTCTGGAAGCTGGTCGGGTTGTTCGGGGCTGCTTGCGCTGCCACCGGTCCCTCCCACCATCAGCGGTTCGAGCTGGAGCCCATCGGCAATGGCAAGAATGCCGGTGCCCGGAGGGCCGTAGAGCCCTTTGTGCCCAGGGGCGGCTAAAAGGTCGATCCCGATCCGCTCCACGTCGATGGGGAAAAAGCCGGCACTTTGCGCCGCGTCCACCAGGAAGAGTGCGCCGTTTTGCCGCGCCACCCGGGCAATAGCCTCGATCGGCTGCACCGCGCCGGTAACGTTGGAGCAGTGCGCCAGCGCCACGAGCCTCGTGTCGGGGCGCAGCGCCAGCTCTATCTCCCGCTCCGACACCACCCCGAAACGGTCGGAGGCAACGTAGCTCACTTCAACGCCGCGGGTCGCGGCCAGGTGCAGCGGCCGCAAAAGAGCGTTGTGCTCGACGCGGGTGGAGACCACGTGATCCCCCGGCTTCAAGAGCCCGTTGACCGCGATGTTGATGGATTCCGTTGCGGAGTGGGTGAAGATCAGGCGGGACGAGTCACTGACGCCGAAGAAGCGCGCCAGCGCCGACCTTGCCTCGTAGACTATGCGGGCGGCAGCGAGTGACTGCCGGTACCCTCCCCTTCCAGGTGCCACCCCCACTTCCCGCAGGGCGGCGTCCATGGCCTGGTAGACCGTTTCCGGTTTCGGAAACGAGGTCGCGGCGTTGTCAAGGAAGACGGGCATAGGTGTAACTACTAGCATTTTGAGGGTCGTTTGGCAACCGGTTTCATGAGCTTTCAGGGACAAGCGGCACCGGTTCCAGGCTCGATATCTGCAACTCGGTGAGGAGTCGTTCGGTGAGCAGGTTCTCCAGCTCGTGAATCGCCTGCTCGGAGTTGTCGCTCAGGTCGATCTTGCCGCCGGCCATCATGCCGTGACCGCCCGCAGCGCCGATGCCGGCCACGAGCTTTCGTATCAGTTCACCTGCGTTTATCTCCTCGTTGGAGGTCCTGATGGAGAGAACCAGCTCGGAGCTGTAGTGTCCAAGGCAAAGCACAGTCTCGGTCCCTTCCAACCGCACCAGGAGGTCTGCGAGTTCGGCCACCACCTCCGGGAACTGTATAACCTTGAGGGAGGCGACGAGCACCTCGCCGTAGAACGTCGCATGTTCAAGCGCGTTATGCAGCGAGATGAAGTACTCCCGCGGCAGGCTGGGCCGGGTGATGCTGTTCAAGAGGGTCTTGTTGGCCAACGGGAAGAGGTCGAGGTAGGCGTCGCGGTCCGCCCTTCGCGCCTCCCTCCCCAGGTCCTGCGTCTCGGACTTGATGGCGTAGAAGAGAGCGGTGGCCATTTTGGTCCCGATCGAAACCCCCTGCACCTTCAGGTACTCGTAAAGGATGGTTGCCGTAGTTCCATAATCGGGACGGATGTCGACCCAGCGGCAGGAGGCGCTCGACTCGCGCATGGGGTGATGGTCGATAACGATGTCGGCACGGATGCCTGCCGGGAGCGAGTTGTTCCCGGTGCCGGGCTGGGTGTCCAAAAGACAGATCACCTGGAAGAGTTTGAGGTCGATGAGGGGAAGCGGGGTGAGCGGTATCTGGAGCAGTTTGGCCATGGCCAGGTTTTCGCTCCTGCCGATCATGCCGGAGAACGCGATCACCGCCTCGCGGTTCAGCTTCATCGCGAAGAAGTGCCGCAGCGCCATCGCGGAGGCGAGCGAATCGGGGTCGGGGTTGTCGTGCACCACGATCAGGATGCGCCCCCGGCCGCTGACCCAGGTCAGCAAGGAGTCGGTGTAGGCCAAGAGGTCGGGCGGTTGGGTACTTATTTCCACGAGACACCCCCGTTTTGGACACTGAAAAACTTGTGAAGTCTATACCAGCAGCGCAGCTAAGGCAAGAAGGGAGCAAAGCCTGATATGGAAACCGGGGGTGGCCTCCGGCCCACAAAAAAGGGGGCGCATGGAGCGCCCCCTTCGGAGTTTCAGGATTTCGGTACTGGCTAGAACTTGCCGCGGATCAGTTCGGCTACGGCGACCAGCGTGGTCTGCCCTTTCACGTTTCCTTCCCGGAATTCCGGCTTGACGGTCGGCATGGCGAATTTCACCTTGCCGTTATCGATTTCCGCGAAAGACCTCGAAGTGGAGGCCACTCCGTAGGCTGCACCGACCAGGACACCGCCGGCAGCGCCGTAGGCGATGTAGTCGAGGTGGTCAGCTGGCTTGTGGGTGAAGACCACGAGAGCTGCGCCGACGAGGCCGCCTACGAGACCGCCGTACATGGAGTCTTCGAAGACGGTCTTGAACGCGTTCTCTGCGGCAAGGCAGGGTGTTGCCATGAAAACCAGCGTGACGACGATTGCAATGCAACGCTTCAATTTGTTCATAGAATTCACGCTCCTGTGTGTGCAAGTCCACCCGGGACACTGCAAACAAGAGGCCAACAAGCGTTGGTCGAGGCACCCCTCAGTGATAAGCCACCGATATTAAAGAAGTAAAAAATTAAAGCGAAAGCACGCCGCATTTAATTAGCAGCAGGTGGTAATATCGCGGTTGTGCCCCATTCGCAACACCTGGCGCAGGGGCCAAAGGCAAAACCGAGCTAAAACGGCCACTTGGCGAAATAACGTGAAAAAGCGGTGCTGTGGCAAAAAAGCTACACCCCGCCCAGCACCTCCCGCACCAGCCGGATCTCATCTTCGCGGCTCGCCGCCTTGCCGTTCAGCCGCGCGCTCAAAACCAGGTCCAGCAGCTCCCGGTACAGTGGGCCTGGCGCCACGCCGAGCTCCTTCAGGTCCTCGCCACGGATCTGCGGGTGCATGCCGTCGAGCTTGGTGAAGTAAAGCGAGATGCACCTCTTCACCTCGGCGCTACGGCTTTTGGCCATATGGTAGAGGAGCACTTCGACCGGAAGCCCCCTGAGCGTGAAGTAGATCTCGCTGTTTTCCACCTTCTCGGAGCCTGCCACCTTTCTTTCCAGGGCGGCGATCAGACGCTCGCCCTCCTTGCGCATCTCAACCAACCTTTCCTTGTAGTGTTCGGCGACGGCCAGCCTGGTGCAGGTCCCCAAGAACTGCTCTTCCGAGAGCCCCTCGCAAAGGGTCAGGAAATATACCGACCACCTCTCATAGGGACGCTCCAGGTAGAGCAGATCGAACCAGGAAACCACGTAACGGGTCTCATCCAGCGCCCCCTGCATCGCCGGGGTCAGCTCGATGCTAGGGTGGATGAAACGCAAAAGCCCAAGCGACGCCATACGACCGATTCCCTTCAGGGGCTCCTTCTCCCTGAGGATCTGGACCAGCTCCGAAAGGAGCCTGCGCCCTCCAAGCTTTTCCAGGAACTCCATCTTCACGGCGTTCTTGATCAGGTCTTCGGTATGTTTGGCGATCTTGAAGTTGAGCCTCTGTTCGAAGCGGATGGCCCGGAAGACGCGGGTCGGATCCTCGACGAAGGAGAGGTTGTGTAGCACCCGGATCACCCTCGACTGCAGGTCGCGGTAGGCCCCGAAGTAGTCGATCAGCCTACCGAAGGATTCGCCGTTCAAGGCTATGGCGAGGGTGTTGACGGTGAAGTCGCGGCGGTACAGGTCCATCTTGAGCGAGGAGCGCTCCACGGTCGGAAGCGCACCGGGGGAGACGTAGTACTCAAGGCGGGTGCTGGCAACGTCGATCTTGAAGCCGTCGGGGAAGACGATGACCGCGGTGCCGAACTTCTGGTGGCTTTTCACCCGGCAGCCGAACTGGGCCGCAAAGGTCTCGGCGAAGAGGATGCCGTCGCCGTCCACCGTCACGTCGATGTCCATGTTCTGGATGTCCAGAAGCAGGTCGCGGACGAAGCCGCCGACCGCGTAGACGGTCAGGTCGAGCTGGTCCCCGGTGCGGCCGAGGTCGTGCAGGATCGCCGTGGTGCGCTTCGGGAGGTGCTTGTTCATCAGCGCCTCCACCTCCCTGCTCTTCACCTGGAGGGCGTCGCGCGAAAGATCATAGAGCGCCTCGCCGCCCAGGCTGTAGCGGAGCAGATCGGTGCGGGTGATGACCCCTACCAGTCCCTGCCCGGAAATCACCGGGACCAGTCGGGCGTCCCCCCCCACCATGTAGCTCTGGATCTCGGTGATGGGGGTCTCGGGAGTGGCAACGTGGAACTCCGAGTGCATGTAGTCCGAGACCGGCACCTGGTTCAGGTTGTGGTAGAGCGCCTTCTCGACCGTCTTTCTGGAGATGATGCCGACGACCCCGTCGCCAGAGACCACCGGCATGGCGCTCACGTTGTAGCGTACCAGGCGCTCCTGCGCCTCCTCGATGCTGCAGTCGGGGGAAATGGTCTTAACCGGGGAGGACATGATGTCGCGCGTCACCCGCCTTGGATCCACACGGCGCTTGAGCACCGCATCCAGCTGCTCCAGCACCTGGATCAGGGTGAGCCCCCGCACCGTAGCCGAGGCGGCCGTGGCGTGCCCTCCCCCCCCCAGCTCCTGCAGGATCTCCCCTACCCGCACCTCGGGCACCCGGCTTCTGGCGATGACGAAGACCCGGTCCTCCATCCCCACCACAAGGAAAAGCGCCTGCAGATTTTCCATGTCCCGGATCATGTGCGCCAGGGTGGCGATGTCCCCTATGTAGCGGTCGACGGAGGCGTGGGCTATCGAGACGTCCACCCCTTTCAAGGTGGTGGTCTTAAGCGACACCAAGAGGTCGTTCAGAAGCGACACCTGTTCCACGGTGAGCTCGCGGCCGATGGAGTCGGCGACCTCGTTCAGGTAGGCCCCGCGCTCCAGGAGCCAGGCGGCGACGGTGTAGTCTTCGGCGGTGCTGGAGGGGAAAGTGAGGTTGCCGGTGTCCTCGTGGATACCGAGCATCATCACGGTGGCTTCGAAGGGGGTGATCTGGATGCCGCGCTCGATCAGCATCCCGGCCAGGATGGTCGTGGTCGAGCCGCAGGGGCGGATGACGCCGCCTGTGGGGTCCAGGTCGCCGGAACTTGTGGGGTGATGGTCGTAGATGTGGAGTTCGACGGCGCCGCTTTTGGCGAGGTCGCCGAACTTTCCGATGCGGGACGAGTGCTGGCAATCGACGACGATGAGGCGGGTGATGGCGGAGAAATCTATCTCCTTGATGCGGGCGAACTCGAGATCCTGCGGATGCCCTTTCTGGAAGAAGTCCCGCACCCCCTTTTCCTGGGCGCCGGAGAAGACCAGAAGTGCTTCCGGGTAAAGCTTTTTGGCGGCAACCATGGAGCCAATGCAGTCGAAGTCGGCGTTTAGATGCGTGGTAATTACATCCATCAAGAAACCGTTAGCCCAGCGTACGCCACCACGGCATCGAGGTCCCCGCTCACCTCGCCGCTGTTGGTATAGCAGACGAGCCTGCTGGCGGTGGCCCCCAGCGCCTTGGCGGCAACGAGCATCGTGGTCGCGGGAATGACGCCGCACATGGAGATTTCGTGGTCACGGCAGACCTGCAATAGCCCCTCCGGGTCCATATTCGCCAGCCGCTCCAGAGCCATTTCATCCTTCGCCTTGGCCTTGGCCGCGGATTCGTAGTGGGTCATGTCGGAGCTGGCAACCATCAGCACCTCGGCGCCGTACTCGGCTATGGCGCGGGCGATGCCGGTCCCGACGCGGGAGATGGAGTCGAAATCGGGCAGGGCAAGACAAAGCGCCGCGATGGAGACATGCTGGTTTCGATACTGCAGGAAAGGGACCTGCACCTCCAGCGAGTGCTCGAAGCGGTGAGCCGTGCTGTCTTCGCGCACAAGCGGAGCATGTTTCATGATCAGTTGGGAGAGGCGGTCGTTTACCGGGACCAGGCCAAACGGCGTCAGCCACTCTCCGGAGGGCGCGAGAGCCGCGGCGGCGCCCATACCGGTATGGTTCGGCCCGAGCACGATGACCGCATCTGGAACTTCGACTGCTGCGTAAACCTTTCCTGCGGCGCTCCCCGAGTAGACGTAGCCGGCATGGGGGGCGATGACCCCGATAGCTTTGCGGGGCTTGTCCTGGGGGATCATTTCCGAAAGTTCCTGACGGAGCTGTACCGGGTCGGCACTGTAGAACTTCCCGGCTACTGCGGGCATGCGTACCATGGCGGGCCTCCTAACCAGACTTTCTCATTACCATGAACCACGCCATATTCTAACGCAGCAAGGGCTAGCCTTCAACCGACCCCAACGGGAGGGTCGGCTGGTCGGCGAAGGGATCAGGCGGCACCAGTTCCTGGATCTCCTTGAGCGTCGGGAGCGCGTTTAGGTCTTTAAGACCGAACAGTTCCAGGAATTCCCGGCTGGTCCCGTAGATAAGCGGCTTGCCGGGGACATCTTTCTTGCCGAGGATGCGCAGGAGCTTCTTCTCCAGGAGGCTCTTCATCACCCCTCCCGAATCGACGCCGCGCAGGTACTCGACCTCCGCCCTGGTGATCGGCTGGCGGTAGGCGATGATGGCGAGGGTCTCCAGCGCGGACTGGCTGAACTTGACCCCTTTGGCCTTGGTGAGCCGCCGGATGTAGTCTGCATGTTCAGGTCGGCTGCGCAGCTGGTACCCCCCACCCACGTGGGAAAGGACTATGCCGCGCTCGGCGCCGGCGTACTCCTCCATCAACTCGTCCAGCGCTGCGCGCAGATCGCTTCGCTCGAATTCCTCGAGGATCAGCGCCAGCCGGTCCAGCGAAAGCGGCTGGTCGTACACGAACAGGAGGCTCTCTACTATCGATTTCAAGGACTTACCCGACAACTGCGTCCTCCGCTGTTTCCTTGCTGTTCAGATTTTCCCCTTCCTGCTCCCCGCCCTGTTCCCCCGCGCCGCCCTCCGGCTGGTCCGCGCCGAGGGTGAGCCAGATGGAGCCGAGGCTTTCGACCTGGGTCACCCTGATCAGTTTAAGCTTGGCCAGCTCCAGGATGGAGAGGAAGGTGACCACCAGGAGGTCGCGCGTCATGCCCGTGGTGAAGAGGGCGTCGAAGCAGACCGTCTTCTCCGCATGCAGGACCGAGAGCACCTCGCCGATGCGGTCCGCAATCGAGATGCCGTCGGCGACGACGTCGTGGAAGGTGTCCACCGAGACCCGCGCCAGCACGCGCTGGAACGCCTCGATCAGTTCGAAGAGCTCGACGTCGGCGGGCTCCTCCTGCGGCTCCATGGCCGCGAGCTCAGGGGAATCGAAGGTCCTGGCGAAGACGTCGCGGCCGAGCAGGTTGCGGGCGGAGAGCAGCTGTGAAGCGTCGCGGTAGCGCTGGTACTCAAGGAGTCTGCGGACCAGTTCTGCACGCGGGTCCTCAACCTCGGCCTCCCCGTCCTCCTCCTGGGTAGCCGGAAGCAGCATGCGCGACTTTATCTGCAAGAGCGTCGCGGCCATCACCAGGAACTCCCCCGCGATGTCCAGGTTCAGCTCCTTCATCAGCTCCATATATTCCAGGTACTGCCTGGTGATGGCGGCGATGGGGATGTTGTAGATGTCCACCTCGTTTTTCTTGATGAGGTGGAGCAGAAGATCGAGCGGTCCCTCGAACTCCTCGATCTGAACCCGGTAAGACTGCTCCAGGGCGTCAGAAAAAAGGTTGCTTTGCATCGTATCCAGCGACAAGAAAACTCCCTAGACCTGCCTAAACTTTGAGGGCCGCGCGTGCTTCTTCCATGGTCTGGCGGGCGACTACCTCGGCCTTGCGGCTACCCTCCGCCAGCACCTCGGTAACGAGATCAGGCTTCTCAGCCAGTTCGACCCTTTTTGCCCTGAGCGGCGCCAGGGTTTCAACCATGGCCTGCGCCAGGATCTTCTTGCAGTCAACACAGCCAAGCTGGGCGCTGCGGCAGCCGGCCACGATCTCTTCGCGCTTGGCCTGGTCCACGTAGAGCGAGTGCAGCGTGAAGGCGATGCAGCGGTCCGGCTCGCCCGGGTCTTTCTTGAACGGGCGCTGGGTGTCGGTCACGTAGGTCATCACCTTTTTCCTGGTCTCCTCTGCGTCGTCGGAGAGGAAGATGGCGTTGCCGTAGGACTTGCTCATCTTCCTGCCGTCGGTGCCGAGCACCTTGGGGGTCTCGGTGAGGAGAGCTGCCGGCTCCGGGAAGACCTCGCCGTAGAGGTAGTTGAAGCGGCGGGCGATCTCCCTGGTGATCTCGAGGTGCGGTATCTGGTCCTGGCCGACCGGAACGCGTGCGGCCTTGTACACGATGATGTCGGAGGCCATCAGCACCGGGTAGCCCAGGAACCCGAAGGTGGAGAGATCCTTGGTGGAGAGGTTCTCCTGCATCTCCTTATAGGTGGGGTTGCGCTCAAGCCACGAAACCGGGGTGATCATCCCGAGGATCAGGTTCAGCTCGGCGTGCTGCGGCACCCTGCTCTGCTCGAAAATGACGCTCTGCTCGGGATCGATCCCGAAAGCGAGCCAATCGAGCACCATCTCCCTGATGTTGTCCTTGATACCGTCAGTAGTGGCGTATTCCGTGGTCAACGAATGCCAGTCGGCAGCGAAGAAGAAGCACTCGAAGTTACGCTGCAACTCAAGCCAGTTGGAGAGCACCCCGTGGTAATGGCCCAGATGCAGTTTTCCAGTCGGTCTCATGCCGCTAACGATACGGTTATTGCTCATAGAATGCGGACTCCTTTGGGTTTTCCTTCTCTCGGCCCTGCTATTTCAGCATGAGCCTGGTTACTCCGAAGACGAGGTTGCTGTGAGGTCCGGCCAAAAGGTTCACCCCGAAGTTCAGTGCCGGCGAGATCACGTAACTGAAGGCATTGGTGAAAAAGACCAGGACTATGATGATGATCATGCCGAACGGCTCAAGCCTCGCCAGTGCCATCGAAGGGCGCAGCGGCAGGAGACCGACCGCCACCCTGCCGCCGTCCAGCGGCGGCACCGGGATCAGGTTGAAGATGCCGAGCAGCAGGTTGATGTACACGGAGAAGGCGAGCATCAACGTGACGGGGTCGACAAAGGTGGCGAGCGCGGAACCCTCCGCCACCCCTTGAGTCGCGCCGATCAGCGCGCGCATGACGAATGCGGAAAAGGTGGCAAGCAGGAAGTTGGTGATGGGGCCGGCAGCGGCGACCCAGATCATGTCGGTTTTCGGGCGCCTCAGGTTGTTGAAGTTGACCGGCACTGGTTTAGCCCAGCCGATGCCGATGATGAAGATCATCAGGGTGCCGAAGAGGTCAAGATGCTTCAGGGGGTTGAGCGTCAGGCGTCCCAGGTATCTCGCGGTATTGTCGCCGCGCCGGTCCGCGATGTAGCCGTGGGACACCTCGTGGCAGGTGATCGCCATGAGCGCGGGAACCAGCATTATGGAAAGCTTGAGAAAGAACTGTTCCATGAAATCCTTCAAGTTTAGGTTGGCTACAAGCCCTATGTCTCTAGCAGATCAGGGGAGGAAAGTCAACGGACCTTCGCCAAGGCTACGGTCCGCAGGCTGCACCTTCACTACAAGGCTACGGTGCGCAGGCTGAACCTTCACTGCAAAGATACCGGGGTGCAGGCTACCCTTCCCTTTTAAACTTCGGTTACGGTCTCGTGCCGCACTTCGTTACCCCATAACTGCAGGATCAAGCCTCCGAACAGCAGGACCGCACCACCGAAACCTTGCAGGGCGGTGATCCGCTCCCCCAGAAGAACGGCGGACAGGAGTACGGTGACCAAAGGCTCCAGCATGCTGATGATGGAGGCGTTGGTGGCGCCTACCAGGCGCAGCCCGGCAAAGAAACCGACGACGGCGATCAGCGTGGGGAAGAGGGCGATCCCAAGGATGGAAAGCCAGCCTACGGGGGCGAGGTCCACCGTGAGGCCGCCGGTGGCAAGGGCATAGACAAGAAAGGTGAATCCTGCGGAGGCACAGACCCAAAGGGAGGTGACCAACGGGTCGATGTTCTTCAGGATCCGGTTGCCTATGATGATGTAACAACTGTAGATGCCAGCGGCCCCCAAAACGGAGAGGACTCCCTCCAGCCGCGCCCCCTCAAAAGACGCCCCCAACAGAAGCACCAAGCCTGCGCTGCAGACCACGAGCGCCACCCCTTTGGCGGCATTGAAGCTCTCCTCCCCCAAAACCAGCGCTATGACTGTCACCAGCGCCGGATAGGTGTAAAGGAGCATCCCGGTCAGCGAGGCGGGGAGATAGTGGATGGCGTTGGCGTACAGCATGGACATGCCGCCGTAGCCGACCATCCCCATCAGCATGAGCTGCAGCGACGATCTGCGCCCGATGCATAGCGGGGTCTTGCGCGCCCTGAGGTAGAGGAACAGGAAGAAGGACGCGATCAGAAAGCGCCCGGCAAGGATAGTGCTGATGTTGGCGCCGCCGGAAAAAGCGCTCTTGATTAGGATGCCGAGGGTGGCGAAACCTGCTGCGGAGGCGGCGATCAACCAGGCGCCGTGGTGCTTTTGGGACATGTGGGGAAATCCTCTAATCGAGCTGGATGGTTTGATCTGTTATCTCGGTAAAGCTCACGTCGTGGCTGACCAGGAACAACTGGTCGTACCAGTGCTCGGTCACTTCCTCCTGTCCCACGTCGATGGCGCGGAAGGCGCGCGCCAGGTTCTCGCGCCGCTCGGCGTCGAGGTTCGAGGTGGGCTCGTCGAAGAAGGCGATGCGCGCGCCGATGGTCTGCAAAAGGGCCAGGCGCAGCGCCACCACGGCGCTCATCATCTGCCCCCCGGAAAGCTGGTCGTCGCTTCTCTCCCGGACCTGCCCCTCCGCCATGTCCTTCAGCACCACCTGGTAATTGTCGCCCCAGACCAGTTCCTCGTCGGACTCGCAGATGCTGCGGTAGATCCGGTCGGCGCGGAAACTGATCTCCTCCCGGAACCGCTCGGAAAGCTGGCTGGAGACGTTCTTGAACACTTGGTTGCGCAGGAACTTCACCAGGTCTGCCTGATCCTTGAGTTTTTTGATTGCTGCCTGCTTCTGCTCGATTTCGGCGGCAACCGCGCGCAAAGCGGCAGTTTCCCCCTCCAGCCGGGTCACTCCTTCGGAAATGGACCGGATCTCCGATTCAAGCCGTGTCGCCGCCATCACCAGCTGTTCGCGGTCTTGCTTCGCTGCTTCGTGCTGCTCCGGACGGTAATCGGCCACAAGCTTACTGAGCATGGCCTGCTTGGCGGCCAGGGCGGCCTTTACCTCCTGCAGGCGCGCCTGGAATTTCTCCAGGGTTTCCAGTCGCTTGTCAAACTCTTCCGCGGACTTGAGGTTGGCTATGTAGCTGTCGCGGGCGGGCTGGAAACGGACCAGTTCCTCCTCCGCGTCCTTCACGCTACGCTCGACATCCGCAAAGGCGGAGATCTCCGTTTTCCGTGCATCGAGCTCGGTCAGCAATCCGGCGAGCCGCCCTGCATGCCGCGCTACAGACTGCTCGCGCAGGACCGCCTTTTCCTGAGCCGCGGCAAGCTCGCGCTCCCGCCGCTCCAGCACTTCTCCGCGCGCCGAGAGCTCGGCGAGCTTGCTCGCACACTCCTGAACCGGTTCGCTTGCCCGCTTGACGCGGTCCTCCAGGGCCGCTTCCAACTCGGCGATGACGCGCTGCCAAGCGTCGGCTGCCTGAGACAGCGCGTCCCGGCGCTGCTGCGGAGCCGCCGACACGTCGAGAGCGAGGACCGGCAACCGGTCGGCGGAGAAAGCGTCAACACTGGCAGTCGAAAGCCACTCCTCAAGCGGGACGCGAAGTACCGGCGTGGCGATCTGGGCGTAGTTGCGGCTGAATTCCTCTTCCTGCTGGGCCCGCTCCCGCCCCGCCTTGGTCAGTTCCAGGCAGACCTGTTCCATACCGGCCAGTTCGCGAACGGCCTGCTGCGCGCTGCTCACCTGTGGCGCAAGTTCGGCTGCCTCGCGGTCAAGCCGCGCCATCTCGTCTTCGAGAGCGGCTATGCGGGCGTCGAAGATACCTGCGGGGTCCCCGCCGCTAAGGTTCTGGCACGGTTCCATGAAGAAGGGACAGGCGCCGGTCCCGATCTTGTCGCGCCCCTCGACCAGGGAGTGCTTACGCCCGGCCAGTTCCGAGCGCTGCGCCTGGATCTGCTCCAGCCGGGACTGGCGCGCGGCAAGCTGCTCGGCTTCGGCCTTCAGAGGATCACTGCCTGCCACCGCTTTTTCCCGTTCCCGGATCTGCCTGTCGATCTCCTCGATCCTGCTGAGGGCAACGTGGAGGTACGGCAGCGTGGTCTCGATGTTGTGCATGGGGAGTTTGCGGAACTTCGTGCGGCTTTGTTCCGCCTCAGCCAGCCCTTGGGCCGCCTCGGCCTCCGACTTTTTCAGCTCCGCCAGAGCCGTAGCCAGCGATTCCCGGTCCACCTTCAGGAGTTCCCGCTCCTGCTCCATCGACGACCTGGCCAGCTCTAGTTCCCGGGTCTCCGCATCCAGCATCGCCTGAACTGTTCCCTGTTCCTTTTCCAGGTCGGCCAGCTTCCTTTCCACCAGGCGCTTGCGCTGTTCCTGCTCGCGCAACTCCTTTATCCTGACCTCGGCGGCATCGTAAGCCTGCTTGCCGGCGGTCGCCGCCAAGACCGATGCCGACGCCTGCCGGGATTGTTCGACCAGGAGCTGTTGGTTCGAGACGTAGTTTCTGCCGGATTCGGCGCGCTCCTCAAGTCCCTGTGCTTCCTGCTGGACGGCCTGGATCGCCTCCTTTTTCGACTCCAGCGTATTGAGAAGGAGAGTCGCTCGCTCAAGGTTGCTGTTCGTCGCATCGAGCTCGGCTTTCTTGGCCGCACTCTGCCCCCGCAGGGTCGACAACTCCTCCTCCTTCACTGGGAGCACGGCAACCTGCTCCGACCTGGTATCCACCTCGGCCTGCAGCACGTCAAGCTTGGCCTTAATGGCGCTGGTCAAAACCTTTGTTTTGTCCTGCGTCTTGCGCCATGCGTCGATGCCCAGGATCTCGTCGAAGGCGTCCTGGCGCTTGGCGGGCTGCTTGATCACGAACGGGCCGAGGAAGTCGTTTTGGAAGGGGCCGATCACCAGCTTGAACTGCTCCGACAGCGGGCGGCCGGTGGAGAGGCCGAGCAGCTTTGCGATGCGCGACTCCGTCTCCTCCATGTTGGCGTGCTCTTCGACCTCGAATTCGCCGCCTGCCTCCTTGGCCAAGAGCCATTTCCCGGCCGTTCCCACGGTGCGGGTTACCCGGTACAGCTCCCCCGGCGCCGGTTCGAAGACGACGGCAATCTCGCCGCGCTTGGCTCCGATGGTAAGGAAGCGTTCGGCATTGGAGACGAAGTCCTTGGCATCCACCCCGAAAAGGGCGTAGCCGATGGCCTCGAAGATGGTGCTCTTGCCGGAGCCGTTCGCGCCGGAGAGGACGTTGATCCCCGGCGAGAAGGCGAGTTCCTTCTCGCGGTGAGACTTGATGTTCTTGAGATGGACCGAGACTATGCGCATGGCTCACCTCCAGAATCAAGCAGGCTCAAAAGCTCCTCGCCTTCCACGTCCCCCTTGAGCACCAAGTCCCTAAGCGACAGGCTCAGGCGAGTCAGTTCCTCCACGCGCCCCTGGTACTGGCTGTTCGCTCCGATAAGCTCGCCCAGGACGTCCCGCTCGATCTCAGCCAGGCTCTTCTTGACCTTGTCCTCCCCTCCCCCGCCGGAGACCTGCGACAGGTGGTTCTTGATCTCCAGGTGCAGCGGATCGCAGATCTCGCACAGTGCCGAGCGCAGGCGGTCGCGGCTCAGCTCGAAGGGATGAAACCCCACCTTTCCCGCCAGGCGCACTTCAACGAGTGGCGCCCGTTCTTCCCGGCAGCCGGAAAGCTTTTCAGCCATCTGGCTCCTGAACCGTTCCAGAGCCTCCCCTGAGTTGCCGGCACCATCGAGGTTGGCGGTAACGACCAGCATCGGACGCGGCGAGGTGCGCCTGAATTCATGCAGCGCCCTCCCCTCAGACTCCAGCGAGACCAGGTAGTACCCCTTGTCGTAGCGCTCTTCGCCGAAGTTGACGCAGTCGGGGGAGCCAGGGTTGAACGCGTAGGGACGGCCGTCGGGGGTGCTGACCACGTACGGCTTGTGGCCGTGCCCAAGCGCCACGTAGTCGAAGCACTCCGACAAGGGGAGCGCCTCCTCAGGCTTTATGTTGCCTATCTCGACCGGAGAATAGGTCCAGACACCGACGTGAAAGAGCAGGATGTTGCGCTTGGTGACGATGGCGTCGCAGATGCGCGGCACATGGTATCCCGCCTGGGAACCTATGTAACCGAGGCCGTAGATGTTGACCCCCTTGACCTCGATATGCCCCCCCGCTCCCTGCTCCTGGTCGAAGGGCTCGAAGATGTAGCCTCCCTCGCCGGTACGGGAGGGGCGTAGAAGGCTGATGTACCCCAGTTGGGAGAGCGCCTCCATCCACGAGACGCTGTCGCGGCGATGGATCCAGTCGTGGTTTCCCTCGACGGCCAGGCAGGGGATGCCGGCGTGCTTCAACGGCTGCAGGATCTCGATGGTTTTGGCAAAGGTCTTGGGGAGGATCTGGCCGGTATGGAAGAGGTCGCCGCCGATCAGGACGAAATCGACCTTTTCCTTGACCGCATCGGCGATGATTGCTGCGAAGGTGGTGAAGAAGTCCTGGTAGCGCTCGGCGTCGCCGCCCAAGCTGCGGTAGGTTTTTCCCAGGTGGATGTCTGAGGTGTGAATGAATCTGACGGGCATGACGGCTCCGGGAAAAAGAATTCCACAGGTATACCGCCGCTTGGCGCCCCAAGTCAAGGCCCCTTTCCGGCCGGTCCACTCCCTCGCCGGGAAGCTTTTGCCGCAGTTCGAAGCACCCCTCCAAGGGGTCCTGTACCAATCCCGCAATACGCTGGGCCATGTTCTGCAGGTTGAAGGAGTCCGGTCTCACCCCCGCAACCAGTTCTTCCCTCGTAATGGAGGTGGGACGCTGCGCGGCGCGTTCTCAGGAACAATGTAGCGTGGCCAGCACCTGCCAACTCTCCTCCCCCCGGAGGGGGGAGGCTGGGAGGTGGGAAGAATGGACTATCAGAAACGGTGTCCCCCTCCCTAACCCTCCCCCTCCGGGGGCGGGGACTGTTGGAAGGTCACTACTTCTGCTTTTGTCCGAATATCTCGTTGAAAAACAGCTTCATCGCCTGCCACGAACGCCGGTCAGCCTTCTCGTTGTAGGCGACTCCCTTGCTCGGATCGTTGCCGGACTTCGGATTGCTGAAGCTATGGACCGCACCACCGTAGTAGTTCATCTGCCAGTCGACTTTTGCCTGGCGCATCTCCTGCTGAAACGCTTCAACCTCGGGCTGCTTTACGTAGGGATCGTCAGCCCCATGGAGAGCCAACACCTTCCCCTTGATGTTCTTCGCATCTGCGGGAGCCGGGGTGCTTAAGCCGCCATGGAAGCTGACCGTCCCCAAAACGGCGGCCCCGCTGCGTGCCAACTCCAAAGCGGCGGTGCCGCCGAAGCAATATCCGATCACCGCCAGCCGCTTGGGATCCACCTGCGGCAACTTGGCTAAGGTCTCCAAACCGGCGGCGCTGCGTGCGCGGATGAGGCTGCGGTCGTTGCCGCGATACTTGGCCGCTTCCTTTGCCGCCAGTTCCTGGGTGGCCGGACGGACCCCTTTGCCGTAAATATCCGCGGTGAAGGCGACATACCCAAGCTTGGCAAGCTGGTCGGCTCGACCCTTCTCGTACGCCCCCAACCCGGTCCACTCGTGAATCACCAGAACTCCAGGCCGTTTCCCCTTTACCGAGTCATCATAGGCAACATACCCCTCAAGTACGGTGTCGCCCTGGCGGTATTCGACCGTCTTGCCGACCACGCCGGCGAATGCGTTCTGGGCGACCATTCCTATCATCAGTGCGAACAGGTACTGTTTCATGATCAACCTCCTACTGTTGAAATGCCTGTCTTTTTAGTGACCGGCGCTACTATCTCATTGGCTGCTGGACCACTATCATGAGTTTATCAGAAACTTCTCTGCCTGTAGAACAGGCCCAAGATGGCGCGTTGACAGCAAGGATGCGTCAAGTAACATTAACCAGTCGCGAAATCATAACAGGAGCGTGTCATGAGACAACCAAGCCAGGTTCATTTTATTTTGGTGCTGGGTCTTGTCTTTTGGAGCCTTGGCATCGCGGGTTGCGCCGGGGGACGGATAACTTTCCATGTGAGCAACAGCGCTTCGCTGCAGACGGTGGATGCGGATCTGGAATACGCCCAATTGCAGGCCGACAGCACCAGGAAAGCGTTGGACGAACTGGTCCTGTCAGACCCTCCCGATCTGGGGCGGGCCTATCGTGAGTTTACCGAGAGGGCTTCGAGGATGAACCTTGTCGGGGAGCGGTTGGTGCGACATGCCGACGGTTTGGAGTATCGAGGAAAGTCCTACCTGGTGGAGGCGGAAAAATCAGCAACAGAATGCCAGTACCCCCGCCTGTCCAATACCGCCAGGACCAAGCCTTTGGAACTGGGGGCGGCGTTTGACCCGATCGCTGCAGCGGCAATTTCGGTACGCCGGGCTTACCGTGCGTTCGAGTCGGACTTAAGCAACATCAGGCCGGCTCTCTCCGCCAATCCAACCACCAAGGGAATCGAGACCGTTGATATATTCATCAGGAAGGCGGCTGTTGACGAGGAGAGTTTGACCCGGGCGCTGGGGCAAGCACGGGCACTGGTGCAGGATGCAAAAACGGCTGGACTTCCCCCCTCCCCTCTCCCACAGGGCAAGGAAAGACAGTAGCGTTGCCGGATGGGGGGTGATGACCGCGACTAGAACTGCGGCCTGGATTTGTCTTCGTTGAGGGGAAGCTGGCAGTGCAGGCACTTGCGCAAGTAGAGCAGGATCATTCCGTTCACATGGTAGTAATTGCCGCAGCGCGGGCACCGCGCCACCGCTGAATATCCCATGGCGGCCAAAAGCAGCAGGAACCAGATAAAGAACACGGGCATCGACGCATTGAAGGAGTGAGTGATCTTCTGCGTCGTCCACATGGTGGGGAGGTAAATGATCATCACGCTCCAGACCATCCAGCGGCGCCTGCGGATCTTCGAGAGTCCAGCGCTGATGACAGCCGAGTCGATCACCGCTTCGACGGCGTCAACCGGGGCTTCTGCAACCTCGCTTCCTTGTTCCGGCAGTTTCTCTTTGTCCATCGGCTGATCGTTCAGATCCGACCTCCAAAGGCATCGCCCGGCTCTATTTAGCTGACGTGTCCCGATATTTGACCGTAAGTCCCTTCAGGAAATTCCGCAGCATCTGGTCGCCGCACGGCTTGTAGTTTTCCTGCCCCTGGGCGCGAAAGACCGCCGACAGCTCCGACTTTGAGACGGGGAAATGCGCCAATTTGAACAACGCCAGCATTTCGTCTTCTTTCAGGGCCAGGGCTATCCGGATCTTTTTCAGGATGTCGTTGTTGGTCAGCTGGACCGCATCCTTTTTCGCTTCGGGCTCGCTTTCCCGCTTCCCCCTTTTTAGGGCGATGAAACCGTCCAGGAATGCTTCCAGAACCTCGTCGCTGCACTCCTTATAGCCCGCTTCATCCTCTTTCTTGACCAGGGAGGTGATATCGGCCTGCCCCATCTTCATGCCGGACAGTCTGAATACCTCCACCACTGTCTGGGTACCCATGTTCATGGCATAGCGCAATCTGCGGAATACGTCGTTGTTGGTCATCTAAATATAGCTCCCGGGGGTCTTAGGCTGCGGCCTGATACTAGATAGCATTTAACAGGAGAGGGGGCAAGCTTTAGATGTGACAGAGTGACACGTTGGCAGGGAGTTAGACTGCCGCTGCCGCCCTTGCTACAAGCAAGGCGGCAGCGGCAAAGTCAGGGATGGTTATTCAGATAGAGAAGCTGCGTGGTTTGATCAGGCAGCGGCGCAGCTGGCTTCTTCGACGGCATGGTCAGGCAGGTCGAGTTCCAGTATGGCGTCGATCTCTGCCGCGTCCAGCGTCTCCTTGACGACCAGTTCCCTGGTTAGGCGCTCCAGCGCGTCGAGGTTCTCCTCAAGAAGGGTCCGGACATCGGCATAACAGGTGGTTACGATCGACCTGATCTCGTTGTCCATTTCGAGCGCGGTAGCGTCGCTGAACCCTTTCTTGCCTCCGCCGTCGGTGTTCTCCTGGTGACCGAACGCAACCGGACCGAAGGCCCTGGACATGCCCCATTCGCTCACCATCTTCCTTGCGGTATCGGTGGCGCGTGCCAGGTCGTTGCCGGCTCCGGTGGTCGTGGTGTGGAAGATGATCTCTTCGGCGGCCCTTCCCCCCATGAGCACCTTGAGGTGGGCCATCAGCATCTCTTTGGTGTAGCAGTAGATGTCTTCCTCCGGGATCTGGAGCGTGACGCCCATCGCCCTGCCGCGCGGGATGATGGAGACCTTGTGCACCGGGTCGCATCCCGGCACGAGCTTCGCCACCAGCACGTGTCCCGCCTCGTGGTAGGCAGTCGAGAGCTTTGACTTGTCGGAGAGCACCATCGACTTCTTCTCAGCCCCCATCAGCACCTTGTCCTTGGCGTTGTCGAAGTCGAGCATCTCGACGCAACCCTTGTTGGACCGCGCCGCCAGAATGGCCGCCTCGTTGACCACGTTGGCCAGGTCGGCGCCGGAGAGGCCCGGCGTCCCGCGGGCGATCACCATCAGGTCGACCTCTGGGCTCAGGGGGACGTTCTTGGAGTGGACCTTCAGTATTGCCTCGCGTCCCCGGATGTCAGGAGCGCCCACGGTGACCTCGCGGTCGAAGCGCCCGGAGCGGAGCAGCGCCGGATCGAGGATCTCGGGGCGGTTTGTTGCGGCGAGGACAACGATGCCGGAGTTAACGGCGAAACCGTCCATCTCCACCAGGAGCTGGTTGAGGGTCTGGTCGCGCTCGTCGCTTGCACCGCCGCCGACCGCTGCATCACGCTTGCGGCCGACCGCGTCGATCTCATCGATGAAGACGATGCAGGGAGCCGCCTTCTTGGCCTGGGCGAAGAGGTCCCTCACCCTGGAAGCGCCGACGCCGACGTACATCTCGACGAACTCGGAGCCCGATATGGAGAAGAAGGGAACGTCGGCCTCGCCCGCCACCGCCCTGGCGAGGAGGGTCTTGCCGGTGCCCGGAGGGCCCACGAGGAGGACGCCCGTCGGCATCTTCCCGCCTAGGGTGCTGAACTTCTGCGGGTCCTTCAGGAACTCGACCGTATCAAGAAGTTCGGCCTTTGCCTCCTCGGCGCCGGCTACGTCGCTGAAACGGGTCGGCGATTCGGTGCAGTCGATGATCCTCGCCTTGCTCCGTCCCACCCCACCGTACCTCCTAAGCACCATGACGAGAAAAAGGGCAACCATGAGGATGATGCTGATCTCGAACCACTTCGGCTGGGAGGCTGCTGGATTGGAGGAAAAATCAATTTTCTTGGCTACCAGGATGTCGGCCAGTTCCGCACCGACAGGGAGAAACAGCTGAAATTTTTCACCAGACTTTCCTACCGCGTCGATCTGATCACCGGCGATCTTCACCTTGGTTATGCTGCCGGCATTGACTTTATCCATGAACGCGGTGTAGCTGATCTGTTTCCCTTGGTCGGAATGAGAGTGCTTCCAGGCGTAGATACCGTAGCAGCTTCCTGCCACAATGCCCAAAACGGTTACGAGTATCAGTAACTTCTTCTTGTTCGTGTTCGCCATAATGCTCCTGTTACTACTGAAGTAGTAGTAAGGTTGCGCTGATGATTTTGTTATAAATGTTTTAAGGTACTTTGTTCAGGTATTCCAATGTGATCATCAGCAAAATGACCAGCTGTTAATACAATATAAAAACCGCTGAAGTCGTCGAGTCAAAAAGTAGACATCTAGTTTTACCGCATCGTAAACTTTTTTGTATAGGAAATTTTTTCTAACAATCAGGGAGTTACGTCGCAAGAAGAGCTCCTCACGCTCATCAGTCGTAAGGCAAATCCCCCCTGTCCCCCCTTCGCAAAGGGGGGAACGTCTTATCCTCGCCACTCCTTCGAGGCGACACAGCACTACAGTATTTCCGGATGAACCTCTGCGAAGGGGGAAGCGCAATAGCCTCGTCTAGTCCTTGGAGGAAACAAAAAAGGGGCACCCCTGGATGGGATGCCCCTTTTTACTTTCTGATTCTATAGCGCGCCCTGTTATTTCCTCAGCAGTTTCACGATGGCGGAGAAATCCTCTTCCCCCCTGCCGTCGGCCACAGCCTGGCCGAAGATGCCTGAGACGGTCTTCGCAGCGGGAAGCTCGAGCCCGAGCTTTTCGGCCGTCTCCAGCACCCTCAGCATCTGGGCGTGGACGTACTTGAGCGCCAGGTTACGGCTGAAATCGCCGCGGGCGATGGAGCGCCCTTTGGAGTGGAACAGCGGAGAGGCGACCCCGCCGGAGTCCAGCACCTCGAGGATCTTGTCCGGCTTGAACCCCATCCTCTCGCCGAAGACGAGCCCCTCGGAAAGTGACTGCATCATCTCGGCCTGCAGCAGGTTGACGATCAGCTTCATCCGCGTGGCGTCGCCGATCTTGCCGATGTGGATGATGTTGAGGCCGAAATAGGAGAAAGGTTCGCGGCAGCGGCCAAGAAGCGCCTCGTCGCCGCCGGCGAGAATGGTCAGCAGACCGTTTGCCGCGTGCTCCTTGCTTCCCCACACCGGGGCCTCAAGGAACATGACGCGATGGTTCACGGCCTCCTGGGCCATGCGCTCGATGGTCTCGATGCAGTGGGTCCCCATGTCGACCAGGATGGTCCCGGGGTCTATCCCTTCAAAAACGCCGTCCTGGCCGAAGACGAGGAAGTCGCTGTCAGGCACGATGACGATGACCAGGTCCTGCCCTTTTGCGGTCGCCATGGGCGACTCGCCGACCTTGACTCCCAGGGTCGCCAGCTCTGCAACAGCCTTGGCATCTTGATCAAACACCGTTAACTGGTAATCCGACTTGGCCAGGTTGGCGGCCATGTGGACGCCCACGGTACCCAGACCTACAAAACCGATTTTCTTCAGCATAATACCCCCGAAAGTGGCTGATGCGCGGCATCAGCAGATAACAATTTCCACCGCGTCTAACCGGCGGTGAGAATGCGGCTTAAAAACTCAAGGACTCATTATACTCAAAGAGCGTTTTTGTGCAACACTGTTTTATCTAGACTTGATAACTGCCACCCTGTCACAGAGCGCGTACAGGGGACAGGTAGAGCAGCGCGGGGAGACGGGTGTGCACTGGTTCTGTCCGAAAGTCACTAGAAGATCGTTGATTATGATCCAGTACTCCGGCGGAAGCTTTTTCCTTAAGGCAAGTTCTGTCTGCTCGGGTGTGCCTGTTTTCACATAGCCCCACCTGTTGCAGATCCTGTGCACGTGAATGTCGACGCAGATGCCGGGCTTGCCGTATCCAAGCGTCAGCACCAGGTTAGCCGTCTTACGCCCCACTCCCTTGAAGGTCAGGAGCGTCTCCAACTCGTCCGGCACCCTCCCCTGGTACAGTTCGCAAAGTTGGAACGAGAGTTCTAAAATCTGCTGGGCCTTGACCCGGTAGAACCCAACTGGGTAGATCGCCCGCTCGATTTTCGCCACTTCGAGCAGAGCCATCTTCTGCGGCGTGTCGGCGAGTGCAAAGAGCCGCTGCGAGGCCTCGGCTGTTACCTGGTCGCGGGTCCTTAAGGAAAGGATGCAGGAAACCAGCACCTTGTAGGGGTCCCGGTCCTGCGTGGCCACGATGGTGACCGCGGGAGTCACCCACCCCCGAGTCCGCACCGCATCTTCAAGGATGGCCATGCCCTCATGTATCTGGTCGTCCCTCACACTAGATCCTGTTGCGCACGATACGCATCACCATCACTCCAAGGATCGACATAAGCAGTCCGACGCAGACGAACAGAATGCCGATGCTCCGTCCCTCACCAAGCCCCCACAGGTCCTTGTATTTCATAAATGCAATCAGTCCCAGTCCGGAGAAGGTCAAGATCCCTCCCAGAACGAACGTGGCAATGGCGAAGATCGCACCGCCCATTCCTCTTATCTGTGCCACAAACACCTCTTGTTATTGCTGGAAAAAGTAATGCCTACTTATACAAGATGCCATGGGCCAAGGCAACTGATATATGCAGAGTTATCAGTTGCACAAAAGAGGAAAGCCCTTATAATGGCCATCTGACAAAATTGGAGACACAATGAGAAACATGGTTGACCTGCACCTACATTCCACTTTCTCCGACGGGGTCCGCACTCCTGCGGAACTTGTCGCCATGGCAGCAGAACTGGGACTCAGGGCGATCGCCCTGGCAGACCACGACACCGTCGACGGCATAGACGAGGCGATCGCCGCCGGAACCTCGCTCGGAGTCGAGGTGCTTCCCGCCATGGAGTTCTCAGTCGCTTTCGGCTCTTATCGCGACGTTCACCTGCTGGGTTACCTGCTGAACCACCGCGACCCGCAGCTTCTCGCCATGCTCAAGGATTTCCGGGACAAGCGTGAGGCCCGCGGCGACGCGATCATCGGCCGCATCAATGAGAAGCTCACGCTGGAGGGAAAGGCCACCATCACCAGTGCCGAAGCGGCGGCCTTGGCGGGAGGGGCTCTTGGACGCCCGCACATAGCCCAGGTGCTGATGGCAAGGGGTTACGTCCGCGACATGCAGGACGCTTTCGTCCGGTACCTGCTTCCCTGCGACGTCCCGAAGCGATATTTCCCGGTCGACGAGGCGCTTGCGACGATAAAGAGGCTGGGAGGAGTCGCCGTGCTGGCGCATCCGACCACCATAACAAACGAGCGCGAACCGCTCTTGCGTGTCATCGAAGAACTGGCGGAGATGGGGCTTGACGGCCTAGAGGTCTTCAACAACGTCTGCAGCGAACAGGATAGCGCCTACCTGCGCAACTTCGCAGAAAAAAGGGGGATGGTCTGGACCGGAGGGTCTGACTACCACGGCATCGAGGAAGGGATCTGCATGGGGACCGGCAGAGGCTCGATGGCTGTGCCCTACAGTTGCGTGGTTGACCTCAAAAGGGCCAGAAACAGGGGCTAGAAAACAGGGGCTAGGAGCTAGGGGCTGGAAAAGGCAGCTACGAGGGCTCGGGCTGGAAATAAAACAGGGGCTGGGGCTAGGGAAACGGGGTTGGCAAAATCTGCCCCATCTCCTACGCCACCAGCCCCTTTCTACTGGTACGCCTCTTTATACTAGATGCAGCAGATACGAGAGTTTCGTGAAAGCGCCAAGGGTCCCTAATCACTACCCCCTAGCCCCTGCCTCTCCCCTGCCTCTAGTCCTTCACAGGTTTGTAGCTCACCACATCCAGATCGCAGTCCACATCGGTCACGCCGGAAACGGAACCGGCGATGCGTACAGCCTCTTCGATCTGCCCTTCGGCCTGTACGTGCCCGGAGAGCGTGACCACGCCGTCCTTGGCGGTGATGCGCAGCCTGCGCTCCAGCGAGGACTTGAGGATCTCGGCCTCCACCCGCTTGGCCAGGATGCAATCGTCCAAAAGCGCCATGGATTCCTCCTCCCCCTGCTTGAGGCGGGGATCCTTGGAGGCTGCGATGACACACTCGATCATGGCGCTGTGGCTCGACTTGCTGGTGTTGAGGATCAGGTCGTAAGCCATCGGATCGTTCCAATCGCGATCGAAGTAGAAGTGGATGAACCCGCCCAACTGGTGGTCGCTCTTTCGGATCAGCTCGCGGGCCAGATCGGGGTCGATCCACTCCCTTTCGGCGAATTTTTCCACCCGGTCTTCAAAAGGAGCGATGAAGCGGACCTTGAGCACGTTGGTGACTCCCTTGATCAGGTCCTGAGCACCCCTTCCGTAAAGAATCACGTTCCCCTTCCTGGCATTGTCCAGAAGGATCAGTTCCATCGTGGCGAGATGCGCTGCCTGCAACCGGTCCTCGGCGGTCCGGTATGAAGGGGGCTTCTCGTCCACCCTCTCCAGGATCTCGGGTGTGAGGCCGTACGCCGGCGCCAGCTCCTCGATCTTCAGGCGATCGACGAGCGTGTACTTGAGCTTTTTCGCCAGCTCCTTGGAAATGGCGTAAGCGCCGGTACCCATCTCTCTGGAAATTGTGATGATTGCCATGCATGCCTCCTATTGCTAATGAGAAACCAGGGCATCATATCATGTGAATCACTCTGTATACAAGGGATTTTGGCGGCAAGATGCTGCCCTGACAGAGGGATGCGGGCCTGGCAGAACCGATGCTAGTAGTTTTCCGCGCTGCGCTCGAAGTAGCCTTTGGGATGATGGCACACCGGGCAGCCTTGGGGCGGTTCGGTCCCCTCATGGATATGACCGCAGTTGCGGCATTTCCAGAGCGTCGGCTCTTCGTCCTTATATACCGTCCCATCCTCGATGGAGGCAAGGAGGGCCTTGTAGCGTTCCTGGTGCGCCTGCTCTATCTTGGCGATACCATCGAACATGGCTGCGATGGCGGTGAAACCCTCTTCCTTGGCCTCCTTGGCCATGCGCGGGTACATGTCCACCCACTCGGCGTACTCGCCTGCGGCTGCGGCTTTCAGGTTGGTGATGGTGTCCCCGATGCCGCCCAACGCCTTAAGGTGGAGTTTCGCGTGCTCCTTCTCGTTTTCCGCGGTCTCCAGAAAGAGCGAGGCGATCTGTTCGTACCCTTCCTTCTTGGCGACCGACGCGTAGTAGGTGTACTTGTTGCGCGCCTGAGACTCGCCTGCAAATGCCTCCAGCAGGTTCTTTTCCGTCTTGCTTCCCTTAAGTTCAGCCATGTCCGTAACTCCTTTCCTGTTGCGGTGTTTAACCAGCCTAATCCACACTTACCCGCTTTACCCCCTCAAGCTCGCTCAGTCTGGCGAGCAGATCCGGGGAAGTTACCTTCTTTCCGCGCTTCATCTGAAACTCGATAAACATCTGTTTTCGTTCCAGGTCTCTTTCGAACTTCGCTTCCACTCGATCTACGCCAGACGTACCCAGGAGCTGATACACCTGCGAGATGAAGTCAGGACGGTCCTCGCTCCACACCTTGACCACGACGTAGATGTCGCGGTTGAGCCGTTTTTCCACCTGCTTTAACAGCAGCAGGTTAATGAGGGCGATGACCGTCACGGCAATCGCCATCTGAAAGAGCCCCAAACCGCAGGCTATGCCGAGCCCGGCCGCGACCCACAGGCAGGCGGCCGTCGTCAGCCCACGTATAGAGGCCCTCTCCCTGATGATGGCGCCGGCTCCAAGAAAACCGATGCCGGTCACCACCTGTGCCGCAATCCGGCCCGGGTCGACGCCGACCGGGATGGCACCGCCGAAATTTCCGTAGATATGGTAGATCTCGATGGAAGTAAGGCAGAACAGGCAGGATCCAAGCGATACCAGCAGGTGCGTCCTGAACCCGGCTGGCCGTCCGTGAACCTCGCGCTCAAGACCGATCAGGCCGCCGAGGAGGGAGGCCAGCAGCAGGCGTGCGAACAGGTGCAAATGCAATTCGGGCCCCAAGCCGATCACCCCTTCCCTACGGCAAGTGAGAGGGTCAAGACCACCTCTTTGCTGCGGCTGCCGCTGCGGATGGTGAGCGGGACAGAGATGATGTCACCTTCTGCCGCGGTGGGAGGTCCGGCCAGTTCCAGGGTGAGCGGCTCTTCCTGGACCTCGGATGCTGGGGGCTCAGGGGTGCGGGCCGCTTGCTGCGGCGCTGCAGAAGTCGGCAGGGGCTTGGCGGTGACTGGAGAGGCTACCGGTTCATCGACTATCCGCTGCAGTCCTTCCCCTCCGGCGATACCTTCGGCGCCCCTGGACCTGAGGCCGGTCAGCACCGTCTTTACCAGCGCCATGAGCGCCTGGAGCACCCCTTCGCCGCTTTGACTGCTTGCCCTGAAACTGGGGAGCCGTGACGGGTTCAGGGTGCGCTCCATCTCCGCCATGGAGATGGCGTCGCTGAGGTCGCTCTTGTTGAGCTGCAGCACCGTCGGGACCGAAACGAGGCTCTGCCCGTACCCCTTGAGAAAGGAAACGAGCTCATCCATGCAACGCTGGTTCTGTTCCTGCTGCTGGGGAGCGGAGTCGGCCACAAAGACGACCCCGTCCACACCCTTCAGCACCATCTTCCAGGCAGCGGGGTCCACACTGCTTCCGGAGACGGTGTAGAGGTGGAAGCGAACCCTGAAGCCGTCGACGTTACCGTCGCCCGGCGGGGTGAAGTCGAAAAATAGCATGCGGGCGTCCTGGACGTTCATCACCTTCATGGCGCCGCGGAACTCGGGCTTCAGCTTGTTGAAGACGTGCTTCAGGCTGGTCGCCTTACCGGCCTGCGCCGGTCCGAAAAAGACGATTTTCGCGTTTATTTCACGTTTTGCCTGGTTGACCAGAGCCATCTGGATTCCCCCTAGTTTATCTGCTGTCTTTCTTGCTCATCAGGATCCTGCGCGCCTGCGACGCGATGGCCGAGTTGACGTTTTTGCTCTTGGCCAGTTGGGCAAGTTCCTTTTCCGGGAGAGTCGCCACGAAACGCAGGGCGTGCGGCAGCGGCGTCTTGCTGTTCATCACCAGCGCCTTCCTGATCTGCGCATTCTTGATCCATTCCTTGTTGCTGCAGATGACGCGCATGATCTCGTCGTTTCCTACCGCAGACTTCGCAATGGAGAGGACCTCGGACTCGGTCATGCGCGGGTTCTTGATGGCGGCCGAGGACACCAGCTTGTTGTTGTCCTTGATCATGATGGAGCGCCATTCCTTGTCGCCGGTCATCGCCATCTTGATCTTGTCGCTGACCCCCATGGCCTGGGCCATCTGGTACTTAGACTGGTACTCCTCCTCGTCTATCGGTTCGTCCTCGTCCGGTTGCACCGCGCCCGCTTCCTCGTCGACGGCTGCTTCCGGGGTCTCGCTGTGGGCGCGCCGGGGGGAACTTCCATATTCCGGCGTGGAGACTGACGCAACAGCAGCCGGGGTCGGCGCTGACGCAGTCCCTCCGTTTACCGCTAAAGCGGCTGCGGCGGCGCTGGAGAGGCTCGGGTGTTTGGCGAAGATGGGGCGGAGGTCCGGGTTCTTGCCGTGCAGCTGCACCAAGGCGTCGAGGATGCGCGGGTGCAACGCCGGATCGGCCAGCACCTGCATCAGCAGCCCGGCGTCCAGTGAGCGCAGGGTCGTGACCGCGCTCCGTTTAACCTCCGGGTCCTGGTCGTGGCACAGGTAATAGACGAGCAGCACGAAATCCGCAGGCGGAAGCGCCACCTTGCCGCGGGCGGCTTCAAGCCGCTGCTGCCGGGGTTTGTCCGCACCGATGTAAGGGGCGGCCGCAGCCGAGATCCTGAAGGTTACCTTTCCGGACACGCAGCGCTACTTCCCGACCTTGACGACCTTCGCGGAGAGTCCGGCGCTCTTCAGGTTGGCAGCAGCCTTCTGGGCGCTCGCCTGGTCCGGGAAGCTGCCGGCACGCAGTTTGACCACCGATACCGGTATGGTGGCTTTCTGCAGCATGAGTTTTACCCCCTTGTCGAAGAGGCGGTCCTGCTCAACGGCAGCTTTCCCTTCACGCATGAAGGACCCGCCGTACACGGCGTACCTGCCGTTTTCCTTGAGCATGAAGGCGTTGGGTGCTACCTGTTTCAACCGGTCCAGCTGCTCGATGGCCTCGTTCCTGTCGCCGAAGTCGGCAAGGAAAAGGCGGTGCATCGGCTCGCCCTTTTGCGTCTTGGTCTTCACCAGGTGGGAGATGCCCGCTTTTTTCAGCTTGGCGGTCACAGGTCCCATCTCGCTTTCGGCGAGGTCGCCGTTGATGTCGAGGGCATAGACGCCGGTCGCGGCCTTGGCAGCAGGCTTAGCGTTCTTGGACGGAGCCGCCGTCTCAGCCTTAGCGGTCTTGGCAGCTTTTGCCTCCTTGACAGGCTTTGCAGCGGCGGCCTGTCTTGCCTCCTTGGCAGCGGGCTTGGTCTCCTTGCCGGCGGGCTTGGCAGCCGCGGTCTTGGTTTCCTTAGTCGCAGCAGCCGGCTTGGCCTCCTTCGCGGCAGGCTTGGCCTCTTTCGCAGTGGCAGCAGGTTTGGCAGCCGCAGCGGGTGCGGCAGGTTTAGCTGCTGCCGCAGGTGCGGGTTTAGCCGGAGCGGCAGGTGCAGCAGGCTTAGCTGCGGCCGTGGGTGCGGGTTTAGCCGGCTCGCCCGCCGTAGCCTTGGCGGAGGCCGGTGCCTCGGCGCCATTTGCGGGCTTGCCCGCAGTAATCTCGGCGCCATTTGCCGACTTGTCGGCCGTAGCCTCGGCGGAGGCCGAAGCTTCCGGTCTGGGCGGCAGCGGCTTTTTAACCACGGTAGGCGCCTGCTGGGCGGCAGGTTCCGGAGCGGGTGCCGCTGCCTCGTCTGTGCGGGGCTTGATCAGCCCAGTGAAGAAGTAAAGGTAGGCAAAAAGGGCTATGAGCAGCAAGAGAAGCAGGAGGAGCCGTTGCTGCGAACTCTTCTTCGCTTGGGTCTCGTCGTGTTCGTCGGCATCCGGTGTGAATTGATTCTGCATCTAACTCGTCCTCCCTTTCTGCATCTCATTGTTGAATTAAGGCCGCGCCCGGCCTCGAGGCGGCCGGGCGCGTTATACATAGCGCTCGAGTTTATGCGCTTTTATGGTTGTTGCCGTTACCCTTTTGATCCAGCGCCTCCTGGATGATCTTCTGCGCCAGGTGGCTTGGAACCTCCTCGTAATGGGAAAACTCGGAAGTGAACATGCCACGGTCGCTGGTCATGGAGCGCAGGTCGTTCGAGTAGGTGAGCACCTCGGACATGGGGACCACGCTCCTGATGATCTGCGAGTTCGCCTTGGGCTCGACCCCGACCACCTTGCCGCGGCGGGAGTTGAGATCGCCGATGACGTCCCCCATGTTCTCGTCGGGGACCGTGATCTTCATGTTGACGATCGGCTCCAGGAGCACCGGCTTGCACTGTTCCATCGCCTTTTTGAAGGCCATGGAACCCGCCACCTTGAACGCCATCTCCGACGAGTCGACGGTGTGGAAAGAGCCGTCGAAGAGGGCTACCTTGAAATCGACCACCGGGTTGCCGGCGAGAAAACCTTCCTTGGCCGCCTCCTGGATCCCCTTGTCCACCGCGGGGATGTACTGGCGCGGGATGACGCCGCCGACGATCTTGTCCTCGAACAGGTACCCCTCGCCGCGGGGCAGTGGGGAAAGCTCGATCCAGCAATCGCCGTACTGGCCGCGGCCGCCGGACTGCTTCTTGTATTTTCCCTGCACCTTCGCGCTGCCGCGGATCGTTTCCAGGTACGGGACCTTGGGGGTTTTCAGGAGGACGTCCGCGCCGAACTTGCGCTTCATCTTCTCGACGATCACCTCGAGGTGCACCTGGCCCATCCCGGAGATGATGAACTCGCGGGTCTGCGGGTCGCGGTGCGACTCAATGGTCGGGTCTTCCTCGATCATGCGCTGCAGGGCCGAGTGGATCTTGTCCTCATCCGCCTTGGTCTTGGGTTCTATGGCGTAGGAGATGACCGGCTGGAGCGGCTGGGCCGGCTCGTAGACGATCGGTTTCGTCTCGTCGCAGAGCGTGTCGCCGGTGACGGTCTCCTTCAACTTCGCCACCGCGACGATGTCGCCCGCAACCGCCTGCTTGATCGGGTGCTGCTTTTTACCCTCCAGCTCGTAGATCTGGCCGATCCTCTCCTGCACTTCCTTGGTGGAGTTGTACACCAGCGAGTCGGAGTTGAGCACCCCGGAATAGACCCTGAAGATGGTGATCTTCCCGGTGTAGGGGTCGGAGGTGGTCTTGAAAACCAGCGCGGAGAAAGGTTCGCTCTCCGAGGGGGCACGCTCGATGATCTGCTCCGTCTTGGGATCGATCCCCACCGCCTTGGTGCGGTCCAGAGGCGACGGGAGGTAGGCGCAGATCCCGTCCAGAAGCTGGGCGACGCCTATGTTGGCCGTGGCGGAGCCGCAGAAGACGGCGGTGAAGGTGCTTCTCAGGGTGCCGACCCTGAGCCCGTCCAGGATCTCCTCCTCGGTCAGCTCGCCTGTTTCCAGGAACTTTTCGGTGAGCGCGTCGTAGGCCTCCGCCACCGTCTCGACCATCAGCTCCCTCAGGCGCTGCGCCTCGGCGAGGTAGTCGGCGGGAATCTCACCCTCGCTGAACTTGCCCGAGCCGTCCTTTTGGTAGCGGTACGCCTTCATGCGCACCAGGTCGATGACCCCCTCGAAGTTTTCCTCGGCCCCAAGCGGTATCTGCACCGCTACGCCGCGCGCCCCGAGCGCCTTCTCCATGTCGTCGATGGCCCGGAAGAAGTTGGCCCTCTCGCGGTCCATCTTGTTGACGAAGGCGATGCGCGGGATCTCGAATTCGTTTGCCCATTGCCAGACCTCCTCGGTCTGGACCTTGACGCCGGAAATGGCGGAGAGGATCACAACGGCGCAGTCGAGCGTTCTCATGCAGGCGCGGGTGTCGGCGATGAAGTTGCCGTAGCCCGGGGTGTCGACCAGGTGGATGGAGCACCCTTTCCACTCGCAGTGGTCCAGGGAGGAGGTGATGGAGATGCGCCGCTTGACCTCCTCGGGCTCGTAATCCATGGTGGAGGTGCCGTCGTCGACCCGTCCCAACCGGTCGATCATGTCGGTGTCGAACAGGATCGCCTCGGCGAGCGAGGTCTTGCCCGCACCGCCGTGGGCTACAATTCCGAGGTTCCGCAGTTTTGCCGTTTCATACCTTCCCATAGTGCCCTCCCTTAGAATAGAAAATCACTGATCTAACTACTCTGAAACGAGATCTGACTTGAGTAAAGCAAACGAAACCAACAACAAACTACCCGGCGGTACGTATCTCGATGGGGGGACCTCCTCCTTTTGCCCCAGGTGCGGGCGTTGGTGTTCCTATTTATTCCTCTGGTAGATGATGCGCAGCCCCTCCAGGGTGAGGAACTCGTCCACCTCCTCGATAGTGACCGACTCGGGCGCGATCAGCGAGGCGAGCCCGCCTGTGGCGATGACCTTGGGATTCTCCTTCCCCTCCCCCTTCATCCGCTGCACGATCCCGTCCACAAGCCCAACGTAGCCGAAGAAGATGCCTGCCTGCATGGAGTTCACCGTGTTCTTGGCGATGATGCTGGGGGGGCGGGCGATGTCGACCCGCGGCAGCTTGCTCGCCTTCATGAACAGGGCCTCCATCGAGATGGCGAGACCGGGGGCGATGGCGCCGCCGCAGTACTCACCCTTCTTGTTCACGTAGTCGAAGGTGGTCGCGGTGCCGAAATCGACGATGATGAGCGCCGTGCGATACTTCTCGAACCCTGCGATGGCGTTGACGATGCGGTCCGCGCCGACTTCCTTGGGGTTGTCGTAGTGGATCGGCATGCCGGTCTTGATGCCGGGGCCGACCACGTAAGGGGATATCTTGAAGTACTGGCGGGAGAGCTTCTCCAGCACGCCGGTCAAAGTCGGCACCACCGAGGAGATGATGATGTCCTTCACGTCGGTGAAGACGATGTCCGCCAGGCGGAACAGGTCGTGAAACAAGATGCCGTACTCGTCGATGGTCTTCGACTTGTCGGTGGAGACCCTCCAGTCCCTGACCAGGCGCTGTTCGTCGTAAATCCCGAGCACGATGTTGCTGTTCCCGACGTCGATAACCAGAAGCAAACCAGAACCTCCTCACGCAAAGCCGCAAAGGGCAGAGCAATCTTCTGCACCTAATGCGTGTTATTAAAATGATTTCCCGACCAGGCGCCCATTGAATTAGAGCAGCGCGACGTCCCCCGAGAGCACCGTTTCCAGGGTGCCGTCGCTAAGAAGTACCAGGAGCGCGCCGAAGGAATCGACCCCCTGCACCACGCCGCGGAACTCGCGGTTCTGCTGGCTTACTTTGACGCTGCGCCCCTTGATGGCAGAGCGCGCCAGCCACTCGGCCCGGACCGGTCCGTCCCCCTCCACCAGGAAATCGCCGTAGAGCTGATCCAGCTCCTCCAAAAGGACTCGGGTGAACCTGATTCGGTCCACCTCCTCCCCCCCCTCCTCAAGAAGCGAGGTAGCCGGGTGGCGCAAAAGCCCCTGGCTCAGGGTGGACATGCGGAGATTCAGGTTGACCCCGATCCCGAGGACCACGAAGTTGACCTTCTCCGTCTCAGCGTTCATCTCGTTCAAAAGCCCGGCCACCTTCTTCCCGTTGATCAGGATGTCGTTGGGCCATTTTATCTGCGGCTTGAGCTTGGTGCAGCGCTCGACGGCACGGGCCACGGCAACGACCGAGAGGAAGGTGAGCTGGCAGGCGGCGACGGGCGCGATTGCGGGGCGCAGCACCACGGAGCAGTAAAGGTTCACCCCCGGAGGGCTCAGCCAGACCCGCCCCAGCCTACCTTTGCCCGCCGACTGGGTGTCGGCGATGACGACGGTCCCTTCGGGCGCACCCTCCTCCGCCATCTTGAAGGCGACCGAGTTGGTGGAATCGGTCTCTTTCAGGCAGAGTATCGAAGAGCCGATCCTCTTCGTGGCGAGGCCGGCGGTGATGTCGAGATTGGTGAGAATTTCGGGGGAGGAGAGGAGCCGGTACCCCTTGGAGGGAACCGCCTCGATCTGGTACCCTTTGACCCTTAACCCCTTGACGTGCTTCCAGACTGCGGTGCGCGAAACGCCCAGCGCCTTGCTCAGCGCGGCGCCGGATACCACCCCGTCGCCGGAGCGGAACAGTTCCAGGATCCTTCCGTCTACACCGGATTCTTTCAAACTTCCTCCATCAGCATGGAGATGTCCGTAGCCCTTACCGAGTGGGTCAGGGCCCCCACCGAAATGATGTCGACCCCGGTCTGGGCTATGGACCTGATGGTCTGCAGGCTCACCCCGCCGGAAGCCTCGACCAGCGCCCTCTTGCCGATCATCTGGACCGCCTGGGTCATCTCTTCCAGTCCCATATTGTCCAGCATGATGATGTCGGCTCCGGCCTGAAGCGCTTGCGCCACCTGTTCGAGGTTCTCGGTCTCCACCTCTATCTTCAAGGTGTGCGCTATGTAGGAGCGCGCCGCGCTCACCGCCTCGATGATCCCGCCTGCTGCTGCGATGTGGTTTTCCTTGATAAGGACGCCGTCGTAGAGCCCGGTGCGGTGGTTGGTCCCCCCCCCTACCCTTACCGAGTACTTCTCAAGGACGCGCAGGCCGGGCGTGGTCTTCCTGGTGTCCACGACGCGGGCCCCGGTTCCTTCCAGCTCCTTCACATAGGCAGCGGTCTGAGTGGCGATGCCGCACATGCGCTGCAAGAGGTTCAAAGAGACCCGCTCCCCCTGCAAAAGGGAGGCGGCGTTTCCTTCCATGCGGGCGATGACGTCCCCCTTGTCGAGGCGGTCGCCGTCGGCGAACTCAGCCTTGAAGGAGATGTTTGCATCGATGCGGGAGAAAACGCGCTCGGCGACGGCTATCCCCGCCAGGACCATAGCTTCCTTGGCGACCAACCGGGCGCGCATGGGGCGCGGTTTGCGTAAAACTGAGAGGGTGGTTATGTCACCGGTGTGGATGTCTTCGGCGAGGGCGTTATCGATTATCTTATCAATTTGGTTCATGTTATCGGGCATCTCCTTCGAAAAGCGGCAATTTTTTATAGCACAGCTTAACTAGCCCCGCAACCGCTAATAATTCCGCTATCAAAGCTACTGTCGCCACTCCAGAGGGACCCCGGCTTTGGAAGCTGCAAGATCCAAGGCTGCTATCCGGTTCAACAAGTCGCTGATGCGGGCGTCATCGGCCGAGACCTGTGCTTCAAGCTCGTGAACCGCTACACGGTCGCGCGCCCGCTGGAAGATCACCCGGCGCCGCCTCAGCTCGACCAGTTGTTGCTCCTTCTGGCTGCGGGCCGCCTGCACCGTTGTCAATTCCGACCTGAGCTCTGCGAACTGGGCGCGCCACCACGCCTCGTCGTGCCCCCCGGTCACGCCGGCCGCACCTCTGTCCGCAGCAGAGGCGGCGGGAGCGCTCTGAGGCTCGGGCGCAGCCTCCCTGGGGGTCGAAGCCGGCTCCCGTACCTCGATGCGCGTGGCCTTCCCCTTGTACTGCTTAGGCACGTTGCGGGGATCGTCGGTCATGTGAACGACACCATTGGCATCAGTCCATTGATAAAAAGCGGCATGGGCAGGGGCCGAGATCAGCAAAGAAACCACCAGGAAAATAGGCAGGCAAGTCTTCATGATTTACCTCTTAAAAAGAGACACTTCAGGCATAAAACATAAAAAACAATCAATACTTTTGAATTGACGGCCACCTTGTCGATGTGTATATTATCCCGGCTAATGCCTCGGTCGGCAAAGCAAATACCAAGCTAGAAGGAGTGTACCATGCAGTTTCGCCTCGCCACCCTTACGCTTCTCATTGTCTGCCTCCTGCCTGTCGCAGTGTTGGCGAAGGAGACAAAGGACATCAAATTCCCTCTTCAGAATGCAGAGGCCGTCGTTTTCAGCCACGACGTTCACCTGAAGAAATATAACAACAATTGCAGGATCTGTCACAACGCCATCTTCAACCTTAAGTCAAAGCGTCATTTCACCATGGCCGAGATGGAAAAGACTAAGTCCTGCGGCGCTTGCCACACCGGCGTCAAGGCTTTCAGCGTAGCGGACGACAAAAGCTGCGTCAAATGCCACAAAGGCAAGCCGCGTGACGTCCAGTTCAAAGTGAAGAACGCCGGACAGACCGTGTTCAGCCATTCCAGCCACCTGTCCAAGCTCAAAGGCGAGTGCAGGGCCTGCCATAACGGCGTGGTCATCACCGGCAAGGAAGGGCGCGTCACCATGGCCCAGATGGAGAAAGGGAAAACCTGCGGCGCCTGCCACAACGGTAAAAAAGCCTTCACCGTCGCCGGCAACTGCGGCAGCTGCCACAAAGGGATGAAGCCGCGCGAGATCAGCTTCAAGGTCAAGGGCGCCACCAACGCGGTGTTCAGCCACGACTTCCACATCGAAGCCTTCTCCTGCAAGGACTGCCACACCAAGATCTACCCCTTCCAGGCCGGCGTGAAGCACTTCAGCATGGCGGACATGGCGAAAGGGAAGTCCTGCGGCGCCTGCCATAACGGCAAGGAAGCGTTCTCTTCCAACGGCGACTGCAACAAATGCCACAAAGGGTACAAGCCCGGGACCATAACCTTCAAGACCGAGAGCGGCGACGTGAAGTTCAGCCACGACTTCCACCTGGAAGCCTACAAGTGCGCTGACTGCCACACCAAGATCTTCACCTTCAAGGCTGGCCAGAAGCATTTCACCATGGGCGACATGGAGCACGGCAAATCCTGCGGTGCCTGCCACAACGGCAAAGACGCCTTCACCTCCAACGGCGATTGCGACAAGTGCCACGCGATGTAATAGACTGACCCAGCTTCAAATGCAAAAGGCGGGGCCTGCTATCAGGCCCCGCCTTTTTTATTTCCCACGCCCCCCTGCAACCAGGAAAACCAGCTGACTCCTGGCCCGCCTCAAAGGTTACGGTATACTTCCGAAGTTTGAAATTACCAATAAACAAAACCACCGGCTGCACCCATGAAAACGGCGACCGGCACATCACAAACGCGGTCGCAAGGAGGCACACAATGTCCAGAATATTGCGTTGCGCAGCCCTGTTCGCCCTCCTGTTCACTTTGTTCAGACCGGCTCCGGCACTTTGCGTTTCCTCTGAAATAGTTGGTCATGCGGTGATGGCAGCCATACCGGTATCAGCCTTCGCCGTCGCCTATTTCAATAACGACGTGGAAGGCGAGAAGCAATGGCTTAGAAACGTCATCGCCAACCAGACCCTGACCTCCATCGCACGGCTCGGCTTCAATGAGACCAGCCTGGGGCGGCGCCCCACCGGCAACGGCTACGGCTTCCCCTCCGGGCACGTAGCCTTCGCCGGTTCCGGCGCTGCCTTCTACAGCGAACGATACGGTTGGAAGTACGGGGTCCCCGCCTGGCTCGCCACTGCATTCGTTGCCAACAACAGGGTTCAGAACCATGACCATCACTGGCGCGACGTGATCGCATCCATGGCGCTATCTTACGGGGTGGGCAAGCTCTTCGTGACGCCGGAAAACGCATCCTATGTCGCGCCGGTCATCGGGCCGGACTGGCTGGGACTGAGGTGGGAGAGATCCTTCTAGTTCAAGGAGGAAAGAGATGGCAAAGCTCTATCTAGGATGCAGCGGTTTCAGCTACAAGCACTGGCGAGGCAACTTCTACCCCGAAGACATCTCGCAAAAGGAGTGGTTCGCCCACTACCGCTCCGTCTTCGCCACAGTCGAGTTAAACGTCACCTTCTACCGCACCCCCGGCCCGGAAACCTTCAGACACTGGTACGAGGAGAGCGGAGAGAATTTCTCCTTTGCCGTCAAGGGTAGCCGGTACATCACCCACATCAAAAGGCTCATCGACGTGGAGAGCGCGCTGGACCGGTTCTTCGGCGCAGCAAAGGAGTTGCAGGAAAAATTGCAGGTAGTCCTTTGGCAGTTCCCCCCGCAGTTCAAGGCTGACCTCCCCAGGCTTGAGGTCTTCCTCGACCAGGTGGCGCAGTACCACACGAGGAACACGCTGGAGTTCAGAAACCAGAGCTGGCTGACCGACGAGGTGGTGGCACTATGCAAAAGCCGCAACGTCTCCTTGTGCATGGCGGATCATCCCCCGTTCATCGACGCCCCGCCCGCGACTGCGGACTTCGTCTACATCAGAAGGCACGGCATGGAGGGGAGCTACAACGGGTTCTACAGCAACGAGCAGTTGGCGAGGGATGCGGCGAGGATCAGAAGCTACCTGGACCGGCAGCTCGACGTGTACATCTATTACAACAACGACCTTGGCGGAGCGGCTCCCCAGAACGCGCAGGAACTGGCCTCCATGCTGCAAGAAGCTACCTGGCCCAAGCAAGCGTAAAAAGCGACCGGGGGGCTAGCGATGTTGCTTCCCCGGCCGTACCAGATCTTCAGCGCGGCCATTCCCTCCCCCATCACCTTGTTCAGACTCAGGCACCAAAACAAGATCAAGCGTGGCGCTTATTGCCCCTCTTTTGGGGTAATGCTGCGTCACCAGTCCCTCGAACCCCTTTACGTCGACCAGGATGTGGATGTGCGGCGGGCGTTGCCCGTAACTTGCAGGAGGCGAGGTTTGCAGCCGGTAGCGTCCGTCCTTCCCGGTAACAACCGTAGCTCTATGGGCGTCATCGTAGGTTCCGGCGGGACCTGTGTGCCAGAACTCGATGCGTGCGTTGGGAATCGGGGAGCAATCGGCAGAGGAGCGGACCGTACCGGTCAGCACGTACCCCTTGCCTATGGAGTTTCGAACCGGTGCGCTGGGACGGTAGAAGGGGCCGATCTCGTCCCAAGGGGTCGGGGAGCAGCGGCGGGCATCAGCGATACCCTGCCTCGCCAGCAACAGCATCAGTGCGAACAGGCAACAACGAGAGAAGCGGTCCTTCCTCATCTCACCCCCTTTGGCTATCCAGCCCTCCAGCTTTACGATGAAACGCAAATGAGCGCGGGTTACACGGTCAGGATCTAAACACTGCGAGAAGATTCAAGCTATTTGCGTAACAGTACTTCCGGAGCTTGTCAAATCACAGAGGCGGACCGCTCACCTGCTGGAGGGCGCTCTCCATGGTCTGGTTGCCTGCGGTTAAGTAGAGGTTTCCCTCGGTGACGGTGAGGGACCAGGAGATGACGCGCTGCAGATTCTCGGCGAGTTGTGAAAGGAACCCGAAATCGAGACCGATGACGGTGAGGTTCGGGATGGAAGCGAGCTTCGCCTGGTGCTGCGGCAGCCAGCGGTTCAACCCCGACCCGAAAGCAAAGAGAATGGCGCGCTCGACGTGCCGGCAGGACTTGGCCAGTTTCTCAGGATCTGGGAGTCCCACCTCGATCCAGAGCTGCACCCTCCCGTCAGGCCCCTTGCTCCAGAGATCCGGCTCGTCCCCCGAGCCGACCCCCTTGGTGAAAACGAGCTCCTCGCGGAAACAAAGGGCGTAAGCCAGAAGACGCGCAAGAAGCCTTTCCGCCGTTTCGGAGGGGTGCTGGGCGACAGTCGTCTGCAACTGCTCGTAGATCTGGCGGTCGAGGTCGGAGAGCTGCACGGAAGCGCGGTAAATCGTTGAGGGAAGAGCCATTACTTAATCCAATCCTTGAAGGTGTCGCAGTTCTCGAAATCGATCAAAAGCGCGGTAGGTATGAAGGTGTCCAACTCGTTCATCCTCTTTCCCAAGAGCGCCGCGGTGAACTCCCTGAAAAGCGCCACCTCCTCGCGTAGCATGGCATCGAAGGGGGCCTTGAGCCCGTCAATCTGGAGCGGGTCCGCGTCGGTGAAGTTCATGGTGCACCACTCGTCGTGCATCACCTCGCCGCCGGTGTCGATCAAGGGGATGCCGTGCAGCCGGCAGGTCATGGGGCGGTAATGGTAGACCAGGCAGCGGCCGTCCTCGCCCAGCAGCACGCAGGGGGTTTCGTCCTCGTCGGGCATGAGCGCGTCCCACTCTTCCTCGTCGCGGTAATTCAAGAGGTATGGGTGGTCGAACTCGGGCCAAGTCTCCCGCATCAAGTCGAGCCTTTCGCGGCACTTGGCAAGCACCCTCTCCCTGGTCGCCTCAGGAAGCTGGTCGAAGCCGAGCTTCAGGTAATAGGCGTCGAGAAGCGTGATGTCGAAGGTCGAGCGGCAGCAGGCGGAGCAGCCGCTCCTGCAGGCGATGCTCTCCGGGTAGAGCTCCATCGAGCGGGCGAACCAGGCGTCAATCTTGTCAAGCAAGATCCGCCATTTAGCGAGCACTTCTTCCATAAAACCTTTAAAGCCGAAAGCGTTACCACAGAGGTCACGAAGGTACGCAGAGGACACAAAGGAAAAGCTAAAAAGAAAGGGAAAACCGGGTTCTCCCTCCATTAGAGCTTTTCCTCCGTGACCCCAGTGAACCGCCGAGACCTCTGTGTTCCGCTTTGGTTGTAAAAACAAAGGCGGCAATAAAGTCATTGCCGCCTTTCGGTGAAAAACTGTCAGCCGTTTGCTAGGCGAGGATCTCGGACTTGGTGAAGATGGACTTGAGCCAGTAACCTTCGGCCTCGATGTTCTCGCGCCCGCCTTCCTCGCGGTCCACCAGGGTGACCACACCCAGTACCACGAGCCCTTCCTCCTCGGCGCGCTTGATCGCCTTGATGGAGGAGCCGCCGCTGGTCACGACGTCCTCGACGATGACGACCTTGGAGCCGGGCTTCAGGTTCTTCCTTCCTTCCAGCCAGGCGCCGGTGCCGTGCCCCTTGGGCTCCTTCCTGATGATGAAGCCGGGAACCGGTTTCCCCGCCAGGAAGCTGGCGATGGAGGTGGCAGTCGCGATCGGGTCGGCGCCAAGGGTAAGCCCCCCTACCCCTTCAACCCCTTCGACGTCCTTGATCGCGTCGAAGAAGAGCTTCCCGGTGAGGTAGCCCCCTTCCGGGTGCAGCGTGGTCTGCTTGCCGTCGAAGTAGAAATCGCTCTGGCGGCCGGAGGCCAGGGTCACGTTCCGCTTCTCGTAGGACAGCTCTATGATGATCTTTTTCAGCCTTTCCTTCTCGCTCATTATTTCTCGATCTCCTTTTCGAATAGCCCCATCTGCGGCTCGTCCTGGTCGAGAAGCCGCGGGAATTTTACCGGGTAGCCCCCGGTGAAGCAGGCAGTGCAGAAGCCGGCATTTTCCGCGCCGACGGATGACATGAGACCTTCTTCGGAAAGATAGCCGAGGGAATCGGCCGTTATGTAGCGGCGGATCTCGTCGAGCGAGTGCGACGAGGAGATCAGCTCCTTGCGGTTCGGGGTATCGATGCCGTAGTAGCAGGGGTAGCTGGTCGGCGGTGAGGAGATGCGCACGTGCACCTCTCTAGCCCCTGCGTTGCGGATCATCTTGACGATCTTCCTGGAGGTGGTGCCGCGCACGATGGAGTCGTCGATGACCACCACGCGCTTGTCCTTCAGCACCTCGCGCACCGGGTTCAGCTTGATCTTCACGCCGAAGTGGCGGATGGCCTGCTGCGGTTCGATGAAGGTGCGCCCCACGTAGTGGTTGCGGATGAGCCCCAGCTCGAACGGGATGCCGGATTCCTCGGCATAGCCCAGCGCCGCGGGGACGCCGGAGTCCGGGATTGGGATCACGATGTCGGCGTCCACCTTGTGCTCGCGGGCCAGTTGGCGTCCCTGCTCCTTGCGTACCTGGTAGACGTTCCTACCGAAGATGTGGGAGTCGGGGCGGGCGAAGTAGACGAATTCGAAGATGCAGGGGGTGGGGTCCACCTTCTTGAACGGGAAGAAGGAGTTCATGCCGTTTTTATCGATGACAATCATCTCGCCCGGCGCGATCTCACGGATGAACTCGGCGTCGATCAGGTCGAGGGCGCAGCTCTCGGAAGCGACCACGTATGAGCCTCCCTGACGACCGAGGCAGAGCGGGCGGAAACCGTTCGGGTCGCGTACGGCGACCATGCGGGTCTCCGTCAGGAAAAGCAGGCAGTAGGCCCCCTGGATACGGCTCAGCGCGTCGGTGAGCCGGTCCTGCAGCGAGATGGCCTTGGAGGTGGCCAGAAGATGCACGATGATCTCGGTGTCCATCGTGGTCTGGAAGATGGAACCGTAGGCTTCGAGTTCGTCCTTTATGATCTGGGCGTTGACGATGTTGCCGTTATGGGCCACGGCGATGGAGCCGCGGGAGTAGTCAACCATGATCGGCTGCACGTTCTTGATCACCGACGATCCGGTGGTCGAGTACCTCACGTGGCCGATGGCGGCCTTTCCCGGCAGAGATTTGAAGATTTCCTGGTTGCCGAAGACGTCGGCGACAAGCCCCATGCTCTTGTGGGAGTGCAGGTTGTTTCCGTCGGAGGAGACGATACCGCAACTTTCCTGTCCCCTGTGCTGAAGGGCGTAGAGTCCGAGGTAGGTGAGGTTCGAGGCCTCCGGGTGGTTGAATACACCGAAAATGCCGCACTCTTCTTCGGGCCTGCGCATCATCATTTCTTCCACGACTGCTCCTTATAAAAGAACTGCTTACCTGTCAATCCTTGTTGTGTTCCCCGAAGGGACCGTCCATCATTTCCTCCCCTCGAAAGGGGGGAGGTCACTCCGATATTTTCTCCCCCCGGAGGGGGGAGGTCAGGAGGGGGGAGTAATTATCTAGAAGTTTTCCTTCACGTATTTCGCCGCGTTCTTGAAGAAGATGAGCCCCTCGCCCTCTTCCGGCAGCTCCTCGCGGGTCCAGCGCGGGTGCTGGGTCCGGTGCACGAACGCCTCGGGGTGCGGCATGAGCCCCATCACCCTGCCGGTCTCGTCGCAGATGCCGGCGATGGCGTTAACCGAGCCGTTGGGGTTCTCCGGGAACTCCATGGTGGGCGCACTGTAGTTCTTGTCGGAGTACTTGAGGCAGGAGAGATGCTTAGCCTCGATCGCCTCCAGCGTCCTGGCATCGTCCACCAGGAACTTCCCTTCGCCGTGGCGCACCGGGAGATATACTCCCCCTTCGATGCCGCGGGTGTACAGCGACGGGGAAGCGGGGTCGCACTTCAGGTAGCACCAGCGGTCCTGGAAACGGCCGTTGGCGTTGTAGGTCAGCGTCGCGGTCTGCTTCAGGTAGTCGCCGCCCAGAGCCGGGAGCATACCCATCTTAACCAGGAGCTGGAAACCGTTGCAGACCCCGAGGATCAGCTTGCCGTCAGCGATGAAGCGGGAGATCTGGTCCACCAGGAGCTCCCCCTTCCCTTCCACTGCCGCGTAGCGCAAACGGTTCGCCTGCGCCTTGGCGCTCCCCAGGTCGTCGCCGTCGAGGAAGCCGCCGGTGAGGTTGAGGAAGTGGTAATCGTCCAGGCTCACCTCGCCGGACATGAGTTCCGATATGTGGGCGATGCGGGCCTCGTCGAAGCCGCCCAACCGGCAGGCGTGCGCCGCCTCCATTTCGCAGTTGGTGCCGTTGCCTGTTATGACTAGCGCTTTAGCCTTGGTCATCAAATAAGTCCTCTATGAAAAGATTGGTAGCGGGAAGCAACGTCGCTCATTATGGCATAACCCGCATTTTTTCTGCATATAAGATTTTACAGATCCTTGAGCGGCTCCTGCCAAGCGGCTTTCAGCTCGGAAATATCGGAGTTGACCACCACTTTCCCCGAAAGCCCCTTCACCGAAACGTTCTTCGCCTCGGTCACCGCGCCGATCTTGGCGAAGGTGGTCCCGGCCATGGCCTTCTCGAACGCCTCGACCTTCTCGGGGCGCACCGTCACCAAAAGCCTCGATGCGGACTCGGAGAAGAGAAGCACGGCGTCCTTCTTGTCGGCGGCCTCCCCCTTGAAGGCGACCTTGGCCAGGTCCAGCTCCATCCCGAAGCCGCCGGCAAAGGCGCTCTCTGCTGCGGCGACGGCAAGCCCGCCGTCGGAGAGGTCATGGCAGGAGGCGACGAGCCCTGCGTTCAGTGCGCCGTGGTAGGCGCGGTAAGTGGCGAGGGCAGCGTTGGCGTCCACCTTCGGGACGTTGTTGCCGACGTACCCCTTCTGCGCCAGGTACTCGGAGGCACCCAGCTCGTTCGCGGTAGCACCCAGGAGGTACACCTGGTCCCCTGCGCGCTTCACGTCCATGGTCACGGCGAGACGCGCGTCCTCCATCTTGCCGATGACCGAGAAAAGCAGGGTCGGCGGGATGGAGATCTTGGTGGTGCCGTCGTAGAAGTCATTCTTCATGGAGTCCTTGCCGGAGATGAGCGGCATGGAGAAGACGGTGCAGTAGTCGTAGAGCGCCTTGTTGGCGCGCACCAGCTGGGCCATCTTGTACGGCCCGTCCGGGGTCCGGTCGGAAAGGACCGGGTCGCACCAGCAGAAGTTGTCCAGGCCGGCGACGAGGTCGAGCGAGCCCCCGACGGCAACGTAGTTCCTGAGCCCCTCGTCGATGGCGTTGGCCGCCATGTCGTAGGCGTCGATATCGCTGTAGCGCGGGCAGATGCCGTGCCCGACGACGACCGCCTCGAAGGAGTCGAGGATCGGGCGCACCACGGCGGCGTCAGACGGGCCGTCGTTGTCGACGCCGGTGAAGGGCTTGACTACGCTTCCCCCCTGGACCTCGTGGTCGTAACGGCGCACGACGCTTTCCTTGGAGCAGATGTTGAGCGAGGAGAGAAGCCCCTTTAGGTCACCGGTGTAGTCGGCCGCCTCGGCGACGGCCGGTTCTTCGTGCACCGGCTTTTCCCAGCGGGCCGGGATCTGCATCGGCGGAAGGCCCGCGTGCATGAAGGAAAGCGGCAGGTACGCCACGGTCTTCTCGCCGTAGAGCATGTGGAAGATGCCGGAATCGGTGAAGCTCCCGAGCACGGTCGCCTCAACGTTGAAGCGCTTGGCCATCTGCATGAAAGCGTCGATGTTCTCGGGGGGCACCGCGAGGCTCATGCGCTCCTGTGCTTCGGAGATCAGGATCTCCCAGGGAGCGAGTCCCGGGTACTTGAGCGGCGCCAGGGAGAGGTCGAGCTGGCAGCCGCCGCACTCCTCGGACATCTCGCCGATGGAGGAGGAAAGCCCCCCTGCCCCGTTGTCGGTGATGAAGCGGTAAAGGCCCTTGTCGCGGGCGCGGATCAGGAAGTCGAACATCCTTTTCTGGGTGATCGGATCGCCGATCTGGACCGCGGACACCGGCGAGTTCTCGTTCAGCTCCTCGGAGGAGAAGGTGGCGCCATGGATGCCGTCCTTGCCGATCCTGCCGCCGGTCATGACGATCAGGTCGCCCGGAAGGATCTTCTTCTGGTGCGAGGGCTCGTCCTTGATCTTCGCCGGCATGATCCCGGCGGTGCCGCAGAACACCAGCGGCTTACCGGCGAAGCGGTCGTCAAAGACCAGCGAGCCGTTGACGGTCGGGATGCCGCTTTTGTTGCCGCCGTGCTCCACCCCTTCAACGACACCTTCGTAGATGCGGCGCGGGTGCAAGAGGCGCTTGGGGAGCTCCTTGCCGTAGAAAGGATCGGCGAAGCAGAAGACGTCGGTGTTGAAGATGAGCTTCGCCCCCTTGCCGGTCCCGAACGGGTCGCGGTTCACGCCGACGATGCCGGTCAGCGCCCCGCCGTAGGGGTCGAGCGCGGACGGCGAGTTGTGGGTCTCGACCTTGAAGACCAGCGACCAGTCGTCGTTGAAACGGATGACGCCGGCGTTGTCCTTGAAGACGGAGAGGCAGTAGTCTTTGTCGCCCATGGCGGCGCGCACGTCCGCGGTGGTCTTCTGGATGAAGCTCTTGAAGAGCGACTTGATCTCTTCGCGGTTCCCCTCCCCGTCATCGTAGCTGACGTCTGCCGAGAAGATCTTGTGCTTGCAGTGCTCGGACCAAGTCTGAGCCAGCGCCTCGAGCTCCACGTCGGTGGGAGCAGCACCCAGGCCCACGTTCTTCCTGGCCTCCAGCACCTTGGGGTCGCGGTAGTGCGCCTGGATGATCTTCATCTCGTCCAGGGTGAGCGCCAGCACGCCGTCGCGGCTGATGCGCATCAGCTCCTCGTCGGATACCTCGAGGTTGACGCTGTTCACCTCGACCTTCGCCTCACCCTGCACCTTGGGCACGAAGGGAGCGACGCCACCCTGTGCCTTGAAGGAGGCGGCGTCCAGGATCTGGTAGCGCTGGATCAGGGTGTTGCACAAAAGGCCCGTGGCGATCTTTTCGGCGTCCTCGCGGGAAAGCTTCCCGGAGATCAGGTACTGCACCGAGGTGTAGACCGCTTCGCCCGAGGCGAGCGGGCGCCCCAGGAGGTAGCCGATAGCCTCGCCTGCGGTGCGGCCGACGTTGTCGGTGACGCCGGCACGGAAACCGACCTCGACCAGAAAGTCGAAGCCGGAAGCGGCGGGCTTGCCGACGCTGTAGTTCTGGATGACCGGGTCGCTGAAGGGGCCGGCCGCCACCTGCTCCAGTTCCCCGGAGGTGAGCTGCGCGTCCACCGTGTAGACGTCTATGGTCCGGACCTGGTCCACGTGGAGATGGAGAAAGTGCTCGATCTCACGCTTGATCCGTTCGCCGCGAGGGTCGCGGACCTCGTCCTTTAGGGTGATTTCAATCCTGTGGGGCATGGTCTGTGTCCTTTTCGTATATGACCGTCCGCGTCGGGTACGGTATGTTGACGCCGTTGTCCTGGAAGCATTTCACCAGGGCGCAGTTGATCTGGTCGGTCGCCTTGACGAGATGGGTGTAGTCGGCCACCCAGAAGAAGAGCGAGAGGTTCAGGGCGCTGTCGCCGAAGTTCATGAAATACGACTCGGGAGCCGGTTCGGCAAGGACGTCCGGCGCCGACTTCGCGGTCTGAACCAGGAGTTCCTTGGCCCGCTCCACGTCCGAATCGTAGCCGATGCCGATGTTGATCCTTCCTTTGCCGCGGACGTCCGGGAAGGCCTGGTTGATCACTGTGGAGTTGCAGAGGTCCGCGTTGGGGATGATCAGGAAGGTGTTGTCCAGGGCCTTGATCTTGGTGCTCCGCAGTCCAATGTCGACCACGTCGCCGGTCTGGGAGGCGACCTGGATCCTGTCGCCGATCCTGAAGGGACGGTCGAGCATCAGGGTGAATCCCGAGATCATGTTGGCCAGGGTGTCCTTGGCCGCGAGACCTATAGCCAGAGAGCCGACGCCCAGTGCGGTGACCAGGGAGAGGATGTCGTAATTGAAGTGCTTCAGGGTGATGATGAGCGCCATGATGATCAGGAAGATGGTGCAGAGCTTCTCGATCAGCGGCATCAGCTGGCGGCTCATCTCCGGGCCGGCGACCCGGTCACCGAAGCGCTCCAGCATCTCGTTGACGATGCGGAAGGCGACGGTGGTGATGATGGCCATGTTGACCACGAACAGCACGCCGGCCGCTATCACTCCTATCTTTTCGGGAAGCGGCAGACGTTTGATCGCGTAGTAGAGGCCGGCGCAGTTGACCAGCACCATGGCCGGACCGGAGACGATCTCAAGTATCCGGTCGTCCAGGTCCGTGTCGGTGTAGGCGCACAGGCGGGTCCCGACCTTGGCCAGGACCCGCTGCAGGAGCCTCGAAAGGAGGTAAAAGACGGCGATGATGCACGCCGACAGGAACAGTTGCTTGGCCCAGAAGAGATAGAACGGGTCCATCTCGTTGGGCGTCAGGTAGTACAAAAAGCTATCCACCAAAGACCCTCGTGAAAATAGTGTCGACGTGCTTCAGATGGTAACCGAGATCGAAGGCTTCCTTGATCTCTTCGGCGGGGAGGAAACCGGCGACCTCGGGGTCGTTCAGAAGCTCGGTCTGGAAGTCTTTCCCCTCCTCCCACACCTTCATGGCGTTTCTTTGCACCAGCGCGTATGCCTTCTCGCGGGAAGCGCCGGACTCGGCGAGCTTCAAAAGCACGCGCTGGGAGAAGATGAGGCCGCGCATCTGGTTCAGGTTGCGCATCATGTTCTCGGGGTAGACCACCAGGTTCTCGATCAGGCCGATGGCGCGGTTCAGCATGAAGTCGAGCATGACCGTTGCGTCCGGGCCTATGATGCGCTCAACAGACGAGTGGGAGATGTCGCGCTCGTGCCACAGCGGGACGTTCTCCATGGCCGAGACCGAGTAGCCGCGGATCAGGCGCGCCAGGCCGGTCAGGTTCTCGGAGAGGACCGGGTTGCGCTTGTGCGGCATCGCGGAGGAGCCCTTCTGCCCCTTGCTGAAGAACTCCTCGGCTTCGAGCACCTCGGTGCGCTGCAGGTGTCTGATCTCGACGGCGAACTTCTCGATGGAGGAGGCGATGATAGCGAGGGTGGTGAAGTACTCGGCGTGGCGGTCGCGCTGCAGCACCTGAGTCGAGCAGGGGGCCGGCTTCAACCCGGCCTTCTTGCAGACGTAATCCTCAACCTGCGGGTCGATGTTGGCGAAGGTGCCGACCGCGCCTGAGAGCTTGCCGTAGGAGATGGTCTCAAGCGCCGCTTCCATCCGCTTCAGGTTCCTGGCCATCTCGTCGTACCAAAGCGCCATCTTCAGGCCGAAGGTGACCGGCTCGGCGTGGATGCCGTGCGAGCGCCCCATCTGCGGCGTCATCTTGTGCTCGTAGGCGCGGGTCTTGATCACGGCCATAAGCCGCTTGATGTCGGCAAGGATCAGCTCACCCGCTTCCTTCAACAGCATGGCGAATGAGGTGTCAAGGACGTCGGACGAGGTAAGCCCCAGGTGCACGAAACGGGAGTCTTCCCCGATGTAGTCGGCGACGGAGGTGAGGAAGGCGATGACGTCGTGCTTGACGGTGCGCTCGATCTCGTCGATGCGGGGAACGTCGAAGTTGGCCTTCGCCTTGATGCGGGCCACTGCGTCCTTGGGTATGCGCCCCATCTCGGCATGTGCCTCGCAAGCGTAAATCTCTATCTCGAGCCACTTGCGGTAGCGGTTTTCCGGTTCCCAGATGCGGGCCATTTCAGGACGGCTGTAACGTTCGATCACTAGTCATTTCCCCCTATTGAAATCAGTTTAAGATTAAGAGTCAGTTTAAGATTAAGAGATGCATCAAGATTAAGAGAAGAAGCAGGTTAAGATTAAGAAACCAGCTGAAGATTACGATTGAGATCAAGTCCAGTCTGAGCATAAGACCGTATCAAGATCTGAGGTTAGGAAAAAGAAAAAGATCAAGGGGCTGAAACTGGAAGAGTGAAACAGGAAGGTCCTGAGAACCCGCGCGCTACTCTCTTCTTGGTCTTTACCTTAATCTTGATCTTAATCTCAATCTGTTTTAAACACTCCGCTGGCCTGGTGCTGCCACCCGAGAAAGAGATCCGGCCCGCAGATGTTCTGGCTGTCGACGAGCCCTCTGGCAGAGGCCATGGCGAGAGACGGATCGTTGTTGACCTCCGACAGATGAGACAGGAAAACGCTCTCAAGCCCCGGGTGCAGCAGCTCCTCCAGGAGCGCCGCCCCTTCGGCGTTGGAAAGATGGCCGTGGCGGGAGCGGATGCGCTGCTTGAGGTGCCAGGGATAAGGGCCATCCTGCAGCATCCGCTCGTCGTGGTTGAACTCGAGAACCAGGGCGCGGCACCCTTTCAGCTTGTCGTGGGTGAGCCTGGTGGCAATGCCCAGATCGGTGGCGAAGCCTATCCCCCCCTCCCCGCTCTCGATCCTGTACCCGACGGGATCGCAGGCGTCGTGGGTGACCGGAAAAGGGTCGATGGAGACCCCCTTGAAGACGAACGGGACGCCCGGTTCGAACTCGACATAGTCGACACGGCCGATCACGTGGCGCGCAGCCTGGAGTGTGCGGGCTGACCCCAGCACCGGGAGCTTCAGGCGCCTGGCAAGCGCCCCCACACCACGGATGTGGTCGGTGTGTTCATGGGTGATCAGGATGCCGTCCAGCGTGGCAGCATCGACCCCTATCGAGGAAAGCCTGGCGATGGTCTCCCGCCCGGAAAGCCCAGCGTCGATCAGCAGGCGGCAGGCACCTGTTTCCATGAAAAGGGAGTTACCCTTGCTGCCACTCGCCAAGAGGCTGAGCCTCATGCATCCCTCCGAATTTGCGCTGATCAAGCCCGAAACAGGGGCTCATGAATGGCAGAAAAACCTTATTTTTATACAGGAAACGGGTGGCAGATTCAAGATCAAGTTGCTGAGATTTGCTTAACGCAGGAGCCTGCTGTAGTCGGTGTTGTTCTCCCCGATGCCTGGGGCAAGCGGCAGCAGGATGTGGAAAGTGGAGCCGGGGAAGCGCTCCGGGTTGTACCCGGTCGATTCCACCCAGATCTCGCCGCCGTGCATGTCGACGATCCCTTTGGCGATGGACAGGCCAAGGCCCGCCCCTTTGGCCTTGAAGGCGACCTTGCCGCTGGAGTGTTCCTGGATGTTCCCCACCTCGTAGAACTTGTCGAAGACCCTCAACTGGTCCTCCCGGTCGATGCCGATGCCGGTGTCGGTGACGGTGATCTCCAGGAAAAGATGGTGCTCGCGCCCCTCTCCGCTTCCGTCGGAACCGGCCTTTCCGCGCAAAAGGTACTTGGCGGAGGTGCTGATGGTGATCTTGCCGCCGTCGGGGGTGAACTTGATGGCGTTGCCCAGGATGTTGGAGAGAAGCTGCATGAGGCGCAGCGCGTCGCCGCGGATAGTGGGGATGGATTCGTCGAGGTTTACCTCCACCTCCTGCTTCCTCATGGAGAAGAAGAAGCGGAGTTCGTTCACCGAGGCCTCGATGAGGCGGTTCAGCTGAATGTCCTCGACCTTGAGCTGCAGCCTCTTCTCGTCGATCATGGAGACGTCGACCATGTCCTTGATGATGTTGTCCAGGCGCGAGGCGGCGTTGGCGATATTCACCACCATCTCCAGGACCGTCTTGTCGATCCGGTCGGAAAGGTCGGTGGTGATAAGTTCCGAGTACCCCATAATGACGGTGAGCGGCGTCTTCAGCTCGTGGGAGGCAAGGCCCAGGAAGGAATCCTTCATGCGGTTCAGCCGGGCCAGGTCAGCGGAGCTCTTCTCGAGGTTCAGGATGATCTCCCGCTCGCGGGTCACGTCGCGGAAGATGGCCTGCACCACGTTCTCCGACCCGCTCTTGATGCTGGAGGCGTGCAGCATGGCGACCATGGCGCCCCCTTCCTTCTTGCAGAGCTGCATCTCCTCGGCGATGTGCGCCCCCTGGGCTGCCTCCCGGAAGATCCGGTGCACCTTGGGGATGTTGCTGATGTTCAAAAGGAGCAGCATCTTGGTCAGCGGCAGGCCCAAAAGCTCCTTCGCCTCGTAGCCGAAGAACTCCTCCGCCATCTTGTTGACCATGCGGACGGACTCGTCCCCCCCGATGACGACAATGGCGTCGCTTGCGTCCTCCATCAGCGACTTGTAAAGCTCCTCGGAGCGTTCGAGGTCGGTGGAGAGCCGCTCCAGCTTGCGGTAGGACTCCTGGAGCTCCTCGAAGGTCCGCTCCATGTCCTCGTAATTCTTCTTTATCTGGGCGTCCCTGTTCTTTAGGAACTGGGACATGATGTTGACGTTGCGCGCAAGCTCGTTGAACTCGTAGACCTGCACCTCCCCTATCTGGGTGTCGAAGGCCCCTTCCGAGATCTGCTTAACCCCCTTGAGAAGCACGGAGATGGGCTGCATCACGTACTTTTTCATGAATAGCATGATCAGCGAGAACGAGGTGAAAAGCGATACGGCCAACAGGAAGAGGGTCTTGAACACCATCCCCTTCATCTTGTCGGAGACCACCTGCTCGCTGAAGCCTACGTGCGCCAGCGCGATTGGCTTGCCGTACGGGCCTAAGACCGGGACGGCGGAATCGTAAAAGGTGGTGTCGACGCCGTCGACCGCCATGGAGATCCGGTTCTTGTAGACTCCGGATTCCAGGCGATCTTCTTCTTTGTTGGGCGCGGACAGCAACTGGCGCGCAGGAAAGGTGATGAATCGGGGATCGCTGGCAAAAAGGACCGTGCCGGAGAGATCCGAGACAACGCAGTAGGCGATATCCTGGTTTCCCTCGATGATCTCGCGGCACTTCTCGGAGACCCCGGTCATATCCTTCAACTCCAGACCGAGGTTGAGAACCTTCTCGATGTTGGATTTGAGGGCGGTGGCAAGCCCCTTGGAACGCAGCTGGAGCGCGTTGACCTGATCCTTGCGCAGCGCCATGATATCCATGCCAGAGCCGACGGAGATCGCCAGGAACAGGATCAGGAAAGAGAACAGTAAGATGCGTTTTTCCAGAGTCATTTTCATCTATATACGATCCAGCATCTAACGTAAGCGAGGTAAGTGCGCATCATGGTCCACGCAAGAGTAATTTATCCACCTCGGAAAAGTCAATTATTTTATGGATTTATTTACCGCTGCGGGAACCGCGGCAAAACGGGACTGCGGCGCCTGTCCAAGCCGCGCATTCGAGCCATTCGTGTCTTCGGCGAACGCGGTAATATCTTGAATTAAAATTGTTGACGCCCCTCTCTCACGTTGTTAATATCCACAATTGTGAAAGAATACTTAATTAACAGGAGGAGCACAATGGCTTTAAGAGTGGCTATTAACGGATTCGGCAGAATCGGACGTTGCGTACTTAGGGCAGCTGCACAGGAGCAGGGTTTTGAGTTCGTCGCCATCAATGACCTGACTGATGCGAAGACCTTGGCACACCTGTTAAAGTATGATTCCGTTCATGGAACTTTTCCCGGCGAAGTGTCGGTGGACGGCGACAAGATCATCGTCAACGGCAAAGCCATCAAGGTGCTCGCCGTAAGAAACCCGGCGGAGCTCCCTTGGAAGGAGATGAACGTCGACATCGTGCTCGAGTCGACTGGTCTCTTCACAGCCCGCGACAAGGCGGCGCAACACCTGACGGCCGGGGCGAAAAAGGTGGTGATCTCGGCCCCCGCCACCGACCCGGACCTCACCGTCGTGCTGGGCGTCAACGACAAGGAATACGACAAGAACAAGCACCACATCGTCTCCAACGCATCCTGCACCACCAACTGCCTCGCCCCTGTCGCCAAGGTTCTGCAGGAGAGCTTCGGCATCGAGAAGGGGCTCGTCACCACGGTCCACTCCTACACGAACGACCAGAACATCCTCGACCTGCCGCACAAGGACCTGCGCCGGGCGCGCGCCGCGGCCCTTTCCATGATCCCCACCACCACCGGCGCCGCCAAGGCGGTGGCGCTCGTGCTGCCTGCGCTCAAGGGGAAACTGGACGGCATGGCCATCCGCGTGCCGACCCCGAACGTCTCCGTGGTCGACCTGGTGGCGACCCTCTCCAAGGAGACCGACGCACAGCAGGTGAACGCGGCGTTCAAGGCCGCGGCCGACGGGCCGCTCAAGGGGATCCTGGGCTTCTCCGAGGAGCCGCTCGTCTCCATCGACTTCAACGGCAACAAGCTCTCCTCGATAGTCGACGCCCCCTCCACCAAGGTGATCGGCGGCAACATGGTGAAAGTGATCTCCTGGTACGACAACGAAATGGGCTTCTCCACCAGGGTGGTCGGGCTGATGAAGATTCTCCTTTAGGAAAAGGTGGTACTTGAAAGGGAAGATGTGATAAGTAGACGGGGGGGAGGCTACTCCTCCCCGTATTTATTTTTATTGATTCAGGAGGTGTCATGTCAATCCGCTACATCGACGAGATCGAAAACCTGTCCGGCAAGAAGCTCTTCATGCGCGTGGACTTCAACGTGCCGCTGGACGACAACCAGAACATCACCGAGGACACGAGGATCCGCGCCGTCCTCCCCAGCATCAATTACGCCCTCGACCAGAAAGCAAAGATCATCCTCGCCTCGCACCTTGGGCGCCCCAAGGGAGAGCGCAAGGAAAAATACTCCATGGCTCCCGCCGCGAAGCGCCTCTCAAGGCTTCTGGGCAAGGAGGTGAAGCTCGCCTCCGACTGCATCGGCGACGAGGTGAAGGCGATGATCAACGCCATGCAGCCCGGCGACGTGATCATGCTGGAGAACGTCCGCTTCTACGCCGGCGAGGAGAAAAACGACGCCGACTTCGCCAAGGCGCTCGCCAATGACTGCGACGTGTATGTCAACGACGCCTTCGCCGTCTCGCACCGGGCCCACGCCTCGGTCGAGGCCATCACCAACTGCTTCCCCGTGGTGGCTGCCGGCTTCCTGATGAAAAACGAGATGAACTACTTCGAAAAGGCGATGAAGAACCCGATCCGCCCCCTGGTCGCCATCCTGGGCGGCGCGAAGGTCTCCGGGAAGATCGAGGTGCTCGAGAACCTCTGCGACAAGGTCGACAAGATCATCATCGGCGGCGGCATGGCCTTCACCTTCCTCAAGGGGATGGGGTACAACGTTGGCAAGTCGCTCGTCGAGGACAACCTGATCGACACCGCCATGAAGACCTATGAGAAGGCGCGCGCCCAGGGGGTCAAGTTCTACCTACCGGTCGACTGCGTGGTGGCCGACCAGTTCAATCCGGCAGCCGAGACCAAGGTCTGCCCGATCCAGGAAATCCCCGAAGGTTGGATGGCGCTCGACGTCGGCCCCGCCACCGTAACCCTCTTCACCGAAGCGCTGCAAAACGCGAAAACCATCGTCTGGAACGGACCGATGGGGGTCTTCGAGATGGACGCTTTCTCCCGCGGCACATTCGCCATGGTCTCCGCCGTGGCCAACTCCTACGCGCTTACCATCGTCGGCGGGGGAGACACCGACGTCGCGGTACACCGCGCCGGCGAGTACGCGAAGATAAGCTACATCTCCACCGGCGGCGGCGCCTTCCTCGAACTGCTCGAAGGTAAGAAGCTCCCCGGCATCAAGGTCCTGGAAGACAAGGGGCACCAATAAAAAGCAGATTGGGATCAAGATTAAATTGAGACAGGGCTTTTTCGCCTTCTCTCATCTTATCTTGATCTCAATCTTATATATCTCCTGGAGGTATTAGATGCGCAAGCCGGTCATAGCAGGCAACTGGAAACTCTTCAAGACTAAGAACGAGGCGCTGGCACTGATAGAGGAACTGGCACCGCTGGTCTCCGGCGTGAGCAACGTCGAAATCGTGGTAGCGCCGGTTTTCACCGTGCTCCCTACCCTCCCCGCCGCGCTCGCCGGCACCGGCATAAGCCTCGCGGCGCAGGACGTTTTCTGGGAAGAAGAAGGCGCCTTCACCGGCGAAGTTTCGCCCCGCATGCTCCTCGACGCCGGCGCAAGCCACGTCATCATCGGCCACTCGGAGCGCAGGCAGTACTTCGGCGAGACCGAGGAAACAGTGAACAAGAAGGTCAAGGCGGCCCTCAAGGGGGCGCTTGTCCCCATAATGTGCATCGGCGAGACCCTGGAGGCGCGCGAAGCCGGGGACACGTTCAAGGTGCTGGAACGCCAGTTGAGAGGGGGGCTTGAAGGGCTGACCGCAACGCAGTTCGCACCGGTGATCATTGCCTACGAGCCGGTCTGGGCGATCGGCACCGGCAAGGTGGCCTCGGACGATCAGGCGCAGGAGGCTCACGCCTTCATTCGCAGCGTCATCGCGGAGATGTTCGGCAAACCGGCCGCGGAAAAGGTGCGCATACTCTATGGCGGCTCCGTGAAGCCTGAAAACGCCAAGGGGCTCATGTCCCGTCCAGACATAGACGGCGCTCTCGTGGGAGGCGCAAGTCTCAAAGGCTCATCTTTTGCCTCAATCGTACGTTACGGTGAATAAATTCTTGGTTATTTAGAGCAAATATGCTAGAAAGACTCTTTGAACACACTTGGAGGTAAGTCTTTAAATGACATTTCTACTGGTAACCCTGCATATTCTGGTATGTTTTGCCCTGATCGTCGTGGTCCTTCTGCAGTCCGGCAAGGGAGCCGAGATGGGTGCATCCTTTGGCGCCAGCGGCAGCCAGTCGGTTTTCGGCGCAGGCGGCGGCAGCACGTTCATGAGCAAACTGACCACCAGTGCAGCGATCATTTTCATGCTTACCTCACTGGCACTGGCTTTTGCCTCGGGCAAAGGCGGCGGGTCCTCCATCATGTCCAAAGCCCCCAAGGCGAAGCCGGCACCGATGGGCGGCATGCCGCTTCAGCAGCCGGTCGCGCCGGCGGCTCCTGGTAATGCAGCTGCCCCTGCCGCTCCGGCAGCTCCCGCCGCTCCTGCAGCCCCTGCAGCACCCGCACAGAAGTAGCAGCGTACGGTTTTTTGCTGTTGACATCTCTGTCAGCAGATGATAGAAAGTTGGTTCTTCTTGCCGAAGTGGTGGAATTGGTAGACACACCATCTTGAGGGGGTGGCGGGCGACAGCCTGTACGAGTTCGAGTCTCGTCTTCGGCACCATCTAAAACACAGACGCCTTGGCTTACATAGAGCCAGGGCGTTTTTTCAATCAGTAAGCTCTCGGCCTGCGGCAACAAAATCAGTATCATTAAAGATTCTGTCTTGACTTGCTTCAGCACAAATGTTAATAATGTGGTTCTTCTTGCCGAAGTGGTGGAATTGGTAGACACACCATCTTGAGGGGGTGGCGGGCGACAGCCTGTACGAGTTCGAGTCTCGTCTTCGGCACCATCTAAAAACTCAGCGCCTTGGTTCACTATGAGCCAAGGCGCTTTTTTGTTACACGGGGACTGCTACTTTTCCGAAACATAAAGTAGCTTGCCCCCTTTTTCTACGCTACCCGCCCTTTTTGATGCACCCGGCCAAAGTCACAGACACCCCACCCTAGCCACAGCCCATGCTCCACCAAGCTTAAACTGCACAAGAACTGTATTAATCTCCGCTCAGCAATCAGCAATACTACAATTTTTCACACACTTACCTGCACCACAAAAGTCAACCACCCTGCGTTGACAAGTCAACGACACCCCATATAATGTTTACACCGCAGATTTAATGAAATATTAGATGGGAGGAGATATGAAAGACACACAAGATGCAATCAGGCAGGCAATTCAGACAGAGAAGAATGCGATGAACTTCTACGAGATCGGTGCTCAACAGATGAAGGACACGGAAGCAAAGAGGCTCTTCGAACAATTGGCCAAAGAGGAGAAGGAGCACGCCTTGCAGTTCTTTCGGGCCTACAACGGTAGCGACCTCGGTAGCTTCGACGAATTCATAGCCACCCCTCCGCAGAACGAGGCGTTGTGGATCAACTCCATCCAGAAGGTGATCGGTCCCGACTTCACCGAACAGAAAGCCCTTGAGTACGCCATGGAGAAGGAGACCCACCTGGAGAAGGCTCTCAGGGAAACGGCCGCCAGGATCACCGACCCTGCCATCAAGGAGATCTTCATTCTTAACGCGAACGAGACCCACAACCACTACCTGACCATCGAATCGGAGTACGCCCGCATCATGGCCATGGTGGACGAGTCCGACATGGACACCTTTGTAAGGGAATAGCCAGCTCCGTGGGCACAGCCACTCACCGCATTGAGAAGCAACCGCAGCGTCCAGTCATATCCTGCGGCGGTTTGGGCATTTACGCGTAGAAGGCCGTCAATAGCGGAAGCAGGAGAAAAAAAATACTATCTCTGTCGATTTTTTTCTTGCACGGAGACCCCTCCGATGCTATAAGTAGGTCTCTCGCAAGCCGGAGTGGCGGAATTGGTAGACGCGCTAGATTCAGGTTCTAGTACTCGCAAGGGTGTGCTGGTTCGATTCCAGTCTTCGGCACCAAAAAATCAAGGGATTAGGCTAACAGCCTAATCCCTTTTTTTGTCTTCTCCCTGACGACCTGACGACTTTTGTCAACCTTGGCACCCCTACCCTAAGCTCGCTTCCGCACCTCCAGAACTGACAGCCGCGTTTTCAGGTATGACCCTTTGCCTGGAGATCTGCAACCTGCTGCTTACTTCCTTGCCTTTACCATCGAAGAAAATCTGGGTGGGGATCATCCGAACTTTGAACCGGTCGGCGGCGGACTTGTTCTCGTGCACATCGATGAAGAGGACGCTAGCCTTGCCCCGATACTCAAGGGACAACCCCTCCAGGATGGGCGCCATCTTCTTGCACGGGATGCAGGTACGTGCGCCGAGATCGATGATGACGGGCTTTCCTGAGGCCAGTGCCTGGCGCACTGCGGCGTCGGACGCCGACGGCAGTTCCGCTTGCGCGTTGACGGCTGTAAGGACCAATGCTGCGGCAAGGAGCGCTCTCATGACAGCATCCCCGCGATTTCAGCGGCGGACGCCACCTTGCCGGAGAACTTCACCTTCCCGTCGACTACCAAGGCTGGCGTGCTCATCACGCCGTATTTCATAATCGTCGGGATATCTTCTACCTTGACGACCTCCGCCGCCACCCCCGCCTCTTCCACTGCCTTTTTGGCATTCTCAAAAAGAGTCTTGCACTTCGCACAGCCTGTTCCCAGAACCTCGATTTTCATTGCCGCTCTCCTTCCTGGATTTATTTCAAACGTGCAGCGCCAACTACGGCGTACAACTGCAGCCGCAGGAGCAAGTCATCCCTTTTGCTTTGGCGAAAGCCTCCCTACCCTCCCGGAAACTCAGGTAGGCGATGAACATCGCTCCAACGGCGTCGAGACTCCCCACCCCCGTAACTTCGTAGCCGATGCTGGAAACCAGCAGGGCCAGCGAGAAGTACAGGCAGGCGCGAGAACAAGCGGCGTCGGCCAGAATTGCAGGCGAATTGAGGGCCTTGCCCACGGCCGTCTTCTGGCGTATCAGGTACCACATGAAAGAGACCGAGACCAGGGAAACGACGACGCCCCAAAAGGTGGTTTCGGGCTTATGGTGCTGGTAGATGTTGATGACCGCAGTCGCCACGAGCCCTGCGGTCAGCAGGTAAAAAGAGACGCCGGTGATCTTCAGGGCGCGCTGCTCGAACTCGTCGCGGGTCTCCCCAGCGTTCGCCCTAATCCGCTGCAGCATGTGCCAGACCCCCACCGCGGATATGACCTCTATGAATGAGTCCGCCCCGAAACCGAAAAGCGCCAGCGTCTCGTCGGACGCCCCCATCCAAACGGAAACGAGCCCTTCCAGGATGTTGTAAAGAATGGTGAAAAGAGCCAGATAGCTCGCGCGCTGGTAACCGGATGTTTTCATAGATACCGCCTTTTACAAGATCAGATTGAACAGATAGCCGACGACGACTATTGCGCAGGCAACCGTTCCGAAAAAGGTGAGAAGGAGCCTCGTTTTCAGGACGTTTTTCAGGATCACGGCTTCGGGGAACGACAGTGCCGTCACCGCCATCATGAACGCCAGCACGGTGCCGACAGCCATCCCTTTTTCCATCAAGGCCTGTACTATCGGGATGATGCCGGCCGCGTTGGAGTAAAGCGGCACGCCTATGAGCACAGCAAGCGGCACCGCAAGAGGGTTGCCCGGACCTGCGTACTGGAGCAGCAAATCGGCGGGAGCATAGCCATGGATGAAGGCGCCGGCCCCGATTCCGACGACCACGTAGGGCCAGATCATCTTCAGCAGGCTGATCGTGTAATCCCGTGCATAGGCGAGCTTCTGAGCGAAGCTCTGTTGCTCGATCTCAGCAGCGCCAACCTTGACCTCCCAGACGTAGTCCTGGACGTACTTTTCCATCTTAAGCCGGCCGATGACGACACCTGCAGCAATGGCCACCACGAGCCCCGCCCCGATGTAGATCGCCGCTATCTTCCACCCGAAGAGGCCCCAGAGCATGATCAGGGCCACTTCGTTGACCATCGGCGAGGAAACCAGGAAGGAGAAGGTAACCCCCAGGGGAATACCGGACTCGACGAAGCCGATGAAAAGAGGGACGGCCGAGCAGGAGCAAAAGGGGGTGACGATGCCGAGCAGGGCCGCCAGAACGTTGCCGACGTACTCCCTGTTGTGGGAAAGGATGCGGCGGGTGCGTTCAGGCGAGAAGTACGACCTTATCACCGCGACTGCAAAGACGATGGTGGTCAAAAGCAAAAAGATCTTCAGGGTGTCATAGACGAAGAAGTCCAGGGCGTCGCCGAGCCTGCTTTGCGGCGAAAGCCCCATGACACCGAATACCACATAGTCTGCAAAGCTCTTCAGCATCTGTTACTCCGGTACAACGACAAAAGACATATCACAACTGCAGCTGCTGCAGCAGCCCCCTGCCGCCCTCAGTGCGCGCGTTTCTGGTGGCTCTTCAGGTCGCTAAGAGCCGACCATTTCGGCGGCGGCCAGAAGCCCTGCCTTCAGTATCAGTTTTTTCGGGATAACCTCGTAACCTTGACCGCCAACGGAGAGGGTCCTGCACTGGCTTTCACCGCAGGGACCGCAGCAATCGCTCTTGCCTACCTCAGCGTGCAGCCAGCATTCAAGAGGCTTACCCCCAATCCAGACCCGGTTAGACTCCAGCGGGTCCTGGAGGAAGTCGTTGGTCCTCAATTCCGTCATTTCCGCTGCGACAGTGATACCCAGATGGGCAAGTGCGTCGGACAGCATTCCGACGGCGGTTGCGACTTCATCGCCGGTCCCGGAGCAGCGACTGCAGGTCTGCCCGGTGTCGTCTACAAGGCGTTGCCACTTGATCCTGAGTTCCGGCATGGTGCCTCCCGCGCTCCCTTCTATGCGGCCAGGGAGATGATCCAGCTTTCCACCTTCTTTTTGATGTCGTCTCTGATTGCGCGGATGGACTGCAGCTTTTCTTCATCGGTCCCCTGCAGCGCCGAGGGATCGGGGAAACCCCAGTGAAGCCTCTGCGCCTTCCCCGGAAAAAGCGGGCACCTCTCGGCACTGGTTTCATCGCAGACGGTGATGACGTAATCAAATGGGGCGCCTTTCTCGATAAACTGCGAAACCTCTTTGGTTACATTGCCGGAGATGTCTATGCCGACCTCCTTCATGGCCTGGACCACGAGAGGGTTCAGCCTCCCCGGCTCGATCCCGGCGCTTTGCACCTCGAACCGTTCCCCGCCCGCTTGCTTCAAGAACGCCTCCCCCATCTGGCTTCTGGCGCTGTTATGTATGCAGACAAACAAGACCCTTATTTTTCCTTGCATCACTTGTCTCCTGTCAAAGGCCGGTACCTGAAAAGTAGCGGCGCTGGAACCAGAAAGCCACGTTCACCAGGGCTATCATCACCGGAACTTCCACCAGGGGGCCGATTACGGCGGCAAAGGCTGCGCCGGAATTGAGCCCGAAGACGGCAACGGCGACGGCGATGGCGAGCTCGAAGTTGTTGCTCGCGGCGGTGAAGGCAAGGGTCGTGGTCTTGCTGTAGTCGGCGCCGAGCCTCTTCCCCATCCAGAAGGAGACGAAGAACATGGCGACGAAATAGATGAGCAGCGGGAGCGCGATCCGGGCGACGTCGAGAGGGAGCGAAACGATGAGGTTCCCCTTCAGGCTGAACATGACGACGATGGTGAAGAGAAGCGCAATCAGCGTGACCGGGCCGATCCTGGGGACGAATTCCCGGTGGTAGCGCTCCTTCCCCATCAGTTTGACGCCGACCAGACGGGTGACCGCACCGGCGATGAACGGCACCCCCAGGTAGATGAAGACGCTCTTCGCGATCTGCCCTATGCCGACTTCCACCATGCTGCCGGACAGACCGACCAGAGGAGGGAGGACGGTGATGAAGAACCAGGCGTAGACGCTGTAGAAAAGTACCTGGAAAACGCTGTTGAACGCGACCAACCCTGCGGCGTACTCGGTGCTCCCCTTAGCCAGATCGTTCCAGACGATGACCATGGCTATGCATCGGGCAAGCCCTATCATGATGAGTCCCACCATGTACTCAGGCTTGTCGGGGAGAAATACGACTGCCAGGATGAACATCAGGACCGGCCCTATCAGCCAGTTTTGGACCAGGGAGAGCCCGAGAACGCGCTTGTTGTGGAAGACCTCCGGCATATCCTCGTACTTCACCTTGGCAAAGGGTGGGTACATCATGAGGATGAGACCTGCCGCGATGGGGATGTTTGTGGTCCCGACCTGGAAGCTGTTGATGAACCCTTCAATCCCGGGGAAGAAATATCCCGTTCCCACCCCGGCAAACATGGCGAGGAAGATCCAAAGGGTAAGATAGCGGTCGAGAAAGGAAAGTTTCTGGGAGACCCCGGTAGACATGACTCCTCCTTATCACAAAAAAAATCAGGCGCAGTTGGCCCCCTTGGCAAAAGAAGAGATCTTCTTCAGGTCGGCGACGACCTGCGGCAATTCGGTGAGCAGTTCCTTCAGCACACCCGCCAATTGAGCCTTCATGGGGTTGTCGGCCGAAATTGCGTAGATGATCCAGACCCCTTCCCTGCGGTCAGTGACCCATCCGGCGTTTTTCAGGTAGGCAAGGTGCCTGGAAACGGTAGATTGCGGCAGCTTAAGCGTCGCGGTGATGTCGCAAACGCAAAGTTCCCCGGAAAAAAGGAGCAGCGCCACGATACGGAGGCGGGTTTCATCGGCAAGGGCTTTGAAGCACTGTACGGTCGTTTTCATGGCGGCGATTATATCCGGATAAGCGGATACGTCAAGAACTTCCCAACGGAGTTGTCATGGTACCAGGCAGGGGACTTCCTCCAGTTGTGTTGTCACGCAGAGACGAAAAAGGGCCGAGACGTTAAGCCTCGGCCCTTTTTGCTACCCTGCTCTCACTCGGATAGCGGCGGCGCCCACTGGATCTTGGGCTGTCGGTTTTGCTTTGCAGGGGACTGCTCCTTTCTCGCCCCCTGCTCCTCGTTCCCGGGCTTCCCGGTCAGCAGTTCCTTAACCTTCTCGGATACCGCCCCTCCATTCCGATCAAGCCTGATGTCCTTCACTTGCTCAATCTGATCATCCAAAATTACTGTTTGAGTCTTGCCGGAACTGTAGCTGATGACAATCTGGTCAGCAAAGGCAGACCCAGAGACCAAAGAAAGAGCTGCAACGAGATGTGCTGCCAAAGTTTTTACACTCACTTGCCACCTCACAAATCTACTGGTTCAGTTAAATATGCTCACAGCCCCTACAACATTCCTCTGTGGGGTAAGCAGCAGCCGGGGAAATAATCGCACAGCCAGTATTTATGTCAAGCCTTAGCCAATTCCGGTGCTCAAAGAAAAAGGCCAAGGAGCGATCCGACGCACTCCTTGGCCATGGGTTTTTACTGCGGGGTGGCTAGCTTAGATCCCGACCCCGTCGTCTCCGATATCCTTGTGGGGGTGACTGCTGCGCTTGTAAAGGAGCACGCTGATACCCTCAGGCGTCCGGTCGAACTCGAAGGCGAGGCAGTTCTCGTAGGCGACGAACGCGACAGGCTCCAGCTGCCCCAGGTCGCGCAGCCTGAAAAGCAGACGGTTCCCCTTAGCGAGGTGCTCCAGGAGACCCTGCGGCACGTCGAGCACGAAGGCCCCCTTCTCTTCCCTCAGGTCGACCAGGTTCAGGTTGGTCGCTGCCACCTCGCCGAGGCTGATGCGTCGAACCCAGGAGCTTCCGGTTCCAGCCCCTCCCTCGGTCAACTCTGCGACGTCCTTGGGGAGAGCCTCGACCACCATGCCGGCCGCCACCGTGGCGTTGGTGAAGCGGTCGATGAGGATGAAGCTGCCGGTATCCCTGTTCTCGCGGTACGGGTCGAAGGAGACCGGGCGGTCCAGCTCCAGCCTCGCCAGGCCGATCTCGTTCAGCCCAAGCGTTGCCACCTGCTTCTGCTCCAGGGTGTTCACGTCGGTCGCATAGTGGACCGCGGTCACCCTGCCGGGGGTGACACCTGTGGCAGTCTTCACCAGGTACAGCTGCCCCGGCTGCAGCGGTTCGTCGTGAAGCCAGACGAGCTGCGCCTCGGGATGCCGCGTGTAAAGCGGCGGCGCGTCGCTGCGTGTCAGCATGTCGCCGCGGCTGATGTCGATTTCGTCTTCGAGCGTCAACGTCACGGCCTGGCCGGCGACAGCCTCATCGAGATCGCCGTTCATGGTGACTATCCTTGAGACCTTGCTTACCTGCCCGGACGAGGCGACACGGATTTCGTCGCCGGGACGGATGGCCCCGGAGGCGACGGTGCCGCAGAAACCGCGGAAATCGAGGTTGGGACGGTTCACCCACTGCACCGGCAGCCGGAAAGCCTGGTCGACACGGTCATCCTCGACCTGCACGGTCTCGAGGAAGTGCAAAAGCGGCGGCCCCTGGTACCAGGGGGTGTTGGCGCTCTTCTCGATGATGTTATCGCCGTTTAAAGCCGAGATCGGGAGCGCCGTGATGGAGCTGAAGCCAAGCGGAGCGGCGAATTCCCGGTACTCCCTCTCGATGGCGGCAAACTTCTCCGCGTCGAAATCGATCAGGTCCATCTTGTTGATGGCCAGGACGATATGGCGGATCCCCACCAGCGACACCAGGTAGCTGTGCCGGCGGGTCTGGGTCAAAAGCCCCTTGCGTGCGTCCACCAGGATGACCGCCACCTTCGCGGTGGAGGCGCCGGTCACCATGTTGCGGGTGTACTGCTCGTGGCCGGGGGTGTCGGCGACGATGAACTTGCGGCGGTCGGTGGAGAAGAAGCGATAGGCGACGTCGATGGTGATACCCTGTTCCCGCTCGGCCTGCAGCCCGTCCAAAAGCAGCGCGTAGTCGATGGCTCCCCCCTGGGTACCCACCTTCTTGCTGTCCGCCTCAAGCGCCGCCAGCTGGTCCTCGAACACCATCTTCGAGTCCCACAGAAGGCGGCCGATCAGGGTGCTTTTGCCGTCGTCCACGCTGCCGCAGGTGATGAAACGGAGCAGCGACTTCTCCTCCTGGCTCTTCAGGTAGGCGAGGATATCCTTCTCGATCAGATCGGATTGATGTGCCATTAGAAGTACCCCTCCTGTTTCTTCTTCTCCATCGAACCGGCCTGGTCGTGGTCGATCAGGCGCCCCTGGCGTTCGGAGGTGCGGGTGAGGAGCATTTCCTGGATGATCTCGGGCAAGGTATCGGCCTCGGATTCGACAGCGCCGGTGAGCGGGTAGCATCCCAGGGTGCGGAAGCGGACCGATTTGTACTCGATCTTCTCGCCGGGCTTGAGTTCGAGCCGGTCGTCGTCCACCATGATCAGCATGCCGTCGCGCTCGACCACCGGCCTTACGGCGGCGTAGTAAAGAGGGACGATCGGTATCTGCTCCAGATGGATGTACTGCCAGATGTCGAGTTCGGTCCAGTTGGAGAGGGGGAAGACCCGGATGCTCTCGCCCGGCTTGATCCGGGTGTTGTAGAGGCTCCAGAGCTCTGGGCGCTGGTTCTTCGGGTCCCAGCGGTGGTTCGCGCTGCGGAAGGAGAAGATGCGCTCCTTGGCGCGGGATTTCTCCTCGTCGCGTCGAGCCCCACCGAAGGCTGCGTCGAACTTGTAGTGGTCGAGCGCCTGCTTCAACCCTTCGGTCTTCATCACGTCGGTGTAAAGCGCCGAGCCGTGGGTGAAGGGACTCACCCCCCTTTTCACGCCGTCCTCGTTCACGTGCACCAGAAGTTCCATACCAGATTCCTTGGCCATCCGCCCGCGGAACTCGATCATGTCGCGGAACTTCCAGGTGGTGTCGACGTGCAGCAAGGGAAAGGGTGGCGGAGCCGGGTAGAAGGCCTTACGGGCGAGATGAAGCATGACCGCCGAGTCCTTGCCGATGGAGTAAAGCATCACCGGATTGTCGAATTCGGCTACCACTTCACGGATGATGTGGATGCTTTCCGCTTCGAGTTGCTGCAGATGGGTAAATTGTCTGGTCATATGAGTTCCCATTTCAAAGCTGTGTGCCGGTTGCCCGATGCTGCCACCGGGTAATCCCCTCGTTGGCTTCCTATCTTCTGTGTAGCCCGCACTCTTTGTGCTCCGGATTCTCCCACCACCAGCGGCCGGCCCTGGCGTCCTCTCCCGGCTGTACCGCGCGGGTGCAGGGGGCGCAGCCGATGGATCGGTATCCCTCTTTCAACAGGCGGTTTTGAGGAAGCCGATGCACCTGCACGTAGGCCTGGAGCTCCTCTTCGTTCCAGTTAAGCAGCGGGTTCAGCTTCAAGATGCCGCCGTTTAAGTTGTCGAGTTCTATTGGCTTGAGATCTACGCGGGTCACGTTGTGTTCCCGGCGCATCCCGGTGATCCACCCGGAGAGCCCCTGAAGGGCCCGGCCCAGCGGCTCCACCTTCCGGATGTGGCAGCACTCGTGGCGGTTATCGAGCGACTCCCTGAAGGAGAAGAGCCCTTTCTCCCTTTCCAGCTTTTCGACCGCTTCATGCAGCGGGAAGTACCAGTCGATGGAGATGCCGTAGCGCTGGGAGATGGCATCGGCGACCTCGTAGGTCTCCTCGTTGAGCCTCCCGGTGTCCAGCGCGAAGACGCCGATCTCCAGACCGGCGGCCTTGGCCAGATCGATGATGGCGACGTCCTCCAGCGAAAAGGAGCAGGCAAGTTTGACCGGGCCCTGCGCGGCTTCGAGCCCGAGGCGGAGTATATCCTGCGGGGACGCGTTCGGGGAAAGTTCAGGAACAGATTTCATAGCGGCTTCCTTTGCCAGGGTGTTACAGGAGCGGCACTCCCCTCACCCTTTAATTTCGTTGTTCACCTTGTACAATATGTAACCAAAGTAGTCAAGAAAAATTTATTCAATTGTCACACGTCAAAGTAGTGTTTACAGACAGAACAGGATAAGAGATGCAGCAAAGGCCAAGGTCAACCACGTTAAATTACTATCGCGACAGGGTTTTTAAACAGGCAACCATCCGTTATCTTCTTGGAGATCATCTTGAGGAATTATCGAAGATCGGGAATATTCCACAGCTGCGGGTAGGGTAAATCAGCTGTGGGAGGTGGGCTACAGGGGCAACATGTTACCCCTGCATACAGGTAAACAATCTAAAATAATGAATAGGAAGCTTTCAGAGATCAAGCCGACAGTTCCGGTTCATGGAGGACCCGGGTCCGCCTCCAGGCGCCGAAACGAAAGCGCAGGGACCAGATCAGCGCGGTGACGAAAACGAAGAAGGTGGCCAGGGTCCATTCTGCAACCAGCCCCGGCATGGTGTGGTCGATGAGCCACAACAGCACCAGGAAGCCGGCTGAAGAGTAGAGGAAGGTGCGGGCAATCCAGCGGGTGTCCCCCGCCGAGGCGAGCACGCAGCCGATCATGACGTTGGCTGCATCGAAGAGGCAATAAAAGGCTACGAACTTCATGATCAGGGCCCCAGCGGCCACTATGGCGGCAGCGTCACTTCCCTCTCCGGCAAATAGCGTCATGAGGGGCGCCGACGCCGTGGCGAAGAGGACCGCCATGACCAGCATCCACACCTCGCAGATCAAAAGCGACTGCCAGGCGATGGCCGGGACCTGGTCGTCCTCCCCTGCCCCGCGGGCATGGCCGACCAGGATCCCTGCGGCCTGACCCAGCCCCAGCGCCGGGAAAAAGGCGAGTCCGTTGATACGGAAGGCGATGCTTGAGGCGGCAAGCTCCACAGTCCCCAGGCGCCCGATCGCCACCAGGAAAAGGGTCCACGCGGTAAGTTCGCCGCTGATCCTGAGCCCCATGGGGGTGGCAAGGGCGAGGAACCGGCGCCATTCCAACCAGTCAAGGCGCCGGGCGATCCGGTCCGAGAAGCCTCCGCCGAGGGCGAAGATGCCCAGGTAGAGCACGGCGGCAACGGCCTGGGCGCTTACGGTAGCAGCCGCCGCCCCGGCAATACCCATCCGCGGAAAGCCCCAGGCGCCGAGGACGAGCCCCCAGGCGAGCAGCGCGTTGACGATCAAGGAGATGAAGGTCACCACCGTGACCACGGCAGGGCGCCCTATTCCCGAGAGCCACCCCGCGAGCGCCGAGCCGAGCACGGGGAACAAGGATCCGGCCATGCAGAGCAGGAAATAAACCTGCTCGTCGCCTGAAACCTGCGGCTCATGCCCCGCCAAAAGGAAAAGCTGCGCCAGGGGCCAGGCGCAGGCAAGTGCCAGGATTCCGGATGCGATTGAGGTGTGGATGCCGAGCCAGGCAGACCTGCGGACCCCGCCAGCGTCGCCCCGCCCGTGATTGTGGGCAACAAAGGTCCCGGCGTAACCGGCGGTCCCGAAAAGGAACCCCTGGAACAGGATGACCGCGAGCCCGGAAGGACCGATCGCCGCCACCGCCGCGCTGGAGTGCCGTGCCAGTATCAGCGCGTCGATGATCTGCATCAAGGTTATGGTGGAAGTGGAGAGGATCATGGGGCCTGCAAGTTTCAGCAGGCGCGGGATATGGTTCTGTTTCATACCGGCAATGTACCTCATCAGGTTCGGCACTGTCGAGCACTAAGGCCCTCTTTCCAAAAACAAGGTCGGCTTCCACCGGCATGCAATGCAACAGGTGAGATTTTGCGTTGCCTTCTCAGCACGATTCGGATAAATTCACACAATTAGCTAAAGAATCCTGAGCAAGTGAGTCGCACAATAAAGGAGGAAATAAAAGCTATGGACCGTAGGGTAATGAGGAAGTCGTTAGCCGCTTTGTCACTGACGGCGCTGGCTATGACACAGACACTGTGGGCAGCAGAACAGGCGTCGTCTGCGAAACAGAAGGACGTTAAGTCCTGTTCGGTCTGCCACAAGCCCGTGGACGGGCAGATGCGGGCCTTCTTCGACCAGGTTGCGCTCAAGTCGGACAGCATCCAGCTAAAGCTCGACAACTCCTTCGAGGTGGTGAAGTTCGACGCGGAAGAGCTCAAGGTCATCAATGGCTCCGACCCGAAGAACGTGAAGAAGTCTCTGAAAGACATCAAGAAGGGCCACGAGGTCAGGGTGGCTTACGTCGTCGGGGCGGACGGCATGAAGCAGATCTCGGAGATCTCCATCAAGCCCGCCATGAAGGTGCCTGCGGAAAAGCAGGTGAAGGTCGAAGAGGTGGAAAAACTGTTGTCGGGAAAGGTGAAATACACCCTGGTAGACGCCCGTCCCCCGGTAAAGTTCCAGGAGGGATCGATCCCGACCGCGATCAACATCCCGCTCCCTGCTTTCCAGAAGAACCTGGACAAGCTCCCCAAGGACAAGGGGGAGTTGCTGGTCTACTTCTGTGCCGGAGTCACGTGAGCGCTCAGTCCCTCTTCCGCCCGTGAGGCGGAAAAAGCCGGCTACACCAACGTGAAGATCTTCCACGACGGAATGCCCGAGTGGAACAAGAGAAATTTCACCGTCCTGAGCGCGCAATCCCTCAGGGAGGGGTGGCTGGACAAAGAGGTCTCGTCCGTGCTGGTCGACCTGCGTCCCGAGAAAGAGGCCAAGGCCGGCCACATCAAGGGGGCGGTAAACCTGAATCCCGAAGCCGTTATCGCTGCGCTCAAACCGTTCAAGGAGCAAAAGCCCCCTATCGTGATCTATGACTCCAAGGGGGAAGGAAGCGCGGAGAAGGTCGCCACGGCGCTCGTGAAGGCAGGGTTCCCGGGACCGCGGGTCCTTTCCGGCGGTTTTGCCGCCTGGCAGGGAGCGAAGCTGGCCGTCGAGGCTGAAGCCCCGGCAACGAAGATCGCCTATGTTCCCAAACCCAAGGCCGGCTCCATATCCGTTGCCGAGTTCCAGGCGCTGGCCAAGGCGCTCCCGGAAAACGTTTTGATCGTCGACGTGCGCGGTGGCGACGAGGTCGAGAAAGGGATGATCAAGGGGGCGAGGAACATCCCAGCCGACGAAGTCGCCTCGCGGCTGGCCGAGATCCCCAAGGAGAAGGAGCTCGTGCTGCACTGCACGACCGGCGCCCGGGCGGAGATGGCGTACAACATCCTGAAAGACAAGGGGTACAAGGCGCGCTTCCTCGACGCCAGCATCACCGTCGCCAGCGACGGCGGGTTCCAGATCAAGTAGGCCCTCTTGCGGTCAACTGAAAAACGCCTCGACGGCTGCCCGTCGGGGCGTTTTTGTTCCAGGCGTCACCCTGTCTGGTTCGCCGGTTTCCACTCCCGCGGGTTTTGCTGAATCGCCAAGAGGAGGATGGGATCGAGCTTGAAATTCTTGTAGATGTAGTGGCTGGTGACTTCCTGAGCCTCCTCCTTGCGTTGTCCGAACCGGTCCGGTGGGGAGCAGCGGTACTCGATGAAGGAAAGCGTCGCAGGATTGAATAAAAGAGTGGCGGACCATCCTCTGCGCAGGGAACTTCGACCTACAGCGATATCGATCGCAGAGTCCAGTTTCAGCACTTTGGCTTCGCCGTTCATTGCAGTGTAACTGCATGTCCTCATAGGCCCGACCTCCTGGATTATTGTCGCCAACATCCTGAACCTGGTCATGAGCAGCCCGAAACAATAAAAGCCCACCAAAAATGAAATGGCAGGCTCTGACTGGCCACTTCGACAACCCCTCTTTCCAGAATGCTGGACAGGTGGCTTTGCGTCCCCAGGTTACCCTGGGTTTGCCTTTTCGTGTGTATGAGTTTTCCGTCTGGATATGGATACGATAATTAGCAGCAATTGTCAATCAGGATGTGACTGGGCGTCTATGACATTCCCGCCTCGTTTTGTGACTTTCCCCTCCGCCCCTTCGCCACGGCAAAGCAAAAAATAGGTAGCAAAATAATAGATAGCATGCTACCTATTATGCATGACCCAATCACCAACAAAGAAGATCACCAAGAACAACCTCCTCTTCCACCTGGGGTTACTCACCAGGAACTGGCGCAAAGTCCTGAACGCGGATTTCCAGAACTGCGGCCTCACCGAAGCCACCTGGCGTCCGCTTCTGCATCTCAGCCACCTGGGCGACGGCATCCGCCAGAAGGACTTAGCCGCCTCGGTCGGCATCGAAGGGCCGTCCATGGTGCGCCTCGTCGAGACCTTGATCGCGAAGGGGCTGGTACACCGGGCGGAGGACAGGACCGATCGCCGCGCGAAACTGCTTTCGTTGACCGACATGGGGCACTCGATGGTCGCGCGCATAAGGGAGACCGTCGTCTTCCGGGAGGAGCAACTGCTGAACAATTTCAGCGGGAGTGAACTGGAACAACTGACCTGTTTGGTGGAAAGGCTGGAGACGGCTGTAGCGGACGCGAGGCAGAAAGGCAAATGATGCAGTTGCCTGAACTGATTCCTGCCGTTAGAGCCGCGGTCGCCGCACTGGCAGCTCTGGCTGTCGCCCACCTGCTCCGCCTCGAGAATCCCTACTGGGCCGCCATGACCGCGCTGATAGTGGTGCAACCCACGAGGGCTCTGCTGTTCGAGAAGAGCTATTACCGCCTGATCGGCACAGCCATCGGCTCCGCGGCCGCCTGGCTCCTGCTGCTCCAGACCGCTTCCCCGCTGGTTCTGACCGCTGCGCTTTCCATCTGGATCGCCGCATGTGTCGGCGTCGGGAACCTGCTCCACGGATTGCGCTCTTATGCCGCATTGATGGCCGCATGCACCTGCGCTGTGATCGCCATGAGCGGCTACCAGAACCCAGGTCACGCAGATGACCTCGCTTTCGGCCGGGTCGCCTGCATCATCATCGGCATACTGGTCACCACCTGCGTCACCGCCCTTTTCACTCCTCGCCACAGCATGGACGACTTGGACCGGCGCCTCACGCACGTTACGGCAGATGCGGTGCGCTGGCTGGGCCTGCTGGGGTGTGCCCGGAGCCAGGCCGCAGCGGAACTGGAACAGGAAATCCTCCGCGAGGCGGCGGATATCGAGGCGCTGCTGGATGCCGGCGGGATGAGCGCCTCGTTCAAAAACCACAGGCGGAACGCCAGAAGCCTGCTGGGCGCCCTACTTTCGTTGCTGGCGCTGGGAAGGCTCGACGCCGAGCCGCCGGTCCGACAGGAACAAGGGAGCGCGGCGACGAAGTGGAGAGAAGCGTGGGGCCGGCAGCTTCAGGAGCTGGCGGCAGGACTGGAACGCGCCCCGATATCTGAATGGTGCCGGAAGGTAAAAGCCGTGGCTGCCGAGACGGGGCTCCACCTTCCCCAGGTGGGACGGGCCCTCTACGATCTTGCCGGGGCCAACGAGGTCGTCCTCGACCATGGCATGTACGATGGAGCGAAGGAGCCCGCTTACCACCTGATCCGCCATCGGGACCGGCAGGAGGCCGGCCGCGCCGCCGTTCGCGGGGGGCTCGTCATCGCCGTCGTCGGTCTCGTCTGGTCGCTGACCGGCTGGAGCAAAGGGCCGCTCATGCTCATGGCGCTCTCCATCATGATCAGCATCTTCTCCAACAAGGAGCACCCGGCGATGTTTGTCGGCAACATCTTCATCGGTGCGGCGACCGGGTCTGCGCTAGCCGTATTCTGCCGCGTGGTGCTGCTCGACGGAGTGAGCGGTTTTACCGAAACCGTCGCAGTCATCGCCCCTTTCATACTGCTCGGCGCCTACGCCATGCAGCATCGCCGTACCGTGATACCAGCCACGGATGCCACCCTCTTTTTCATCTTCGTGATCCAGCCTGGGGTGCCGGTGACCATCGCCGCAGCCGACCTTGCTATCGGGGCCGTCGCCATGGTGTCCGGAGTAGCCGCCGCCTATATCGGCTACACCTTACTGGTCCCGGTCAACCCGGCCATACGCAGGCGCTCCCTTTTGGCTGCCATAGCAAAAGACGTGGCACGGATGTCAGCCAATGAACAAGGCGTTGCGCCGGCACGCATCCGGGCCAAGCTGCAGCACCGTGTGCTGAGACTCCTAGCCCTGGCGAAAAGCTGCGATACAAACCGCGTAGCCGTGGTCTCCGGGGCCATCGCGCTTCTAGCGCTTACCGCCTCCATCGAGCGGCTGCGCCAGAAACTGCAACATGACGAGTTCCACCCGGAGGACGCCCGGCAGACACGGGAGAAGCTTGCCAGGATATCCGGCGCCGCACGCAAGCCTCCTGTGCAAAGCTGCCTGCTGCACCCCTGGGCGGATGCACTTTCCGCCATCATCGCCCCTTTGCCGCCAAATCAAGCTGAAGCAGAGCAAGAGCCGGCTGCCATGGGATCAGAGATCGTGCTGGCCATCTGACGAGGGTTCATCCGGCCAGCCCCGCACGAGATAGACAACAAAAAGGAGTCAAAATGGAAATCGCAGGAAAAACAGTCTTGGTGACCGGCGCCAACGGCGGGATCGGCCGTTCCCTGGTCGAGGGTTTGCTTAAAAAAGGGGCCGCCAGGGTTTACGCGGCGGCAAGGAGCATCGAAGCAGTAGCGGAGCTCTCAAGGATCGACGCCCGGGTGGCGGCCGTGAGGCTTGAGGTCACCCACGCCACCAGCGTAACTGCAGCAGCGGATCACTGCCCGGACGTGGACCTTGTCATCAACAACGCAGGTATCAACCGATGTGCCGGGTTTCTGGCGGAAAACGCCATCGAGAACGCGCGCCAGGAGATGAAGGTGAACTACCTGGGGACGCTCGCCATGTGCCGCGCCTTCGCCCCAGCCCTCATCGAGCGCAAGGGGTGCATCGTCAACGTCTGTTCCGTGATCGGGCTGGTCAACCTCCCGGTCAACGGTACCTACAGCGCCTCGAAGGCGGCGGTGCACTCGCTGCTGCAGGGGATCCGGGCCGAGCTGGCGCCGCGCGGGGTCAAGGTGCTCGGGGTCTATCCCGGCCCTGTCGGCACCAGGATGACCTCCGGTCAGGAGATGCCTAAGGCGACTACCGAGGAAGTGGCGCAGGCGATACTGGAGGGAATAGAAAAGGAGCAGGAGGAGATATATCCCGACGCGATGTCGCAAGAGGTTTCTGCGGCCCTTTTGCAGGCACCCAAGGAGGTCGAGCGGCAGTTCGCCGCCATGATTCCCGGCTAGAGTAACCGTTCAGGGGGGGCGGCTAAAGCGTTAGGGCGACCAGCGCGACCACCCGCCGCCTCCCCTGCGAATCCCCCATCACCTGGAGCGGGAGCTCTTTGGCGCCCGCCGCGGCCTCCTTGCGCTTTATACCCATCCGGTCCACGACCAACGCCTCGCTGCCGGCCCAAAGATGCAGCTCGGCACTCCCCAGCACGTCGGCCACCAGGGCCAGGTAGAGGTCGAGCACCTTGTCTTCCTTCCCTATCTCCAGCAGCTGGGCCTCGATCTGGGCCAACTTATCTTCGACTTCCGCAGCGTCGATTTTCTCGTCGCCGCTCTCATCGAACCCCCATCCGCCGCGGTGCAAAAGCGCAAGCTTCGACTCCAAGAGGGTTCGGTGCTTCTCGAGCTTGCCGCGCCTCATCTTGGTCTCGGTGATCATCCCCAGAGCGATCTCCAGCAGGTGATCGTAGGCGCGACGCTTGAGCTGGTACCGTGTCTGCTCCTCGCTTAAAGACACGTCCAACAGCCGGTGCGATTCGAAGCTGACACTGACCTGCGGCACGTCGCGGAGCACCACTTCCCCGGACACCTCCGCGCCCAGGGTCGCCCTCTCGCGCTTTTCCATCAGCAAAAGGGCGAAGGCGTGCCCCCCCTCCCCATTGTTTTTCCTCAATTCAGCAAGGCATGGATCTCTCTCCAGGAACCGCTCGAGATCGGCAGCGGAAATGAAAAAGCTACGCAGCAGTGGATCGCTGTCGTAGCTTTTCCGGTCCAGGTTCACCGGCGGGCCGGCCTGGTCCACCAAAGAGATGACGTGGTCGATGGCGTGCAGGACTGCGGGGCGCAACTTCTTCTTGTAGCCGGAAACGGCCCGTATCCAGGGGTCGGTGCCGTCTACGGCGCGCTCGATGGCGGCCTTCACCAGGGATTCCGGAACCCTGCCATGTTGCGGATTTCTGCGAAAGATCGATTTGAAGAACCTCAGCAACTGCTACCTCCGGCCTGACGATGCTAAGCTCACTCTTTCCCCTCTTCCTTGCCTTGCTGTACGTCGTACTCCCTTTTCATGGTGTACAGGGTCCGCAACAACTCGTATTCGAACGGGGAGCCGGTCTGGCGATACCGGAAAGGGATCCGATGCCGCCGGTCGACTGCGTTGACGCCGGTGTAGGTCGTGGTGAAGGTGCTGTTGTTGATCCAGGCTATAGGCCCGGCGTAGACAAAGGTGGCGGTATCGGCAGCAAACCCGCCGGTATCCCTGACGTTGGAGGCGCCCAGGACCGGCAGCATCAGGTATGACCCGTCGCGCGTGCCGTAATGCCCGAGGGTGAGGCCGAAATCCTGGCTCTTTCGTTCCAGCCCCCACTTTGTCGCCGGGTCCCACAAACCGGCGACACCTACCGTGGAGTTGACCAGGAAACGCCCCAGCGTGACGCCGGCGGCCTTGAACTTGAACTGGAACAGGTTGTTTGTCAAGTTCGTAATTTCGTTGAGGTTGTCGATCGCGTTGGAAACACGGTCCTCCAGGTAGTTGGGCATGATGATCTCGTAGCCGCGCACCACGGGACGGTAGAGATATTCGTCGAAGTAGTAGTTGAAGAGGTAACTGCCACGGTTGAAACCCTCGACGGAGTCCTTCACGTCGAGCATGTTGTGCGTCCCGGGCTTGACCAGTTCCTCGTACCTGCGCAGCGGCGGCTCGACAGGCCCCGGCCCCGCCTCGGGAAGCGTGCTGCAGCCGGATTCAAGCATCAGCAGCATCAAGCCGGCGATCACCATAGCGGCTTCGCGTCGCGTTTTCATTGCGCCACCTCCTTGCCGTTCAGGAACTCGACCATTGAAGCAACCACGCTTGGGTGGAACATGTTCCCCATGTGGCCGCCGCTTGGGTAGATCCGCGCCCGGTCCCCGAAGAGCTGCTGCAGGTAGGCGATGTTCCCGGGGACCAGGATCACGTCGTCCTCGTTGTGAATCAGGGCGATCTTTTTCGAGCTTTTCAGGTACTGGTCCAGGTAGTGCAGGTCCTGTCGCGCCAAGAGCGCCTGGCGCGTCAACCCCGGCGCCTTCTTCTGATAATGCGGGAAGAGCCACTCATCGAAGTAGTCGACGAACCTGGTCTTGTAGGCGACGATGGCGTAGCGGGTGAGCGAGGTGGTGGAGGTGAGCCGGACGTTTTTGGGGACGATGTACCCTCCCCCGTTCATCACGTCGGCGGTGAAGATCATGTCGGCCGCGTTCATCCTGGAGGTAAGCCCGATCAGGGCGGCAAGGTTCGCTTCGCTTGGCTGCAGCCGCTTGTAGGTGCGGTACATCGATTCGCCGCTCAGCCCCCCCGGCTCCCAGGCCTCGTTGATGTGCATGGTCTCGGTGAAGATGTCGTGGAACCAGGCGTCGAAGTTGTCCATCCCGCCGGGGACGTTGTCGACCAGCAGCTGATCCAGCACCTGGACCGAATCGTAGAGGCTGACCGGCGGGTTGATCAGGAGCACCCTCTTGAAGTTGAAATGCTTTTGCTCTTCGTCGAGTTTCGACACGAACGCGGCATTGAAGGCGCCCAGGCTGTAGCCTGCAAGGCGGAAGTCGGAAACGGCGATGTCGCCGCGCACCTCCTGCCAAGCGAGCTCCATCACCCGGTACAGGTCCTTCGCGTCGTCCTCGGCTATCCCGGGAAGAGCCGAGGAGGCGTTCACCACGAAATCCATGTGGGTCGGAGAGGTGATGGAGAGGACGTGGAACCCTGCCTGATACAGCGCCTTTTGCAGCTTCTGCATCCGCGGAACGTCGTAGCGGGAACCGGAGCCGGCGATCAGGAAAACCAGCGGCGCCTGGTGCTCCTGGTAGGCGAGGCTGCATCCGAGCCCTTTTTCGTACCAGAACACCCCCGGTATATCCCTTTTTGGGAACGGCCGCACCACGAACTCGCGCAGCGGCACCTTCATCGGGAGCGATACCTCGAACTCCTTCGGAAGTTCCATCACCGTCGCCTCGTACGGGTTCACGAACGGGTAGAAGTACGGTGGCGGGGCCGCCGCGGCGCGGGACGCGAGACAAAGGGACCAGAAAAGTAGCACTGCCGCCGTGAAGCGCATCATGATCTACCTCCTGAGAGCGTGCATCAGGGAACGAGCCCTGCCTCCTTGAAGTAACGGACAGCGCCTGGGTGAAGCGGAATGACGCCCACCCTCGCCGCGTCACGCGGGGAGAGGTCGTGGAGGATGGGGTGCTGGCGGCGGAACAGGTCGAGGTGCGTCAGCACCTCCCGCACCACCGCATACACGTTTTCCTCGGGCTGATCGGCCGAGGTGAAGAGAACGGCGCGCAGGCCGATGGTAGGAACCTTGCCGTCTACCTCGACCTTGGGATAGAAATTGGTGGGGATGGCTACGGCCATAAGCAGCGGGTTGTGGCTCACCACCTGCTGGATCAGGGCGTTGTCCAGGGATATCAGGGTCACCTTGCGCTTGCCTGTGCTCGCCTCAAGCACCGTCAGGTTTGGATGGCCGACGATGCAGAGATAGGCGTCGATTTCCCCTTTTTGCAGCAGTTCAGGAGCGATGGCGGTGGAGTGCTCCGAGGTGACGACCTCGCCCGGGTTCAGGCCGGACATCTGCAGCAAGGTGCCGGCATAGGTGTTGTCGATGGAGCCCGGGGCTCCGATGCTAAGCCGCTTTCCCTTCAAGTCGCTGACCTGCCTGATGCCGCTGTCGACGGCCGCGACGATGGTGACGCTCTCTACGTAGAGCCCCATCACCGCGCGCAAACCGGTGCGCGCCTTCCCTTCCCAGGGGCGCACCCCCTGCGTGGCCCGCCTCAAGAGTTCGGTCTCGGCGATGCCGAAGGCGGCCTTGCCGTCGGCGACCTGGTCGATGTTGGCCACAGACCCTGGCGAGGCGACGGTGGCGAGCCTCACCCCGTTTCGGGCGCTGCTGTTGTTGAAGACCTTTGCTATGGCGCTCGCGGCGGCATAGTAGGAACCGGTGGTGGTCCCGGAGGAGATGGTGAGGGAGGGATACTGGAAGGCGGTGAGAGAAGTAGGGACGGACAGCGCGGTTGCTGTCACGATGAGCAGCGCCAGTAAGCGCGGGTACCGCCGGTGCCGGATCATAGGCAACGCCCTCCTGCCGTTCTATCGTTAGTTGAATGACCCTAAGTGTTATAGCATCTTTTTCCTTCAAGTCAGTGCCGCATGAGAAAGTGCACCAGGTTAACCGGCCACTCCGGTTGCGGCTCGTCCACAAGGTTGTAGTAAGCGATCACCAGGGCTATGAAGGCGATGAAAAGGTAGAGCGCGATTCTTCTTCTTGACACGGCTTCCCTCCTGAAGCGGCCCTGAAAAAAAGGACCGGGACTTTGATGTCGAAGCCAAAACGCCGGGGAGCCTCCTGACTGGAAGTTCCCCGGCATGTTCAGCGACTTGGGTAGTAATGAGTGAGGTACCGCTCAGGCCGGAGCAAAGAAGACTACTTGCTCCCACCTCCAAGGACCCGGTAGAGCGTAACCTGGTTGCTCAGCCGCACCAGGCGCGCCGTGATCAGGTTCTGTTGGGCGGTGTAGAGCGAGCGCTGAGCGTCGAGCACGCTCAGGTAGCTGTCGATCCCGGTCTGGTAGCGGGCCTGCGACAGGCGGTAGGTCTCGGCGGTGGCGCCGGTCAAAGACTGCTGCGCCGCAACCTGCTCGTCGATGGTCCCCTGCTGCGCCAGTGCATCTGCGACTTCGCGGAACGCGGTCTGGATCGCCTTTTCATACTGGGCCAGCGCTATGTCGCGGTCCGCCTGTGCCACCTGCAGGTTCGCCTTGTTGCGCCCCCCCTCGAAGATCGGGACGGTGATCCTCGGCGCGAAGCTCCAGGCGAAGTTGCCCGGCTTGAAGAGGCCGGTTAACTGGTCGCTGCCGAAGCCGACGCTGGAGGTCAGGGTGATGCGCGGGAAGAACGCGGCGCGGGCGGCGCCGATGTTGGCGTTGGCCCCGCGCAGAAGGTACTCGGCCTGCAGGATGTCCGGGCGTGCGAGAAGGACGTCCGAAGGGAGCCCCGGGGCGAGGTCTTTTATCGGAGTCAGGTTCTCCGAGAGCGAGCTGGGGAGCAGGTCGCTCCCGACGCCGGAGCCGACCACAAGGTTCAGCGCGTTCATATCCTGCGCCACGAAGGTGGTGAAGCGGGCGATGTCCACCCGGGCGGCATCGACGCTCGTCTGCGCCTGCTGAAGGTCGAGGGCCGAGGCCACCCCGGCTTCGAAGCGGCTGCGGCTCAGGCGGTAAGACTCCTGCTGGTTGGCCAGGGTGTCCTTGGCGAGCTTGAGCCGGTCGAGATCGGAGGCGAGGGCCAGGTAGGCGGTCGCCACCTGCGATACCAGGCTGATCTGGACGCTGCGGCGCGCCTGCTCGGTGGAGAGGTACTCCTCGAGGGCCTGGTCCTTCAAGCTCCTCACCCGCCCGAAGAGGTCGAGCTCGTAGGAGCTGATCCCCACCCCCACGTCGTACTGGTGCACCGTCCGCCCATTCCCGTTTTGAGAGAGGTCGTCCGGGGTCCGCTGGACGCTTAAGCCGGCGTTGCCGTCGACCTGCGGCAGGAGGTCGGCCCGCTGGATCTGGTAGAGGGCGCGGAAGCGCTCCATGTTGAGCACCGCCACCCGCAGGTCGCGGTTGTTGTCCAGGGCAAGCCCGATCACCTTGCGCAGTTGCGGGTCGAGGAAGAAATCCTGCCACGGGACCTCAGCCAGAGGCTTTTGCTCGGCCTTGGGCTGCTGCCCCTCCTTGTAGGACGGGCCGGTGGGCCAGGCGCTAGGAACCGGGGGCGCCGGTTTTTCGTATTTGGGAGCCATGGAGGCGCACCCCGCAAGGAAGAGGAGCGCGCCCAGGGTCAGTGATCTGGTGGTCGAACGTTTCATCTCTAATGTACCTCCGAGACGGGGGGTGCTGCAGGTTCTGTTGCCGGCTTCTTCTTCATGAAGAACTTGGTCACCATGACGAAGAAGAACGGTATGAAGATCAGGTCGATGAAGGTCGCCGAGAGGAGGCCGCCGGTGACCGCGGTGCCGATGGCGTTCTGGGCGCCGGCGCCGGCCCCCTTGGTGAGTGCCAGGGGGAGCGTGCCGAAGAAGAACGCCAGCGAAGTCATGATGACCGGCCGCAGCCTGATCTTCACCGCGGTGAGCGTCGCCTCGACCAGTTCGTGCCCTTGGTGCATCTGGTCCTTGATGAACTGGATGATCAGGATGGCGTTCTTCGTCGAGAGACCGACCGTGGTCAGCAGGCCGATCTGCAGGTAGATGTCGTTGGGAAGCACCCTCAAGGTAACGGCCGTGATGGCGCCGACCAGGCCCAGCGGAAGCATCAGCAGGTTCACGAACGGGATGGTCCAGCTCTCGTAGAGGGCGGCGACCGCCAGGAAGACGACCAGCAGCGAGATCGCGTACAGCGCCGGGGCCTGCGCCCCTGCCGCCTTCTCCTCGTAGGAGAGGCCGGTCCACTCGTAGCTGATCCCCGGCGGGAGCTTGGCGGCAATGGCCTCCATCTCGGCCATCGCCTCGCCGGTGCTTACCCCAGGTGCCGCGCTCCCCATGATCTCCATAGAGGGGATGCCGTTGTAGCGCTCAAGGCGCGGCGAAGCGTAATCCCAGTGAGCTGTGGCGAAGGAGGAGAAGGGAACCATCTCCCCCGTGTTGTTCCTCACGTACCACCTGTTGATGTCTTCGGGGACCATGCGGTACTTGGGGTCCGCCTGCACGTAGACCTTCTTGACCCTGCCGTTTTGCAGGAAGTCGTTCACGTAGGAGGAGCCCCAGGCTGTGGCGAGGACGCTGTTGACGTCGGCAAGGGAGACCCCGAGGGCCCCGGCGCGCACGTCGTCGATGTTCAGCTTGAATTCCGGTGTGTCGTCCTGGCCGTTGGGGCGCACCGCCATCAGCTTGGGGTTCTTCATCGCCATGCCGAGGAGCTGGTTGCGGGCATCCATCAGCGCCTGGTGACCGAGCCCCCCGCGGTCCTGCAGCTGGAAGTCGAAGCCGTTGGCCTGCCCCAGCTCGACTACCGCCGGCGGCGAGAAGGCGAAGGCCATGCCGTCCTTGATCTTGGAGAAGGCACCCATGGCGCGTCCCGCCAGGGCTGGAGCCTTCAGGTCCGGGGTGGGCCTAAGCTTCCAGTCTTTAAGTTTCACGAAGGCGAGACCCATGTTCTGACCGCGGCCGGCGAAGCTGAAGCCGGCGACGGTGATAAGCGAGTCGACCGTCTTGCTCTCCTTGACCATGAAGTACTGCTCCACCTGCTCCAGTACCTTGAGGGTCCTCTCTTGCGTCGCGCCGGCAGGAAGCTGGACCTGGCAGACGATGAATCCCTGGTCCTCGTCCGGCAGGAAGGCCGTGGGGAGACGCAGGAAGAGGAAGGCCATGATGCCGACCAGGCAGCCGTAGATGACCAGGTAGCGCAGCGGTTTGCCGAAAGAGTTGCCGACTATGGATTCGTACTTGTGCCGTGCCCCCTCGAAGACCTTGTTGAACCAGACGAAGAAACCGCTGAACAAGCTTCCCTCGCCGGGGAGGTGCCCCTTCTTCACCGGCTTGAGGAGCGTAGCGCAAAGCGCAGGGGTGAGGATCTGGGCGGTCAAAACTGAAAGGATCATCGCCGAGACGATGGTGATGGAGAACTGGCGGTAAATGACACCGGTGGAGCCGCTGAAAAACGCCATCGGGATGAAGACGGCGCAAAGAACGGTCGCGATGCCCCACAGAGCGGAGGTGATCTGCCCCATGGACTTCACCGTCGCGTCGTGCGGCGAGAGCCCCTCGTCGGTCATGATCCTTTCCACGTTCTCGACGACGACGATGGCGTCGTCGACCAGAAGGCCGATGACGATGACCAGGGCGAACATGGTCAGGGTGTTGATGGAGAAACCTGCCGCGAAGAGAACCCCGAGGGTGCCCAGGAGGACGACTGGCACGGCGATGGTCGGGATCAAGGTGGCGCGGATGTTCTGCAGGAACAGGAACATGATGATGAAGACCAGGAACACCGCCTCCATCAGGGTTTTCAGCACCTCCTCGATGGAGATCTTGACGAAGGGGGTGGTGTCGTAGGGGTAGACCACCTTGGCCCCTGCCGGTACGAATTTCTCCAGCTCGGCCATCTTGGCCTTGACCCGGTCGGCGGTGTCGAGCGCGTTGGCGCCGGCAGCAAGACGCAGCGCCATGGCCGCAACCGGTTTCCCCTTGTAGCGGGCGAGGATGTCGTAGTTTTCGGTGCCGACGTCGGTCTTGGCGACGTCCCTGAGCTTAACCGTCGAGCCGTCGGGGTTGGTGCGCAGGATGATTTCGTCGAACTGCTCCGGGGTCTGCAGCAGGGTGCGGGCGGTGACGGTGGCGTTCAGCTGCTGCCCCTGGACGGCCGGCTGCCCGCCGAACTGACCCGCAGAGACCTGGGCGTTCTGCGCCTGCAGAGCGTTGACCACGTCGGTTGGTGTCAGCTTGTAGTTGTTCATCTTCTCGGCGTCCATCCAGACGCGCATGGCGTTCTGGGAGCCGAAGACGGTGACCTCCCCTACCCCCTGGACCCGGCTCACGATGTCCTGGATGTTGGAGACCATGTAGTCGGTCAACTGGTGCCGGTTGAGCGACCCGTCCTCGGAGACGAGCCCCACGATCAGGAGGAAGTTGCGGGTGGACTTGACCACCTGTACCCCCTGCCTCTGCACCACCTGCGGCAGAAGCGGCGTGGCAAGCTGCAGCTTGTTCTGCACCTGCACCTGGGCTACGTTGGGGTCGGTCCCCGCCCTGAAGGTAATGTTGATGCTCACGGCACCTGCGGAGTCGCTGGTGGAGGACATATAGAGCAGGTTGTCGATGCCGTTCATCTTCTGCTCGATTACCTGGGTCACGGTGTCCTGGACCGTCTGCGCCGAGGCGCCGGGATAGACGGCGTTGATCGAGATCTGCGGCGGAGCGATCGGCGGGTACTGGGAGACCGGCAGCGCCTTGATGGCGAGCAGACCGGCCAGCATGACGACTATGGCAATGACCCAGGCGAAGATGGGCCTGTTTATGAAAAACCTGGACATGGAATAAGCTCCTTGACTGGCGACCGTCGGTTAACGTTCTTCGTTTACATACTGCGCGACATGCAGCGCTGGCGGTCTCTTTGGGCCGCCCGTGCTGCCGCTACTTCTTCTGGGGCTGACCCGCTGGCTGTGCCGCTGCAGGGGCAGCCGGTGCCGCTGCCTTGGCGCCTGGGGCTGCCGCACCTGGAGCGCCCGCCTGGGGTGCCCCTTGGGCCGCGCCGGAAGCTCCCTGGGGAGCACCCTGCGGCTGGGCCTGGAACGGGACTGCCTTCACCGGGGTGCCGGGGCGGGCCTTCTGGAGCCCCTCAAGGATCACCTTGTCACCGGGGTTCAGGCCGCCGCTCACCAGCCAGTTGTCACCGACCGTGCGGGCCACCTGGATCGGGCGGGGTTGCGCCGTGCCGTCGGCACCTACCACCATCACCGTCGGCTGTCCGGCGGCGTTGCGGGTCACGCCGCGCTGCGGCACCAGGATGGCCGCCTCGTTGATCCCCTCTTCCAGCACCGCGCGCACGAACATCCCGGGGAGAAGCGTCTGCTTCGGGTTGGGGAACACGGCGCGAAGCGTGATGGAGCCGGTGCTCTGGTCCACGGTGACGTCAGAGAACTTGAGCGTCCCGGTGAGCGGGTACGGGGTGCCGTCCTCGAGGAGGAGCTTCACCCGGGCCTGGCCGGCGGCGTCCCTTTTCAAAAGGCCGCTGGCGAGGCTGCGGTTCATCTTCAGCATGTCGGAGCTCGACTGGGTGACGTCCACGTAGACGCTGTTAAGCTGCTGTATGGTCGCCAGTGCCGCTGGCTGATTCGCCGTGACCAGCGCGCCGTCGGTCACCGTGGAGCGGCCGATGCGCCCGGAGATGGGGGCGGTCACGCGGGTGTAGGCGAGGTTGATTCTGGCGGACTCGACGGCGGCCTTGGCGGCGGCGACGTCCGCCTCGGCCTGCTTGAGGGCCGCGTAGGCGTTGTCGTAGTCCTGCTTGGCCACGGCGTTGATCTTCACCAGGTCCCGGAAGCGTTCCTCCTTGAGCCGCGCCGGAACGAGGTTGGCCTCGGCCCTCGCCTCGGAGGCCTTGGCGCTGGCGTAGGCAGCCTGGTAGGTGGCGGGGTCGATCTGGTAGAGCACCTGCCCCGCCTTCACGTCGCTTCCCTCAACGAAGACCCGCTTCTGGATGATGCCGCTTACCTGCGGCCGCACCTCCGCTATGAGGTAGGGGGAGGTGCGCCCCGGGAGCTCGGTCGTCAATGCGACACGCTCGGTTTTCACCTCAATGACGCCTACTTCGGGCGGGCCCATCTGAGGCCCCTTGGGCTGCTCTTTCTTGCCGCAGCCAGCCAGACCCAGGATGCCGCTCAAAAAAACGACGGTTAACAAATGCGCCCTGTACTTACTCTGCATGAAACACCTCGTAGTTTTTGATACTTCAGTCGATAAGTTTCAGATACTGCCTCAATATCGTCCACGGCTGCGCGAGCAGCCGGAGTCAATTCATTTGCGCCTGAGCAAGGCAATCACGATGATGCCGCCCCAGACTACGGCAACCAGGAACAGGAAGATCTTCATCAGCATGTTTTGGTTCAGCTCCTAAAAAATGAATGTTCATTCGTCATCTGCGCACGGCGTCCCAGCAGGCGCCGACAATCTGCTCGATCAGCTCATCGTCGAGGCTGATGAAACCAAGGATCTGGTCGCGGCAGACGTCGATCAATGGCGAGAAGAACAGGGCGAAGAGGATAGAGAGCGGGAGAGGCTTGAAGATCTGCTGCTCAAGCGCTTCGTGGAACAGCTCGCTGATGATGTCCTTCTCCCCCTTGCCGAAGATCTTCTCCCGGCGGTGGTCCACGCCGAAGGGGGAGTTGTGGAACTGCTCGACGAAGCGCAGCTCAAGCGGAGCCGAGACCAGGTAGTTGACCAAGACCCTGCCGATGTGCATGAAGCGCTCGCGCACCGGCCCCTTTTCGGGGTAGTCCTTCATGATCGCCGCTACTACACGCGCTTCGACCATGCTGTAGATGTCTCGGATCAGGGCGTCCTTGTTTTCGAAGTAGCGGTATATGGTCCCTGCCCCGACCCCCGCCTTGTCGGCGATCATCGCCATCGGCGCGCCATGGAAACCCTGCTCCGCAACCAGTTCCAGGGCCGCCTGGACTATCAGGTCCCGCTTGTCCAACTTTTCCATCATGACTCCCTCTATGCGGAATGAATCTTCATTCCTTATAAGTCCGCGGCAGTTTCGTTGTCAAGAATGTTCCTTTGCAGCGGCAATTAAAATGGTCAAAGATTCAGTAACGGCCATCGGTGGGACAGTTTCGGCAAGGGGGAAGGAGCAGCAGCGGGCGATTGAAGGTGGCGTGCAACTGGCACAAAGAGTGGGGACTCAGGAGCAGAATATGAGGGTAGCCTTCATACAGGCGGCTTTCCGCTGCTATGAGCCGGGAGTTTCGGCAACTGCCGCAGGCACAAAGAGAACCGGGAGCGTCGCATGTCGGGCTACTTCATTGGCGGTGCTGCCAAGGATCAGCTCCGTCAGAACCCCCTTCCCCTTTCCTCCCATGACTATGGAGGTGAAGGCCCCCTTGCTCATGCGGGAAAGGATCTCCTCCGCAGCACGGCCGTGAACCAGGTCGATGCTCACCTCGGCAGCGCCAAGCCTTTCCAGCCGCCGCTTCTTGGCCTCCAAGAGGTACCAGCACTCCTCTTCGCGACGGCGCTCGTTTTCCTGGTCTTCTCCCTGCGATTCCATGACGTGCATCAGCGTTACCGAGCAGCCCGTTTCCAGTGCTATCTTGCCCAGAAAATCGAGTGCCTTCTCGGCGGTCTCCGAGTAGTCGGTCGGGAAGAGGACGCGTGAGAAGATCCTTCGGCAGGAAGCCTCCCCCTCTTTGCCGAGGTCCAGGCGGTCCAGAAGGAGCGGATGGCTCGTGGTTCTCAAAAGCTCCCTGGAAACGCTCCCAAGCGCTGCGGAGCGGATCAGCCCCTTGCCGTGGGATCCAGCCAGGATGACGTTCACCCCGTGATCCCTCGCGGCCTGTTCCAGCATCAGGGCCGGCGTTCCCAAAAGGGTCTGGACCACGACCTTCAACCCAAGCCGCTCCAGAGTATCCTTCTGCCTCCTAAGCACCAAGTCAACATCAACCGGTTGCACCGGGAGAACCTCGACCGCGCCGGTGGCATCGACCAGTTCCGTCACGTGGGCGAGGACGACCTCTTCAGTACCGAGCTCTCTGAAGGACTCGACGCACTCAATGAGCTCGTCGGAGGCGGGAGTCAGATCCGTAGCTACAAGAATTTTCCAGAACATGTTGCCCTCCTGTGACAGTTCCCGTACCGCTTAATTCTCCCCCGTGTCGGGCAAAATTCAAGCTGAGATCGACGGGAAGGGAGGAAACGTTGAGTTCGTAGTATATCTGCTCGGCGATCTGCCTCGATTGGCCCTGACTGTTTGACTGCAGGGAGTTTTTGCTGTAGATTCACGCGCCACACGCAGTTCAAAACATGGGGGAGGAAGCATGATCGGTCTGCTACGCAAGCGGCGGAGCATCCGCAAGTTCACGCAGGAGCAGGTGTCGCCAGAGGCTTTGGATGCGCTCACGGAGACCGCGCTCCGCGCGCCGTCATCCAGGGGGCTCAACCCGTGGGAGTTCATCTTCGTTGACGACCCGGCGCTTTTGAAGCAGGTGGCCCGCGCGAAGCAGCACGGTTCCGAGTTCGTGGCGGGCGCCCCGCTGGCCGTCGTGGTCTGCGCGGACAGCACCAAGTCCGACGTCTGGGTGGAGGACTGCTCGATCGCCGCGATCCTGCTCCAGTTCACCGCGCTCTCCCTGGGGCTTGGGAGTTGCTGGGCCCAGATCAGGAACCGCCGCCACGACGCGGTCAGGAGCGCAGAGGAGTACCTCCAGGAACTGCTGGGCCTGCCGGAGCAGATCAAGGTTGAATGCATACTGGGGATCGGCCATCCAGCCGAGCTGAGGCGCCCACTGCCGGCGGAGAAGCTGCAAAGCGAGAAGATCAGGAAAAACCGCTGGTGAAGGTGCACCGCGGTGGCGGCGGCAATCGTTGACAACGCCACTGGAAGGTACTAAATTCGCGTCGCTGAGAATCAACTTCCTCTTTCTGCTGGGCAGAAGGGCGTCCGGTCCTGGAACGGCGTGTCGCTGGTAACAATGGAGATAAAGGTGCGGGAGAAACTCAGGGAGATGGGATACGTCATTTCCCACAACATCCACCGGGACAGGTTCCTGAAGAACCTCGACGTCTGCGTCAGGTTCAGGGGGGCAGTTGTAGCGGAAGCCTGCTTTACCGACGACGGCGACTCGGCCTACTGCCATCATGTGAAGGTCGAGCCCGAGTACAGGCGCAGGGGGATCGCTTCCGCCATGTACCAGTACGCCGAATCCATTTTCCTGAAGAAACTGGAGAACCACTGGCACGACGATCCGGAGACCCAGAGCCCAGAAGCGAGGGCATTCTGGGCGCAGCCTCACCGCCCATTCGGATTCCTCTCGAAGTGACCGAAGCCGCTTGGCTTCAGTTGAGCCTTACCGGGCGCACAAACAGAAGGCCCGCTCTATGAGCGGGCCTTTCGTCTTTTACACCTCAGCCTGAGCCGGCTTCAGGCGTCAGTGCTTGTTGAGCACACGGAGCGTTTCGTTTGCCTCCTGGAGCTTGCGGTTGAGGAGCTTCAGTTCTTCTTTGGTGTAGGTGGTCGCTCCCTTTTCGTTGATCATCACCTGCAGTTTCTTGATCCTGTCCTGGATGCTGTCAACCTCCTGCCCGCAGTCCTTCAGAAGCAGTTCGCATTCCTTGGCGCATTGGTCGTTGTGGCTTTGCGCGCGATGTCCATCAGCGGCCAGGGCCGGAGCTGCCACCGCAAACATCGATACCGCCAAGAGCATTGCCAATTTCTTTTTCATCGTTACATCCTCCTTTGGATTTTTATGATGTCGTCTTGCAACAACCTCTTCTTAGCATTGCGCGTGCCAAACCGTAACTTGCTGAAATCACAATCGCACTTACAGTCACGGCGAGGAGAATAAAGAATATTCAACAACATCGCGTGGCATATTCTCTAACCTCCCCTCCCCTTTGGCTGCGGCACTCTCCCCTTTGATCCCCCTCCCCTTACTTGAGTGGGATGAGGGGATCGAGGGGACCTATCGCGGTGGCTTTTCCCGGAGTCGGGACGCGGAGCGCAGACGACCTCGTTTCCTGACGATGCCTGGCTGCTTTTAAAAAGAGGGATGCTGCAGAAGGAATTACTTGCAAGAGGGATTTTCACTACGGAGTAGGGTCCGACCGGAAAAAAGACGGCACACCCTGGAGGAGGATCAGGATGTGCCGGATAACATGTCAGCCGCCTGTAAGGTCCGACCTGATGGTCGTGAGAAGGGAGTCGAGGGATTGGTCCATCCTTTGTTCAAGCAACCGTCGCTGGTTGCCGGTTGCTGCCGGTTTGTCTTCGGCAAGATCCACGGCTGCGACTTCATCGACTGCCGGACGGCCGCCAGCCAGCAGTTCGTAGTGCACGTGAGGCCCGGTGGACCTCCCGCTATTTCCAGAGTAGGAGAGCACGGCGCCTGCTTCCACCTGCTCGCCGGCGCTCACCTTGACGCTGGCGTTGTGGCCATAGAGGGTCCTGTCACCGTTAGCATGCTCGACGATGACGGTAGCGCCGTAGCCTCGACGCTCCCCGGCGAACAGCACCCTCCCTTTACGGGTGGCGCGGACCGGGGTACCAACGGGGACAGCGATGTCGATGCCGCGGTGAAAGGCGACCTTGCCGCTGCCAAAAGGATCCGTCCGCCACCCCACCCCGGAGGTGACTACTCCGTCCACCGGGAGGGCCGGATCGGCCATAGCCGACGCAGGGAAAGTTAAAAGAACGACTGCAGCTATTTGCAAGACCTTCATGCCGGCTCCAAATAAAAAGTCTCCGGCTCCGAAGAAACCGATCCCTGTCCTTATCAATTAACGTGCCCAAAGCCCTGCGCGGCGCTAACGTGCCGTAGCCATGGAAGATCATCTACTCAAAGAGCCCCGCAGCGGGTCCGGCCTGCAGGACGGCTGCAGAATATCCCCACCCCTACAGAGGAATATTCCACAGAATTTGCCCCGACAGACGCCGAGATACCCAAGCTGCAACATCGGGAACGAGCCCTTTTGACGGATGCGGATTGGTATTGAGCTATTCGATTTCAGTGATATCGGCTGCGGGGGGAACGTGAAGGTGCGTGACAGCGGCACGCCTGACTAGGAGATGTGGAGCACAAATGGAGCGGCCTGGGACGGCACCCTGCTCTTCATCGGAAAACTCTGAACTTCCCGAACCGCTTCACCGCCCTTCTCCGGCCAGCACCTGCCAGATCCGTTCGGCGGCCCTGCCGTCCCACAACTGCGGCACCCTGGCCCGCCCCCGCTTCTCCAGGCTCTGCCGGTACCCGGCAAGGATCCTCTCCGGTGCGGTGCCGGCGAGGACGTTGGTCCCTATCTCGACCGTTATGGGGCGCTCGGTGTTCTCCCTGATGGTGACGCAGGGAACGCCGAGCGCCGTGGTTTCCTCCTGGAGCCCGCCGCTGTCGGTGAGCACCACTTCCGCGTCCTTCCAGAGAAAGAGCGCGTCCCGGTAGCCAAGAGGCGGCAGCAGTATCACCCTGTCGCTCAACTCGGTGCCATGCACGCTCATCATGTTCCTGGTGCGCGGATGCACCGGGAAGAATACGGTCCTTTGTGCTGCCAGCTCGTTGATGGCCCGGGCGATGCCTCCGAAGACCTCCTTCGAGTCGACGTTGGAGGGGCGGTGCAGGGTGAGAAAGAGGTACGGGCCCGCAGCCTCCTTGAGCCGGTATGTCTCGAAACACGAAGGCTCAATCCCCTCCATACGCTTGACCTGGTGCAGCAGGTTGTCCACCATCACGTGCCCTACCGCATGAATGCGATCCTTTTGTTTCCCTTCCCGGAGCAGGTTCGCGACGCCGCTTTCTTCGGTGACGAAGAAGCTGTCCGATATGGCGTCGGTGACCATCCTGTTTATCTCTTCCGGCATGGAGAGGTCGAAGCTGCGCAATCCCGCCTCTACATGCGCCACAGAGATGCCGCACTTTTTCGCGACGATGCTGCAGGCAAGGGTCGAGTTGACGTCCCCCACCACCAGCACGAGGTCCGGCGCTTCCCGCCGGCAGACCTCCTCAAAGGCGACCATGATGCCCGCTGTCTGCGTCGCGTGACTTCCAGATCCCACGTTCAGCGCGTAGCGTGGCTGCGGTATCTCCAGTTCCTCGAAGAAGGTGCCTGACATCTCCTTGTCGTAATGCTGCCCAGTATGGACGATGCTGCAGACGACGTTTTTGTAGGAAAGCGAAGCGCGGTAAATGGGTGCGATTTTCATGAAGTTCGGCCGGGCCCCGGCGATCAGCAGGACGTTCATTGGTTTCCCCCCGGTTTCCGCGGCAAGCGCGGGGATAAAGTTCAGGCGGGTGTAAGGCGTGATTAACTGGTGCGAAGGACGCGGCACCAGCCGGACCCTTCGAAAACATTATTGTGTTTTAACATTCAAGAAGACAAATGCAAATCGAACAGCGACCGTGACAAGATCACTCCACAGTGTGCGCGGGAAAATAATCATGGCGACAGTTGCGTTTTCATTTGAGATATATAATAATCCTCTCAAAGGTCTTTCATCATGAGGAAGTGCAGAACCCGCGCACACAGGAGGCAGGCATGACACAGGAACAGAAGAGCAGGGACCGGGAAGATCTGCGTTGCCGAACCCAGCACATCAACGACAACTTCTCCAGTTGCCTCACCGAGGAAAAACGCTGCCGGTGCAACCACGCTTTTTTGTTCGGCGACGATTACCTCTGCACCCATCCAAAGCACCGCGAGTTCGAATAGCCCCGGGTACCAGGGTTTCTCTTTGGCGCAGGGGGTAAAGCATCCTCCCTCACCTCGCGCGCACGAAAGGCTATCTCCGCAGCCCAAACGCTGACGCAGTACCATTTGAAGCCTTTCATTGACCTGCAAACAGCATTCTATCTCCCGCAATTTTTTTGTTGACCCACGACTGGCAAACAAATAGTATCCGTAATGTCGGCCACTTGGTGTCAAAGCTGTCGTTTTAGGCTTGACATTTCGGCGCCCGGCCGCCCCCCTAGCGCCTATAATCCCGCAAGAGGAACAGCCATTTGCCATTGCAGATCCTCGTCATAAGCGACAGCGCTTCCTTTGCAGCGTACCTGGAGCGGCTCCTTGCCGAGGCGGGACATGCCGTGACGACGCTCCTTGACCCGGGCCAGGCGTTTCGCGCGGTGAGACGGCAGAAGCCGGAACTGATCATCCTGGCCGTAGGGCCTGAGAAGGTGGCGCCTTTGGCTGTCGAGCACCGCGTCCACACCCCTGAGCCGAGAGCAATTCCGGTGATAGTGATCTCGGAATGCCTGAGGCTGGAAGCGGAGCTTTTGCACATCTTCGATTTCATCCCCAAGCCGCTGCAGCTAAACCGGCTTTTCGACGACCTCGCCTTACTTGAACGGCGCGACGCGCCGCGAGGCGCTGCTGACGAGATCAGCGACGAGCTCTGCAGCGAGTTTTCAAGACACATCCTCCGCTGCACCGGGCTGCACTTCGAGCAGAGGAACCGCGCAGCGCTTTTGCGCGGGCTCGCCAAGCGGATGTGCGCCCTGCGCATCGGGAGCTACAGCGAATACCTGGCCTACCTGAAGCTGCACGGCGAAGACCGCCACGAACTGCAGAAACTGCTGCAGTTCCTCACGGTGGGGGAAACCTATTTTTTCCGCTACCCCGCCCATTTCGCGGCCCTGAAGGAGCGCTTCACCCTCCCACCACCCGTCGACCAGCCGCTACGGATCTGGTCCGCGGGATGCTCCACCGGGGAGGAGCCCTACTCGATTGCGATGACGCTGATGGAAGCACTGCCGGACTGGAGGGAGCGCGACATCAGGATCATCGCCACCGACATCAACAACCGCTCCCTGAAACTGGCCCGCGACGGCGTCTACTCCCCTTGGTCCCTGCGGATAACGCAAAAGCAGCAGGTCGAGCGCTACTTCGAACGGGTCGGGCAGAGCTTTCTTATCAAAGACGAGGTGAAGCGGCTGGTCCATTTCCGTCACCTGAACCTGCTGGGCCCGGTACACGACGAGCTGTGGCAGGAGCTTTCAGCGTTAGACGCGATTTTCTGCCGCAACGTCCTCATATACTTTACGCCGCAGACCGCCGACGCGATGCTGCGCCGCCTGGCCGACGCCCTCAAGGTTTCGGGCCAGCTCTTTTTGGGGCACGCCGAGACGCTTTTGCAGCACGACAGCACGCTGGAGCTCAGGCACCAGGGGAAAGGCTTCTTCTACCTGAAGAGCGAGCCCCGCAAACGCCAGGCAGCACCCCCTTCGGCCAGCGCCCCGCCGGCGCGGCGCCCACTGCCGGCAGCGCCGCCCCCGGCGACCGCTCCTCGAAAGGTTTTCTCTCCCCCGCGGAGCGCCGCCCCGCCACCTCCCTTGACGCCTGCCCCTCCCCTGGAGGCAGCTCGCGAACTTTTCGACCAGGAGGATTTCGACCGGGCGCAGGAGCTTTTGGACCGGATTCTCAGGGAAGAACCGGCGAATGCGTCTGCGCTGGTGCTGGTGGCATTCATTCAGGCTGGGAAAGGTGCTTTGCAGCAGGCACTGGAGACCTGCAACCGGGTCCTGGAGCTGAACGACCTTTTGCCGGAAGCGTACTTCCTCAAAGGAGTGATCCTCGACGCCGACGACCGTCTGGCCGAGGCCGCCGACGAATACCGGAAGGCGCTCCTTTTGGAGCACGACTTCGTCATGCCGCGCTACCACATGGGGAGGCTGCATTTGAGACTGGGCCGCCAGGCCGAGGCGGCGCGGGAGATCAGGAACAGCATCAGGATCCTGGCCCGGCACGACGGCAACGACACCGTCCCCTTCTCTGGCGGCCTGACCCGGGCCGTCTGCATGATGCAGCTGCAAAACGCCCTGGCGCAGGTCGCCTGAGGCAAAAGCCGCAACCAGCGGCAAAAGAGGTAACCGATGACCACGGCAAAAGAGGAAGCCTACGACATCCGCAGCATCCTCGGGCAGATGCGGGAAGAGTACTGGCAGGCGCTTTCCGAAGAGGAGGCGCAGGCAAGGGAAGTGCTGGAGTGCCTCGTCTTCACCCTGGGGGGGGAGCGGTTCGCCTTCGAGACCCAGCACGCGAGCGAGGTGATCCGGGTGCCGAAGCTGATCCGGGTCCCCGCGGTGCAGGCGCTCATCGCCGGGGTCTTCAACCTGCGCGGAGAGATCACCGCGGCCATGGACATCCGCCCCATGCTGGGGCTCCCCCAGCCCGAGATCGGCGCCGCAGGAAGGATCGTGGTTGTGAAAAGCGACCAGTTCGCCACCGGCATCCTGATCGAGGCTGCGCACGGGGTGCAGGGGCTTTGCTGCGACGGGTTCGAGCCAGCCCCGGCCGCAAGGGGTAAGCGCTTCGTCAGGGGGCACTTCAACGAGGAAGAGGGCTCCATCATCCTGCTGGACATGGAGGCGCTACTGGCCGCGCCGGAGATCGTGGTCGGCGAGGGATAGAAAAAATTAGACCGTTCTCGCTTTAATTTCACAAAGGCACGGGGATCAACATGTCCAACAAGCTATCGTTAAAGATCGTCAGCGTCCTGATCATGGTCATGATCGTCATCATGACCGCCTTCTCGGTGTACTTCGTCCGCTCGCGCAGGCAGAACATGGAGGACGAGCTCCTTTCCAAGGGGCGGATCCTGGCGCAGACGGGGGCGAAGTCCATGGAGCGCATCCTGGCTGAGGCGATAGAGAACCGCAAGCTCACCATGGAGCAGCTTTTCGACGAGCGCTACGTCCCGATCCCCAACACCGAACCGCAGAAGTACCACACCCAGTACGACCGGTTCCTGGACCAGGCGATCCAGGCCCTGGAGGACGAATTCCTCAAGGACGACCAGATCGTCTTCGCGGTGCTCGTGGATCGAAACGGCTACCTTCCCACCCACAACAGCAAGTTCTCCGCCCCGCTTACCGGAGACCGGGAGCGGGACAAAAATGCCAACCGCACCAAGCGCCTGTTCCAGGACGAGGTCGGCCTCGCCGCGGCCCGCAGCCTCACCCCGTTCATCAAGCAGGTATACCAGCGCGACACCGGGGAGAAGATGTGGGACCTCTCGGTTCCGGTCTACGTCCAGGGGAAACACTGGGGCGCCTTCAGGATCGGCTTTTCCATGCAGAAGACCGAACAAAAGGGGGCCGAGCTTAGAAACGAGATCGTGCTCAGCATGCTGGTCATGCTGATCGCCTGCTCGGTGACCATCCTGCTCGTGGTGAGCCGCGCGATAAGGCCTCTGGCCAAACTGACCGCTGCAGCCCACCGCATCACCGGCGGCGAGCTCGACGAGACCATCCCAGTAGAGAGCAACGACGAGATAGGGACGCTGGCAGAGGCCTTCAACACCATGACCACCGTGATCGTGCGAGACCTCAAGGAGGAGATAGGCCGCAGCGGGCGCCTGATCGCATCGGTCAAGGAGGCAGTGATCCAGCTCTCCAGCGCGGCCAACGAGATGATGGCGATCTCGGCACAGCAGGCGTCTGGTTCCACCCAGCAGGCGAGCGCGGTCCAGGAGGTGACCACCACCTCGGAGGAGATCGCCATCACCGCGAAGATGATCACCGCTAACGCCCGCAGCGTCGAGACCGTCGCCGAGGACACCACCAGCAACTGCAACAACGGGCGCGAAGACGTGACCAACGCCATCGAAGGGATGGGGCGGGTCCGCAGCCAGGTGGAGAGCATAGCCCGCAGCATGCTGGAGCTGGGCGACAACAGCCAAAAGATAGGCGGCATCGTGGAGATCATCGACGAGATCAGCGACCAGACGAACCTTCTCGCCTTGAACGCCGCCATCGAGGCCGCCGGAGCAGGAGAAGCGGGGAAACGCTTCGCAATCGTGGCGCACGAGGTGAAAAGGCTCGCCGACCGCACGGTCGAGGCGACCCGCCAGATCAAGGGGCTGATCAGCGAAATCCAGAGCGCCACCAACAACACCATCATGGTCACCGAGGAGGGAACCAAGGCGGTCGACTACGCCTCAAGCCTCGTGGACAAGGTACAGCTCTCCTTCGCGTCGATCGTTGGGACGGCACAGGAGACGGCGCGGACGGCCAAGGAGATCTCGCTCTCCACCCAGCAGCAGACCTCGGCCTGCGAGCAGATGGCCGAAACCATGAGCGAGGTGCGCGACGTGGCGCAACAGGTGGCGATGTCGGCGACCGAGACCGAGCGGGCCATAGCGGAAATCCTCGAACTTGCCGAAAGGCTCAAGGAGATCACGGAGGAAGAGGCGTAGATGGGAAGCCGCTACCTCGAGATCTTCTGCCGGGAGGCAGAAGAGCACCTGGCTTCGCTGCAAAGCGGGCTCCTGGTCCTGGAGAGGCACCCGGAGCGGACCTCGCTTTTGCACGAGCTCTTGAGGAACGCGCACACGCTTAAGGGCTCGGCCCGCATGGTGGGGCTCTCCGACATAAGCGCCATCACCCACACCATGGAGGAGCAGCTTAAGGGGATGGAGCGCGGGGAGCGCGAGGTGAACGCGCAGGCAGTGGACCTCCTTTTGAAAGGGGCCGACGCCGTGGCTCTGATCACCTCGGCGCTTTTGCGCGGGGAGGTCCCGGACCTCGACGTGGAGCGCTTCGTGGCCGAGTACGACCGGGGTGAGCTCTCCCATCCGGCGCCGGCCGAAGGCCACGAGGCGGCACCAGAGCAGCAAAGCGAGACGGTACGGGCGAACGTCAAGACGCTCGACCAGCTGGTGAACCTGATCGGCGAGATGATCATCAACAAGAAACGGCTGGAGGCGAAGCTCTCCACCCTGAAGGGGATCGCCGAAGCGCTTCCGGGCGAAGAGGCTCAGGCCCTCTCCCTTTTCCGCCGCGACCTGGAGGAGGACGTCCTCTACCTGGACTACCTGATCCAGGAGCTGCACGAGAAGGCGATGGCGCTCAGGATGCTCCCCTTGAGAAGCATCTGCGACGGCTTCGAAAGGCTGGTGCGCGACCTGGCCCAGCAGCTTGGCAAGGAGGTCAGGCTCCAGATCGCCGGCCACGGCATCGAAATGGACCGCGTGCTTCTGGAGGGGCTCAAGCCGATGCTCATCCACCTCTTAACCAACGCCGTCTGCCACGGCATCGAATCACCGGAGAAGCGCGCCGCGGCCGGCAAGCCGCGCGAGGGGGTGGTGTCGCTGTCGGCACGCCACGAGGGGCGCTCGGTCCTGGTCGAGGTGGCGGACGACGGCCAGGGGATGGACCCGGCGCGGATCAAGGCGGCCGCCCTGGCCAAGGGGGTGATCGACCCGCGCGAGGCGGAGGCGATGAGCGACGAGGAGGCCCTGTACCTCACCTTCAGGACCGGCTTCTCCACTGCAGAAATGGTGACAGACGTCTCCGGGCGCGGTGTCGGCATGGACGTGGTGAAGCGCAACGTCGAACGGGTCAAAGGAAACATCACCCTGACCAGCGAGAAAGGGAGCGGCTCCCGCATCTCCATGCAGCTGCCGCTCACCCTCTCGGTGATCGAGGCGCTCCTCGTCGAGTGCGGCGGCGAGTGCTTCGCACTGCCGCTCAACTACGTGCAGGAGATCCTCAAGGTGCGCCCCGAGGAGATCTCTTTGCTGGGAGCAGGCGAGGTGATCAAGGTGCGCGGCGTCACCACTTCCCTCTACAGCCTGGCCGCCATGCTGGAGCTGCCGCGGCAGGCGAAGGGCGCACAGGCACTGGCGGTCATCGTGCTGAAGCTGGCCGACCAACGCCTGGCCTTCGCCGTGGACGCGCACCTGGGGAGCTCCGAGGTGGTGGTGAAGGGGCTCGGCAAGCAGTTTCGCAGCGTCAGGTTCCTTTTCGGCGCCACCATCATGGGGGACGGCAACCCCGCCCTGATTTTGAACGTCCCCGACCTATTCGCGGCAGCGGCCAACGGCGGACGCGCGGCGGTGCGAGACGAAGCCGGGGGGGCCGAGGCGCGGCGCTTCAGGGTGCTGGTTGTAGACGACTCCATCACCACCCGGACCATGGAGCAGAGCATCCTGCTCACCCACGGGTACCAGGTCGTTACGGCCGTATCGGGGGAGGACGCCCTGGATAAGTGCGACGCGGAGGATTTCGACCTGATCATCTCAGACGTGGAGATGCCCGGCGTCAACGGCTTCGAGCTGACCCGCAGACTCAGGGAGTCCGAGCGCTACCGGGAGGTCCCCGTCATCATCGTGTCGTCGCTTTCACGCGACGAGGACAAGAGGCAGGCGCTGCAGGCGGGCGCGCAGGCGTACATCGTGAAGGGGGCCTTCGACCAGGGGATGCTCCTGGAGACGGTGCAGATGCTGATCGGCTGACGGCGACGGTTCGCCGGCGGGGGCGGTTTCCATGACCATACGGATTCTAGTGGCTGACGACTCGGCTTTGGTGCGCCAGATCCTGAGGGATATATTGCAGGAGGAGGAAGATATAGAGCTTGCGGGTGAGGCCTGTGACGGCAGACAGGCGTGCGAGCTCACCTTCCGGCTCAGGCCCGACCTGGTGATCATGGACATCCGCATGCCGGTCATGGATGGGCATGAGGCGATCGAGGAGATCATGGCCCAGGCCCCGACCCCGGTGCTGGTCCTCTCCGCCGCGGTGGAAGCGAGCGAGGTCGACCGCGCCTTCACCGCCATAAAGCGCGGCGCGCTCGACGTGATGGAAAAGCCTGAGCTTGCAAGCTCAGGCGCGCTGGAGGAATTCGGACGCCAGCTGCTGCAGAAGGTGCGCCTTTTGGCACGCATCAGGGTCATCAGGCACCCGCGCCGCAAGCTCAGGCCCCCTCCCCCCCTGGAGCTTCCCGTATCGGGACCCGGTCCCGACATCCTGGCCATCGGGGCCTCGACCGGAGGTCCCAAGGCGGTGATGACCCTCTTGAAGAGCCTCCCTGCAGATTTTCCCGCCACCGTATTCGTGGTACAGCACATCGCCGCCGGCTTCGCGCCAGGCTTCGCCTCCTGGCTCAACCGGGAGTGCCTGCTCCCGGTCAGACTGGCCGTCGACGGCGGGAAGTACCTCCCGGGCGAGGCGGTCATCGCCCCCGACGGCAGGCACATGACGCTTTGCGAGGGAACCACCAGGCTCGTTACCGACCCGCCGGTCAACTGCTGCCGCCCTTCCATCGATGTCTTCTTCAATTCACTGGCACGTACGCGCTGCGACCGCGTAGTCAGCGTCCTTTTGACCGGCATGGGGCGCGACGGCGCCCAGGGGATGCTCCGGATCAGGGACGCCGGGGGGACAACCATCGTGCAGGACGAACCGAGCTGCGCGGTATTCGGGATGCCGAAGGCCGCCATTTCTCTCAAAGCCGTGGACCAGGTGCTCCCTCTGGATCTGATCCCCGGGGCCATCGCGAAGCTCTTCGCGGCGCAGCCCCCCAGCGGGCCATCACGGCCGACTACCCCGACAAAGGAGACCAATTGTGGCAAAAACGATACTGATCATTGACGACAGCGAGGTGGTCCTGGCCATGGCCAAGGATGCGCTGGTACAGGCCGGATACCAGGTACTCACCGCCACCAACGGCATCGAGGCCAACCGCTTCATCTTCTCGAAGCAAAGGCCGGACCTGATCATCATGGACATCATGATGCCGATGCTCGATGGCAACAAAAAGGCGAAGCTCCTCAAGGAAAACGAGGTGAGCAAGGACATCCCCATCCTGCTTCTTTCTTCCAAGAGTGAAAACGAGATGCGCGAGCTGGCGGCCGAGGCTGGGGCGAACGGCTACATCCTCAAGCCGTTCAACGCGGACGAACTTACCGAGAAGGTGAGGTCGGCCCTTAGGGGATGACCTCGCGCTTGTCCCTTGGGCGGCAACTGTAAAAAAACGAACAGTGAATTTTTTTACAGCAAAGCGGCAACGTGCTGTTTCTGCGTGGCTTTTCTGCCAGGCCGGACGCAAACTGTAAAAAATTTCACACCCCGCCCGGTACGCGCGGCCGCAGCACCTCAGCCGTAACCTATTGAAATAAAGGCAGTCCTCCCGGCGCCAGTTTTGGCACGCTTATTGGAATAAACGTTAAGTTGTACCAATAACCGCAGCGCCGGGAGGACACGATGGATCACCAGTACAGCATAATCAACCAATGCCTGCAGTTGCTGAAGCAGAGCGACATGCCGACCATAAAGAAGCTGCGCGTCGAGATACAGCTCATCCAGATGAAGCGGCTGCTTCTGAACGACAGCCTCACCAGCGACTTGGCGCGCAACGGATGCGGGGACGATGTCTTCGAGGGGCTCCTGAGCCAGATGCGCAGGATCTGCGGCGGGAGGCACGAGGGAGAAGCGCTAACCGACCTGATGGAGCGTATCGGCGGGATGTTGAACGTCCTCGGAGGGGACCACGCGCACTGAGGCAGGCGAAGGGGCCGGGAGCACCACGCGGGCCAGGGTCCCGCACCCCGGGGTCGAGTCGAGCAGCAAATGGCCGCCATGTTCGGCGACGATGTACTGCGAGATGTAGAGTCCGAGGCCGCTCCCTCCCCGGTCCAGCTTCGTGGAATAGAAGGGTTCGAAGAGCCGCCCCATGGTTTCCGGCGCAATGCCGACGCCGTTGTCCCTGACCTCCACCACCACCTCACCGCTATGGACGTCGTAGCGGGTAGTCAGATGCACCTCCCCCCGGCCGTCTTCCAGCGCCTGCATGGCGTTCAGCACCAGGTTGATCAGCACCTGCTCTATCTGCTGCTGGCTTCCCGGAATCACCGGAATCCCGGTGCCAAGGGTGGTCTTCAACTGCCCCCCCTTCTGGGTCTGGCAGGCGAGCACGGAAAGGGCGGCCGATACCGCGGCGTTCAGTTCCAGTTTCTGGTGCCGGTGCGCCTCTCCCCCCACCCCGTAGTCCCTGAGCCCCTGAACTACCCGCGCGATCCGCTCCGAGTTCTCGATGATCTTGCCGGCGTTCTCAGTCAAGGCAAGACGCGCCTTTTCGAATGGGACGCCGCCCAGGTAAAAGTCACCCTCCTCCTCGCGGACCCGGTCGAGCAGCGGAACGGCATCGCTCCACATCTTGCCGATCATGTGGCCGGAAAAGCGGATCGAGGCGTTGGGGTTGTTGATCTCGTGGGCCATGCTGGAGAGAAGCAGCCCCAGCGAGGTCATCTTATTGGTCTGGATCAGCCGCGCCATGACCCTTTTCTTCTCCTCCTGCACCTCCAGCCTCATCGCCTTCAGAAGCTCTTCCTGCAGTGCGACGTTCTCGAGTTCGCGCAGCTCAAGGGAAGCGGCCATGGCGTTGATGGCGTTCGCGGCGCGCCCCAGCTCGTCGTCCGCATCCAGCTCCACCCGCGCCGAGAGCTTGCCGGAACCTATCTCCTCGATCCCCCCCATAAGCTTGTTGAAGGAATAGGTGACCCGCTTGATCACCTGGTAGCTGAGCAGGGATACCGCCACCCAGAAGAGGGTCCCGATGCCAAGCGAAGCGGCGACCAGGTTGACCAGCCGCTCCCGTACCGCCGACATGTCGAGCATCAGGAGCACATGGCCGATGACCCGCTGCTCTTCGGTCGTTTCGTGACCAAGGAGCACAGACTCGGGAGAAAGCACCGACCCGGGAGAGGTAATCGGTACGGCCATCTTGACGGTCTCCCCCTTGGGCACCTTCACCTTGCAGGCCTCGGCCACCACGATCTTTTGATGGTCGCTGATGGTCACCGAAACTACCGAAGACTGGCGCGAGGTCGCTTCGGCCAGCACGGACAGGGCCTCCTTGTTTTCCGCGAAAAGGGGGAGGCGCGCGTTTTGAGCGAGGATGGTGGCAAGAAGCCTCCCCTCGCGCTCCAGGGCGCCGCGGTAGGAGTTGATCTCGGTCAGCACGTAGAAAGTGGCGAAGGCCGCTGTCAAAAGCGCGATGATCCCGGTGAAGATCAGGTAGAGGCGGAAACGGAAGCTCTTGTTGAAGAGGGAGAGCCGGAACCTTCTTTTCAGTCTCAGCTTCATCGGCCGGCCACGCTGGAAAGCTTCAGTTGGCGCACCACCCCGTCGTTGGACTTGGTTATCGCGCGGCGCGGCGGCACGGGGGGGATTTCGTCGACCGGTTTGCCGTCCAGGACGCTCAGCGCCATCTCCCCCAGTTGGCGGCCCGATGTCGAAACGGTCGATGGTGAGCGCCACGGCTCCGCCCATGGTGAGGTAGATGTCTGCGAAAGTGACCACCGGCACCCGTTCCCCTTGGGAGAAGAGGAAGTAAGCCTCGGTCGAGGCGGGCGTAACCGCCGTCGGGTCAGGGATCATCCAGAGGGCGTTGACTTTTCCCCGCAACGACTGCAGCATCCCCGGGGTCTCTTTGGCCGCGTGCACCTCGCGCAGCACGAGGTCGACGGGACTGCGGGAAGCCAGCGACAGGGCGCGCTTCAGGTACGCCCCGCTGCGGGAGGGATCGTACACCACTCCCACCTTCGGGGTCCCCAGCGCCTCGAAAACGGAGAAGTAGCGGGACGGGTCGAGCAGCATGCTGACGCCGGTCGCAAACCGGCGGGGCTTTGGGTTCAAGGCCATCATGTAAAGCACCGGCGTGCTGTTTTGCTTCAGGGCGAGGTTCAGGGCGCGGTCCCCGACGGCGACGATCAGCTTCGGGTGCTCCTCGCGGGTGATGCGGGTCACGTCGGCCTCGGCGTATTCCGACAGGACCACCCTTCTCATGCTGACCCGGCACTCGCGCTTGAAGCCGTTCACCGCCTCTTCGTAACCCTTTTCGTGCAGCGACTGCAGCACCAGGACTTCGTAACAGAAGGCTGGAAGCGGTATGGACAACAGCGAGGCAATCAGGAGGAATCTCAGAAGTTGCATCTAACCCCCAGCTCCACCCAACGGCCCGGATTGCGGTAGACAGCGTCGAGGTACTGGTCGCCGTTGAAGAGGTTCCGTACTGAGGCGAAGATCTCGAGGGAGGTCTCGGATAATTCCACCGTCTTTCTCAGGTGCAGGTCCCAGATGATAGCCCCGTACTTCCCGGTCCCAGGGTTATCCCAATCTATGAAACGGCCGTTCAGGTGAGCCTGGAAAGCTGAGTAGTCCTGATACCTGAGGCCAACCTGCACTGTATGCTTCGGGACGCCGTCGAGATGGGGGCCGCTGTCACCATGGGTTCCCCGGATGTAGGTGTAGCCGGTGGTGAGAGAGGTCCGGAAAATAGGAATCGTCTTCGCCTCGATCTCGGCCCCTTGCTTCACGTGCCTCTCATAGGTGATGGCGCGCGTGCTGCCGGAGATGATGTCCCAGGTATCATTTCGGAACAGGGTCCCTTTAAGCCACAGCCCAGGGATGTCGCCTGTCTCGAATCCAAGCTGTGAAGTCCACACCTTCTCCGTCGAGGCGGAGCGGTTCAGCGAGGTGAGACTGTACCCTCTAGACGTGTAGCCGCGCAAGACGCTGTTCTCGGTGAGCGCATAGGTGACGCCGAAACTGGGGCTGAAGTGGTCGCCTGCCGAACCGGTGCTGTCGAAGCGGGCACTGGGCGTGAGCGCAAAGCGCCCAAGGGTGAGGGTGTCGCTTAGGTAAAGACCGACCCGGTCCGCCCTTCGGTTAAGCAGATCGGCTAGAGCGATACCATTCACCATGTGAGCGCTGACGTGCTCGTAATCGATGCCGGCGGTGATCCTTTGCAGGTCATCCAGCCAGGAGAGCTGAAGGTTGCCTCCGAGGCGGGACTCCTCCGTCTCGAAAGCCATGGTGCCGACTGTGCCAGGGGCAACCAACCCCTGTCTCAAAAGCTTGGCGCTCGACTCAGTCGTCACCAGTGCCCCCTCGACAAGCAGATGGTCCATGAGCTGGTACTGACTGGCAAGCGTGGAAACGATCAGGGTACTGTCCGTGTTCGCCCGGTTCACCCCGGCGCCGAACATGCCGCTTTCGCCGTCCATGACGGCAGTGGTCAGACTGAGCGAACCACGGGCCGGCAGGGCGTACTGGAGCTTTCCGTAGAAATTGTTCTTGTCGGCCATGTTGTTCGGCAAAAGGCCGTCGGAGCGAAGCTTTCCCCCGGTCAGGTAATAGCCGAAGCGATTATTGGTTCCGGTTAGCTCCGCCCGCGCATCGAGCGTTTCACGTTGTCCGTAGGAAGCCGAAACCACCCCTCCCACCGGTCGCTCGGGGTCAGGAGACTTAGTGATTACGTTGATGACCCCCCCGAGCGCGTTTCCCCAGGAGGAGGAAGCCGCACCCTTCACGACCTCTACTCGCTCGATCAGCTGCACCGGAATGGAGCTGACATCCGGGAAGTTGTCGGCCAGGTTGTTGATGGGGACCCCGTCGAGAAGCACAAGGACATGGTTGTAGTTCGACCCTTGGACCTCGAAATTCACCGGGGTCCCGGGGGTGCGCGTCATCTCCAGTTGCACGCCGGTGACGTAACTTAGGACATCCGCCAGGGTGTGGGCGTTGATGGTGTCTATGTCCTGGGCGGTGACCACTGTTATATTCTCGGCGGTCTGCGATGCCGGACGCGGCGATCGGGTCCCTGAGACAACCTCGGTCCCCTCTCCGTTGTACAGCTCAAGGGAACGCAGGTCGTCGTCACAGTTTGCCGGAGGAGCGCACAGCATCATGGAAAGGGTGCAACCAAGCAGCACCAGCCTGGCTCTGACAGAGCAGAGGAGTGAATAGACACACGGTTGCATCAAAGCCCATCCTTCTTAAAAAATTTAAATTTTATTATTGCAATGAAAATAATGTCATGCTAGTGTGACTTGTCCGTAAAGTCAAGCTCAAACAAATCCGACACGAAAAAAAGGGGGGCAAGACAATGGCAAACGAGAAACTGGCACTGGAAGTATTGGAAGAGGGAAGAGACGCAGAGGTAACTACCGAAGGGTTGGGCTGCTGCTGGTCTTTGTTCATGTTCTACTATACCGACCAGTAGGACGCTGCTTGTGGCGGCATACTCCTGTTGAGTGAGAGTATGCCGCCGCTGCAAAGTCTCATGAATGCAATTACACCCGACACAGGACTCCTGCCATGCACCTGTCACGCTACCTGAAAGTTTTCCCGTCCCTCGACAAGCCCGACCACTTCCTGCTCTACTCCACATTGCGCGGTTCCATGGTCGCAGTCCCGGCGGCAACCCTGCAGGCACTGCAGCAGGGAGAGGGCTTCACAGCGGAGGCGGAGACACTTTCCAGGCTCGGCATGCTGGTTCCGGACCCGGACACGGAAAAGGAGCAGATGCGCGGCCTGCTGGAGCGGGCCAACGGTCGCAGCCGCAACTTCAAGGCGATGGTGGTGCTGAACCTCGACTGCAACCTCGACTGCGGCTACTGCTACGAGGGGCAGTTCAGGGGCGGGCACTACATGTCCGGGGCGACAGCTGACCTTTTGGTGCAGACCTTTTCACGAGATAGGATCTGCCAGGGGTGGGACCTCACCCTCTCCTTCTACGGCGGAGAGCCTCTCCTGTCGCTCGACCTGATCGAGAGGATCTCCAGGCCGCTGCAGCGCATGGCCCGCGAAAAGGGGGTCAAATTCGGCTTCAACCTAGTGACCAATGGGACCCTGCTAACAAGGGAAGTGGCTGAGAAACTGGTGCCGCTTGGTCTGACCGGCGCAAAGTTCACCCTGGACGGCCCCCCCGAGATCCACAACGGGGAGCGACCTTTCGCCTCTGGTGCCGGCAGCTTCGACGCGATCGTCGACAACATGGCCTCGATTTGGGATCTGGTTCCTATCAACCTGGGAGGAAATTTCAGGGAATGCAACTACCTCGAGTTTCCGCGCCTGCTCGATCTTTTGGTTTCACGCGGTATCACCCCAGAGAAACTGCGCCACGTCCAGTTCACCCCGGTCACACCACAGGCAGGCTGTGCGGACCAAAGCTCCGGGTGCGCCTCCTCCGACGCTCCTTGGCTGGTAGACGCGCTCATGTACCTGCGCGGAGAGATCCTCTCCAGGGGGTTCAAGACCTCCAGGCCCGGGGTGTCGGCTTGTGTGGTGGAGTTGGAAGACAACATCGTGGTGAACTGCGAGGGGAAGCTCTACAAGTGCCCTGCGTTCATGGGGTGGGAGGGTTTGAGCGTGGGGAGCTTGGCCGAAGGGATGAAGCAGTATCACGCTTCCCACTGCATCGGCAACTGGCAGACGGAGGAGTGCCTCGAGTGCTGCTACCTCCCGTTATGCTTCGGCGGCTGTCGCTTCCTCACCCTCAGCCAGGGAAAGCTGATTTCCGATGTGGACTGCAAGCGCCAGTTCCTGGACGCCACCTTGGAGCGCATACTGCAGCAAAACCTCACCTGCCCCGCTGCCGGAACAACTCCGGCCTAGCTCAGCTCCCGCCCCTACTGGCGCTCCTGCTTCAACCTCTTGTTCAAGGTGGGGCGCGCAAGCCCAAGAAGTTCCGCTGCCTGCGTCTGGTTGCCGCCGGTAAGTTTCATCGCCTCGGCGATCAGGTACTCCTCTACCTGCAGCACGGTTGGAAACTTCCCGAACAAGGCGAACAGCGGATTGCCGGCGTCAACCTGTTCCGGAACCAGGGCAGGAGCGGCCGCTACCCCTGGGAAGTCGGAGAGCGTGAGCGGCTGCCCCTCGTTGCAGGTCACCGCGTGGTGCACCATGTTGTACAGTTCCCGGACGTTGCCCGGGAAGCGGTACTGCTCCAGCGCAGCGATCACGTTGTGCGGAACTGCGGGGACCGCTTTCCCCTGCTGCAGCGCTATGTTGTGCGCGAAGTAGTCGACCAGGGGACCCACGTCCTCCAGGCGCTCCCTCAGGGGGGGTACCCGGAATTCGTGGGCGCAGAGGCGGAAGTAGAGGTCGTTGCGGAAACTTCCGGCTGACCTGAGCGCGGCGAAGTCCATGTTGGAGGCGGCGACGATGCGCGCGTCGCTTTTCAGGAGCAGGTCCGAACCGATCCGGTAGTACTCCCGCTCCTGCAAAAGCCGCAGCAGTTTGATCTGCGAGGCGAGGTTCAGGTCCCCTATTTCGTCCAGAAAGAGGGTCCCGCCTGCTGCCGCGGCGATGAGGCCGTCACGCTTGCTGTCGGCGCCGGTGAAGGCCCCTTTCTTGTGACCGAAGAGGGTGTCGGAGAACATGAAGTCGTCAAGCCCGGCGGCGTTGAGGGAGATGAAAGGGCCGGGGACGCCGGAGACATCGTGGACTGCGCGCGCCAGAAGCTCCTTCCCAACACCCGTCTCCCCTGTGATCAGCACCGGCAGGCGCGAGGAAGCGATCGCCTCTATGTACTGGAAGATGCCACGCATCTTTTTCGAGGTGGCGATGATCCCGGCGAAAGCGTCCGGGTTTCGCAGCGTGTCCGCCAGCAGGTAGTCCTTGAGCATCAGGTTCTGCCGCCCAAGCTCGCTTACCTGGAGCGCCTTTTTCACGCTGGCCACCAGCCGGTTCGGATCGACCGGCTTGGTAAGGAAATCGAAGGCACCCTGCTGCATGCAGGCGACCGCGGTCTCGACGTCTCCCATGGCGGTCATCACGATCACCGGAATCTCCGGGTGCTCGGAGGTCAGGGCGTGCAGTATCTCGGCTCCGGAAACATGCGGCATGACCCAGTCCAGGATCACCGAGCTAACCTTGTGTTCCTTCACATAGCCAACCACCTCCCTGCTGTCCGACAGCGTCGCCACCTGCTGCACATCGCTTGAGGCGAGAAGCAGCGACACCTCGGTAAGGATCCCGGGCTCGTCATCCACTAAAAGCATATGTTGTTGTGTCGACGACTTCACTCTGATCTCTCCGCAAGAAAAAGTACGGGCTATTTAAAGGATTCACATCATATATGGCCACGGCACGTTATTCAACATTTTTATTGCCAGCCTCAGGGAGCAAAACCGCGCCACTCTTCTTGTCCCAGCGACAACTGTTGCAATGACAGGGCGAATCGGCATAATCTAGAGCCTGATCGATACAACCTTGACGGAGGAAGATTTGGACCCTAGAGCGTTGCTGGAGAAATACTTTGAAAACAACCAAGTCGCCCTCGACATCGTCTACAGACACAGTCGAAATGTCGCGGACAAGGCGATTGAGATAGCGACAAAGGCCGGACTGCCGCAGGAAGAGTTGGATTTCATCGAGGAGGCCGCGTTGCTCCACGACATCGGCGTCTGCCGCATCTACGCCCCGAAGCTCAACTGCTTCGGCAAGGCGCCCTACGTCTGGCATGGGGTCATCGGCCGGGAGATCCTCGATGCCGAAGGGCTGCCGCGCCATGCCATGGTCTGCGAGAGGCACATCGGCGTAGGTCTCACAGCGGGTGACATCGTGGCGCAAAGGCTGCGCCTGCCGGTCAGGGAGATGTCCCCGGTCACCACCAGCGAGCGCATCGTCGCCTTGGCCGACCTCTTCTTCTCCAAAAAAGGGGGGGAACTGGACCTTGAGAAGAGCACGCAGCAGGTCCGCTGCGACCTGCTGCGGTTCGGGGAGGAAAAGGTGCAGATCTTCGAGAGCTGGCTCAGCGCCTTCGGTGTGGGTGACCCCCTCTAGAGCCCCAGTCGCGGGGCGGCGCCTACAATTTATGATATACTCGATGCCGCCTCACTCATTGGGACCGATCTGGATGCTTCCAATCCTCCTTTCCGGCAAGGCAGTCGCTGCTGCCGGCTTTCCGATCCGGTACTAGGTGCTCTTATGGGAAAACCGCTTCGCGTGCTGATAGTCGAAGACTCGGAAGACGACGCGCTGCTGCTCGTTTTCGAGCTGCGTCGCGGCAACTACGCTCCCGTTACCAAGCGGGTGGAGAACGCAGAGTCTATGCGTAAGGCGCTGCAGGAGGAGAGCTGGGACATGGTGATCTCCGACTACGTCCTCCCCGGCTTCTCCGGGCTTGACGCGCTGAAGCTTGTGCGGGGCTCGGGGCTGGACCTTCCCTTCATCATCGTTTCCGGAAAGATCGGCGAGGAAGACGCGGTTAAGGCGATGAAGGAGGGGGCGAACGACTACCTGATCAAGGGGAGCACCTCGCGCCTGATCCCCGCCATCGAAAGGGAGATGCAGGAGGCCGAGGTAAGGCGCAAAAGGCGCGAGGCGGAGTCGGCGCTGGTGAGAAGCGAGAGGCGCTACAAGCGGCTGGTCTCGGCGGTCACCGACTACATCTACACCGTGATCATCCATAAGGGGAGCGTGGTGAAGACCTCGCATGGGCCGGGATGCCTGTCGGTGACCGGCTACAGCCACGAGGAGTACGTGGACAACCCCTTTTTGTGGTACCAGATGATCTACGAGGAGGACCGTGACGCGGTGATGAGCCTCACCGAGGACCTCCGGGCGGGCAAGGACATCCCCTCGCTGGAGCACCGGATCCGGCACAAGGACGGCTCGCTGCGCTGGGTCATCAACACCATCGTCCCCCGCTACAGCGAGCAGGGGGAGCTGATCGCCTACGACGGCCTCATCTCGGACATATCGGAGCGAAAGCGAGCGGAGGAATCGCTACAGCTGCAAAGCGCCGCTTTGGAAGCTGCGGCCAACGCCATCGTCATCACCGACAGCAACGGAATCATCATCTCGGTGAACCAGGCATTCACCAGGATGACCGGCTACAGCCGAGAGGAGGCGCTGGGGCGCGACTTGAGCTTCCTCAAGTCCGAGCGGCACGGCCCGGAGTTCTACCGCAGCCTAAGGGAGACCATCAACGCCGGCGAGGTCTGGCACGGAGAGATGATCAACCGGCGCAAGGACGGAACGCTCTACCCCGAGGAGCAGACCATCACGCCGGTGCTCGACGATGACGGTCGCATCAACCACTTCATCTGCATCAAGCAGGACATAACCGAACGCAAGCAGGCCGAAGAGGCGCTGATGCAAAACACCAGCATGCGCAAGGAGATGGAGATCGCCAAGCAGATCCAGATGTCCCTGCTCCCGATCACCCCGCACTGTCTCCCCGGCATTGACTGCGCCGCAAGCTGCGTCCCCGCCACCCACATCGGCGGTGACTACTACGACATCCTCCCCCATGGCGAAGGGCTCGACCTCGTCATCGCCGACGTCTCCGGCCACAGCGTCGGCGCCGCGCTGATCATGGTCGAAACCCGCAGCGTGCTGCGGGCCCAGCTTGCTGCCTTGCAGGGGCCTGCCGAGATCCTGTCTGCCCTGAACCGACTGCTGCACGACGACCTGAGCCGGGCCGAGCTCTTCATCACCATGTCGTACCTGAGCTACCACATCCCCACCGCAACGCTGCGCTACACCAACGCCGGACACCCCCCTCCCCTGATCTACCGCCACGAGAACGACCAGTTCTTCGAATTGGACGCCGAGGGTCTCATCCTGGGGGTTCACCGGCAGGTCGACTTCCAGGAGCCCTCGCTCCAGGTCCAGGACGGGGACCTGCTGCTCCTCTTCACCGACGGCATCACCGAGGCCGAGAGCCCCGAGGGGGCGTTCTTCGGCCTGGAACGGCTGCGTCAGGTAGTGGCGCGCGAGCACCACAAATCCGCAGCGGGGGTGATCGCCGCCGTGATGGAATCAGTCAGGACCTTCACCGGCAGCGACGCCTTCAACGACGACATCTCTATGCTCCTTCTCAAGTTCGGCCCCCTCTCCTCCCATCCTTAACATCACTTTACTTGACGTCCCCCGGTGCGTTGTGTAAACATACGCCACCGGCACAGGATCCGCCCTTTCGCAGTTCCTGTTCCGGCCCTTAACCCCGCACGGCAAGGGGTGCAGTACGTTTTCGAGAGGCATTCAGACGAGGGGTATGGCATGGCGAAAAAGATCTTCGTGGCGGCGACCGGACAAAACTGTGGCAAGACGACCATCAGCATCTCGCTCATGCACCAGGCCAGGAAGAAGTACCGTAGGGTCGGCTTCGTCAAGCCTTTCGGTCCCAAGGTGCTCCTCTATGACGACTTCATGGTGGACATGGACGCTCTGCTGATGGCGAAGGCCTTCGGCATGGAAGACGACATCGCCCTCATGTCACCGGTGGCGTTGCACCGCGATTTCACCAAGGATTACCTGAACGGCAAACTCGACGACCTGTCGCTGGCCGACTGTGTGGTGGGGGCGGTCCGGGAGTTGGAGCAGAAATACGACTTCCTCATCATCGAGGGGGCGGGACACGGCGGAGTCGGCTCCGTCATCGGGCTCAGCAACGCCAAGGTCGCCAAGCTGATCGACGCCCCGGTCATGATCGTGACCGAAAGCGGCATCGGCAAGGTAATCGATGCAGTGCATCTGAACCTGGCGCTGTACCAGCGTGAAGGGGCCGACGTGCGCGGCATCATCGTCAACAAGATGCTCCCCGGCAAGAAGGAGCTCACCAACAAGTACCTGAAACAGGCTTTCGAGCCCCTCAACGTCAAGGTGACCGACGGCTTCAACTACTCCCCCATCCTGGCCAACCCGACCTTGAGCCACATCTCCAAGCTGTTTGACCTGCCGCTTCACGGCGACGTGAATGAAAAAAGCCGCATCATCCACAACATACAGTTGGGCGCGGCTTCCTCTCAGCGCGTGATCGACGGTCTGCTCGACTCGACCCTGATGATCGTGACCAGCTCCAGGGACGAGCTGATCGTTACCCTCTCCTCCCTCTACCATATCCCTGCCTACAAGGAGAAGATCGCGGGGCTCGTTGTTTCCGGGCACTGCGCTGTCTCCGACATCAGCCAGCAGATCCTGAACGACTCCGGCATCCCCTACATCCGGGTGGAAGAGACCACCGCCGAGGTGTTCACCGCACTCTCCGACGACGTGGCCAAAATCACCTTCGAGGACCAGGAGAAGCTGAACTGGATCATGGCGAACGCCGAGAAGGGGATGGACTTCGAGGCCATAGACGCGCTGCTCTAGGGCTGTTCAAAGTTCAAAGTTCAAGGTTAAAAGTTCAAGGTTCGGGGTTCGAGGCGCACTGCTCTCCTCCACCCCTAGCCCAGCCCCTAGTTCCTGCCTTCAAAGCGTAGTCCCCGGCGGCTTGCCCGGCCCTTCCTTCTCTTTCTGACAGGGGACGCAGTAGGCGGCGAAAGGCATCAAGTGCAGCCTTTGGATGTCAATCACCTCCCCGCAGTTCTCGCACCTGCCGTAAGTCCCCTGCTCCAGGCGCCTTTGCGCCTCCTCCAACGCGGTGAGCTGGTTGCGCCGTATGTCGGCTATCGCGAGTCCCGCATCGGAAAGCATGTCGAGGATGCTCTTCTCCCCGAGGTCCTGTGGTATGTCGTACTGCGTGGCGAGATCGCTCCCCGTCTGGGAGAAGATCTCATCCCTCAACTCGGCCCACAGCCTGCGTTTTTGCTCCGCCAAGAGGTTCCTGAATTCCAGTTCGTCCCCTTCAAGTTTATCCGGCATCTCACACCTCCTCGTTAGGTCAGGGCGCTTCTTCGGTGTCGCAAACTGGGCAGCGCAGCTCACCGCTTTCCTCGTCCTGTTCCAGCGGAGATCCGCACAGGGCGCAAACTTCCTTTTTGTCTTTGATCACAGGCTGATCCTTGAGGATCTGCTCCTCGATGCTCTCTCTTCTCATGGCTCCTCCTTTTGCAGCGCCGGCCATCAAAACAGCCCATAGTATACCCTAAAATCGGGATGCAAGCCCGGCTGCAAAAAAACCTCATCCCTTGCCGCATATATCCGGCCGTAAAGCGCAATTCCATCGAACAAACTGCACCTTCATCGCCATAGACAGTTGCAACTTGGGAACGAGCCCGCTTTAAGAGCACGCTGCAGCATGAGGAAGGCCTGTAAAAGTAGGATCAAACAGGGTGGCGACACTAAGGCAAACGCTTCTTCGGCGTTGAGAGGGGGAAGTGGTAATATCCCTGTGCATGAAGGGGTTGTTGCAAAGGTGAGAGGAAAGCGGAAGGCGGCAGTGACAGTTAATCCTGCTCTGGGTACTCTATTTCTTCGCCGAGGTAGTTTGTGAAGAGCCTGGTGCGGCCGTCCCTGCCGAGACGCCCGGACAGGACGTCGACCTTTCCCTTGCCGCCGGGGAGATCGATGACGTAGTGGGGAACGGCAAGCCCGGAGGTGTGGCCGCGCAAGGCCTGCATCACGGCGATCCCCTGCGCCACGCGGGTCCTGAAGTGGGCGGTCCCCTGGACCAGGTCCATCTGGTGGATGTAGTATGGGCGCACCCGGATGGTGAGCAGGCGCCGCATGAGGGAAAGCATCGTCTGCGGGTCGTCGTTCACCCCTTTGAGGAGCACGGTCTGGTTTCCCAGCTGCACTCCGGCATCGGCGAGCCTCGCGCAGGCCTTGGCCGACTGCGGCGTTATCTCCCGGGGATGGTTGAAGTGGGTGTTGACGTAGACGGGGTGGTGGCGCTTCAAAAGGCGCGCTAGCGCCGGCGTGACCCTCTCGGGAAGGGTCACCGGCACCCGCGTTCCGATCCTCACCATCTCGACGTGCGGGATGCGGGAAAGGGCGGTGAGGATTTCGGCTAGACGGTCGTCCGGCAAAAGGAGCGGGTCACCGCCTGAGAGGACCACGTCCCTGATCCGGGGCTCGCCGGCGATGTAGGCGATGGCGTCGTCGACACGGGCCGGAGCCATGCCGGCGCACCCCACCCCCCTCTTCCTCATGCAGAAGCGGCAGTAGACGGCGCAGGCGGAGGAAACGATCCAGACCACGCGGTCCGGGTAGCGGTGGATCAACCCAGGGACCGGCGAGAGGCGCTCCTCGTCCAAGGGGTCGGGGGACTGGGTCAGGTCGTCGAGCTCGGAGGGGTCCGGTACGCACTGGCGCCAGATGGGATCTCCCGCTTCCTCGATCAGCCCGAGGTAGTACGGGGTGATGCGCATGGGGTAGCGCGTGACCGTGGCGGAAAGCACCGCGCCCTCAAGACTAAAAAGCCCGGAAAGCTCCTCCGGGCTGGTGATGCAGTTTTTTAGGCTTTTCTCCCAGGCTTCCATCAGACCTCGAGGGCTCCGATCAGGGAGGAGACCGAATCTATCTTGTGGTCCACCAGGTACTGCTCCATCTCCCCGGCGATCCTCTGCGCGGCGGAGGGGTCGAGGAAACTTGCGGTCCCTACCTGTACCGCGGTCGCCCCGGCCAGCATGAATTCCAGCGCATCGCGGCCGTTCATGATGCCGCCGATGCCGATCAAGGGAAGCTTCACCGCCCTGGCCACCTGCCAGACCATCCTGAGCGCGACCGGCTTGATGGCGGGACCGGAGAGCCCGCCGGTGACGTTGGCCAGCACCGGGCGGCGACGCTCCAGATCGATCGCCATCCCGGTCAGGGTGTTGATCAAGGATAGCGCGTCGGCTCCGGCGTCGGCGCACGCCTTGGCCATGAGCACCACGTCGGTGACGTTGGGGGAGAGCTTCACTATCATCGGCTTGGAGGTGTTCTTCTTCACCAGCCGGACCACCTCCTGGGCTGCGCCAGGGTCGGTGCCGAAGACGATCCCCCCCTGCTTCACGTTGGGGCAGGAGATGTTCACCTCGATGCCGGCAACGCCGGAAAGGCCGTCCAGCCTGGCCGCGACCTCGCCGTACTCCTCGAGCGTGTTGCCGTAGAGGTTCACGATCACAGGGGTGTTGACGTTCTTGAGATACGGCAGTTTCTGCTCGATGAAGGCGTCGATGCCGACGTTCTGCAGGCCGATGGCGTTCAGCATGCCGCCGGGGGTCTCCACGATGCGGGGGGTCGGGTTCCCGGCCTTGGGCTTGAGCGACAGACCCTTGCTGATCATCGCCCCGATGCTCTCGAGGTCCAGGTAGTCGGCGAACTCGGCGCCGTAGCCGAAGGTGCCGGATGCGGTCATCACGGGGTTGCGCATCTTGATCCCGGCGACAGCCACGGACATGTCAGGTCTTTGCATGTTTAACTCCATTGCAGGTCGAAGCTGTCGAAGACGGGACCGTCCTTGCAGACACAGCGGTAGTCGGGGGTGGCCTCGGTGTGGTTCGCCCCCTTCATGACGCAGCCGAGGCAGGCGCCGACGCCGCAGGCCATGTAGGCCTCCATGGAGACCTGGCAGGGGACCTCGTGCCGGGCGGACATCTTGGCGACGGCGTCGAGCATAGGCGTCGGACCGCAGGCGAAGATGCGCATCCCTTTATTCAGGTGCCGTTCCAGCACCTGGGTCACAAACCCGCTCTCGCCCAGGGTGCCGTCGTCGGTCGCCACGTAGGTCTCGACTCCCAGCCTCTCGAACTCGGTGATGCAGAGGATGTCGTCGCGGTTCCTGCCGCCGGCGAAAAGTCGCACCTTCTCGCCCCGCTCGACGAGCGCCTTGGCGAGGTAGTAAAGGGGGGCAAGGCCTACGCCGCCTCCGACGAGCACCTTTTCCTCCCCTGCGGGACCCAGGTCGAAACCTCTGCCCAGGGGCGCCAGGAGGTCCACCACGTCGCCGTGGTGCAGGGCGGCGAGGAGCTTCGTCCCCTTCCCCACCACCTTGTACAGGATCTCGCAGTAAGTCTGAGCGCCGCACCCGGCGTACTCGGCGGTGAAGGTCCCGACGTCAAAAAGCCCGAAGGGGCGCCTGAGCAGCGGGTCTATGGCGTCGGTCACCTTGAGCATGAGAAACTGCCCGGGGGCCGAGGCGAGCAATTCCTGCGGGGCCGTCATCCTCATCCTGAAGTAGTTCGGCGACAGCTCCACGTTCGACACTACCATCGATTTAAACTGCATGATCCTCCTCTGACTGCAGGCAGACTGGTATCTCCATCAAAATGGCGTCTTCGCCATTGTCGTAATAGTTCTTGCGGCGCCCCGACTCCCTGAAGCCAAAGGAGCGATATAGCCCGATGGCCTCGACGTTGCCGGCCCGCACCTCCAGAAAGAGAAGCGATGCCCCGCGCTCGCGGCTGAAATCGAGCGCCCACTGCACCAGGAGCCTGCCGACCCCCTTGCCGCGATGGGACGCCGCGACTGCAACGTCAAGTATCTCGGCCTCGTCCAGGACGATCTTGAGACAGAGGTAACCGGCGAGGGTTCCGTCATCGGCGAGCGCCACCATGGGATGGCCGAAAGGAGAATCGATTTCGTACTGGAAGTGCTGCTCAGTCCATGGTCTCGAGAACGATGCGGACTCTATCTCGAGCACCGCTTTGAGCTCCTCGGAACGCATAGGAGCAAGCTTTATTTTCCCCGTGAGATCAGGCACAGCAAGGCATCATAAGCAAACGCCAAGGCGAAGTAAACATTTTTTTCGCTTTGACTTTTACAGGGAGATGGTTTAAATTTCTTCTTTACTTTATCGGAGGTTCTCCCTTGAAAGAGACTAAGATTACTTATAAAGACGCCGGTGTAGACATAGATGCCGGCAACACTTTTGTCCAGATGATCAAGCCTTTAGTCAAGGCGACTTCGCGTCCGGAGGTGCTGGCAGACATCGGCGGCTTCGGGGGGCTCTTCTCCCTCAACATGGGCAAGTACAAACACCCGGTGCTCGTCTCCGGCACCGACGGGGTCGGGACCAAGCTGAAGCTCGCCTTCCTCGCCGACCGCCATGACACCATCGGCATCGACCTCGTGGCGATGTGCGTCAACGACATCATCGTCCAGGGGGCGGAACCCCTCTTCTTCCTCGATTACCTTGCCACCGCCAAGCTCGACCCCGCCAAGGGCGCCTCCATCATCAAAGGGGTATCCGAGGGGTGCGTGCAGGCAGGCTGCGCCCTGATCGGCGGTGAAACCGCCGAGATGCCCGGTTTCTACAGCGGCGACGAGTACGACATGGCCGGCTTTGCAGTCGGCGTCGTCGAGCGCGAGAAGATCATCGACGGCTCTTCCATCACCGTCGGCAACCGCCTGATCGGCCTTGCCTCCTCCGGTCTGCATAGCAACGGCTACTCCCTGGCAAGGAAAGTGATCCTCGAGCACATGGGGCTCGGCATCAACGATCAGCTCCCCGGCCTCGGGAAGACCGTCGCCGAGGAGCTCCTCACCCCGACCCGCATCTACGTGCGCAGCGTGATGAACCTCTTGCGCGACTTCAACATCTCCGGCCTCGCCCACATCACCGGCGGCGGCCTTTTGGAGAACGTACCCCGTGTGCTTCCCAACGGCTGCAAGGCCGTGATCAAGAAGGACAGCTGGGAGGTCCCCGAGATCTTCAAGATCATGCAGAAGGCCGGCAACATCGAGGAAAACGAGATGTACAGGACCTTCAACTGCGGCATCGGCATGGTGCTGGTCGTCCCCGAGAAAGAGGCCGAAGAGATCATGATCAGGCTCTCCGGGCTCAACGAGACCGCGTTCATGATCGGCGAAGTGGCCAAGTGCGACGCCGGCAAGGAGTGCGTGGAGCTCGTCTAGGCGGGCTTCGAGACTATGGAAAGAGTTCTCAACATAGGGGTACTTATCTCCGGCAGCGGCAGCAACCTGCAGTCGATCATGGACGCCTGCGCCGCAGGCAGGCTCAAGGCGCGGGTCGCCTGCGTGATCAGCAACAAGGCGGACGCCTTCGGCCTGGAGCGCGCGCGCAAAGCCGGCATCCCGGCGCTGCACCTGGACCACCGCGCCTATTCCGGCAGGGAGGCCTACGACGAGGCACTGGTGGCCACCCTGCGCGAGTTCGACGTCGAGCTGGTGGCGCTCGCCGGCTTCATGCGCATCATCACCCCGGTGCTCCTCGAGGCCTTCCCGATGGCGGTGATGAACATTCACCCGGCCCTGCTCCCCGCCTTTCCCGGGCTGCACGCCCAGCAGCAGGCGCTCGATTACGGCGCCAAGGTTGCCGGCTGCACCGTCCATTTCGTCGACCCGGGCACCGACACCGGCCCCATCATCCTGCAGGCCGCGGTGCCGGTAATTGAGGGTGACACCGAGCAGACGCTTTCGGCGCGGATCCAGAAGGAAGAGCACCGCCTCTATCCCGAGGCGATCCGGCTCTTCACCGAGGGGCTCCTTGAAGTCAACGGCCGCGTGGTCGCCGTCGGAACCTGATCCTGACAATCCGGCTTTAAAACAAAAATCCCCCTCACGGAACGAGGGGGATTTTTTTATCTTTGCTCTTCCAAGATTTCCTCAGATGTTCTCCTTGCCAATGGTTTTCGAGTTCTGCTATAACCTGCGGCATGCTCAAACGACACCTCTAATTTTTCCTCTCCCTCCCCTTCCTCATCGTCTCCCTCTCAGGGTGCGCCATCACCCAGGCCATCCGGGTAGAGGACCGCGAGCGGATCGAGGTGAAGTCCATGATCGAGGAGCTTTCAGGGACAAGGCTCGTCTTTCTGGGGGAGCGGCACGACGCCACAGCGCATCACGAGCTGCAGCTCGAAGTCCTGAAGGGGCTCAAGGCGCAGGGGAAACAGCTCGCCATCGCGATGGAGATGTTCGAGGAGACGACGCAACCAGCCCTCGACGCCTGGAGCGCCGGGAAAGTGCCGGAGGACGCCTTCAGGAAGGTGTACGAGTGGAGCTGGCGCTTCATCCCGTGGGAGATGTACCGCGACCTGCTGCTCTTTGCGCGCGACAACCACGTCCCCGTCGTTGCCATCAACGCGCCGAGGGACGTGGTGCAGGCTGTCGGCAAGAACGGGTTCACATCGCTCACCGACGCAGAGCTCGCCAAGCTCCCCACCGGCATCGACGCGAAGGCAAGCGACGAGTACCTGCTCTCGATGCGGTCCAGCATCCCAAGCCACGGTAAAAAGGGCGAAGCGCTCAGGAACCTGGCCGAGGCGCAGCTGTTAAGGAACAAGGTGATGGCCAGGAAAGTCGAGGATTATCTGCAGCTTCATCCCGGCACTACTGTGGTAGTCATCGCGGGAGGGGGGCACGCCAGGGGTACCGGGGGGATTGCCGCGGAACTCGGGAATGGGATCTCTTACAAGATCGTCCTCCCCCCCATTCCGCCGCTTGGGGAGAAAACCGTCACCGGCGCGGACGCCGATTACCTGCTGGTGGAGTCGCCTCTCTAGCGCTCCGGCAGAGCCTGGTCCAGCGAGTAAAGCCAGGCGAGGAGCTCAGCCACCGCCTGGTACAACTCCGGGGGGATCTCGCTGTCCAGGTCGACCTGCATCAAAAGGTTCAAAAGCTCGGGCGACTGGTGCACGTAGACCCCGTGCTCCTGGGCCAGCGAGAGTATCGCTTCGGCGGTGACACCGGTTCCCTTGGCGACGACCCTTGGCGCGCCGTCTTCGCCGCTGTAGGCCATGGCCACCGCTCGCTTCATTTCGCTCGCGTCCTTACTCATCTTTTGCCGCCAGCCTGGTCAGGTGCAGTCCGCACGACTCAAGCGCCGCACGCAGTTCCGCACCCTCGTTTCGCATCAGCTCCGAGGAGCCGGGCCTGTTGCAGACGCAATCGACGGAGAGGCCTTCGGCCGAGAAACGAAGCGTCGCCTTCACCCCGCCAAGCCGCGGCAGGTCGAGCGACAGGGTAGCCTCGATACCCTGCTCCCACCTCTCTTCGTCCCCCTCGCGGATGGCCAGTTCCATGTCCTGGCCGGGCCAGGCCTCGCCGCGCCAGGCAAGCACCCCCGAGTTCAAAAGCTGCAGTTGCTCTTTGATAAGCGGCAGCGTCCTGCTGTCGGCAAAGTCGGCCGCAGCGCTCTCTTTCCCGTCCCCCTCGCCTCCCTCCCCCTCTGCGGCACGGGAGAGTTTGCCCTGCGGCTCCTTCAGGAGTTCCTTGAGCTGCAGAGCTCCGCCGGCCCACTGGGCCAGGTGGGACTCGTAGAAAAGACCTGACTGGGTCAGTGCGCTCTTCAGTCTGTCGGCCAGGTGCGCCGATGCCTGTTCCGGGAATTCCAGCAGCGGTTCCTGGGGGGGGAGCGGCTGCGCGTTCTTGACCACGTCGGCGAGCCACTTTCCCATCGAGCTCAGCTTCACCGACTCACCCACCTCCGGGCGCAGCACCTGGAAGGTGACGCGCGGGTCGGCGGTGAGGAAGGTCATCTCCAGGGTCTCCCCTGGCGCCACGTTCATGGGGATCTCGAGGTGGTACAGTTCGCCCGCCACCCGCGCGATGTAGAGGCTGTTAGGGAGGTTGGAGATGATCTCGGCCTTCACCTGCTGGCCCGGATTCAGCTGCAGCTGCTGGCTTGCCCGGTGCTGGGCCTCCACGACGGGGGTGACTGCGGCCTTGGCCAGGATAGGCAAAACCTGTTTTTGGCTTTCGTCGTTGATGAACATGTCCGGATCCTGTGGTGCTGGCGTCGCTATCTGGTCCGCGCGGGAAAAGGAGCCAACCATCTGAGACGGGCGTGAAAGTCATGGCGCAAGCGGCTTTCCCGATTCATAGCACACTCTGCGGCCAATTAGTAGTGTAGAAATCCTATCTGCTGCGCCGCGGTTTCATCTCCTATTTTTTGCTGTAAGCTGCTAAACATATCTTGATCCGCAGCCGATAAGGAAGTAACGGTCAAATTTCACCTGTACTTCAGAGGCAGGTCACCGATGAAACACGAACTGCGTATCCTGATAGTGGACGACTCCGCCGAAGATGCCGCACTCATAGTGCGCCAGATACAGCGGGAATTCTCTGTAAGCTACGAGCGGGTTGAGACGCCTGAAGAGATGCAGGCAGCACTGGAGAACGGGGGATGGCAAATCGTCATCTCTGACTACGTCATGCCGAAGTTCAGCGGGCTTGCGGCGCTGAAGCTCCTTCACGACCAGGGCATGGACCTCCCTTTCATCATGGTCTCCGGGCAGATGGGCGAGGACGCAGCCGTAGAGGCGATGCGCGCCGGCGCTCACGACTACCTGCTGAAGGACAGGCTCTCCAGGCTGACACCAGCCATCAAACGTGAATTGAACGACTTTGTGGTTCGCCGCGAGCGAAGAATGGCGGAGGAGGCGCTCTCGGCAACGGAGGCGCGCTTCCATAGCCTGGTGGAACAGTCGCTCGTCGGTATCTTCATGCTGCAGGACGACATCTTCATCTACGTGAACCCGAAGTTCGGGGACATCTTCGACTACGAGCCGCAGCAGCTCATCGAAGCGAGGTCTCTACTGGAGCTGGTCGCGCCGGAGGACCAGATCAAGGTGATGACCCGGTTCCTGCGCCCTCTCATGGAAGGATGCGACAGCCTGCACTTCTTCTTCCGGGGCAAGCGCCGCGACGGGAGCCTGATCGATCTAGAGGTGAACGGCACCAGAACCTGGGTAAACGGCAGTGCCGCCATCATTGGGACCCTGCTCGACATAACCGAGCGCAAGCGCGCCGAAGCCGAGCTGAGCAAACTTTGGCGCGCCGTCGAGCAAAGCCCGGTGTCGGTGGTGATAACGGACCTCTTCGGCAGGATCGAGTACGTGAACCCGAAGTTCATCGAGGTCTCCGGCTACAGCGAAAATGAGCTGATCGGTAAAAACCCGAGCATCCTGAAATCTGGACTCACCGACCCCAAGGTGTACGAGGAACTCTGGTCCACCATAACCTCGGGGCGGGAGTGGCACGGCGAGCTGCACAACAGGAAAAAGAACGGCGAGCTCTTCTGGGAGAGCGGGCACATCTCCGCCATCAAGAACTCCGAGGGGCAGGTCACCCATTTCGTAGGGGTCAAGGAGGATGTGACCGAGAGGAAACTCGCCATCGAACACCTGAGGCAGGTACAGAAGATGGAGGCGATCGGGCAACTGGCGGGTGGCATAGCGCACGACTTCAACAACCTGCTCACCGTGATCAACGGCTACTCCACGCTCCTGGTGCGATCCATGGACCAAGGATCACAGGCGCACAAGGAGGCGGAACAGATACTGCGGGCGGGCGAGCGTGCCGCCGACCTTACCAGACAGCTTCTGAGCTTCAGCAGAAGGCAGGTACTGGAACCGAGGGTGCTCGACATCAACAAGCAGGTGAAAGCGGTGCAGAAGATGCTGCAACGCCTGATCGGGGAACACATAGGGCTCGTCACCTCGCTTTCCGAAGACACAGGGTTCGTGAGGATCGACCCGGGGCAGCTGGAACAGATTGTCATGAACCTGATCGTCAACGCGCGCGACGCCTCCGAAATCGGAGGGGTGATCACCGTGGCCACGACCAATTTCGAGCTGGACCGCGAGTTCTCGCACCTGCACCCTGGGTCGCTTCCTGGAAGCTACGTCAGGCTCAGCGTGGCGGACCAGGGACAAGGGATGTCCGAAGAGGTGAAGCAGCGGCTCTTCGAGCCTTTCTTCACCACCAAGGAGATGGGTCGCGGCACCGGCCTCGGTCTCGCCACGGTGTACGGCATCGTCAAGCAAAGCGGAGGGTACATAGAGGTGGTCAGCGAACCGGGACAGGGAGCCTGCATCAACGTCTACCTCCCCCGCGCCTCTGAGCCTCTCCCCGCGCCGGCTGCGCACCCGGCCGAAGAGGACATCGACTCCTCTTACTCGATACTGGTCGTCGAGGACGAGCCCGGGGTGCTCAACCTCGTGGTGCACACCCTGAGAATGCGGGGTTTCACCGTTTTCGCGGCAACGGACCCGGGACAGGGGATCGCGCTGTTCGAGGAGCACTCGCAGGAGATCGACATGCTCCTCACCGACGTGGTGATGCCGTTCATGAGCGGGCCTGCCCTGGCGGAGCAGCTGATAGCCAGGAAGCGGGAACTGAAGGTGTTGTTCATGTCGGGGCACACGGACGACAGGGCCAACTTGGAGAAGATACTGGAAAAAGGGATGCAGTTCCTGCCAAAACCCTTTGCCGGCGACGCACTCATCAGAAAGGTGAGGGACACCCTGAAAGGGGGGGCGGCGCAGACGGCGTTAGAGATTTCAGGAGGTAGCAATTGAAAGGAAACATCTTGATCGCCGATGACGAGGACATGATCAGGGAACTGATCAACATCACCCTGTCAAAGGAAGGGTTCACCTGCTTCCAGGCCGCTAGCGCCGAGGAGGGGTTGGAGATAATCAACAAGCACAAGCTGGACCTGGCGCTTTTGGACATAATGATGCCCGGCCGCTCCGGGATCGACCTCCTGAAAGACATCAAGGAGGCCACCCCCGACACCACCGTGCTGATGATCACGGCGATGAACGACATGGATACCGCACTTTCCTGCATCCATTTCGGTGCCGAGGACTACATCACCAAGCCGTTCAACCTGGACCGTGTGCTCCTCACCGTGAAGAACACCCTGGAAAAGCGCAGGCTGGTGCTGGAGAACAAGGAATACCAGGCGAACCTGGAGCAGAAGGTAGCCGAGCAGACCGAGGTGATCCGCACCGTGATGGGGGAAATCAACCTCGCCTATGAACACACGCTGGTGGCGCTGATTAGGGCGCTGGACGCCAGGGAAAAGGAGGTAGGGTCTCACTCCGAGCGGGTGATGTCCTACGCCAAGCTCTTGGCACAAGCCGCGGGGATCAGCGAGGAAGATCGCATCATAATAGGCAAGGGCGCGCTCTTGCACGACATCGGGAAGATCGGGGTCTCCGACAACATCCTGTTGAAGCCCGCGAAGTTGGACGACTCCGAGTGGGAGATCATGCGCCAGCATCCCAGCATCGGCTTCGACATCCTCTCCGGCATCCGGTATTTTTCCGGGGCCGCGGAACTGGTGCTGAACCACCACGAACGCTGGGACGGGAACGGTTACCCGGGGAAGCTGATGGAGGAGGCGATCCCCATCAGCGCGCGCATCTTCGCACTGGTGGACACCCTGGACGCCATGACTTCCGACAGGCCCTACAGAAAGGCGCTGACCTTCGATGCGGTGCTGGACGAGGTGACGCGCTGCCGCGGCAAGCAGTTCGACCCGAGGCTCGTCGACCTGTTCCTGAGCATCCCCAAGCAAGAATGGGAAAACGCGGCGGGCAAGAAACTGTAACGGCGCCCTGCCGCACCTTATGGCGACAGAAATAAAGAAAGCCGGAGCGAACCACGAGGCGGGTTCATTCCGGCTTTGTCTTTGTCTGGTACCCCGGTTTGCGGGACTGCGGCGGTGCCTTAGTCGGCGGCCCCGATACGGTAGCGCTCCAGCCTATCCCTCAGGGTGTTGCGGCTGATACCCAGGAGCTTCGCTGCAAAGACCTGGTTGTTGTTGCTCTTCTCCATGGCCATGTGGATCAGGGCCTTTTCCAGCCCCATGTTGACGCTCTCGTAGATCGCCCCCTTGTTCTTCTGGCAGATCCCGTCGAAGACGGGCTCGAGCATGCTCCAGAACACCTCGTAGTAATCGTCGCCGGCAGCTTCCAGGTCGACCTCCTTGAAGCCGGCCTTTGCGGTGAGGAAAGACTCAAAGTCCCCGGGGATCAGGATGTCGCCGCGGCAGAAAACCGTGGCGGAATTGATGACGTTCTTGAGCTCCCTGATGTTGCCTTCCCAGGGATGGGTCATCAGCATAGCCATGGTTTCGGGCGCCACCGCCTTGATGTTCTTGCCGTACTTCTTGGAGAACTTCTTGACGAAGAGGTCGACCAGGAGAGGTATGTCCTCGGCTCGGTCCCGCAGGGGCGGCAGGAAGAAGTTCACCACCCGCAACCGGTAGTAAAGGTCCATCCTGAAGGTCTTTTCCTTCACGTTGGTGATGAGGCTCCTGTTGGTCGCGGCGATGACCCGGACGTCCACCTTGATGGTCTCGTTCCCCCCCACCCTCTCGAACTCCTGGTTCTCCAAGACGCGCAGGAACTTACCCTGGTTCGCCTGGCTCATCTCCCCTATCTCGTCCAGGAAAATGGTGCCGCCGTTGCACTGCTCGAACTTCCCGATCCTCCTGGAATGGGCATCGGTGAAGGCCCCCTTCTCATGCCCGAAAAGCTCGGACTCCAAGAGCGCCTCCGGAAGGGCGGCGCAGTTCACCGCCAGGAAGGGGCGGTTCTTTCTCCGGGAGTTGTTGTAGATGGCGCGGGCCAGGAGTTCCTTGCCGGTTCCCGACTCGCCCTGGATCAGCACCGTCGCATCGGAATCGGCCACGGTCCCCACCATCTTCCAGATCTCGATCATCTCGGGGGAGGAACCTATCATCAGGTCCTCGGTGAGGTCCTCCTCGACCTGCGGGCGCTCGCGGGTGTAACGCACCTTGCGGCTCAGGAGGTTGCACTCCAGGGCCTTCTTCACCGCACCCTTTAGCTTCGTCATGTCGAAGGGCTTGGTGACGTAGTCGAAGGCGCCGTACTTCATAGCCTCGATGGCGTTCTGGGTGGTCTTGTAGCCGGTAGCCATGATGACGGCGAGGCCCGGATCTATCTTCTTCGCTTCCTTTAAGACCTCGATGCCCGACTTCTGCGGCAGGCTGATATCCATGATAGCCACATTGGGACGGTCGGAGATAACGCGCTTCAAGGCCCCTTCGCTGTCGCTTTCAAGCAGCAGCTCGTAATCCTCGCCGGCGAAGATGCTCTTTAACATGAGCAGGATGTCGTGATCGTCATCCAATATGAGCAGTTTTGCAGTCATGGCTGTCCCCCGATGCGCTATTATAATTCGCCTGAGGCTGTTGCCAAGTCAGGCGCAACGAAATGACAGGAATTTTGGGGCAAGAACCAAAAGAACCGCCTGAAGCAAGCGGTTCTCTCGTTTACATGATCAATGAACAGAGGTTGTCGCTACTCTTCCTCTTCGTAGTCGTCATCATGCCCGTCGAACTCTTCAGCGTCCTCGTCTTCTTCGTCAAACTCTTCTGCTACATAGTGATTGCGTTCGTCTTCTTCCTTTATGGCCTCGAAACGCGCCAGGATCGCCGGATTGGTGCAGTAACGGCCGTCCTTGCAGGTGCAGGTATCAAGGTCACACAGGTCGAAAAGTTGAATTTCACTGCATAGCCTCTTTGTTGCGGGTTGTGTTTCCATCAGCTTACCTCTGAGAATTACTAATTATTTACTATCGACTCATCCCGGGACAACTTTAGCGAAAAGTTGTCCCGGGACGGACCATCTTACAACAAAGCGTTACCCGTTTACAAACGAACCTGCCATGTTGACGTCTTGCTTGCCGCCGTTGACAAACGAGGTCGCGGTCTTCACGTCCTCTTTGCAGCCGATGTAGATCGGAGCCCTCTGGTCGAGCGATTCCGGCACGATGTCGAGGATGGGGATGCTGCCGTTGCTGGCCGCGCCGCCGGCATGCTCGATGATGAAAGCCATGGGGTTAAGTTCGAAAAGGATGCGCAGCTTGCCGTTGGGGGAGCCGCTCAGCGCCGGGTACATGAAGAGCCCCTTCCCCTTCATCAGGACCTGGTTTATGTCGGGAACGAAGCCGCCGGAGTAGCGGAGCTTGCACCCTTTCGCCTCCAGGTGGCGGATGAACTTCTCGTCGCCGGCGTTGTACTTGTTCCGGAGCCCGCCGGGGGCGTAGATGTTCCCCTCCGGAGCCATCTTGATGTTCTCGCGGGTCAGGGTGAACTCCATCAGGTTGTTCATGGTGAACTCATGCACCCCGTCTCCAACGGTGTAGACCAGCGAGACCCTCGGCCCGTAGAGGATGTACATGGCGGCGACCTGGTTGCGGCCGGGCTGCAAGAGGTCGCAGCCGGCGTAGATGGAGACGATGGTCCCTACGGCGAGGTTCACGTCCACCAGCGACGAGCCGTCGAGGGGATCATAGGCCACGGAATACAGGCCGTCGGCGCTCGCCTGGCACTGGTAGATCTCGTCCATCTCTTCCGAGGCGATATTGCAGACCACGCCGGAGTGGATCAGGCGTTTGCGCATGATGCGGTCGGAGAGGACGTCGAGCGCGAGCTGCTCTTCGCCGTACAGGTTGGAGGTACCGGCGACACCGAGGTCACCGGTGCGCACTGCGTTGATGACGTACTTGCTGGCCTCGGCAATCTCGCACATGAGGTGGACGAGGTTGTCGCAAATGTTTTGGGCGCGCAGATGGCGGCGCAGATCTATTTGGAATTTGGACGTTCCCGGTGCATTAGGCATATCTCCCTCCAGATTAAATTAAAATTATTTTACGGCCACGTAGAGTATGTCAAATACCCATATAAATCAAGGAAAAAATGGCCGGGCAAGGAGGTTTAGGAGGCCCTTAAGTTATCATTAAACAAAGGAATCTGTCGCGATACTGTCTACTTTTTATCCTGCTTCGTCAAAGCATGAGCTGTGAGAGAAACCGCTCCGTCTGTGACTGTCTCCCCCTCCCCCCTTGAGACAAAATGCCCGGAATTACCCACCCATACATCTCTCCGTAGTGAGAGGGGGATGGCCCTCTGGGGGAGGGGTGCGGGGGTGAGGGATGCTCTCATCAGCAAAGACAAAGCGCCTGCCCCATTCCGGGTGCAGGCGCTTTGTCTATCGATGAACCAGGTTCAGCAACAGCCGTCTTATGCGACCCAGTCGTCGTCCTCCTCGACCGGGGCAAAGCCGCGGCGCATGGTGTTCTCGGTGACCACCCTCGGGTCCATGAAGTGCAGCAGGTAGTCGTGCCCGCCGGCCTTGGTCCCGACGCCGGACATCTTGGAGCCGCCGAAGGGCTGGCGGCCGACGAGTGCGCCGGTGTTGTTGCGGTTGAGGTAAAGGTTCCCCACCCGGAACTCCTTGCGGGCCTGGGCCAGATGCTCGGGGCTTCTGGAGAAGACGCCGCCGGTCAGCGCGAACTTGGTGGAGTTGGCCCAGGCGATGGCCTGGTCGAAGTCCTTGGCGCGCATCACCGCAAGGACCGGTCCGAAGATCTCTTCCTGCGCGATCCGGTGCTCAGGCTTGATGCCGCCGATGATGGTCATCGGGACGTAGTAACCGCCGTCGCTCGGGACCTTGCTCTCGTAAAGCACGTGCCCCTCCTTCTTCCCTATCTCGGCGTATTCCTTGATAGTCTTCATCGCCTTGTCGTCGGCTACGGCGCCCATATAGTGGGCCGGGTCCTCGGAGGGACCGACCAGGGTCGCCTGCGCCATGGAGACCAGACGCTCCACGAACTTGTCGTAGACGGCGTCAAGGACTATGACGCGGGAGCATGCAGAGCACTTCTGCCCCTGGAAGCCGAAGGCCGAGTAGAGTACGTGCGGGACAGCCTCGTCCAGGTCTGCGTCGTCGTCGATGATGATGGCGTTCTTGCCGCCCATCTCGCAGACAATCTTCTTCACGTTCTCCTGTCCCGGGTACACCTTGGCGGCGCGCTCGATGATGCGCAGGCCGACCTCCATCGATCCGGTGAAGGCGATGAGGCTAATGTCCGGGCTGTCGACCAGGTAATCTCCCATGACCGAACCGCGGCCGGGGGTGTAGTTGAAGACGCCGTCGGGAAGGCCGACTTCGCGGAAGAGTTCCACGATGTGGTAGCCGATGACCGAGGTGAGGCCGGAAGGCTTGAACACCACGCAGTTGCCGGCAACGATCGCCGCCGACACCATCCCCATGCTGATCGCCAGCGGGAAGTTCCACGGGGAGATGACAGCCGCCACCCCTTTGGGCTCGTAGAAGTAATGGTTCAGCTCGCCGGGCGCATGTCCGATGCGCTTCGGGCTCCCCAGGGTGATCATCTCGCGGGCGTAGTACTCGAGGAAGTCGATCGCCTCGCAGACGTCGGCGTAAGCCTGGTCCCACTGCTTGCCGATCTCCAGCACCTGCCATGCGGAGAGCTCGAAGATCCTGCGGCGCGCGACCGCAGCGGCCTTCACGAGGTACTCGGCGCGAACCTTGATGTCCGTGTCGCGCCATGCCGGGAACGCGCCTTTGGCTGCGGCAATAGCGTCGCCGACTTCCTTAGTACCCGCCTGGCAAACGATGCCCACGGTCTCAGACGGTTTGTTGGGATTCACCGACGGAATGGTGTCGCCGGTCTTCACTTCCTTGCCGTTGATGAAGAGGGGGTAGGTCTTGCCCAGTTGCTTCCTCACCTCCGCGATGGTGTTCGGGAAGGCGGCGCGGTGGTCTGCCCTGGTGAAGTCGACCATCGCCTCGTTGTTGAAGGGCGTAAGGTTACCGGGCCCCTTAACTTCGGCTTTTTGCTTAGCGGCGCGTACTGCACGCTCGCGCTCGGCGGTCAGTGCAGGGTCTTCGAGGAGCCGCTCGATCTGCGCGTCCTCGGCGAAGCTCTGACGCAGGAAGGACTCGTTCGCCGTGTTCTCCAAAAGGCGCCGGACCAGATACCCCATCCCGGGGACCATGTCCCCATACGGGCAGTAGAGGCGGATGCGGCCGGCAACCTTCAGGATCCCTTTGCGGACCGGCTCCGCCATCCCGTAGAGCACCTGGAACTCGTAACGCTCGTCCGGCACGTTCAGCCCTTTTGCCATCTCCATCACCGCGGAGATGGTCCTGATGTTGTGCGAGGCGCAGGCGAAGTGGCAGATGTCGGAGTTTTCCAGGATCATTCGGGCCTGGCGCTCGTAGGCCGCATCCGACTCGGCCTTGATGGTCCAGACCGGAATCTTCCAGTCGTTCTGTTTCGCCTTTACGGTCTCGTAGTCCCAGTACGCCCCCTTGACCAGGCGGATGGAGATCTGGACTTTTTTCTCGCGGGCCCAGGAGAGAAGTTCCGGGAGGTCCTTGTCGGTGTCCACGAGGTACGCCTGGAGCACGAGGCCGAAGTGCGGGTAAGCCGGGTATTCGAGCTTCAGCCTCTTGTAGACCTCGATGATGATGTCCTTGTGGCGGTAGGACTCCATGTCGATGCAGAGGAAGCCGTTCAGATCCATGACCTTCACCGCGATCTTGCGCACGCGCTCCAGGATGGCGACGACGGAACCCTCGAAGTCCTGCGGATTGGCCAGGCAGAAAAGCGCCGTCGGCTTGACCGCGACGTTCACCTTGGGAGCGTGGCCCCAGTCGAGGCTTCCGTCCCCTCCCCTGCCCGGCAGCGGTTTCCAGTCCTTGTACTCCTTCTTGAGCGAGTCCAGAAGCTCCAGGTAGGTGTTCATGTAGATGTCAGCTTCCTTCTCGGAAAGCGTCGCCTCGCCAAGGACGTCGACCACGAACGCGAAGCCGTCCTTTCTCAGGCGCTCCATGTTCTTGATCGCTTCCTTGGTGTTCTCCCCCACTATGAACTGGCGGGCCATCTCCTGGATGTTCGTGGTGAGGAACTTGTTGAGAACGGCCCCGCCGAAGGAGCCGAGCATGCCGGCCACCTTGGCGCCGGTGGAGAGGACCGGAGGCATGTCCTTCTCTTCGCCGAAGTATTCGCGGATGTGGTCCGTCAGCAGCTTCCCGGTGGTGAGAGACGGGAAGACGTCGACGAAGCGGAACATCTGGATCTTGAAGGTCTCGTTCTTCATGCTCCAATCCATGACCTTGCCCATCCAGGCGCCCTTATTAAAGAGGGACGGTTTTTCGCCGGAAATAGTGGAGAAGAACTCCTTGCCCCTTGCCACGACTCGATTGTTCAGTTCGCTGTTGTTCATCCAAAGCTCCTTTAAGACAGATATTCCAGAAGGTAATCATAAACTCTCTTATTAAGAGCACAAGCCATGCCAGCGACATGCAGCCTAGAGGGAAGACAGCTGACCGGACCGTCTCGTGGTGAAAGGGGCCACGCTAACCGCTTGCACTTACGGCTAAATTTGAGCAGAAAGGACAGTCTTGAGGGAACTTGTTGCGGCGCATGGCTCCGTAAACCAGGAAAAGAAAGGCAGCTAGAGGTGCGCTGAGAGCGGATCAAGGCGGCAAAGCGGGGGCAAGATTATGCAATCATGCATAAGGCAAAAGAGGATGTTGCAGGTACGTCGAAACGGTGGCAGGAAAGGATGAAGTTACGTTGTCAATTGTCCATCGTCAATTGCCTTTCAATTGCCTTTCAGCCCGTATTTCCTGAGCTTTCTGGCGATGGTGGACTGGTTCACCCCGAGCACTTCAGCCATACGACTCTGGTTGCGGTGCTTGGCCAGCGCCTTTTCCAGGACCGCCTTCTCGAGCTGGTCCAGCGTCTCCTGCAGCGGCGTATCCTCCAGCCAGACGCCGGCAACTGCGGTTGAGCGGCCTTCGCCCGCGGAGATCTCGGCAGGAAGGTCCTTCACGTCGATCAGGTCGGTCTCGGCCATGACCACGAGCCTTTCGCAGATGTTCATCAACTGGCGCACGTTTCCCGGGTAGTCATAGGCAAGTAGCGCATCGGAGGCGGCACGGGTCAGACGCTTGCGGATTGAGTCCCGGGCGCCGAATACATCCAAGTAGTGCCTTACCAGCGGCAGAATGCAGTCACGCCGCTCACGCAAAGCAGGGACGCTGATCGGTATCACGTTGAGCCGGTAATACAGGTCCAGCCTGAAGCTCCCCTGCCGCACCATCTCGTCGAGATTTCGGTGCGTGGCCGCGAGGATACGCACGTCGAGATGCCGCGCCTTGGTCCCCCCCAGACGAATCACCTTCCCGTTTTCCAGGAAGCGAAGGAGCTTCACCTGCGCGGACTGCGGCAGTTCCGCTATCTCATCCAGGAACAGGATGCCGCCGTCGGCAAGTTCCAGATAGCCCGGCTTGCCGGTCGCCTGCGCGCCGGTGAAGGCCCCCTTCTCGTAGCCGAAAAGTTCGGACTCAATCAGCGACTCCGGTATGGCGCCGCAGTTTATCTCGATAAGCGGCTTGTCCGCCCTGGTGGAATTCTTGTGGATCAACTCTGCGATAAGCCCCTTGCCGACGCCGGACTCCCCGAGGATGAGCACCGTAGAGTTCACCGCGCTCACCTTGAGCGCCTGTTTCAGGGCGTTCACCATCAGCGGGCTGCGGGCAACGACGCTCTTGGAAGCGACATCCGCCTGCTGAAGTTCCAGCATGTGGTTGCGGAACTGGTCCCGCAGAGCCTCCTGCTCCTCCAGCTCCCGCTGCAAGTTGTCGATTTCCGTGATGTCCCGCTCGCTCACCACGACCCGGATCACCTCGCCGTTTGCGTCCAGGACCGGCGTCCCCGTCGAGATCAGCTTGCGCCCTTCCCTGTTTTGAAGCTGGCTTACCACCTTCTTGGTGGTGATCGCCTCCAGCGCCGCAGAGCGGTCTATGAACCCCTCTTCCAGGAGTTCCCGCATGTTCTTGCCGACGACCTCAGAAGCCTTGATGTTGTTGATCCGTTCCGAGGCAGGGTTGATGCGGATGACGCGGGCCCCGGCGTCGCAGATCCAGAGCCCGTCGGAAGACGAATCGATGATCGCGTCCAGCTCGCGGGTCAGATCCTGGAAGGCCCGCATCTGGCGCGCCATCTCCTCGAGGTCGAGCGTGGAGAGATTTTCCGTAACCGGTTCAGTCATCGTCACTCCTTACTGAGGCTGAAGGTACTAGCGCCAAGCATTATGCACACCTGCATACAATATGCAACAGCGAATAACGAAAGGACAAAAAAAGGGGACTGGCAACTTTATTTTCGCAAAGTAGCCCGTCCCCTTTTCTACCTTTTATCGGCTAAACCTTCCCTTTTTCTAGTCCAACCCCCGTTCGGCCATTTCTATGGCCTTAACCACGGCCTTTGCCTTGTTGACCGTCTCCGTGTACTCGGCCGCGGGGTCGGAGTCGGCGACGATGCCGGCGCCTGCCTGCAGGTGCACCTTGCCGTCCTTGATCACCAGGGTCCTGATGGCGATGGCCATATCCATGTTGCCTGAGAAGGAGAAATAACCGACGGCGCCGCCGTAGACCTCGCGCCGCACCCCTTCGAGCTCGTCGATGATCTCCATCGCACGTACCTTGGGAGCGCCGGAGAGTGTACCCGCGGGGAAGGTCGCGCGCACCACGTCGAAGGCGTCCTGCCCCGGAGAGAGTTCGCCCTGCACGTTGGAGACGATGTGCATCACGTGGGAGTAGCGCTCGATGACCATGAGCTCGGTGACCTTGACGCTCCCGGTCTTGCAGACACGCCCCAGGTCGTTTCTTCCCAGGTCCACCAGCATGACGTGCTCGGCGCGCTCTTTGGGGTCGGCCAAAAGGTCACGCGCCAGTTCCTCGTCGGCCGCGGGATTCGCGCCGCGGGGACGGGTGCCGGCGATCGGCCTGAGTTCCACCATCTCTCCTTCCTTGCGCACCATCACCTCGGGCGAGGCTCCGACGACCAGGGTCTCGTCCAGGCGCAGGAAGAACATGTACGGCGACGGGTTCAGGGTCCGGAGCACGCGGTAGATGTCGAACGGCTCCACCGTGAGGTTGCCGGAGAAGCGCTGGGAGAGGACGACCTGGATGATGTCCCCGTTTCTGACGTATTCCTTGGCGCGGGTTACAGCAGCCTCGAACTCCTCCGGTTTCACGTTGGAGCTGAACTCCACCTTTCCGTTCGACGGCTTCTTCTCACTTGCAGGAAGCGGCGTCTTCAGGCGGGCGATCAGTCCCTCGATTTTCGCTATGGCGTCGTCGTAGGCGTCCTTAAGCGAAGTGCCGCCGTCGACGTGCGCGTTCGACACCACCTTGATCTTCTGGCTCAGGCTGTCGAAGATGAGGATGGTGTCGGTGATGATGAAGTTGGCTTCGTAGGTGTTGATGTCGCTGGGGTTGCTGTCCGGAAGTGTCTCGAAGTGCCTGACCGCGTCGTACCCCAGGTACCCCACGGCACCGCCGAAAAAGCGCGGGATCCCCGGGACCTCCACCGGCTGGTAGCGTGCCATGTAGTCGCGGATGTAGTTGAGCGGATCCGACGACTCCACGCGGCGCACCTCGCCCCCCTCCACGATTTCCACCCAGTTGTCCTTGCCGCGGATCACCACCGCCGGCGAGGAGCCGAGAAAGGTGTAGCGCCCCCACTTCTCGCCACCCTCGATACTCTCCAGGAGAAAGCCGTAACGGCCGTCGTCGATCTTCTTGAACGCGCTGACCGGCGTATCCAGGTCTGCCAGGATCTCCCTGTAGACCGGGATCAGGTTGCCTTTGGTGGAAAGGGTCTGGAACGAAGCGAAATCGGGATAGTACATGGGGCTCCTTGACGGGTGGCAAGGAGGAGGAAACCGGGCGTATCTCCCTGCCGGGAAAGAATTTAAGCCCGACTTTATTAACATATCGCCCGGTGAGAGTCAAAACCAAAACCAGTTTTCTTTTCTTCCCCCCTTGAAATACGGGATTGCAGTGATTAGCTTCTGCGGGTCCAATCACTTTCTCAAAGGAGATCACTACCACCATGACCAAGACCGTCAAAAAGTTCGAGACCGAGGTTCAGCAGCTCCTGGACCTGGTGATCCACTCCCTCTATTCCAACAAGGAAATCTTCCTCCGGGAGCTGATCTCAAACGCATCTGACGCCATTGACAAGATAAAGTTCGAATCCCACTCCAACATGGAGCTCCTGGAGGGGAACTCCGACTGGAAGATCAAGCTCCACGCCGACAAGGAGGCGGGAACCCTCACCATCACCGACAACGGCATCGGCATGAGCATGGACGAGGTGGCCGAGAACATCGGCACCATCGCCAAATCCGGCACCAAGAGCTTCGTCGCAGCGCTCAAGGAGCAGAACCTGGCTGACAACCCGGAGCTGATCGGCCAGTTCGGCGTCGGCTTCTACGCCTCCTTCATGGTGGCAGACAAGGTCGTCCTCACCACCAGGAAGGCCGGCGGCAAGGAGTTCGGCTGCCGCTGGGAGTCTACCGGCGACGGGAGCTACAGCATCGAGGAATGCGAAAAGGAAACCCGCGGCACCGAGATCGTCCTGCACTTGAAAGACGACATGAAGGAGTTCCTCGACGAGTGGAAGATCCGCTCCATCGTGAAGAAGTACTCCGACTACGTCCAGTACCCGGTGGTCATGGACGTGACCCGCACCGAGCCGGTGAAGGACGCCGAAGGCAAGGTGATCGAGGGTGGCGGCACCATCGAGAAGACCACCGAGGAGACCCTCAACTCCATGAAGGCGATCTGGACCAGGTCCAAGAGCGAGATCACCGAGGAGGAGTACGAGGAGTTCTACAAGCACATCTCCCACGACTACGACAAGCCGCTTTCCACCATACACTACTCGGCGGAGGGGGTGAGCGAGTTCAAGGCGATCGTCTACATCCCTTCGCACAAGCCCTACGACCTGTTCCTGCGCGACCACAAGAAAGGCGTGCACCTCTACGTGAAGCGGGTCTACATCACCGACAACTGCGAGGCGCTGCTCCCCGACTACCTGCGCTTCATCAAAGGTGTTGTCGACTCCTCCGACCTGCCGCTCAACGTCTCCCGCGAGATCCTGCAGGAGGACGTGCAGATCAAGAGGATCCAGAAGTCCCTGGTCGGCAAGATCCTCTCCACCCTTGCGGATATGAAGGAGAAGAACTTCGAGGACTACCTGAAGTTCTACGCTGAATTCGGACCGGTGCTCAAGGAAGGGATCCACTTCGACCATGCCAACAAGGAGAAGATCCAGGACCTCCTTCTCTACGAGAGCTCCAAGACGGAGAAAGGTAAGTACGTCTCCTTCAAGGAGTACGTGGAGCGCATGCCCGAGGGGCAGAAGGAGATCTACTTCATCACCGGCATGTCCCGCGAGGCGGTTGAGAACTCACCCTACATGGAGGCGCTGCGCAAGAAGGATTACGAAGTCCTCTACATGACCGACCCGGTGGACGAGTGGGTGGTGCAGGCGATCCACGAGTACCAGGAGAAGCACCTGAAGGCGATCGACAGGGGGGACCTCGAGATCGACACCGAGGAGGAGAAGAAGGAGAAGGAAGCGAAGAAGGAGGAGGCGAAGAAGGAATACGGGAGCCTGATGGAGTTTATCCAGGAGACCCTCAAGGAGAAGGTGAAGGAAGTACGCCTCTCCTCCCGCCTGACCGACAGCGCCTGCTGCCTCGTGGCCGACGAGATGGGGTTGAACGCCAACATGGAGAAGATCCTCAAGGCGATGAACCAGGAGGTCCCGGAAGCCAAGAGGATCCTGGAACTGAACCCGGACCACCAGATCCTGCAGGTCATGACCGCGATGTACGAAAAGGACAAGGGAGATCCGAAGCTCAAGGACTACAGCGAGCTCCTCTTCGACCAGGCCCTCCTCACCGAGGGTTCTCCGATCAAGGACCCGCTCCGCTTCACCAAGCTGGTGAGCGAGCTGATGGTAGCCGGCGGGAAGTAAGGGAAGCAAAAAAAGCCGGGGGGACACGAAGGTCCCTCCGGCTTTTACATGTTAAAGGTACCCCTGAGCCGCAGGAAGCAACGCTCGGCTCAGAAGAAGAAGTAGGCGGAAACCAGGAGGATGAAGGCGGCACTGGCAGGTATCGGCGCGATGACGAACGCCGTGCGCAGCCGGCGCAACACCGGAGGGAACAGGTCCAGGATCAGGTGCGAAACTAACATCGTCGCTAGCAGAAAAACGACGCATTCGTGGCCGTAGCTCAGGTAATTCATAGCGGCCACCTCCTTTTCATCCAGAGCATCCCTCTGGTTGCTGACTCCCGCCAGAAAGGCCGAAGCTCCTGGACAAGAATGATTTTAAGTCAGCATAGACAGTGCCAGAAATGGCATCTGGCGCGATTTCCTTCCCCTGCTGCAAGCTGCGGGAAATGCAGACATTTTCCAACCTCAAGGAGAGGCAACCTCTCCCGCCTCCGCCAAGATGTTAAAATCTCCGACACATCTTTCACATTAGGCTGTCGGAAATTTGAACACATGAGTCTCGTGCGCGCATCAACCTCCCCATCCTCCCACTGTTTTTAATTTACATCCCATGAGATTTGTCATATATTCCTGTATCTTCCGCGCCGTTCGATGCAGCGACAAGCCGGACCGTCTCGCCAGATAGCTTAGAGGGTGGTGAAATGAGCGATTTCGAGAAAGGGTTTAAGACGTTGTTCCAGAACATGGAACTGGGGGCGTACCTGCAAAGTGCTGACGGCTCCATGGTCGATGTCAATCACGCTGCCTTGACCACGCTTGGAATGACCAGGGAGGAGTTCCTCGCCAGTTGTGGCACCCAACCCCGCTGGCGCTTGACCGGTGAAAGCGGTGATGACCTTTCGCCGGACCAGCACCCGGCCACCATCGCGCTACGGAGCGCCGAAGAGGTCCACGATTTTGTCGTGGTGATACACCAGGAAGGTAAGCCTGCTCCTGTATGGGTCAACCTGAACGCGATACCGGTGCGGGATCGGGGAGGAGCCCCCGACGCCGTCATGGTCACACTGAGGGACATCTCGCAGCTCAGGCGCCTTGAGCAGGCTGCCGCCGTGACTACGGCCGAGCGGGAACGCGAGCACAAACAATTGCAGCTGCAGCACGTCCAGAAGCTGGAAAGCCTAGGTGTGCTCGCCGGCGGGATCGCTCACGATTTCAACAACATACTCACCTCAATCATGGGGAACACGGAGCTTGCGCTGATGCAGCTCACCCCCGGGGCCCCCGCCTGCGAAAACCTGCACCGGGTGGAGCGGGCCTCTCACCGCGCGGCGGCCCTGCTAAAGCAGATGCTTTTCTACCTGGGCAAGGGCCCCTTCTCCTCGGAACCGATCGACCTTAACCTGCTGTTGGAGGAAATGGCGGAGATGCTGCAGGCTGCCATCTCGAAGAAGGCGACACTGCGCCTGGAGTCCTCCCGGCCGCTGGGCCTTTTCTCCGCAGACCCGGTCCAGATGCGCCAGGTGGTGATGAACCTGGTCCTGAACGCCTCGGAGTCGCTCAGAAACGAAGTAGGCAAGATCAAGATCTCCACCTCACAGAAGCATTACCAGCAGGAAGAGCTTGCGGAATTCCGCGGCAGCGAGGAACTCGCACCCGGATCGTACATCCGCCTCTCGGTAAGCGACACCGGGTACGGGATGGACAAGGAAACCAGGGCCCGGTTCTTCGAGCGCCTCTTCCCGGATACTGGACGTGGGTTGGGGATGGCCGCCGTCATGGGCGTGGTCAGAGGGCTAAGGGGTGGGGTGCGGCTGCAAAGCGACGTAGGAAAGGGATCCACCTTCACTCTGCTCTTCCCCGTGGACGAGGATGTGCCGACGGCAGCCCCGACCACGAAGCCTGACGGCGAACCGATGGGGATGGGACCGGTGCTACTTGTAGACGACGAGGAGGAGGTCTGCCAGTTGGTCGGCGCCATGCTGGAGCGGCTGGGGTACGAGGTGATCACCGCCCGCGACGGACATTCCGCTCTAGGGCTCTACCTGCAGCGCGACGACTACGCCTTCGTCATGCTCGATCTCACCATGCCTGTGATGGACGGCGAGGAGACCTACGAGCAGCTGCGCGGCATCGACCCCACGGTAAAGGTCATCATAACAAGCGGTTACAGTGAAAAGGAAGTCGCACGCCGCTTCGAGGGGAAGGGTGTGAAGGGCGTGCTGCAGAAGCCCTTCGACATGGACGCGCTGCGCAAGGTCATCGGCTAGCGTAGAAAATTCGGGAGACGGGAATCAACCTCCGGCGGGGTGGTATCCTTCACAACATGCTTTTCCCGCAACGGCCGGAAACAGGGCCGCAAACCGCCGAGGAGACACATAATGGAGACTTCCTTTCAGATACAAGATGCCGTCGCCGCCGTGATCCGGGCGCCGCTGGCCTCCCCCTTCAGGATAGCCACCGGGCAGCACGACGAACTGGAGAACGTTTTTCTCAGGCTCTCCACGCCTGACGGGGTCTCCGGCTACGGGGAGGCTGCGGTCGCCTCGCACATCACCGGGGAGACCGTGCAGGGAACCCTGGCGAACCTGCAGCAGGCGGCTGCCGCCTTGCGCGGGAAGACCATCGAAGACGCCGAGAGCACCTGCCGTCAGTTCGCAGCGGCTTTCGCCGGCAACCACGCGGGGCTTGCGGCCCTGGAGATGGCGCTGCTCGACCTCTCTTCCCGCGTTCGCGGCATCCCCTTTTACCGCCTCTTCGCCCCGGTGGCGGCCCTTGAGCCAAGGCTTTCCTTCTCCACCGACATAACCGTCGTCATCGGCTCGCTGGACGAGGCGAGGGCCACTGGCCGGGAGTTCGCGGCGCGCGGTTTCGGCGCCTTCAAGATCAAGGTGGGCCGCGACGAGCAACTCGACCTGGCGCGCGTGCTTGCAGTACACGAGATAGCGCCTAAGAGCCAGATCATCCTGGACGCCAACATGGGGTTCAGCGCCGGTGGGATGCTGGCGTTTCTCGACCGTCTTGCGGCGAAAGGGGTGCGGCCGGTCCTTCTGGAACAGCCGGTGCCTAAAAACGACTGGGAGGGGCTCTCCGAGATCACGGCGGCGCTCACAGGAAGCGAGACCCTGGTCTGCGCCGATGAGAGCGTAGGCTCCCTGGCAGACGCCCGGCGCGCCATCGACAGCAACGCGGTCAGCGCCATCAACGTGAAGTTCATGAAAAGCGGGATCCTCGAAGGGGCCGAGATCGCGAGGCTCGCCGCCTCCCGCGGCATCCGGCTCATGCTGGGAGCGATGATGGAGAGCGCGCTGGCGGTCACCGCTTCGGCTCATTTCGCGGCGGGGCTCGCCTGCTTCGATTTCCTGGACATGGACACCACCTTCTTTCTGAAGGGTGAATTGGCCCGATCCCCCTACCTCGACGACCATGGGCGGTTCGACCTGCACCAGGCCGGCCCCGGCATCGGGGTGGAGCCGCACATCACATGATCAGCAACCCGGCTCTCATCGTAGCCGTACTGATCTCCATCGAGGCGCTGGTCCTCTGGTTGTCGCGCCAAGAGCGGACCAGGCGCTTCTTCGACCTGCTACCTTCCGTCTTCTGGATCTACTTCCTCCCCATGCTCGCGGCGACCTTCGGGCTTATCGCCTCCAAGAGCCCGGTCTACGGCCTCATCACCAGCTGGCTCCTCCCGGCAAGCCTGGTGCTCCTCCTTCTGCCGGTGGACATCAAGGCCATCCTGAGGCTAGGCCCCCTGGCGCTTTCCATGTTCTTCATCGGAGCTGTCGGGATCATCGCCGGGGCCGCCCTCTCCTTCTCGCTTTTCAAACCGGTGATAGGTGCCCAGTTCTGGTCCGGCTTCGGAGCGGTCTCCGCCTCCTGGACCGGCGGCAGCGCCAACATGATCGCGGTGAAGGAAGCGCTTTCGGTGCCGGACGAGGTCTTCGCGCCCATGGTGATCGTTGACACTGTGGTCCCCTACCTCTGGATGGGGTTCATGATCGCCATCGTCGGGCTGCAGCCTGCCTTCGACCGCTGGAACCGCTCGGACCGCGCCGCGCTCGATCGCCTGGGGGAAGAGGCGGTGCGCTACCTGGCGACCACCGGTGGCCGCCGCACCTTTAGCGGGATAGCGATATCGCTCGCCGTCGCCCTGGCTGGCGGTGCTGGCGCCCATCTCGCAGGCTCGATGATGCCCCAGGTCAAGGACGTATTGACCAGCTATACCTGGACCATCGTCATCGTGACCCTTCTCGGGATCATCCTCTCCTTCTCTCCTTTGCGCCGCCTGGAGCGATCCGGCGCCTCCCGGACCGGCTATGATCTCCTCTACTTCGTCCTGACCGCCATCGGGGCCAAGGCCTCGGTCGCGGACATCGGTTCGGCTCTGCTCCTGATCGGCGCCGGAATCCTCATCGTGGCGGTCCACGCCCTCTTCCTGCTGATCGGGGCGCACCTTTTGAAAGCACCCATGTTCCTCGTGGCCGCCGCAAGCCAGGCCAACGTCGGCGGGGTCGCCTCGGCTCCGGTCGTGGCCGAGGTCTACCACCCCGGCCTCGCCTCGGTCGGGCTCCTGCTAGCCATCCTGGGAAACATCGTCGGGACCTGGTTCGGGATCCTGGCCGCCCAGCTCTGCCGCCTGGTCTGAACCGGCGCGGGGCCCGAGGATCTGCCGCAGCTTGCTGCTCATCTCCGAAAGCTTGTACGGCTTCTGCATGAACCCGGAAACCCCGGCGCCGGCGAGTTTCCGGCTCACCTCACGTTCGTTGTAGCCGCTGGAAAGAATCACCTTCACCCCGGGTTCCAGTTCACGCAGCTGGGCAAAGGTCTGCTCGCCGTCCAGTTCGGGCATGGTCAGGTCCAAAACGACGCAGACTATCTCGTCCCGCTTTTCCCTGAACACCTCGACCGCGGCGCGCCCGTCGCAGGCAGTCAGCACCTCGAACCCAAGCGTCTCAAGCATCTCCTGCCCCAGCCCCCTGATGGATTCCTCGTCGTCCGCAAGAAGGACCGTCCCGCTGCCGCGCCACAGATCCTCATCCGCCTGCTGCTGCGGCTCCCCCCCCTTTGCCGGCAGACACGGCAGCAGCAGCCTGAAGGTGCTCCCCCTACCCTCCTCGCTGTAGATCTTGATGGCGCCGTTGTGCGCGCGCACTATGCCGAGCACCGCGGCCATGCCGAGCCCGCGCCCGGTGAACTTGGTGGTGAAGAAAGGGTCGAAGATCTTAGGGATGATTTCCTTCTTGATGCCACAGCCGTTGTCGGAGACCTCGAGCATCAGGTACGGTCCCTCTGGGAGACGGTCGTCGATCCAGGACTCGGAGAGGTAACTGCGGTCGCACTCCATGTAGCAGGTCCTGATCCCTATCACGCCGTTTTTGTCGCCGATCGCCTCGGAAGCGTTCAACACCAGGTTCAGGATCACCTGGCGCAACTGCGTCGCGTCGCCGCTTATGGCGGGAAGGTCGGGGGCGAAATCGTACTGCAACAGGGTCTTCTTGGAGATGGAAACCTCGAGCATCTGGGCCATCTCCTTCACGGTCCGCGCCAGATCGAGCTTCTGGATCACGAAGTTCCCTCTCCCGGAATAGGCGAGCATCTGCTGGGCCAGGTCTGCGGCGCGGGTTGCAGCCTGCTCGATCTGCACCAGGTTCTCCCGCGCCGGCGTCACCTCGGGAAGCCGCATCAAGGCGAGGTCCGCATTGCCCAGCACCACCATCAGGATGTTGTTGAAGTCGTGCGCGATGCCCCCTGCCAGAACCCCCAGGCTCTCCAGCTTCTGCACGTGCAGCATCTGGGCCTCTATCTGCCTCTTCTCCTCCTCAAGCCTTTTTCGCGTCGTCACGTCGACCGCGATCAGCATGAGGTGCGGACGCCCCTCGACCTCGAAGCGCGACAGGAGGAATTCGGCCTGGATGATCTTGTCAGAAGCCGCTTTCGCGCAGACCTCTATGCTCCTGGTCCCCCCGGCGCAAAGGACCTGCTCGGCGAGTTCCAGGATCCCCGCCTCCCGCCAGAGCACCAGCTCCCTGAAGCCCTGGTAACGTATCTGCTCCTGGGTCCCTCCCAGCATCGCGGCCATCGCCTGGTTCGCCATGACGCAGCTTCCGCTTGCCCCCTCGTAGACCATGATCCCGGTGGGCGAGGCGGCGAGAAGGGATTCGACCAACGCCAGGGCCTTGTCGCGCGCCTCCTCGATCGCCTTTCTCTCGGAGACGTCCTCGTAAACCCCGAGCACCCCGGTCACCTCTCCCTGCTCGTTCAAAAGCGGCACCTTGGTGGTGTCCACCCACAGGCGCATGCCGCCGGCTTGCAGCTGCTGCTCGATGATGTGGAACCTGGCCTGGTTCTGCTCCATGACATAGCGGTCGTCTTTTCTGTAGGCCTCGCTCTCCTCGCGCAGCCAGGCGAGATCGAAGTCAGTCTTGCCCCTGATATCGTCCGGGTGCGCGATGCCGGACGCCCTGGCAAAGATCGCGTTGCATCCCTGGTAGACGCTCTGCCGGTCCTTCCAGAAGACGAACTGCGGGATGGTGTCTATGATCAGCGCCAGCATGCGGCGCCCTTCGCGCTCCCTTTTCTCGGCCTGCTCGCGCTCGGCCAGTTCCCGTTTAAGCTGCAGGTTGGCAAGATGCAGCTCGGCCGTCCGCTCCGCCACCCTCTGCTCCAGTTCCTCCTTGGCCAGGTTCAACGCATCTTCCGCCGCAACCTGCCGGCGGCACCTGAGGTAGATGAGCCTGGAAAGAATCAGGGTGACCACGATGAAGACGCAGACCATGATACCCACCTGGAGCAGTTCGACGCGCCAGCGGGCGAGGAAGTCTTCCGGTGCCAGTTCCAGAACGAGGTACAGCGGAAAGCGTCCCACCTTGCGGAACGAGGCAAGCCTCGACGAGCCGGCGGCGCTGCTTGCGGCATAGTCACTCCCGCTCTCGCGCTCCCGGGCGATCTGCTCACCAATGCGGCCGATGAGGCCTGTGTCCCTTGATGAGGCGCCGCCATCCTCGCCGCGCGGGTGCCGCACGATGGGGGCGAGTGCCGCATCGGTCAGGGTGATCCTGCCGTGGGGCCCTATCTGCATGGGGAGGAGCAAGCCGCGGACGCGCTCCAGGTCTATGGCACAGTAGACCACTCCGGCAAAGGCGCCGTCGGGGCGCGCAACCCTGCGGGCCAGGGTGATGACCCATTTGCCGCTGATCAGCCCCATGATAGGCTCCGAGATCACCAGCCCCGCCTGAGGGTCCTGCGCCAGTTTTTTGAAGTAATTCCTCTGTGAGACGTTTTTCAAGGCGCCCGGAAGCAACCCGGTCCCGTAGCGGATATCCCCTTTGGCATCCGCCATCCGCATGCTGTCCAGCATCGGCAGCCGTGAATGCTGCCAAGCCAGCAGCCGGTTCAGGTTGGCCTCGTCGATGCCACCCTGCCGCAGGTCCTGCTGCACTTCGTCCACCATGGAAAGGATGGCGATGTCAGCGGAGTCCAGCACCCCGGCGATGCTGTAGGAAAGCGCCTGCAACAGGTTGTCGCTTTGCACGTGGGCGTTGGTCAGGTAGGTCTCCCTGCTCTGCCAAAGGGAAAAGAAGCCGGTGGAGGCGAGGAAGAGGTTTACCAGCAGCACCACCGACGTGGTCCAGAGCACCAGCTTTCTGGCGGAGTGCCCTGCGTGTTTATTGGAAAAAAAAGCGCTCATGCGATGCTCCGGCGGTCGCCACGGCTGTAAAAGCTTGGATTCCGAGCTGTTGAGGTGGGGCAGCGCCGGAAGCTTGTCAGACCGTGGCACTGCCTATTCTACTTTTCGGCCGGGCGAGAGATCTCATTAGGGGTATTCGTTGCAGAGGATGCGTGAAGGAGTATCTGCCGGCGAACAGGCAGTAAAGGAAAGGGGAGCGGAGAGGAGATTAAGAAGGCGAGCGGGGCAGAGAATAAGACGGGGAGCCGCGCCGAAACGAGGCTCCCCGGGGGGCGAAAAAAGGGGAGAGACTAGGCGGTTTTGCCGTACAGGGCTTCCCTGCTCTGGAAGGCCCTTTTCACCCTGGTGAGGAGCCCGATCTCCTTGACCGGCTTCAGCACGAAGTCGAAGAACCCTTTCTCCAGGGCCTCCTTTTCCTCGTCGGGGGTCGCGGCGGCCGTCATCAGGATAACCGGCAGGTAGCGGAATTCCGGGATATTGCGGATGGCGTAAAGAAACTCGTAACCGCCCAGTTTCGGCATCACCTTGTCGGTGATCACCAGCTTCGGCTTCAGGGCGAAGATCTTGGCGAAGGCGTCCATGCCGTCGATCGCCGTCTCGACGATGCACCCGTGCTTGGTCAGGATTTTCGCCACCATCTCGCGGGTGAGCGGGTCGTCCTCGACGAGAAGGATGGTCTTTCCCTCGGGGCCGGTCACCGGCTGCCCCAGGTAGTGCTTCGCGATGGCGCGGTTGATCTCCATGCGGGTGGCAACGTAAAGGATCAGCTTCACCTTGTGCCGTTCCGAAATCTGCTGGAACAGTTCGTCCATGGTGGGATCGGCTACTGCGAGTCCGAGCCGCCCGTCGTCCATTTTCAAAGGGAAGACGGTATGCTTCACCGCCATCTCCATCGGTATCATGCGCAGCATCGCCGGGGGATAGGCGTATTTGGAGAAATCCGAGATCTTCCTGCAGCGGTACTGGATCGCCAGCGCCTCGGCCAGTTCTTCGGGCGAGACCAGCCCTATCACCTCCAGCAACTCGCCAAGGCGGATCCCCTTGCTCTTGGCGTGCTCGATCAGGCGCTCGACGGATACCCTGGTCAAGAGCCCCCGCTCCACGAAAATTTCCCCCAGCGGCTTGCGGGTTTGCGGCGGGGTGTTCAAAGACTCTATGTCGGCGGACATGCTTTCTGCTCCAGTTGGCGCCTCTCCGGCAACCGCGCGGTGATTTGCACGACCGGCTGCGCTCATGGCAGCTCGGCACGGATCATCATAATGAGAGCTAAAAGGATGGAAAGTCAATGACTTTTTCTAAATGCAGGTGAAGGGGAGCCGTCAGGAGGCGATAATCTCGTCGGGGAGCTCGTTCAGATCGTCGCTTTGCCGGGGGAAATGACGGGCGAGTTCGTCGCCGCACCTGGAGATCACCCGGCAGAGGCTGTCCGCAGCCGTCCCCTCGCGCAGTCCGCGGGTCAGTTCGTCCACCAGGGACTGCCATTGCCCGGGGGGGATCTTCCTGTTGATGCCGCGGTCCCCGAGGATCCAGACCTTGCGCTCCAAAAGCGAAATGAAGATGAGGATGCCGGTCTCGTCCTTGGTCCGGTACAGCCCCTGCTGGTAGAAAGCGACCAGCGCCCTTTCCCCGACCGCCTCTGCCACACGGCTCGCTCCGGCGAAAGAGAGCTTCAGCCTGGGGAAACGTCGGAGCAGCAGCAGGACCGGGTAAAAGAGCAGGCAGACCAGCGGGATGTAGCTCCAGATGGTCACATGCCTGAAGGCTACGGCCACAACCACGGCGACGAGCGCGGCCAGAAGCAGCGCCCCGAGCGCCTCAGCCTCGCGATAACGGTCGCTTGCCCACACGACCATGGTGGCTATCTCACCGCTGGAGCCTTTCTCCGCTCGGACGACCGCCTCGCGGATCCGCTCCTTCTCCTCGGAGGAGAAGAACTCCTCAGCCAGTTGCACCTGCGATAGATCCATCACCAGTCTCCCGAGGCGCCGCCGCCGCCGAAGCTGCCGCCGCCTCCTGAGAATCCGCCCCCGCCGAAACCGCCTCCGCCGAAGCCGCCACCTCCAAAGCCGCCGAAGAAGGGGCCGCCCCCGAAGCCCCCTCCCCTCCCCCCTGAGCCGAACAAAAAGGAGACGAAAAGGCCCAGGATGAAGCCCAGGAGCGCGAGCCCTCCCAATAGCAGCAGGGAGGTCGCCCCGAAGGAGAGCAAAGCCGCCACAGGGAGCCCGACCGCCCCCGCCACTCCCCCTAGAAACCTGGAGATCCCTCCCAGAAACACGGATGCGACCAGCACGAAGAGAAGGAGCGTGAAGATGGGGCTCGCCCCCTTTTTGCCGTGCCGGAGGTCGTTCGGCTCCGCCTTATACTCCCCGCGCACCGTCGCCATGATGGCCGCAACTCCGCTGACCACGCCCTGGTCGAAGTCCCCCCTCTTGAAGGCGGGGGTGATTTCGTTGCGGATGATGCGGCCGGAGATCAGGTCGGTCAAGGTACCCTCAAGCCCGCGACCCGATTCGATGCGCACCTTGCGGTCGTTTTTCGCCACCAGTAGCAGGGCGCCGTTGTCCTTTCCCTTCTGGCCGATCTGCCATTTCTCCACCACCTTGATGGAGTACTCTTCAAGCACCTCCCCTTCCAGGCTCGGTATGGTGAGGACCACGATCTGGGTCGAGTCGCTTCTCTCGAAGGACGCCAGCTCGCTCTCCAGCTGCTGCGCCACCGCAGGCGAGAGGATCGCGGCGTAGTCGTTGACGTAGCCCTTGAGGGGCGGGACCTCCGCCCCCAGGCAAAGGGTCGCGTAGAGAAGAAAGCAGATGGCTAAAAGGAGCTTTTTCATGCAGTCTCGATCGAAGAGCTAGAACTTGATCTTCGGGGCAACCTTCGCCCCCTCTTCCGCCTTGAAGGGCTCCTTGCGCGGCAGGTGCAGCAGCAGCGAGTTGGTAAGGGAGTTGGGGAAGCTGCGTATCGTGGTGTTGAAATCCTGCACCGCCTGGTTGTAGCGCACCCGCGCCACGTTGATGCGGTTTTCGGTTCCCTCCAGCTGGTTCTGCAGGTCCATGAAGTTCTGGTTCGCCTTTAGGTCGGGGTAGCGCTCCACCACCACCATCAGCCGTGACAGGGCGCCTGACAACTGCGACTGGGCCTGCTGGAAATTCTGCATCGCCTGCGGGCTGTTGATGGCCTCCCGGGTCACCTGCACCGAGCCTACCTTGGCCCTTGCCTCGGTGACGGCGGTGAGCGTCTCGGCCTCGTGCTTCGCGTACCCCTTCACCACTTCCACCAGGTTCGGTACCAGGTCGGCGCGCCTTTGGTACGCTGCCTCGACGTCGCCCCAGGCGGCGAAGACCGCCTCCTCCTTGGCCTGCATGGTGTTGTAGCCACATCCGGAGAGTCCTAGCAGGGTGGCAAGCGCGAGTATCATTAAGATGGCTCTTTTCATGTTTTCATCCTCCTTGAATATCATGAGCACAATAATAATCATGGCCGGGGTAAATGTCACCCTACCTAAGGAGAAAGTTGAAAAATGAATTTGTCCGGGAGAAGGAGGATGGACGGAAGCCGTGTGAACGACGGGCCCAGGGATCAGGGAAGGTAGCGGGTGCCGTCGGCAAGGGTGCGGTAGGCCAGGACGTAGAGGGCGGCGTTCCAGGACTGCCTGGGCATTCCCATCGGCTCTCCGGTCTCTCCCTGGAACCATTCGTTGAACTCCCACCCGTTCACCCGGTTCGTGCGGGCCAGCTTCTCCAGTTCCGACCACGCCTGCCCCGTGCGCCCTAGGCGCGCCAGGAGCAGCACCCAGAACCCGCCCACGAAGGGCCAGGCGCCCCCGTTGTGGTACTGCCAGGCGAGGTTCTGCCGGTGACGCTGCATGTAGGGGCGCCAAAGGCGCGAGCCTGGGCGGATAGGGTCTCCAACCACCCTGATGGGATGCGGCTGGTTCGCCTTAAGGGCCAAAAGCGCCTCCACCGCCTTGTCGCCGGTGGAGGGGGGGCTGACCCCGACCAGGTGGGCCATGATGTTGCCGAAAACGTCTATCTCCTCCCCCCAGTCGGAGAAGTTGACGAAGCTCAGGTAGAACGGCGTAGGTTTGCTGCGGTTGCGGATGTAGTGGACCAGCAGGCGTGCGCGCTTGTGCGCGGGGACCGTCCTGCCGAAGGGGGAGAGGAGCGTGTTCAGGTACTCTTTGGTCTCTGCCGCGGTGGGAAGGGCGTACAGGGTCTTCACCCAGTACCAGAGGACGTTGGTGTAAAGGACGTACCCCGCCCGCGGCATGATGTCGGCCCAGTCGCTTGCGTCCAGTTGCTGGAGCAGGCGCCAGACCTGGTGCTCCTGGCAATTGAGCCAGGAAAGAGCCAGGGTCGTCTGCGGGGCAAGCCGCTCTCCAAGCCTTGCCTCGGGAAGGAAGCGGTCCATGACGCGTATCGCGATCAGCCACCACAAGGTGGCGTCGATGCAGCCGGAATACCAGAAGTCAACCTCGCCCGACTCCGGCTTCACGTACTTCGGTATCTGCCCGTTTACGGCCTGGTACCGGGCCAGGGTCAAGAGCCCTTCCACTGCGGTGCGCCCAAGCTCGGCATCCCCCGACGCGGCCATCCCCAGGGCACAGATGGAGGCGTCCCGGCCGAAGATGCTGGTGTAGTTGCGCCCCTCCGACCTCGGGTTCTTTCCAGAGGCCAGGATGCCGCCCGGCGTGGAATTCTCCCGCAAAAGGGCCAGCGCCTCACGGTAGCACTCCGTCATCAGTTCATGGTCCATCACGGTTACCTCTTCAGCGCCGACGGTGAGGCTCCTCGCGAAGCGGCACCATCTGGTAGCTTGCCTTCCCCTTTCTCACCCGCACCACGAGGATGTGGTACACGGTCTCCCCGTTGCGGGTGAACCACACCAGGGGCGCGCCGGCGCCGCCGGCGATGAAGGCCGGGATGCCGGCGAATACGGAGCGGTCATAGAGGTGGGAGTGGGCGAAGAAGAGCCCCTGCGCCCGGCTTCCTTTCAGGATCATCTCGAGTTGTTCCGCTCCCTTCTTAAAGGTGTGCCCGCGCCAGCGCCCGGTCCGGGGGGGGATGTGCATGGCGGCGAAAACAGCGGCCGGAGCCGAGGCAAGCTCCCCGCGCAGAAGCTCCTGCTCCGGGGGGCGCAGCTCGCCGTCGGCGTTGTCGAGGGCCACCAGCCTGAAACCGAGCCGGGGGATATCGAGGGTGAAGTTGAGGGGCCCGACATAACGCGGGAAGATCTCCCGGTTTTCGTGGTTCCCGATAACCACGAAAATCGGGAGCTCGGGCACTTGCCGCTGCAGCAGCGCCAGGAATTTTGCCGTTTCGGTCTCGCTACCCTCGTCGGAGTAGTCGCCGGCATGCAGGATGAAAAGTGGGTTGTAGGATCGCGCCAGTTCCAGCAGCTTGGAGAAGGTCCGGTCCCCGCCGCGGCTGTCGCCAAGTACCACGAAGCTGAAGTCGTCGGCAGGCGCCTTACGGGCCTTTGCCGCCAGGAGCACGCTGGAGCGCTGGTGGAGAGTCTCGCCGCGGCACAGTCCCGAGAATGGGGAGATTAGCAGCAGCACGAGTACGAGCAGTCTTAAAACGGGAGCAGATGCTCTTAGAGACGGGATCATCATCGTTGGCGGGAACCTTCGGAAGGTGACAGAAGCGGGTTCATCGGTGTGGCTGGCGGGAACCACGTATCAGCCATTTGCCGCGTTGCGCCTGGAGCTTTCGACGCAGAGTCTGCACAGCTCCTCAATCGTCTTCACTTCGTCTTCTGTCAGCCCTTCAAGGTCCGGAAGCAGATAGGACCTGCAATCGCAACAGCGGCAAAGCATTCCAAGATCGTGGGTTGATGCATTCCGAGCCATGGCAAAACCCCAGACAGTATTTGTGTTTTTTAACCTGCAACAAGCTAACATAAAAAAAATCTGGAAGCAACGCCTATGTCAGCAGCAACCGGCAGAGAGATTCGCAGCTAGCTCTTGGTCAAGCGGCGCTTCTTTCCGGACTCATTCCTGGCCACCTTGGCAACGCGGCTATTTTTGTGACCGGAGCGGGCACTGGCGACTTTAGCGGTGCGGCTGCCGGGGCGGGCCTTGGCGAGATGCCGGTCCGCCTTCTTGGTGGAGCACTTGGCAGCGCGCCGGTCGATGCCCCACTTGGAGTGGGAGGCGGCCTTGCTGCGCCGGACCGGTATCTCGATGACCTCGGCAGCGGAAGCCAGGAGCACCCGGTTCCTGATCTGCGGCAGCTCCGCCACCGGGACGGGCTGCGGCAGCTGGCTGCCGGGGGCCCTGAAGTCGGCGGCGGCGTAGGTGGAGATGTCACGGCGCAGCTGGTTGAAGCTCTTTACGTTGCGGTAATCCTCCCTCCTGGTCAGCATGATCACGAAGAGGTCCTGTTCGGGGTCGATCCAGATCGAGGAGCCGCTGTAACCGGTGTGCCCAAAGGAGGAGTCGGAGAAAAAGCTACCCTTCGGGGCCGAGAAGGGCGAGGACATGTCCCACCCCAGGGCGCGCTTGACGCGCCCGTTGTTGCAGAGGTAAGGGGTGGTCATCTGTGCCACCGCCTGCTCGGACAGGATGCGCCTGCCGTCGAGGGTTCCCTTGCCCAGCAAAAGCCTTGCATAGCGGGAGAGGTCGTGTGCCGAGCTGAAGACGCCGGCATGCCCGGCAACCCCACCCAGCCGGCGGGCGTTTTCGTCCTGAACCACGCCGCCGCGGTTGCCGGAGGTGGGAGCGATCTCGGGAACCAGGGCCGCCGGAGGAAGGAACTGGGTCACCCTGGTCCCCAGAGGTTCGTAGATCTCTTCCTTGCAGAAGACGTCCAGCGGCTCCCCGGAAACCCTGCGTACCAGTTCTCCCAGGAGGATGAAATTGATGTCGGCGTAATCGAAGGAAGTCCCGGGGCTCTTCCGGGCGAGTTGCGACGCGGCCTTCCTTATCACCCCCTGGATCGGCTGGCTGGAGCCGACGTGGACGTCGGCAAGGCCGGAGGTGTGGGTTAAAAGGTGCAGCACGGTGAGCTGCGATCCCTCGAATTCGGGAAACCAGCGCGAAACGGGATCGGCTAGGTTGATCTTCCCCTCGTCGAGGAGCTTTATCACCGCGGGGGTAGTGGCCACCACCTTGGTGAGCGAGGCCAGGTCGAAGACGGTGCGGTCCGTGATCGGCTCGGCGCCGGCTGCGGAACGGACCTGGCCGCGGGAGGCGGTGGCCAGGATCCCTTCGTGGTTGCCCACCACGACGACTCCACCTGCGATCAGGTTCTCGGACATCGCCCTTTCCAGCAGCAGATCGAGGTTGGAGACCAGCCCGGGAGGAACCGGGTCCACGGAGGCGAACAGGTCCTGGGGAACCAGCAACGGGAAAAGCATGAGTATAAGGATGATGACGCGCACGGGCTTCCTTTTGTGTTCTGTGTCTGGGTCGAAAGCGGCAGAGCCTGTGAAGGAACCAGCGGATTGCGCCTTCGAGCTACGGGGGTTGCCGCGGTTGAGCTGCGGACTTGCGCTACGATACAGGAGCAGGCCTGAAAAAAATGTGATGTAAGTCACCGTTTCGGCGTGGTGCGGGGAACACTTGAGGAGGAACATGCCAAAAGAGGCCCCGGAAACTTACCGGGGCCTCTTTTGTGCTTCTGGTTTGCGCTAAGCGCCTACTTCATGCTGGGGAGGTCATGCACGTCGAGGTGGCAGCCCAGGCATTTCGGGAAGCGATCCAGGATCGACTTCGGATGCGGAGCCTTGTGGCACTCGGTGCACTGCGGCACGTAGCCGTGCTTGTCCCTGTGGCAGGTCGCGCAGTTGACCTTGGCGTGCTTGCTCGGGGTCTTCTTCCATTTCTCGTAGATCTTGCCGTGGCAGGCGCCGCAGGTCTGCGCCGGCTCGGGGCTCGGGTAGTGGATGCTCTTCGGCTGGTGCACCGGGTGGCACTTGAGGCAGGTCTCGATCGGCTGCTCCTTGTAGTGCGGCTTGTGGCAGTTGAAGCAGGTGGGGATGTAGCCGTGCGAGGTGTGGCACCTGTCGCAGGAGACCTTGCTGTGCTTGCTCGGGAATTTGACCAGCTCTTCCTTCTGCGCCGGGTGGCAGGTGGCGCAGGTATTGACGAGCCTCGGGGTCATGGCAACCTTGCCGGGGCTGTGCGGGTTGTGGCAGGTGGAGCAGTCCTTGTTGGCGGGCCCGTGGATCTCGGTGTGGCAGGAGGCGCACTTGGGCATGATCTCGTCGTAGTTCCCCTTCTTCGGGTTGTACGCGTGGATGGTCTTGTGGCACTGCTGGCAGTCGAAGCGGTGCCTGCCGCCTGCGTCCTTCAGCGCGCCGAAGACAGTGTTGTGGCACTGGGCGCATTGGACCGGGCTGAGCGGTGCGGGCATAGTGGCGTACAGCTCAGCCTTTACCGGGATGTCGACGGTCGCAACCTTGGCTGCGAAGGCAGTGGAAGCGGCTAGAACCACCCCCAAAAGCAACAGCGAGAGCCAGCTGGATTTCGCCAGTGCGCTACATACTTTCTTCTTCATCTCTCCTCCAGAAAATAACAATGTATTCACAATCCGACTGATCCTAATACTACCTAAGCGGACCCTCTGTCAAGCGAGAGTTGTTGCTACGATCTGCGAGCGGGAGGATCGGGCGGGAAGAAGGGACGGAACTTCTAGAGCCGGTTCAGATCTTCGTGGGGCTCGTCGGAGGGATTTATGTGTATCATCACGTCGCCCACGTTATTGAAGTGCTCGAAGATATCTTCCTTCACCTGGGTGGCGATGGCGTGCGAGCGCTTCACAGTCATCTCGGGGTCCATGTCCAGTTTCAGGTCAACGATGAGAAACTGCCCGGAATGCCGGGCCCTGATCTCGTGCACCAGGTCGACCCCCTCCACCCTCTCGGCCAAAAGCGTGATGGCGCGCAGCAGTTCCTGCTCGGGCTGGCCGTCCATCAGTTCGTGCGCCGAGGAGCGGAAGGTCTGGTAACCGATGTGGAAGATGAAGAAGGAGGTGATGCCGGCAGCGATGGGATCCATGGCGGAGGCGCCGAAATAGGCGCAGCCGACGCCGATCAGGGTGGCGACCGAGGTGACGGCGTCCTTTCTGTGGTCCTTGGCGATGGCGAGGAGCGCCGGGCTCCCCAGGGAGCGCCCCACCCGGATCGAGTAGCGGTAAAGGACTTCCTTGACCACGATGGTCACCGCTGCAGCCAGGACCGCGATCAACGCGGGCTTGGGATAGGTCCCGTGCACCAGGGTGGCGAGGGCGCCGTAGAGGATCCAGGCGCCGGTGGCGCCGATGATGATGGAGACGAAGATGGCGGAAAGGCTTTCCGCCTTGCCGTGGCCGTAGGGGTGGTCCTCGTCGTAGGGCTTGCGTCCGAGTTTCAGCGCGATAAGGGTCATACCTATCGCTATGAAGTCGCAGGCGCTCTCCACGCCATCGGCGAAGACAGCCTCGGAGTCGCCGTAATGGCCCGCCGCAAGCTTCATGATCATGAGCATGGCGTTGAGCCAGAAGCCGACCCTGATGGCGCGGTCCGCCTTATTGAAGCGCTCGCCCCTCAGCACTTCGGCACCTCGCGCAGATCCTTCACGGTGAGCTGGAGGCTCCTCTTCCCGTTCCAGACGTTGATCCCTGGGGAAAAGACCAGGTCGACCCGTTCCGCCCCACCCTTGTCGGCGAGCCCGAAGGCGATGGCATCGAAGGCACGACCGCCATGAACCACCTTGAGCTTCAGGTGCCCTCCCTTAAGGACCCGGCAATCTTCGACCCGCGCCCCCCTGATCAGAAAGAGCGGCTCGGGGTTCCCCATGCCGTAGGGCTTCAAACGCTCAAGTTCGGACACGAGCGCCTCGTCCACAGCGCCCGGGGGGAGCTCCAGGTCGTAGGGAAGGACCGGGGTAAGGGCCTCGGCGTCGAGCGTCTGGGCCGCTTCCTCGAAACTCGAGCGGAAGGATTCCAGTTCCTCCTGAGCGATGGAGAGCCCCGCCGCGTGGCTGTGCCCGCCGAAGCGCAGAAGGTGCTTGCCGCAGCTCCTGATGGCATCCAGGAGATGGAAGCGGGAAATGCTGCGCCCGGACCCCCTCCCGGTCTCCCCCTCGAAGGCGAACAGGATCACCGGGCGGTGGAACAGTTCCACGATGCGGGACGCCACGATGCCGATCACCCCCGGGTGCCAGAGTTCCGACCCCAGCACGATGCTGTTTCTCCCCCGGCAGGCCCCCTGCTCCAGCATGGCGCGCGCCTCTTCGAGGGTGGCCCGCTCCAGCGCCTGGCGCTCGGCGTTGCTGTCGTCAAGAAGCGACGCGATCTCTTTGGCCCGGACAGGGTCGCCGGTCAGTAAGAGTTCAAGGCCCAGGGCCGCATCCTCCAGGCGCCCGGCGGCGTTTATCCGCGGGGCGAGCCGGAAGCCCACTGCGCCGCAGCCGACCTCCCCGGTCACGCCGGACACCTCCTTGAGTGCGGCGATGCCGATCCGGGAGCCGGACGTGAGCTGCTTCAGCCCGTAGCTCACCAGGATCCGGTTCGCCCCCAGAAGGGGCACCACGTCCGCGACGGTTCCAAGCGCCACCAGGTCGAGGTACTGCTTCAGATCCGGCTCGCCTTCAGTGAAACGGCCATCGGCGCGCAGCCTCGCGCGAAGCGCGATCAGGAGGTGGAAGGCGACCCCCACACCGGCTAACGACTTGAACGGGAAGGGGCATCCCGGCTGCAGCGGGTTGATCACGGCTAGAGCATCGGGGAGGCGCTCACCAGGGGCGTGGTGGTCGGTGACGATGAGATCGATGCCGCTGTCGCGGCAAAGGTCCCCCTCCTCGACCGAGGTGATGCCGCAGTCAACGGTGACGATGACGGTCGCCCCACCCTGCCCCGCCGCGGCGACCCCCTGCGGGGAGAGCCCGTACCCCTCGGTGAGGCGTTTGGGGATGTAGTGGAAGCAGTCGATGCCGACGGCCCGGAAAAAGCTGATCAAAAGCGCGCAGGCGGTGACACCGTCCACGTCGTAGTCGCCGTGCACGCAAACGCGCTCTCCTTGCAAGCGCGCCTTGACAAGCCGCTCTACGGCCTCGGCCATCCCCTTCATCAGCATAGGGTTTTCCAGCCCGGAAAGAACGGGAGAGAGGTAGGCTTTCGCCCCCTTCTCTCCGTCGATGCCGCGGTTGGCCAGAAGCCGCGCCAGTAAAGCCGGGAACCCGGAGCGGGTGAGCGCCTCGACGGCGCCGGGGTCGGCCTCGCGGGGCCGCCATGTCTTGTGGGTTACAGGTTGCATCCGTACTCCGGGTTGCCGCCGGCCTGTGAGGGCGGCAGGGTTCAGTCAGGGGGAAATAATAGCATAAGGGCCGGGGGCCGGCGAATCTAATGGGAGAATAAAAAAAACCCGCCGGAGCGGGTTTTTCTCTTTGAACAGGGTTTGCTACTTCTTGAAGCTGGTCGGCATCTGGGTCAGGTTGGCCATGTCGTTCTTGATCTGCTGGGCCGTGGGGCTCGTGGAGTCGAACTGCAGGTACTTGGTCCAGACTTCCTTGGCCTTGTCGATCTGCTTCAGGTCCATGTAGTAGACGACGCCCAGGTTGTAGAGGCTTTGCAGGTGCTTGGGGTCGATGGATTGAGCCTTCTCGAAGTTGGCGATCGCCTTGTCGTACCAGCCGATCTTGCGGTACATGATCCCCTGGTCGGTCATGACGTTCAGGTTGTTGGGGTCGAGTTCCAACACCTTGGCGTAGGCGTTGACCGCCTTCTGGGGCTGGTCGGTGTCGAAGTAGTCGTTGCCCAGCTGGGTCCAGGCCTGCACGTTTTTCGGGTCCTGGGCCACGATCTTCTCGGCCTCGACGATGCGCCGCTGGTAATCGGTCGGTGAACCCGCTCCCTGCGGCACCGCCGCGTTGGAAGGGAGGTTCTTGTTGCCGGCCACGTTGAAGATGATGTAGCCGCCAAGCATGCCGACGATCAGAGCCACTATCAGGGTGAGTAAATTTTCCTTGCTCACGATGCCTCCTTAGGCCGCCTTCGCTTCGGTCGCTTCCGGGTTCTTCTCCCAGAGGGCGACGATCGGGCTGGCGACGAAGATGGATGAATAGGTTGCCACCACTACGCCGACCACGAGCGCGAAGGCGAAGTCGTTGATCACCTCGCCGCCGAAGAGATAGAGGGAGATGGCGGCCAGGAAGGTGGTGACCGAGGTGATGATGGTACGGGAGAGCGTCTCGTTGATGCTCCGGTTGAAGACGACGAACATCGGGTCCTTGAGGCTTTTGTGCATGTTCTCGCGGATACGGTCGAAGACGACGACGGTGTCGGTCAGCGAGTAGCCGGCGATGGTGAGGACCGCGGTGATCAGGAGGATGTTGACCTCCTTATGCAGCACGTAGAAGACCGCGATCATGGCGAGAACGTCGTGCATGGTGGCGACGACGGCGCCCACCCCGAACTTGAAGTCGAAGCGCCAGGCGATGTAAAGGATGATCCCGAGCATCGAGAGCGCCACGGCGATCAGGGTGTCTTTCTTCAGCTTCTCACCGATGGAGGGGCCGATCTCGGTGGAGCTTTCCACGGTGAACGGGTTGCCGGGGATCTGCTGTTTAAGCACCTCCTCCACGCTCTGCGCGGTCTTCTCGGACTTGTGCATCTTGACCAGGATCTGGTTGCCGCCGGTGATTTCCTGGAGTTCGACTTCGTGGATCCCCCCCTTGCCGAGCGCGTCGCGCACGATCTGCGTGGTGACCGGCTGGGTGAACTTCACCTGCATCGCGATGCCGCCGGAGAAGTCGATCCCCATGTTGGTGGTGCCGCGCCCGATGGCGATGACGCCCAAGATGCCGACGATGGCGACGATGCCGGAGATGATGAAGGAGATCTTCCTCAACCCCATGAAATCTATGTTGGTATTTCTCAGAAGTTCCATTGGTCTCCCCCTTATATGCTGAGTCTCTTCACGTGCGCACGCTCCAGGTAGGCGTCAAAGATGACCTTGGTGGAAACGAGCGAAGTGAAAAGGTTGATGATGATACCGAGGCTCAGGGAGACCGCGAAACCCTTGACCGGGCCGGTGCCGAACTGGAAGAGCACTGCGGCGGTGATGAGGGCGGTCACGTGCGAGTCCATGATGGTGAGAAACGCCTTGTCGTAGCCGGCGTCGAGCGCAGCGTGCGGCGTCTTGCCGAGCCTCAGCTCCTCCCTGATCCTCTCGAAGATGAGGACGTTGGAGTCAACCGACATGCCGACCAGAAGGACGATAGCGGCGATACCCGGGAGGGTGAGCGTTGCGCCGAGCGCCGAGAGCGCGCCCATCAGGAAGAGGATGTTGAGCACCATCCCGAAGTTGGCGACCATGCCGCAGAGCTTGTAGTAGACCGCCATGAAGCCGACGACCAGAAGGACGCCGATGAGACCGGCCATGAGCCCCTTGTGGATCGAGTCCTTACCCAGGGAAGGTCCTACCGTCACGTTCTGCAGGATCTTGACCGGTGCGGGAAGCGAACCGGCGCGCAGCACGATGGCAAGGTCGGCCGCTTCCTTCTCGGTGAAGGAGCCGGAGATCTGGGCGCTGCCGCCGGAGATCCTCTCGCGGATCACCGGAGCGGAGTAGACGTTGTTGTCGAGCACGATGGCGAAGCGCTTGCCGACGTTGGCGGCGGTCACCTGATCGAAGAGCCTTGCGCCGGTCGAGTTGAAGTCGATGGCGACGTAGGGCTGGTTGTACTGGGAATCGATGCGGATCTGCGCGTCGGTCAACAGGTCGCCGGTGATGATCGCCTTCTTCTTGACCACGATCGGGGTTTCGGAGACCGCCCCGGTCGTGGCGTCGGCCCTCTTCTCGTAGAGGAGCTCGTCGTCCATCGGGATGCTCGAAGCGGTGGCGGTGGCGGCATTGACTGTCTCGTCCACCAGCTTGAACTCGAGGCGGGCGGTCTTGCCAATCAGGTCGATGGCGCGCTTGGGATCCTTGATGCCGGGGAGCTGCACCACGATGTTGGTCAGCCCCTCGCGCTGGATCACCGGCTCGGAGACGCCGAACTGGTCGATCCTGTTCCTTATGGTCTCAAGGGCCTGCGCCACGGCGCGGTCCTTTCTCACCTGGGCCTCTTTCTCGTTGATGCGTACCTGCATCGCGATGAAGCCGGCCTCGTCGGTCGCAGGCTGGATCTGCATGTCGGGGTACTTCTTCTTGATCAGGGCCTGCGCCGCGTCGGCGCTGCCGCGGTCGTACAGGACGAGCTGCACCTTGTCGTTGCCGACGCGGGCGATGCTCTTGTAGCGGAGGTTCTGCTGGGTGAGCGAGTCTTCCAGGTCGGTCGCGACCAGGTCAAGCGACCCCTCCACGGCCTTCTCGGTCTCGACCCCCATGACTAGGTGGGTTCCCCCCTGCAGGTCGAGACCCAGATGGATCTTGTCCTTGGGGAGCAGTCCGCTCCACCAGGAGGGGAGCGTGTCGACGAGCGTCGGCGTCAGGTAGACGAACGAGGCGATGATGAAGAGGAGAATCAAAGATATGCGCCAGGTATAACCCTTCATGGGAAAAGCTCCTTTCGGAAAAATTGAATCAGTGCACTAGTCCTGCTTGATCGACGCAATGTACCCCTTGTTGATCCTGACGTTGACGCCGGGGGCGATCTCCAGGGTAACCACCTGGTCGTCGAGCGCGGTCACCTTGCCGTGCATGCCGCCGGCTGTCACCACCTGATCCCCCTTCTTGAGGGCTTCCAAAAGCGCTCTGTGTTCCTTGGCCTTTTTCTGCTGGGGCCTGATCAGCAGAAAGTAGAAAATGGCGAACATGAACACCAGCGGGATCAACCCCTGGAACTGCGCCATCATCCCTCCTGCCTGCGCGCCCGCATCCTGGGCCGCATTTGCAACCGCCACACCAAACATGTGTTACCTCCTGGATTTGAATTCCATCCGTCTTTTTCAACGCAAAAGCGATAAAGCTTCGAGACACTCTCCCCGGAGGGGTAAGTGCGTGTATTTAGTCAACAGCGGAGCTAGAGCAGCGAACCACGCGCCGCGTAAAAATCATTCCTGAAGCTGGCAAATTCCCCGCGTCCGATGGCGGCGCGTATCTGCGCCATAAGATCGAGGAAGTAGTGCAGGTTGTGCCAGCTGTTCAGCCGTGAGGCCAGTATCTCCTGGCTGCGGTACAGGTGGCGCAGGTAGGCGCGACTGTAGTTCCTGCAGACGTAGCAGCTGCAGGCGGGATCTATCGGGGACTGGTCCTCCGCGTAGACGGCCGCCTTGATGTTGATCCTGCCGAAGCTGGTGAAGAGCGCCCCGTTTCTGGCGTTTCTGGTGGGCATGACGCAGTCGAACATGTCGAAGCCGGCGTTCACCGCCTCCACCAGGTCCTCCGGGGCGCCGATCCCCATGATGTAGCGCGGGGAGTTCTCCGGGAGGATGTCGGAGCACTCATGCATCATCCGGTGCATGACCTCCTTCTCCTCGCCGACCGACAGCCCGCCTAGGGCGTAGCCGTCAAAACCGATGTCGGTGATCTGTCTCGCGCTCTCCCGCCTAAGTTCCGGGTGCATCCCACCCTGGACGATGCCGAAAAGGGCCTGGTCCGGCCTTTGGTGCGCCTTCTTGCAGCGCAGGGCCCAGCGGGTGGTTAGTTCCAGCGACTTCTGCACGTAGGAATACTCGGCAGGGTACGGGGGGCACTCGTCGAAGCACATGGCTATGTCGGCGCCGAGCGCCTCCTGGATCGCGATGGAGACCTCGGGCGAGATGAAATGCCGGGAACCGTCGATGTGGGAGCGAAAATTCACCCCCTCCTCCGAGATCTTCCTCAGCTCCCCCAGGGAAAAGACCTGGAAGCCGCCGGAATCGGTGAGCATGGGACGGTCCCAGTGCATGAAGCGGTGCAGCCCCCCCAGCCGCCCGATCAGCTCGTGGCCGGGGCGCAGGTAGAGATGGTAGGTGTTGGCGAGGATGATCTGGGAGCCCACCTCGACCAGTTCCTCCGGCGTCATCGCCTTTACCGTCGCCTGGGTGCCGACCGGCATGAAGATCGGGGTCTGGATGCTGCCGTGCGTTGTTGTCAGAGAGCCTAGGCGGGCAAGTGAGCCCGGGTCTTTCTTTATGAGTTCGAAGCTTATAGCTGCCAAAAATATCCCGTTTGCTGCCTGTATTCTTTGCTCCCCCTCCCCTTACCGACATCAATGTGGGGAGAGTTCGTTAGCCGATGAACATCGCGTCGCCGTAACTGAAGAAGCGAAAGCGCCTGGAAACCGCCTCGCGGTAGGCTTTCAGCATGGCCTCCTTGCCGGCGAATGCGCACACTAACATAAATAGGGTCGATTTGGGGAGATGAAAATTCGTTATTAAGGCGTCAACCACCCTAAAGCGGTATCCCGGCAGGATAAAAATATCCGCCTCCCGCTCGCCTGCTTCCAGTTCACCCGAGGCCGCAGCATGCTCCAGGGCTCTGAGCGAAGTGGTCCCCAGGGCCACTACCCTCCCCCCCCGCTCCTTGGTGCGGCGGATCGCGGCGGCTGTTTCCTGCGGTATCCGGTACAGCTCACGGTGCATGGTGTGCTGGGAGAGGTCCTCCACCCGGACCGGCATGAAGGTCCCTAGCCCCACGTGCAGCGTAACCGGGGCGATCTCGACACCCCTCTCCCTGATCTCGTCCAGGATCGCGGGGGTGAAGTGCAGCCCGGCCGTGGGGGCTGCGACCGCACCCTTCTCGCGCGCGAACACGGTCTGGTAGCGCTCCAGGTCCTCCCCCTCAGGCGCCCTTTTGATGTAGGGGGGAAGCGGCATGCTGCCGGTCCGCTCCAGCCAGGACATGAAGTCGGGGCTCCCCTCGAAGAGGACCCGCCAGTCGCCGCCGTCGCGACCGAGCACGGTCGCGGTCACCCCGCCGGGAAGGATGACCCGGCAGCCGTCCTTGGGGCTCTTGGACGCCTTGATCAGGCAGCTCCAGCACTCAGGCTCCCCGGGGACCCTGCGCACCAGGAAGATCTCGACCCCTCCCCCGGACTCCTTGTTGCCGTGAAGCCGCGCCGGGATGACGCGGGTGTCGTTCAGGACCAGGAGGTCTCCAGGCGAAAAATGCGCGGCGATGCCCGCCACGGTCCCCTCGCCGATGGCGCCGCTTGAGCGCTCGAGGGTCAGAAGCCTTGCGCCGTCCCTGCGGCTTGCCGGGTGCTGGGCTATCAGCTCCGGGGGGAGTTCGTAATCGAAATCGGAAAGGAACATGCTAGCGGCCGTACCCGTCGGAAAGCTTCACGCCCGGGTAGTAGTAGCTCAGGATCTCGCGGTAGTCGAACCCCTCGTTGGCGCGCCCCTTGGCGCCCCACTGGCAAAGCCCCACGCCGTGGCCGGAACCGGAGCCGGTGATGGAAAGCTCGTCGCCCGACTGGCGCAGATCGAAGTTGGTGCTCTTCACGGCGCCGTAGCCTAGCGCTTTTCTGAAGGCGACTCCGGGTACCGCCACCTTGCCGCGGGTGGATTCGACAAGAACCTCCTGCACCCGTCCGCTTTCGTTTCTGCCGCGCACCCGGCACTCCCTGATCCCGGCCACCTGGTAGCCGGCCGCGCGCAGCGAGGACTCCACCTTTTTCAGGGGGAGCTTCAATTCCCACTTGATCGGGTTCGCCCCCCCGCAGTAAAGACAGGCGACTCCCTGCAAATAAGGGACCGACATCCCCCAGACGTTCTTCGAACTCTCGGTGTGCCCGGCACAGTTGGAATGGTAAAAGGCCTGGATGGTCTTGCCGTCGTAGGTGAGCACCTGGCCTGCGGTCTCCTCGACGCCGCGTGCGGCGCGGCTGTCCTCTCCGTCCGCCCCGTCGTAAACCTGGTCCATGACGCTGGATTCCAGCTGGTAGGGGGCGCCGCGCCTGGCCTGCATCTGGAACACGGCGTAGGAACGGGCGATCACGGCCTGCGCCTTGACGGCCTCAATGGGCCAGGCAGAGGAGATCTCGCAGTTGATGAGCCCCACCAGGTACTCCTCGAGCGGCAGGTCGTTCACCACCAAAAGCCCCTTCTCCGCGGCGCTCACCTCCACTTTGGAGCGGTAACCCTTGCCGTTGACGATGAGTTTTCCTGCGGCAACGGCGATGAGGCGGTCGACGTTCTTGCCGTTGACCGACACGCCGCTGAAGGACCTTCTGACATCGAGGGGAAGTTCCAGGTCGAGGGGCTCGCCACGGCCGTCGGTCAGAAGGACTCCGGAGCCGTCAACCCTGACGCTCTCCACCCCCTTTAAGAGGGCCACCCTGACCGTTTCGGGACGCATCGCCGCGACGCTGCCGCCGGCCGCGAGGCAAATAAATAGTATGATCAACGCCCTGAAGAGACTCATATTTTCCGTATACAACAACCGTTTAGCTCGACGCAAAAAGCCCTAGATATAAACCATGGAACCGCCGACAAAGTCAATAATTTTATCGTTCTAACCAAACGGCGCCGCGCGCGATTGGCAAGTGAATTGCTTATTCTCTCATTAGAGCGATACCCAGCACCGCCCCGGCAGTCGCCTCAAGCCGCCAGGCGAGGCTAAGGGCGCGGAGTGACCCCTGTTTTTGCGCCACCGAAGGGGGCGCCAGGGGCAAATAACTGTTGCCAGAAACGCAAAAACAGGCTATATCGCTGAGGTACCTGGCTATTTCGCGTTTCCAACCAAAGAAGTCCGGACCTATATGTTCAACTCCCTAAAGATGAAGATCCTCACCCTGGTGGCCCTGATTCTGGTGCTCATCATCTCGTCGGTCGCCTACCTCAATTTCCAGCAGCAAAAGGAAATGCTGCACGAGATCGCCAACCGCAACACCTCGGTGCTGATCGAGACCATAAAGAGCAGCGTGGCTAACGCGATGCTCTCCGGGCGCTCCGACGAGGTGGGGAGCATCTTCGAACGGATCAAGTCCAGGGAGTTCGTCAAGTCGATCCGCATCGTCGACAGCGAGGGGAAGATCCTCATCTCCGCCGACCGGGCCGAGGTGGGGAGCAAGATACCAAGTCTGGGCGAGCAGCAGTCGCAGTCGCGCAACATGAGCCTCTTCCCCGCCGAAGGGGTCTTCGTCTCCTACGCCCGCATCTTCAACGCCCCCCAGTGCTATAAATGCCACCCCGCCAGCAAGGAGAGCCTGGGGCTTCTCGAGATAAAGCTCTCCCTCGACTACATGAACGGCTTCATCTCCCGTGAGCGGGACCTGGCCGTCTTCTCCAGCCTGCTCCTGGTCCTTTTGACCGTCGCCACCATCTTCATCTTCCTGGTCATCTACGTGGAGAAGCCGATCCGCAGGCTGATCCGCTGCATGCAGCAGGTGGAGGGGGGCGACTTCAGCCAGGAGATCAACCTGACCTCCAGCCTTGAGATGCAGACCCTCGCCAAGAGCTTCAACCACATGGTCAGGACCCTCGCCTCGCTGATGGCATCGACCGTGGCGCACGAGCGTGAACTGGCCCGGGCCCAGGAGAAGCTCGCCTTCCACCGCGAGACGCACCAGCTAAACGGCAGGCTCGAGGAGCAGATCCGCGAGATCGAGAACCTGAACATCAACCTTGAGGAGCGGATCGAGGAGATCGAGGAGGCGAACTACAAGATCGCCGACCTCGCCGGGGAACTTGAAGACAAGAACACCAACCTGGAGAAGGCGGTGGCGAAACTCTCCACCCTGTACCGGCTCGGGCTCGCCATCAACTCGACCATCGAGGTCGAGGACCTGTACCAGCTGGTGGTGAAGACCACCATGGACACCCTCCAGGCCCAGGTGGGCTACATCATCCTTTACGACGCCCACAACGGCGAGCTGAAGGTGACCAACCTGGTCGGGCACCGCGACCCCAACGCGCAGGCCCTGCGCGTCCCTATGAAGCCTTCCAGCGTCTCCAGCTGGGTGATCCAGAACTGCAAGCCGCTGCTCATCACCGACATCGCCCAGATGCCGGAGTTCGACCCGGTCAGCCCGCTCGGCTTCGAGCGCAAGACCCTGATCTGCGCCCCGCTCATGGTGAAGGACGAGATGATCGGGACCCTCGCCGTGGTCAACAAACTGAACAACACGGTCTACAACCACGAGGAACTGGAGCTTTTGTCGACCATCGCCGCCCAGGCCTCCATCGCCATCAAGAACGCGATGCTCTACGACGAGCAGCAAAAGACCTACCTGAACACGATCCAGGCGCTGGTCTCCGCCATCGAGGCAAGCGACAGCTACACCCGCGGCCATTCCGAGAGGGTTACCCGCTTCTCGCTCGCCCTGGCGCGCAAGCTGGAACTCCCGCAGAACCGGCTCAAGGTGATCGAGCGCGCCGCGATCCTGCACGACATCGGCAAGATCGGGATCGACCTATCCCTGCTGCACAAGGAGGCGCTCCTAACCAGCGAGGACGTGGCCGAACTGCAGCAGCACCCGACCATCGGCATGAAGATCCTGGAGCCGATCGAGTTCCTCCACGACGTGCGGCTCTGCATAGGGCAGCACCACGAGCGCTTCGACGGTAGTGGCTACCCGAACCGGCTGCGCGCCGAGGAGCTTCTTTTGGAGTCGCGCATCCTGGCCATCGCCGACGCCTTCGACGCCATGACATCCGACCGTCCCTACCGCAAGGCGCTGAAGCTCGAGGTGGCGATCGCTGAACTGGCGGAGAACAGCGGGTCCCAGTTCGACCCAGCCCTGGTCCCCATCTTCACCAAGCTGCTGAAGACCCCTAACTTCCTGCCGCAACGCGAGGAAACCACGCCCCCGAACGTGGTCCCCTTCCCCGTCAAGCCTGCCGGCGGGTCGCTGACCTCCGTTGCCCCTTGAAGTCTATGTGGTAGAAATTAACTTTTCGCCGAACGCCGGCCCCCAGCCGATGCCGCAGCGGTTGGCACAAAGCCTTAAGGGAGTGCCCTTGTCCCCATTACTGGAAATAGCAGGTCTTTGCACCGAGTTTCCGCAGAAGTCCGGCGTCCTTCGGGCCGTGCGCGGGGTCGATCTCTCCATGGAGCCTGGGGAGACGCTTGCCCTCGTCGGGGAGTCGGGGTGCGGCAAGAGCATCACAGCCGCGTCGGTCTTGCGCCTGGTCCCCCCGCCGGGGAGGATCACCGCCGGGTCTGTCCGCTTCAAGGGGATCGAGCTTTTAGGGCTTTCCGAAGAGCGGATGAGGGAGATCAGGGGGAACCGGATCGCCATGGTGTTCCAGGACCCGATGACCTCGCTGAACCCGGTCTTCACAATCGGCTACCAGGTGGCGGAGGGGCTCAGGGTCCACCGCGGGCTGGACAAGAAGCAGGCGGAGCAGGAGGCGGCTGCGATCCTCTCCGAGGTCGGCATCCCCGCGCCCCGCGAGCGGATGAAGGACTACCCGCACCAGCTAAGCGGCGGGATGCGGCAGAGGGTGATGATCGCCATGGCGCTCGCCCTGCGGCCTGAACTCGTCATCGCCGACGAACCGACCACCGCCCTCGACGTCACCATCCAGGCGCAGATCCTGGAGCTTTTGGACCGGCTCATGGCGGAACACAGCATGGGGTTGATCCTCATCACGCACAACCTGGGGATCGTCGCCGAGCGCGCGGACCGGACCGCCATCATGTACGCCGGTGAAATCGTCGAGACGGCACCTACCGCCGAGCTCTTCGGGAACCCTTTGCACCCCTACACCCGAGGCCTCTTGGCCTCCCTCCCGGAATCCGGGAAGCCGGGCGAGAAGCTCGCCACCTTCGCAGGGAGCGTCCCGGACCTTAAGGGCGAGTTCACCGGCTGCCCCTTCAGGGAGCGCTGCCCCATCGGCGAGGAGCGCTGTACGAAGCACATGATCGAGATGAAGGAGGCAGGCCCCGGCCACCTGGTCCGCTGCCTGAAAGCGCCATGACCACGCCCCTTTTGCAGGCCGAAAATCTGGTCAAGCGCTTCCCCGTGCGCGGCGGCTTTTTCGCCGAGAAAAGGGAGCTGACCGCGGTAGCCGGCGTCGACCTCGAGATCTATCCGGGGGAAACGCTCGGGGTCGCCGGGGAGTCGGGCTGCGGCAAGTCCACCGTGGCGAGGCTTCTGACCGGGCTCATCCCCGCCAGCGAAGGGTCGATCCGCTATGGCGGCCGCGAGCTCTCCGCCATGGGGAAGGACGAACTCGCCCAGTACCGCCGCGAAGTGCAGATGATCTTCCAGGACCCCTTCTCCTCGCTGAACCCGAGGATGAGGGTCGCGCAGATCATCGGGGAGCCGCTGGAAATACACGGGATCGGGACCAAGGCCGAGCGGCGCGAGCGCGTGGCGCGCCTGATGGAACGGGTGGGGCTTGCCCCGGAGCAGCTTGCCCGCTTCCCGCACCAGTTTTCCGGCGGCCAGCGCCAGCGCATAGGGATCGCGCGCGCGCTCGCGGTTTCCCCCAGGCTCATCATCGCCGACGAGCCGGTTTCGGCGCTCGACCTCTCGATCCAGGCCCAGATCATCAACCTGCTACAGGAAGTGAAAAAGGACCTCGGGCTTTCCTTTCTCTTCATCACCCACGATCTCTCGGTGTTGAAGCACCTAAGCGACCGGATCGCCATCATGTACCTGGGACGGATCGTCGAGACCGGGAGCCGGGACGATGTCCTGTCCAGGCAGCTGCACCCCTACACCGAGGCGCTTTTGAGCGCCATACCGAGCGTAGACCCGCAGAAAAAGAGCAGGCGACTCGTGGCCCGCGGAGAGCTCCCCTCCCCGCTCTCCCCGCCCGCCGGCTGCCCCTTCCATACCCGCTGCCCCTACGCGGAGGCGATCTGCGGCGAGGAGCGCCCAGAACTCCTGGAGAAGGAGCCCGGCCACCGGGCGGCCTGCCATTTCAGCAAGAGGATTTACCGCTCCTAGAAGCTTTCCTTGACAAGCCCCATCAGTATATATAGATTACCCCTAGAAGAATCTACCGGAGGATACCACGTGGCATTCGACAAGACGAAGGATTATGGCAAGGAAGCGGAGATGCTCAAGGTGCTCGGGCACCCCATCCGCCTCAAGATAGTGGCCGGACTTTGCACCCAGGAGTGCAACGTCAAGCACATCTGGGAGTGCCTGGGACTGCCGCAGGCGACGGTCTCCCAGCATCTGGCTCTTTTGAAGAACAAGGGGATCATAGAGGGGACCCGGGACGGCGTCGAGGTCCGCTATGCCGTGGTGAGCCCGTTCGTGCGCCGGCTGATCGTGATACTGCACGAAGAGCCCTAAGGTCATCTGTGGTTGAAATGAAGAAAAGGCCGCACCCGATCCGGGTGCGGCCTTTTCCTGTATCTAGGCACCGCTGATTTCCAGTTCGCCGACCCTCAGCGAAGGCGACCCCGCCCCTCCGAAGAAGCGGAGGTCGCTTCCCACCAGATCCACTCCCCGGAACAACTGCAACAGGTTTCCCGCCAGGGCCAGCCCCTTCACCGGGTAGAGGATCTCGCCTCGCTCCAGGTAGAATCCAGAGGCCCCCACGGAAAAGTCCCCCGAGATGGTGTTGGCCGTGTGCATCCCCATCACCTCGGTAATCAGCACCCCGCGCTCGACGCCTGCCAAAAGCGCCTCCGGGCTCGCCTCGCCGGGCTGGATCATGAGGTTGTGGGCGCCGCTCCTCGGAGGCCCCTTCACGCCGCCTCGCTCTGCGTTGCCGGTCGAGGAGACCCCGGCTTTTTTCCCCCAGTAGCTGTCGTACAAAAAGCCCTGCAGCACCCCGGAGGTTACCAGCGGGGTGTCCTGCTGCGGCACGCCCTCGCCGTCGCAGGGAGCAGTTCCCATGCCGTCAAGCAAAAGTCCGTCGTCGCGCAGGGTAACCAGTTCGGAGAAGACCTGCTCGCCCTCTTTCCCCAGAAAGAGCGATTTCCCCTTGTGTACGCTCTCCCCCAGAAAGGAGGGAGCCAGCACCTCGACAAGGGCGGCGGCCACGTGGTTGTCCAGGACGACAGGGCAGCGCATGCCGGGGATGGTGCGCGCGCCAAGCAGCGAGGTCGCCCTGCGCCCCGCACCCCGCGCCACGGCCTCGATGTCGATCCCTTTAAAGGAGGGTGAGAAGGCGTAATCCCAGCCGCTTTGGGCGTCGCCGCCGTCCTCGGCCACGGCCGAGACGGAGCAGGTGACGTAGCTGCCGCGGTAACCCTTTTCAAGCCCAAGCGAGTTCCTGATGAAGGTGGAGTAGACCGATTCGCCGTAGCTGCACTTTCTCACCCTTTTCACCCTCGGGTCCGTGGCGAGCGTGAGCCGCTCCAACTCCAGCGCGCGCGCCACCTTGAGCTCCTCGTCGACTGCCGGAAGCTCCGGGTCATAGAGCCAGGGGAGTTCGGGGTAGAGCGCCGCCGGTGCTGCGAGGGTGTAGCAGGGGTCCTGCGCCTGGGCGCGGGCCGCCACCAGCGCGCCGTCGACCATCATTGAAAGGGCCGCTGGCTCCATGCTCGTGGAAAAGGAGAAGCCGAGTCCATCGCCCACCTTCAGGCGCACTGCAACCCCGAAAGGCTCGGCGGCGCGGAAGGCGTCTACCTTCCCCTGCTTCGCCTCGATGGCGAGATCCCTGGATTGCGACAGGAACATCTCCCAGCCGTCCAGGTTGCGCCCCTTGAGGAGCCGTTCGACGGCGTCTGCGTGCTTGGCCAGTTCCATTTATTTACCTCGGTAAAAACAGGGGCTAGGGCTACAGATCCAGCACCATGGCGATTTCGTCGCAGTCGGGGAACTTCACGCACTTGATGCAATCGCCCCAAACCTTGTGCGGCAGCTCGGACTTGTCGGCGATCTTGAAGCCGAACTTGGCGAAGAAGTCGGGCTTGTAGGTGAGGCAAAAGAGCCGTTTCAGCCCCAGCTCACGCGCCTCGGCGATGCAGGCGCCGACCACCTGGCTCCCGATGCCGCGCCTGCCGGCGCTCTCGGCAACGGCGACTGAACGGACCTCGGCGAGATCTTCCCAGACGATGTGCAGGGCGGAGGTGCCAAGAAGCTCCCCCCCCTCCTCGTATACGTAGAAATCGCGCAGCGCCTCGTACAACTCGGAGAGGGAGCGCGAGAGCATCTCGCCGCGGCTGGCAAAGCTGGTGAGGAGCTTCTGGATGTCTTTTACGTCGCTGATTCTTGCCTTTCTGATCATCTTACTGCCTCCTGAATCATCTCCCTGGCGTGCTCCAGGGTCTTCTCTGTGACCCGCGCGCCTGCCAGCATGCGCGCTATTTCCGCCACCCGGGCCTCGGGGTCCAGGTACTCCACGCTGGTCGCGGTCCGCCCTGCGCTCACACCCTTCTCCACCTTCAGGTGCAGGTCGGCAAAGGCGGCCACCTGAGGCAGGTGGGTGATGGCCAGCACCTGCTGGGAGCGCGCCACCCGCTTCAGCTTCTCGCCTATGAGCGCCGAGGTGGCCCCGCCGATCCCGGTATCGACCTCGTCAAAGATGAGCGTCGGGACCTCGGAGTCGGGGTGCAGCTGCTTCAAGGCGAGCATGAGCCGGGAAAGCTCCCCCCCCGAGGCGATCTTCGCCAGGGGCTTTGGGGGCTCGCCGGGGTTGGGCGAAAAGAGGAACTCGCAGCGCTCGAAGCCGTAGCTTCTAGCCTCGGAGCTTCGCTCGAATGAGGTCTCGAAGAGGGAGTTTTTCATGGCGAGCTCGGAAAGCTCCCGCTCCATCCCCGCCTTGAGCTCCGACGCACCCTTCTCGCGCATTTTCGAGAGCTTCCCCCCTAACACCTCAAGTTCGCCTTCCAGGGCGGCAATCCTCTGCTGAAGTTCGCCCTTGGCCTCTTCTCTGTTCCCAAGGGCTGCGAGCTCGGCGTCCACCTGCCCCTTATAGGCGAGGATCTCGTCGATGTCGGCGCCGTATTTCCGCTTCAGGCGGTTGATGGCGTCGAGCCTGTCCTCAAGCTGCTCCAGCCTCCCCGGCTCGGCCTCGACGCTGGCCGCGTAATCGCGCAGGGTGAGAGCCGCGTCTTCCAGCTGGGCATAGGCCGCTTCCAGCGTGTCGGCTACCGGCGCGAGGGCATGATCGAGGGAACCCGCCTCGGCAACGGTTCCGATCATGCGGCGCAGCGCCCCCAGAAGTGCCGCGTCTCCCCCGTAGAGCGTCTCGAAGGCCTGCTGGCTTGCCGAGAGGAGCTTCCCGCTGTGGGAGAGCCTCAGCCGCTCCTCGGCAAGCTCTTCCTCCTCGCCAGCGTGGAGCTTCGCATCGGCGATCTCGCCGCTTTGGAAGGAGAGGAGGTCCAGGCGCCGCTCGGCCTCGCGCTCCCCCTGCTCCAGCGCCGCCAGCTCGTTCTTCGCGGCCTGGTAGGCCTCGAAGCGGGAGGCGAACTCCTCGCGCAGGGAAAGGGCGCCGGCGAAGCCGTCCAGAAGGCGCAGGTGGTTCTCCGTCTTCAATAGCGTCTGCGCGTCGTGCTGGCCGTAGATGTTGATCAGGTTGCGGCTGAGCTCGGAGAGGACCGAGGTGGTGGCAAGCCCGCCGCCGATGAAGACACGGTTCTTCCCCCCCTGCTGCACCACGCGCCGCACCAGGAGCTCTCCTTCGCACTCCACCCCCGCCTCGGCAAGCGCGGCGAGCAGCGCCTCGCGCCCCTCGAGGTCGAAGACCGCCTCGACCGAGGCTTCCTTGGCGCCTGAGCGGATCAGGTCGGAGCTCGCGCGCCCGCCGAGGATCAGGTTCACCGCGTCGATGATGATGGATTTCCCCGCGCCAGTCTCGCCGGTCAGGATGTTGAGCCCGGGGGCGAACTCGACGTGCAGCTTCTCGATGATGGCCAGGTTGGTTATCTGCAGTTCTCTCAGCAAGGCATCACCTCTCGCCCCACTTGAGCTTGGTCCTTAAGACCTCGAAGTAGTCCTTGCTGCGGGACTGGATCAGCCTCGTTACGTGCGCCGCCTTGGTGATCTGCACCACGTCGCCGGAGAGAAGCTTCATACCGACCTGCCCGTCGAGGGTGAGAAAGACCGACTCGTCCGGGGCGTACTTCAGCTTTATGGCGATGTGGGCGTCCGCGGCCATCACCAGCGGCCGGTTGGTGAGGGTATGCGGGCAGATGGGGGTGATCGAGATGCACTCGAGCTCCGGGTGCAGGATCGGGCCGTTGGCCGAAAGCGAATAGCCGGTTGAGCCGGTCGGTGTGGAGACGATCAGGCCGTCCGCCTTGAAGGTGGTCAGGTAGCGCCCGCTCACCGAGGTCTCCATGTCGATGATCCGCGCCAGGGCCCCCTTGTTGATCACCACGTCGTTCAGCACCCGGTGCAGCTCCACCACCTCCCCGGCGCGCTCGACGCTGGCCATCAGCATCATCCTCTCGGTCACCTCGAAATCGCCGGCCAGGCAGCGCTCGACCGAGGGGTAGAGCTCGTCCAGCGTGATCTCGGTGAGAAAGCCCAGGCTCCCCAGGTTCACCGCCAGTATCGGGACATCCCGCTCCCCTACAAGCCTCGCCGCGGCGATGAGGGTGCCGTCACCGCCGAGCACCACCACCAGGTCGGCGTCGGCCGCGATCTCCGTGCTCTCGGAGCTCTCGGCCAGGGTGGTGCGCCTGAGCCTCCTGGAGAGGTGCTCCTCGACGTGGGCGGTCACGCCGCGCGCCGCCAGCCACTCGATCAGCTCCTCCGCCACGGCCAGTGAGCGCGGGTCGTGGACTTTGGCAAAAATGGCGATTTTTTTCATCCGGAGGCCTTTACTTGTAATGTAATTTAGGATTTACTAGCACAGTTGTAGTATCATGTCCAACGGAAACTGGTACTGAAAGACACAGCCTCGGACACCGTTCCCGCAGCAAACTACGGGCAAAAGCAGGGTGACTCATGACCGAAGAACAAATGGGCTTGAACGAGACGCTTGACCAGAAGATGCTCATTATCAAATCTTTTCTTGAGCACCTGGAATACACCCTGGGCAAGGACAAGTACTCAGCGACCAAGTACGACAGGTTCAACGCACTGGCTTATGCCGTACGCGACAAGCTGGTAGAGCGCTGGCTCGACACCCAACAGGCATACTACAACTCCGACCACAAGAGAGTCTACTATATCTCGATGGAATTCCTGATGGGGAGGACGCTCGGAAACAGCCTCATCAACCTTGGGATATGGGACGAGTTCCAGGAGGCGCTCGACTCGCTCGGCGAGAACTACTTCGAGGAGACGCTAGACGAGGAACAGGACGCGGGGCTCGGCAACGGCGGTCTGGGGAGGCTCGCCGCCTGTTTCCTCGATTCCATGGCCACCATGTCCATCCCCGCCTACGGCTACGGCATCCGCTACGAGTACGGCATCTTCCGACAGCACATAGCGGACGGGGCGCAGGTCGAGATCCCTGACAACTGGCTGCGCTACAGAAACCCCTGGGAGCTCGACCGCCAGGAGCACCTGCACACGGTGAAGTTCTACGGGCGCGTCATCACCACCTTCGACAAGAACGGGAAGCTCTTGCGCGAGTGGGTCGACACCGAGGACGTCATGGCCATGGCCTACGATACCCCGATCCCCGGCTACCAGACCCAAAGCGTCAACACGCTGAGGCTTTGGACCGCGAAATCCAGCCGCGAGTTCGACCTGAAGTTCTTCAACGAGGGGAACTACATCCGCGCGGTGGAAAAGAAGATGCAGTCCGAGACCATCTCCAAGGTGCTCTACCCCGCCGACAACGTCATCGAGGGGAAGGAGCTCCGCTTCAAGCAGGAGTACTTCCTAGCCTCGGCCACCGTGCACGACGTGATCTACCGTTTCAAGAAGAAGCACAGCGACATGAAAAAGCTCCCGGAGAAGGTCGCCATCCAGCTGAACGACACCCACCCCACCCTCGCCATCCCTGAGCTGATGCGGGTTCTGATCGACCTGCACAACGTGGAGTGGGAGGACGCCTGGGAGATCACCCGGAAGACCTTCGCCTACACCAACCACACCATCCTCCCCGAGGCGCTGGAGCAGTGGCCGGTCTGGTTCTTCGAGCAGATACTCCCCCGTCATCTGCAGATCATCTACGAGATCAACGAGAATTTCCTGAAGGAGATCCGCGAGCGCTTCCCGGACGACCCCGACCGGCTCTCGCGCATGTCGATCGTCGAGGAGCACTGGGAGCGAAAGATCCGCATGGCGTACCTGGCCATCGTCGGGAGCCATTCGGTGAACGGGGTGGCGGCTCTGCACACAGAGATCCTTAAAAACGAGCTCTTCCGCGACTTCTACGAGATGTACCCGGAAAGGTTCAACAACAAGACCAACGGGATCACGCAAAGGCGCTGGCTCAAGATGAGCAACCCGCGGCTCTCAGCCTTGATCGACGACTACATCGGTCCAGGATGGACCACGAACCTCTACGAGCTGGAGAAGCTGCGCGCCATAGCCTCCGACCCCGAGTTTCTGGAGCGCTGGCAGAAGGTGAAGCGGGAGAACAAGGAATACCTTTGCCGCTACATCCTGCAGCACAACCACATCGAGGTGGACCCGGAGTCGCTCTTCGACGTGCAGGTGAAGCGCATCCACGAGTACAAGCGCCAGCTTCTGAACGTCCTGCACATCATCACGCTCTTCAACCGGATCAAGGACAACCCGAAGGCCGAGGTGGTGCCGCGCACCTTCATCTTCGCCGGCAAGGCGGCCCCCGCCTACGCCGCTGCCAAACTGATCATCCGGCTCATCAACGCGGTCGCCGCCGTGGTGAACCGCGACCCGGACGTGGCGGGAAGGATCAAGGTGGTGTTCCTCGCCAACTACGGGGTCACCCTGGCGGAGAAGATCTTCCCCGCCTCCGACCTCTCCGAGCAGATCTCCACCGCCGGCACCGAGGCGTCGGGGACCGGCAACATGAAGTTCGCCCTGAACGGCGCGCTCACCATCGGCACCCTGGACGGCGCCAACATCGAGATCATGGAGGAGGTGGGGAGGGAGAACATCTTCATCTTCGGCATGACCGCGGCGGAAGTCGCGGCCCTGCGGGCCCGGGGCTACAACCCCAGGGAGTACTACAACAACAACCGCGAGCTGCGCCGGGTGCTGGACATGATCGCCTCGGGGTACTTCTCCCCCTGGGCGCCGGAGCTCTTCACCCCGCTCACCGAGTCGCTTTTGAACCTGGGGGACTACTACATGCTTCTGGCCGACTACGCGGCCTACGTCGCCTGCCAGGAGAAGGTGAGCGAACTCTTCCGCCAGAAGGACGAGTGGGCCCGGCAGGCGATCCTCAACTGCGCCGGCATGGGGAAGTTCTCCAGCGACCGCACCATAGACCAGTACGCCCGAGAGATCTGGGGGATCAAACCTGTCGACATCCTTCCCGGCGCCGTCGAACTGCAGAGGCATTGATGGCGGATCTCTTCAACGGCAACCGGGAGGAGTTCGCACCTTTGGCCGAGCGGATGCGGCCGCGCAGCATGGCGGAGTACCTGGGCCAGGGGCACCTGGTGGGCGAAGGTAAGATGCTGCGCCGGCTGATCGAGAGCGACCGCCTCACCTCGCTCATCTTCTGGGGGCCGCCGGGAAGCGGCAAGACCACGCTGGCCCGCATCATAGCCAACGCCACCCGGTCGCACTTCATCTTCTTCTCCGCCATCATGAGCGGCATCAAGGAGATCCGCGAGGTGGTCAAGGAGGCCGAGGAGACCCTGAAGTACCAGGGGAAGCGGACCATCCTCTTCGTGGACGAGATCCACCGCTTCAACAAGAGCCAGCAGGACGCCTTTCTCCCCCACGTCGAGCGCGGCACCTTCACCATCATCGGCGCCACCACGGAAAACCCCTCCTTCGAGGTAATCGCACCGCTGCTCTCCCGCTGCAAGGTCCTGGTGCTGCAGCCCCTTTCCGACGAGGACCTGCTGAAGATCCTGCAAAACGCGCTCGCCGACCGCGAACGGGGACTGGGCGAGCTGAAGCTCTCCGCGACCGACGAGGCGCTCGCTTTCATGGCGGAGCAGGCAGGCGGCGACGCGCGGGTTGCGCTCAACACCCTGGAGACCGGTTCGCGCCTGTCGCACCAAGGCGTGATCACGCTGGAGAGCGCGCGCGAGGCGGTGCAGAAGAAGCCCCTTCTCTACGACAAGGGGGGGGAGGAGCACTACAACGTCATCTCCGCCTTCATCAAGTCGATGCGGGGCTCCGACCCGGATGCGGCGCTCTACTGGCTCGCCCGCATGCTGGAGGCGGGAGAGGACCCGATCTTCATCCTGAGGCGCATGGTGATCTTCGCCTCCGAGGACGTGGGGAACGCCGACCCCCGCGGGCTGCAGCTCGCAGTCTCCGCGCTGCAGGCGTTCCAACTGGTGGGGATGCCGGAGGGGAGGATCATCCTCGGGCAGGCGGTCACCTACTTAGCCACCGCGCCTAAGTCCAACGCCAGCTACAACGGGATCAACGAGGCGCTCGCCGAGGTGAGAAAGAGCGGGGCGCAGCCGGTCCCCATGGAGATCAGGAACGCACCGACGAAGCTCATGAAAGGGCTGGGCTACGGCAAGGGGTACCTATACCCCCACGACCACCAGGGGGTGGTGCGGCAGAACTACCTCCCCGAGGCGCTCGCCGGCCGGCGCTTCTACGCTCCAAAGGAGAGCGGCTACGAGAAGAGCATCAAGGAGCGGATGGAATGGATCCGCGGCGAGCGGGAGAAGGCATAGTTCATTAAAGCCCCGACCGCCGTTGAAATCGCTTTCCCCCATGGTATATTCAAGCTGGCCTTTCCCGCGGATCATGAAGAGGGAGGGGACGGCCCATTAATTTCCGAGCGGAGTCAAGGATGAAGAAGATAGGGATAATCACCAGCGGCGGCGACTGCTCCGGCATGAACGCGGCGATCAGGGCCGCGACCAGGACCGCGCTGGGGCACGGGGTGCAGGTGGTAGGGTTCCGCAAGGGGTATTCGGGCCTTTTGAAGGGGGACTTCCTCGAGATGCAGACCAAGGACGTGGCCGGGATCCTGCACCGCGGCGGGACCTTCCTGCAGTCGGCCCGCAGCGAGGAGTTCCGCACTGTCTTGGGAAGGGAGAAGGCGGTCAGGCACCTGGAGGAGTTCGGGGTCGAGGGGCTGGTGGTGATCGGGGGGGACGGCTCCTTGAACGGCGCGCTGGCGCTGCACCGCATGGGGGTGCCTGTGATAGGCATTCCCGCCAGCATCGACAACGACATACCCTTCACCGACATGGCGCTCGGGGTGGACACGGCGCTCAACAACATCATCTACGCGGTCGACTGCATCAAGGACACGGCCAGTTCGCACGACCGCGCCTTCGTCATCGAGGTGATGGGGAGGAACTCGGGCTATCTAGCCAGCATGGCGGCCATCGCCACCGGCGCCGAGTACGCCATCATCCCCGAGGTGGAGTGCGACATCGCCGACCTCTGCAACCAGCTCAGGCTCCGTTACGAGGAGGGGCGCAGCAACGCTATCATCATCCTGGCCGAAGGGGCCGGGCGCGCCCAGAACATAGCAGACAACATCAAGGACGCCATCGGCTTCGAGACCAGGGTCACGGTGCTCGGCCACTACCAGAGGGGGGGCGCCCCCTCGGTCTTCGACCGGCTTCTGGGGAGCAGGTTCGGGCACGCGGCCGTGGAGAACCTTCTGGCCGGGCAGATGGGAAAGATGGTGGGGCTTTGCTGCAACGCCATCTTGCCGACGCTTTTGGAGACTGTGGTGGTGAGCGAGAAGAGGCAGCAAGACGAGCTGCACGAGATGTCGCTGATCCTGGGGATCTAGCGGCGGGTCAAAAGACGCAAACGAAAGGGGAGCGCCGGCTCAAGCGGCGCTCCCCTTTTTTCATGGCTTTTAACGGCTAGGGACGGCAGTAGGTGATGGCGGTGATCACAGCCCCCTGCGGGTCCTGGATGACGCAGAAGCGCCCCACCCGGGGGATGTCGGTCGCGGGAACCAGCACCTTCCCCCCGAGCTCCGCTGCGAGGAGGGCGGTCGCGTCGACATCGGTGACCGTCACGTAAGCCCCCCAGCCGACAGGCTTGCGCTGACCGGGGCGCCGCGGGGTCATCCCCCCTACCTCGCGGTCCCCCACCTTGATCAGGGCGTAATCCTCCGAGCCGCTCCACGGTTCGGTCTTCCAGCCGAAGAGCCTTCCGTAGAAGGCCCGGGAAGCGGCCACATCCGGCGTGCTCAGTTCCAGCCAGCTGAAAGCCCCCTGCTCCTTGAATTGATCGGCCATCTGGTCACCCCCTGTAAAAGGTATGTCAGCCGCATCAAATTATAGGGGAGGAGCCTTTCAGCGCAACCCGATCCGCCCAAGGGCGATGCCGATCCACTTGTTGAGCGGGTTGTCGCGCGAAAGAAACCTGATGGGAGGGGGCTTTCTGGTGCCGAGCACGTGCAAGAGCGCCAGGATCTCAGGACTTCCTCCGGCCTCCATCCCCTTCCTGAGGGCCGCTAGCGCCTCGGGCTTTTGCCCGGCGATCTGGTGCACTTTGGCAAGGTTCAGGTGGTGGGCCGGGTTTTGCGGCTCGATCTCCAGCGAGGCGAGGCAGAGGTCGCGCCCTTTCCTCACCTGCCCCCGCTCCTTGGCGATGCAGTACCCAAGGTACGAGTGCAGGGCGGGGTTGTCCTGCACCTTGAAGGCCCGCTCCAACAAGGGAAGGGCCGCCTGGGGGTCCCCCCCCGACAGCACCTCGATGGCGCGCTGGCAAAGTTTTAACGGATCGTCCTGCGGCATGAGCTCCATCGGTCCCACCTCCGGCGACTACAGCAGTAACAGCAGTTCCTGGTGCTTCTCAATCCTTGCCAGCGCGGGCATCTCACCGCGGTAGGCGACAAACGGGACCCCGGCAGCGTCGGCCGCCTGGCGGTCCACCTCGGAATCCCCGATGAAAAGGGCCTCTTCCGGTGCGATGCCGTATCGCTCCAGCACCTTCCAAAGCGGCTCCGGGTGCGGTTTCGGGTTTTGCACCAGCGCCGCGGTCATGACGCAGCTGAAATAGGGGGCGAGCCCGAAGCTCTCCAAGAGCAGGTCCATGGAGCTTGCCCTGTTGGTGCAGACGGCGAGCTCCACCCTCCCCTTCAGCGCCTCCAGCGTCTCCCTCAACCCCTCCTCCATCACCATCAGGGGAAAGAGCTTCCTGTAGTCGATGCTGGCCGAAAAGGCCCGCACCTCGTCCATCCGGTCGAAGCCGGCGAAGATATGGGAGAGCACGTCCTTGTTGCAGTAGGTATGCAGGATCCGCATCAGCTCGGCGTCGCTTCGGTCCAGAGGCGCCTTGCCGAAGCGTTCCACCACCTGTCCGTAGAAGGCGTAGTTCGCCTCGAAGGAGTCGAACAGCACCCCGTCGCAGTCGTAGATGACCGCCTTGGTCTCTTTTTTCAAAATATTCTCCGCGGGCACAGCCCGTTACTTCTGCTGGTTCCCGGCAAGCGTCTCCAGGTATTCCTCCCACTCGATGGGAAGCATGTGCTTCTTCTTGTTGTTACATTCCTTGCAGGCGGGGACCACGTTGCCGCGGGTCGACTTCCCCCCGCGGATCACCGGCACCACGTGGTCCATGGAAAGCTCGGCGGGCGGGAACTTCCCGCCGCACCAGTGGCAGGCGCCGCGCCCAAGGCGGTTTTTCCACCACTGGCTGCGGCGCAGCTCGCGCGCCTTCTCACGTTCCCTGCGTATCTCCTCCTCGGAGACCTCGATGATGAAATAGTCCAATCCGCTTCCTCTGCTTCCTGCTTTTCCCGCGTTACCTGCCGTTGCCGGCTCGCCAGCTGTCGATGGCCGCGCGCGCCAGTTCGTCGCAGCGCTCGTTCTCCACGTGGCCGTTGTGGCCGCGCACCCAGACCCAGCGGATCTTGTGCACCTTCGAGAGTTCGAGGAGCCGCTCCCAGAGGTCGCGGTTTAACACCGGTTCCTTCTTGGAGTTCACCCAGCCGCGCTTGACCCAGCCGGAAAGCCACTCGGTCATCCCCTTAGCCAGGTACTGGCTATCGGTGGTGACCACAACCTCGCAGGGGCGTTTCAGCGCCTCCAGCGCGGCGATAGCGGCGCTCATCTCCATCCGGTTGTTCGTGGTCTCACCCTCGGCGCCGGAGATCTCCTTCACCGTCTCGCCGCAGCGCAGGATGCTGCCGTACCCCCCGACGCCGGGGTTGCCGCTGCAGGCCCCGTCGCAAAAGATCTCAACCTGCATCGACGCTCCCCCTGTCCTGCTGCAAAAGCGAGGCGATCGCCTCCATCACCCGGTCCACGATCAGCTGGTGGGTCTCCTTGCAGTCTTCCAGCGCGTAGAGGTCGGAGAAGTCGAGCGGGTGGCCGAAGCGGACCGCCCCCTGGGCGCCCAGCGCCGGGAACTTCCAGCGGTTCACGCCGGTGAGCGCGGTCGGTATCACCTGGGGCCTCGTGTCGTAGATGATCTTGCCCACGCCACGGTTCCCCTTGCCGAGCACCCCGTCCTTGTGCCTGGTCCCCTCGGGGAAGAGCATCACCTTCTGGTCCGCCAAGAGCGCGTTGATCTGCTTTCCGGCGCGGATGTCGCGGCCGCGGCGCACCGGGAAGGCGCCCCAGGAGCGGTAGACGAGCCCCATGAAGCGGCTTTGGAACAGCTCCTCCTTGGCCGGGGCCCAGAGCATCTGCAGCGGATGGCGCCTGATGACGGCCCAGGGGAGGAAGATCGTGTCGTAGGCGGAGATATGGTTGGAAGCGACCAGCACCCCTCCCGAACCGGGGATGCGCTCGGCGCCGTGAACGGTGAAGCGGTTGAGCGCGGAGGCGTAGCAGCCGATCACCCAGACGGAAAAGGTGACCCAGAGGCGACGCAGAAGTGAGACCTTCAAGGAAGAGACCCCTCATGCAGTGGATTTTGTTGCTGAGAACGATGATTTATAGCATGAATGGCGGACCGGGGGCAACCGTTTCCAGCCAAGATCAACCGTTGACGGTAAAGTAGAAAGTCGCTCCCTCCCCAGGCCTACCTTCTCCCCAGACCCGGCCGTTGTGCCGCCGTATGATGCGGCGCACCGTGGCGAGCCCAAGGCCTGTGCCGGGGAACTCCCGGGCCGAGTGCAGGCGCCTGAAGGGTTGGAAGAGCTCCTCGGCGCGGAGGTTGTCGAAGCCGGCGCCGTTGTCCTTGACGAAGACCACCAGCTCCCTCTGCTCATTGCACAGGGTACCGAGCTCGATCACGGGCTCGGTCACGTTCGAGGTGTACTTCCAGGCGTTGGACAAAAGGTTGCCCAGGGCGATGCGCAACAGTTCCCGGTCCCCATGGACCAGAACCCGCTCGGGAAGCTTCAGCGCCACCTCCCGCCCCGGCGTGTCCAGCTGCAGCTGCGCGGCAAGTTCTTGCGCCAGCTGGGCCAAGTCCACAGTGGTGGAGACCATCTCCATCTCCGTTACGTGGCAAAGGGTCATCAGCGCCTCGATCATCGACTCCATCTGCACGCAACCGTCGTTGACGAGCGAAACGAAGAAGCGGCCGTTTTCGTCGAGCAACGCGCTGTACCCCTGCAGTTCCTGCGCCGAACTGTAGATCCTGGTAAGGGGCGCGCGGAGGTCATGGGCGACCGCCAGACAGAACGCCTCCAGCTCCCGGTTCACCTGCTGCAGCTCGCAGGCCTGCCTGGTCAGGGCCAGGTTCAACTGGGCAGCCTCGCGCTCGGCAAGTCGCTGGGCCGTAACGTCCCGCACCACCTCGATGCCGAGGGCGGGCCTGCCGTCCACCCCGTTCAGCACCGAGCCGGTGATCTCCACGTAGCGCCCGCCGTCTAAAGGATCCGGGCTCACCTTAGCGCGGTGCACCTTGCCGTCTTCGAAGGCGGCCGCCAGATGACAGCCGGGGCAGATCTCCTTTTCCTGGCGGTACGCCTGATAGCAGGGTTCTCCGACATGGCGCCCCATCATCTCGACGTGGGCCCGGTTTTGGTAGACGATGGTCATGTCAGGGGCCTGGATGGAGATCGCGTCACCCATCGCCTCGACGATACCCCGCAGCTTGGCCCTGTCGTCCTCCGACTTTTCCAGGGCGTTTTTCAGGGCCGACTCCAGCTGGTCCTGCAGCCGATGTGACCGCCTGCTGGAAAGGAGCAGGCAGCAGACCAGGAAGACCACCAGGGAGAACTCAGCCACCTGGTGCAGATCCGGGTGCAGCAGCTTTTGGTAGAAAGAGCCTCCGTCGAAGAGGAAATGGATTATGGCCGCCTGAAGCAGCCAGAACAGCAGGATAAGGCCGCACCCAAGCAGCGCCTGGAGCAGGAAGGACCTCCCGCCCGCCTCGGAGAGGCCGGCGCAGAAAGAAAGGCGCAATTTCAACTCCACACCCCTTCGACCGCGGCTCCGCAGGAGCCACAGCGCCCCTGCGCCAGTAGGTTTTCCTCCACCACGTAGCCGTACCTTCGGATCAGCAGCGCACCGCAGCCCGGGCAGTAGCTGTTCTCCCCCCCCTCGCCAGGGACGTTCCCCTCGTACACGTAGCGCAAGCCAGCTTCAAGCCCCAAGTCGCGTGCCTTTCTCAGCGTCGAGACGGGAGTGCGTGGCTCGTCCGTCAGGCGATAGGTCGGGTAAAACTGGCTCACGTGCCACGGGGTGTCCACGCCGACCTCGTCGGCGATGAAGCGCGCGATGCCGCGCAACTCATCTTCGGAGTCGTTGCGGTTGGGGATCACCAGGGTAGTGATCTCGATCCAGATGCCGAGCCTCTTGTACTGCCTGATGCAGTCGAGCACCTCGTCGAGTGAGGCGCCCACCACCTCGCGGTAGAAGGAATCGCTGAAACCTTTGAGATCGATGTTGGCTGCGTCCAGATAGGGAGCCATCACCGAGAGCGCCTCGCTGGTGATGTAGCCGTTGGTGACGAAGATGTTCTTGAGGCCTGCCTCGCGGGCCAGCTTGGCCGTCTCGTAGGCGTACTCGAAGAAGATGGTGGGCTCGGTGTAGGTGTAGGCTATGGAACGGCAGCCGGCAGCAAGGGCACGCTCCACGATCTGCTCCGGCGAAAGCGCAAAGCCGGCACGCTCGACGCTCTGCTCGTCGGGCTGTGAGATGCTGTAGTTCTGGCAGTGCAGGCAACGGAAGTTGCACCCCACCGTGGCTACGGAGTAGGAGCGGCTCCCCGGAAGCAGATGGAAGAGGGGCTTTTTCTCTATGGGGTCCACGTGCTCGGCCACGGCGCGCCCGTAGACCAGTGAGTAGAGCACCCCCGCGCGGTTCTGTCGCACCCTGCAGTGCCCGAACTTTCCGCTGCCGATCAGGCAGCGGAAGCGGCACAGGCCGCAGCGAACCCGCTCCCCGTCAAGCTTTTCGTAAAACATGGCTTCTTTCATGATCTCCCTCCTTGGGTCTTCGCCCCGGGCGGAACAAGAATTAGCGGCGGCAAATATAGCATCCGGATCAGAAAAACTCCAGCTGAAAGTGGGGAATTGTCAGCTATCCCGCCGATAAAGGGAAAAATTCTCCAAACCGTCGTTACGGGACGAAGGTGCGGAAAAAAAAATTTCCCGGCGCTCCCCCTTTACGTAAGGATCAACTCCAATCTGTAAAAATGGCATACCCGTGTTTGATATCGGAAAACTGTTGTCATGCCGATGAGTTGTAAATCAAATTCCTGAAGTTTCAAGATCCGGAGACAAGGTTGTTTTAAAATGAAGGCTCGGCGAAGCAAGGGGGAGGAAAAGCTAAACTACTGTTTTAGGGCATTTTTTCGGAAATTTTACACTTGACCCGGACGTCGCTTTATATATAGTGTCGAAATCATAATTCTGCCTATAGGAGAAAAACAAACATGCAATGCCCCCACTGCAGCAGCAAAAAAGGAATCGAGATCGACATGCATTCCGACGGCTACGCGAAGGACCTGCTGGAATGCACCTCGTGCGGCACGGTCTGGCTGGAAAAACACAGCAAGATCATCATGGTCAGCAAGCAGCAGCAGGCTGCCTGATCGGGAATGGGGGCGCTAAGGCGCCCCCCCCTCCGTTTCCTTGGGCAAAAATTCCCCTACCAGCCGGGAACCTCCGGCACTACCCCGTCCACTCCCAGAGCAACCCTTTCCAGGAAGCTGTCGTAGACCGGCGCCAGCTTTTCCCAATCGTAGCGCCCGACGAAGCAGTCCAGCACCTCACCTCTTTCGCGCTCCAGTATCAGCTCTCTCAACCGCTCCGCCAAATTCCCATCGTCGCGGTAGAGCACCCTCTCCCGGGCCTCGTCAGGAACATGCTCCGGGTAGGCGAGCCGGTCCGGTAAAAGCGGACGACAGCCGCAGTAAAGGGCCTGCACCACGCTCGCGCCGAAGAACTCCTGGCGCGAGGTGACCGGCAGGATGTCGGCCCTCCAGAGCCAGGCTGCGTAATCGGAAAAGCGTTCCAGATACCCCCACTGCACCACGCGCGAGCCGAGCCTTTCCCGCGCCTGCCGGAACACCCCGGGCCCGCGCCCGAAGGACTCACCCACCACCGCGACCTCGAACTCGACCCCGTCGTTGGCCAGCCGGTAAAGCGACTCGAAAAAGGGCTCCGGCGCCTTGTCGTATTCCCATCGATGGTTCCAAAGCACAAGCGGCACCCGTGACTTGTCCTTGGCGGGCGGGCGGTGACGGTCCAGTTTTCGCAGGTCGAGCCCCAGGGGAAGAACCCTGCTCTTCCTGGCGATCCGCTCAGCAGAGGCCAGGTCAACCGCATCGGGAAACGCCTGCAGGAACCGGGGGAGCGCTCCCAGGAAGGAGTCGCGATGGTAACGGGAGTTGAACAGCACGGCATCGGCCGCAAGTGCGCTCGCGTAGTTGATGAAGGCGTAGTGCAGGTCCCTTTGCAGGGCAGGGTCCTGGTCCGTGGGGGACCACGGGTAGGTGAGCTGGTTTTCGTGGAAGTACAGGGCGGTCGGGATGCCGTGGCTCGCGCTGCGGGTAAGCGCCAGGAAGGTGGTGAGGTCGAGCATGTCGGTGGCTAGGATCAGGTCCGGCCGCGGCTGCTCCAGAAACCTTGCAGCGAGCGTAACCGCGCCGCCGTGCATGCGCCACTTCCAGTTGCGCCCTGGAAGCGTCAAGAGCTCGACCTCGTGGCTGCTGTTTGCCGCGAACTCCCGCGCCCAGGCGGCGTGGGAGCCGGTGCAGTAAGGCTCTAACAATGTGATGCGCATGCCGCAGCTCCTCTAGACCAATTGACAATTGACAATTGACGATGGACAATTGACAACGTAAAACCACATGTCCAAGGACTTAGAACATGAAGCGCCGCATGCTTATGTTCAGCAGTATCCCCACACCCACCATGGAGGTGACCATGGAGGTGCCGCCATAGGAAAAGAACGGCAGCGGAACCCCTACGACGGGAAGGAGGCCGATCACCATCCCCATGTTGATCACGATGTGCCAAAATAGCATGGCGGAGACCCCGACGGCCAGGAGCGAGCCGAAGCGGTCGTTGCACCTTTTGGCGATGCCGAGCCCCCAGAGGACGAGGAACAGGTAGAGGGTCAGCATCAGCAGGCAGCCGGCAAAGCCCCATTCCTCGGCGAAGACCGAGAAGGCGAAGTCGGTGTGCTGCTCGGGGAGAAAACGGAGCTGGGACTGGGTTCCCTGCATGAACCCCTTGCCGAAGGTGGCCCCGGAGCCGACCGCAATCTTGCTCTGGATGATGTGGTAGCCGCTTCCCAGGGGGTCGAGGTCGGGGTTGAGGAAGTTGTAGATACGCTTTTTCTGGTAGTCATGCAGCCCGAAGTTCCAGGCACCGTAGACGATGGGAACGGCGGCGGCGAAGAGTGTGGCCAGGGCGGACCAGCGGACGCCGACGAAGAGAAGCATGCTCCCCCCGATCAGGGTGACCAGAACAGCTGTCCCGAGATCCGGCTGCTTCATGATGAGCAGGGCCGGCATCCCCAGGATGAGCAGCGGGTACACCAGGTCCTTGAGCGTCAGCCCCTTGAAGATCGGGTAGCGGCTGAAGAACCTGGCGAAGGTCATGATGATGACGATCTTCATCGGCTCGGAAGGCTGCATGTTGAAGAAGCCCAGGTTGATCCAGCGGGTCGCCCCCATGGTCGTCTTCCCCGCCACCAGCACCAGCACCAGCAAAACCAGGACGGCGCCGTAGAGCCAGTAGGCGAAGTCCTCCAGCATGTGGTAGTCGAGGCTGCAGACCGTAAGACAGAGGGTGAGACCGGCGAAGATCCAGTAGAGCTGCTTCAGGTAGTAGGGTGTCCCTATGTCGCGGTACGAGGACGAGGCGCTGTATATGTTGATCACCCCGAAGGCGGTGATGAGCAGCACCACTGCCAAAAGGGTCCAGTCGAAGTTTGTGAATAGCCGTCTGTCGAACATCTGCGTTCCTTCTCCTTGTTCCGATGGGAAAATCGGAGCTATCTGTCGGAGCCTGCCGGGGCCGGGGGGACCGGGGCCGGGGCGGCCTCTGCGCCGTCGGGTTCGGCCACAGCTTCGCCGTCCTGCAGCGGCTTGACCTTCGGGACCGGCTTCTTGATCACGCCTTTCCCCTCGAAGTAGGCGCGCAGAACCTTGCCGGTCACCGGCGCCGCCGCGCTCCCTCCGTGCTCGCCGTGCTCGACCACCACGGCGACCGCTATCTCGGGCTTTTCATAGGGGGCGAACGCCACGAAGAGGGCGTGGTCCCGGTACTTGTAGGCCATTCCCGCCTTGCTGTCGCGCACCACCTGGGACGAGCCGGTCTTCCCAGCGACCTTCACCTCCCAAAGCCTCGCCATGCCGCCGGTGCCGCGCGGCTCGTTGACTACTGCGAAAAGCCCGTCCTTTACCAGGCGGTAGGTCTCGGGCTTCAACCCGGTCGTCCCGGCCACCTGGGGCGAGAACTCCTTCAACACCTTGCCGTCGGCGTCCACCACCCGCTTCACCAGCTGGGGGCGGTAGATTTTCCCCTCGTTGGCCACCGTCGCTATCATGGAGGCGAGCTGGATCGGGGTGGTGAGGACGTACCCCTGCCCGATGCCTACGGGAAGCGTCTCGCCGGCAAACCATTTCTTGCCGAAGCGCTTTAGTTTCCACTCGTCGGTGGGGATGATCCCACCCTTCTCGTTCTCGAGGCCGATCCCCATCGGGGTCCCCAAGCCGAAGCGTTTGGCGTAGGCCGCGATGCGGTTCACCCCCAGGCGCTCTGCGAGCTTGTAGTAGAAGACGTCGCAGGATTCCCGCAGCGAGCGCTTCAGGTTCACCGTGCCGTGCCCCTTGTGCTCCCAGCACCTGAAGGTGGCGTTGCCGAACTTGTAGGAGCCGTTGCACTCGACCGTCGTGTTCTGGTCGATGAGCCCCTCCTCAAGCCCCGCGATGGCGGTGATGATCTTGAAGGTGGAGCCCGGGGGATACATCCCCTTGAGCGCCTTGTTTTCCAGAGGGTGCCGCTCGTCCTCCAGGTACTTTTTCCAGACGTCGGGGGGCATGCGCCCGGTGAAAAGCGCAGGATCGTAGTCCGGATTGGAACTGAAGGCGAGGATCTCGCCGGTGTTGACGTCCATGGCCACGACAGCCCCGGCCATGTCGCCCATGGCCTCCTCGGCGGCCTTCTGCAGGTTCAGGTCCACGGTAAGCACCACGGTGTTGCCGACGCTGGAGCCGGTCTCGGCCACGGTGCGCAGGAAGCGTCCGCGGGCGTCCACCTCTATCTGTCGCCCGCCGTCGGTGCCGTGCAGGTACGACTCCCAGGCCCTCTCTATGCCGCTTTTGCCTATGTAGTCCCCGGCGTTGTACTCCTGGTACTTTTCCGAGGTCAGCTCCTCCTCGTTCACCTCGCCCAGGTACCCCAAAAGGTGCGAGGCGAGCGTGCCGTTGGCGTAGGCGCGGATCGGCTTCATCTCGATGTTCACCCCGGACAGTGAGAGCCGGTTCTCCTCGAGGAACTCCATCTGGTCACGCGTGATCCCGGAGGCGACCACCAGGGGGTAGTATTTGGCCCTCCCCTGCCCCTTGTTCCACTTGGTCTCGATCTCGTTGCGGTCGAGGTTCAGGTAACGCGCCAGGTTGTCGATCAACTGCTCCTTGTCCTTCACGTCCTGGGGGATGACGGCGACGGAGAAGGAGGGGGTGTTGGAGACCAGCACCTTGCCGTTTCTGTCGAGGATGGCGCCTCGCGGAGCGGCTACCGGGACGAAACGGAGCCGGTTGTTCTCGGACTGGTTGATCAGGTCGTCGGCGTTCACCACCTGCAGGTACCAAAGCCGGGACAAAAGCAGGAAGAAGATGGCGAAGGCGCCGAAGGAGAGGCCTATGATGCGGCGGCCGCCCCCGTCGTCGTCGGGCAGTATGTTGTGCTTCATCGCGCCTCCTCCACCGGAAGCCTCACGCCGGAAAACAGCGAGGCGATCAGCGCGTTGATCAGCGCCTGGGGTATCAGGGCCGGCAGCAGAGAAGCGTAAACCCCTTGCGATACTGAAAATATGGTAAGCATGAGCAGGTTCAAGGCGGCGCTGAACAGGGTGGCAGCAATAACCACCAGCACGAAGAGCGCCCGGTTGTCGGTGTACAGCCTGTCGGCCAGTTCGGACAAAAGGAGATAGATGCAGAGATAGGAGAAGGCGTGCAGCCCGAGGTACATGCCGCTGAAGCTGTCCTGGAGCAGTCCAAGCGCGAAGGCGGCAAGCCCAGCCAGGCGGTGTGGCGCCTTGAGCCCCAGGTAGACCACGAGGATGATGATCAGGTTGGGCTGGAAGGGATCCAGAAGGTACCTGGGAAGGAGCGTCATCTGGAGCAGGCAGGCGGCCAGGACGATCCCGGTTATTTTAAAGTAGGCTATCAAAGCTCGTTACCCGTGCTTGTTGCAAACTATTGTTGTTGCTGGCGTACCAGCACCAGCATCTCTTCCAGCCTCCCGATGTTGACCGTGGGGCGGACTTCGATGGTCTGGAAGACGCCGTACTCCCCTTTCTTGACCATGGTGACCTCCCCGATGGGGAGCCCCTTGGGAAAGACGCCGCCGACGCCGGAGCTGATCACCGTGTCGCCTACTTTCACGTCCTCGTCCTTCACCGTGAATTCCAGCGAGCAGCGCCCCCCGCCCGCGCCGCGCACGATCCCTCTGGCCCGCGAGCGCTGGACCACGGCGGCGATGGCGCTGGCATGGTCGGTGAGCAGCAGCACGCGGGAGCTCTGGGGCGCGACCTTGATCACACGGCCGACGACGCCGCCTGCGGCCACCACCGGCATCCCCTCCACCAGGCCGTCATCGCTGCCGCGATTCACCACCAGCGTCTTGAACCAGGCCGAGCTGTCCTCGCCGATCACGGAGACCGCGATGGAGGGGATGGCGACGCTCTGCTTTAAATCGAGCATGGCCTTCAGCCTCAGGTTTTCCGCGATCGCCTCGTTGTTGGCGACTATCCTCTCGTTCAGCCGTTTGACGCTTCTTCTCAACTCTACGTTCTCGCGCCTTACCTCGATGAGATCGATGTAGTTGTTCCAGATATCCCCCACCCCGCCGCTCAAAAAGGCAGCAGAGCCGGCGATGGGAGCGGTCAGCGTCATAACGGCCCGCTCCACCGGGTTCGCGTGCTCCTTGTTCCTCAGGTTCAGCGCGTAGGTCAAAAACGCAGCCAAAAGGATGGCAGCGGTCAAAAGGAAGCGCCTGTAGCGGATTAGAAAGTTTTTCATCGGCCTCAAAAAAGGTTTAGGGGGCGCTGCGGCCCCCTATAACTGCGATCAAAGAGAAGCGGCCTCGCCGCTAATCGATCAGGTACGGCGACCCGGCTACTTCCTCGTAGCGGACCTCGTCCACCGGCTCGCGCTTCCCGTCTCCGGCGTAGAGCCGGTTGGGGGCGTTGAAGACGATGCCGTGCTCGGTCCCGACGTTGCGATAGGCATGCACCACTCCCGGCGGAACTATCATGGCCATCGGAGCATCGATGCCGGCGTAGATGATCTGCCTGACCCCGCAGCTCGGGGAATCGGGGCGCATGTCCCAGAGGTAGACCTTGAAGTTAGAAGGCCCCATGAAGCAGAAGTAGTCTGTCTGGTCGACGTGCTCGTGCGGCCCGCGGGTAATCCCCGGCTGGGTCATGGAGATGTAGGCCATGGCCGGGAGCACCTGCTGGTCCAGCTCGTCGCTGCGGAAAAGCTCGCAGAGCCACCCCCGTTCGTCCAGGAACTTACCCAGCGGCCTCAGCACCACGTCGTGGATGCGCCCTTTGGTGAAACTGGTTATGCCGTTCACGCCTTCTCCCCTCCCCCGCAGAGCGTGGTCTCGTTGTAGACTCGCAGCAAGTATTCGCGGTAAGAGGAGTTCGGAGTGGCTTCGATGACCTTGGCCATGGCAGCGCAGTCCAGGTACCCCATACGGAGCGCGATCTCCTCAAGGCAGCCGATCTTGAGCCCCTGCCGCGCCTCCAGGGTTCCGATGAAATGGGATGCCTCGAGCAGGCTTTGGTGGGTGCCGGTATCGAGCCAGGCGATGCCTCGCCCGAGCCTTTGCACAGAAAGTTCGCCCCGCTTCAGGTATTCCATGTTGACGTCGGTGATCTCCAGCTCCCCCCGCGCCGAGGGTTTCAGCCCCTTGGCGATCTGCGACACCTTGCCGTCGTAGAGGTACAGCCCCGGCACCGCGTAGTTCGACTTGGGAAACGCCGGCTTCTCCTCGATGCTGAGCACCCGGTCGTCGTGGTCGAACTCGACCACGCCGTAGCGTTCGGGGTCCTGCACGTAGTAACCGAAGATCCTGGCGCCGCCGTCGAAACCGGCGATCAGGCGGTCCAGCTCCATCTTGCCGTAGAAGATGTTGTCCCCAAGGATCAGGCAGACCGGTTCGCCCGCGATAAATTCTTCCCCGATGACAAACGCCTGCGCGATGCCGTTGGGCTCGGGCTGCACCGCATAGGAAAGACGGATCCCCCAGCGCGAGCCATCGCCCAGAAGAGCCTGGAAGCGGGGGGTGTCCTGCGGGGTGGAGATGATCAGCACGTCAGCGATCCCCGCCATCATCAGCGTCGCCAGCGGGTAGTAGATCATCGGCTTGTCGTAGACCGGCTGCAGCTGCTTGCTGGCTACCAGGGTCAGGGGGTAAAGCCTGCTCCCCGCGCCTCCGGCAAGGAGAATCCCCTTCTTGATTCCTTGTGGCATGATTGAACCTTTCAAATCTTCGATCACATTAACAAAAGCCCTTTTTTATCACACCGGCGCCCCCTGCGTCAAACCAATAAAGGGTTCGCTCAGAGGTTGCCGTCAAGTGAGGAGCTTCTCCTTCAGTTTCTCGTCGATGAAACTCTCTTCGATCGCCTCGCGCACCCATGACTCCGGGCAGCGTGAGAGGAGCGTCGCTGCCCCTTCGGCTACCGCCGGCACCTCGCTCCAGAGCGCGTTGCGCAGCGAACGGAGCCTGCGGGGGTCGGGCCTTTTGGCCGCCAGAAGCTCGCGGCACCCCTGGCAGATGAGCGCCAGGTTCGCCTCCATGGGTTCCTGGTCCGGCTGGTACTCCCAAAGACGCAACTCCTGGTCGCCTTCGCACCACTCGCAGCGAAACCCCGCCCTCTTGCTGACTGATTTCCCCAGCAGCTGCACCGCCGCCAGGTGGTCCTCATGTTCTTGCCGTCCCTTGGCCATGCCACCTCCGCTGCCGCTTCCGCAGCCCTGAATCCAACACGATCCAGCCACCGAGTCTAGCAGAATCACCAATGAGATCAATATATTTCTGCATCAGGCGCATGCCGGTGGCGGAGAGTTTTTTCTCTGGACAGCACGGGTCGCGAACAGGTACCCTTTTTCCTCATTTTCAAGCGACCCGCGCAGCGCGGGACAAGGAGAGAGGATGAAACTGCCGCAGCCGCTTTTCCAGGGGACCCTGATACGGCGCTACCAGCGCTTTCTGGCGGACGTCGAGCTGGAGGACGGAACAGTGGTCACCGCCCACACCCCCAACACCGGGAGCATGATGGGGTGCGCCTGCGCCGGCAACCGTGTCCTCCTTTCCAAAAGCGCGAGCCTCACCAGGAAATACCCTCACAGCTGGGAACTGGTGCAGGCCGACGGCGTCTGGATCGGCATCAACACCCAGCTCCCAAACCTGCTCGCCAAAGAGGCGATCCTCGACGGCACCATCGCCGAGCTCTCCGGATACCAGCAGATCCGCAGCGAGGTCCCCTACGGCACCGGGAGCCGTATCGACCTTCTGCTCTCCGGGGAGCGGGGGCTTTGCTACGTGGAAACCAAGAACGTCACCCTGGTAAAGGACGGGGTCGCCCTCTTCCCCGACGCGGTCAGCGAAAGGGGGCAAAAGCACCTGCGGGAGCTGATGAAGATGGTGCGCCAGGGACACAGGGCGGTGAACCTCTTCATCGTGCAGCGCGGCGACGGCTCGGCCCTTGCCCCGGCCGACGCCATCGACCCCGTCTACGGCAGGCTCTTGAGGGAAGCGGCACAAAAGGGGGTGGAACTCCTCGCTTACCGCGCCGAGGTGACCCGGACCGAGGTACGCCTGGAACGCTCGCTGCCGGTTGTACTCTAAACGGTTGACATCGCTTGCAAGGACGCTACAGTTATAGGCATTGTGCCGAGGGTCCAATGAGAATGCCCCGATGTACCATATACGCCAAGGAGAGCGGCGTCGAGATTTCCCCCAGCGAGAAGAAGCAGCAGGGTAAACCCGAGGAAGGAAGGGTCGCCTTCCGCTTTTTCAGGCTCGCAGCCGGCGCGCCGCAGATCAGGTTTGTGGCCGAGCCGTGGGAGGCGTTCGAGATCTCCAGAAGGATGAATCAGGTGCAACAGGAGGGGGGAAAGGAAACCCTCACCCACCGCTACGAGAGCGCCGAAGGCGAGACCGTCACCAGGCTTAGCGTCGAATGCTACCAAAGAAACGGCAAAAAGGGGTACGCCTTCTCGGTGCAGCGCGGCGAGGAGAGCATCAACGTGGCGGCTCCGGTCGGGGAGTTCCTCTTCGCGGCGGAGTTTCTGAAACAGCTCTCGGTGGCGCAGTCCTGGGTGGAGCAGGCGGCGCAAAGGCAGGAAACGGGGGCCAAGGCGCAAAAACAGGTGCAGTGACGAACCGGCCGCGGGGATAGCGAAGGGGGCGGCAAGAGCGGGACAGCGTGATAATCAAACCGAGCAAGACCCTATACCTCAGCATCGAGAGCAAGCTCTCCGACGTGGCCCTGGTGGGACACGCGGTGCGCGGCGTCTGCGCCTGCTCCCCACTTAAGGAAGAAGCCTACGGCGAGATGGAGGTCTGCGTCGTCGAGGCCCTCAACAACGCCATCACCCACGCCTACCGAAGGCAGGAGGGGTTCCGGGTCGACACGGCCATCACCCTGCACCACGACCGCATCTCATTCGCCGTCTCCGACAGCGGAAAGGCGATAGAGCAGTACGCCCCCAGGAGCCTTGAATTCGACCCCGAGGTGATCGGGTCCATCCCCGAGAATGGCATGGGGCTCTTCATCATCGAGACCATCATGGACGAGGTGAGCTACAGCTCAAAAAACGGCAGTAACACTCTCTCCTTCTGCAGGTACTTCACCCAGCCCCAGGCCTAGCGACTCTAGAAACTCCCCTACCCCAGCAGGTATTCGAAATCCTCGCGGCTGATGGCGTTGCCCCCCTCGTGCTCGGCCTCTTCCAAAAGCGCCCGGTACAGTTTCAATTTCCGCTTTTTGAGCTCCATCATCTTCTCCTCGATGCTGTGCCGCATCAGGAGCCTTGTGATGGTGACCTGACGCTGCTGCCCGATCCGGTGCGCGCGGTCGGAGGCCTGGCTCTCGACGGCAGGGTTCCACCAGGGGTCCAGGTGGAAGACGTAGGAGGCGCGGGTGAGGTTCAGGCCGCGCCCCCCCGCCTTGAGGCTCAACAGGAATACCCCCGGCTCGGGCGACTCCTGGAACCTCTGCACCATATCCTTCCTGCGCGCGACCGGGGTCGAGCCGTCGAGCCTGGAAAAGCCGATGCCGTGCTGGGAAAGCCCCTGCTCCACGATGTCCAGAAACGAGGTGAACTGCGAGAAGACCAGGACGCTGTGCCCCTCGGCGAAGAGCTCCTGCAGCTGGTCCACCAGGAAGTCGATCTTCGGGGAGCGGTCTGCGGCCTGCGGCAGGATGAGCTTGGAGCTCAGGCAGATCTGGCGCAGCTTCAAGATGGCGGTCAGGGCGATGATTCGGGCCTGCCCGGGGCTTCGCGAACTGTAGGCCTGCGCCACAGTTTCCCGCACCTGGGCCACGGTGCGGGCGTAGAGCGCCTTCTGCCTCGGGCTCATCTCCAGGTAGATGTCGGTCTCGACCTTCGGGGGGAGCTCGTCCGCGATCATGTCCTTAGACCTTCTCAGGATGAAGGGGTGGGTGCGCCGGACGAGCTTCTCCATGAACTCGCCCCCCTCCCGCCCCATCTCCTTGCGGAACTGCTCGTAGGGGCCCAAAAGCCCTGGAAGCGCCAGGTCCATGACCGAGAAGTACTCCCCCAGGTGGTTCTCAACCGGTGTCCCGGTGAGGGTGAGCTTGAACCTCCCGGTCAACCTGCGCACGGCGCCGGTAGTCTCCGCGTGGATGTTCTTAACCGACTGCGCCTCGTCGAAGACGATGACGTTGAACGGGATCTCCTTAAGCTGCTCGATGTCGCGCTGCACCACGCCGTAGCTGGTGAGCACAAGGTCCAAGCCGGAGAAGTCGGCGCTGCGCCCCTGCCCGCGGTAGACCCCGACTTTCAAAGCTGGGTAAAAGCGCATAAGCTCGCTCTCCCAGTTGAAGATGAGGGTCGGCGGGACCACCACCAGGTGCGGCGTCCCTTGCGCAAGCTCGCAGGGGATCTCCCCCTCGGCGATCCCGGCCAGAAGGGCGATGGCCTGGATGGTCTTTCCGAGCCCCATGTCGTCGGCTAGGCAGGCTCCGAAACGGTGCTCGTAGAGAAAGGCGAGCCAGCTGTACCCTTCCAGCTGGTAGTTCCTGAGCGTCGCCAGGAGCCTCGCCGGAGCCGGGCGCCTGGGGACGCTCTCGAAGCGGTTCAGGCTCTCGAAGATCCGTTCGTCCTCGGCAGACAGGAGCACCCGCACCCCGCTGCGCCTGAGCGTGATCCAGTCAAGGATCTGCAGGCGCGGCACGCGGACCACCTCACGTTTGGTCGCGGCGCCGAAGAGGGAGAGGGTGCTGCTGCTCAACTCGTCCAGTATCAGCATCTGGTTGCCGCGCCTGAATATCCCGCCCCCCTGGAGGGCGCGGACCAGTTCTGCATCGTCCACCGTCTCGCCGTCGCAGCTGATCTCAGGGCGCAGTTCGAACCAGTCGATGGTGGAGCGGGTCGCGTCCAGCGTGAAAGACCAGGAAACGGTCTGCAGCTCCTCCCCCCCGATGGAAAGCGAGAACCCCTCCCCGGCCAGAGCGTCGCAGAAGCGGGAAAGGCCCTTGATCAGCTCTTTTCGCTCCAGCGTCATTTCCCCGGGGTGCTCGGCCTGCCAGAAGATCTCGCAGCCGAAGAAGTCGCAGGCGATCTGCAACAGCCTGGCCTGCAGTCTCCCCTCCACCTCAACCGCCAGCCATTCCCCCTGCTGCGACAGTTGCAGCATCACACCCTGGGTGAGCGCCGCCTCGCAAAAGGAGGAAACGGCGGAGCGCGCCTCGGAGCGGACGCCGCGCTTGAAGAACTCAGGGGTGTCCAGCGCCTGCCGGACCACCCTCTCGCGTTCAGCGGGACTCCCGGCAGAAAGGGCATTGAAACAGGCCTTGATCACTGAGATAACACGTTTCTTCGCCTTGAGCGTCTGCGGGAGGCTGGCGCGCCCCTGGGCGCTGAAAAACCTGAAGGCAACGGGCGCCAGACCGAAGACCAGCCCGTCGGCAACCCCCTCGGCAGCGATCGGCGCCTGCTCGGCGAGCTCGCGGATGTCAAGGCGGTAGCGCGGTTGGACCAGCCTCGGAATCACCGGGGTACCGGCAACAGAAAAAGCGACGCCCCCCTTCCCCTGCCGCGGCTCGCCCAGGTCGAACTGCAGCGGGTTGAAGAGCCTGGCGGGGAAGCGGAAACCCTTGTCATCGCGGCAAGGCGCACCACCCGAAGCCGATTCGACCCGCGCGTAAAGCGACCGGTAGAAAACAAGACCCGCATCGTCCACCCGCTGCACCAGCCGGCGGCCAAGGTCGAAGTAGTACCCCTCGTGGACAAAGGAGCCGGGATCTGGCGCGGAACCATCCTCAAGCGACAGGCTCGCCGCGAGCTCCTCCCCGTCGAGGTCCAGCTGCAGCAAGAGGGCCCGCTGGGTTGAGGGGTCGTACCTGAGCGGGACCATCCCTTCTGGGGAGTCGAAAAGGACGGGGAACCTGCCACGAAAGCGGGTGAGGAACTCTTCGATGCAGCGGCCGCGCAAGGCGGAGGATTGCATGAGCCTCAAAAACTCGCGGATGGAGGGAGGAAGCGCGGCATCGAAAAGCGCCGCGGGAGCGAGGTCCTGGGTCAGGCGCAGCCGGGGGGATCCGAGTTCCAGGTCGAGGACCAGCGCGTAGCGCGCCTCACCCGATTGGGGATAACGCAGGTCGTCGCTTATCGGCGCAGGGACGACCAAAAGCTGGTTGCGGATCTGCTCCAGATAGTCCTGCGGGAGCTGCAGCATGGGGAAGGAGGCCGGCGCCAGCGCCTTTTTCAGCGTGGCGAGAGAGGCGACCAGGTGGGGGCAGCGTCCTCCGGGACTCCAGGCGCCGCAGTTGCAGGTGCTGGAAAAGTCCCCCTGGAGCAGGGTCAACGTTACCAGGCAGCTCCCGGCATCTGAGATCTCGACGGTGAGCACGGTGCCGTCCTCGCTCCAGGTGACCCGGGTGACCGGCCTCCTCTTGCAGAGCTCGAAGCCGTTGAAGAGGTGCACCTTGTCGGCGAGTGCGTATATGCCTGAGGCGGGCATCTGGAAAAGATGCCGCAGCAGGGGGTTCGACATTATTTCCATTGGATCTGCTCTCCCGCCAGGGGCTGCCGTAACGAACCGTTTAAGTTAGCAGAAAGCGCGCGCCAATACAACAACACCATGAGAGGCGAAAGCAAACGGGACTAATCTAGCGGCGCGTCGAGGAAATGCAGGGTCGAAAGGGGGGATAGTAAGGGACAGCGGGGACAAAAAATGGGGGATGGCATTAACCATCCCCCTAAAAAGGAGACCCTGGGTTTTTTACTCCGGGGTGTTAATAAAGAGCTATCGGAGCAGCCGGATAAAACTTTAATGATTTTTTTTAAGCACCCTTTCCTAACGCAAAGCGGTCGATGATGAAGCGCGCTATGCTGCGGGGAGCCGGGAGGGAGTCGGGCATGCGTTCGCGGCTGAACCAGCCCGCGTCCTCCAGTTCGTCCCCGTCCACGTCGATCTCGCCCGAGCGGTAGCTCGCCACGAAGCCCGCCATAAGCTGGCTGGGGAAAGGCCAGTTCTGGCTGCCGATGTAGCGGATGTCCCCTACGGTCAAGCCGGTTTCCTCCTTGACCTCCCTGACCACGCACTCCTCGAGGGACTCGCCGAAGTCGACGAAGCCGGCAACGAGGCTGAAGCGCCCGGCGACCCACTCGGGCTTGCGCACCAGTAGGAACTCGTCGCCGCGCTGGACCAGGACGATGATGCAGGGGTGGATATGGGGATAGTGCTCGTGGCCGCAGCCGGCGCAGCGCTTGCCCCAGGTGGGGAGGATGCGCTCCATCTCGCCGCTTCCGCAACGCGAGCAGTGGCGGCTTAGCTTTTCCCAGTAGAGGATCTGGCGGGCGAGCCCGTAGAGCGTGGCGAGGTCGTCAGGAAGCGCGGTCCAGTGCGCCGCGCGCAGCCCCTCAGGAAGAACCTGCGACTTGGGCAGGGTGTAGACCCGGACCGGCTCGCCGTCCCAGGTTCCGAAGAGAAGCGGCGCCCCGTCGGCGGCAAGCTCTGCCGGAAGCTCGCCGCGGTAGAGAGCTTCGCCGTCCAGCACCAGGTTCTCCCCCTGGAGCAGCACCAGGTGGCCAGGGCCGGCATAGGCGTCGCCGTTGGGCTTTATCTGTGTGAAGCGCGATTTGATGATCTCAGCGTTGAAGGGAAGGTTGACCGTATCGGGGTAAGACATGTGGCAACTCCTGGTACAGAAGGTCTCTTTGCAGTGCCAGGCATAATACAGGAACGGCTGCCGGAAGCAACGGGTTTCATTGCCGTTGCGCCCCCCTTTTGGCTTGCATTGCCTTCGCCCAGTATGCTAATTTTTCACGGTTTGGCAGCTATTTCTCCTTCAGGAGCAGAGATTGGAACAAGTAAGAAGATTGCCGGCAGAATGGGAACCGCAGGACGGGGTGCTCCTCGCCTGGCCGCACGAAAACAGCGACTGGGCGCCGTACCTCGACGCGGTGGAGCCGGTTTTCGCACAGATAGTGACCGCGATCAGCCGTTTCGAGACCGCCGTCGTGGCGGCCGCCGATCCGGACCTGGTACGCGAGAAGCTCGCCGCCTGCGGCGCGAACCTGGAGAAGGTCAGAATCAACCAGGTCGACACCAACGACACCTGGGCCCGCGACTTCGGCCCCATCACGGTCGAGGAAGACGGCGCACCGAGGCTCCTCAATTTCGGCTTCAATGGCTGGGGTCTCAAGTTCCCCTCGGACCTGGACAACAGGATCAACAAGCGGCTCCAGGCCCTGGGGGTATGGGGCGCACCGCTCGACACGGTGGGACTCATCCTCGAAGGGGGGAGCATCGAGAGCGACGGGGAAGGCACCATCCTAAGCACCGAAGAGTGCCTGATGAACGACAACCGCAACCCGCACCTGACCCGGATCGAGCTGGAGGAGGAACTGCACGGGCTCTTCGGTAGCGACCGCTTCCTGTGGCTTGCCAACGGCTACCTTGCCGGCGACGACACCGACTCGCACGTGGACACGCTGGCCCGGCTCTGCCCGGAGAACACCATCGCCTACATCCGCTGCGATGACCCCGAAGACGAGCACTACCAGGCGCTCGCAGCGATGGAGCAGGAGATCCTCTCCTTCCGGACCCGCGACGGCCGCCCCTACCGCGCCATCCCCCTCCCCTGGCCCGCCGCCAGGTTCGACGAGGACGGGGAGCGCCTGCCTGCTACCTACGCCAACTTCCTGGTGATAAACGGCGCGGTCTTGGTGCCGACCTACCAGGACCGATACGACGCCGCCGCACTTGCCGCCATAGGTGAAGCTTTCCCGGGGCGCGAGATCGTCGGCATCGACTGTCTGCCGCTCATCCTGCAGCACGGCTCGCTGCACTGCGTCACCATGCAGCTCCCCAAGGGAACCCTGAAAAGATAGAGGGAGATTTACATGCAAAAACTGAAAGTCGCGCTGGTCCAGCAGGCGCTCCGCCCAGACCGCGAGAAGATGATAGCCGCAACCTCCGCCTCGATCCGCGAGGCCGCAGCCAAGGGGGCCAAACTGGTCCTTTTGCAGGAGCTCCACACCGGCAGTTACTTCTGCCAGACCGAGGATACCGCCTGCTTCGACCTCGCCGAGTCGATCCCCGGCCCCTCCACCGAGCATTTCGGGGCACTGGCCCGCGAGCTCGGCGTGGTGATCGTCACCTCACTCTTCGAGAAACGGGCCCCCGGCCTCTACCACAACACCGCGGTGGTGATCGAGAAGGACGGGAGCATCGCCGGGAAGTACCGCAAGATGCACATCCCCGACGACCCTGCGTTCTACGAGAAGTTCTACTTCACCCCCGGCGATCTCGGCTTCGAACCGATCCAGACCTCGGTGGGGAAACTCGGCGTCCTGGTCTGCTGGGACCAGTGGTACCCCGAAGCGGCGAGGCTCATGGCTTTAGCCGGGGCGGATCTCCTCATCTACCCCACCGCCATCGGCTGGGACCCCAGGGACGAAGAGGCCGAGCAAAAAAGGCAGCTCGACGCCTGGGTCACCATCCAGCGCTCCCATGCCGTCGCCAACGGCATCCCCGTTGTGAGCGTGAACCGGGTCGGTTTCGAGGAGGATCCAAGCGGCGCCGGCGCCGGGATCAAGTTCTGGGGCTCCAGCTTCGCCGCAGGCCCCCAAGGGGAACTCCTTGTGCGGGGAGGAGAAGAGGAAGAGCTTCTGGTCGTAGAACTGGACCTGCGCCGCAGCGAGGACGTGCGCCGCATCTGGCCCTTCCTGCGCGACAGGAGGATCGACGCCTATCAGGATCTGGTCAAGCGCTACCGGGATTAACGGCGCCAAGAACTTACAAACCAAAAGGCGGAACACAGAGGTCGAAGAGGTCCACGGAGGTCCCAGAGGTGAAGCGAAACCTTGCAACAAACAAACGCTTTGCAGGAATAGGCGATCCCCGTCATCCATGTCTGATGTTGGTGAGTGCCTTTGCTTTTCCCAGACTAAACCTCAGCGCCCTCAGTGAACCTCCGAGAACTCTGTGTTCCGCCTAGGTTTAGGTTTGGTGAAAGCCTTTGACTTCATTACAGGAGTGACCTTGTCCTCTCCGGCGAACCTCACCCAAAAACTTCTCGACACCTTCTCCTCCTGCACCCCCGAGGAGAGGACCCTGCTGCAACTCCTTTCCGTGCTCTACGCGCCCCTATCCAAAAACGTCCTTCTCAACGTGCTCCGGCGCATGGGCGCCCCCGCCCCCGGAGAGCGCTCCTACACCGGATTGGTGCTGGCGGAAGTGCTGGAAAAGCTCGCTCATAAAAAGCTCGTGGTCCAGGGAAAAGACGGCATCCGCTGCGACATCCATATCACGCACGCCGCCACCCTGAGCGCCGTCGCCGACGGGGCCTTCCCGCAGATGGTCTCGGCGATCCACGTAGAGATCCCGATGGAGACCGACTGGGGGAGCAGCTATTATCGCACCCAGCTGCACGCCCTGCGCGACGTCCGCATAGCCTTCTACGCCAAAGACGAAAGGCTCGCTTTCGAGATGGAGGCGCGCTTCAAGCGGCAGTTCCCCTACGACCTCATGCGCTGCCACCCCTTCGTGACCATCTGCAACGCCCCCTTCGACCTCGAATGGTTCCGGTCGCTTCCTATCAAGCTGCAGGGGGCTGCCCTGAAGGAGATCCTCTCCTACGCCGGCGCGCACCTTATTCCGGCTCAACCACCTTTCGCCCTCCTGGCAGAGCTTGCGGCCGCAAAGGGAGTGACGCAGGAGCTATGCGACGTCCTCTGCGTGGAACTGCTGCTGCGAGGCGAAATCGACGCCGCAGAAAAGGCATCCGGCGAAAGGGCCAGCTCCACCGAGGCCGCGGTCTTCGCCGCGACACAGATGCTTCGCGGCGCCTACCCGGAATCTGCGGCGTCGTTCGAGAGTGCGCTCGCGCTGCTGCGCAAGGAGACCGGCAAGCGGAAGACCTTCTTCGACAACATCACCGGCCCGTTGTACATCCTGGCCCTCATCGCTGCCGGGAACGAACGCTCACTGACCCAGGCGGCCGACTTCTGCGCCTTCGTCGTCGGCAAGAAAGATTGGCCCCACCAGGACCTCTACCTGATCCTCAAGCACGTGGCCGCGGAGCGAAACGGGGAGCGCGGCACCTCCCGCTACCTTGAGGCGCTCTCCGCCGCCCCCGCCTTCGACACCTCCCCCTTCTACGCCCTTTTCTGCGTCATGGCCCTGCAGTGGGGCGGATCCGAAAAAGCGCGTGAGAAGGCTGCAAAGCTGCCCCCGTTGGCCCACAAGGCACGCGACGCAGGATACCTGTGGCTTGCCGACGAGTTGGAGTGGACTGTGCTTGAGTGCGGCATCGCCCCTTTGCCCGCTTCCCGAACCGGAAAGCGCCAAAAACAGAAGGGGGTCGTCCCCCTGGTTCACGCCGTAGCGAAGATCGAGTTCTGGCAAACCGCCCTCCAGGCGCTGATCAGGCTGAACCGCGAGGAGGAAGAGGCGGAGCAAAAGCCGGTATCGCAATCCCGACTCATCTGGCACTTCGACGAGAAGCGCGGCTACTTCGAGATCCATCCGCGCGAGCAAAAGCAGGCGCCGAACGGTAAATGGAGCTCCGGGAGAAACATCTCCCCGAAACGTCTGGCCGAAGACGCGGCGGGTATCGATTTCCTCACCGAGCAGGACCGGCTCATCTGCGCCTGCATCAAGCTGGAACGCTGCCACGGCTATTACGGCCGGGACTGCTACGAGCTGAACCACGACCTGGCCCTGCCGCTCATGGTCGGGCACCCGCAGCTCTACCTCGACCCGGCGGGCACGGTGCACCTGGAACTTGTACGTGGTGAGCCGGAGATCCAACTCCTTACTGAAGGCGACACCCTTAAGCTGCAAATCTCTCCGCAGTTCGCGCCGGATCAGAAGATCTACCTGCAAAAGGAGGCCCCGACCCGGCTCAAGATGTACCAGGTGAAGGAGGAGTACCGCCGCATCGCCGCCATCCTCGGCAGCGGGCTGAAGCTCCCGCCGCAGGCGAAGAACCAGGCCCTCGCAGCGATTCATTCCCTCTCTTCGCTGGTCACGGTGCACTCGGACATCGAGGATGCGACCATCGAACAGATAGCGAGCGACAGCACCCCCTGCTTCCATCTTCTCCCCTACCAGGCCGGGCTGAGGCTGGAGCTGCTGGTCTACCCCCTGTCCGAAAGCGGCCCCTGCTTCCGCCCCGGGGCCGGCGGCGAAACGCTCATGGCCGTCATCGAAGGGAAAAAGGTGCAGGCCAAGCGGGACCTGCAGCTCGAGGTAAGCCGCACGACCGAAGCGATCGCAGCCCTACCCGTCCTCTCCGAATGCGAGGAATGGGAGGGCGAGTGGATGGTTCCCTCGACCGAAAAGGCGCTCGAACTGCTGCTTCAACTCCAGGGGCTCGGAGAAGCTGTGCGCGTTTCCTGGCCGGAAGGGGCGCGCTTCAAGATCAAGCAGGTCGCGACCCCCGGACACTGCCGGCTGGTTATCAAGCAGGCGAAAGACTGGTTCGAACTTGAAGGCGAAGTGAAGCTGAACGAGGGGCTCTCGCTAGATCTGCGGCAACTGGTCGAGCTCGCCAAGGATTCCCCAGGCCGCTTCATCCAGCTTGCAGATGGCGATTTCCTGGCTCTCTCCGCCCAGCTCAAAAGGCACCTGGACGACCTCGCCTCCTGCGCCGATCCGCACGGCAGCAGCGCTTTCCGTTTCCATCCCCTCGCCGCCCCCGTCTTCGAGGAATTCGCCGGGCAGGCCGGGAGCTTCGACGCGGACGAGCAGTGGCGGCGCCAACTCAAAAGGCTGCTCGAAGCCGAGGCCTTCCGCCCCCAGCTCCCCGCCACGCTCCAGGCGGAACTGCGCGGCTATCAGGAGGAAGGGTTCAACTGGCTGAACCGGCTGGCCCACTGGGGGGTTGGAGCCTGTCTCGCCGACGACATGGGACTGGGTAAAACGGTCCAGGCGCTGGCACAAATCCTTTCCATGGCGGAGGGGGGGCCCTCGCTGGTGGTCGCTCCCACCTCGGTCTGCCTCAACTGGGAGAGCGAGAGCCTCAAGTTCGCCCCCACCCTTAATCCCGTCATCTTCGGTGGCCAAAACCGCGCGAAGCTCCTCCAGGAGCTGAAGCCCTTCGACCTGGTCATCTGCAGCTACGGGCTTTTGCAGCAGGAGGGGGAACTTCTGGCCGCGGTGCAGTGGCAGGCGATCATCCTGGACGAGGCGCAGGCGATCAAAAACATGGCGACCAAGAGAAGCCAGGCCGCCATGGAGCTAAAGGGCACCTTCAAGATGGTTGCCACAGGGACCCCCATCGAGAACCACCTGGGGGAGCTCTGGAACGTGTTCCGGTTCATCAACCCTGGACTTTTGGGGAGCCTGAAGCAGTTCAACGTCAAGTTCGCCGCGCCGATAGAAAAGAGCCAGGACAAGAAGGCCCGCGCACGTCTGAAGAAGCTGATCCAGCCCTTTATCCTGCGCCGCACCAAGAACCAGGTGCTGGAGGAGCTCCCGCCGCGCACGGAGATCGTCATCAAGGTAGAGATGAGCGAGGAGGAGGCGTCGCTGTACGAGGCGATCAGGAAGAGCGCGCTCGACAACCTGGCCGGCGTCGGAAAGGTCGAGGGAAAGGGCGCGCTGCACCTGAAGATCCTTGCGGAGATCATGAGGCTTCGGCGTGCCTGCTGCAACCCGCGCCTGGTCCTGCCCGACACCCCCATCCCGAGCACCAAGCTGGCCGCCTTCGGTGAGATCGTGGAGGAGCTGCGCGAGAACCGCCACAAGGCCCTTGTCTTCAGCCAGTTCGTCGGACACCTGGAGCTGATCCGGCAGTACGTAGAGAAGAACGGGATCCCCTACCAGTACCTCGACGGCAGCACGCCCCCCCAGGAGCGGAAGAAGCGCGTCGACGCCTTCCAAAGCGGCAGCGGCGACCTGTTCCTGATCAGCCTCAAGGCCGGCGGCGTCGGACTCAACCTCACCGCCGCAGACTACGTCATCCACATGGACCCCTGGTGGAATCCAGCGGTCGAAGACCAGGCCTCCGACCGCGCCCACCGCATAGGTCAGCAGCGCCCGGTCACCATCTACCGGCTGGTGACCAGGGGGACCATAGAAGAGAAGATCGTCGGTCTGCACCAGCAAAAGCGCGGCCTGGCCGACAGCCTGCTCGACGATAGCGACCTGAGCGGCAAAATAAGCGCAGAAGAGCTGCTGGCGCTGCTGCGGAAATAGCGCGAGCTTCGCTCCCCACTCTGCATTCCCCTCACTCTCATAAAACTGCTTATCTTAGTTGACTAAAATTAACACTTGCTATATATTGTGCCGATTTTCATCCTCATCCGTCATCCATAGGAGCATCAATGAAGAAAATCGCAGTTAAAGCCCTCTCTGCTGCAATGATCGTCTCACTTACCGGCTGCGCCAGCATCGTCAGCAAATCAAGCTGGCCCGTAACCGTTCAATCCACACCATCAGGTGCCAAATGCACGGTGACCAACAAGAAGGGCATTGCGATCCATTCCGGCGAAACTCCAATGATAATCACAGTAGATTCAGGGAACGGGTTCTTCTCGAAGGCCAAATACACCATCTCGTGCAACAAGGACGGATATGATCTCGGCCACAGCGAGCTTGCCGCGCACATGAACGGCTGGTACTGGGGCAACATCGTGTTCGGCGGGGTGATCGGACTGCTGGTCGTGGACCCAGTGACCGGCGCGATGTGGCGTATGGACGATACGCTCATGGTCCCCCTCTCTGCAAGCGGCGTTGCAAAGCTTGCCGCTCCTGCCGAGGCAGGAACCAAAGCGCCTGATGTCAAGGCCGCCGCCGTCACTGAAAGTAGCAGCCTGAGCATCGGCAAGAAACTGCACCTGGCCAAGAACGACACCGTTGCCGTCCTTCCTTTCACCATCAAAGCAGTAGAGAAGAAGTACGACCATCTCAGTCAGGGCTTCTCTGACGATCTCACCTACTATCTCAGGAAAAGCGAAGACATAAAGATCATCGACGGGAACAAGGTCGACAAGGCTCTCAGCGAGATCAAGTTAACCAACAGCGTTATCCTCGACAGCACCACCGCGCAAAACATCGGGAAGGAGATCGGCGCCAAGTTCATCATACTCGGCAACGTTGAGGTCATCGACAACGAGGCGAACGTGATCTGTCACGTGATAAATGTGGAAACCTGCGAGAACGTCCTGTCCGAGAAAGTCACTGGAGGCGCCGGCAACATCCTTCAGTTGCGGGACCAACTGGGACAGAAGATGAACCAAAGGCTGGTGACCATGTAGCGTAGGGTGGGCGAAGGGCGGGTGAGGGAAAGTTTGGCAACATCAGGAGGTACACAAATGAAGGTAATCGCGATTAACGGCAGCCCGAGGAAAAAGTGGAACACGGCAACCTTGCTGGAAAAGGCCCTCGAAGGGGCGGCTTCGGCCGACGCCGAGACGGAACTGATTCATCTCTACGACTTGAACTACAAGGGATGCATCAGCTGCTTCGCCTGCAAGTTAAAGGGGGGCAAGAGCTACGGCAAATGCGCCATGCAGGACGAGCTCACCCCGGTGCTGGAGAAGCTCGCGGAAGCCGACGCCTTCGTTCTCGGTTCCCCGGTGTACTTCGGGACGGTGACCGGTGAGATGCACTCGTTCATGGAGCGGCTCCTGTTCCAGTACCTGGTGTACAGCAACCCTCCGACCTCGCTCTTCACCCGCAGCATCCGCACGGGGTTCATCTACACCATGAACGTCTCGGAAGAGATCATGAAGCAGTACTCCTACCCTATCCACATCGGCCTCAACGAGGGTGTCCTCGCTCGCAACTTCGGCTCCTGCGAATCGCTCTGCGCCAATGAAACGCTGCAGTTCGAGGATTACGACAAGGTGGTCTTCAACTACTTCGATCCGGCGATAAGGCGCGAGCGGTACCAGAAGGCGTTTCCGGAAGACTGTGAGAAGGCGTTCGCGCTCGGCGCCAGGCTGGTGCAGCAATGAGCCAGGCAGCCAAGGAGCATAAAGGAGAAAACGGGACCTGCCTGATCCTGGTCGACATTCAAAACGACTACTTCCCCGGCGGCAGCATGGAACTTGCGGGAATAGAGGAAGCCGCTGCTAACGCGAAGCTCCTGCTCGAGCAGTGCAGGAAAAGTGGAACTCCGGTTGTCCATATCCAGCACATCGCCGCGCGCCCAGGTGCCACCTTTTTTGTCCCCGGCACCGACGGCGCCGAGATCAGCCAAATGGTGGCGCCCGCGGCGGGCGAATCGATCGTAATCAAGAACTTCCCGAACAGCTTCCGGGGGACCTCGCTCTTGGAGCTGCTGGCGGCCCGGCAGATAAAGGACCTTGTGATCTGTGGGGCGATGAGCCACATGTGCATAGACGCTACAACCAGGGCAGCGTTCGATCTAGGCTTTGACTGTACCGTCGTCGAAGACGCCTGCGCTACCAGAGACCTGCAGTTCCAGGGGCGGACGGTCAAAGCCGCCGATGTGCATGCATCCTTCATGTCTGCGCTCGCAATACCTTACGCCAAGATAGTCAGCACTGAAGAGGCCCTGGGGCAGCTCTAGGGGCCTTTTTGTCCCTCAGTTGCAAAGGTTCATCGGGGAATACCAGAGATGTGGTGTTAATTTGCCCACGAAGGGCTGGGTCAGACCTAACGTCCCCCCCTTTGCGAAGGGGGGACAGGGGGGATTTCACTCCCGCTGAACATCCCCCTCAATCTCTCTTTTCAAAGGGAGAACATTCCGCTAAGCTTGCTGCAAGATCAAGGTCACTCAGGAATCTGATTGACTTCCCGGCGCCAAGGAGTGTATTAGAACTGGTTCTGAAATATCCTGTCATAAGACAAGACAGAGCAATCATGATCTAAGACAGAGCCGCCCGTTTCAGCAATGCTGAAGGGGCGGCTTTTTTTACTACGCCGCGAGTACCAGCTACTGCGACGGTGCGGGAGTTGAGGATGACATGCAGTGAAGGGAATACGAAAAATGTAGTGCGGCAGGTTTTGGGACTGCCGGTGATAGTTGCGGCTCTCGGGTACTTCGTCGACATTTACGACCTGGTGCTGTTCAGCATCGTAAGGGTGCCGAGCCTCAAGGGCATCGGGCTTTCAGGGCAGGAACTGATCGACAAAGGGGTGTTTCTGCTCAACATGCAGATGGCGGGGATGCTGCTGGGGGGGATCCTCTGGGGAGTTCTCGGGGACCGGAAGGGGCGCCTCAAGATCATGTTCGGTTCCATCTTCATCTACTCCGTGGCCAACCTCGCCAACGGCATGGCCAACTCCATCGAAGCATACGCCTTTCTCCGCTTCATGGCGGGGGTGGGTCTCGCCGGCGAGCTCGGCGCCGGCATCACGCTGGTGAGCGAGGTGCTGCACCGCTCCATCAGGGGATACGGCACCATGATCGTGGCGACTGTCGGTGTCTCGGGAGCCATACTCGCAAACTTCGTCGCGAAGCAGTTCGACTGGCGCACAGCATTCGTCATCGGCGGCATCTTGGGCCTGCTGCTCCTGCTGCTGCGGGTCTCGGTGGCGGAATCAGGGATGTTCAAGGGGATGGAATCCAAGGAAGTAGCCAAGGGAAATTTCCTCGCACTCTTCACCTCGCGCGACCGCTTCGGCCGCTTCATGAACTCGATCCTGATCGGCCTTCCCTCCTGGTTCGTCGTTGGGGTCCTGATCACCTTTTCCCCCGAGTTCGCCAAGGCCCTCGCGGTCCAGGGGACGGTCAACGCCGGCAACGCCGTGATGTACTGCTACATGGGGCTTGTGGCCGGTGACCTCGTGAGCGGGCTCTTGAGCCAGCTGCTGAAAAGCCGCAAGAAGGTGGTGCTTCTTTTCCTGCTGCTGACCGTCGCGGCGGTGGCGGGCTACTTCAGCGCCACCGGGGTTACCGCAGGCTCCTTCTATCTCATCTGCGGGCTCCTCGGCTTCGGGATCGGGTACTGGGCGATCTTCGTCACCGTTGCGGCGGAGCAGTTCGGGACCAATCTTAGGGCCACCGTCGCCACCACCGTCCCCAATTTCGTGCGCGGCATGACCATCCCCATCACCATGCTGTTCCAGTCGGCGCGAAAGGTCCTGGGGCTGGAGATGGGCGCGCTTGCCGTGGGGGCGCTTTGCCTGGTCATCGCGCTGATAAGCCTCTCCCTGCTCCAGGAGACTTTCCACAAGGATCTCGATTATTTCGAGGAATACCTTTGAAAAAAACCATGAAGATCCAGACCGGCAACGCACACGACGCCGAGACCAACGGAACCGGCTGGTTCCTCGGCTTCAGCGACTGGACGCTAAACGACCCTTCGGGCCTGCTGCACATCCCGAAGCATGAGACTCTGACCGGTCTCTGCGTCAAGTGGTACGATCACCCCTCAGGCGACGACAGCGGCAATTCCAAGCCCGTCAGCGAGGGAAGGACCATTTCCTTACTGGTCAGCGAGGGCTCCGCTTTCCGTATCGAGTTCTCCCCCTCCCCCGACTTCTCCCCAGAAGAGGTGCAGACCGTACTGCTGGAGAGGCACGGCGACTTTGCCATTTGGGGGGAAGGGTTATACCACCGGTGGCACTGCCTTTCCCGGGCCACCGTCCTCACCATCAGATGGAACCCTGCAACCGCTGCGACGAACGACGAGACATCTGCATGACCAAGGCCCCCTCGCTTCCCCAAGGCAGATTCCACTACGGATGGATCATCGTAGCCACCTGCGCCCTGGGCCTTTTTTCCTGCTTCGGGCTGGCCCGGTACGCCTACTCCATGCTCATCCCCGGGATGCAGGCGGGCCTTGCCCTGAGCTACGACCGGATGGGGTTCATCGGCACGGCCAATTTCGTCGGTTACCTGGCGTCGGTCCTTGTGGCGCCGAAGCTGATGGGGCGGCTGGCTCCCCGGTGGATGGCGGCTATCGCCCTTGTCGTCATCGGCCTCGGCATGATGGGTATCGGCCTTTGCCACTCGTTTTTTCCCATCATCGCCCTGTACGCTTTGGTCGGGATGGGGAGCGGGTTCACCAACATCCCCCTGATGGCGCTGGTCACTTTCTGGTTTCGCAGCGAACAGCGCGGCAAGGCCGCCGGATTCGCCATCGCTGGAAACGGGATAGGGATCATCCTCGCAGGGTTCCTGGTCCCCGCCCTCAATCGCAGCTTCGGTGCCGACGGCTGGCGCGCGGGGTGGATGGTGCTGGGCGCGGTCTGCCTCGGCATCGCCTGCGTGGCGGCGGCTCTGCTGCGAAACCACCCCGCCGACGTGGGGCTTGAGCCGGTGGGAAGGCTGGTGGACGCCTCCCCGGAGCAGTTTCTCCACCGCGAGCGCAAGGGGGACGGCCGGCTCCTTTTCAGGCTAGGGCTCCTCTACCTCGTCTTCGGCGCCACCTTCATGGTGTACGGCACCTTCATCGTCACCACGATGGTGCGGGAATACGGGCTGAGCGAGGCGCGCGCGGGGCTCTACTGGTCCTGGGTCGGTTTCTTCAGCTTTTTCTCAGGCATCGGCTTCGGCACCCTCTCCGACCGCATCGGCAGGCGGCGGGGGCTTGCCCTCGTCTTCACCGTCCAGACCGCAGCGTACCTGCTGGCAGGCTTGAAGGCCGGGATGTTGGGGCTCACCTTCTCGCTCGGATTGTACGGCTGCGCGGTCTTTGCCATCCCCGCCATCATGGCGGCTGCCGTCGGGGACTACCTGGGGCTGCAGCGCGCCTCCGCCGCATTCGGCACCATCACCATCTTCTTCGGGCTGGGGCAGGTTGTCGGTCCCGCCGTTGCCGGGATCATCGCCAAGGCCACCGGCGCCTTCACCACCCCCTACCTCATAGCCGGGACGCTCACAGCAGTCGCCGCCGTCATGGCCTTTTTGCTGCCGGAACCTGCTAAATAAATGAGCGGGATTTGAAAGCTGGTTGTTCGGCTTCGCCCCCCGTTGACACAACTCACCCGATGCTCGCCAGCTCCAATCTCCCGCCCCAGCGCAGCATCAATTCCCCTCGCAGGCGCTCGTGTCCGGGCGCGTTCAGCTCCGGGTCGCCCTCGACCAGGGCGAAGGCATCCTTGCGCGCCTGCTCCAGGACGCCGCCGTCCCGCAGTATATCTGCCACCCGCAGTTCGGGAAGCCCCGCCTGTCTGGTCCCCAGGAAGTCCCCGGGTCCCCTGATCTGAAGGTCGGCCTCGGCGATGACAAACCCGTCGGAGCTCTGCACCATCACCTCAAGACGCTTCTGGCCGTCCTCGGAAAGCTTGTTCCCAGCGAGCAGGATACAGCGCGACTGCTCGCTGCCGCGCCCTACCCTCCCCCGCAACTGGTGCAACTGGGAGAGGCCGAAGCGCTCCGCGTGCTCGATGACCATGACGGTCGCGTTGGGGACGTCGATGCCGACCTCGATGACCGTGGTGGCGACCAGGATGTCCGTCGAGCCCGCCTTGAACTCCTTCATCACCGCTTCCTTCTCGGTGGCGGGCATCCGCCCGTGCAGGACGGCGACGCGCAGGTCGGGAAAGACCTCCTGCGCCAGGTGCTCGGCCATCTGCACCGCGGCCTTCAGGTCGCTCTTCTCAGTCTCCTCGACCAAGGGGTAGATAACGTAAGCCTGCCTCCCCTTCGCCACCTCATCCCTGACCAGCGCGTACACTTCCTTGCGACGCGACTCGCGCACCATCCGGGTCTCGATGGGGGTCCGTCCAGGCGGCAGCTCGTCGATAACGGATAAGGAAAGGTCGCCGAAGACGGTCATGGAGAGGGTGCGCGGGATCGGGGTCGCCGTCATCACCAGGATGTCCGGGTTCGCCCCCTTCTTCTTCAACAGGGCACGCTGCACCACGCCGAAGCGGTGCTGTTCGTCGATGATGCCCAGCCCCAGCCGGTTGAATTCGACCTTCTCCTGGATCACGGCATGGGTTCCGATTACGATCCTGGTCGTGCCGGAAGCTATCCTCTCCAGCGTATCCCCCTTCCCCTTCACGCTCGCGGTCAGAAGCGCCACCTCGATGCCGAGCTTCTCGCAGTAGCCGTGGATGTTCAGGTAGTGCTGCTCGGCCAGAAGCTCCGTGGGGGCCATGATGGCGACCTGGTAATCGTTCTCGACGCAGACAAGTGCGGCCATGAGTGCGACGAGCGTCTTCCCGCACCCCACGTCCCCCTGCACCAGCCGGTGCATCGGGTGGGGCGACATCATGTCTTCCTTGATCTCGGAGAGGACCCGTTTCTGGGCGCCGGTCAGGCTGAAGGGAAGCAACTTGAGGAGCTCCTTGGTGTAGCGATGGGTCACCTTGAAGCTGATGCCTTCCTCGACGGCTACGCCGCGCCTCTTGAGGGCGAGCCCCAGTTGCAGGAAGAAGAGCTCGTCGTAGGCGAGCGAGCGGTGCGCGGCGCTGCGGCCGCTGTTGAGCGCGGAGAGGTCGCTGTCCTGGGCGGGAAGGTGCGCCTCGCGAAGCGCCACTGGAAGGGAGAGGAGCTTGTGGCGCTGCACGAGATCCTCCGGGAGCGCCCCCTTGACGTAGCGGCTGTAGCGCTGCACGGCGTCGCGCATGATGCGGCGCATCACCTTCTGGCTCACCCCCTCGGTGAGCGGGTAGACCGGAAGGATACTGCCGAAGTTGTCGGGGTCGCGCGCCATCACCTGGGAGAGATCCTCCCCCTCGGCGGCCCATTCGACCTCGGGGTGATGCATCTCGCGCTGGAAGCCGAACTGGGCGACGTCGCTGATGAAGATCCCCTGCCGCCCGGGGACCAGCTGCTTACTCAGGAAGTTCGGGTGGAAATGAAACCACTTGAGCGGCAGGCTCCCCGTCTCGTCCTTGACGATGGCCTCGAAGTAGCGCCGCCCCCCCTTGGTCGTCTGCGCCCCGGCTGAGACCACGGTGGCGAAGAAGGCCTCGCTGTTTCCAGGACGCAGCTGCGCTATCTTCTTCAGCTCGCGACGGTCCTCGTAGCGGTTGGGGAGGAGGTAAAGCGCGTCCTCCACCGTGTTCAACCCCTTCTTGGAAAGGATCGCGGCGAGCTTCGGCCCTACCCCCTTGATGCTAAGCATCGGGGTCTGCAGTTCGGCGGGGACGGCTGTCTGCGCGATGGCAGCGGCCGGCTTTGCTTGGGAGGCGGCGGTACGTGTTTCTTTGGCTGGTTTCTGCTTGGAGATGCGGAGTGTCCCGTCCACGACCTCTACGCTCACCAGGTCCCCCGGGCGAAGCTTCAGATCGTTTCTGAGCTGTTCAGGAAGCGGGATGGACCCGTCTGGCGCGAGGGTTATGGTCGGCATGGGGAGGAAGGGTGGAAGCGCCTGGCGCGGGAGACCCGCGCCAGGCCGCGGAAGCTGCTAGAAAAGCTTGTTGATGTCGGCGACGATCTCGTCCACGTTGATGCCGTGGGCCGCGCATCCCTGCTCCAGTGACTCGTTCTGTGCACCCATGCAGCCGATGCAGCCGAGGTTGTATTTGGCAAGCACCTTGACGACGTCCGGATGCATCCTCATTACTGCGGCAAAAGTCATATCCTTGGTTACCTGAGACATTTAAATCCTCCTGTTACGCGCTTGGCGTAGTGATCCTTCTCTGCTGCCGGACGGGACGAACCCTGCCCGGTTATATCCAGCACCGCGCGCCGCTATTGGCAAACGCGAAGGCCGGGACTATTCGTAGCGTATCTCGATAATCTCGTACTCTTTGACGCCCGCGGGGACGCTCACCCTGACGCTGTCGTCCAGTTTGTGCCCGATGAGGGCCTTGCCGACCGGGGAGGTGCAGGAGATCTTGCCCTGCTTGATGTCGGCCTCGTCCTCGCCGACGATCTTGTAGGTAAGTTCTTCCTCGGTCGCCGTATCATAGACCGTCACCGTGGCGCCGAAAACCACCTTGTCGGGCTTCAGGTTGGAGAGGTCGACCACGTAGGCGCGTGCCAACTTATCACCCAACTCGAGGATACGCCCTTCGATGAAACCCTGACGGTTCTTGGCGGCATCGTACTCCGCGTTTTCGGAAAGGTCACCATGGGCCCTCGCCTCGGCGATATCCTGAATCACCTTGGGGCGCTCTTCCTTTATCAGGCGTTTCAGGTCTTCCTGAAGGGCCTCGTAACTCTCCTTGGTCAATGGAACTGTCTGAGACATCGGTTTTCTACTCCTGTCGATGAACTTGTAGGGGGGCCTTTTGGCCCCCCGTTGATCAGCGTTTTCGGTTTTTTAAGTGGGGCATGTATCACGCCGCCGGGTGCATCAGTTACTTCAAGTAGTGCTGGATCGAGTTCACTTCCAGCTTCGATTGCGACATCGCTATGATACCGTCGACTGCGGCTCGCGCGCCGGAGGCTGTGGTGTAGTAAGCGACGTTGTTGATCAGGGTGTTCCTGCGGATCGAGTAGGAATCGGCAACGGCCTGGGCACCGTGGGTGGTGTTGATGACCATGCAGATCTCGTTGTTCTTGATCGCATCGACTATGTGGGGGCGTCCTTCAATCACCTTGTTTACCACCTGGACGGGGATCCCTTTTTCCTGCAGATAGCTCGCCGTTCCGCGCGTGGCAACCAATTCGAAGCCCTGATCATACAGTCTTTTTGCAGCGGTGACAATATGTTTTTTGTCCGTGTCCTTCACTGAAATGAACACTTTACCCGAAGTCGGGAGCTTCACGTTGGCCCCCATCTGCGCCTTGGCGTAGGCCTTGGCGAAGGTGTCGCCGATCCCCATGACCTCGCCGGTCGACTTCATCTCCGGCCCAAGGATGGTGTCGACGCCGGGGAACTTGGCGAAGGGGAAGACCGATTCCTTGACCGAGATGTGGACCGGGACGATCTCCTCGGCAACCCCCAACTCCGCCAGGGTCTTCCCGGCCATGACGCGCGCGGCGATCTTCGCCAAAGGCCTCCCGGTCGCCTTGGAGACGAAGGGAGAGGTGCGCGAGGCGCGGGGGTTAACCTCGATGATGTAGATGTCGTTCCCCTTGACGGCGAACTGCACGTTCATGAGCCCCTTCACGTTCAACTCCAGCGCCATCATCTTGGTCTGGCGCCTGATCTCCTCCACGATCTCCTTGGAGATGGAGTAAGGCGGCAGCGAGCAGGCCGAGTCGCCGGAGTGGATCCCCGCCTCCTCGATGTGCTCCATGATGCCGCCGATGACGGCGACCTTGCCATCGCAAAGGGCGTCGACGTCGATCTCGATCGCCTCGTCCAGGAACTTGTCGATCAGGATCGGGTGCTCGGGCGAAGCCTGTACCGCGGTGTGCATGTAGCGGCGCAGATTCTCCACGTCGTAGACGATCTCCATGGCGCGGCCGCCAAGAACGTAGGAGGGGCGCACCACGACAGGGTAGCCGATGCGCTCGGCAACCACCTCCGCCTCCTCGAAGGAGCGGGCGGTGCCGTTTTCAGGCTGGCGCAGCTTGAGCTTTTGCAGCATCTCCTGGAAGCGCTCGCGGTCCTCGGCGCGGTCGATTGCGTCTGGGGAGGTGCCGATGATGGGGACCCCCGCCTTCTCCAGTGCTACGGCGAGCTTCAGCGGGGTCTGCCCGCCGAACTGGACGATGACGCCGGTCGGCTTCTCGACGTCCACGATGTTCAGCACGTCCTCGAAGGTGAGCGGCTCGAAGTAGAGACGGTCCGAGGTGTCGTAGTCGGTGGAGACGGTCTCCGGGTTGCAGTTGACCATGATGGTCTCGTAGCCGTCCTCGGAGAGGGCGAATACGCCGTGCACGCAGCAGTAGTCGAACTCGATCCCCTGGCCGATGCGGTTGGGTCCGCCGCCCAGGATGATGATCTTCTTCCTGTCGGTCGGCTCCGCCTCGCACTCCTCCTCGTAGGTGGAGTAGAGGTACGGGGTGTGGGCCACGAATTCGGCGGCGCAGGTGTCGACGCGTTTGAAGACCGGCTTGACACCCACCGACAGGCGCAGCTCGCGTACCTCAGCTTCGGTTATCTTCCAGAGCTGGGAGAGGAACTTGTCCGAGAAGCCGTAGCGTTTCGCGTCCCAGAGGATGTCGTGCAGCTTGTCGCCGGACTCTTTCCTGATGTCGATCTGCTTCAGCTCCTCCTCCATCTCGATGATCTGGCGGATGTTGTTCAGGAACCAGGGGTCGATGGCGGTGAGTGCGTAGATCTCTTCCACGCTCATGCCGCAGCGGAAGGCGTCGCCGACGTACCAGAGGCGGTCGCAGTTGGGGGTCCTAAGCTTGTCGTTGAGGAGATTTCTCTCTTTCTCGGTGAGCGCGCGGCGGGTGTCGCCCCCTACCCCGAAGAACTTCGACTCGAAGCCGCAGGAGCCTATCTCCAGCGAGCGGAGCGCCTTCTGGAAGGACTCCTTGAAGGTGCGGCCGATGGACATCACCTCGCCCACCGATTTCATCTGGGTGGTCAAGGTGGCGTCGGCTGCAGGGAACTTTTCGAAGGTGAAGCGCGGCACCTTGGTGACCACGTAGTCGATGGTCGGCTCGAAGCAGGCCGGCGTCTCCTTGGTGATGTCGTTGGTGATTTCGTCCAGCGTGTAGCCGACGGCAAGTTTCGCCGCGATCTTCGCGATCGGGAAGCCGGTGGCCTTCGAGGCGAGCGCCGAGGAGCGGGAGACGCGCGGGTTCATCTCGATGACGATGAGCCGGCCGTTTTTAGGGTTGGTGCCGAACTGGATGTTGGAGCCGCCGGTGTCGACGCCGATCTCGCGGATGATCTTGAGCGAGGCGTCGCGCAGGATCTGGTACTCCTTGTCGGTGAGGGTCTGGGCAGGGGCCACAGTGATGGAGTCGCCTGTGTGCACGCCCATGGCGTCGAAGTTCTCGATGGAGCAGATGATGACCACGTTGTCGGCGGTATCCCTCATCACCTCAAGCTCGTACTCCTTCCAGCCGATCAGCGACTCCTCGACCAGGATCTCGTCGGTCGGGGACGCCTCGATCCCGGCCATGGACATGCGCTCGTACTCTTCCATGTTGTAGGCGATGCCGCCGCCGGTGCCCCCCAGGGTGAAGGAGGGGCGGATGATGGCCGGGAAGCCGACGTACTTGATGACCTCCATCGCCTCCTGGTAGTTATGGGCGAGGCCGGATCTCGGCACGTCGAGGCCGATCCTGACCATTGCCTCCTTGAACAGGGTGCGGTCCTCGGCCTTCTTGATGGCCGGGAGCTTCGCGCCGATCAGCTCCACCCCGAACTTCTCCAGGGTGCCGTTCTCGGCTACCGCCACCGCCGTGTTCAGCGCCGTCTGCCCCCCCAGGGTCGGGAGCAGCGCGTCGGGGCGCTCCTTCTCGATGATCGCCGCGAGGATCTCAGGGGTGACCGGTTCGATATAGGTGAAGTCGGCGAAGTCCGGGTCGGTCATGATAGTAGCCGGGTTGGAGTTCAAAAGCACCACCTCGAACCCCTCTTCCTTGAGCGCCTTGCAGGCCTGGGTACCGGAATAGTCGAACTCGCACGCCTGGCCGATGACGATCGGGCCCGCGCCGATAATGAGGATCTTCTTGATGTCTGTACGTTTAGGCATTGAAACTCTCTCCCTGTTATGAATCTGAAAAGCGTGAAAAGCATGAACACAGAGGACCCAGAGGGTCGCAGGGGGTCACAGAGGAAAAGTAAAAATAAAGGGTTTAACCCGCATTTTTGGTTTTCCTCTGTGACCTCCGTGTGCCTCAGTGACCTCTGTGGTGATGCTTTTTATCAGTGTTAAAGCGGTTCTTCCTGGACCCAGCCGTTTTCAAGGTCCAGATCTTCCAGCGCCTCTACCGCCTCGGCATACTCTTCCGCGGTTATCCTTCTGTCTATGCCGGGTGTCTCTGCTGCTGCATGCGCCGGGAAGAACTGGCTCATAAGCGCTATGTGCGTCTCGGCGCCAAGGTTCTCGGCGATCCAGTGAAGCGTCTCGGCGCTCCCCGCCTGCCCCTGAGGCAGGACCAGGTGGCGCACGATGAGCCCCCTGACGGCGATGCCGTCCTCGTCCAAGTGAAGCTGCCCAACCTGCCTCAGCATCTCGGCAAGCGCCTGCCGGTTCGCCCCGGTGTATCCCGGCGCCCCGGAGAGCCTGACCGCCACCTCGTCGGAAGAGTACTTCATGTCCGGCAGGTAGATGTCCACCACCCCGTCCAGAAGCGCCAGCGTCTCCAGGCTCTCGTACCCGCTCGTGTTCCAGACGATGGGGAGCGTGAACCCCTTGCGGATGGCGAGGTAGAGGGCCGCCAGTATCTGCGGCGTGAAGTGCGTCGGGGTGACGAAGTTTATGTTGTGGGCACCCTTTTGCTGCAACCCCAGCATCTTCTCGGCCAGCTTCCCGGGTGTCAGGTCCTTGCCGTTACGCAACTGGCTGATGGGGAAGTTCTGGCAGAACTTGCAGTTCAGCGTGCAGCCGGAGAGGAAGATGGTCCCTGAGCCGCGCGTACCGGAAATGGGTGGCTCCTCCCCCCGGTGGATGGCGGCGGAGGCTATGCGCAGCGTCTTGTCGCTACCGCAAAGGCCGTTCTCCCCGGCCAGCCGGTTCACCCCGCAGGCGTGCGGGCAGATGTCGCAGGCAGCGAGGCGGGCATATGCCGCCTTGATGCGCCGCGCCAGCTCGCCGCTGCGGTAAAGCTCATGGTAACTCATGCCCCTACGCCTTGTGCTGCTCCATCATCTCGACGAACCTGTCGAACAGGTAGTGCGAGTCGTGCGGCCCCGGGGACGCCTCGGGGTGGTGCTGCACGGAAAAGATCGGGAGGGTCTTGTGGGCCATCCCCTCGACCGTCTGGTCGTTCAGGTTCTCGTGCGCGAGCCCGGCCACGTTGCTAAGCGACAGGATGTCTACCGAGAAGCCGTGGTTCTGCGCGGTGATCTCGACCTTCCTCGTGGCCATGTCCATGACCGGAAGGTTGGAGCCGTGGTTGCCGAACTTGAGCTTGATGGTGCGGCCGCCCAGGGCGAGCCCCAGGAGCTGGTGCCCCAGGCAGATGCCGAAGATCGGCTTTTTGCCGACGAACTTCTTGATGTTCTCGATTACTTCCTTCATCGGCTCCGGGTCGCCGGGGCCGTTGGAGAGGAAGATGCCGTCCGGGTTCATGGCGAGAGCGGACTCGGCAGGGAAGGTCGCCGGCACCACGGTGACGTCGCAGCCCGCGGATACCAGGCAGCGCAGGATGTTCAGCTTGATGCCGAAATCGTAGGCGACGACCTTGTACTTGAGATCCTTGCGTTCGACCTGCGGGTAGCCGGTCTTCAGGTCCCAAAGCCCCTCGGTCCAGTGGTAGGGGGCGCTGCAGGTGACACCGGTGGCGAGATCAAGGCCGCTCATGGAGGGAATGGCGCGCGCCTTCCTGACCAGGCTCTCCGGATCGAAGTCGATGGTGGAGATGATGCCGTTTTGGGCCCCCTTGTCGCGCAGGTGGCGGGTCAGGGCGCGGGTGTCGATCCCCTGGATCCCGACGATCCCGTTCTCCTTGAGGTAAGCGTCAAGGCTCATGGTGGCGCGGTAGTTGGAATAGCAGTCCAGGTACTCCCTGACGATGAAGCCGGAGAGGTAAAGCTGACCGCTTTCCACGTCTTCCGGGTTGATGCCGGTGTTGCCGATCTGGGTGTAGGTCATGGTGACCATCTGCCCCTTGTAGGAGGGGTCGGTGAGGACTTCCTGGTAACCGGACATGGCGGTGTTGAACACCACCTCGCCGCTTGTTTCGCCCGTCGCGCCGAAGGTCTTACCCTTGAAAATCCGGCCGTCCGCCAGAGCAAGTACTGCTTTCATTTATTCTTCTCCCAAGTCCGTTATATTTCTGCCGCGCCTAAGCGCGAGATTGATTCGGTTGATCTTACGCCTGGTACACCACCTGGCCCTTCACGACGGTGTAGACCGCCCTCCCCTTCAGCTTCCAGCCGAGGAACGGGGAGTTCTTGGATTTCGATTCGAGCTTCGCCGCCTCGACCTGCCACTCTTTGGACGGGTCGATGACGGTGACGTCGCCCACTGCCCCGACCTTCAGGGTGCCCCGGTCGAGCCCGAGGATCTTCGCCGGGTTGCAGGACATGAGCGACACCAGCTGGTTCAGGTCCAGGCGCCCCTCTTCGACCAGCTTCAACGAGAGCGGAAGAGAGGTCTCGAGCCCGACGATGCCGTTCAGGGCGACGTTGAACTCGACGTCCTTCTCGTCCGGGTGGTGCGGGGCGTGGTCGGTGGCGATGGCGTCGATGGTGCCGTCGGCAAGCCCGGTCTTCATCGCCTCTACGTCGGCCGCGCTCCTCAAGGGGGGGTTCATCTTGGCGTTGGTGTTGTAGCCGCGCACCGCATCGTCGGTCAGGGTGAAGTAGTGCGGCGCGGTCTCGCAGGTGACCTTGACGCCGCGCGCTTTCGCGTTGCGGATGATGCGGGCCGATCCCACGGTGGAGATGTGCGCTATGTGCACCGGGGCCCCGGCGAACTCGGCGAGGTACACCTCGCGGGCTACCGCGATGTCCTCGGCGGCCCAGGGGATCCCCTTGAGCCCCAGCTCGGTGGAGACGAACCCTTCGTTCATGACCCCTTCCCCCACGAGGGCGAGGTCCTCGGAGTGCGAGATCACGGCGATGCCGATCCCCTTGGCGTACTCAAGGGCGCGGCGCATGAGCTCAGAGTTGCAGACCGGCTTGCCATCGTCGGAGACACCGACGCAGCCTGCCTCCTTCAACTCCCCCATTTCGGCGAGGCTCTCACCCTTGCCCCCCTTGGTGATGCAGCCAATAGGAAAGACGTTGACCAGCGCCTCGCTCTTGGCCTTGTTGATGACGTAGGAGGCGACGGCCTTGCTGTCGATCACCGGCGAGGTGTTCGGCATGCAGGCCACGGAGGTGAAGCCCCCCGCCGCAGCGGAGCGGCTACCGGTGGCGATATCTTCCTTGTATTCCAGGCCGGGGTCGCGCAGATGCACATGCATGTCGATCAGCCCGGGGGTGACGATCAGCCCGGTGGCGTCGATGGCCGGTGTCCCCTCCGGCGCGCTAAGCCCCTGCCCGAGTTCCAGCACGACACCGTCGGCGATGAGGACATCCATGACTGCGTCCATCCCCTGAGAGGGATCAATGACACGCCCGCCTTTTATCAAAAGATTCATCTCTATACCCTCCTAAAACCTTTTAAGGTTGAACGTGATCTCGGTTACTCCACCGGCTCGCCGCCGCAGACGTGGTACAGCATCGCCATGCGCACCGCCACGCCGTTTTCGACTTGGGTCAGGATGGCGGACTGGTCGCAGTCGGCGACCGAGGAGGCAAGCTCGACGCCGCGGTTGATGGGGCCGGGATGCATCACGATGGCGTTCTTCTTGGCGAGGGTGAGCACTTCGGGATTGAGCCCGAAGTAGCGCGAGTACTCCCGCATGCTGGGGAGCAGGGTCTTTCCCTGGCGCTCCAGCTGGATTCTCAGCATCATCACAACGTCGGCCTGGTCCACCGCCTCGCGCATGTCCTTGCAGACGGTGACGTTCCCCAGCCGCTCGATACCGACAGGCATCATGGTCGGAGGTCCAGCGAGGAAGACGTGGGAGCCCATGGTGGTAAGGCCGTAGATGTCGGAGCGGGCCACGCGGCTGTGGGTGATGTCGCCGACGATGGCGACTTTCAGCCCGTCCAGCCTGCCGAACTTCTGGCGCATGGTGAGCATGTCCAAAAGCCCCTGGGAGGGGTGCTCGTGGGCGCCGTCGCCCGCGTTGATGACCGAGCAGGAGACCCTTTTCGCGAGGTATTCGTGCGCGCCGGAAACGGCGTGACGCATCACGATGATGTCGGGCTTCATGGCGAGGAGGTTGTTGGCGGTGTCGGAAAGCGTCTCGCCCTTGACCACGGAACTGGTCGAAGCGGTGATGTTGACCGCATCGGCGGAAAGCCTCTTGGCGGCAATCTCGAACGAAGTGCGGGTCCTGGTGGACGCCTCGTAAAAGAGGTTGATCACCGTCTTGCCGCGCAACGTCGGCACCTTCTTGATGTCCCGCTGGTTGATCTCGCTGAGACTGTCAGCCGTGTCCAGAAGGAGCGTGATCTCCTCCCTGGTCAGATCCTTCAGGGCGATGATGTCTTTGTGCCTGAAACCCATGGTCCCCCCCTCGGTTTGCGGAGCGCACACCTGCGCTCCAGCGTTAAGCAAAACGATTTCAATTGATGCTGCCCCCCGGATCATCTCAAGGTCCGGAGAGGAGAAAGCGTTATTTCTGCAGGATTACCTCGGTCGGCTTGTTGCCGGCGTCGAAGGCTACCACGATGTTCTCGCTCCTGCTGGTCGGGACGTTGCGCCCCACGAAATCGGCGCGGATGGGAAGGTCGCGGTGACCGCGGTCCACCAGCACGGCGAGCTGGATGCAGGAGGGACGCCCCTGGTCGATCAGCGCGTCCAGGGCGGCACGGATGGTGCGACCGGTGAAGAGGACGTCGTCGACGAGCACCACCTTCTTCCCCTGGATGGAGAAGGGAAGCTCGGTCTTGCCTACCGGCAGGTGCTCGGCGTGTCCCTTGATGTCGTCGCGGTACATGGTGATGTCCACCGCGCCGCAGGGGACCTCGACCCCCTCGATCTCGGCCAGGCGCTCGGCAAGCTCCTGCGCCAGGAAGACGCCGCCGGTCCGGATCCCTACCAGGACGAGTCCCTCTACCCCCTTGTTCTTCTCAAGCACCTCGTGGGCTATCCTGGTGAGCGCCCTTTTGACGCCGCTGCCGTCCAGAATTACCGTATTGTCAGCCATAATAACCCCCTGTTATCGGCATAAGAGCCTGTTCTGAAGCAGTTTCGGGTCCGCGCCAGTTTCAACTAAAAAGAGCCTTTCCGCGCAAAGGGGCGAAAAGGCTCTTCCAATAGATAGTAAAAGAGTGCTTTATGCTTCACCTTTGCTAACCTCACGGGGCTAAATTAAAAGGCAGGAGATAAATTTCGACCAAATTAACACCGGGACAGGTGAGAGTCAAGGCGAAAGTTGAAGAAGCAGACGGGGTTTAAATTAAGACTTAGTAACAATTACTGCTACTTCCGGGTAAAACCACAAGGCGGAACACAGAGGTCACTGAGGTTCACGGAGGACACAGAGTTTTTCAGGGAAATCAAAGACAAAGGCTTCACCACAGAGGAACACGGAGGGACACATAGTAAAAAGCAGGAAAAGAACAAGCTTTGGGTTTATCCCGAAAGCCTACGATTGATCCGAAGTTATCCGTCTTTTCCGTTTGATCCGTGTGCGATGCCTTTCTCCTTTGACTCCCCTTGCCTTACCATAGGCAAAGTGCTATAAAGTTCGAACCCTTCGGGAATTTAAAGGACTTTGCGGAAAGCGTAATGCCGCATGGGCAAGAGGAAGAACTAGATGTTGACAGGTAAACAGAAGAGGTATCTCCGGGCGTTAGGCCACGGCCTGAAGCCGGTGATCCAGGTGGGAAAGAGCGACGTGAGCGAGGCGCTGATCCGCGAGACCGCCGAGGCGCTGGCGAGCCACGAACTGATCAAAGTGAAGGTGCTGGAGAGCTGCATGATGGACCGCCACAGCGTGGCTGAAGAGCTCTGCAACGCGTGCGAGGCCGACCTGGCGCAGGTCCTGGGGCGGACCCTGCTCCTCTACAAGCCCGCCAAGGAGCCGAAGCTGGAACTCCCCAAAGCGGAGAAGAAATAGAAGTCAAAGGCTTGTACACGGATCAAACGGAAAAGACGGATAACTTCAGATAAATCGTAAAAAACAGAAGCTTTTTCGGGGAAAGCAAGGCAAAGACACTCACCACAGAGATACACAGAGGAACCACAGAGGAAAGGCAAAAGACTAAAGCCTTTGATTTTCACCAAAAGAGCTTTTGATTTTCCTGCTTCTGTTTTTCCTCTGTGTCCCTCTGTGTTCCTCTGTGGTGAAAGATTTAGGGTTTCAGTTTAGGTTTTATACCCTCTCGTAAGGCTCGAACAACCTCTTGAACTCGTCCAGCGCAAAACGGTCTGTCATCCCCGCTATGTAGTCGCAAATCACCCTCTCCCTTCCGTCTCGCTCCATCTTCACCTGGTGCTTCATGGGCAATAACGTCGGGTGCTTGATGTACATCTCGAAAAGCTCGGCCAGGTAACGCTCGGCCTTGACCCGCATCCGCTCCACCTTGTAGTGTCGGTAGAGGTTCTGGAACAAAAAGCGCTTCAGTTGGGCGTTTCTGTCCGCCATGGCGGGACTGAAGGCGACCACGGGAAGGTTCACCCGCTTCAAATCCTCCAGGGTCTCTATCTTGAGCGTCCGCAGGTTGTCGGCAGTGGTGTTGACCAGGTCGTTGATCAAAACCCCGATCAGCGCGCTCACCGTCTGGCAGATGCCTCGGTCGACGTCTATGCCGGGGTACTTGGCCAGTATCCCCTCGTGCACCTCGTTCCAGAGCTCCACCTTCTTCAGCTGGTTCAGGTTGATGTAGCCGGACTTAAGACCGTCGTCTATGTCGTGATTGTTGTAGGCGATCTCGTCGGCGAAGTTGATCAGCTGCGCCTCGATGCTGGGAACGGTGCCGGGGAGAAACTCCTGGTAGATGGAGGCTGCCGGGGCGTCGTACTGCGAGGAGTGCTTGACGATCCCCTCGCGCACCTCCCAGGAGAGGTTCAGCCCGTTGAAGTGCGGGTGGCGCTCCTCCAGCTCGTCCACCACCCGAAGTGACTGCAGGTTGTGCTCGAACCCGCCGCACCCTTCCATGAGCCGGTTCAGCACCTCCTCGCCGGTGTGGCCGAAGGGGGTGTGCCCGAGGTCGTGGGCCAGCGCCAGGGCCTCGGTCAGCTCTTCGTTCAGCCCGAGCCTCCTGGCTATCCCCTTCCCTATCTGCGCCACTTCGAGGGAGTGGGTGAGCCGGGTGCGGTAGTAGTCACCCTCGTGATTGACGAAGACCTGGGTCTTGTACTCCAGGCGCCTGAAGGCAGCGCAGTGGATGATGCGGTCGCGGTCCCGCTCGAAGGCGGGCCTGTTGTCCCGGAACTCCTCCTGGTACCTGCGCCCCTTGGAACCGGCGCTGGTCGCCGCGTACCCAGCCAGGTCGCTACGCTCCATGGCATGCCCCTCTCTCATTCGCACCCCCTGCTCAAGTGAGCTAAAAGTCTGTAATTTATATACTGGGAAGCAACAGTGTCAACAGCAAAGTTGATTGACGTGATGGATGCATCGTGCTAATAGAGCTTCTGCGTTTTGTATTACTTTTAAATAGATGACTGCCCCATCCCTGAAAGAAGACAAGCTGCATCATGAGGAAGGAGCATGTTCATTGAGATGAAATACAGTAACCGGGAGTTCTTTCCATGCGCGTGATCGCGGGTGAGGCGCGCGGGCGCCAGCTTTTCGCCCCCAAGACCATGCGGGTGCGCCCCACCTCTGACCGGGTCAAGGAGGCGCTCTTCAGCATTCTCTTGAGCCGGCTGGGCGACCTTGCCGGCATGCGGGTGCTGGACATCTTCGCCGGGACCGGGAACCTGGGGATCGAGGCCTTGAGCAGGGGAGCCGAATTCGCCTGCTTCATCGACGCCCACCGGGAGTCGGCCGACACGATCCGGAAAAACCTCGATACCACCAAGTTCGCCGAGAAGGGGAAGGTAGTGGTACAGGATGCGGCGGCGGCTCTCAAGTGGCTCGCCCGCGGCGAGAAGCCGTACCACCTGGTCTTCCTAGACCCGCCCTACGCAGAGGGGCACACGGAAAGGGTGCTGGAGCTGCTCTCCTCATCCCCGCTCATCGATTCCGGCTCGACCGTCGTCGCCGAGTTTTCTGCCAAAGAAGAGATCCCGCGCAGTTTCGGCAGGCTCAGGGAGAGCGAGCGCCGCATCTACGGCGACACCGCCCTATCCTTTTTAACTATTTCGGACAGAGGTGAAACGTGCCCCTGAAAATGGCTGTGTATCCAGGCTCCTTCGATCCCGTCACCTATGGGCATCTGGACATCATCGACCGCGGCTTGAAGATCTTCGACGGCGTAATCGTGGCCGTGGCCCGCAACTCCGAGAAGAACGCGCTCTTCACGGTGCAGGAGAGAATCGAACTCTTAAGCGAGATCCTGAAGGACCGCCCGGAGGCGAGAGTGGAGACCTTCGACGGCCTTTTGGTGGACTACGTGCGGCGCGTCGGCGCCTCCGTCGTCATACGCGGCCTGCGGGCCGTCTCCGACTTCGAGTTCGAGTTCCAGCTGGCCCAGATGAACCGCAACATCACCAGGGAGGTGGAGACGCTGTTCATGATGACTTCCGTCCCCTACAGCTACCTCTCCTCTTCGATAGTGAAGGAGGTAAGCTGCCTGAACGGCCCGGTGGACAAGCTGGTACCGCCGCTGGTGAAAAACGCGCTGGACGCGAAGTTCAGAGGCTGACCGGCATCGCCCACACGCTGCACCTTTTCGGAGGCCCCAGTGATCAGCAAAGAAATGACCATCAGCGAAATCCTCAGGCGTTACCCAGAAACCCTCCCGGTGTTCGAGCGCCACCGACTTGACTGCTACGACTGCCAGCTGGCGGATATCGAGCAGCTCGAGCACGGGGCCACGGTGCACAAGATCGACATCGAGTCCCTTCTGCGCGAGCTCAACGGCAGTATCAAAATCTAGCCCTTTCCCGCATCCCGTCCGCTCGTTACGGGCAAGGCCGCTCCCCCGCCGGGTCCGGCAGCCGTTTCCCTGCGCCATCCATCTCCCGACAGAAGCGGTTTCGCTCTGGCGCTCTCGCCGAACTTCTTTTCAGCGAGCCGGAACGTGCCACAACCTGCAGGCGCTGTACGGCGTAAACTCCGAAATAAACCACGGTCACAAAACGGCCCATTGCCGCCCGGCACGGCCGACGCCAAGCGCCGATCCGCTCTTTACCGGCAGTTTCACGACTTCGGCACCGCATATTAAAAGTTTCTACGAAATAACAAATGGATTGACTTTTTATCAAAAGTGAATAATTTTAGCGTTAATAAAACGCTGGATTACACCTTAACAGGAGTGAACCAATGTCGTCAGAATACAATATCGGTCCGAGGATCAAGAAACTGCGCCTGGCGAGAAAGCTGACCCTTCAGGCTGTGGCCAACGAGACCGGGTTCTCGCCGGCGCTGATCTCGCAGATCGAAAACGACAACGTCTCCCCCCCTATAGCTACCCTGTCCAAGATCGCCAAGTTCTTCGACGTTAAGCTGGCCCAGTTTTTCAGCGAGGACGAGGACAACCGCAAATTCGAGGTGGTGCGCGCCGACCAGCGCACCATAGTGCCGCGGGTGATCTCGAAGGAAGGTACGCGCCAGGGGTACTTCTACGAATCCCTTTCCTTTTACAAGCAGAACAAGAAGATGGACGCCTTCATGGTCACCCTGACCGAGAAGGCGCCTGAGGCCAACACCTACAGCCACGACGGCGAGGAGTTCATCTACGTGATGAACGGCACCGCCGATTTCATCCTGGAGGACCAGAAGATCACCCTCAACGAGGGGGATTCCCTGTATTTCGAGTCGACCCTCGGTCACCGGCTCCTAAGCCACGACGGCAAGGAAGTCCGGGTGCTGGTGGTCGTCACCAAGTAGCAGCCGCACCGGCAGCAGTTGCTTTCAATGGCGGTTAGCCGCGAATCAGATGAGTCAAAGGAGAAACGAATGAGCAAAAAACTGGGTGCCCTTGATTACCACTCAAGCGGCAGAAAAGGGAAGATTGAAGTCATCGCCACCAAACCGTGCCAGACCGCAGCTGACCTGTCCCTCGCTTACTCTCCCGGAGTCGCGGAGCCTTGCCTGGCGATCCAGCAAAACCCCGACGACGCCTACAAGTACACCGCCAAGGGGAACCTGGTCGCCGTCGTCTCCAACGGGACCGCGGTCCTCGGCCTTGGGAACCTGGGAGCCCTCGCCGGCAAGCCGGTCATGGAGGGGAAAGGGGTACTTTTCAAGCGCTTCGCCGACATCGACGTCTTCGACATCGAGCTCAACACCGAGAACCCCGACGAGATCATCAAGGCCTGCCAGCTCCTGGAGCCGACCTTCGGCGGCATCAACCTGGAGGACATCAAGGCGCCCGAGTGCTTCTACATCGAGGAGCAGCTGAAAAAGACCATGAACATCCCGGTCTTCCACGACGACCAGCACGGCACCGCCATCATCTGCTCGGCGGCCCTTTTGAACGCCCTGATGCTGGTGGACAAGAAGATCGAGGACATAAGGATCGTCGTGAACGGCGCCGGCGCCTCGGCCAACTCCTGCGCCAAGCTCGCCATCGCGCTCGGCGTGAAGCCCAACAACATGATCATGTGCGACACCAAGGGGGTCATCTACAAGGGCAGGGTCGAGGGGATGAACCCCTACAAGGAGCTCTTCGCCGCCGAGACGCACTTCCGCACCCTTGAGGAGGCGGCCGAAGGGGCCGATGTCCTCTTCGGGCTCTCGGCCAAGGGCGCCTTCACCCCCGAGATGGTCCGTTCCATGGCGCCCAACCCGATCATCTTCGCCATGGCGAACCCCGACCCGGAGATCACCCCGGAGGAAGCGCACGGGGTGCGCGGCGACGTGATCATCGCGACCGGCAGGAGCGACTATCCCAACCAGGTGAACAACGTCCTCGGCTTCCCCTTCATCTTCCGCGGCGCGCTCGACGTGCGCGCCACCGCCATCAACGAGGAGATGAAATTGGCCGCGGTGCACGCCCTGGCGAAACTTGCGCGCGAAGAGGTGCCCGATTCCGTCAGCAAGGCCTACGGCAACGAGAAATTCAGCTTCGGCCCGAGCTACATCATCCCGAAACCCTTCGACCCGCGCGTGCTTTTGCACGTAGCCCCGGCGATCGCCCAGGCCGCCATGGACACCGGCGTTGCGCGCATGCCGATCGCCGACATGCCCAAGTACCTTGAGCAGCTCGAATCCTCCCAGGGGAAATCCAAAGAGATCATGCGCATGATCATCAACAAGGCGAAGAGCGACCCGAAGAAGGTGGTCTTTTCCGAGGGAGAGGACGACAAGATCCTGCGCGCGGCCCAGGTGCTGGTCGAGGAGGGAATCGCCAAGCCGATCCTGATCGGCGACCAGAAGAGGATCAAGCAGAAGATGGAAGATCTGAACCTCGACCTGGACGTTCCGATCATGGACCCGTCCGATTCCGAGCTCACCGAGGAGTACGCCGAGGAGCTCTACCGCATAAGACAGAGGAAGGGTCTCACCATCTCCGAGTGCCGCCGCATCATGCGGCGCAAGTCGCGGGCCCATTTCGGCAACATGATGGTGCACATGGGGCACGCCGACGCGCTTTTGGGCGGGATCGACACCCACTACCCGGAAACCATCCGCCCCGCGCTGCAGGTCCTGGGCAAGCAGGAGGGGCTCTCCAGCGTGCACGGCCTCTACATGATGGTGTTCAAGAAGGACGTCTACTTCTTGGCGGACACCACGGTGACCATAGACCCGACCGCGGAAGAGCTGGCCGAAACGGCCATCCTCGCCGCCGAGATGGTGCACAAGCTGGACATCGAGCCCCGCGTCGCCATGCTCTCCTTCTCGAACTTCGGCTCGGTGGACCATCCGCAGACGCTCAAGGTCAAGCGCGCCGTAGAAATCGTCAAGGAGCGCGCTCCCAACCTGGTCGTCGAGGGTGAGATGCAGGCGGACACCGCGGTGGTGCCTGAACTTCTGGACGGCTTCACCTTCTCGAAACTCAAGACCCCGGCCAACATCCTGATCTTCCCGGACCTGAACTCCGGCAACATCTGCTACAAACTCTTGCACCACCTGGGTGGCGCGGAGGCGATAGGGCCGATCCTCATGGGGATGAACAAGCCGGTGCACGTACTGCAGCGCGGCGACGACGTCAACGACATCGTCAACATGGCCGCCATCGCGGTAGTGGACGTACAGAACCTGTAAACGGTACGCCCTTCCCCCGTAAACGGGGAAGGGCGTACTTTTGCTTGACTAATGCGCGGCTTCGGCTTAAAAGACTCACTCCCACAGTGAGTCAAATTAACTTATGCCAACAAATGGTGCCAAATGACACTGCTTGACAAGGTACTGACCAACAACGAAAAATTCGTGAAGCCGGGGGCGTTCCCCCCCCTCCCCAAGGACCCCAAACGCCAGCTCGCCATCTTCACCTGCATGGACACGAGGCTCGTCGACTTCCTGGAGCCCGCTATGGGGATCAAGCGGGGCGACGCCAAGGTGATCAAGAACGCCGGGAACACGCTGGTGGACCCAAACGGAGGCGTGATCCGGAGCCTCGTGGCCGCGATCTTCCTCCTTGGAGTCGAGGAGATCTTCGTCATAGGGCACAAGGACTGCGGCATGTCGACGGTCGACGCGGAAAAGCTCAAGGCCAAGATGATCGCCCGCGGCGTCGACCCGGCGGCCATCGACAGCCTCGTCCCCGACCTTGGTCAATGGATGGGGGCCTTCGCCTGTCCGGAGGAGAACGTGGAACGGGTCACCAGCATCATCCGCAACAGCCCGCTGATCCCGAAAGACGTCCCGGTGCACGGCCTCATCTTCTGCCCCAACGACGGCCACCTGGAGGTGATCGTCCGCGGATACTGAGCGAACAACTGAAATCGAAGAAAACGAAGGGCCCGCGTCTGATGACAGATGCGGGCCTTTCGTCGTCTAAGGAGCATCGTTCGAAACTCCGACGCGCATCTGCCGCTTAAGCCGAAGACGCTGGCGTAAAGAAGCTGTAACGGGTAAGCCTCGTTTAGGTAACGATGCTATTAGATACCTTGACTTACAGCAGTTCGGGTAATAAATATTGGTCGTGGCCGGGGGTACCGCGCTCATGCCAAGGGCGCAGAGACCAACGGTCCCGGCTGTCCAGCACCGAGGAGGTTCGGGACAGACACAAACGCAGTAAAAGAAGTCTCTTTGTCTGTTATGGCCCGTGACTGCTACACGGGCCGATTTTTTTCCCGCTGCAAAAAACCGGATCCCGCATCGGCGACAGGTCGCAGTCGACCGGTCCAGCCTCTTCTCTGGCAAAGTTGCCTCCCGCCCGAAGAAACCTTTGCCGCCCGGCAGGTCCAGGCGCGCTAAATGAACGGTCAAAGCCACACAATTGGGAGGAGAAGGACATGAAAAAGTACCGGCACCTGGTAGCGGCGCTCTTTTTGGGCGCGGCAGTTGCCCTGATGATGGCAGGTTGCCAGGGGGACGCAAAGGTGGTCAACGTGGGCGAGGTCGGCGACAAGCCCGACAGGTTCAACGGGGAAATAACCCTTGCCGGCGTCGTGGGCGCCATCTCCCCGTACGACAAGACCGTCGTCGGCCTGATGGACGTGCAGGAGTTGAAGTGCAAAACCGGCAACTGCGAGAAGGTCTTCATCCCGGTAAGGGTCGCGGAACAGGTTCCCTCGGTAGGGGACGAAATCAGGGCGACCGGCGCCTTCCACAAGTACCCCAACGGCTACACCTTCGACGCGAAGAAGGTGAAGGTGGTCAAAAAACACAACCTCAAGTAACGAGGGTTTAAAGGATCGCCGCCCCGAAAGCCGAGGCGGCCAGTTCCACCGCGATCTTCGCGGTGCGGTTGCCGTGGTCCAGGATCGGGTTGATCTCCACGATATCCATGGAGCGAAGGAGCTTCGTGTCGGCGATGATCTCCATCAGGAGCTGGGCCTCGCGGTAGGTGATCCCCCCAGGCGAGGTGGTGCCGACACCGGGGACCTCCAGCGGGTCGAGGCCGTCTAGATCCAGGCTTACATGCAGCCGCGTCCTGTGGGCCAGCTTTCCCAGCGCCTCGCGCGCTATGGCCCCTATGCCGCGCTCGTCTATGTCGCGCATGGTGTAGACGGTGATGCAACTCTCCCGCAGCCGGACCTTCTCCTGCGGGTCCAGCTCCCGAAGGCCGATCAGGACCACGTCGTTACCGGCAAGCTTCGCCCCCGGCCGCCCCAGGTGCACCAGCTCGGGAAACCCTTCCCCCAGAAGCGCCGCCAGCACCATGCCGTGGATGTTCCCGGTGGGTGAGCTCTTGGGCGTGTTGAAGTCGCCGTGGGCGTCGATCCAGATCACCGCCGTCGGCTGCTCGTCGGTGATGCCTCCGATGGAGCCCAGCGCAAGGGAATGGTCCCCCCCCATGAAGAGCGGGATTGCCCCATCCGCCACCGCCGCGCGCGCCGACTGGTACACCGTGTCGCACACCTTCGCTATCGAAGGGAGGTAGTGCCGATCCCGCTCCGCGGTCAGCACGTCCCGCACCGGCACCTCCAGGTTCCCTATGTCTTCAACCTGATAGCCAAGGCCCGCCAGCCGCGCCGACAGCCCGGCGTAGCGCAGCGCCCCCGGCCCCAGGTCGACCCCTCGCTGCTCCTGGCCCAGGTCCAGCGGCACCCCGATCATCCTGACACGGCTTTCCATTTACGCCCTCCTCACTTACCTTCACCCCTTTTGTTTCAGGTGGTTCCACAGGTTCACCACGAAGTCCTGCGCGTTGGTCAAAAGCCCCACTGCCTGCGCGGAACCGCGGTTGGCCAGTTTGTCGACGCAGAACTCAGTCATGTCCACCACGTAAAAGTAGACCGGCCGCACCGTCTTGTCCTCCATCACCCGGTAGCTTGGGACCATGTTGCCGAAGGCTATGGAGTGCAGCTGTGTCGCCACGGCCAAAACCGTGGTGGCGCGCCGCGCGTGCACCCTCATGGCGTCCTGCGCCTGGTACGCGTCGGCGATCACCTCGGGAAGGGGGCCATCGTCGCGAATGGAGCCGGCAAGAACCAGGGGAACCCCCTTTCTGGCACAGGCGTACATGATGCCGTCGGAAAGTCCCAGCTCGTCGATGGCCTGGGGGATCCCCCCCCTGAGGCGCACCTCGTTGATGATGTCCAGGTGGTTGTAATGCCCCATCGGCATCACCGCCTGGGTGTAGATGTTCTGCCCGAGCCCGGTTCTAAAGCGCGCCGCCTCCAGGTCGTGGGTGGCCAGCGCGTTACCCGCCAAAAGCGCGTGGCAGTAACCAGCCTCGACGAGCCCCTGCATCGCGTTGCGGCAGTCCATGTCGAAGGCGACGGCGGGCCCCAGCACCCAGACGATGTAGCCCCGGTCCCGGTCGTGGCGCAGCACCTGGTACAGTTCATCATAGGAGCGCGAAAACGGGGTTTCCCTGGTGCCGCGGCTGCGGAAGGAAAACTTGTCGGCGAAGGGCTCGGAGAGGTTGAGAAAACCGCCGATGTGCAGGTAGATCCCCTCCTCGCCGTTCTCAGTCCTCCCCACCACTACAGGGTCGCCTCGTCGCACGCGGCGTGGTTCCACCACCTCCAGCTCCCTTCCCTTGAGCACTATGACGCAGTCCATCCGGCTTTCAGGCGCAAGGAGCCACTCCCCTCCCCCAAGGTGCACGTACTCGGGATGGTTCGAGGTGGCGTGGTAGTTTTGCGGCAAAAGCCCGTCTCCCGGCGCCGGGGCCGTCCGCACGGGCGGGGCCTCAGCGAGCTTGGGGCGGCGAAAGTCCGGCGCAGTGTAGGCCGGTATCACATCCGAATGATCTCCCATTGAAACCTCCCTCCCCCGTGACAACCGGGGCGACAGGTGAAACTTTAGCATCGCCTGTAAAGCTTACAACTGCATGAGGAGGCGCGCCACCAGGGTTAAATAATATTCATCTCAAGTTCCACAACAGTAATCCGATACGGTTGAGTATGTCGTCCCCGGATATTTGCCGGGACCAGAACCAATGTCGAGCGATATAAAAGGAGCCTCCGATGAACTTGTGGATGAACTTGAAGGTCAAGACGAAGTGCCTATGCCTGGTAGCCATAGCTGTAGTCACTCTGACAGTGATCGCGGGCACGAGCTTGCTGAAAATGAGTCACATGGCAGAGGATGAAAAAGCCCTGAGCGAATCGGTCACCCACGTGGGCCTTCTGAACGACATGAAGAACGACCTGCTCGCCATCAGGCTGGACCTGGTCTACATGCTCTCTCTAGAGGACGCTGCCAAGCTACAGGAAAAGGTCGATGACCTCAACCTGCGCAAGAAGGAGATACAAGCCGGATTGGACAAATTCCTGAAGTACGACCTGCAACCCAGCGAGAAGGAGCAGATCGGACGCTTTAAAGAGGGGTACGAGGCCTACCTGGTGCAGGGGACGAAACTGCAGGAAATGGCGCTGGCCGCGGTGGGGAACCCGCAGGCCCGCACCGAGACCACGGCCTTCGCCACCGGTGCGGTCGCCCCGCTTTACAAAAAACCTGCCGATGCCGTCACGGAACTGGTCACCCTCAACGAGAAGGCGGCCGAGCAGACCTACCAGCGGGACGCGGCCCTATACCGTTCCGCAGTGGTGCTTATGCTGGTCCTGGCCGGATTTGCCACCCTGTTCATGGCGCTTGTCGGCCTCTTGATCGCCAACTCCATCAGCAAGCCGCTCCGGATGGTGTTCGACACCCTGGCCGAGGTGGCCGCCGGCGACCTGACCGCGCGCTCCGGGATCGACACCAGGGACGAGATGGGGATGCTGGCCGCCGAGGTGAACGTGATGGCGGACAAGCTCAACGAGACCCTGAACCGCGTGGCGCAGAACAGCCTGGAGGTCGCCGCCGCCGCCAACCAACTGCACAGCACCTCCGAGCAGATAGCGACCGGGGCCGAGGAGGTCGCGGCCCAGACCGGCACCGTAGCCACCGCCAGCGAGGAGATGGCGGCCACCTCTTCCGAGATAGCCCAGAGCTGCCACATGGCCGCCGAAGGGGGGGCGCAGGCAACAGACCGCGCCAAGAGCGGGACCGCCGTGGTTGAGCAGACGGTCTTGGTGATGAACCGGATCGCGCAGCAGGTGAAGAGCTCGGCTGCGACCGTGGCGGGGCTTGGCGAGAGGAGCGACCAGATCGGCGCCATCATCGGCACCATCGAGGACATCGCCGACCAGACGAACCTCCTGGCACTGAACGCCGCCATCGAGGCCGCCCGCGCCGGCGAGCAGGGACGAGGCTTCGCCGTCGTCGCCGACGAGGTGCGGGCCCTCGCCGAGCGCACCACCCGCGCGACGAGAGAGATCGGAGAGATGATCAAGTCGATCCAGACGGAGACGAGGGACGCGGTAGGCGCCATGGAGGAAGGGGTGCGCGAGGTGGAAAACGGCACCAGGGAGGCGGCCAAATCCGGGGACTCGCTCCAGGAGATCCTGCAGCAGATCAGCGAGGTCACCATGCAGGTGAACCAGATCGCGACCGCAGCAGAGGAGCAGACCGCGACCACCGGCGAGATCACCAACAACATCATGCAGATAACCGACGTGGTTCAGGACACCTCAAGGGGCGCCCACACCTGCGCCACCGCGGCAAGCCACCTGGCCGGCCTGGCCGACGACCTGCAGCGCCTGGTCGGGCAGTTCAGGCTCCGCTGACATAGCACCCCCCGCCCCCTCCGTCCCGCGAAAACCGGACGGAGGGGGTTTTTTTTCGCCTCGCTTTTCCTCTTTCCCTGCCCCCATCCTTCCCCTCACAGCGCGATTCCCCCAGAAGGTTAAAGCCCCAGAAATCCCTTTACAATTAGCAGCCCCTTCTATATATTTCATGAGTTAACCTCCGCGTGATAAAGGACAATATGGTAATCGAGCACATCCGCAACTTTTCCATCATCGCCCACATCGACCATGGCAAATCCACCCTGGCAGACCGCCTACTCGAGTTCACAGGCACCGTTTCGGCCCGTGAAAAGCAGGACCAGTTCCTGGACAAGATGGACCTGGAACGTGAACGCGGCATCACCATCAAGGCCCAGACCGTCCGGCTCAACTACAAGGCCGACGATGGCAAGGATTACGTCCTCAACCTGATCGACACCCCGGGACACGTCGACTTCACCTACGAGGTCTCCCGCTCGCTCACCGCCTGCGAGGGAGGACTCCTCGTGGTAGACGCCTCGCAGGGTGTGGAAGCCCAGACCTTAGCCAACGTCTACCTCGCCCTCGACGCGAACCTCGAGGTGTTCGTGGTGCTGAACAAGATCGACCTCCCCGCGGCAGAGCCGGAGCGGGTGAAAGCCGAGATCGAGGAGATCATCGGCCTCGACACCCACGACGCGGTCCTTGCCAGCGCCAAGGAAGGGATCGGGACCAAGGATATCCTGGAAGAGATAGTCAAGAAGATCCCCCCTCCCCAGGGGGATGCCGGCAAGCCGCTGAAGGCGCTCCTTTTCGACTCGTGGTACGACCAGTACCAGGGGGTCATCATCCTGGTGCGCCTGGTCGACGGGACGGTGAAAAAAGGGGACAAGATCCAGCTCATGTCGAACCGCAAGAGCTACGAGGTGCTGAAGGCGGGCGTCTTCTCCCCCGAGATGCGGGAGACGCCTATGCTCTCCGCCGGCGAGGTCGGCTTCATCATCGCGGGAATCCGCGAGGTGGCCGACGCGAAGGTCGGCGACACGGTGACGCTCCTGCACAACCCCTGCGACGCGGCGCTCCCCGGGTACAAGGAGGTGAAGCCGATGGTCTTCTCCGGCCTCTACCCCATCGACACCTCGCAGTACGAGCAGCTGCGCGACGCGCTGGCCAAGCTGAAACTGAACGACTCCTCGTTCTCCTACGACCCGGAAACGTCGCTCGCTTTGGGCTTCGGCTTCCGCTGCGGGTTCCTCGGGCTCTTGCACATGGAGATCATCCAGGAGCGCCTGGAGCGTGAGTTCAACCTGGAACTGATCACCACGGCCCCCACCGTCGTCTACCGGGTGCACGGCACCGACGGGAGCCTCACCTCGATCCAGAGCGCGAACCAGCTTCCGCCGACCCAGGAGATCGCCTACGTGGAGGAGCCGTTCATCCTCGCCTCGATCCACGTCCCCAACGATTTCGTCGGCGGCATCCTGGCCCTTTGCGAGGAGAAGCGCGGCGTGCAGCGCGAGATCAAGTACCTGACGCCGACCCGCGTCATGGTGGTCTACGAGCTCCCCTTGAACGAGGTGGTGCTCGACTTCTACGACCGCCTGAAATCTATCACCAAGGGGTACGCCTCGCTGGACTACGAGCTTCTGGACTACCGCCAGAGCGACCTGGTGCGCCTCAACATCATGATCAACGGCGAGGTGGTGGACGCCCTGTCGCTCATCATCCACAAGGACAAGGCGTACTACCGCGGGCGGGAACTGGTCTCCAAGATGAAGGAGCTGATACCGCGCCAGATGTTCGAGATCGCCATCCAGGCCGCGGTGGGGACCAAGGTCATCGCCCGCGAGACGGTCAAGGCGATGAGAAAGGACGTCCTCGCCAAGTGCTACGGCGGCGACATCACGAGAAAGCGCAAGCTCCTGGAGAAGCAGAAGGAAGGGAAGAAGCGCATGAAGAACGTCGGCAATGTGGAGCTCCCGCAAGAGGCGTTCCTGGCTATCCTCAAGGTAGAGGGGTAGCCCCAACCCGGACGGCTTAAGCCTTCCCATCAAGACAAGGGGAACCAAGGGATATGGAAGATTACAAGAACATCTGCGACGACCAAAAGCCGACGCAGTCTCCCGCCAAGCCGGTCCAACCGGCCAAGGCGAAGCACGTGGTCCGCGAGTACGCCGAATCCATCATCATAGCGGTGCTTTTGGCGCTCGTGATCCGTACCTTCATCGTGCAGGCCTTCAAGATCCCTTCGGGGTCCATGGAGGATACCCTCGCCATCGGAGACCACCTGCTGGTCAACAAGTTCATCTACGGCTCGAAGATCCCGTTCACCGACAGCCGCATACTCGCCATCAGGGACCCGCGTCAGGGGGACGTGATCGTCTTCCAATACCCGGAAGACCCCTCCAAGGACTTCATCAAGCGCGTGATCGGCGTTCCCGGTGACGTGGTCGAGGTGAAGAACAAGCGGGTCTACGTGAACGGGAAGCTCTACGCGAACCCGCACGAGGTGCACAAGGAATCGGACACCATTCCCAAGGAGATGAACCCCAGGGACAACAAGGACCCGATCACCGTCCCGGCCAACTCCTACTTCGTCATGGGCGACAACAGGGACCGCTCCTACGACAGCCGCTTCTGGGGATTCGTGACCCGCGACAAGATCAAGGGGCTCGCCTTCATCAAGTACTGGTCCTGGGACAAGGACAAGCTCAGGGTCCGCTTCGGGAACATCGGCAAGCTCATCGACTAGCCCCCCTGCCCTATTTTTCAAAAACCCCCTGCACGGCAGCGCCGCCCAGGGGGTTTTTTTGTGCCCATGCTGCAACCTCTCAAAAGCCGCAACGACTGTTTGTGAAAAAAAATTTCCCGTCCTGAAAGCTCTCAGTCGCACCCGGAAAAGTCATAGTGATTTCGCTGTGCCAGGGGGTTTTCTTCTAATGAGCAACACAGCCACCACGTCAGCTTCGGCTCATAGCGAACCTATTTTTTTGTTGACTAGCTTTGTCGGACTCTGGTAGTTTCGCCACATCTAGAAAGCAATATACTGGTAGACGACAATACTAAACCATCCGCGAGGATGGGACGGAAAGCCTAAAGGGTCTCCACGAGACAGCCGGGTCGCCGAAATATCAACCACGATATTCCTGCCCCGGCTTTTTTGCGTCTGGGGCAGGCAAAGGGGAAGAAAGGCCGGAGAGAAACTGCCGCAAAGCGAGCGCCCACATCGACCAGATAGACGAGAAATGCTAAACCATCCGCGAGGATGGGGCGGAAAGCCTAAGGGTCTCACCGAGACAGCCGGGTTGCCGAAGTATCACGAAGTGAGATATGACGCAAGCCCGGCTTTTTTGTCCCCCCGAGTCCACCGGTCCAGCAGCAAAACCGAAAAGGAGATCCTATGAAGCAACTGATAACTAGCAAGCTGGCAGTACTGTACCTGTTCCTGATCACGGTCATCGCGGGTTGCGGCGGCGGGGGAGGCTCCCTCTCCACCGAAGTGGTCAGCGGCGTCGCCGCCGTCGGCGCACCCCTGGCAGGCCAGGTGACCCTGAAGGATTCCTCGACGCAGCCGCGCGAGAAGACGGCCACCATCGACCAGAACGGCAACTTCGCCTTCGACGTTTCCGGCATGACCGCTCCTTTCATCATGCAGGCCAAAGGGAGCGCAGGCGGGACGAACCACACGCTGCACACCCTGGCCAAGGGAAGCGGAAGGGCCAATATCAACCCCCTCACCGACCTGATCGTGGCGAGCGCCGCCGGCGTCTCCGATCCGGCGACGGCCTACGCGGACCCGGACCCCGCCCGCACCAGACAGGCCGGGGACAACCTCGCTGCGGCAACCGGCACGGTACTGGCGAAGCTGCAGCCGCTTATGGCCCAGTTCGGCGTCTCGGGGACCGACCCGATCACCTCGCCTTACCTGGCAAACCACCAGAACATGGACCAGATGTTCGACCAGGTGACGGTCACCCTGGCGGCAGGCGTGGTCACCATCGTCAACAAGCAAAACGGGAGTGTTATCTGTAACGTGAGCGTGAACAACCTGGCCCAGGCCACCGTAAACGTGGCCAACATCCCGACTCCCCTCGCCGTACCCGCGGCGCCGGCAGGCGTTACCGCGACCGGGAGCATGGGGCAGATCACCCTCAACTGGAGCGCCGTCGCCAACGCCACCTCCTACAACGTCTACTACGGGACCACTGCAGGTATGACCACCGCCACCGGAACCAGGGTCGCCGCCACCGGCAACAGCTACGCCCATACCGGCCTTGCTGCGGGCGCAAGCTACTACTACCTGGTCACCGCGGTGAACAGCACCGGGGAGGGGGCTCCTTCCGCGGCGGTCCGGGGCATGGTCCCGTCCACCACCTCACCTTCTGCGCCTGCTGCGCCGACCGGGGTCTCTGCCGCCGGGGGGACCAACCAGGTCGCCATCACCTGGAGCGCCGTCACCGGCGCGACCTCCTACAACATCTACTGGTCCAAGAGCGCCGGGGTGACCGTCGCCAACGGGACCAAACTTGCCAACGCCACGAGCCCCGCCGTCCACGCCGGGCTTACCGAGGCGACCAGCTACTACTACGTCGTCACCGCGGTGAACGCCGCCGGCGAGAGCCAAGCCTCGAGCGAAGTCACGGCGGTAACGAGCCCGGCCGTCCCGCTAGACGGACAGGCGCTTTACAACCAGTACTGCAACGGCTGCCACGGAACGGCAAAGCAGGGGAAAACCGCGCTGGCGATCCAGGGTGCCATCGACGCCAACATAGGCGGGATGGGGAGCCTGAGCGCCCTCACCGCAGCCCAGGTCGCGGCGATTGCTGCCACCACAGCGCCCGTGGTGACGCCTCCGCCGACAACGCTCGACGGACAGGCGCTCTACACCCAGTACTGCAACGGCTGCCACGGGACGGCGAAGCAGGGTAAAACGGCAACAGCCATCCAGGGAGCCATCGACGCCAACATAGGCGGTATGGGGAGCCTGAGCGCCCTCACCGCGGCCCAGGTCGCGGCGATCGCGACCACCACAGCGCCCGTGGTGACGCCCCCGCCGACAACGCTCGACGGGCAGGCGCTCTACACCCAGTACTGCAACGGCTGCCACGGGACGGCGAAGCAGGGTAAAACGGCAACAGCCATCCAGGGGGCCATCGACGCCAACATAGGAGGGATGGGAAGCCTCAGCACGCTCACCGCGGCCCAGGTCGCGGCCATTGCGACCACCACGGCGCCCGTGGTGACGCCGCCTACCCCTGCCTGCGGCAGCTGCCACGCCATCCCCCCGGCTACAGGGAAGCATACCTACCACCGCACCCGCGCCACCTGCGCCAGCTGCCACGGCACAGGGTACAGCACCACCACGGTGAACGCCGCGACGCATGCAAACGGGGTGAAAAACCTGGCGACGAATATCGGCTGGAACGCGACCAACCGGACCTGCGCCAACTCCTGCCACGGCACCAAGTCCTGGGGGCTATAGAAAGGCATCGCACACGGATGACGCGGATGACGCGGATACCGGCGGATAGATCTCGAAAACAAGTGATTTAAACTGCGAGGTCTATGGTGTAGAGACGTAAAGGCTTACACGGGTTGGGGTATCTGCAGTTATCGTCTTTGTATCCGCGTCATCCGCGTGCGATGCAGTTGTCTGAGGTTCTAAAAGTCTAAAAAAAAGCCCCTGCCGCAAACGCGACAGGGGCTTTTCATGTTGATACCCGAACCGGCTTTAGGCCAGGTCCTGGGCCGCCTTGTAGATGATGTCGAAGAGCTCGGGGATGTCCTTCTCGGCGATGCAGGAGAAGGCGATACGGAGGTCGGTCTTGGTGGTGGAGATGGCTCCGACGCCGTATTTTTCCAGAAGGTGCACGCGGAGCTTCTCGGCGTCGACGTGCTTCAGCTTCAGGCACATGAAGTAGCCGGAGTTGAACGGGTAGTAGTCCCACGCCTTGTCGTACTTGCCGCTGTTGAGCACTTCCTTGGTCTTGAGCGCGCGCCCCTTCATGATCTGGAACTTCTCTTCCTTCTGCTTCAGGAAGTCGGGGGAGCGCAGCGCCTCGATGACGAAGGTCTGGGAGGGGTGCGGGCAGTTGGAGATGCGGGCGCGGATGATCCCCATCGCCTTCTTCTCCAGTGCGTTCATCACCGGCGCGTTTTCGTAGTCGTTGCCATCGGCGAAGGTGATGAAGCCGGTGCGGAAGCCCCAGACGAACTCCTCCTTGGTCGCGCCGTCCAGCTTGACGGCGAGGATGCGCGGGTGGAGGTTCGCGAGCTTGCCGAACAGGGACTCCTTCATGCTGTCTTCATAGAAGAGACCGAAGTAGGCGTCGTCGGTGATGGCAACCACGTTGCAGCCACCATCAGCGACTTCCTTGATCGCGGCGACGAGCGCGTCGCCCTCGGCCTGGGTCGGGGTGTAACCGCTCGGGTTGTTCGGGAAGTTGAGGAGCACGATGACCTTACCCTTCTCCTCCGCGGAGTTCTTCAGGACCGCCTTGAAGGCGTCGATGTCGTAGCCTCCGCTCGCGGTGAAGGTCGGGTGCTTCTTCACGATGGCGCCGGAGCAGGTGCCGAAGGTGAGGTTGTAGTTGCCCCAGAGCATGTCGGGGAGGATCAGGTGGTCGCCCTTGTCTACGAACATGTCGGCCACGATGGAGAGGCCGTGGGTAAGCGCGTTGGTGACGATGGGGTTGCTGAAGTGCTTGCCCACCTGGCTCGGATTCTCGCGCAGCATCTTCTCGCGCCAAAGGGAACGGAGTTCGGGCTTGCCTGCCGGCGGAGCGTACGGGAAGATGTCCTTGGGATCGAAGGCGGTGAGCTTGTCCTGGATGCAGGAGAGGAACATCGGGCCGCCGTTCTCGGTGGCGATGCCGATGGTGGCGTTGAACTTGTGGGCTTTCTCCTTGGCTTCAGCCGACTGGGTCAGGATACCTTTGGGGAAGAAGAGATTCTTGCCGAGATCCGACAGCATCTCCAGAACATGGGGGCTGTGCTGGGCTAGAGACTCGTTAAGTTCCGCGGCCAATGGATTCATTAATTCCTCCTGAAGCTTGATATGGATATTGCCCGGGGGCAGTTCCGCTGTCTGGAGCGGGAATAGACACGACATTAAATCTCTATAGCGCCCTCTTGTCAACGGTTAATGTGAGGGTTGCAGGGGGGACGCTAATATCTATGGTATTCAGTACCGCGCTGTAGCCGGTGACTAAGGGGCGCCTGCCTGGGTCACCGCCCCAGGAGGAGTTCCATCAGCTTGTAGCCCGGTTCCACCCTGAGCCCGGTTGTGGCGGCGGAGGATTCGTCGTAGCCTGCCACTTCCCGCTTCTCGTCCTTTTCGCCGGCGTAGATGACGAAGGGGACTGGATCGGAGGTATGGGTCATGAGCGCGATCGGCGTCGGGTGGTCCGGCGCGCAGAGGATGCGGTACTCGCCGTACTGTTTGACCCCTTCCAGAACGGGTCCTACCACCTTCTCGTCGAAGAGTTCGATGGCCCGGATCTTGTCCTGAAGTTTCCCCGAATGCGACGCCTCGTCAGGGGCTTCCACGTGGACGAAGACGAAGTCCCGATCCTTGAGCGCCTCGATGGCGGCCTTAGCCTTGCCGTCGAAATTGGTGTCGAGGTAGCCGGTGGCTCCGGGGACGTTGATGATGTCGAGCCCGGCATAGACGCCGATCCCCTTGATCAGGTCTACGGCGGAGATAACCGCGCCGGTGAGGCCGAACTTGGGACCGAACTGTTCCATCGCTGGCGCCTTCCCCTGCCCCCAGAGCCAGATGGAGTTGGCTGCGGCCTCGCCCTTGGCGGAGCGCCTCTTAATCTGCGGGTGGTTGTGAAAGATCATCTGCGCCGAGTTCATGATGTAGATGAGGCGGTCGCTCCCCTCCCCGGACGGCAGGTGGGTGAGGATGTCCTGGCCGGTGATGTCGTGCGGCGGGGTCGCCTTGATCTGGCTCTTGCCGTTGTGCCAGACCATGAGGTGCCGGTAGCTTACCCCCGGGTGGAAGGAGAATTCCTCGTCACCCAGCTGGCGCTGCAGCTCCTCGATCAGCTCGCGGCCGTCCTCGGTGGAGATGTGGCCGGCGGAGTAGTCCTCCATGATGAGCTTCCCGCCGCGCGCGTCGAGATGCACCAGGTTCACCCGGAATGCGACGTCGTCGGGGCCGAGCTCCACCCCCATGCTTGCCGCTTCCAGCGGCGAGCGGCCGGTGTAGCACTGGACCGGGTCGTAGCCGAACATGGAGAGGTTGGCGACGTCGCTTCCTGGGGGGTACCCTTCGGGAACGGTGTGGGCGAGCCCCAGCCTGCCGCGCCTGGCCATGAAGTCCATGTTGGGGGTCTTGGCCGCCTGAAGCGGCGTCTTGCCTTCAAGTGCTGCGACTGCCTGGTCTGACATCCCGTCGCCCAAAAGAACTACGTACTTCATATCTCGATCCTTTTTGCTGCTTTGGTTTGGTGTTTGGTCTCGCGGTTTTTACTGCTGTGGACTTCATGGACCCGATGGACCCGATGGACCCTGTGAACCTCTTTTTAGCCTAACCCCTCGGGTGGAACTCGGCGTGCAGCTTCTTCATCCGCTCGCGGGTCACGTGGGTGTAGATCTGCGTGGAGGAGAGGTCGGCATGACCCAGCATGATCTGCACGCTCCTCAGGTCGGCGCCGTTCTCCAAAAGGTGCGTGGCGAAGGAGTGACGCAGGGTGTGCGGCGAAATGCTGGTCCTCACCCCCGCCTGCAGCGCCCTCTTCTTTATTATGTTCCAGAAGGCCTGGCGGCTCATGCCACAGCCCAGCCGGCTCAAAAAAAGAAGCGGGCTCGACTTCTCCTTCAAGAGCTCGCCCCGCGCCTTCTGCAGGTAGAGCTCGGTCGCCCGGCAGGCGCTTTCCCCCATCGGAACCAGCCTCTCCTTGTCACCCTTGCCGATGGTCATCAGGTAACCGGCGGAGAGGTTCACCTCTCCAAGCTTCAACCCCACCAGTTCCGAGACGCGAAGCCCGGTGGCGTACAAAAGCTCCAGCATCGCCTTGTCCCGCAGTTCCTGAACACCGGTGTCGAGCGTGCTGTTCAAAAGAGCCTCCACCTCGCGCCCGGAGAGGACCGCCGGCAGCTTGCACACCCCCTTGGGGGCCTCGACGATGGCCGTCGGGTTCAGCTCGCAGTACCCCTCGCGGAGCAGGAAGCGGTGCAGCATCCGCATCGCCGAAAGGGCCCGGGCCCGACTTCTGGGGGAGATCCCTTCCCCCTTGAGCTTCGCCAGAAAACCGGTGACGTCGCTCGCACGGATATCGCCGGGCTCCCGCTCGCCCAGAAAGAGGAGGTATCGGTTCAGGTCGCGGCTGTAGGCGGCCACCGTGTTCGCCGCCGCCCCCTTCTCGACCAGGAGGTAGTTCAGGAAAAGATCGAGGTAGCGGTCCACTAACCGTCAACGGCCGCAAGGAGCTCCTTGCGGATCTCCTCCAGCTTCCCAGGATTCACGACCTTCGCCCCGAAGATGTCCTTCACGTAGAAGACGTCGGCCACCTGGTCCACCTTGGTGGAGATCTTGGAGACGCCGATATAGAGACCCAACCGGGTCAGGGTGCTGGTGATGGCGTAGAGAAGGCCGATCTTGTCGTGGGCGTATATGTCGATGACCGTGTAGTCGGAAGAAACCTCGTTGTCGATTTCCACCCGCGCCGGGACAGTAGGCTTGGCCTTCTCGGAAAGGATGCTCGGGCGGTGCCTTTTCGCCACCAGGGCGCTCACCTTCACCTTCCCCTCCAGCACCTGCCTCAGATCATCCTGAAAGCGTTTCCAGCGGCTCTCCTCGATGATGACGAACCCCTGCGGGGAGCCGACCTGGAGGATGTCCAGCACCTTCTCGTTGGTGTTGGTGTGGATCTGTGCCCCCAGGATGTTCATACCGTTGGCGGCGACCACCCCGGTGATCATGGAGAAGAGGCCGGGAACGTCATAGGTGCAGACGGTGCAGTTCGTGTACCCCTTGTCCACCTCGTGGGCAAGTTGGACCACGAGTTGCTCCTTGGGAAGCCTCAAAAGCGTCCTGACGTGCCCGGCGATCACTTCCGCGGGGTAGGAAAGAAGGTGTCTGGTGGAGAGAGCCTGCAGTTCGTCCTTGACCAGCTGCCCCGGGTAGTCGTCAGCCAGAAGCTCGAACACGGTCTTTTTCACCCGCCGCACCCGGTCTCCCGACGCCTCCAGCTTGAAGTCGCCCCGCTCCAGGACCCGGAACGCCTTCTCGTAGAGCTCCTGCAGCAAAAGCGCCTTCCACTCGGTCCAGACCTCGGGCCCCACCGCCTTGATGTCCGCGTAGGTGAGGAGGTAGAGCATCTTCAGGTTCTCGCTCTTCTCCATCTGGCGGGCGAACTGGATGATCATCCGCTCGTCGTGCAGGTCGCGCCGCTGGGCTATGTGGGCCAGGAGCAGGTGGTGCCGCACCAGGAACTCCAGCCTCTCGCTGTCCTCGCGGGTGAGCCCGAGCCTCCTGGCGATGGTCTTGGAAAGCTCGGCGCCTACCTCGGCGTGACCGCCCCCACCCCCCTTGCCGATATCGTGCAGCATCACCGCCAGTATCAGGAGCCAGCGCTTGTCGACTTCCCGGGCGAGCTGGGTCAAAAGCGGGAGGGTTTCCTCGTGCTCGCCGCGCCAGAGCTTCACTATCTCCTCCACGGCGAAGAGGGTATGGGTGTCGACCGTGTAGATGTGGTAGGCGTCGTGCTGCACCTTGCAGTAGATGCGCTCGAATTCGGGGATGAACCGGTTCAAAAATCCCAGGTGGTGCATCTGCTGCAGGGTCTCGGCGAGCCCCTTCTCGGACTGAAGGATGTTGATGAAGGAGGCCCCGGCCTCTTTGGAGCGGCGGAACTTGTCGTTGACGAGGTCGAGCTTGTCCCTGATCAGGCGCTTGGTGCCAAGGGCCAGCACCACCCCCTGTTTCTGGGCATGCTCGAAGATCCGGATCAGACGGACCGGCTCCTTGGCGATCACGCTCTCGTCGGGGACCACCAGCTCCCCCTTCACCACGTAAAAGCCGTCCCCCACCGGCCTGCGGGTGAAGTACCCGAGGATCTTGCGCTTGCCGTCGTCGCGCTGGATGCACTTGGTGATGAGCAGGGAGGAGAAGTGTTCTACCCGGTTGGCGTGCAGGTAGAAGTCCTGCATGAACTGCTCGACCGCCAGCGTCTTGCCGCGGTCCTCGTAGCCGAAGAAACGCGCCATGGAGATCTGCGCGTCGAAGGTTAGCTGGTCGTTCTTTCTTCCGGCCAGGTAGTGGAGCTCGTTCCTGATGCGCCAGAGGTAGTTGAGCGAGCTGTAGTAGAGCCCCAGCTCATCCTCGGAGAGGATCCCCTTGATCACCAGCTCGCGCGGATCGTCCACCTTGTACTTGATCTTCGCCACCCACATGGCCGTGTGCAGGTCGCGCAGGCACCCCTCCCCCTCCTTTATGTTGGGTTCGAGGATGTAGACGCTGGAGCCGTACTTCTCGCGCCGCTTCTTCAGCTCATCGAGCTTCGCCGCGATGAAGGAGTCGCTCCTCTTGGAGAGAACCTGGGTCACCATCAGCTTCTTCAGGTCGCTGAAGAGTTGCGCGCTGCCGGTAAGAAGGCGCGCGTCCAGAAGCGCCGTCTTCACGGTGAGATCCCCCCCCGCCATCTCGACGCAGTCTGATAGCGTGCGCACCGAGTACCCGACGTCCAGGCGCAGGTCCCAGAGGAAGTAGAGCAGGCGGTTGGCCGCCTCCTCCACCACCTTCGACTCCTTGCCGCTGTAGAGAAACATCAGGTCGAGGTCCGAGTAAGGGTTCAGCTCGCGCCGCCCGTACCCACCGACCGCCACCAGGGCAAGCTGACCGGACTTGTGCATCTGCAGGTCGTCGGAGAGCGCCGAGAAGAGCCGGATCACCAGGGCGTCGGTCATCGCCGTGATCGACTGCACCACCGAGATGCCGTCCTCCCCTTCGCGGTGCCCGCGCTTGGCCTCCTCCCGGAAGTGCTCGAGGAATTCCCTGGCCGCGGCGAAGTAGGCTCCGCGCTTCTCCTCGAAGCCCTTGCCGTCGCCTTTGTGCGACTCGGAGAGGTATGCGTTGATGTTGAGCCGCATCACTCTTCCTTGGCGATCCGGACCACCTGCAACACCCCCGGGAAAGCCGCTATCTTCGCCTCCGGTATGCTCTCCGTGTCGCCGATCACGCCGATGATGACGCGGTTGGCGCCGGTGGATTGATGTATATCGAAACCTCGGTCGATAAGGTACGCCTTGATGGTATCCTGGGCCCCTTCGTCGGCCGTCTTGCGCATTACTATCAGCACCTTGAACCCCTCCCTGTTGCCTCAGTGATCCCCAACGGTCTTGATGCGCTCCAGGCGGCGCGACTCGTCGACCACCCTCTCGAAGAGACGCACGATGGCCTGGTCGTCCAGGGGACCGGTGTTTTCAGCGCTCATCCTGGTGAAGATGCGCTTTTCCCGCGCAGGGTCGTAGACCGGCAGATCGAGCCCCTTCTTGATTTCCCCGATTTTCAGGGCCAGCGACGCCCGCTCGTTGAAGATGCGCAGCAGCTCGCTGTCCAGCCGGTCTATCTCTTCCCTGATCTCGTCTATGGTCATGTCTGCCTCAGAACTGCTTCTTCACGAAGGTGTCGCGCTTCCAGTTCACGTCGTCCACGTCCGGATGGTCGATGTTGTAGTTGAGCCCGCGGGACTCCTTCCTCATCTGGGCGCAGGTGACGATGAGCTGGGCCACGGTGGCGATGTTCCTGAGTTCGATCAGGTCCGAGGTGACGATGAAGTTCCAGTAGTATTCCTCGATCTCGTCCTGGATAAGCTCGATGCGGTGCATGGCGCGCGCAAGCCTCTTGTCGCTTCTCACGATCCCCACGTAGTTCGACATGAAGCGCCTGATCTCGTCCCAGTTCTGGGAGACCACGACCATCTCGTCGGAATTCGTGGCGGTGCCGCTGTCCCACTCGGGGATGGGGTAGGAGTGAAAGTCCCCACCCTTCAGGACCTCGACCGCGTGGTGGAAGGCGCGCCCGGCGTAGACCGCAGCCTCCAGAAGGGAGTTGCTGGCGAGCCGGTTGGCGCCGTGCAGGCCGGTGAAGGCGACCTCGCCTATGGCGTAGAGGTGCTTCACGTCGGTCTCGGCGTTCTTGTCGACGGCCACCCCGCCGCACAGATAATGCGCCGCGGGGACCACCGGGATCATCTCCTTGGTCATGTCGATGCCGTAGTCGAGGCAGGTCTGGTAGATGTTGGGGAAGCGGGAGGTGATGTACTCGGCGCCGCGGTGCCTGATGTCGAGGTAGACACAGTCGTCGCCGTGGGTCTTCATCTCGTTGTCGATGGCGCGGGCCACGATGTCGCGGGGGGCGAGGTCTTTGAGGTGGTGGTAGCGCTCCATGAAGGCGGTGCCGTCGCGGCGCTTGAGGATCGCCCCCTCGCCGCGCACCGCCTCAGAGATCAGGAAGGAACGCGCGTTGGGGTGGAATAGCGTGGTCGGGTGAAACTGCATGAACTCCATGTTGGCGATGGTGGCGCCGGCGCGGTAGGCCATGGCGACCCCGTCGCCGCTGGCGATGTCGGGGTTGCAGGTATAAAGGTAGACCTTGCCCGCCCCTCCCGAGGCCAAAAGGGTGATGCGGGAGGTGAAGGTCTTCACGACCCCTGCCTTCACGTCGAGGACGTGGGCACCCAGGCAGCGGTCCTGGTCGACCTTCTTCTTGAGCACCTTCGACTCGGTGATCAGGTCGATGGCAGCATGGTTCTCGTAGATGGTGATGTTGTCGTGGGCGTGGGCCGCCTCGACCAGCGCGCGCTGGATCTCGCGGCCGGTGATGTCGGCTGCGTGCAGGATGCGCCGCTGGCTGTGCCCCCCCTCGCGGGTGAGGTCGTAGGCCTCGCCGCTGGTGCTCTTGGTGAACTTGACCCCCCATTCGATGAGGTTCGCGATCACCTGCGGCCCCTCCTCGACCACGAGGCGCACCACGTCTTCGTGGCAGATGCCGGCGCCCGCTACCAGGGTGTCCTGCACGTGGGCGTCGAAGGAGTCCTCGTTGGAGGAAACCGACGCGATCCCCCCCTGGGCATAGTTAGTAGCGGTCTCCGCTATATCCCGTTTGGCGAGCAGGGCGACCGTACCGTGAGCCGCCGCCTGCAGCGCGAAGGAAAGCCCCGCGATGCCGCTGCCAATGACCAGAAAATCACTTTGCACCTTCATAACTCCCCCACTAGCCGGGATCCGGCCGTTTCATTGGAAAACCCGCAAATTATTGATCTCCGCGCCATTTTTGTCAAGACTTTTGACAGGTTATCGGCGCCGGGCTTCACATTAGACCTTGAATTATCATGCTTATTGGTCTATATTTCCGGTGGCTGAATTCTCTCACCCATTAGAAAAGGAAGGTCATGCCCTGTAGTTCAAAGCAACTGCTTTTTGCGGGGTTGGCGACGGTGCTGGCGCTCTCATGCGCCCCCCTCGCCCCGGCCCGTGCCGACATATACCGTTACGAGGCTCCCGACGGGACCCTGCACTTCACCGATGCACCTACCGACAAGCGGTTCAAGGTGTTCATGAGGGACATAAAGAAGGACAAGAAGCTAAGGACCGCCTTCAAGCTCCCCGGCTACGCCAGGAACCCCGCAGAATTCGAGCCCATAATCAACTCCTGCTCCCGCGAGTTCGGCGTCGACAGCTCGCTGGTAAAAGCCGTGATCCACGCCGAATCGGGGTACAACCCCTCCGCCGTCTCCGCCAAGGGGGCCCAGGGGCTGATGCAGCTGATGCCCAAGACCGCCCAGGGGCTCAAGGTCTCGGACTGCTTCAACCCCTCCGACAACATCCGCGGCGGGGTGCGCTACCTGAGGTTCCTCCTGGACACCTTCAAGGGGGACGAGTCGCTGGCCCTGGCCGCCTACAACTCGGGGATGGGCTCCGTCGCCAAGTACGGCGGCATCCCCCCCTTCAAGGAAACCCAGAGTTACGTGGCGAAGGTTTTGAGTTACCGCAACAATTACAAATAGCGAAAAGGCTGACAGCATGTCCTCCCCCCCCCCAGCGAAGATAATGAACATCCCCAACATCCTCACCATGGTGCGGATAGCGGCGATACCGATTCTGTGCATCCTGCTCCTGTCGCCGGAGCGCGAGCCCTGCTTCTGGGCCGCGGCCCTTTTCGCCGCGGCGTCGGTGACCGACTGGCTTGACGGCTACCTGGCCCGACGCATGGGGATCGTCACTGTGTTCGGGAAGTTTTTGGACCCGATCGCCGATAAGTTGATCGTCATGGCCGCACTGATCATGATCCTCCCATTCGACCGGGTTCCGGCCTGGATGGTGCTGGTGATCCTCGGGCGCGAGATGATCATCACCGGCCTGCGCGGCATCGCCTCCACCGAGGGGATCGTGATACCGGCGAGCAACCTGGGGAAGTTCAAGACCATCTTCCAGCTGGTCGCCATCATCGGCCTGTTGCTCCACTACGACTACCGCTGGTTCTTTTCCATCGACCACCCCCTCTTGGTGGTGAACATGCACAACGTCGGCATGTTCTATCTCTGGATTGCCACGGTGATAACTATCTGGTCCGGCGTCGACTATCTCAACAAGTTCGTCAGAGTGATAGCGAAGTAGAAAAATTACCGTTGACACAGAGAAGGTTTCAGGTTATAAACGGGCTCCTTCGATGCACAAGGCGGCATGGCCAAGTGGTAAGGCAAAGGACTGCAAATCCTTCACTCATCGGTTCAAATCCGATTGCCGCCTCCAAATAGAAAAAGGCTCACAGTTCATTGCTGTGAGCCTTTTTCATTTCCAGCCTTGTACGGTTCTTAATCGATCGTATGGCAGCCCGACAATCTGCCCCATACTCCCCGGTTCATTAACTACCAGAATTCCCACGAAAGATTTGCCTGATCCAGTGGCATCTTATGCGAAGTTTGCCAACACAGAATTGAAGATTATCGGAGGTACCGCGTGCAAAACGGAAAGGAAGTCAGCCGTCGCGAAGTTCTGAAAACATCTCTTGCCGTCGGTTTGACATTGGCGGTGAGTGGCACTTTGGATGAGGCCCTTGCCGTTACCATTGAGAAGCCGGCAAACAGACCCGAAGCCGCCAAGGCCCACTTTCTGAAATCCATGAACTGTTCCCAGGCAATCCTGGAGACGTATGCCCCCTCTTTCGGCATTAAGCCAGAGCTGGCTAAGAAGCTGGCTACAGGTTTTGCAGGAGGGATGGGAATGGGGCATGAGTGTGGCGCCATTACAGCCGCATACATGATCCTTGGACTCTCCTATGGCCCGAAAGAGAGAAAAGTGTTTGCGAAGATCGAGGCGTTCAACAAGGATTTCAAAGCCCTCCATCGGGAGCTGGGATGCTCACAGTTGCTTGGGACAGATATGGGAACCAAGGAAGGAATAAAGCAGGCGCAGAAAAGAGGGTTATTTACCAGCCGCTGTCCCGGATACGTAAAGACGGCCGGCGAAATTCTGGAAAAGATGCTGGCCTAAACCGCAAAACAGCCCGCCATCAGCAGACCCGCCAGGGCGGGTCTGCCTCATCGTTTACCACTCGCCCCTTTCCCACTTGTAAATGAAGCAGCTCGAACTGGGGAGGTCGAAGCCCCCGAAGCGCCCGTCGGAACTCTTGAGGGCGGCTGCGTCGTTCACCGAATTATTTCCTTCGGGCGCTATGTCGTTCGCGTTGTCGGCATCGGCCAGCTTGAGCCAGGTACCCCGCGCCCCCAGCTCCAGGTCCACGTTTACCGTCCTGTTCTCGAAGTTGAGCAGCACCACCATGGCGTCGTGGGCGAACTGGGTCGGCCACAAGCGCCAGCCGAGGACCAGATTCCCCCCGCCGTGACGCTGATCCATCCAGGGTCCCAGTATCCAGGCGAATTGGCCGGTATCGGCCGGGCTGTACCCGGAGACCTGGAGCGCCGGGTAACGCCTGCGCAACCTGATCAGCCGGCTGGCCCAGCGGTAGAACCCGTTGCTGCCGGGCCCTTGATCGGGCCAGTCGAAGCTCACGATGTTCCTGTCCCGCTCCACATTGAACTCCCCCCCCATGTAAAGCATCGGAGTCCCCAGCGCCACCATGGTGCAGAACAGCCCCAGCCTCGCCTTGCGCTCCTTGGTCGCCGGTTGGTCCAGCACAGGGTTGGTTTTAACCTCGTAGCTCACGCTGCTTTCGTCGTGGCTTTCGACGTAGTTGACCGCGTTGTTTGTGTGCGCCGCGTAGAGGGACTTGCTGAAATAGAAGATGTCGGCGAGCTTGTCGGCGTTGTAGAAGTTGCTGTTATCGAATACCGCCTCTCGCAACAGCGCCTTCATCTTGTCGTGGAAGGGGTCGGACCACTGCGAGAAGCCGTCGTACCCCGAGCGGTTCAGGTCCTGCTGGTTCGGGAGGTTCTCGGCGATGAGTATCACGGACGGGCGGAAAGCGGAAAGCTCCCGCGCCAGGCGCAGCACGAAGCCATGGTCCATCCAGTCGGTATGGGTCGCGTCGAACCGGAACCCGTCGACGTGGTATTCGACCAGCATCAGCTTGCAGGCGTCGATCAGGAGATTCTGCACGTCCTCCTTCTCGGTCGCGACCCTGTTACCCCAACGCGTCTTGCCGCTGAAGTAAAGCCCCCCCTCCTCCGGATTGAACTCCTCGCCCGGGTGCTCAAGGATCATCTTGTACAGCGGATTGAAATCGTTGCTCGTGTGGTTGAAGACTTGGTCGAGGATTACGGCGAGCCCCTTCCCGTGGGCGCTATCGACCAGGTGCCTCAGGTCGTCGCAGGAGCCGAAATCGCGCTCGACTGCGCAGAAAAGGGAGGTGCTGTAGCCTAGGACCGTGGAGCCCTGCGGACCGGGATATTCCGACAAAGGCATCAGCGCCAGCGCGGTCACGCCGAGATCGTTGAAGTAGCCCGCGTCGATCCTTTCGGTGATCCCGGCGAACTTTCCGGGATTGACGATCCCCTTGTCCCCCTCGGTGAAGCCGTACACGCTCATCTCGTAAAGGATGAGTTTGGAGCGATCCGGCGTCTGCCAATGCTGATCGGTCCAGGCGAAGGCCCCCGGGTCGACGACCTTGCTGTTGTTCAGGCCGTAGTCGGGGCCAAGTTCCCTGGCATACGGGTCGGTGAAGTACTGCTGGAAGCGCCCCTTGTCGTCGCTTGCCACGCCCCCTTGGACGCAGAACTTGTACTCGTCACCGGGTTTAGCCTCAGGCACCACCAAAAGCCAGGTATTGGGGATGCCGAAGTACCCGCGGTATAGCTTCAGCTCGCGGAACTTGCCGGGTTGAGTGGTGTCGTGGCCGGGTCTTTGCCAGCTATTGAAGCTGCCGAAGACGAAGACGCGGCCGGCGTTCGGGTGGTAGAGCCCGAAGAGCACCCCGCCCCCTTTAAGGGGAGTGGCGCCCAGTCCGGAAAGAGCACCCGTATCCGGCAGGTAGACCCCGTCAGCGGGGGTCAGTATCCTCAGGAAGTTCGCAGCCGTATCGACTTGCGCAGCCGCAGGCAAGGTGGGATAGACAAAGGCCTTGTCTGCGCGGCACCAGATCTCCGTCATCACCAGGGCGTCCGGCGAACCCTTGAGGGGCCTGAACCGACGGTCCAGACCTGGGCCTTCCCATGCGCCCGAGGTGCCGGGACCGTCCTTGAATTTGAAAGAAAAGTCTGAGCGCTTGAGGTCTACCTCGAAGACGGAACCAAAGCCGTCGGTTCCGGTGGCTTTCAAGTCATCCGTGACAGCCGACCCTGTGTACCAGACCCAGAGGTAAGGATCAGAGAAGCCTGCTGAATTGTCGTAGTGGATGCTGACGTGCGTACCCATACATCCTCCTTTGCTCCCTTTGCTTGATTCCCTCCTAACACCTTGAAGTTCCGGGGAGAACTATATGGCAGCGCTCCGCCAAGTCAACTGTTCTATGTGACAAGATATGAGCTGTTACAATTTTGCCTACGGTGCCCGAGCCCAACTCAATGCCTCGGGTCGCCGTCCCTCTCTCACGCTGTTCCCCTGCTCCCGGCTCCCGGCTGTCCTTTTCCCCGGTGTCCAGTATCCTTTTACTTTCCCGCGTCCAGCAAAGGGAGGGCTTGTGAAAACGGAAAAAGAGAAGATGCTGGCAGGCGAGCTTTACGATCCGCTGGATACGCTGCTCTGCCAGGAGCGGGACCGTTGCCGCGACCTGTGCCTGCTGCTCAACTCGACTAGGGAGGATCAGAAGGAGCAACGGTATCGCCTGCTTGCCGAACTCTTTGGCAGGAAAAGCGATGTCTGGATTCAGCCCCCCTTTTTCTGCGATTACGGCAGGAACATCTCTTTTGGCTCCAAGGTATTTTTCAACTTCAACTGCGTGGTACTCGACTGCGCCCAGGTGACCATCGGCGACAACGTCCTCATCGTGCCATCGGTGCAGATCTACACAGCAACACACCCTATCGGCGCAGCCGAGCGCAGAACGGGTCTTATATCAGCCAAACCGGTCACTATCGGTTCGGACATCTGGATCGGAGGCGGTGCGATCATCTGCCCCGGAGTCACCATTGGAGATGGAGCGGTTATCGGTGCAGGAAGCGTAGTTACTCGCGATGTGCCTCCAGAAGTGATCGTTGCCGGGAACCCAGCCCGCGTCGTCAAAGAGATTCTCCCTTCACCTACCCCCTCCCCATCTGAACACAAAAAGTCCTGTCGCCGGACGCTCCCTTTAGATGTTCTAACACTCCGAAGAACCAAGAAACGATGCTGCAAAAATGTATGACAATTTTATCTCGCTATATTTGGCATTTAATACTGTATGGGCCATAGTCTGTACTGTAATTTTTCGTTTTGTATTACAATTTCTGACTAACTGTTGAGGTGTTTTAAAGTTATTGACCATGAATAATTGCGAATTGCAAATTTATAAGCATATTTGTCTACATTTTATTTCAACCATACCGATGAGCCGTTTAAAACAACGTTAGCCAAACATAGCAAAGCTATAAATTGTAATACAAATACAGGAACAGCAGCACTATAGACAGTAAATCGTTGCATCAAATTTCCTCGGGTCAACCGATATTCAATCAAACAATCAAAGGATAGGGAGTGTATGAAAAATTTAGACGTGGGTAAGAGAATCATGTTCGGCTTCACTGTCGCGGCGGTGCTTTGTTGCCTGGGGTGCTACGCGTCGCTGCAGGGTTCGGCCGCCGTAGCGGCGGGCGCCTGTGCCGCGGCCCTTCTGGCCATCCTCGCGCTGGGGGCGTACCTTTCGCGCGGCGCCGCAGGCGAGATGGCGTCGCTCGCGCAGCAGGCTTCCGAGGCGCAACAGGAGGTGGACCGGTTGACCGAAAGAAACGACTGGTTCCGCGCCATCATCGATGCGGTCCCCTTCCCGGTCCACGTGACCGACAACGACATGAACTGGACCTTCATGAACAAGCCGTTCGAAGAGCTTTTGGTCCGCGAGGGGCGCATCAGGGACCGTGAATCCGCCGTCGGCCTTGCCTGCAGCAATGCCGCCGCCAACATCTGCAACAACGATGGCTGTGGCATCAAGCAGCTGCACCGGGGCAAAAACGAGAGCTTCTTCACCTGGTGCGGCTCCGAGTGCAAGCAGGACACCTCCTATCTTGTCAACAGCAAGGGGGAGAGGATCGGCTACGTCGAGGTGGTCACCGACCTTACCGCCATGATCAGGAACCGCGACTACACCCAGGCCGAGGTGGAGCGGATGGCGGACAACCTTACCAAGCTGGCACTTGGGAGCCTCGACCTGAACCTCCAGGTGGGAGAGGCCGACGAGCATACCGGCCAGGCGCGGGAAAACTTCGTCAAGATCAACGAGAGCCTCGCCAGGGTGAAAGAGGCGGTCGGCGCCATGATCGAGGACACGGAAACCTTGGTGGGCGCTGCGCTCGCAGGGCGCTTCCAGACCCGCGTGGACGCCTCCCGGCACCAGGGGGACTACCGCTCCATCGTCGACGGGGTGAACCGGACCCTGGACATGGTGGTGGACAAAAACGACTGGTACGAGGCGATCATCGACGCCGTCCCCTTCCCCATCCACGTAACCGACAACGACATGAACTGGACCTTCATGAACAAGCCGTTCGAGAAGCTCCTGGTCCGCGAAGGGCGCATCAAGGACCGCGTCAGCGCCGTGGGCCTTGCCTGCAGCAACGCCGCCGCCAACATCTGCAACTCGGAAGGATGCGGCATCAAGCAGCTGCACAAGGGTGTGGCGGAGAGCTACTTCGACTGGTGCGGTTCGGGTTGCAAGCAGGACACCTCCTACCTCGTGAACCGCAAGGGGGAGAAGATCGGCTACGTCGAGGTGGTGACCGACCTGACCGCCATGATCAGGAACCGCGACTACAGCAAGGCCGAGGTGGAACGGATGGCCGGCAACCTCACCAAGCTGGCACTGGGGAACCTGGACCTCGACCTCAAGGTGGCGGAGGGCGACGAGCACACGGTGCAGGCCCGCGAGGACTTCCAGAAGATCAACGACAGCCTCTCCAGCGTGAAGGACGCGGTGGGCGCCATGATCGAGGACACGGAGAAGCTGGTATCCGCAGCGCTTGCCGGACAGTTCCAGACCCGGACCGACGCCTCCAGGCATCGCGGCGAGTACCGCGCCATCGTGGACGGGGTGAACAAAACCCTCGACATGGTGGTGGACAAGAACGACTGGTACGAGGCGATCATCGACGCGGTCCCCTTCCCCATCCACGTGACCGACAACGACATGAACTGGACCTTCCTCAACAAACCCTTCGAGGCGCTGCTGGTGAAGGAAGGGCGCATCAGGGACAGGGTCACCGCGCTCGGGCTTCCCTGCAGCAACGCCGCCGCCAACATCTGCAACTCGGAAGGGTGCGGCATAAAGCAGCTGCACCGGGGGGTGCCGGAGAGCTACTTCGACTGGTGCGGCTCGGGTTGCAAGCAGGACACCTCGTATCTGTTGAACCGCAAGGGAGAGAAGATCGGCTACGTCGAAGTGGTCCAGGACCTGACCGCCATCATCAGGAACCGCGACTACACCAAGAGCGAGATCGAGCGCATGGCGGTCAACCTGCAGCTGTTGGCCCAGGGGGACCTGGACCTGAACTTCGCCATCGGGCAGCCCGACCAGCACACCAAGGAGTCGCACGCCGACTTCCTGCGCATCGACGACAGCCTGAAGAGCGTCAAGCAGGCCATGGACCACATCATTTCCATAACCAAGGAGATAGCCGACGGCAACCTTACCGTCGAGGTGACGCCGCGTTCTGAGAAGGACGAACTCTTGAAGGACCTGGCGGGCATGGTGGGTAAACTTTCCGAGGTGGTGCTTGAGGTGAAGCTCGCGGCGGACAACGTCACCCTCGGGAGCAAGGAACTGGCGGAAAACGCGGAGAACACCTCGCAGGGGGCGACGGAGCAGGCGGCTTCGGCGGAGCAGGCCTCGAGCTCCATGGAGGAGATGAGCGCCAACATCAGGCAGACCTCCGACAACGCCTCGCAGACCGAGAAGATCGCGGTGAAGTCCGCCGCCGACGCGCAGGAAGGGGGCAAAGCTGTCGCCGAGACGCTCGCGGCCATGAAGGAGATCGCAGGAAAGATCTCCATCGTCGAGGAGATCGCGCGGCAGACCAACATGCTGGCCCTTAACGCGGCGATAGAGGCGGCGCGCGCGGGCGAGCACGGCAAGGGGTTCGCGGTGGTCGCGGCCGAGGTGAGAAAGCTTGCCGAAAGGAGCCAGAAGGCGGCGGGCGAGATCTCGACCCTTTCCACCTCCAGCGTCGAGATCGCCGAGAAGGCCGGGAACCTCTTGGGGGAGATCCTCCCCAACATCCAGCGGACGGCGGAACTGGTCCAGGAGATCAGCGCCGCGAGCAGGGAGCAGGACGGCGGCGCGCAGCAGATCAACCAGGCGATCCAGCAGCTGGACCAGGTGATCCAGAAGAACGCGGCGGTTGCCGAGGAGATGGCCTCTACCGCCGAGCAGCTCTCCTCGCAGGCGGGGCAGTTGCAGGGGACCATCTCCTTCTTCCGGGTGAACGGCGCAGCTCAGGAAGGTCAGTGGAGCAGCAAGCACAGCGCCGCCCCCCACGGCGGAGCGTCCTTGACCTACTCCGGGTCCGCGGCCAAGGCGACCGCCAAAAGGGGGCTCAAGCGGGCGGCAGCCGACAACGGGATAGCGATCCAGCTCGACCACGACGCCTTCGAGCGCTTCTAATCCTCAAAAAAAGGCCGCCCCCTACCGGTAAAAGGTGGAGGCGGCCGCATCTATTTTCCAACCAACGTGCACCGGCGCAAAAAAGGCCGCCTCTGCCCCCGTCACAAGGGCTGAAGCGGCCTTCATTCATGTTGCCATCCCGGTCAGGCTGGCGCCAGACACTCCGTCTAAGCCGGAGCCTGCTTTTGCGCCATGGCGAGGATCTCGCGCGCCAAGGCGTCCTCGGGGTTTTGCTCGAGCGCCGTCTCCAGGTGCTTCAGCCCCTCCTCCCACCGGCCAAAGCCAAGGCAGGCGCTGCCGAAATCCCGCTGCAGGTCGCGCAAGGCCTGGTCCAGCTTTTCCGCCGCGGCGAAATGCGTGAGCGCCTCCTGGTCCCCCTCGCCGGCCAGAAGCTTCGCCAGCGCATGGTGGAACTGGGGGATGGCGGGAGAAAGCTCGATCGCCTTCTGGAAATGCTCCCGGACCCGCTTGTTGTCCCCGCCAAGTTTCTGCCTCCACCGCCCCAAGGCCGAAATGCGCCTGCGCCAGGTTGGCGTCGAGCGAGGCGGCCGCCTCGAAACAGGCTCGAGCCTCGTCGTAGTTCTGCTTCATCAGGTGTACGTTGCCGAGGTTCACCTTGAGCAGCGGCGCCTCTGGTGCCAGCTCAGCCGCCAGGTTGCACTTCTCCAGCGCGTCGTCGAAGCGCCCCAGGGACATGAGGGCGGAGCCGTAATTGTTGCGGCAGTTCGCGTGGTTCGGGTCGACCTTTACCGCCCTCTCGTAATAGGCCAGCGCCTCCTCGTTGCGCCCCAGGTCGTGGAGCAGGACCGCGTAGGTGTAAAGCGCGCCCCAGTGGTGGGAGGCGAGCCTCAGCGCTCCCTTCAGCACCTCTTCGGCGTAATCGTACATGCGCAGATCGTGCAGCACGTCGCCGAACTTGTGAAGCACGTGGGCGTTGCCCGGCACCAGCGAGGCGGCGATCTCGAAGCAGACGGCGCTTTCCTGCAGGAATCCCCCGCGCTTGAGCGCCTCTGCGAAGGCCAGCACCAGATCGGTCACGGCGGGAATGCGCACCGCGGGGTGATCCAGCACCGCCTCGAAAAGCTCGGTGGAAATGACCCGGGAGATGCTTTCCCCCGAGGAGGAGATGCGCTGGCTTATGGAGCGCAGGTTGCTCGCCGCCTCAGAGACGCCCCCCTTCCCCGCCATGATGCTGGAGGCGAAGAAGGTCGAGAGGTTGTCCTGCGGGGCCTCCTCGGCAAGCTTCACGTACGCTGCGAAAGCCCCGTCCAGATCGTCATGCAGCAGCGACAGCGCGGCCACGAAGTCGGAGCCCTGGGAAAGAGAGGTGTAGTCACCCTTGCGCCCGGTCCCTTGCGCCCGGTCCCTTGCGCGCCCTCCGTCTCCCCTTTCTCCTTGCCGCCGAAAAACTTGTTGAAAAAGCCCATCCTTGTCCGTTGCAATCACAGTGCTGGTCTTTTCACCACATAAATCAGAACAGGCTCAGCAGCATCTTCGTTCCCATGACGACCAGGAGCAGCGCGAAGATCTTCTTCAGCAGGTCGATGGGAAGGGTGTGCGCCAGCTTCGCCCCCAAGGGGGCGGTCATCATGCTGGTCGCGGAGATCCCGGCCAAAGCGGGGAGATATACGAAACCGAGGCTGTATTGAGGGAGCTCCGCCGAAAGGCCGTTGACCAGGTATCCTGCGGCACCTGCCAGGGCGATGGGAAAACCTACAGCGGACGAGGTGCCGATGGCCCGCTGGATGGCCACGTTGCACCAGACCAGGAAAGGAACGGTCATGGTCCCACCGCCGATCCCGACCAGGCTGGAAACGCCACCGATGACGCCGCCGACGCCGGACATGGCGGCAAGCCCCGGGAGCTGGCGGTGCGGTTTTGGCTTGATGTTGAGCAGCATCTGGAGGGCGACGTAGTAGAGGAAGACGACGAAGAAGCCCTTGAGGAAACCGGTGGAAAGCTGGGAGGCGACCCAGGAACCGGCGAAGGTGCCGACCAGGATGCCGGCGCTGATGCGCCGCACCACCGTCCACTCGACGGCGCCGCGGCGATGGTGGGCCCGCAGGCTGGAGACGGAGGTGAACATGATGCTGGCGAGCGAGGTCCCGAGGGCCAGGTGAAGGATGTGCGCCTCGGGCATGTGCTGCGCAGTGAAGATGAAGGTGAGGACCGGTACGATCACCAGGCCGCCCCCCACTCCGAGCAGACCGGCAAGGACCCCGGCAAAAGCCCCCAGGGCAACATACAAAAGCCAGAAAGTCATTAGCAATTCCCGCGGTACCAGTTTTGGCAGGCATCATACGCGGGACTGCGCGGTTTTTCAAACAGCAAATTGACGAGGCGGGAATAAAAAAGACCGGAAACAATGGCTGCGCTTTCCGGTCAGGTAAGTGGACTGCATCGAGCAGGTTACTGCGGGGGTTATGCTCGTTATATCGGCGCTTGCAGCTGAAAGTTCCCGCAAGCGCGGGGTGCTGTCCCCAATGAGCGCGCGGGTCAAGCCGACCAGGTTAAGGACCACGGTCCGTTGCATCCACTCTCCCCTGCAGCCACCGGATCTCCCGGATTATGGACGAGGAAAGATGCTCCAACCGCAGCTGCGGCGGCAGCACCCTCCAGGAATAGGTCTCGACTTCAAGCAGCACCTCCCGGTCCAGAAGCGGCAAAAGCTTTTCGGCAAAGCCGCGGGTGGTGCCGAGGGTCCCGGCCTTCTCGAGGAAGAGCGGCACATGGAAATGGCAGCGCCACTCGTCCCCTTCCTCCCCCAGGTGCTGGGCCAGGGCGTCCGGAAGGTCGTGGTAGCGGCTCAAGGAACCGTCCTTGCCGCGGATAACCACCTGGTGCAGATAGCAAGGCTCGTCGAAGGCGGAGAGAGCCGCACGCTCGCCGTGCCCACAGGCGAGCGCCGAAGAGACCTGCACCTTGGCCACCCGCACGCCGCTGTCGGCCAGAAGCGACAGGACCTGCTCCGGCTCCTCGAACTGCTGCGCCAGATGGCAGCAATCCAGGCAGATCCCGATCCGCGCCCTAAGGCGCCCGGAGAGGTCCATCTCCTTCAGGAAACGAACGAGGTCGGAGGTGGTCTCCAGCACGCAGGCGGGCCCGGGCTCCAGGGCGAGCACGATGTCGACCCCTCTCTCCTCCTTCAGCAGTTCCAGGTGCGTGAGGACCTGCAGCACACGCTTGCGGTACTCTACCGGCGAGAGGTTAGCCTTGAAGCCTATCGGGACCGTGGAGATGGAGCCGGCCGTCCCGGCAGGAAGCCAATCGGCCAGGAGGTCGGCAAGAAGGTTCGTGTACTCGGCACGCTCACGGCTGTGCCAATCAGGCAGGTAGACCTTCTGCTTCACCGCCTCGCCGTGGAAGGCGCCGTAGACAAAGCCGTTGATGGTGGGGACATAGCACCCCTCCTCGCGCAGCCAGCTTGCGAATGAAGCCCGCCCAGCGGCCAGGAGTTCTCTCGCGGCGCGGGCGGACAGGCACAGCCCTATGGGAAAGCGCGCATCGGAGGAGACCGCCTGTTTCACCTTCGGCACGTGTTCCCGCAAGGCCCTGAAGGTCTCGTCCCAGGAGTCGGCTGGATGGATGTTGCTGCAGTAGGTGATCCTTGACTTCACGTCGAACCCTCCTTGCTAAGTGGAGAGGCAGAGTGCACCGCTATCAGTTAAACAGTATTTAATAAAAATGCTTTACTGTCAAAGAAGTAAAAAAAGGCGGGAAGATGAATCCCGCCATTGATATTCAACCAAATAATAGCATGTTATGAACAAACAGCAACTGCAGGTACTTTATATATTGCGGCGCCTCCTGACATAGAATCCGAAAGTTGCCAGTGCCGATCCGAACAGTAAGAACGTCGACGGCTCGGGAACGGGATTTGTGCCTGGGTCTTCAATCCCCAGATAGCTTACCTGGTAGACGACACTCTCAGGCAACTCGAGCAGGTGCTGGTCTGGCTGGGCTCCGCGATTTCAGGGTAGAAGCCGGCGAGCTTGAGGTACAGGTCGGATGAAGGCCAGCATGTTGTAGCTCGCATCAGCGCTCCTCGGCGAGCAGCCGTCCGGCATACTCCCGGGAGTTCACCGTCGCGCACGAACCAGTTCCATGTTGCGTTTCGCGTCTACGGCGCGCGGGTTCAGCTCCAACGCCTGGCGGTAATTCGTCGCCGCCAGGGACAACAGCGCCGCAGCGCCCGCGGCATCGTCCCCTTTTCTTTCCGCCTCCTTGAATGCGGCGTTCCCCGCGTTGTACAGGGCAGCTTCCTTCAGGCCTGGATCGCTGGCGGCGCTCGCCAGGGAAAAGCGCGCCAGGGCATGCCCGTAATCCCCCCCCAGGTAGAGGGCGACTCCGACGTCGTAGGCGAGAAGGCGGTCGCCCCCCCTCATCCTCTCGGCCCAATCGAAGGCAGCTACTCCCCTCTCATGGTCGCCGCGGGAGAGCGCCTCTCTCCCTTGCCGCCAGGCGAAGTGGAAGAGGTCATGGCGCAGCACCGGGTAGAGCCCGAACAGTAACAGGAGTAAAAGAACGGCGGCGGAAAGGGGGCGGTTCACGGCCTCCCCCGGAAGCAAAGGAGAGGCCCGACGGACAAAAGCGGGAGTGCCAGTGCGGGCGGGACCCGGAAGCGCTCCCGCTGGGCCAACCGCGGGTCGTGGTACCTCACGCCTCCCCCCCGGAGGTGGAAAGAGGGTCCACGCAAGTTCCAGCGAGCGCCGCGCGCGCTCCCCATCGGGGATCCGGGCCGCGGACCTCACCCGGTCGCAGAGCTGGAAAAGCTCCGCCGCCTGCTCGAGTTCCAAAGGGGTTAGAAGCCCGGACGCTTCCGCCTGCTCCAGCAGTTGAGAGCTGGTCAGGCGGCTGGCGGGAAGGCCGGTGCGCTGCGCCAGCCGGACCCGGGCCAGGGAGGCCAGGACGGGACAGAGCTCCTCGGGGGAAAACTGACCCGCCTCGAATCGCGCCGCGATCTCCTCAAGAAGCGGCAACGTCTGGGTGGCACCGGCAGGAAGAGCCCCGGTGCCGACTGAGCCGGTCCTGCCGCGCCGGCGCCAGGCGATGAAGCTCAAGGCGCAGAGGGTCAGGTAAAGGAGGGTGAGAATAAAAGGGGGCGCCGCCGGCGCCGGGAGGGGACCCCTCAGGGGGGCAAGCACGGCCGGGAGCGGCACGGCAGCGAGCGCTGCAACCCCCTGCTGCACGCGCTCGGCGAGGTTCCCATTGACGCTGCCCATGCGTTTCCCTTTCGTTTCCCTAGGGGTGGATGGAAAGCTTCTTCATCAGGTCGTAGAGCGTCGGGCGGCTAACCCCCAGCTCCTCGGCAGCCTTCATGATGTTCCCCTGCTGGCGCTCGATCGCCTGCTGTATCATCTCGCGCTCCATCCGCTCCCGCGCCATCTTGAGCGACAGCCCGTCGCTGGAGGGGATCGGCATCGCCGCAGGCTCCACGTCGCAGCCAAGGTCCAGGGGGCCTATGCTCGTGCCGTCGCACATGATCACCGCCCGCTGCACCCGGTTCTTCAGCTCCCGGACGTTGCCCGGCCAGTTGTGGCGCTTGAGAAAAGCGGTGGCCGCGGAGGAGAAGCGCACCGCCTTCTTCTTGTTCTCCTTGCAGTAGAGCCTGAGGAAGTTCTCGGCGATGAGGAGGATGTCGTCGCCCCGCTCGCGCAAGGGTGGGAGCGTGATGTTGATCACCCCGATGCGGTAGTAGAGGTCCTCCCGGAAGCGCCCCTCCTCGATCGCCTTGGCGATGTCGACGTTGGTGGCGCAGGTGGTGCGGGCGTCGATGGCGATTTCCTCCCTGCCGCCCACCCGCTGGATGGTCCCCTCCTGCAGAAAGCGCAACAGCTTCACCTGGAGGTTCACCGGGAGCTCCCCGATCTCGTCGAGAAAGAGGGTTCCCTTGTGGGCGTACTGGAGCTTTCCCCTGACCGCCGCGTGGGCGCCGGTGAAGGCCCCCTTCTCGTGGCCGAAGAGCTCGCTCTCCAGGAGGTTCTCGGGGATGGCGCCGCAGTTGATCGCCACCAGCGGCCCGCTGTGCCGCGAGCTCGCCTCGTGGATGGCGCCGGCCACAAGCTCCTTGCCGGTGCCGCTTTCGCCGGTGATCAGGATGGGGGCATTGGAGGCGGCCACCTTGCGGATGGTGTGGAAGACGGCCTGCATCTCGGGGCAGGAGCCGACCATCCCCCACTGTCCGCCGTCCTCGCTCTCGGCCGAAACCTGCCTCAGGTTCTGCTCGTCGATGTTGGCCAGGTGGAAGGCCCGGGTGATGATCACCTTAAGCTCGTTTAGAACCGGGGGCTTCGCGTAGAAGTCGAATGCCCCCATGCGCATCGCCTTCAGCGCGTTCTCCCGCTCGTTGTTCCCGGTGAGCATGATGATCTTCGCCGCCGGGTTCAGCCCCAGCATCTCGTCCAGGCAGCGGAACCCCTCCACCGAGCTGTCGGCGTAGGGGGGAAGCCCCAGGTCGAGCACCACCACGTTTGGCCTCTCAGTCTTGAACTGCTGCAGCGCCTCCCTGCCGTCAGCCGCCAGAAGCACCTGGAATTCCTGGTTCAGGCCCCACTTCAACTGCTGCCTGATATCGTCGTTGTCGTCGACAATCAACAGTTTCTTCACTGCCCCCCCCTCATGCTGGCTTGGTGATGAGTTGCCCAGTCCCGGCCGCAGAGGACGGGAACCAGACCGTGAACACGGTCCCCTCCCCCTGCGCGCTGCATACCTCGATCCTGCCGCCGTGCGCCGCGACGATCTGCCGGCACTGGTAGAGCCCGATGCCGAGCCCCGTCTGCTTCGTGGTCTTGAAAGGCGCAAAGAGCTCGTTGCGAATGAAAAGCGGCGACATGCCGCAGCCGCTGTCCGATACCTTGAGGAAGGGGGATTCCGCGCATCCCACCTCGGCGACGATCGGGGTTCCGGGCTCGGAAGCCTCCACCGCGTTCAGAAGGAGGTTCAAAAGCACCTTCTGCAGTTCCTCCTCGTCCCCCAGAACCTTCTCCGGGGTCCCCAGCACCGTGACCGTCCTCCCCTGCACCAGGCGCGCCGAGTGCCGGGCGAGCGCCAGGAGGTCGACCTGGCGCATGTGCAAAAGCTCGCTCTCGCCCAGGTTTCGCAGGCGCCCGATGAGCGCGTGCATCTTCTTCGTGGTGTTGCCGAGGCTTGAGAGCATGTCCTTTTGGAACTCGGGGTTGTCCAGGTGCTCGCGTGCGTTCTCCACCACCAGCGACACAGTGGCCGCCAGGTTTTTCAGGTCGTGCACCACGAAGGTCGCGAGGTTCCCCACCGCCTCCATAGCTTTTGCCTGGGTCAACTGCTGGGAGAGGCGCTGGTGCTGGATGGCGACCGAGGCCTGGCGCGCGATCGCTTTCATCAGGTCGTAATCCTCGTAGCGGTACTCCTCGTCCGGAACCACCTGCTCCCCCAGGACGATGAAGCCGGTGACCTTACCCCCCTCGAAAAGCGGGATGACGAAGCTCACCTTCAGCTCCTGCAGCCACTGCCGGTTGGCCTCGAGGATCTCGGGGTTGTTGTCCCGACTGCAAAAGACCCAGCGCCGGTCGCGCAGGTAGGCGACCAGGGGATTGTCGTCGGCCATGGTGGACTTGACCTCTTCGAGCTCAAGGATCCCCGTGGCGCAGAACCAGCCGCACCCCTCCTGGTGCAGATAGAGCGCTCCCCCCCTCACCCCGAAGATGTCGCAGTAGGCCGACAGCACCAGGTTCAAAAGCTCCTCACCGCTTTGAAAGCTGGCGAGCCGTTCGGTGAGGCTCAGCCACTGGGCCCGGTAATCGTACTTGCTCTGGTAGAAGTGCTTGTGCAGAAGGACCTTGAGCTCCCTCTTGGCGCGCTCAGAGAGGAGCAAAAGGAGCAGGAGCATCCCGGCTATGAACCCAAGCGACAGGGCTAGCACCCGGGGGAAGAGCGAACCGAAGTACTTCATCGCCTCGCCTATCGAGCCCAGAAGCAGAAGGTACCCGGCGATCACGGTCAGGACCACCGACTTCAAAAGGACCGCCTGCGAGACCTTCACCCGCGCCGTCCCCCTCCAGTGGGTGCGCGAGTAGACGATCATCAGCGAGGCGAGGATGAAAACCAGCGAGCGCAGCGGAACCAGCTCCATGTTCAGCGAGCGGTACAAAAGCGCGTTGGTGTAGTAGAAGACCAGGACGGCGAGCATGGAGCCAAGCGCCACGATGTCGAGCTTCACCCGCCAAAGCGCCTCGGAGGAGGCGTTCACCAGGGTGGATTCGAAGTTGGTGAGCGCGACCACCAAAAGGACCAGCATCACGACGTAGAAGTAGTAACCGGCGTCGGTGAGAAAGAGCATCTGCTCGAGCGGGAAGTCGGGGGCGTAGTAAAGGGACGCCTCCGGCATCAAGACGGGGACGAGAACCAGCGCCAGTGAGCTGGCGAGCATCAGGCGGGTCGAGCGTGAAAGGCCGCGCTCGGCCAGGTCCCGCGCGTAGGTGAGGCTAACCAGCAGCCAAAGCGCCGGGAACAGCGCCTCGACTCCAAGCGACAGCCTCTTCCAGGCGACGTAGGGAAACAACCCGCGCAAAGCCGCCAGGTCGAAGAACTCCAGGAGCGCGGCGGCGCAGAAAGGGAGGGCTAAAAAAGTGCGGCAGGCGCTCTTGCGTTCGAGGCGGACTATCCTCAGCATGGCAAACAAAAGCAAGATGACCGCTAACAGCGAGAGCGCCATTTTCACCCCTGGGGCTTGCCCGTTACAAGGACCAGACCTTGATGCCGGAGCCGTTCAACCGCTCGCGGTCGAACATGCTTTTCACGTCGACCAGCACCGGGTTGGGCCCCATGAGCGCCAAGAGTTCGGCCCCGGTGAGCGAGGCGAATTCCGCATGCGCCACGGCCGCTACAACGGCCACCGCGGGCTTCAGCTGCGACCGGGGGGTAAGCTCGACCCCGTACTCGTGGAGCGTTTCTTCCGGATCGGCCAGAGGGTCGCAGACCTGGACCTGCATCCCGTAATCCTTCAGCTCCTTGATGATGTCGATGACCTTGGAGTTCCGGATGTCGGGGCAGTTTTCCTTGAAGGTGATCCCGAGCACCGTGACCACGGCATCCAGCACCGGATGACCGGCCCTGATGATCTCCTTCACGGCGCGCTGCGCCACGAATTTCCCCATGCCGTCGTTGATGCGCCGACCGGCGAGGATCACCTGCGGGATGTAGCCCAGCTTCTCGGCCTTGTGGGTCAGGTAGTAGGGGTCGACGCCGATGCAGTGCCCGCCGACGAGACCTGGCGAGAACCTGAGGAAGTTCCACTTGCTCCCCGCCGCCGCCAGCACCTCGGCGGTGTCGATCTCCAGGCGGTCGAAGATGAGCGCAAGTTCGTTCATGAGGGCGATGTTCAGGTCGCGCTGGGTGTTCTCGATCACCTTGGCGGCCTCGGCCACCTTGATGGAGGAGGCGCGGAACACCCCCGCCGTCACCACCGAGCTATAGACCTCCGCCACCACCTCCAGGGTCTCCCGGTCCTGGCCGGAGACCACCTTCTTGATCTTGGTGAAGGTGTGCTCCTTGTCGCCCGGGTTGATCCGCTCCGGGCTGTAGCCCACCTTGAAGTCGATCCCCCCCTTGAGTCCGGAGACCCGCTCCAGGACGGGGATGCACTCGTCCTCGGTGACCCCCGGGTAGACGGTCGACTCGTAGACCACGATGTCTCCAGGCTTGAGCGCCTTCCCCACGGTTTCGCTGGCAAGGCAGACGAGGCTTAGGTCCGGCTGGTTCGCCTCGTCGATCGGGGTGGGGACCGCGACGATGTGGAAATTCGCCTGCCTCAGGTCTTCGATCCGGTCGGTGAAGAGGATGTCCGCCTGCGCCAGGTCCCCCACCGCGACTTCCGCGGTTCGGTCGTGCCCCTCGCGCAGCTCCTTGATCCTGGTGCGGTTGATGTCGAAGCCTATGGTGCGGCGCACCTTGCCGAAAGCAACCGCCACCGGCAGCCCCACGTACCCAAGCCCTACCACTGAGACAATACGCTCTACCGTCAAAACTTCCTCCTGAAACGCGGCAAGAGGTGCCGCCTGAAATTCAATCCGTCATGCTGCCGGGTGCACTGCGGTCGCCACGGAAGCCCCGGCGCCGTCAAAAAGGGCGCCTCAGCTGGGGAGGAAACTCCTTATCGCGGGCAGGAACTCCTTGATGAAACGCTCTCCCACGGCCAGCGCCTGCCGCTCATCACCCTGGAACGGCATCGAGACCCTGATGAAGGAGGCGTCGCGGCGCCGGTGCAACACGGAGTTCAGGATCTGCTCCCCTTTGAGCGAGAACTCCTCGGAGAGGCTCTTGCCGCGCACCTGGTACCAGTAGAGGAAGAGCTCGCTGCTTTCACCCTTTTGATACACCGCCTGGACCAGGTTCAACTCGTCTTTGCCTGCCTTTATGGTGTAACGGTTACTGGAGTGCTCCAGCCAGCCGCTGCCGGGAAGGCAGTGCTTGGGAGAGTGGATCTCCCCTCCCCCCTTGCCGCCGCCGTGGTAGCCGATGTAGAGCTGCACCTTCTCACCCTGCGCCCCCTGGTACTGGCGGATCAGGACGTCGCTCGCCTTGAGCACGTTCTGGACGTCGCCGGAAAGCCGCCCCTCCTCGGTCATGCGCCAGCTGTTCACGGTGGTCGGGAACTGCTGCAACGGCCGGTTCATCGGGACGCTCAGGTCGCTGTGCAGGTTGAGGTAGAGCCCGGCCGCGAAAAGGAGCAGGTAGAGCGCCAGGAAATGTCCCTTCATTCCGCACCCCCTTCACCCTTGGAGAGCAGGGAACCGAGCCTGATCATGAGGGCTATGGCGACCACGAAGACGGCGAGCCCGGCGAACTCGTGGAAGAAGCCCTCCGCTGCCTTGGCGCCCCAGTACTGGGCGAGGAGCCCGGTTCCGATGACCCTCAGCGCGTTGGCCGAGATGGCGATGGGAATCGCCGAGAGGATCAAAAGGCCCCGGCGCAGCGCCCCCATCTCCAGGAAGAAGGCGTAGGCGACGGAAAGCGCCAGCAGCGAGATGAGAGACCTGATGCCGCTGCAGGCGTCGGCGACCTCGAGCGTGGTGAAGGGGAGCATGATGATGTTCCCCTCCCTGAGCACCACCACCCCCATGAGCTTCAGCGACGCTATCGAGACCCGCGTAACGAAGAGCTTCAGGGGAAAGGCGATCATGTCGTAGATGATGTAGGGGAGCGGCACCATGAAAAGGAGGTAGGCAAGCGGCAAGAGCATAAGCCGGAAAAGCCTCTTCCCCAATAAAAAAAGGGTCATCCCGCAAAGGGTGACCACGATGGAACTGCGCATGGTGAAAAATTCGCTCCCAAGCCAACCCACCACCAGTTGCAAAAGCCCGGCTACGACCAGCAAAAGCCCCGGCCACCAGGGTTCGGCCAGCACCTCTGCCAGCTCCTTGCGCCTTTCGTAAGCGAAGTACCCGGCGATGAGGGGGACGACGAATCCGTGGGAATAGTTCGCGTCCTCGTACCACTGCTGCACCATATCCGGCAGGATGCTCCAGTAGACGCCGGTCAGTATCATAAGCGCCAGAAGAAACTGCATCCTGTGGTGTTTCAAAGACTCGGCGACTGTCATTGGAGAAAACCTCGAATCCGCAGCAGGTGGGCGAATGCCAGCGTCGATTTGGGATGCTACACTTTACAGTGCGACAGACAAATTGACAAGCATTAATTCATTATGTTAAACCGGATTCTGGCGTTACACACTGAGCAATTTCAGGAACAGTCAGTGCCGCTCCGGAAAGTGCCAGCAACCCAGCAGCGCTGACCGCCAAAGTGTGGAAGTGACCGCCATCCATGCCAATGAAGTGCCGTTGCAAATCCGGGTTCACTCTGCTAAGCCGGCACAAAGATCTTATGTAAACGAGGAGGCCCCGGATGACTCATCAAGCAGGGCAAAAACAAAAAGCAGAGGCGCACATCATCAGCAGCATCCCGTTTTTCTCCACCCTGAAGGCCGACGAAATCGAAAAGGTGGAAAGGCTTTTCCGTAAGCAGAACTACGAGAAAGAACAGATAGTCCTATACGAGGAGGACACCAGCAACTACATGTACCTGATCTATTCCGGGAAGGTGCGCGTGGTCAAGATGAACGAGGACGGCAAGGAGCAGATCATCACCATCCACAAGAAGAACGACTTCTTCGGGGAGATGTCGCTTCTGGACGGCAAGACCTCCCCCGCCACCATCATCGCCCACGAGGAGTCTGTGATAGGCCTCCTGCACAAGGACGACTTCGAGCAGCACCTGATGAGCAACGAAGGTATCCGCCGCAAGGTGATCGAACTGCTCTGCGGCAGGCTCAGGGACTCCTGGGAGATGATCAGGATACTCTCCTTCAACGCAGAAAACGCGCAGGACCGCGTCATCTCGCTCCTTGACCGCCTGGGGGAGCTCTACGGCGTGCGGGACGACCGCGGCATCATCATCGACGTGAAGATGACACACCAGCAGATGGCCAGCTACGCCTCTGTGACGCGCGAGACCATGAGCCGGGTGCTGAGGAGCCTTGAGAAGTCCGGCATGATCTCGGTGCTCCAGAACAAGGCCATCCTCCTGAACCACCCCTTCCACCAGCAGCGCGCCAGGCACTAGGGGAGCGCTACGACCAAAAGGGGGGGCACTTGAACCGGAAAGCGCTGCTTGCGACTCTCATCTGCGTCCTTTTGATCGCCTACGCCTCCCTGTTCCCCTTAAGCGGCTGGCGTCTCCCCGGCTCCGGATTCTTCGCCTGGTGCACGCTCAAGCTTCCAGGCCACGTCTCGAAAAGCGACCTCCTGGTCAACGTCATCGCCTACGTCCCCCTGGGGTACCTGCTCTTCCGCCTGTTCCGCGTCGATAAACGGCCCGCAGTCATTGCGCTTGCCTGCGCGCTCGTCACCGGGAGCGCGCTCAGCTTCGCCATGGAGCTCACCCAGACTGCCCTTCCCGGCCGCACCCCTTCCACCGTAGACCTCGGCGCCAATACCTTGGGGGCCTGCGCCGGCGCGCTCCTCGCCCTTATCTGGCAGCGCGCCGCCATGCCGCAAGGAGCGCTTTCTCGCTGGCGGGCAAGTTTCCTCGCCCCCGGGAGAGAGGGGGATCTCGGCCTTGCCGTGCTCCTTCTCTGGCTTTGCTCCCAGTGGGCCCCATTCGTCCCTTCGCTGGACTGGGGAGGGATCAAGAACGGGCTCAAGCCACTTTGGTACACGGCCAACGACCTGTCGCGCCTGGACCTGATGCAGGGTGCCACCTACTTCTGCTATCTCGCCGCGCTAGGCGTGCTGGCGCAGGAGACCTTAAGGCGGCGCGCCCTTGCCCTCCCCCTTTTCTCCCTTTTCGCCGCGCTGGTTCTCTGCGGCAAGATCTTCATCCTGGGCCGCCAGCTTTCCCTTGAGGCGCTGGCGGGGCTTTTTGCGGCTGTTCCGCTTCTGGCCGTGGCGGGGCTTTTAGGGGAGAAGTCGAGACGTTTAATCGGGTGTCTGCTGCTTGTCACGGGCTTCGCGCTCTACGAGCTGAAACCTGGAGCGGGGGGCTTGGCGGGAGGGTTTGGCTGGGTACCTTTTCAGGGGCAGCTGGCCCACGAGTTGACCGGTTTCGGGAGCATTCTGGAAGGGGTGTGGCCTTTCGCCGCCCTGTGGATTTTAATCGCGTCGGTCGGGGGAGAAACGCGGGGGGGAGCCTGGCCGGGAGCAGCAGCTGTCTTTGCCTTCGTGTTAGCGCTGGAGTGGCTGCAGCTAGAGATCCCGGGCCGCACCCCCGACCTGACCCAGGCGCTCCTGGCGCTCGCCGGTTGGCTCGCGCCGGCCTTCTACCTGCGCGGTGCGCCCCCCCGGGCGGGCGCCTGAGCTGAGGCTTTAAAACTGCTGGTAGATGAACCCCTTGGCGGAGACCCCGCAGATGGTGATCAGATATAAGATGACCCCGTACGCCCCCCCCTGCCCCCACAAGGGAAGACTCTGCAGAAAACCAAGCTCCTCCGCTTCCGGATCCTTTTTCCTTCGTTCCAGGTCCCAGTAGCCAAGGAAACCGACGACAGCCGTCAATACCAGGGTGAAGAGAAGTTCCCCGGCTGGCTTCCCCAGAGACAGCTGTTGCAGCTGATGAGGAAGCAACACGGGTCTAAGGCTTTGCGGTAGATCTGCCACTGCGCTATAGGCAACATATAGGGCGTCGTCAATGGTGGTGGCGCGAAAGAAGACCCAGGAGAAACAGACCATGTTGAAGGTCACCAGCCGTTGCCACCAGGTAAGCCACGGGCTCTTTCCAATCCCGAACCGTTTGCTCCAAGCGCCTCTTCTTTTTTTTGAAAGAACCCCGGCGGCCAGGTACACACCGTGGATGCCGCCCCAGGTGATGAAGCACCAACTGGGGCCGTGCCAGAGCCCGGAGATTAGGAAGGTTGTCAGGAGCGCAACCGGCACGCCCCAGCGCGGCCAGTCCCGCAGGGAAAACTGCAGCGGCTTGAAAATGTAATCCAGGATCCAGCTGGAAAACGAAATGTGCCAGCGCCTCCAGAAATCGGCGGTGGAAGTTGCCAGGTATGGGGCATTGAAATTCTGGGTGAGACGTACACCGAAAAGCCGCCCTACCCCGAGCGCCATGTCCGTGTATCCGGAGAAATCGAAGTAGATCTGCAGGGCGAAGAGATAGGTCGCGAACAGCAGCGCGAGGCCGTGATAGCCGTGCACGTTGCCGTAGACCGGGTCGACGTAGGCAGCCAGACGATCGGCCACCACCACCTTCTTGAGCGCGCCCCAGATGAAGAGGTTCACTCCGGATCGCAACATCTCAAGAGAAGGCCTCCCCAACTCGTGCAGTTGCCAAAGGAGGTTGCCGCTTCGCTCGATCGGCCCCTGCACAAGCTTCGGGAAAAAACAAAGCGACAGGGCGTAGTAACCCAAGTGCCGCTCCGGCTCGATGACTTCCAGATAAACGTCGACCAGGTATGAGATCCCCTGGAAGACGTAGTAGGAGACCCCGAGGGCGACAAGCTGTGGCGCCGACGGCAAACGCCAATCGAGGGAGAAGAGCCCGAGCGCCCCGTTGAGGTTGTCACTGACAAAGGGAAGGTACCTCATCCAGAGGAGCAGGGAAAGGTTCCCGGCGATCCCCCCCCAGAGCAAGAGGAGCCTGCGCTTCGGGTCTGCAGTTTGCTGCAGCAGCAACCCGCAGCCGTAGCAGATGAGCGTCACCATCAAAAGGACCAGCAGTAGGTATGGAACCTTGAAGGTGGCGTAGAAGCTGTAACTTGTGGCCAACAGGAAGAGCCAGCGCCACTTCGCGGGCGTGACGCAGAAAACGGCGACACAGGCCGCGCAAAACAGTATGAACGGGAGGGAGGCAAAGCTCATCGGGACTCCGGCAGCCGCGCAGCGTCGCGTCCAGGGTAAAGCATGGAGGGGTCTACCCCCCTCAGGACCTGCTCGGCAAAGATCCTGGCTCCCTTGTCGGTGTAGTGGACGTTATCCCCGAAGAATTCCGTCGACTTCGGCAAGGCAAGATGCGTGTCGACAAAGGTGACCCCGAGTTCGCGCGAAATACGTTCGGTGGCCGCATTGAAGCTGGTAAAGGTGTCGAGCAGCCCGGCCTGGGACAGCTCGATGCAAAACCGCCTGTTGTCCAGAAAGATCTCTGGATAAAGGGAAAGGTTGTCAGGGCTGATGAGCGCCGGGTAGGAGGTGAGTATTACCCGCGCCTGATGCGATCGTATCAACTCGACCGTCCGGGTGAGCTCCTCCTCGAAACTCTTGAGGTACGCCGGCGGGACCGCCTCCATCGGTTTTCTTCCCGAAAGGGAACGCTCCAGTTCCTGCACCTGTTTCAGGGTGCTTTTGAGTTGGTACCCCTTGAACGCTTCCGGCCATGCAGTGCTGACAGCCTGCTTGACCACCTGCTTCAGCTTTGGGAGTATCCGCAGCTGGGTGAGCGCCCTCTCCTTCACTGACGGCGCCCGCGGCGCCGTTGCCGCAGCCTGCACCGGAGTGCTTTTACTGAGCTCGGCCCTGCTCTGGCCGGTGACATAGAAGATAGGGTTCACCACCAGGACGACGATGTCCGGGTGCAGCGGGAAGACGTGTTTTTGCAGATAGGAGCGAAAGGAAGTTAAGCTTAGGCCGACCACCGATGCGTTGACAACCTGGTAGCGCGAGGGAGGAACCAGCGCCTGCAACTGGGCGGGCCACTCCTTCCCTGCGCTCTCATAGAGCCCGTATGATTCCGAGGAACCGACGCAGACTATGCGGGTAATCCCCTGCCTCTTCTCCACCTCGAGTTCAGAACTGCGGAAACCGAGGCTGTTGTGCTGCCATTTCTCGAATCTGGCATGAGGAAGGTTATAAGAGAACTTGCCACTTGTATCCCGTCCCCTCAGACGCTCGCTGGAATACTTCTGCAAAAGGGGTGCGTCATACCGCAACCAATCGTCGAGTCGTGCACAGACCTCCAGGGTAAACGTCAAGAGAATCAGGAAGAAGACGGCCTTCGACATCAGGATGACCAATCGAGGAAATCCTACCTGTGCACCATTGGCTCTCGCCATCAGGCAATCTTCCGCTCGATATGGTCTAGCAGATCCCCTACGTTCTTCAAGGTCAAAAGCTCCTTCTGGGTGAAGCGGATCTTGAACTTGGACTCGACCGCAGTAATCAGGTTCACGTGCGACAGCGAATCCCACCCCTCGATATCATTGGCAGTCATTTTCCTCTCGATCCTGATGTCGTCGTCATCAAAAACCATCTGAAAAATCCCGTTAAGCGTCTCCATCGTCGTCATTTCAAATCTCCAAAGTTGAAGTGTCTCCGGGGTCATCCCCGAGGTAGAGGGCCTTGAGGACCCTGCGCATGATCTTGCCGCTCTTGTTCTTGGGAATGGAGTCGCAGAAGACGATCTCCTGCGGCGTGGCCACGCTCGAGGCCCGGTTCGACACGTGCAGCCGGATCTTCAGTTCCAGGTCTCTCGTCGGTTTGTAGCGTTCGTGCAGTTGCACGTAGGCGACCACCTTTTCGAAGAGGAGCTCGTCTGGTGCCCCAATAACCCCGGACTCGGCCACCTCCTCGACCTCAAGTAGCGCACTCTCCACCTCAAAGGGGCTTACCAAGTGCCCAGCGGTGTTGATTACGTCGTCGCTTCTCCCCATGAACCAGAAGTGACCGTCCTCGTCGCGCCTGGCAGTGTCGCCGGTGTGGTAATAGCCGTGCCTGAACTTCTGCCGGTACACCGTCTCGTTGTTCAGGTAGGTCACGAACATTGAGGGCCAGCCGGGCTTGAGGCAGAGATTCCCCTGCTTTCCGGGCGGCAGTTCGGCCCCATCGTCGGAAAGGATCACCGGCTCTATCCCGGGCACCGGTTTGCCCATGGAGCCAGGACGGACCTCTACCCCGGGGCAGTTGCTGATCATGATGGCGCCGGTCTCGGTCTGGAACCAGGTATCGTAGATGTCACGGTTCAGAAGGCGGCGGGCCCAGTGGATCACCTCCGGATTGAGAGGTTCTCCGACGCTGAAGATGTGGCGCAGGGCTGAGAGGTTGGCGCTTTTGAAGATCTGCTCGTCCTCGCGCATCAGCATCCTCAAGGCCGTGGGAGCCGAATACCAGACGGTGATTTTCTCCTCGCCTAAAAGCTCCATCCATTTCTGGGCGTCGTAGGCGCCGCCGTAGTGGAGTTGCGTCACGCCAAGGCTCCAGGGGCCGATGATGCCGTAGGAGGTGCCGGTGACCCACCCCTGGTCCGCCGTGCACCAGAAGGTGTCTTCAGGCTTGAGCCCCAGCACTTCCCTGGCGGTCATGGTCTGGCTCAGGATGCTCCCGTGCCGGTGCAGCACCCCCTTGGGTTTTCCTGTGGAGCCTGAGGTGTAGTGCAGCACGGACGGGGCGTCCGCAGGCGTGTGCGGAGACAGGAACTCATCCGGGGCCTGTGCCATCAGCGTATTCCACGAAAAGACCCCGTCCGCAGACGGCTCATCGTCCACCAGTATCACGAAGCGCAACTCCGGAAGCCTCGGCCTAACCCTGGCAATCTTCTTGTAGAGGCTCTTCTTGGTGACCACTCCCTTGGCCCGGGAATCCCCCAGGCGGTCCATGAGTGCCTCGTCGCCGAAGTTGGAGAAAAGGGTCCCGCAGATTGCCTGGGTCTTGAGGGTCCCCAGGAAGGCGAAGAACTGCTCCGGCGCCTTTGGGAGGAAGGTGAAGAAGACGTCCCCTTGCTGGATCCCCAGCCTCTTGAGGACATTGGCGAACTTGTTGCTTTCGCGGTCCAGGTCGGCGAAGCTGTAGTCCCGGCTGTTCCCGGCGGTGTCGATCCAGCGCATCGCCGTCTTGCCGGCCAATCCCCTGGAGCACTGCAGCGTGCTGCAGATGTGCCCTATGTTGTACTGCCCGTTTTCTATACAGTCGAATATCATAAAGCCACCTTTCAGTTTATTACGAAAAGTTGTACCCAGGTTGACTTAACGCTAACAACGGGTGCCAAAGGAGGGACAGCTTAAGGCCTGCGCAGTATGGCTCTGGAATCTACTAAGGGAAAAGTAGTAGAACCACGATAAAAAGAAACCACTGAAACGTAATCCTTCACCGCAGTCTCTATGGCCTGACAATCGGAACCTGCGATTCAGGTGTAGTTTAAAAAACGGTCATAAGGAGAACCTAACTGGTACACCAGATCAAACTTGTTTGTCAAGGGAGTAATTAATGTGGGGGAATGATACTTTCTCACGGAGATACCGCAACTTGCGCGATCCGTTTCTTGTGGCACCCAACAGGCGGGGTGAACTACAACCGGGAATGATGGTCTCGCCGGCACCGCTCGCACTAACGCCAGAAACACCCATATGTTTCCTCCCTTGCCGCTGGCTCGCGCAGGCGATTTATCCCCACAGTGCCACAAAAGGCGCAAGGGCAGGCTCCGCTTCCAGAGCTTATCCGGCACGGCATTATTGTCGATATTTTTTACATCATGCTAGAAATCTCTATTCATAGGGCAAGTGCAGGTTTTTGAAATGGAAAAAGGCATCGCGCTGCCAGTAGTAACGGTGCATAGCTGTCGGTAAAGTTTACAGACAGAGCAGCACCCCGAGAGCCAGGCACGCAAAAACAACTACTTAAAGTAATGGCACCATTACTGCTAGATTGATGAGTTCTTACCATCCTAGAAAAAGGAGAGCCTGCTATGAAAACTTTGAGGAAGGCAGTCAAGTCAGCAGCCGTGTCTTTCGTGCTTTTGGCAAGTGTCGGCACAGCCCACGCGAACTTGATCACTAACGGCAGCTTCGAGGACGGTCTTTATCCCGGTACGACGCCATATGTCACGGTTGGCCCTGGTTCCAGCATCATCGACGGCTGGACTGTGGTCGATGGCTCGATCGACTGGATCAACACCTATTGGCAGGCAAGCGACGGGACCAAGAGCATCGATCTCGCCGGCAACTACCAGCACGGCTTGATCGTGGGGACCGCTTTCGACACGGTGGTGGGGCAGACCTACCGCGTGCAGTTCGACATGGCCGGAAACCCGGACAGGCCCTACAACAAATCCCTGGTCAGCATCTCGACAGGGGATATTTTCACCACCCATGACTTCACCTTCGAGCAGGCAGGGAACACCCGCCAGAACATGGGATGGGTGACGCAGTGGTTCGACTTCGTGGCGACCAGCGACAGCGCCGAGCTCTTCTTCGGCGACATCACCAACGAGTTGAACCCCAACGAGGCCTGGGGGGCGGCACTCGATAACGTCAGGGTCGACCCCGTACCGGAACCTTCAACCGTCTTGCTTCTTGGCGCAGGATTGGCCGCCATCTGCTTCCGGCGCCGTAAAGCCTAGGGCACACACCTACCTGATCTTTGCCTTTGCTTCTTAACAGACCCCGGTTTCTCGGAACCGGGGTTTTTTCGTGTCTTCATGACGGCAGCGGACTGGGACAAGCTTGCGAGAGAAAAAAAAGAATCCCCGCAGGCCGCGGGGATTCTTTGCTAGGGGGAGCCGTGAGCTACCCCCTCGGTTATCGTTCCGGTGAAGCGGAATTAGAAGAACCGGTTGACCGTCTTGGTGAAGACCGCGACGTTGTTGGAGGCGTCGTAGGCCTTGATGGTTACGGTGTGGACCCCCTTCGCGACGCCGGTGTTGACGCTGAAGGAGGAGTTGCTGGTGGAAAGAACCAGTGCGTTGTCCACGTAAGCCTCCATCTTGACGACTGCGACGTTGTCCTTCGCCGAGGCGGAGATGGTGAGCTTGCTGGAGGTCACGTAGTCCTTGGTCGGGGCGCTGACGCTGATCACCGGGGCTACGGTGTCGTTCAGGACGTTGACGCTTACGCTGGCGGACTGACCGACGTTACCAGCCTGGTCGTAGGCTTTGGCGCTCACGATGTGGGTCCCGTTGGCTGCGGTCAAGGTGTTCCAGTTGTAGGCATAAGGGGCCGTGGCGGAGCTGGCCTGCAGGACGCCGTCCAGGTAGAACTCGACCTTGGTCACCGCTACGTTGTCGCTGGCGCTGGCGTTCAGGCTGACGGTACCTTGCAGCGTGGCGCCCACCACAGGGGAGGCGATGGCCACCGACGGTGCGGCGGTGTCGTTGAATACGGTGACCGTGGCTGAGGCCTGGCCGATGTTGCCGGCTGCGTCGTAAGCCTTGGCGCTGACCGTGTAGGAGCCGTTGGCTGCGTTCGCGGTGTTCCAGCTGAAGCTGTAGGGGACCGCGGTCGAGGTCGCCGCCAGGGCGCCGTTCAGGTAAAGCTCAACTTTTTGTACCGCCAGGTTGTCGCTTGCGCTTGCCGATACCGTTACCGTGCCGCCGATGGTTGAGCCTGCGACCGGAGAGGCGATGGAGACTACAGGGGCGATCGCGTCGTTGGCGACATTGACCGTGACGCTCGACTGTCCGACGTTGCCTGCTGCGTCGTAAGCCTTAACGCTGAGCGTGTAGGAGCCGTTTGCTGCATTCGTGGTGTTCCAGTTGAAGCCATATGGAGCCGCGGTGGAGGTCGCTACAAGGGCGCCGTTCAGGTAGAGCTCCACTTTTTCTACCGCCACGTTGTCGCTGGCACTTGCCGATACCGGTACCGTGCCGCCGATAGTGGAACCGGCCACCGGAGAGGCGATGGAGACCGACGGGGCGATCGTATCGTTGGCGACGATGACCGTGACGCTGGACTGACCAACATTGCCTGATGCGTCATAAGCTTTCGCGGAGAGGGTATATGAACCACTTGCGAGAGTCAGTGTATTCCAGTTGTAACTGTAGGGCGCGCCCGTGGAAGTAGCCTTGAGGGTTCCGTTCACATAGAATTCAACCTTGCTGACCGCCACGTTGTCGCTTGCATTTGCTGATACCGACACCGTGCCGCTCGCAGTAGAGCCGGATATCGGGGAGGTAATAGCTACCGACGGTGCTGTGGTATCGTTGGAAACATTGACTGTCACATTGGCCGACTGGCCGACATTCCCTGCGGCGTCGTAGGCTCTAGCCAAAAGGCTGTGAGAGCCATTCGCGCTGCCCTTTGTGTTCCAGGTCAGAGCGTAAGGAGCCGAGCCAATGATGCCGTAGGTCGCGCCGTCAATATAAAGCTCGATTTTTGAGACTGCCAAATTGTCAGAGGCACCTATATTTACAGTGACGGTACCGTTAACGCTTGAACCACTTGTGGGTGAAGAAATGGAAGCCACCGGGGGGGTAGTGTCCACGACGGCTTGTACAGTCGGAATCAAAACTGAGGCAATATTGGATTTTTTGCTCTCGCTTTCGTTGCTATCTTGACCGAGCTTATTCCACGCTGTCACAGCAAAGTAGTAGGTCTGCCCGGATTTTAGAGCAGGGATATCTGCGACCCTAACATTATCGGTGGTTATTGACTCGTTCAGATTCGCGGCGTCAGTTCCATAGTAAATCCTATAACCGTCCACTTGGTAATCCGCACCGTTAACACCTGCAGCCCAACTAATCCGCGCAGTATTTTCGCTATTGACCTGAGCAGTTACGTTGACCGGATTGGCAGGCGGGCCACTGTAGGTAGTGCTGACAACTAAGTCATCAACTGCGTACCACTGCTCTGTAGCTGGGGTATAAGTATTAGCGTTATTCCCTCCGAGCCACACGTGATTCCACTGCCATGAACTCGGGTTATCCCCTGCGGGTACCCACACAACATTGGACTGATCATGTACTAAACGTCCGTCCAACCAGAAACGTGCTTTGCCGTCAGCAATGCCGCCAGCACTATTCAGTTTCACATACCATTCCATTGAATGCCATTCGCCATCGCCAGGAGCCCCGGTATTGTACCAGTCCAAGGGAGATGCCCCGAGGTAATCGTTCGTCGTAGTAGAGGCTGAATTGTCACGTGTTGCCGTCAGGGGAGACGGCATCATATACAACTGCGTCCTGTAGGTTCCCGATCCGTATTTGGCATAACCGCCTACGTAGCGTGGTTTGTTTTGAGTGCCGCTAAAAAAGTCCCAAACAGATGCAGTATTAGTAGCATCGTAGTGAGAAAGGTGAATAAACTTCTGCATTGGGGAGGAGGTAGTATTCCACTTCCAGTCCTTCGGGAAGAGGGCCCAAGCTCTGACATATACTTCTTGCTGAGGGGCAAAAGCGATTCCCAGCAAGCCGTCGGAACCCCAGCTGCCGCTGCTGCTGTAGCAGGGCTCGTTCCAGAAACGAAAGCTTTTGCCGCTGCCACCGCGAGGATAATCACCATTGATGTTGAGCGTATTGTGCAAGCCATCAAGATTGCTGCATGCCACGGTAGCAGCAACTCGATAATCATAAAAGCCTGTGGGGACGGGCGTTGTGCAGTCAGCTCCCTGCACGCAGGTCGTGGTCGCACCCGTCGTGGATTGACGCGGACTCCAGTCTGCGTGTCCATCGAAATTGTCACTGAACAAAACCGCTGCAGACGAAGCGTTTGCAGACAAAAGTGCTCCTAGAGCTACTGCGGCCAGCATTACCTTAATTCCTTGCATTTTTTTCTCCTTTGTCTCACTTGACACAAAAAAACCGGGTCGCCTGTCTCTTAATGGCAATGCCATCAAAATTGTTTCGGCGACCCGGCTGTCTCAGTAAGACCCTTGGGCTTTCCGTCCCATCCTCGCGGATGGTTTAGTATTGTCGTTCATCTATTCAATTGAGTGTGCTACAGACTCAGCCAGTTCGGATTTTGTTGCGCATCGCAATCTCCTCAACCACTTTTTTCATCAAGTCAATTGCCCTTGTTATCGCAACACCAGTGCCAAACCAGTATACTTGCACAAACTATTGTTATCATTGAACTTTACAGTTTGAGCTAGGAAGAAGGATAACCGTTAGATGAGTAAAAGGTGAACACACAATCCATTCAATCCTTAGCTCCTCTCAGGCGCTCCCTGCATTTACAACTTGTAAGTGCTCCATTGAACAGGTTGTTCAAAGGCTGAGCACAAAGCAGACATAACGTGTTCGAGGTATTGAGATGATGAAAAATCCCCCCCTCCACTCTATCTCAACAGCATCCAGTTAACGGATCAGAGCGGCTATACTTTGATTGGTTTGGAATAGAGAGAATCGCTGCGAAATCATCGGGGCAAGAACTACAGCAGACGACTAGCTGCTTTGAGCGATATTGACAACCGGCGGGGGTCAATTCCGAATGCTGATCGATATAGGCAAAAGGGCACAAGTTGTGATTCTTTTGCCCTCTGCTTTGTCCGCACCCACAATGTTGCTTGATGTAAACAAGAACAGAATTTATTTAGAGCTACTGAACAACTGTCAAAGTGCTGAGCAGCGAAATCACGACATGAGGGCTCCCAATCCCTTGGCAGTAAAAATGCAGAGAAAGTTTCCCATTATTGGCAAAGAGACTGGGAAAAAACAAGGGAGCCCGATGAGCTCCCTTGTTTTTTACTGCTGTTTTCCGGCTGGCTGCCAGACATATTTGCTATTTCAAGCGGTTAACCGACTTGTTCACCACGGTGACGTTGTTGGCGGCGTCGTACGCCTTGAAGGTCACCGCGTGCCGCCCGATCGTTACGTATTTGCTGGTGTTGATTGAAGAGCTGCTGGTGGAAAGGACGAGAACGTTGTCCACGTATACCTGCAGTTTGGTCACTGCCACGTTATCTGCCGCCGATGCCTTCAGGTAGAGCGTGCCGCTGTTCATGTAGTAGCTGACCGGAGATGCCACGTTGATGGTCGGGGCAGTCTTGTCATTCATGACGTTAACAGTGACGCTGGATTGGCCGACATTGCCGGCGGCATCATAGGCCTTCACCATCACGGTGTTGGGGCCGTTGGGGTAGTTGGTGGTGCCCCAGGTGATAGTCCAGGGCGCGGTTGTGGAGGTGATCCTCAGGACCCCATTCACGTAGTACTCGACTTTTTTCACGCCGACGTTATCGGTGGCGTTGGCGGATATCGTCGCTATCCCGCTGACCGTGGAACCGGCCACGGGCTTGGCGATGGAGACCACCGGGGCGGTCGTGTCGCCAGTCGTGGTGGTGGTGGTGGCGGTGGTGATGTTGACCAGGGCAGTTTTTGCTGTCGATACCTTGCCGGAGGCGTCCTTGCTCCAGGCGTAGGCGGTGCGAGAACCGGTCGCTGCAAAAGTGAAGCTGGTCGGCGCGCTGGTTTTCCAGGTGGTGGCGCCCGCCGCGGGAGCGGTCCCGCTCTCGGTGATCTGGTAGCCGGTGACGCCGACGTCGTCGGCCGCCGCAAAGGCGGTGACCGGTACGGTCAGCGCAGTGGCGGAAGCCGGCATGGAGAAGGAGCTGATCACCGGGGCCGTAGCGTCGGTGACTGCGACTGCGTTTTTCACGGTCACCGAGCTCGACGCCTGTCCGACGTTACCGGCTGCGTCATAGGCCTTCGCGGTCAGAGTGTAGGTGGCGTTGGGGCTGTTGGCCGTATTCCAGGTGAGGGTGTAGGGTGCAGAGCCCACCACGCCGAAGATGGAGCCGTTCAGGTACATCTCCACCTTGCTGACAGCGACGTTGTCGCTGGCTGCGACGTTGATAGTGACGTTGCCGCTCACGGTGGAGCCTGTGGCCGGCGAAGAGATGGAAGCTACCGGAGCGACGGCATCTGCAGTGGTCGTGGTGGTAGTGCCCGAAACGGTGGTCGCGCTTGCCGTTACCGAGAGCATCCCTTCGTTGTCGTTGCTGTCGTAGCTACCCTTGTTGTATGCGGAGACGGCGAAGTAGTACTTGGTCGCGGGGTCGAGGGAAGAGATGTTGTACTGCAGCACATTCCCAACGTCCACTTTCATGTTCAGGTTGGCAGCGTCTTTTCCGTAGTAGATGCGGTAGCCGTTAACCGGGTGGGCAACCCCGTTGCTGCCGGCGCTCCAGCGAAGGCTCACGGCGTTTGCAGTGCCTGCGGCGGCGGTCACGCTCGTCGGCTGTGCCGGAGGGCCGCTGTAGGTGGTGCTTACCACGAAGTCGTCAAGGGCGTACCACTGCTCTGAAGCAGGAGTATAGGTATTAGCATTATTCCCTCCGAGCCACACGTGATTCCACTGATACGAACTCGGATTATCCCCTGCGGGCACCCACACGACATTGGACTGATCATGTACTAAGCGTCCGTCCAGCCAGAAACGTGCTTTGCCGTCAGCAACGCCGCCAGCACTATTCAGTTTCACATACCATTCCATTGAGTGCCATTCGCCATCGCCAGGAGCCCCGGCATTGTACCAATCCAAGGGAGCTGCCCCGAGGAAATCGTTAGTGGTAGTAGAGGCTGAATTGTCACGTGTTGCCGTCAGGGGAGACGGCATCATATACAACTGCGTCCTGTAGGTTCCCGACCCGTATTTGGCATAACCGCCTACATAGCGTGGTTTATTTTGAATGCCGCTAAAAAAGTCCCAAACAGATGCGCTATTGGTAGCATCGTAGTGAGAAAGGTGAATAAACTTCTGCATTGGGGAGGAGGTAGTATTCCACTTCCAGTCCTTCGGAAAGAGAGCCCAAGCTCTGACATATACTTCTTGCTGAGGGGCAAAAGCGGTTCCCAGCAAGCCGTCGGAACCCCAGCTGCCGCTGCTGCTGTAGCAGGGCTCGTTCCACATCATGAAGCTCTTCCCTTGCCCTCTGGGGTGCTGCCCATTGATGTTTAGGGTGTTGTGCAAACCATCAAGATTGCTGCATGACACGGTAGCAGCAACTCGATAATCATAAAAGCCTGCAGGGACGGGCGTTGTGCAGCTAGCGCCCTGCACGCAGGTCGTGGTCGCACCCGTTGTGGATTGACGCGGACTCCAGTCTGCGTGTCCATCGAAATTGTCACTGAACAAAACCGCTGCAGACGAAGCGTTTGCAGACAAAAGTGCTCCTAGAGCTACTGCTGCCATCACTACCTTAATTCTTTGCATTTTTTCTCCTTTGTCTCACTTGACACAAAAAAACCGGGTCGCCTGTCTCTTAATGGCAATGCCATCAAAATTGTTTCGGCGACCCGGCTGTCTCAGTAAGACCCTTGGGCTTTCCGTCCCATCCTCGCGGATGGTTTAGTATTGTCGTTCATCTATTCAATTGAGTGTGCTACAGACTCAGCCAGCGCGGGTTTTGTTGCTCATCGCAAACTCCTCAACCAGTTTTTCATCCAGTCCATGCCGTTGTTATCGCGACACCAGTGCAAACATAAAACCGATCCTTAGTTTTCCCCAATATAAGCCATGATCACATTTATGGATTTCATCTGCATACATGGTTAAGCAACGGCCTTATGTCTAAACCTTCACGTCTCCAGGTATGTCGGGCGAAAAGAACACCGGAATCCAGCTTATCTCTAGATCAACTGCTCCAGCTGAGCAATCATCAGCACCTCAACAGACAGGAAAAGAAGCCTTAGCCAGCTAACTCAGAAGATTATTGGACGAAAAAAAAGCCGGGTTGCCGAAAAGGTAAACATTTCGGCAACCCGGCTGTCTCGGTGAGACCCTATAGGCTTTCCGCCCCATCCTCGCGGATGGTTTAGTATTATCGTCTGCTTGGCTTTTTTGCTGTAAAGAACTAAACTGCGCCAGGTTCGGTGACCACAGGTTCCGGCTCCCCTTACGTCTGGCCATTCTTCCGTAACGTCTGGGGGGAGTATCGCCTATTCAAGGCAATAGTTATGTGACCTGAATTACATTTTCTGCAGTTTTCCAGGACCTTACCCTGCACCAAGTCGCGGGAAAGGAGCAGCGGCAGGCCCGCCGCGAACAAATTTCAACTCCCAGCAGGGCTAGGGCGCGGCGACCACAGAGGTTATCAGCGGATCTACCCGATAGGTTGTCAGGTCATCCCAGGCCTTGAACCCGGTGATGGTGAAAGCAGCTGGCACCAGGGTGGTTCCCTGGGCCAGGACGGGGGTCACGGTCAGGAAGCGCCCTACGGGGAACCCAGACGGTTTGACCAGCGAAACCTTGACCGTCTGCGGCGAGGCGGCCGTGTCGTAATAGGCGCTGAGAGCCGCATCGGTTCCGGCGGCACCTCCCGAGGTGACTATGGCTCCGGCAGCAAGAGTTCCTCCCCCCGGCGTGGCCAGGGTGACTCCGGGGGGAAGTTGCAGGGTAAATTCCACCCCGTACAGGGTGGTGGCGGCACCTGCCGTCTCTATGATGACGCTGCTGCCGGCAACGGGAGTCTGCGGCGCTTCGGCTCCCCCTCCCCCACCGCACCCGGTCAGCAAAAAGATAAGGGACAGCAAGGCGACAGACGAGAAAAATCTCATACGCGAAACACTCATAGTCAGAACCTCGTTATTCCAGTGACGATCCCCAGAATCAGCAACACGTCACCCGTATCGATAACCCCGTCCGGTTGCGGCACCCCCCCCACCAGTGGGGCCAGATCGCCGCGAAGCAACTGGGTTGCATCCGGTTTCGTCTTCCCGACCGCCATCTGCATGGCAAGTTGGGCGTCCTCCACCCCCACCGAGGCATCGCCGGAGAGATCCCCCACTTTCAGGACCCCTATCGATGCCATGGCCGCTGCGGCCTGCCTGGTCTCGTTTCCGGCGACGTCGCGCGCAGTTACGATAACCTGGTTGGCGACTCCCGGCTGCAGGTTGCTCAGAAGGTAGCTCCAGGACTGACCGTTAAGTTCGGCGGCCGTCTGTTGCCCGTTGCCGACCTGCACCATGACGGAGGCAACGCCAGAGCCATTGGTATCGGAGGCGATTCCAGAGATGGGTAGGGAGGTGAGTATGGTCGGGGTGGTGAAGGCAGAAACTGTGACCACGGGAGGAACGGTATCGAGCACGACGGTGCCGCTTGCCGATTTCTCGTTGCCGGAAAGGTCTTTTGCGGTCACCACGATGCTGTTTCCCCCTTCGGTCAGACTCCGAATGGTGCAGCTCCAGCTGTTGCCAGTCACCGTCGCGGCGACGGGCGCCGCAGCGCCGACCTTGACCAGCACCGAAGCGATGCCCCCTGCATCCGCAACCGTCCCGGAGAGGGTCTGAGTGGCTAGCCGCGTGGGAGAGGCGACTGGGAGCATGGTGATGTCCGGGGGCACCAAGTCGACGGTGACCGCGTTGGCGGAAGCGCTGCGCCGGCTTTCGTTCTCGTTGGCGTCGTTTGCTTCCTGCTTGAAGGCGGTAACGGCGAAATAATACCTGGTGCCGGTGGCAAGAGAACTCACCACAGCCTCCCTTTGGGAGGCCAAGACGGTGATCGAGCTGTCGAGGTGCCCTGGGTCGGTCCCGTAGTAGATGCGGTAACCGTCCACCAGGTAGTTCGCCCCGTTGCTGCCGCTTTGCCAGGTGAGACGTATCGACGAGGTGCTGATCCCCTCCGCACTGAGCGTTGTGGGAGGCGGAGGCGGCCCGCTGTAATGGGTACTGACCACTAAGTCGTCGACGGCGTACCACTGCTCCTTGGCGGGTACATAGGTGTTGGAGTTGTTGCCGCCGATCCAGGCGTGGTTCCACAACCATGCACCAGGGTCATCCCCTGCCGGCACCCAAGCAATATTTGCCTGGTCATGCACCAAGGCACCGTCGAACCAAAAACGCGCACGACCGTCGGCGACACCGCCTGAGCTGTTCAACTTCACGTACCATTCCAACGAATGCCATTGCCCATCACCTGGAGCCCCGGCATTGTACCAGTCCAGGGGAGCTGCCCCGAGGTAATCATTTGTGGTGGAAGAGCCTGAATTGTCTCGCGCTGCCGTCAGAGGAGACGGCATCATATATAGCTGTGTCCTGTAGGTCCCGGCCCCGTACTTGGCAAATCCACCCACATAGCGCGGCTTATTCTGCGTACTGCTGAAAAAGTCCCAAATAGAAGCAGGATTGCCGGGATCGTAGTGGGAAACATGGATGAACTTTTGCATCGGCGATGCAGCGGTGTTCCACTTCCAGTCAGAGGGAAAAAGAATCCAGTATCTGATGTAAACCTGCGACTGTCCGGCGAACGAAATACCCAAAAGGCCATCAGATCCCCAACTCCCCCCGGAGGAATAGCATGGCTCGCTCCAGAACACGAAGCTTTTCCCGTTTCCGCCTCTGGGGTGGGTTCCATTTATGTTGAGTGTGTTGTGGAATCCATCCAAATTACTGCATACCTCAGTAGCGGCAATGCGATAATCGCTGAATCCGGCTGGAACTGGCGTAACACAACTCGCCGCCCCCTTCACACAACTATTTGTTGCTCCATTGGTGAATTGGAGCGGTCCCCACTGACTTTGTGAGTTAAAGCTTTCACTGAAGAGAACAGCTGCTCGTGAAGAGTCTGGCGTGACAGCCCCACCTCCAATAGCCAAAACTACCATCAGCAATGCACGAAAGATCATATTTCCAGGAACTCGCCAAACCTTAATTCGTACAGAATTTGAGATTACGACTTGGCTCGTTAAGAAGCAGATCATAGGATTTAAATTCATTGTAAACCTCCTCCCTTAACAATATCGGCCCATATGTCATCTCAAGGGCCACCATGTCAGGCTCTGAGTTGATTTCTATGAGTACTGGACCGCTATCCGTTATGCAAATATCCAACCCCAACAGTTTGTGAAATGGGAACTGCCATTGTATCTTTTTTGACAATACAACAAGCTGCTCCCAGTATGGAATTGAAAGACCTTTAAAACAAAGAGTTGAGACAGGGTGTTGGCTGTACACGTTCCCAGCATAGTCGACAGCGGTATCGAACACGCCTCCGCTTGCCACATCTACTCCAGCAGCAATCCCGCCTGATGAAAGGTTATCGATATCAGAAGCACCAACTCCGAATCTGATAAAAGCCCCAATGATCAGCACATCTGAGCAATCGCGTTTGAGAAGAGTCACTACCCGCACTGTGTTGCAAGAAGGCGAGTATGCTTCCAAAGATGGATGTTGCCTTACGTAGTCCTGGACAATTGCAGGATGATTGAGTTCAAACTCGTCAAGGGTACAAACAACACTTTTCCTCTTTACAAAAACTTCATGACCATCTCGGTAAGCCACTACAATTCCCTTCCCCCCCATACCATCATAGACCTTGATGATGATCTTACCTCCATCAGACTCTTTCATAAAAAGCCGTATCCGATCACGGTACGCCTCCTGAGGGTAGATGACGCCGTACTGCCTCGGAATTGGAAATTCTGAATTCTTGCATAGTTCGTAACAGATGATCTTGTTTTCGAAGATGACGATGTTTTCCTTCTTGTAGATATTCCGTTGAAACCTCCACCTTTGATATGGATCGTAATTTGAACCATAATAATAAGGCCAGAGAGATTTGCTTTTCGTCCAGAGCCTGCAACAGCTATAATTATTAGGATAATACTTAAGTTTGAAAAAGATGTAGAGGAAGTCACAAGCTACATGCAGCTTGTTCCTACTACAATTTTTCCAGTTGATTTCATAGGTAAAGCAATACGGTAAAGCAATAAATCTTATTATTCTACGAACGCAAAGGACAGTTAAGTCCGTAGTACGATCAACAAAAGCGACAAGAAAATCGTACGCTTTTTCAAAACTGTTCTTGGTTCCGTCATCTTTAAGCTTCATGATGGTTACCCCATAAAATACACTTTAAATAAGAAACTGATCCAATTCCTCTGGCGCAAAAATATACGTAATAAAGCACAAGTAGGGATAGATACTGCGTGAATTTTTTGGAAATTGAGAGGCGGTAAAAAACTGCTATGTTAATAAGTACGAATATCAATACAAGAATTGCAACTGAGAATGAGCTGGGCAGGAATAACAGCAAAAAATGCAACACAAAAAAAATCAACGTGAACAAAAAGACCATGTCGAACTTCCCGTTTTTTATTGAAATAGCCGTATTGAAGCCGTACCATTTCTCTTTCAGGAAGAATTGGAGCAGCGTTTTGGGGTTTCGCAAGTGAATGCTTTGCAAATCGCTCGAATTCAGCAAGACAACACCCTTTTTCACCGCTCTCTCACATAGATCGGCATCCTCACAGGTGACCAGTGACTCGTCGAAGCCATTCAAATCCTTGAATAATCCTGTGGTGACAATCATGTTGCCAGAGGGTAAAAAGGACACCGACTTTTCCTGATTCTTGGCCTCATATAACCAAGCTTTTTCGACCCAGGCCGCATCCGGAGGCACCCTGTATCCGGCGCCAACCATCCCCACCTGCGGTCTTGAGAGAAGTTTGACCGCTGTACTGATCCACTTCTTAGGAATTTGGCAGTCACTGTCGACAAAAGCAAGAATTTCACCTTTGGCGACTTGCACTCCATCATTTCTCACTTTGGCGATGGTCCGGGCCGTCGATTTTATCACCCTGACATTGTATCCCCCAGCCACAGTTGCACTGGAGTCAGTCGACATATTGTCTACCACTACAATCTCTAACCGATCGGACGGATAATCCGACTCCAAAACGCTCTCAATACACAACCGGATGTAAGCCTCACAGTTGTAGGTGGGGATAATCACTGATACGAATGGAAAGTATCCAGCATTCGGAATATCACTCACTTCATTTCTCTCCGACATATCGTTCACTTTCAATCAATCTCCGATACAAAATCTTTCTTCTTGCTGTTGAAGTTCGATCTGGGAACGCCAGTCCTAATATTCACATCAAGGTCCGCTTTAAAGTACTTGTTAAATTCCTTATTGATCAGTTTCAGCCCATCCTCATCGACCTCACTTTCGATAAGTAACTCGAGAGTGCCCCGAGTTTTTTGCACAGCTTGATAATTCAACACTACGCTATGACTTGAAGCCATATTTTTGAAGACATAGTATAGAGTCAGACTCGGGTAGGTGTTGGTCTTACCATGTATCAACGCGCCAATCCTGCCGGTCACCTCCTTGATAATAGGATGTGCCATACCACAGCTACACCCGCTTTCTCCAAGTTTCACGTAATCACCAAGCCTATACCTTATGATGGGGAAGGAAGTGGACACCAAATTCGTAACCAGTATCTCATTATCAATTTCTTCAACTATCACCGTTTCCATATTGATATGCATATTTCCTTGGGTGCATTCAAAGGCGATGATTCCTCCCTCAGCGGAGCCATATTCACTGACGATCGGTTTTCCGAAAGCCTTTTGTACCTCTTCCCTGTACACGTCGTAGATTTTCTCCGAAGTCCCCTTCACCATCTTCAACCGAAATTTGGAAGATATGCCCCTGGCGTTAACTCGCTTGGCAATCTCATAGATCATAGATGAGTACCCATTCAGGTAGGAGGCCTTCTGAAGCTTACTCAGGAAACGGTCTAAACCATCGCTCTCATAAGAAAAAAGCCGGAATCTATTTTGGAGAAAATCCAGAAAACTAACTTTAAGCTTTTTAACAAATGAGATATTATACCCCCACAGGTAACCGTTTCTCTCCCATGGGAAAACGCCATGCCATGAATATCCACGCATGACCGAAGCGTTATGCCAAGCATCCCACTCCTGATTTCTGTAAAATACAAGAGGCCGACCCGTGCTACCTGAAGTCTCCGAAAAGAACATCTTTTCAGCCGGCACGTTAATCTGTATTCCTGACACATTGGCGAGGACATCTTCTTTCTCAGTTACAGGCAACTTTTTTAAATCGTCCAGAGTAGAAAGGTAACTTGGGTGAAAGCCGCATTCATCGAACCTTTTTCTGTAAAAGTCCGTGTTTGCATAGGCGTTGGATAGCAACAGCTTCAGCCTCTCTAACTGGAGTTGCCGCAGATCATCTAACTGCCATTTTTCGCTCTCTTTCAGGAAACGGTAGCATTTAAGGATTTTCTTATTCCTATACGCGAGACCGGCCAGATATATGTATTTGAAAAGCGCCATAAAATAGCCTCCACTGGCTCAGTCTCAACGATAGATCGAAAATATCACCGCAGACGGCCATTATACCCATGTATTTTTTTGCAGTAGTTGCAGGATTAAAAGCAGAATCGTCACGCTCTCTTTTGCAACTGCTCCCACAGCTGAGCAACAGGCCTCGTCACAAGCTGATCCAGCGACTAGGCCAGCGTCACGAATCTCCGGATCGACCAGAATCCCCGACACTCGCTCGTATCAGCGTGGCACGCGAGCAGTCCTGCCGAACAACATTGGTGAGGTCGCACAGAAACCTTATTCTTAAGTCACTCGTGACCACCTCCTTGTGCTCATCACGACGGATTAGTCGTGTAGGCCCAGAGAGGTGACAAACTGGTGGATTTGGCTCATCCGCCCGAGACCGCCGCCCTGCCGAAAAGCTTCTTGAGCAAAAGATCCCTGTGCTCTCTTTCCAGCGACGCGGGGAAAGAGGCCGCCAGAAACACCGCGGCTACCACGGCGCAGGTGGCCAAAAGCGTGAAGTAGCCCGTTATCCGGTACGGGTTCCAGGCGATGAAGAGCAGCGCTGCCAGTGTCCCGGCAAGCGCCGGGGCGTAGGCCCTGGCAACATAGCGCCAGAGGCCGATGCGAAGCAGGCTGCAGGTGTAGCAAAGAACGCACCCAGCAGCCAGCACCAGCGGCACCATAGTCCCCACGGCGACCCCCTCGATGCCGTAAGGCCTGGCGAGCGCCATGCTCATCCCCAGGTTGGCCAGGGCCTCAAGGGCAAGTATGTAGGCTAAAACCCTGTGCCTGCTGATCCCCTTCAGTATCCCGTGAGCTATCATCTGCGAGAAGGAGACGCCGAAACCGATCAGCAAGAGCCTGAGCACCCAAAGCGACCGTTCTCCGAACTCGGGCCCCATCCAGAGCGTGATGAAATCATCTCCATAGAAGTAAAGCGAGATCACCACCGGCATGCTGAAGAGAAGCGTGTAGCGGGTGCCGGTGACGTAGAGCCTCTCGTTTGCGCCACCCGCCCCGGTAGCCTCATTGGCGCTGATCATTGGTACCAGTACAGAGATCATGGCCCAGACGAACTTCTCGAGGTAGTCCAGCAAGGTTGAGGGTATGGCGTAGAATGCCACCTGGGAGACGCCGATCAGTGCTCCGATGACCACCGAGTCGGTGTAAAAGAGAAGCTTCAGGGCAACGGCGATCACGAAGCTGTACACGCTGTAATTGTAGATGAGCTTCACCGTGTCGCGGTTCACCGCCGACCGGTCGAAGCGGAGGTGAACGTGTTTCCTGCGCAAACGAAGGTACTGGCAGAGCGCCCTCACCACGCTCGCCGCCAGTTGCAGCGAGGCGAGGGCAAGGAGCGCGTAGCCGCTTTTAAGCATCAGCACCAGGATCGCGCTCCTGACGATGTTGATGGAGATGGAGGTGCCGTTTATAAACTTGAATTCCTGCAGCCCCGCCAGAGTCCCGAGGAAAACGGAGCAGACCAGCCCCCCCGCCAGATCCAGCGCAGAGATCAGGAAAACGGCGTACAGGTAGGACCTCGGAATGTGATAGAGCTGGAACAGGTCCTGGAAGAAGTAGCCGAAAACCAGGGAGAAGAGGAGCACCACGGAGGAGGTTATCCCGAAGATGGTCATCGAGGTGGAGTAGACGGCGCGCGCACGGTCGTGGTCATTGCGGGCGGTGCTGCTGGAGATGTAGCGCACGATCGCGGTGTTGACCCCGAAATCGAGCACAGTGAAATAGCCGGTGACCGAGACCACCAGGGTCCATACGCCGTACAGTTCCTTGCCCAGGCTCTTGACCAATACCGGGCTCACAACGAAGGCTATGGTGACGGTCACCAACAGGTTGACCCAGTTGGAGAGGATGTTTTCTATTATCTTGCGCAGCTGCATATTGCTCCTGACTGGTGAGACAGGTGGGCGGGGTGACGGCAGACGCCTTACCCTAGCGCCTCACGGTAGATTTGCTGCATGGCGCGGTTCCTGGTGGCAAAGGAGAATTTGCTCCTGGCGACGGCCATCGCCTCCCTGCCGAACTCGTTCCGGAGCTCCGGAGATTCAATCAGCTGGCAGATATAGGTAAAAAGGTTTTCGGTGACGTGCCGGTTGAACTCGTCGGGGATGTCGTTCACCAGGTACCCCCTGAACAGCTTGTCGCAATCGAAGCCCCTGGTGTCCACGAGGAGGCCGGTGGCGCCGTGGCTGACCATCTCGGGGATGGCAAAGTAGTTGGTGGATATCACCGGGATGCCGTACGCCATCGCCTCCAATATGGCGAAGCCGAAGGCCTCGGTATAGGTCGGCAGGAGGTAGATGTCCGTCTCGGGGAGGATCTCCCCGATCAGTTTCTCGCGCGGCACCCGGCCGCAGGTGATGGCGCCGTTGCTCCTCACCTTGTCCAGGTACTCCTGGCGCAGCGCCTCATTCATGGTGCAGAAGTCCTGCTCGTCGCAGCAAAGCCTCAACCTGATGCCGGGATAGATCTGCTGTGCTTTCTCGAAGGCGTCGACCACGTTGGCCCCGCCTTTTCTGAAGAAATCGCCGCTGAAAAGGAGGTTTACCTGCCGCGAACCGAAGCGGATCAGTTCGTTTGGCACCTCGCGGATCGCCGGGTAGACCACGGCCACCTTTTCCTGCATCACCCCCTCGCCGACCCCGCCGTAGCTATGCAGAGTTTCCCTTCCCGATTTGCTCCAGAAAATGAGCTTCTTGAAGTTCTTCTTGGACATGAGGTAGCGCAGGTAGGCCACCCTCGCGGAGCGGGGGAGCGGGCAACCGAGCAGGTTGAAGGTGGTCGCCTCCTGGAAGTTGGCGATGGAGTAGATCCACCTGTTCCGGGTGATGATCGGGCTCAGTATCGCCTCTATCAGGTCATGCTCTGCACTCTCGTAATGCCCCAGGTACCCCTTGATGCCGCTTCTCACCAGGAGGTTCTTCCTGGGCAACGGGCTGAGGAACGAGTAGCTGACATCCGATGGGGGGAACTCTGCCAGTTCCTTCGCCATGCCATGCCTTTCGGTGAAGGCGACGCGGACAGGGCCGGCTTCGCCGCCGGTCGTTTTTTTCCCTTCTTTACTATGCAAGTTCATCCTCCTGCTCGGGTTCGTCTGCATCCCTGCCAAGGTAACCGGTGGCGTCGGCGGCTTCCCGGCCGGTGAACTTCAGCAGCTGGCTGAAGATCAGGGCGTCCATGTCGGTCTGCCTCCCCAGGGCCTGGTAACCCTGTACCGAGCCTTCCATCAGGAACAGGAAAAGCAACGTCTGAAAATGCCGCTCCGGCACCCCCATGCGCTTGAGAAAGAGCCGGAGCAGGCGGTGTGCCTCGAGCGCCACCTCGTCCTCCGCTTTCAGGAAGGAGTCCATCGTGTCCGAGTAGTAGCGGACGCCTTTGGCGCCGGCCAGGTATTCGAGCGTCGCGGAAACCATCATCCAGAAGTAATCGAAGAAGGGGGCCCTCTCCGGTGTAGCGCGCTCCCAGTCGAGCACCACCAGCCCGTTTTTGGTGCATAGAAAGTTCCCCGGCCAAAGATCGTTGTGGCTCACCACCGGGACCACCCCGACCAGTGAGCGGTCCAGTTCAGCCAGGTGCCGGCGCGCCGCATCGACCAGTTCCGGACTGCCACCGCGATAACAGGAGGAAAACAGCGGGAGCAGGTGTGCGCTCAACGCGGAAAAGGGTCTGGAGGGGGCGATGAAGGCGCCCAGGTACGAGACGTACCACTCATCGAGCTGGTGCAGGATGCGGCAGGCCTGCGCAGCTCCCCCCCGGGTCCCGTGTCGGTGCAGCACAGCGCGCAGGCTCTCTCCGGCGATGTATTTCTCGGTGAAGAAATGCCTGCCGTTTAGGACGAAATGCCTCCCCAACTGCGGCAGGGAGCGGCTGCCCGCCATTTTCTTGGATATCTCTGACAAGGTGGCGAATTCCCTTTCCATGACGGGCAAATAGCCGCGGTGGGCCGTCGTCTTCACGATCTCCCCATTTTCGCTCGCCATGTTGCGGGTGTCTAGCAGCAGGAGCTTACCGAGCCGGTTAGAAAAGAACATTAGCTCGGTCGCCTCGACCTGCGCGCGGTCAGCGCCGGCGGCCTGGCCGGGCTCCTCGCCGCCGAAAAGGACCAGAAACGTCGATTCGCTGCGAAGAGACAGCGGCAGACGGGAAAGGATCCGCCGGCGCAGCGACGTCATTTTCGGCAAGTGGTGCCTCGCGTAAAGGCGGTAGGCCTTTTTGCTTCCGGCGTGCAGGAAGCAGGAAAGAAGCCCGTCGTTGACAAAGAGCACCCTTGAAGCGGTAACCCCCTTGAGCCTCAGGGCCGCCAAGTCGAGCAACTGGTGCCAAAGCCGACTGCGCGGGAAGCGGCAGACGAGATTGCTCCGCTGTTGCAGCAGTTGCAGGGCGTTCTTCGGACATCCCTCGAAGAAGAGCCATTTCTCCTCGCTACGCCCCCCCGCCGGATCGACGAAAAGAACCAGGTTGGGATCAATATCGTACCGGCTCATGCGGGCTGCTCCGCGACGACCGGCTCAGGCTCCACAACCAGTGGCAGTCCTGCCGAAGAGCCGCTCAAGGTCCTGGAGAGGATGCCGATCACCGCCAGCTGCACGTAGATGAAGGGCATGGTGATGGAGTCGATGGTGATGATGCAGACGGAGAACCCGGTGAGACCGGCGCTGCATCCAGCAAGCCAGAGGCCGGCTGCCCGGTCCCGCTCTTGTTTCAGGCTGCCGCGGGCCCTGAACCCGCTCCTGATCCCTCCGGCGACCAGGAGAAAGAACGGCAACGCCCCGAACACCCCACAGTCGGAAAGCATCTGGATGTAGGTGTTGTGCGTCACCTTCTTGGACTCCTTCCTGAAGACCCACTCGCGGAATTGGTCATCCAAGTGGTAGAAACTCCCTTCGAACTCCATCTTCGCTTCCGGGTAGGTGAGAAACCCGGTGCCGACCACCGGGTTCCTGCTGAAGACCATGAGTCCCGCCTCCCACAGGATGAAGCGCGAGCGGGCAGACCCCTCGAAGTTCTCCACGTCGCTTACCCCCTGCAAGGTCTTCATCCGCTCCAGGTAGGCATCGGTGGCAAAGGGGGCCACCACGAGGGCGAAAAGGAGCGCGACCTTGAGGGTAGCTGCCGTTTTGCGGGCGTAGATGGCGAAACTGAATAGGCAGGCCGTCATCCCTAGAAGCCCTCCGCGCGACTTGGTGCAGACGATGAGGGCGACCATCACCGCGGCGACCCCCATGAAGATCCAGAATCGGCGGCGCTTGCCAGCCGCGTAGGCGAAAGCAAGCGCCACCGGCAGGAAGAGCACATAGACCGAGGCGACGCCGTTGGAATCCCCCCAGGCCGCCCCCCCGAGCCCCTCGAGGCGCTCGTTTCCGAGCATCTGCTGCTCTATCCCCCAGATGCCCAGGAAGGTCAGACAGCCGAGCAGGGTCGTTTCAAGCAGTTCAACATCCCCGAGCGTCTTGATCAGCAGGTACAAAAGGCCGCACAAACCCAGGGTCTTGGCCAGGTCCGTGGCGAAGTAGCTCGACATCGGCACCTGGAACTGGGTCAGCAGGATGGAGAGGTAAATCGCCGCCAGCATCCAGAGCATGAGGAGATACTCCCGCTGGAAGATCCGGCCCAGCCCGGAAAGCTCCCCCCGCAGCAGGCAACCGGCCAGGATCAGGAGGTAATAGGTGATGAAGACGAAACTCCCCCCCCCGCCCCCCCAGAAAAGCATTTCGGGGCGCACTATGTTGGCGCCCAGGTAGATCACCACGCCCAGGAAGGGACGACGCAGGACGGCCGGAGCCGACAGTGCGATTAGGATGTAGAGGGCTATCTCACGCATGTTCCACCTGTTCCTGCCTGAGCATCGGGGTCGGCCTCGGCTCCGCGGTAGAGCCGCAGATAATCCTGGACCATCTTTTCGAAGGAGAAGTGGTTGCCGACCCAGTTGCGGGCGGCATCCCCCATGCGCTGGGCCCGCTCCGGGAACGCCATGAGTTCCAGGATCTTCTCGCCCAGTTCGATGTAGTCGTCGTCGGCCACCAGTAGGCCGGTCTCCCCCTCAAGCACCACCTCCGGATTTCCTCCCACCCGGGTGGCGATGGGCGCCACCCCGTGAGACATCGCCTCCAAAAGGGTGACGGAGATCCCTTCCGAAAAGGAGGTGAGCAGGAACAGCTCGAAAAGCGGATAGATCTCGGGGAGATCGTCACGCAAACCGAGGAAACGCACGTTTTTCTCGATCCCGAGTTCCTGCGCATACTGCTTCAGCGCATTTTCCCGCGACCCCCTCCCCGCGATCAGGAGCGAGGTTTCGGGCATCTTTTCCAGCACGCGCTTGAAACCGCGCAGCATCATGGGGAGGTTCTTGATCCGCTCCAGCCGCGCCGCGGTACCGATGATCCGGTGCGAGGGGGGGATGCCGAGGGAGCGCCTTTTTTCCTCCGGGTCGAAGGCTGAGCCGGGTCTGGCGAAGAGGACGCCGTTGTGCACCACAGCGATACGCTCCTCGGCGAAATTGTCGATCGCCACCATCGCCTCCTTGGTGCCGTCGGAGATGGAGACGATCTGGTCGATCCCCCGCGACAAAAGCGGGTTGCAAAGGCGCCGCTTCCAGTTGGGGAGGTCCGGGTAGAGCCTGCCGTGCTCGGTGTAGATGACCCGCTTGCGGCCGGCAGCAAGCGCCGCGGGGACGCTGTAGAACATAGGGGTGTACTGGTGGGCGTGCACCACGTCCACCATCTCCTGGCGGATGATGTGGGCGAGCCAGGGGACGAGGGACCACTGGAGCCCGCCAGGCTTGGTAGCTGGTGAGTAGACGCGGAACCCCTCCTGTTGCAGCAGGGCTCCCAGCTTGCCGGGATGGTAGAGGCAGCAGACCACCGGGGGGGCGGGGCAAAAAGCGGCGTCACGCACCAGGTCGTAGACCAGCCTCTCGGCCCCGCCGCCTGCATCGAGCGAGAGGATGACGTGCATTACCTTGGGAATGAGCAGATCCATCTGCGGCTATCTCCTAAATGGCACGGTACAGCCCCGTCCGCTCCATGGCGCGTTTGGCGTAGTAGCCGAGCGTCTCGGTGAGGGAGGTGTAGTAGGCCCTGGTGTTGCAGTTGCGGCAGATCGCCAGGCGCCCTTCGCGCTGGGCGGCCAGGAATTCACGGTGGCGCCGGTTGCCCCAGATGGCGTCCAGGCTCTCGCAGGTCAGGTTCCCCAGGACGTAGCTGCGGAAAAAGGGGCAGGGAACCACGTCGCCGTTGGGGTTGATAGTGAGCACGGTGCTCGCGACCCGGCAATGGCAAAGGGGGTATTCACCGTAGAGGAAGGTGCGGTCGGTGGTGCTGTAGTAGGTGCGCCAGTTCACGTAGAAGGGGTAGCTGCGGCTTCTGACCTCACGGATCATCTCCCGCATCTCGGCCAGATCCTCGGGCGACATGAGGTGGGAATTGCCGTCGGAGGAGGCGAAGTAAGGCTCGGGGAGCTTGCCGTCGAGCCTGGAGGCGGCGACGTTGGCAGACGAGAATTCCCCCAAAGGCCGCGGGTAGACCGCCTGAACCGGAAAGCCCCGCAGGAATTCCAGGAGCTTCGGGAAGTTCCTGAAATTGAGGCTGGAGAGGGTGGTGCAGATCACGATGTAGGGGCGCTCCGCGCAGCCGCGCACGTCCGAGAAATGCTGGAGCGCCTGCGCCACCTTGGAAAAGCCCCCCGGCACCCCGCGCACCCGGTCGTGCATCTCGTCGACGTCGTCGATGGAGAGGTAGACCGTCCCCAACCCCGCTCCCACCAGCCGCTCCACGGCCTCGCGGTCGCAGAGGTTCGCGTTGGTCGGGAAATAGGTGGCGATCCCGCTTTCGGTCAGGCGCCCGGTGAGGTCGAAGATGACCTCCTTTCGAAGTAGCGCGTCGCCGCCGAAGATCTCGAAGGAGCGGATGCCGTAGTCAGCCAGCCCCGGCACCAGCTCCAACCACTGCTCGCGGCTAAGTTCCGCCACGCCGCTTCCCTCGCGCTGCCAGATCGTGCAGGTCCTGCAGCAGCTGGTGCAGCGATAGGTGAGAAAGGCGATGCAGTCAAGCGCCTGCACGCGCTTGTGGTGGCGCTCCCGCAAAAGTTCCGCGGCAAGCTCGCGATAGGCCCCGATGAGAAGCTTCATCGTCCCCTCCCCCCGTTTCCCTTGCCTGTTTCAAGCTGGACCAGTTCGATCTGCGACGGGTCGGCAACCCCGAGCCCAAGGGCCGCCGCCTTGGCTATGTACTCGGGCCTGGGCGCAACCGGAGGGAGAGCGTGCTCCTTTCTGAGAGCATCGATCATGCGCCAGCCGGTGGCGTCGATCGCCACGGTGTCGCAAGAAACGAGGACCTTGTTCACCCGCACCACATTGCTTTGGTTGCGGCCGTTCACCCACTTGTACTCACCGAAGATGGCGTCCATCAAGATGAGCCTCGTCTTGTTCTTTATCTCCGGCTGCGAGTTGATGAGCGGTATGTGATCCATGATGTCCTTGTGGTGCTCCCCCGGGTTGCCGATGGAGCCGTAATGGTTCTTCATGCTGAGGGTCACCCCGCAGTAGCCGTCCAAGGCCTTCAGCACCGGGACGTTGATCAGGTAGTCGCAGTCCCAGCGCCCGGGGGCACCGTGCAGGGCGTTGGCGACGAGGTTCGCGACGCTATACTCGTGTCCGCCGGTGAGCAGGTTCGCCATCCTATGGTACAAGATCCTGGAATAGCCACCGAAATCAGCCACCTTCCCCACCTTGACCCCGGCTCCCAGGTTGCGCCTGAAGCCCGCCAGTTGAAAGGCGTTGTCGGTCATGTCGTAGACGAGGATGTTGTCCGCGGGAACACCGGCGAGCATCAGCCCCTCCAGGACCGGCTGCACCACCTTCGCCTTAGTGAAGATCCCCTTTATCTGGCAGTTCACCTTGACCGCGACCCGCTTGGAGGGGTCGGGGATCACCTTTTTCCAGGCGCTTTTAAGATCGGCGGCGCCGGTGAAGGCAATGACCCCCTGGTTCACCATCCGTCTGACCGTTTCCTGGTCCAGGTCCGCGTTGTCGAGACCCGGACCGGGAGAGGCCCCGGCATCGTGCACCACCACCACTCTGCTCCTCTTGCCGGCGGGGACGGCCTGGGCGGCCTCCCCCCTGCCACCTGCCGCAAGAACGAGCATGGCTGTCAACATCTTCAGAAATGCGCGACGCCCCATGGAGATCCAGAACATGCTACCTCCCCTGCGGAGGGAACACCCCCCGCATCAATGGGAGCACCGCCTGGTCCCGCCGGTCGCGGTCGGCGAGGTACTCCCGCATTACCCCTTCCTCGGTCGCCTGCCATGCCCTTGCCAGCACTTCCGGGGTCACCATGGAGGAGAGGTAGAGCCGGCCTCGCTCTTCCAGTGGATAGCGCTTAACCTCCCCGGCGGCGACCCCTGCCACGGCGCTCGCCATCATCTCGACCCCCAGGCGGACCACCTTGACGTAAAGCGATTCGGGGTCGTCGTCCGCCCCGAGTTCCGGGCGCCCCTGGTGCACGATGTCGCCGTCGTCGATATCCGGGGTGACGAAGTGCACCGTCGCCCCGACGTACTCCGGCTCGTGGTTCACCACGGCCCAAAGCGTGGTCCAGACCCCCCGGTAGCGCTGGGCCAGCCCGCCATGCAGGTTGAGGGTTCCCAGGCGCGGCACCGAGAGGATCTCCTTCTTCAGGATGGAGCAGCCGCAAAGGACCAGGAGGTCGGGCTCCAACCGCCGCACCCGCTCCACGGTCTCCGGGCGGTTCAGCACCCCTTTCCCCGAGAGCTCGACCAGCTGGCACCCGGGGGGAAGTTGCAGTTGGTACCCCTCCTCGCCGAACCCCTCCCGGTCGATGAGGGCGGTCCTGCGGACATGCTCCGCGATGATCCGCTGGCCGCGCAGGTGCTCCGGGAGTTTCCAGGGGCTTAACAGCCGGCGCACCGTTCTGCGCAGGCGGGGGCCAAGCGGTGCAGCCGCCTGGTCCTCCACCACGACAGCCACGGCACTAAAGCGCCGGGCCAGTTGGTTGGCAAAGAAGAGGTCGGAGGGATCCGTCGAAACCACCAGTACCACCCGCAGATCTTTCATCCCTTTCTCCTTAACAGGTCGCGCACCTGGCGCAGAAGCGGTATCAGCGACGTGGCGTAAAAAGAGCAAACCCTTGAATACGGCTCGGAGTTGAACAGCTGCAACTGGACCAGTTCCCGGGCCTGATCGCTCCAGCGCTTCTTGTAGGGGTCGATGCTCCCCCCGAAATCGAAGCGGGCGACCCCCTGCGGATCATCGTAGATCTCCCTGAGCAGCTCCATCTCCAGGAAGGCGCCGGGAGAAAGGCCGGCAAATTCCTCGTCGAAGGAGGCTCTCAGTGCGTGCTCTTTGCCGAAGCCGCACAGATGGAACTCGAAGGCTGCCGGGCGGCCGTCCAGAAAAAGGAGCCAGACGCGCAGCCCCCCCTCGCGGGCCGCCTCCCGGGCCAGGTCCTCGAAGAAGGCACGGTTCGCCGGCGTCGCCAGGGAGTCCCCCTGCGCATGGGTCCAGCTGCGGGAGGCGACCTGACAGATGGCCTCCCGGTGCTCGAGGAACTCCTTCCAGCTCGCCACCCGCACCACTTCTAGGCGAGCGGTGCGCTCAAGGCTGTTTTTCACGTTGCGCAGGGTCTTGCGCACTCTTTGGCTGCGCCCGGCATGGAACGCCTGCCACCCCCCCGAGATCTCCAGGTAGGGGGAGGCATAGACGCTGCGCAGGTGGTGCTTCAGCCCGCCATTTACCAGCAGCTTCAGGGCTGCGGCCAGGTTCGGCGAGTCTCCAGGCATCCGGTATAGGTGGACCAGGTCCCACTCCCGCCGGTTCCGGTCCAGGTATCTGAAAAGCTCCGCCAGGCACTCCCCGCGCTCGGCCTCTCCGACCAGCAGGTCGTTGTGAAGCGTGTTTCCGTTTTCCGGAAAGCAGAGGCAGCGTACCGGAAGGCCGTAAAGGGAAAAGCGCCGCCGCATCAGCGGCGCGATGGCGAGCGTCCGTCCCTCGCGGCGCAGCACCAAAAGGTGCAACTCGGCGTCGCCTGCGTAATGCCGCCACCAGCAGTCGAGCCAATAGTGGCTCAGAAACACGGAGGCCCCTTCGCCTGACCGCGCCAGGAGCAGGTCCCACTCGGGTTTCAACTCCAGAAACCGGCCGTGGTTGGAGACGACCTCTATGTCAATCGCAGATGCAGCCAACTCGCTTCCTCCGCGCGGAGTTTCACTCCTGTATGCCCCTCAAACGCCATTTCCTGAACGGGCAGAACACCCCAGCCGTGTTGAGCCTGAAATAGTCGGGATGGGAACTCCCGTCGTTTCCGGCAGGGATCCTCGAGATCGCCATCCGGTTTCCCGCGTGGAGGTCGAAAAGCTCCTCGCAGGTGCTGAAGGCACAGAGGTAGCCGCGGCAGTGGAGGTATTCCAGGTGGCTTGGGTAAAAGTCGACCCCGGGGCGTCCGTTGGGGAAGCAGAAACTCTCCGCCTCCACCCCCAGTTGCTCGGCGAACTTCATCCGGGGGGCTAGAACCTCCTCCTCCAGCTCGTGCTCCTTCAGCTCCGAAAGGATGCGGTGCGTCGCCGTATGCACCCCGAAGCCTATCAACCCCGAGCGCGCCATCTCACGCACCTGGTCCCAGTCGAGCAGGCCGAAATCGTCCAGATGCCGCTCGCGTTCCAGGGGGATTCTGCTGCGCAGATACTTCAGTAGCCTTTGGCGCTTTTCACGGCCGCAGCGCTTGGCGTACTCGACACAGGCGACGTACGCCTGCCAGACGTCTCCCCCAAGGTAATGCCCCTGAGCCCCAGGGCCTGGCAGTTCCAGCTCTGCGCCAAGCGCCGCCCCCTCGCGGATCAACAGGTAGAGCTCGTCGAACCAGAACATCTCGCTCTCCCCGATCATGTCGATGGTGAGGAAGATGGCGGCGGGGATCCCCATCTCCTTGAGCACCGGATAGGCGACGGAGTAGTTGTTTTTCAACCCGTCGTCAAAGGTGATCAGTGCGGAGCGCTCCGGCAGGGGCTCCCCCTGGTCCAGCGCCCGGACAACCTGCTGCAGGGTGACGAACCGGTAGTGCTTGCTTAAAAACTCGAGCTGGCTACGGAACACCGGCAGTGGTAGCTGGGTCCAGACCGGGGGCTGGTAGCTCTGCCGGGTGACGCCGTGGTACATGACCACCAGGAGCCGGTCCCGGTTCAGGTGACGAAAAAGCACGTCGGCACAGGAAACGACGAGCGCCTTGGTCAGAGCTTTTTTAACCATTTCCCGGACAGCTTCCATGTCTCACCCCGAGCCGGCTAAAGCCGTGACTTCAGCCAGGCCAGCTCCCTTTCAAGCGTGGTTTCCCGAAGCGCATCCCCCAGTTCCCGGGCAATCCTGGCCGCGACGGCCGCCCCCGACACCTTGGGGGTCCCCGCGCCGGCGGGGGGGACGGGTTCTTCATCCAAACCCTGCAGGTCAGGCCCATCTTTCAGCGCGGCGGCGATCCAGCCGTTTTGCAGCATGAGCGCCACCGGCCGCGTGCAGCTGCTGGTGGGGAAGCGCTCCAGGTCGATAAGGGCCTCATCCAGCAGGCGCCGCGCCTTCTCCAGGAACGCCAGGCCCCTCTGCCTCCCCGCATAGCGGGCGGCATGGTACAAGACGACGCATTTTCTGAGTTCCTGCGCGGCCCAGGTCTCGTTCGGGTACTCCAGAAGCTCGGTCCGCCGCAGGTAGGGGAACTCGTTTTGTTCCATCCACTCCGTGTAGGCCAATAGCCCCGCCCGGGCCAAGGCGAAAGCTTCGTCCCGCTCGTTAAGCTCGCTCTTTTTGTCCAGAAACTTCGCCACCGCCCCCAGGAGCACCGTGTAGGACCAAGCCAGTTCCGGGTTTCCCAGCCCGCGCGCATCGATGTCGTCCATCGGGTGCAGCGAGCCCCTGATCAGCTTCTCGGCCCGGGCGAGGTAGACCCGGTCCCCGGAGAGCTCGAAGGCGTCAAGACATGCGGTGAGCGCGTTTCCGGTCCCCCTGGTGAAGGGATAGCGCGGGAAGAGGCTCCCCTTGCCGTAGCGCAAAAGCGACAGGTAGCGAAGCGACCTCTTCGCCGTCGCTAGCAGCAGCCTGGGACCGGCTAGCGCGCCGTAGCACCAGTCGGCAAGGGTCAGCACGGCATCCCGGAAATCGGCCTCCCCGGTCAGGTAATAGTGCAGCATGAGCCCGGTGGTGTAGCAGTGCTCGGCGGCAGGCCCCCCTCCCCAGTAGCGGGGGTCCTTCACCCCCAGGTGCAGCTTCGAGTAGGTGCGGTGGGTCGCGTTTCCGGCGCTGATGTAGTGGTCCGTGTGCCAGAAGAGCCCGCCGTTGTACTCCTCCCGGTCCTCGCCGGTATGGTAGATGTCGATGTCGAGCACGTGGCGGGCCAGGTCCGAGGCGAGCTCCCCCCAGCGCGGGTCGCCCGTGGCGAGGAACTTGCGGTACAGCCCGGCGCAGACGTCGTACTGGTTGTTGTAATGGGAGACGAAGGGATCCGTCCCCTGGTGGTAGACCGCCTCGTGGTCCGCGTAGATGTCCCCGAAGTCGCGCCAGCCGTATTCGTCGATCGCCTCGCGCCGCTCGAAGAGCGCCTGTGGCCCGGGGAGGAACCGGTCCACCAAATCGCCGGCGGCAGGCGGGAGATCCTTGAGGAAACCTGAGGCCTGCACCGTCTCCGGGGCGGGATAAAGCGCAAGCGGCAAGGCTAGCGGCGCCAAGTCCTCCGGGGTGCAGCAGAAGTCCAGCCAGAAGGAACTGGTGCTCCGCTCCCCTCCCTGCAACTCGTGCGGCTGACTGCACTCGGGGAAGAGCGAGAGGCAAAGCCCCGCGGTCCCGGCCGCGACTGACTTGGGGAATTCCTGCCAGAAGCGGGGTAAGAGCGCCCCGATCCCCTCCGAACCGATGCCGCACCAGACAAGCGGCGTCGCCCTTTTCCCCTCCAGCAACAGCTCGTCCCCCTCCAGCAGCCGGTACCCCCCCTGGACCGTGCTTCCCCCGCTGGAAAGCTGGGAAAGCGACAGCGAAGCGCCGCTTTTCGGCAGGACCCGTCTCCCCCCCTGCTCCGGCATCACCAGGCGCTCACCGGGGCGCTCAAGGGGAAGCTCGAAGGAGAGTCCGCGGAAAAGGAAGGAGCCGGCGTCACCTAGATCCCACAGCCCGCCGTCGTGGCGTGCCCTTTGCGGGTTGTGCAGGGTGAGTTCCAGGCGGCAGAGGCTTTTGCCGGCGAAGAAGTGGAGCCGGCAGCAAAAGCGCGCCGCGGCGGCGAAGGAGCCGTCCAGCCGCAGCGTCGCCCGCAGCGCCCCGAAGCTCTCCAGGGTGATCTGCTCGATGGTTCCCGGCAGATCCTCGCCGGCGCGGCCAACCAGGCGGCAACGCCCGGCGCCGGAAGCGGCTACCTCCTCCCGCTGCACCTGGAGGAAGGGGCGGAGCGTCCTCGCATCGATCCGAAAGCGGGACGTTCCGGTATCGACCTGCCAGCTCTCCTCTCCGGGCGTCACGCACAACCGGGATGCCGAACCGGGAGCCGGAGGCTCCCCTGGCGCCAGACGGTAACGGAGCTCCGCCTGCGCCGAGATGCTGGCTGCGAAGTCGCAGAGAAGCCATTGCACGGTGCCGTCTTTCCAGCGGCTCAACACCTGCATCTGTGACGGGACCGGCTCATCTGCCGCGTCCTTCAGGCACATGGCACCCGGATCGGCCAGCTCCCCCTTGGCAAAGGGGACCGAGACCCGCACCGGCTCGGCCGTCCTCGCCACTCCGGCTCTCTCCCTGACTACGATCTCCTTAACCTGCATATCAGGGCTCCCCCATCGCCGCTGCCGGGTCCGGGAGTTCCCCGCTGCCGGCAAACCAGTGGTAGTAATCCTCCATGAGGCGCACCCGCCGCGCGAAGGAGAAATGCCCTTCGATCCGCTCGCGGCATTCCCGCGCGCAGCGCTCCCTCAACTTGGGGCTTTCAAGCAGCTCCAGCACCCGCCGCGCCAGTTCCTGCGCGTCTCCGGCCGGCGCCAGGTACCCCCCCTCGCCGTCGTAGAGGAGCTCCGGGATCCCCCCGACGTTGGTGGAGACAGAGGGTATCCCCAAGGCCATCGCCTCAAGGAGCGTGTTGGGGAGCCCTTCGGTGACAGAGGTCATCAGGAAGACGTCGAGGGAGACGTAGACGTCGCGCAGGTCGTTTCGGTGTCCGGTGAAATGCACCACCTCCTCGAGCCCCAGACGCGCCACTTCGCGCCGCGCCCGGTCCAGCTCGTCGCCGTAGCCGTCACCGACGATCACGAAGCGCACCCTGGGAAGCTTCTGTGACACGCGCCTGGCCACTTCGTAGAAGGTATCCAGGTCCTTCTCCGGGGTGATGCGGGCCACGGTCCCCACCAGAAGCCCCCCCTCCCCTATCCCGAGTTCCCGGCGCAGTACCGGCGTGCTCCCGGCGCGCCGCCAGACCGAGGTGTCGATGCCGTTATGCAGCACCGCGACTGCGGACTCGTCCAGACCGTTCGTGACCAGCCGGTCGCGGGTGTCGTTGGAGACGGCGATGACCGGCCACAGGTAATGCTGCATCAGCCAGATCTGCAGCCTCTGGCGGGCCCGGAACTTGAGGTAGCCGGCAAGCGACGAGAAATCCTCACGCTTGAGCATGGCGTGGGAGTGGCAGGTGTAGAGGATGCGCAGCCCCGGGCGCATCAGCCTCAGGATGAACGCGTAGAGAAGCGTCTTGTCGTCGTGGGCGTGCACCAGCTCCAGCTGGTGCCGGTCCAATAGCGCCGCCAGCCCGCGCAGGCAGGCGAAGTCGAGGGTGCTGCCGTCGCAGAGGTCGACGTAGTCGATGCCGAGCTTTTTGGCCATCTCCGGGATCTGGAACTCGTGGTCGCCGGGCTGGCGCAGGTAGGTCACCAGCACGTAGACCCGCGCCGGGTCGTGCTGCGCCGCGGAGTTAAGAACCGTCTTGTCCGGCCCTCCCCCACCCTTGTAGGTTCCCCGCAGGTCCATCACCCGCGGCACCCCCTGTGTCGGTCTCGGTTCCATCATTCGATCCTTCCGTCGGGGTGTTTCAGGCGGCAGGGGGCGCCAAGGGCCGTGGTTCCGGCCGGCATGCTCCTGGTCACCACGGTGTTCGCCCCCACCACGCAGTTGTCTCCTATCTCTATGGGGCCGATGATCTTCGCCCCGGCGCCGATCAGGACGTTGTCCCCTATCCTGGCTGCGCCCCCGCTCCCCCCGCGGTCGCCGATGGTCACCCCCTGGTACAGGGTGCAGTTGTGGCCGATCTGGACCGTTGGGTGGAAGATGATCCCGCCGAAGTGGTGGATGCGGAACCCCTCCCCGATGCGGCAGCTGGCCGGTATCGAGATCCCAGCGGTTATCTCGATGAAGCGCTCGCAGAAAAAGCGCAGCGGCTGCCCGGACCACCCTTTTTGCTGCAGCCAGTGGAAAAAGCGGTAGACGAGGATGGCCTGGAACCCTTGGGAGAGGAGACCCGCCACGAGCGTCCTCGCGGAGGCGTTGCCGTCCGGGTCGAGCCGGGCCAGGTCCTTGCTGATCAGTTCGAACATGCTGCACCTCCCTGGTACTGCTGGTGCCAGAGCGCCAGCATCAAAAGGCTCCAAAGGAGCGTCCCGTGCCGGGCGCGGTCCTGCTGGTGCTCCTCCCAGACCCGCCTCACCACGTTGAGGGAGAGGTACTGCGACAGGGTCGGGTCATCCAGGAGGCGGCTTTCCGCAAACTCCCTCAGATCGGTTTTGAACCAGGCATCAAGCGGCACGGTGAACCCCTGCTTCGGGCGATTCAGCACGCTTTCGGGGAGCAGGCGCCCGAAGGTCTTCCTGAGGATGATCTTTTTCTCCCCGCCGTCGATCTTCCAGCGGGAGGGAAGCCTCGCGGCGAACTCGACGATCCGGTAGTCGAGAAACGGCGCCCTCACCTCGAGCGAATGCGCCATGCTCATCCGGTCGACCTTGACGAGGATATCGCCTGGGAGGTAGCTCTTCAAGTCGGTGTAGAGCATTGCGGTGACGTGATCGGCCCCCTGCATCCGGCTGAAGTAGCGCGTGGTCTGGCCGGCGGGGTCGTAACCGGCGCAGGCGCGCCGGAAGGGTTCCGACAGAAGCTCAGCCAAAAGGTCGTCCTCCACGAAGGTGTTGGTCCGGTAGTAGGCCGCAGCAGGCTCCAGGAGCGCACTCCGGGTGAGGGAGCGGGCCTTTCGGAACAGCGGGTGCTGCACGGCCCCTGCGGCCTTGCCGACGAGGGAGAGGAGCGCCTTGGGGACAGCGCGCCGCGTCAGGTCCTCCTTCAGCTCGATGGCGTACTTCTCATACCCGGCGAAACTCTCGTCGCCGCCGTCTCCCGCCAGCGCCACGGTCACCGACTGCCGCGCCAGGCGCGAGACGTGGTAGGTGGGGAGCGCCGAGGAGTCGGCGAACGGCTCATCGAAATAGCGCGGCAGGAGCGCCACCGTCCCCGCCAGGTCGGCGCTGACGCGGTACTCCTTGTGCTCGGTGTTAAAAAGCCGGGCCACCTCGCGAGCGTAGGGGGTCTCGTCGTGGCGCTTGTCGTCGAAGCCGATGGAGCAGGTTTTCACCGGCTCACGCGCCGCGCGCGCCATGAGGGCCACCACCGCGCTGGAATCGACCCCGCCGGAAAGAAAGGCGCCCAGCGGCACGTCGGCGATCATGCGGCAGGCCGTCGCCTTTTGCAGCAGCTCCAAAAGCTCTTCTTCCGCCTCCTCCTGGTCGAGGCCGGGAGCACTCCCGAACTCCACGTCCCAGTACTCGCTGATCCTTGGCTCCTCCCCTGCCCTAAGCTCCAGGTAGTGCGCGGGGGGAAGCTTGTAGAGCTGCCGGTAGATGGTCTTCGGGGCCGGGATGTAGAGGTACTTCAGGTAGTCGGCAACCGCAGTCGGCTCGACGCGCCGCTCCACCCCTGGGACCTCGAGGAGCGACTTGATCTCTGAGGCGAAGGCGATCCGGTCGCCGCCGGCGTGGTAGTAGTACAAAGGCTTCTTGCCGATCCGGTCCCGGGCCAGAAGGAGCATCTTACTCTCCCGGTCCCAAAGGGCAAGGGCGAACATCCCGTTCAGGCGTTTGAGCGAGGCCACCCCTTCGCGCGCGTAGAGGGCGAGTATCACTTCGGTGTCGGTTCTGGTCCGGAAGGGAACGCCTTCCCGCTCCAGTTCCCCGCGCAACTCCAGGAAGTTGTAGATTTCGCCGTTGAAGACAATGACGTACCTTCCGTCCAGGGAGTGCATCGGCTGGTTCCCCTGGGGGGAGAGGTCGAGGATGCTGAGCCTTCTGTGGGAAAGCCCGACCTCGTCGTCCAGGAATTCGCCCGAGGCGTCGGGGCCGCGGTGACTGATCACCTCGCCCATGCGCCGTAAAAGGCGCGCGTCCCCCTCGGGGCAAAGGGACCTGAAGAAGCCGGCTATGCCGCACATCAGGCGACTCCCCCGCGCCAGGTAACCTTCTGCCTGCCGGTAACGCCGCGGTACCCACCCAAAAGCGATGCGGCCATCAGCATGTAGAAGTAGTGGCAAAGCGAGGCGATCTTGACCGACTTGAGCCTCGGGAAGAACTGCACCAACAGCGCCAGCACCAGGGCCGCCAAAAGCACTGCCAGCACCAGGGCGAAACTGGAGGAGGCATGGCGCAGCTGGATCTGCACGAGCACTGCGACCAGGGCCAGGAGCAGGTAGCCGCTCACCCAGCGCAGCAGCTTGTGCGAGACGAAGCAGAACATGAGCAGCGGCTGGGAAAGCCTGGGAGTAACCATCCCGCGCAAAAGGCACTGGTAGCCGCCTGCGATGATCCTCACCTTGCGGCGGAATTCGCCCACTATCTCAAGGAGGTTCTCCTCGAAACCTAACGCCTCCTTCTCGTGCAGCACCAGGTGCCCCTGGCGGGCTATGTCCATCGCGATCACCAGGTCGTCCAGGATGGTGTCGGGGCTTGGGGGGGTGAAAAGCTTTCTGCGGATGGCGTACATGGCACCGTCGGCGCCGATGAGGGCGCCAAGCCTTCCCTCCAACTCCTGGATCAGATGCTCGATGGAGTAGTACGATTTCTCGGCGGCGCTGTAGCTCAGGGTGTCGTTTAAAAGCACCACCTTCCCGGAAACCGCCCCGACGCCCGGGTCGGCGAAATTGCGCACCAGCTTCCTGACGGCGCTGGGCATGTAGTAGACGTTGGCATCGGAGAGGACCACGATCTCCGAGTCGACCATCCGCATGGCGTCGTTCAGGGCGGAGATCTTGCCGCGGTTCACCGGGAACGAGATGAGCTCCACCCCCTGATCCAGGTAGCGGGAGACGATCTCGTCGGTTCCGTCCTGGGACCCGTCCGAGGCGACCAGGATACGCAGCCGGTCGCCGGGGTACTGAAGCTCGAGCGAGTTCTGGATCTTCCTTTCGATCACCTTCGCCTCGTTGTAGGCGACCACCAGCAGGGTCACGGTCGGGGTGTAGCTTTCGTCGCGCGCCGGTTCCCTGCCCGAGAAGCGCGACAAGGGCAGGAGAAGGAGCTGGTAGCCGACGAAGGTATGAACCAGCAGCAGCATCAGCAGGATGGCGGCTGCGCCCAGGTACTCCTCGTCCAGCGCCAGCCCGCTTGCCGTCACAACGAGCAGCCCAGCCGCGCAGAAAAAGGTCAGGCGCGGCAGAAGCGGCGCCGGTGCTGGTGCCCTCTCCCCCTCTCGTACCGTGCTCCAGGTGACGATGGTCCGTCCCATCAGGCGGTAAAAGACGCCGAGGGCGGAGGCGGCGTTCACCAGCACGAAGTAGTAGGGAAGCAGCAGCGGGAGGGGGAGCCGCCAGAAACGGTTCAGGAGTGCGCCGAGCATGGAGAGAATCGCGCCCACAACAGTCAAGGTCAGCAAGACCTCCCCGGTGAGGGAGCCAGGGTGCAGCAGCAGGTCCAGCAACAGCAAGGCGAAGAACAGGCAGATGAAGTAAGGGGACAACCAGCGCAAGACCTTGTGCGAGACGAGCTGCCAGGCGAAGGTGCCGGTGACCAGCGGGTTGGCCGCCTGCGGCACCCGAAGAAAGCCGCTGAAGCTGCGGTTCACGATGCGCACCTTGCGGGAGAACTCCTTGTGGAACTCGCCTGCGGGGTGCTCCGTGCACCAGGCCTCCTCGTCGAAAATGCCGCGGTACCCCTTGGCGACGATCTGCAGAGGGTTGACGAAGTCGTTGATGTCCTCTTCCCTGAGGGGGTCGTAGAGCGAGCGGCGGATGGCGTAGATGGCCCCGTCCCCTCCGACCACGGAGGAAAAGGCGGATTCCCAGCGCTTCAGCATCACCTCGAGGTCCCAGTAGGTCCCTTCGCTGCCGCCTGCGGCACTGACGGTCTCCTCCACGTAGCGGGCGCAGCCGACGACGTACCCTATGGAGGGATCGGCGAAATGCCGCACCAGGCGACGGATGGCCATGGCGTCGTAGATGGCGTTGGCATCGGAGAAGACGACCATCTCGCTCTCCACCCCGGCAAGGGCGGTGTTGAGGGCCGAGGTCTTCCCCCGGCGCTCCTTTGCCCTGAGGAGCTTCACCCCTTGCTCAGCGAAACGGAGCACTTCGGCATCGGTCCCGTCGTTGGAGCAGTCGGACACGACCAGTATGGATAGCTTCTCCGGCGGGTAATCGAGGGCGAGCGAGTTTTCCAGCTTGGCCCCGATCACCGCCGCTTCGTTGTAGGCGGAGATGACCAGGGTGACCGTGGGGAGGTAACCGTCGTCGAACCGATGGGGGGTGGGAAAGAAGCGCGCCAGAAGGCAGAGGAGCATCGGGTACCCCAGGTAGATGTATCCCAGGAGCAAAAGCAGCGCCATCATGATGATTTCGGTCCAGGCCATCATGGTTGCCTCAGCATCGCCATGCCGCGTGCCAGGTAATAGACGTTCAAAAGAAGGTATATCTGGGGCACGTGGCGCGGAGACTTGCGGTAGTACCTGGCCAGGGAAACGAAGAGCAGGAACGCCTGCCAGGCGAGGAAAAGCGCAGCAAGAAAAACGGGGGGCGCATCCCCCAGGGGGACGCGGAGCAAGACGGCAAGCGGCAGGGAAAAAAGCGCCAGGCAGTGCAGCACCGGCAAAATGACGCTGGGGAGCTCCCCGGTCTTTATCCCGTGACGGAAAACGCCTTTCAGGTTCCCAATGCCCCGCCACCTCTCCTTGCGGAAGAAGTGGGCCACGGTGCGCGCTTCCCCGTGGTGGTAGGCCACCAGCCGTGAGTCGGCGTACACCTTACCCAGCGCCTTGAGCCTCAGCGAGATGTCGTAGTCCTCGCAGGTCGCGAGCTCCTCGTCGAAGCCGCGGCAGCGGGAAAAGGCCTCCCGCCTGACGAACATGTTCATCGACTCGAGCCAGGCGGTCTCCCCCAGTTCTTCCTTCTTCCTGCGCACCTGGTACCAGGCCTTTTGCACCCAGGTCGCGTCGGGCGGGACCTGAGGGGGGCTGCCGAAACAGACGATCTCTTCTGCGTCAAGGTACCTTGAGGCCGCACCGAGCCACGAGGGATCCACCGTGCAGTCGGCGTCCATGAAGGCGAGGATTTCGCCCTTGGCCATGGAAGCCCCGAAGTTGCGCAGCCCCGAGATGGTGAGCTCCGGCTGCAGGTAGACCTTGGCCCCTTTCTGGGCGGCGATAAGCGGGGTGTCGTCGCTGGAGCCGTTGTCGACCACGATCACCTCGTACTGCGCCGGGTCCCAGTCGACCTGGAAGATGGAGTCGAGGCAGCGCCCGATGTTCTCCCTTTCATTTTTTGCCGGTATGATCACGGAGAATTGCATGGACCCTCACGGGATGTTGCGCACGATGGCGGGGCCGATCAGCCGGGTGAAACGCACCGGCAGCCGCTTCCAGATCGCGATGGCGGCCTGGAACTTAGGGTTCTTGGGGTTCAACTCGGGAAGCGCCTTCCCCTCTTCCAGCAGGTACTGCCAGTAAAGCTGCACCGGCTCCGCCCCCCACTGCTTCTTGAAGTTGTAGGTCCCCTCGTTGGGGGTGGACCGCCCGAAGTCCAAGAAAGCGCACCCCTCAGAGATGGCCAGGCGGATCGACTCCCAGTAGAGGAGGTTGTTGGGGCAAAGCGGCTTGTACTCGGCGATGGAGGAGGCCCAGGGCATCTCCATGGTCTCTTTGTAGCGGGACAAGATCCCCGCGGCGACCACCTTCCCTTCCAGTTGCACCGCCGCGATGCGCGTGGTCTGAGGGAGCGAGCCGAGGACGCTGGCGAAGAACCCCTTGCCATACACCGGCGTCCCCAGGTCGCGCATGTTGCGGGCGAAGACGTCGTAGAAGCCGTCCAAGAGCTCTAAGCCGCCGGTCCGGAAGGAAAGCCCGCTTTTCTGCGCCTTGCGGATCTGGTTCCTGAGCTTCGCGTTGAACTTAGCCCACTGCTGGTCCGGGTCCGCGCTGAGCGAAAGCACCATGGTCACCTTGTGCTCCCGGGTGGGGAGCCCCTCGATGCCGCTTCCCAGGTGGCGCAGTTCCACATGTTCAGCGCCGCAGCACCGGCGCAGCTCTTCCGCCGCACCCAGAAGGGGCTCGACGCACCCGGGGTCCCGGCAGAGGAGCCCCCCGTAGTTCACGAAGGGGACCGACACCAGGAAGTTGCCGAAGAGGGCGCTCTTCATCTGCACCAGCGGGAGCACCCCGGCTACCTCCCCGCCCGGATCCAGCGCCGCGAGGAAGTGGGTCGGGTGCCCGAAACTCTCGCGTATGATCTTCCCCCAGGCGCTCAGGTGGTAGCAGGTCGCCGCCGGCATGGAGTCGACGTAGGCATCCCAGCGGGAGGGGTCGAGTTCTTGTGTGACGCGGTAGCCTGGCATCTCGCTCCTTTTAGAGCCCCAGCACCTGGCTCATCGTGCCGTAACGGACCCCCTTGAGCAGGTAGCGGAGCTTCTCCTCGGTCCTTTCGAGGTTGTTGTAGTGCCGAAAGCGCGACTTCCACCCCGCCTTGATGCGCGGCTGTCCCGGGTCGATCTCCCAGGGGTGCAGGTAAAGGACGCAGGGCTTTTGCTCCACCCGGTTGATCCGGTCGATGCCCCACTTGATGAGCGCCACCGGCAAAAGCCTCAGGTACCCCCCCCCGGCGATGGGAAGCTGCACGCTCTTTCCCGCTAACTTCAGGGGAAGCGTCGTAAGCGGGAACTCCTGCAGCGTTCCCGCCGGGCGCCGCACGAGGTAAGGAAACCTGGGGGCGTCGGGTATCCCGTAGGTGTCGTGATAGACCGGGAAGACGCTGGAATCGAAGCTGAACCCCGCCTCCAGGAGGAGATCGAAAGCCCAAAGCGACTCCCTGGTGATCGAATAGGTCGGGGCGCGGTACCCCCGGACGGCGCTCCCCGTTATATCCTCGAGCACCTCCTTGGCCCTGCGGATGTCGTCGCGGAACGCCTGAGGCCCGATCCGGAAGATGAGCTGGTGCCCGTAGCCGTGGCTTGCCACCTCGTGGCCGCGGGCCTGGATCTCCCGTACCGTGCGCGGAACGCGCTCCGCCACCCACCCCAAGACGAAGAACGTCGCCTTGACCTGGTACTCGTCCAAAAGATCGAGCAGACGCGCCACATTGTCGGCTACCCGCAGGGGATAGTGGTCCCAGCACTCACGGGGGATGTACGGCTCGAAGGCGTTTACCTGGAAGTAGTCCTCGACGTCTATGGTGAGCGCGTTCAGCACTGTTCACCTCCCGGGCGCAATGGCGGCGCGGTCTGTTGATCCGGATCAGGCAGGAAGCTTCAGAAGAGCTTCTTCAAGGCCAGGATGAGCCGGTTGGTCGCCCTGGCGTCGGCCGAGCTCTCCCAGTCGCGGCGGTAGTCGATGTAGCTGTAGCTGAGCGAGGCGGAGAAGTCGTCGTTGAAGGCGTAGTTCAACCCGGCGGTTCCGCTCAGGTGGTAGGCATAGTCGGCCGCGTCGCGGCGGCTCACCTTATCCAGGAGCAGCACCAGGGAGCTGCTCAGGCGCGGGGCGAGCTCCTGGCGCAGAAAGCCGCTGACGTAGGCCTTCTTCCTGTCCGGGGCCCTCGTCCCGGTGTCGGTGTACTTCGAGTAGCCGACCGCCCCACCCCAGGCACCGTTTTCGAGGGTCTTCTCCAGCGATGCTTCGTAGTTGTTCTCTTTGGTGGAGATCGCCAGCGGGTCCTCTGTGAAGACGACCCGGGTCTGCACGGTCGCGGTCAGCTGCCCGAAATCCTTGCTGATCCCGGCGTTCCAGAACAGGTTGCTCACGTCGCGCGAGTCGGAGAAGTTTTGCCAGCTGTTTCCTATGCCGCCGAAGAGGAAGGACTTGTCGGCGTACTCGTATCTGAACCCGCCGTTCAGGTCGTGCTGATCGTAGTCGACGATGTCGGTGGCGACGGTGGCAAAGCGGTACCCGGCCGAAAGCGTAAGCTTCGGCGAGGCTTCGACGCTCAGGTCGGCAAAGCCCTGGTTCTCCCGCTTGCTGATCGCGGTCGAGCCCCAGTAGGAGGTGTCGCGGAAGCGGTACCCGGTCTTGAGCGTCCCCTTCTCCCCCAGGCGCCACAGCAGGTACGGGGAAACCACGGCCGTATTCTGGTCGGACTGGTTCGCGAAGAGGCTCTCGCCGGTCACGTCGCGCGTAACATCCAGGGAGACGCGGCTCAGGGTGTCGCTCACCTCCAGGAAGAAAAAATTCTCCACGATCTCGGCGCTGCCGTGCAGGGTGGCGTAGTGGTTCTTCTCCTCGTCTCGGGTCCCGCGCGCGTAGTAGTGGTAGTCGAAGTTGTAGCTCGCATCCCCCGATAGAAACCGGGAGCCGTAGCGCAGCGCAGCGCCGCGCCGGGCTGCACCCTCGTGATGAAATCGGACTTCTTGTCGTGGGCCACCTCGAAGACGTTGTCGTTGTACTCCTCGGAGAGCGTCAAAAGCGGGGTGAAAGTGAGGTCGCCGGCAACGGCAGGGGCGACACCCGCAAGAAGGGCGGCGCCGGCCAGGCCGAGCCGTAAAAGCTTGGATCTATTTCCCGGGCATTTTCTCATTTGCTTCCATTCGCCGCGCTGGAACCGAAGAGCCTGCGCACGAAGCCTCCCTCTACGTTAACCTCCTGAACCGCCTGTTCCCGTATCTGCTCGAGTGCTGCGCCAAGCCCCGCCACGGAGCGCCCCAACTGCGCCACCTCGGTGTCAACCTTCGCCACGTGGCTGTTGAAATCCTCGCGCAACAAGGCGAGGGTAGCACAGACCTCGGAGAGGGCAGCCGAGAGCCGCTCGCTATCCGCCCCGCCCGCCATCCGCACCGCGTCCTCGGTGGCAGGCCTCGTGCCGGTCTTGCCGTCCCCCCAGAAATGCTGCTCGAACTCCAGGTCCCCCAGGACGTCGCGCGCCATCTCGACCGAGGCTACGTTGCTCTCCTCCGCGAAGGCGGAGAGCATCAGGAAGTCGCAGATGATGTTGACCAGGCGGGGGATCCCCCTGCTGAACTGGTAGACGAGGTCGAGTGTTCCCGGCGGGAAGGTGAGCGCCTCCTTGTTTCCCGCCACCGTCATCCGGTGCTCTATGTACTCCGACATCTCGTCCAGGGAGAGCGCTTTCAAGTGGCAGTTGATGCTGATCCGCTGCCTGAGCTGCAAAAGCTCGGGCCTGGCCAGCGTTTCGCGCAGCTCCGGCTGCCCCACCAGCACTATCTGCAAGAGCTTTCCGTGGGCGCTCTCCAGGTTGGAGAGCATCCTGATCTCCTCCAGGAGATCCGCCTCCAGGTTCTGCGCCTCGTCGATGATCAGCATGGGGTGGTTCCCCAGGGCGTACTGCTCCAGGAGGAAATCGTTGAGCTCCCTGAGCAGGGAGACCTTGTCCTTGCCGGCGACCGGAAGCCCGAAGTCGTCGTTGATCATGGCCAGCAACTGCTCCGAATTGACCCGGGTGTTGAAGATCTTGGCGAGGACCACCCGCTCGTAGCGCTTGTTCAGGAGGTCCCTGATGATGGTGGTCTTGCCGGATCCCACCTCCCCGGTCAAAAGGATGAACCCCACCCGTTCCCTGATGCCGTAGTCGAGGTAGGTAAGGGCCTTTTTGTGCGAGCGGCTCAGGTAGATGAATTCGGGGTCCGGGATCAGCTCGAACGGCTTTTTTTGCAGTCGGAAAAACGCTTCGTACATGTTCACTCCCGGGTATTGCGGAGGCCGGAGCTTCTCGGCCACGGGCGCCTGGTGCGCCGGTAAGCTACTGGTTTTCGGCGGAGCGATAATAGGAGTAGCGCCCGTCGTTGTGGTCCACCGTAGCCGCGTTGTACACCATCCCGAGAATCGGGCACGCCTTGAGCGATTCCAGCGCGTCTTTGAGGTTCTCCTGAGAGACGAGCCGCTCCATGACCACGAAGAGCACCCCGTCCACCAGGTGCGCCAGGGAGCGCGCCTCGGCGAAGGGAAGCACCGGCGGGGTGTCCAGGATGATGTAGCGGTCGGGGTAACGGAGCTTCAACTCTGTTAAAAGCGCCTTGCCGCGCTGGGAGGTGAAAAGCTCCGCGGGGTTTTCGATGGCGCGCCCGGCCCTGATTATGGAGAGCTTGCCGATGCCGGTGGGGATTATGGTTTCGCCCACTTGGGCCTCGCCGGTGAGAAGCTCGGACAGCCCCACCCCCTGCTCCACGTTTAGATAGCGGTGCACCGACGGGCGGCGCAGGTCGGCGTCGACCAGGAGCACCGTGTGGTCCAGCTCCTGTGCGAGGCTCAAGGCCAGGTTCAGCGCGGTCAGGCTCTTCCCCTCGCTGGGAATCGAGCTGGTGACCATGAGGCAGTTGCGAAACACTTCGCCGGTGGTCATCTTCACCAGCGCCGACTTGAGCTTTCTGTACTCCTCGGCCGCAGCGGAGTGCGGGTCGTGCAGGTTGACCAGAAAGGGGTTCTGCGGCTCAAGCCTGCCGTACTGCGGGGAGATCGCCGGCACCCTCGGCGGGAGGGGGGGGAGCGCCGGGCTTTCCATTGGCTGCCGCGCGCTTGCAGGCGGCGACTGGTCCATCCCCTGCCGCATGCGCGCAGCCTTTTCCATCGCTTCCTCTATTCTGCTCATATCAACCTCGTTTCTGCGCCGGTCACTGCAAAAGCCCCTTGAGCTGCAACCGGGTTTCGGGCCCGGAGAGCATGTCCAGCACCTTGTCCATGTAGGGAAGCCCCAAAAGCTCCATCCCCGGGAATACCATCAGCACCAGGAAGTAGAACAGCGCGCACCCTAAGATCAGCCGCGAGCGCTTGCGTCGCTTCGCCTCGACCGCCGGGTCGTGCAGCCTCGGAACGACGGCCAGAACCGGCACCCCCAGCCCTTTTACGAACTCCACCTCTTTCACCGTGCTGTTCAGGTGGTCGAGGAGGAAAATGAGGGCAAGGCTTCCGGCCACTCCCCCTACAATGCCCAACAGCATCAGCTTGAGCCGGTCTGGACTGGAGGGTTTCACCGGGAGCAGGGCCGGATCGACGATGCGGAAGGTGGTGGACTTGTCCTGCACCTCCATCTGCTTTGAGACCTCGGACTGCCCGTGACGGGCAAAGAGTTGGTCGTAGATGTTCTTCTGGTTTTTCTTCTCCAGTTCCAGCTTCTCAAGCCCCGCCTTCGCCGAAGGGATGGTCTGCAAGAGGGAACGGTTGGTTTCTATGTAACGCCTGAGGCCGCTCTCCGTGATCTTGATGGCGGCGATTTCGGACTCGATCTTGGCCAGTTCCCCCGGGTCCAACGGCTGGGACTGTTGCCCCCGGCGCTCCGACAGTTGCGCCTTGACCGTCTCGATGTCACCCTTGATCTTCAACACCTCGGGGAAGCTTTCGGTGTACTCCACCAGCAGTTCGTCCAGCCTTTTCTGCAGCGCGGCCAGCCTGCTCTGCAGGGGATCCCCTGTTCTCTTCGTGATCTGGCGCATCCCTTCCAACTGGCGGCGCCTGAGTTCGAGGTCGTAGAGCTTCTGCTGGGCCGTATTGATCTCCTCGAAGAGCCTCCCCTCGTCGATGGCGATGATCCCCCCCTTGTCGCGCTTGTAGGCGTTCACCTCGCTCTCGGCTTTCTGCAGTTTGGTGTTGAAGGTGTCGATCTGCTCGGAGAGGAATTTTGTGGCGTCATAGGACTCGCCGCGCTTGGAAGAGATGTTCCCCTCTATGTACAGGCGCACCAGTGTGTTCACGTAGTCCCTGGCGACGCGGGGGTTGGTGTGGGTGAAGGAGATGGTGAAAAGGTTCTTGTCCTTCACCTTCACCTTGGTGCTAAGCTGCAGCTGTTTGATCAGTTCCTCGGTCTCGCTGTCGCTCTTCCCCAAGTTCAAATCTAGGCTGTCGACGACCTTGGTGAGGAGGGTGCGGCTGGTGATCTCGTAGGTGAGGACATTTATGGTTTGTTCCATGGAGGGGGTCACCGTAATCCCCTTGACCAGCTCGCTGATCACATTCTTCTCGATGAAGACGGTGCTTGTGGCCTCATACTTGCGCGGAAGTACAAAACTCACGACGAACACCAAGGTCATAAGCAGCAGGGCGATGACGACGAAACGCTCCTTGTTGCTGATCAACAGTTGCAGGTATTTCTTGTAATCCGTCTCTGGCGACTGCATAAAGCTCCTGTCCTTAAATGTTGCTGCTCAGGCTTCGGGGCGCTGCTTCGGGAAGTTTTCCAGCGTCTAGAAGAAACTCTCTTTCACGAGCACGTAATCGCCCGGCTTAAGCTCGATGTTCTGGCTCAGGTCACCGTCTTTGAAAAGCTTCTTCGCCTTAACCTCCAGCGACTGCTCCTGGGCGCCGTTTTTCCTGCGCACCAGCACCTCGTTCTGGTTGGCGAACTTGTTGAACCCCCCGGACTCCAGGATCGCCTCCATCACCTTCATCCCCTCCCGGTACTCGATCGCCTTCGGGGTGTTGACCGCGCCCAGGACGTAGACGCTGCGGTCGGTCAGAAGCGGGATGAAGAGGGAGTCGTTGGATTCGAGGAGCAGGTCCTGACCGATGTCACCCAGGGTGAAGAGCCGGTACAGGTCCGTTTTCACCTTTTGCCCTCCCCTCAGCAGATAGGCGTTGCGGAGATCGGCGGTCTTCACGTCCGGCAGGGTGCAAAGAAGCTGCAACAGCGTGGTGCGGCGCGAAAGGTCGTATACGGCAGCCTTGACGCCGGAGCCGAAGATGTAGACCTTGGAGTTGGTGATCTCGCGCACGGTTACCGTGACGATGGGGTTTTTCACCAGTTCCTTGAGCCTAGACGCGAGATGCGCCTGCAGAGCGCTCGGGGCCATGCCGCTCGCAACCACCTCGCCAAGCCCCGGGACGGTGATCTTTCCGTCAGGGCGCACCTTTACCGGGAAATTCAGCTCCTTCACCCCCCACACGGCGATATCCAGGCTGTCCCCCTCGCCGATCTGGTAGTCGGCCGAAAGCGCAAATAGGGGGAAGCACATGATCAGCACGACGGAGAAAAGCAGGACTTTCAGCTTCATCTGGGCACCTCCTGCCCTCTACCGCCCCCTGCCAAACAGCACCACCTTCACAGTCTCGAAGATGATCTGTGTGTCAAGGAGAAAGGAGAGGTTCTTGATGTAGTAGAGATCGTAGCGGAGCTTTTCCTTGGCATCTTCCACCGTGGCGCCGTAGGGGTAACGGACCTGGGCCCATCCGGTGAGCCCTGGCTTGATGGTGTGCCGTTTGGAGTAGTAGTAAATATCCTTTTTCAAGTTTTCCACGAACTCCGGGCGCTCGGGTCTGGGACCGATGAAGCTCATCTCCCCTTTGAGCACGTTATAGAGCTGGGGTATTTCATCGATACGGGAGTTGCGCAGGAACTTCCCCACCCGGGTGATTCGGGCGTCATTTTTCGCGGCCCACACGGCGCCGTTTCGCTCTGCGTTCTGGCACATGGAGCGGAACTTGTACAAAAGAAACGGCTTTTCCCCGCTGCCGACGCGCACCTGTTTGAAGAAGAGCGGCCCCGGGGAGTCCAGCTTGATGGCCAGGGCGATCAAGGGGAAGAAGGGGGCGGCCCAAAAGAGCCCGAAGACGGAAAGTAGGATGTCGACGCAACGCTTGTAGACGTTGATGAGAGCGTTCCTGCGAAATCCCGAGGAAAAGATGATCCAGCTCGGAGTCATCTCTTCAAGCATGAGCTTTCCCTGCACGATCTCGTAGAAGGTTGGGGCGTCGACGATCTCTATCCCGTTTAGCTTGCAGCGCATCATGTCCTGCAGCGGCAGGACTCCCCTCCTCTCGGTGAGCGCGACCACTATGATGGAGACCCTGTGGGTGCGCGCGATCTGCAGCAGATCCCCCTCATGAGGTATCATTTGCGACTTCAGGCGTTCGCAATGGGGCACCGTTGCCCCAACCGCATCGCCGCACTCCAGGTAGCCGGCCAGGGTGAAGGAACCGCTTTGCGACCCGATCATCTCCCCCAACTGCCAGGCAAGGTCGCCGGTGCCAAGGATCAGGACGCGTTGGGCGAAGGGAACGGCGCGGGCTCCCATCCCCGAAATCGCGTACCAGGAGAACTGGAAGATGATGAAGAAGCCGAGGGCGAAGAACAGGACGCCGCGCCCGAGCATGAGGCTCGGGTTCAGGTAGTAAAGCACGGAAAGCAGGAAGAAGGCCGCGCAGCCTGACTGCAGACAGGCCGTGAAGATCTCGCGCTTGCGGCTCTCTTTGGGTAGGGCATGGACCTCCATCAGGTAGGAGGAAAAAAGGTTTACTCCGACGAAGATGATGCCGGCGGTAATTCCCCGCTCCGCCTGCCAGTCATCGGGCAGGTCGAAGCCGCCAAAACGGACCCCGGCCGCAAAGATCAGTGCGGCCACGGCCATGAGGGCGTCGGTGAAAAGATTGAGGGCTACGCGCAGGTTCATAAAATATCGTTCCCGGTCTGCTGGTTATAGGGGCCTTCTGCAATAACAGGAAACCGTCGAAACACGCGGCCTGCCGTCCCCTGGTCACAGGAAACCCTTTCGGCGCCGATGCAGCGAGAGTCTATCTCTTCAACTGGGAAAGGAGCGTCTGTGCTGCCTTGGCGTCTGGCGACTGCCCAAGGGAGAGCGATTTCTGCAGCGCCTGTTCGCTCTTGGCCTTGTCCCCGGCAAGATAATAGGCGAGCCCCAGGTGGTAGCGTACCGTAGGGTCGTTAGGAAGCAGCGCTGCGGCGCGCTCCATAACCTTCACGGCATCTGCGCTGCGGCCGTTCTTGGCGAGAGCGTAGCCGACTGTGTCCATGACGCCTGGGTTACCCGGCTGCAACTTGAAAGCGTTGATGGCAAGTCGCAGGGCTTCCTCCTTGCTGCCGTAGCCGTCGGCACACAGGTAGGCGAGATTGTTTAGAGCAGGCACGTAACTGTCGTTTTTTTGCAGCACGGCGCGGTAATTTCCCACCGCCTGCTTCTTATTACCTGTTACGTCGTAAAAGGCTGCGATGGCGAACTGGGCCGCTACGGAATCAGGATTTAGCCTCTGCGCATACTGGTAGGAAGCAAGCGCCTTGTCGTATTCCTTGGTCGCCTGGTACAGGTTTCCGAGGGCGACCCGAGCCTCCACGCTCTTTGCATCGGCGCGGATCGCCTTATTGACCTCGTTGATAGCGGCTGGAATGTTCTTCAGGCTTTGGTGCACCGTGGCCAGGAGCAGGTAACCCTGGCTGGAGCCGGGGCGCTTGGCGATGAGACGCCCTGCCTGCTCGATGGCCTTGGAGGAGTCGTTCATCGCGACGTATGCGCCGATCTTCAGGGCGACGCCACGCTCCTCATTCAGGGCCTCGACCTGGTCGAATACCTTGAGGGCCTTCTGGTATTCCTTCTGGGACGCCAGGATGCGTCCTTTTGCTTCGAGAGCTGAAATGGCGCGAGGATCAAGTTTTATCTCCTCGTCCAAAACGGCGATAGCCTTCGCGGTATTGCCTTTTTTCTGATGGTAGCCGGCCAGGGCCAGGAACGCTTCCGGTGCCTTGGTCTGGGTTGCCTTCTGGTAATAGGCGACTGCGTCCGCCTCTTTGCCACTGATGTCGCTCAACGCTGCCAATCCTAGCAGGGCGCGCAGGTTCCCGGGATTGCGGGCCAGCAACTGGTTTAGCTCTGCCATGGCGCGGGGATAGTCGCCGGTTGCGGCATAAACGCCGGCCAGGTTCTGGTAGGTTGCGGCAAACGCTGGATCAACCTGTTTGGCCTGCTCCAGAGTCTTGATCCCCTCCGCTTTCTTCCCTGCGGAAAGCTGCAGTGATGCGATGGCATTATAAAGCGGGGCATCCGTCTTGCCACCTTTCAGGCCGGACTGCAAAGTGGAAAGCGCCTTGGCAGTTTTTTTCTGACTCTGGTAATAGGAGGCAAGGAGAAGCCGGTTGTTTTGCGCGTCGGGAGCGGCTTGAACGGCGGTGGCAAGCTCGGTTTCCCCTTCGGCATACCTTCCCTTGCTGAAGTAAAAAGCACCCTTCTTGAGGTGGGCATTTACCATCTTTGGATCGAGTTTCGTCGCGAGGTTCAGCTCTCGCATCCCATCCTCGAAGAGCCCCTGTGACATGTAGGCCCCTCCCAGAAGGTTGTGAGCCAAAGCGTCTTTGTCGTCGGAAGCCAAAACTTTCTTGATCTCGGTTATGCCGTCCTCAGTACGTTTTTGCGCCAGCAGGGTCTGTGCGGTCATCAGCCTCGACTTGCGCGCTTCAGGCACCCGGTCCAGGACTACGCGGAACTGGCTCAGGGCATTCTCCAACTCGCCCTTGCTGTAGTAGCTAAGCCCCAAGAAGTGATACGCCTCAAGGGTCGGAGAGAGCTTCACAGACTGCTGCAGCGAGGTGATAGCCTCGTCGAACTTCTTGCGATAGAACGCGGCCAATCCTTTCAAGCGATATCCATCCCCCTTACTGGGGAAAGTCTTGATCATCTGATCGGCACTTTGGTCCGCCTTGTCCACCTCTCCCTTCTCCAATAGCAACAGCCCCAGCTTGTATTGGGCGTTGATCTGGTTCTGATCCAGTTGCAAAATTCTCTGGTACAGGGTGGCTGCCCTCTCGCCATGGCCCGAGCTGTTCTCTATCGCTGCCAGCATGTAGAGCGCCTTGAAATTTTTCTGGTCGGCCTGAGCTACCTCGTTCAGGAGCGCCTTGGCCTTTTCAATGTCTCCCGTGGCCATATCAACGGAGGCTAACTTAAGTTTAGTCGTACTCCGGGAAGGATCGACGTTGAGTGCCTGGATCAGGTACTGGCGCGCGTCCTGATACTTTTTCTGAACTAGACAGGAAATTCCAGCTGCCTCAAGCCCCTCGACCGTTCCTGGATGTCTTGAGAGGTATTGGGTTGCATATCCGAAACTCAGGTCACCTTTTCCTGCCGCGTTGTTCAGCCTAGCCAGTTCCAGCAGCACCTCGTCACGGGACGGATTCTGTGTAAGGACTTTGGTGAACTCCTTTTCAGCCTGTTCATACTTTCCAAGAGCGGCGTATGCCTTGGCCAGTTGGAAACGTGCGTCTAAGTAGTTTCCGTCTTTTTCCAGCGCGTTCTTGAAAAAGACAATTGCTGCACCGGGATTTGAAACCTCTAATTGTTGCACCCCCTCGTTGTAAAGGGACTCTTTCGTCTTGCTGTCGCATCCAATGCAGGTAAGCAGTATGACCAACACGAGAGAAAACTTCTTCAGCATAATTACACCTCGGAGATAGCCGAAAGTTGAAAACTTCTGCTAGAGAAACAATATTAAAGGTTGCTGTCGGGTTTCTTAACAGAAGGGGCTCTAATTATCAAGTTAATTTTTTGATTCGACTAGGTGGAATTGCCCCACTTATACCCGGTAAAACAACGAGTTGCCATAAGCGGCCCCCAAGACATAGGATGTTGTTAGCATCGGGACATCGAGCGACTACAGTAGCTAAGTTGGCTGCACAATCGATAAAATCAAATCATTGGCAAGTTCAAATTATCTATTTTCAACTTATGTTAAAGGTGACGTCAGCAGCAATCTCGGTCCTAGCCGAACCTCGTCTGGTAGCATCTCGCGTGCCAGCATAAGCCCGATGAGAGCTGAAACGCGTTGTGCGCCAAGTTTGGGAATTTTGCAAGTGGCATGTGTCCGCAGTTTTTTGCAGGTACAGATGATGAAGAGTTTTGATTAACTCTCTGAATTTTAGCCAGAAATACCGAGGTAGTTGCTCGCGTGGGGCATATTACTCCCTCATATGTATTTTCCACAATTCCTCCAAAGAGGTGCACCCCCCTTAGTTAAAAGAGCCTGCAGATTGATATAGCTTTGCCTTCGCTCCCAGCCCGACACTGTCGGTTTTTTTTACACACAACTCCTCTTCCAGACCACCTTTGTGCATAAACATCGGCATTCTGGCACGTTGACGAGGTTGGTACCCCTATTGCAGAAACACCGCATCCACGTCTTAGCGAATTCGATAGCGAGTGTCAATAAAGGAGAAATTACTATGAAACGCATGGCTGCAATCCTGGCAGGTGTGATGTTGATGTTAGGAGTCGGAACCACGGCACAAGCGCTCACCTTAACAGTTACAAGCGGAACTGACTCCAAGACAATCACAGACGGCCAAGCCGGCGACATGAGTTCCACGGAAGGCAAGATTAGAGTCTATGATATGATTGTAGGCAACTACTTGATAACAGTTGATACAGCCCTGGGATTCAGCCACCCTTACATTTCTTGGCCACAAGCCCTTCATCTGAGTGCTGCTTTCACATCAACCGCACCGGGAGGATCCCTCACATTCATACTGACTGATTCTGGCCTGTCGTTACCGAATCTGAGATCTGACTTATCGCCGAATGCCATCATGCAGTATGGGATCGGTGGCGCCATCCAAAAAGGCGACGAAATCACCAACACCATAACTTACAGCACGAATGGCACTGATACAAATCAGCTCCCAGGACTATCCTTGATAGGCTCTGGGATGTCGTTCAAAGCAGAGGATAATGCATTGGTGGATCTGGCAAACCCCTTCACCATTAGCGAAGTCGTGACTATAGATTTTGGGCGTAATCCAGGAACCTCAAGTTTCGACGCTGCAGTAAACATCATCCCCACTCCGGAACCTGCAACCATGGTACTGCTCGGTGCAGGATTTCTTAGCCTTGCTATCTACTGCAAACGAAGGAAAAACGTTTAGGACGCCAGGCAACCAGCTGTGATGGCGGCACTCTTTAGTGCCGCCTTTTTTTTACCTAAATCAGTTGCATTAACGATACATGCCTTGTAAAAAAAACCGACACCCAACAGTAGCTGTAAAATATCCCGACACCCCTCTTCTGCAAGAGTACGGGGCAAACTCAGGTTTAAAAAGGACAATCATGACAGATAGCCGGTTTCTTGGGCGACTTAACTCTGCCACCTTCCAACGTACAGCGCCGTTCGCCATGTTCATGGCATTCATCGCAGTAGAAGAGGCCATACGGTTTGCAGCACAACAGCATTGGCTGAATCTTCCTGTCACACTGTTGTACTACCTGTATCCTGTGAAAACTGTCACTGTTGGGTTTCTGTTATACAAGTTCTTAAGTCGTTATCATGAACTGCGCTTCCAGGATCTTTGGCAACTGAGGAGCACAGTCTGTGTCGTAGTATTGGGTATTTTAACTTTCGTCATTTGGATATCCGCGGATTGGGCCGTCACGCTTACCCCCGCCCCAGGTTTCAATCCAACAATGCTCTCGGACGGAGCAGTGAGGGTAGTAATGACGGCATTTAGGTTTGGCGGCGCCGTATTTGTCGTGCCTCTAATGGAGGAAATCTTCTGGAGGTCTTTCCTGTTACGCTACCTAGTGGACACTGACTTCGAGTCCATTCCTATCGGTTCCTTCACCTGGAGTTCCTTCATCATCTCCACAGTTTTGTTCGGGTTGGAACATCATTTTTTTGTGGCAGGCATGATAGCCGGCGTTATTTACAGCCTGATAGTGTACAAGACAAGAAGCATTGTGCAATGCGTGTTGGCACACGCCATCACCAACCTTGCCCTCGCCTGCTATGTGCTCTACACTGGCAAATGGTATTTCTGGTGAAGGGATGCTCGGGATTACGGTTAAAGCTGGGGTTGAGTGAACTGTAGCAGTTTAAGTTTCTGAACCACAGATTATGCCGTACCATTCTGGAAGTGGTGAGAAGTCTGACAAGGTTGCTGGCGTCACGCTCGACTGAAAGCGACTCTAGAACCGATACAGGTATAGTTTCATTAATTCAGAATCAGCCAGTACCTCATCAAGGTCCTGACACATAACAGGAGTTAGATGGAAACATCGGTGGAGGGCACTGCATACTCGAAGCTGTAAAAGAAGCCGACACGTCTGTGAGATCGTTGTAAAAGGATCCGACATGCGCTTGGCATCACTGGGTGTTGCACTCACCGAACATTCTTCTCTCGGGACCGTTATACATCTGGGGGTGGTTTGCGGAGCGGATGGGATCAACGCCGACGGTGACCCAACCTGTGGAGCGAAGGAATCTGGCGACAACTCCAGCCTCTATCAGACTGTCAAGCATGTAATCATTCACGTAGTCGTAACGATTGTTTGTCCAATTCACCTGAACAAGCATGCGCCCCTCCTCAACCCGCCAGTGTAACCATTCTAAAAAGACGCAAACCATAATGCAAATATCAGGCCCCATAGGGGTCGTAACTGGGCCAGCTTCGACATACTAAACGTAAGCCAAAGGTCATAGATCGCGCTTCAATGACCGGTTCTGATCGCGATCTCATACTTTGCGCCGCAAGGTCAACCAAATGATGCGGTAAGACAGAAATGGTGGCCGCCCACCTCGATAGGAAGACAGTGGGATCTACAGAGAGAGCACTCGCTAAGCCTGTTGCAGGTTTAGTCTGATAAGTCTACTACGCCACCTTCTCCGGTTGCGTTACCGGTCCCCTTGGATTGAATGGCGCCAGCAGAAAAAATGACAAAACCATATTTGCCATAATGGGTAATTTTCCACGCATATTTTTTAGCTGATTCAACTGTTTCCGGCTGAAACAACGCGACAACTCCTCTTTCCGTGGAAGGCCGTTTTAGCACCACGAAAAGAAGGGTGTCCCCGCCTGCGACTGCAATTGCTGACTCATAGGCTGTTTCTACTTCCGGAGGAATGGAAGGCAGAGACAACCTCTGTGGCTTTCCGCAAAAGACGACATCGTGTGAAGCAGCCTGGTCCTGGTCCAAGGCGGATTCTACCATTACTCGCGCGTCACCTTGGGAAAGCGATGCGAGCATCGCCTTAAATATCTCGGGTTGCACCTGGCAATCTTGTGTAATGACACCGAGTAGCGACGTTGACCCTTTTAAGCTGTTTACGGTAGCAGGGATCTCTGTTGGGGAAATTATTCGAAAAATTGAGGCAGCAGGGTCAAGATGGATCCGCTTTGGTCGTGCAGACGTGAATACGGCAAACCTGGTTGCATTTTGATCTGGCACCGGCACCACCTTTTCAATTGCTCCGCTCTCCATCTCAAGCCGTAGCGGCAATCGTACCTCGAATGGAGGAGATGGCTGCAAGACGGTTCCGGTCACCAGCCATCCATCCCCCTGGCGTTTCTTCTCCACCTGTGCAAGTGAAAGACGTGGTCCACCAGGGCGGGACAGCCACGGCTCAAGCCAATGATGAAGGTCACGGCCAGCACTACGTGAGAACGCGGCAACAATATCCCGCCAGGAAGCCGAAGCATACATGCGGTCGCGAGCTAATGCCCGCAGGGCATTGAAAAACGCATCATCACCTATTTCAGAACGGATCATGTGAAACAGCATCGCTCCTTTGCCGTAACCTATTGCCCGGGAAGCAGGATCGTTGCGACTGACAAAACTTGTGAGGGGAAAATCGTTTTCAGCATTAACCAGCGAGGCGTAGTCGATCAGGAGTTGTTTGCGGTATTCCAACGCCTCGGCTGGTGACCTGCGCTCCTTTAGCAGGTAATCTGCGAGATAGGTGACGAGCCCCTCGCACCAGTTCCCCTGACTCAGGTCGACGTCTATCCCGTTACCCCACCAAGAATGCGCTATCTCATGGGGAAGACTGGTGTCGGCGATGAAGGGAAGTCTGATCACAGCCCCACCGAGAAGCGTAAAGGAGGGGAAACCATACCCCGTCGGGAAAAAGTTTTCCACGATCGCAAACTTTTCAAAAGGATAGGGACCAATGAGGTCCTGATAAAAGGACAGGTATTTCGCCGCCGCCTCCAGGTAACGAGGCGCCAAATTGGCGTTGCTGCGGTATAGGTAGCTGTAAAGCCTGACACCAGATACCTGCCTCTCCTCGACGAGGTATGGCCCGGCACTGACAGATGGCACCCCAACCGGCCGGGACTCCTGCCAGACTGACTTAGTCACTTTCCCTGATGTTTCCCTGAGCACCCTGGCTCCGTTGGTGATGCCCTCTATGCCAGCCGGTGCGGTTATGGTGATTTTGCGGCTCAGAGGCACCTGCGCCGGAACGGGGTACCAGTGCGACGCGCCACCCAGAAAAGTCCCCCCTGCAGTGATCGCAGCATTGACACCGTAACTTGGATCCTCACTTGCCGCAGGGCTTCGAGAAACGGGATCGTTGAACTCGGCCCGATAGTAGACCGTTACTTTTAAGCTGTCCCCTTCAGGGAGATCCAAAACGAGTTTCCCCCGCGCAAAGTTGAAGGGGATTTCTTTGCCAGCGGCGCGAACTGACTCTACTTGCGCCGTTGCAGCCAAATCCAGCGAAACCCGATCGGCACCATGGTCGAAAATAACGTCGCTCTGCCCCGTTACCAAGTGGCGCTCAGGCTCCAGCGAGATGGAAATCTCCTGCACCTTCACCCGTGGCCCCAGTTCGGCAGCGCCAGCCCCCCCTCCCCCAGCCATTACAAAGAGAACCATAGCACCATAGATCAATGAAAATCTCACACTCCCCCCTTTACTTATGCACCTTCCGGGCAGCCGCAAGCTCCTGCGGCGGGACGTTTTTACCTTTTTCTCGAACAGCTCTGCAGTTTCCTTTTCGACGCCATACCCAAGGGGAGAATGCAGATGTCCAAAACGTTTCGTATACCAGTACTCCTGCTTTTATGCCTGTTTTTTTCCGCCCAGGCCCATGCAGGTGCCATAACCCGAGTGAGCGATCACCAGACGGTCACCATGCAACAGTTAACGGCAAAGGCAGAAGCAGTTGATCTGGTACTGATAGGAGAGGTCCATGACAAACCTGCCGTCCACGATTTGCAACTGTCGATAATACGTTCGCTTCAGGACAAAAAACAACCGATGGCGATCGGGCTGGAGGTAATGCAGTCCAACAGCCAGCAGCAACTCGATGACTGGGTCAGCGGCAAAATGACAGAGGAGCAGTTCCAGCCTGTATTCGCGCAGAACTGGTCCTACGACTGGCGCCTGTACCGCGACATCTTCATCTTTGCACGGGACAACAAGATCCCCCTGATCGCGCTGAACGTCCCCAAGGAGATAGTGGTAAAAGTCTCACGACAGGGGTACAAGGCGTTAAGCAAGGAGGAAATTAAAAACCTGCCCCCGGGCACCAACGCCGATCTCAACAACACGCACACCGAATTTTTAAAGCGGGCGTTGAAGCACAGACACTGCGCAACAGCGGCATGGCGATGAACCTCGCGCAGTACGTGGGACAACACCCAAAAACAAGAATGGTAGTTCTCGCCGGGATTTGGCATGCCATCAAAAACGCAGTCCCCGAACAGCTGGACCGAAAGGGCAACAAGCTGAGCAGCGTAGTTGCCTGAGATTCAGGAGTTCAGCGGCGGAAAGGGAACTGCCGACCTGATAGACTACCTTGTCCAACTGCCGTCACAGTAAAAGGGGAAAGGCCTCTACCCTGCGCCTATGAAGGCAAGGGGCCTGGGCTATGTCCTGCACGGCAGCAATACCCTATTCCCGTTACCATTTCCTTAGCAGGGAATCCCACGCGGTAAAAACATCAGAAGAGTTTGTTCCACATCACCGTGTACCCCCCGCCAGACCGACCGTTCCGAATCATACCCGACTCCCACGTATACGCGAGGTAAAAGGAGGAATCCCACAAGAAAGCGCTATCGAGGGTGATGGTACCCGCGCCTGCTTCCTTGTCTCGGAAAACCACGCGGTTTCCTCCCTCAACTGTGGCACGGTCGGCCCAGATGTAGGACCCATAAAGGCTCAGGTAAAGAAAGAAGGTAAGCTCCCGGCGGTATCCTGCGGATACAGTGGCATAGGAGGTCACCGGTATATTGTCGTAGATGATGCCGGTGTAGTGAGGACGCACCACATCGTCGGCTTCACTCGGAAAAGAGGCTCCATTAAGGCGAAAGGCGTTAAACCTGTCCCCGTTGTTGTTGAAGGTATGACCGGCATATGCACAGTAGATGAGGCGATCCCGCTCCGACCGGCCCGGAATGCCCGCGGCACCGGCAAGGTAGCCGCTAAGCTGCAGGTAGTTGCGGTTTCCATCAAGCGTCGCGGTAGCTGATTGATCACTCCACCTGTCCCGATGCATAAAGTCCAGATCCCCTCCTGCGGCAAATCCTTTGTGCGGCAGTTCCAGCAGGTTGCGGCGCATCGTATCATAGTGAACGCGCCCCCTGGCGCCATAGAGCATGGTGTCGCTGGGGACTGAGAGGTCAGCCGCCGTGTCACTACCCAACTTGGCATAAAAATATCCTACCCGTCCCAGCAGTTGCAGTCGCAGGTCATTATCCACCTCCAACGGGTGCACCGGAATTCGCCACCCCACCCCCATCGAGCCCAGGAGCGTTCCCCAGTAAAGAGAAGTCCCCTTCATTTCCGCGCCTTCAAGCACCTCGCTTTGCTGCACCGGGAGTGTGTAGTTCTCGAAGTGGGTGACGAGTTCGACACCCCCAAGGTTCTTGTCGTACTCCAGTTCATTCACAAAGAGGCTGACCGTATAGCGGGCGCGGTAATGTTCCTTGATACGGCGGTGGTAGAAAACAGCCACCGGCAAAGCAGTGGTCCCCCCCTGTTGCGGGGTGAGTAACGATGCCCCAAGGGTGATGGAGGTCATATCGCTGCGATCAAGCGGAGGGATGGCGACTTTCTCACCCATGAAGACCACTTCGCCTGGCTCTCCTGCAAGAGGAGTATGGTAAATCGAAGAGCTGTCGTCCGCGCGGACACAAACCGCACAAGGCGTAGATAGAGTGAGGAAAAACAACAGCGCCATGCTGATCAGGGTGCCCCCCCTGATTGGCGAAGCCGAGCACGAGCTGTTTTGACGCCTGCCAAAGCCACCGTATCCGCTCGTCTTTTCCATTTGGAGCGCCGCTGCTGCCATCTTTAGGAAGCTTTCGGCTTTACGCATGTTTTCCCTCCACCTGAAGTCAGCTCCTGAACCGTGAACACGCTACACTATAATGGATAAATCCTGTTGCTCAAGAAAAACTAACGCACCGGCCACAAAGGGGCATTTTGCGACTTGACAACGCATGGTTGTCATCTGCTATGGTTACCATAAGTAAACCAAGGGAGGATACCCATGGAACAGCTAACGGAAAGACAAACAGAGGTGCTTCGGATCATCACGCAGCATCAGGAGACGTACGGCTACCCCCCTACCCTGCGCGAGATCGCAACGAAGCTCGGCATCTCGGGGACACTGGGAGTGATGAAGCATCTGGAAGCCTTGGAGAAGAAAGGATACCTGCGTCGACAAGAGGGAAGTACGAGGGGGATAACCCTGTGCCACCAAAACCAGGCCGCAAGCCTCCCCATTGTCGGAGTGGTGCGCGCTGGTCTGCTGCATCCGGCCATAGAGGATATCGAAGGGCACTTCGCCATTGACCGCTCCCAGCTGGCGTCGGGTGGGGCTTTCTTTCTGCGGGTCAAGGGAGACTCGATGGTCCATGCCCACATCGTGGAAGGGGACCTCGCCCTGGTTCGCCCTCAACCCCATGCCTCCAACCGCGACATAGTCGTGGCCATGGTGGAGGGGGAGGCGACGTTGAAAAGGTTCTACCGTGAAGCGGACCGCATCAGGCTGCAGCCGGAGAACCCGAACTACGAGCCGATCATCATCGAGAAGGGCAAGCAGGAGGTTTCCATAGTGGGGAAAGTTGTTGGCATCTACCGGCAGATGGAGTAGTTTGATGCAGCCCGTTGCCGAAAGCATCAGAGTCGCCGCTATCTTCACTCCCGGGACACAGATCAAGCCGGTATGGTTCGAGTGGCGCTGCCGCAAGCACGCGATTGCCGCGACCTCCTACTTCTGGAAGGACTCCCTCGGCGCCGCGACGCGGCTGCACTTCGCGGTAAGCGACGGCAGCAATCTCTTTGAGCTCATGTTCGACACCTCCGATCAGAGCTGGACATTGGTGGGAGTCGAGGCGCAGTAGCCGGATCGAGACTTGGAACAAAACCGCATCATCCTACACATCGATATGAACGCCTTCTTCGCCTCGGTGGAACAGCAGTCGAACCCGGCGCTTTCAGGCAAGCCCGTCGCCGTGATAGGTGCGGCAAAGCGAACCATTATCACCACCTGTTCCTATGAAGCGCGCGCTTTCGGGGTCAAGACCGGCATGAACAGCTGGGAGGCACGCCAAAAATGCCCCCAGCTCATCTTCGTGGTCGGCAACAACCGCAAATACAGCTACACCTCGAAGCAGATTATCGCCATCATGCGGCAGTACACCCCGCAGGTAGAGGTATTCTCCATAGACGAAGCATTCCTAGACGTCACCGCAAGCCTCTCGCTCTTCGGCTCCGCAGAGAAGATCGCCCATCTCATCAAGCTGCAGATCAGGGAACGTTTCGGCCTCACCTGCTCGGTGGGGATAGCCCCGAACAAACTGCTGGCCAAGCTTGCCTCCGACATGCAAAAGCCCGACGGACTGACCATAATCGAGCCGGAAAAGGTGGCCCAGGTAATGGAACGCCTGCCGATCCAGGCGCTTTGCGGCATCGGCGCGAAGATGCAGCAGCACTTGACCAAATTCGGCATCAAGACCTGTGGAGAACTCGGGAGGTTTCCGGTCGAGACACTGAGGAAGCATTTCGGCGTAACCGGGGAAAGGCTTCATTTCATGGGGCTCGGGGTGGATGACTCGCCTGTTGTCCCTGAAGACGAGGCAGAAGAGGTCAAAAGCGTCGGCCACAGTACCACCTTGGACCGCGACATAACGGACCGCAGCGAGATTCTGCTCCAACTGCTGCAGCTCTCAGAGATGGTGGGAAGGCGCGCCAGGAAGTACCAGGTTACTGGTCGAACCGTCACTCTCACCGTCCGCTATGCCGACTTCACCACATTCTCCAAGCAGCAAAGCCGCGGAGACTACACCAACAACAGCGAGGAGATCTACCGGGCTGCGGTGAAGATCCTGGACACCCTGGACCTGACGCAACCGGTCCGGCTCCTGGGCGTTAAGATCACCAACCTGAGACACCACACCGAACAGTTGCCGCTTTTTGCCGAGGAACGCAAAAAGGCGCTCGTTGCGAGCGCCATGGACGATGTGAATAACAAGTTCGGAGATTTCGCCGTCACCTTTGGGAGCCTTATCGGCAAAGAAAAAGGGGCGAAGGTGATCTCGCCCGCGTGGAGGCCGGAAGGCGTCAGGAACGTCGACGCCGACTGATCCCTGTCAGAACCCCGGCACCCCCGTCGGCACTTGGTCCCAATAGGTGACCATGCCGTTATGCCACTTCACTATCTGTACGCTCTCATCCTGCGAGATCACTATGGCTATAGCCTGATGCAGCTTCTGACACAGACGGTAGGCCGCCCGGTGGCGGGTCCCGACACCCTCGCTTAGGACCGGCTCGGACTGCTCCCCTTCCGTATCAAGTGCGTGCGCCACCATGCCTACGCTGTCCAGATCACCGGAGATCACCCCGCCGAAACCTAGAAGTTCCTGCCTTTTGGTTATCACCACAGCGCCGTCGACTGCGGAAAGCGCGGCTATGAAATGTGCGACATCGAAAATGGCCTCGTCCAGAAGGGCTATGTTCTCGTTCTTGCTGTTTACGTACTCTTGCCACCCCACCTGTTTTTCTGGAGCATCTGGGTCCCCGTGGATCTCAGCCAAGGTATTCATGATTCGCAGGGTCAGGCTCAGGAAGCGCTGCCTGGAATCGTACTCCAGGAACTGGTATTTGAGGGTCAGGTAAGGATTTTCCTCCAGAATCTCCTCTGCCATCTCAGGAGGAAGGTAAACCAGCAGGCCACCATGGTTCGAGTTTCTGATCACGCTGATGATCCGCCGTATGGCCTGTTGCCCTATGCTGCTGCCGAATTCCGGGTCCAACTCTGCCCAAGCGCGTTCAGTGCGGACGCGAGCGGCCTGGTGCAGAGCCCAAGTCTCCGCGTTGAGAGCGCCAAGGCTTGTATTGAGCCATTTCGAGTTGAAGACGTCGAGCGTGGGGCAGTTGATCTGTCCACCGTTCAAAGACGCTATGATGTTGTCTCCAATACAGACTGAGATCTGCCCGGGGCCGGTAACGTACACCACCAGGCTCAACGGCATGGGAGGCGAAGTCTTCCTCCCGCCGTAGACCGCGTGCATCCAGCGGGTCCCGGAATGCAGCAGCCCCCAGATCTGGGCACCCAGCGCCGGCTCAACGAAGATCCCGATCAAGGTACGGTAAAAATCAGCCGCCGGCGCCAGACGGTGCAATTCGTACTCGTTAAAGGGACGGGTCCTGGAGAAGATCAGTCGATGCATCCCGGTGGGCGGCCCTTCATTGGCGGCGAACAGGTAGGAGTCCCTTATGATGAGTCGAAACATCACCGGTCGCTCTTCTTCCCGCAAAAGACTCGCCTGGTAGCAGGTCGAGATCACCTGTTCCAGTGTCCCCCGGTCCGGAAGCTGGAACTCCCCCCCCTCTTCCCGGCAAAGGCGCGCCACGAAAGCTTCATCCTCCCAGCGCTCGAAGATGAAGGAGACCAGGTCTCTCGGATAACTGTGACCAAACGGCGATGGGGTGCGCGTGAGCGATTCCTTTATCTTATTCATTCTCCTCTCCCCAGCCTGCACCCGCGATTACAAGCACCAGACCCGGATGCCTGCCGCAGACATGGCCCGGCTGTCGTAGATACCCTTCACGTCTATGAGCACAGGGTTCTCGACCATGAGGCTCGCGAACTTCTTTGCCCCCCAGGCACGGTATGAATCGTGGGCGACCGCAGCGATAACTGCAACTGCGGGATGGAGTCTTTCCGGCTCATGGAGCGTCACCCCGTACGCCTGCTGTGCCTCCGCCGGGTCTGCTATCGGGTCGCACACCTGCACCTTCAAGCCGTAGTCGCTGAGTTCGGTGAGGATGTCAACGACCTTCGAGTTGCGCAGGTCAGGGCAGTTTTCCTTGAAGGTGAGCCCCAGCACCGTGACATAGGAGCCAAGAACGTGGTGCCCTGCCCTGATGATCTCCTTCACCGCCCGCTGTGCGATGAATTTCCCCATGCCGTCGTTTATGCGCCGCCCAGCGAGTATCACCTGGGGGATGTAGCCGATCTTTTCCGCCTGGTAGGTGAGATAGTAGGGGTCAACGCCGATGCAGTGTCCCCCTACCAGACCCGGCTTGAAATTCAGGAAGTTCCACTTGCTCCCCGCCGCAGCCAAGACCTCGCTGGTATCTATCCCCAAGCGGTCGAAAATCAGCGCCAGTTCGTTCATGAGCGCGATGTTCAGGTCCCGCTGGGTGTTCTCGATGACCTTGGCGGCCTCGGCGACCTTTATGGAGGGAGCAAGGTGCCCCCCCGGCTTGACAACCGAGGAGTATACTGCGGCCACCTGCTCCAGGGTACGTTGGTCCTGACCGGAAACGACCTTGAGGATGCTGGTGAAGGTGTGCTCCTTGTCGCCGGGATTGATCCGTTCCGGGCTGTAGCCGACCGTGAAGTCATCTGGACTCTTCAGCCCCGATACCGACTCCAGGATGGGGAGGCAGACCTCCTCCGTCACGCCTGGATAAACGGTCGACTCGTAGACCACGATATCCCCCTTCTTTAGCGCCCGGCCCACGGTTTCCGACGCGCTGCAGAGCAGGGATAGGTCCGGCTGGTTCGCCGGGTCTACCGGAGTCGGCACCGCAACAACGTGAAAATCCGCCAGCGCAAGATCTTCAATCTTGTCGGTAAAGCAGATCTCCGCGCTGAGCAGGTCCTCGGAGGAAACCTCCCCGGTGCGGTCCAGCCCGGAGCGCAGCTCCTCGATCCTCTTCGAACTGATGTCAAACCCGATGGTTCGCTGCACCCTGCCAAAGGCGACCGCCACCGGAAGCCCGACGTACCCTAGACCTACCACGGAAATCTTGCGATTATGCGCCATGTTGCACCTCCCTATGCGGCACATCTTTCAATATGCCTCTGCGGTTGTGAGCGCATCGTGCTCGACAATCTCGCCTGGTCCGTTACCCCGATACCTTGCCAAACGTCTTCCGTGTCATCAGCAGCTTCAAATATTAGCTTATTTTTAAATATTTTGTCGCAAAGTTCGGGATTCGGTCCAAAGAATGGGCCTGCCATCGCCTCTGCCCGCTTCATGCTCAGGGCAAGCCCATCCTGCACCTTCTATCGAACCGAAAAAGGCGGAACAAAAGGTCAACAGCGCAGCTGGCGGTGCTTTACATGGTGTGGCTATTTTGTTAAGATGGCCACCGTTTTATCTCCCACAAAGGTTCCCAAATGTCTGAAATGACGCCCATGATGCGGCAATTCCTTGAGATCAAGGCTGAACACCCCGACGCCATCCTCTTCTTCAGATGCGGCGACTTCTACGAGATGTTTTTGGAGGACGCGGTTAAAGCCTCCCGCATCCTCGGCATCACCCTCACCTCGCGCAACAAGAACGCCGACGGCTCCGAGGTCCCTCTTTGCGGCGTCCCCTATCACTCCTGCGCCCCCTACATCGCAAAGCTCGTCGAGGCAGGGGAAAAGGTCGCCATCTGCGAACAGGCCGAGGACCCGAAGCAGGCCAAGGGGATCGTCAAGCGCGAGGTGGTGAAGGTGATCACTCCCGGCTTGGTCATCGAGGACGCTTCTCTCTCCCCCAAGGAAAACAATTACCTGCTCGCCCTTTGCTGTGACGGCGAGTGCTACGGGCTCTCCTACCTCGACCTCTCCACGGGCGAATTCCGGGTCACGCAACTCGACGGGCTCCAGGCGGCTCTGGCCGAGGTGACCTGCATAGGCCCCCGTGAGATCATCCTCCCGGTCAGTTTCCGTGAGGAACCGAAGCGAAAGGGAGTGGCCCACGTCCTCGTGGACCGCAGCATCACCTACTTCGAGGAATGGGTCTTCGACCCAGACTACTGCAAACGCTTGGTGGCAAACCAGTTCAAGGGGGCTACTGCCGAGTCCCTTGGGTGCGACGGCCTCCCCACCGCCCTTCTCGCCGCCGGCGCCGTGTTGCACTACCTGGTGGACACCCAGAAGGGGCACGCTCCCCATGTCACCGGCATCACCCCGTACAACGAGAGCGAGCATCTGCTGCTGGACGAGTCGACCAGGAGGAACCTGGAGCTGACTGCGACACTCTCAGAGGGAAAGCGCAAGGGATCGCTTTTGGGACTTCTGGACCGTACCGTCACAGCCATGGGAGGGAGAAAGCTCAAACAGTGGATCAACTACCCGCTCATGGACCTGAAGAAGATCCGGCAGCGGCAAGAGGCGATTCAGGAGCTGATGGAGGCCCCCGGGACCCGCGAAACGATCAAGTCTCTCCTGGGCGGGGTCTACGACCTCGAGCGCCTGAACGGCCGCATCAGCCTTGCCTCCGCCTCGGCCAAGGACCTCTCCGCCCTGAGGTCTTCGCTCAGCCGCCTCCCCGCAATTAAGGAGCAGATGGCGTCCTGCGGCGCCCCGCTTATCAAGGAACTGGACGCAGGAGTCGACCCGCTCGACGAACTCTGCGACCTCGTCGCCAGGGCAATCGTGGACGACCCACCCTTCGTCCTTCGCGACGGCGGCATCATCGCGGACGGCTACAACCAGGAACTCGACGAGCTGCGGGCCATCAGCCGCGAGGGTAAAGGGTTCATAGCAAGGCTTGAGGCGCAGGAGAAGGCGCGCACCGGGATCTCTTCGCTCAAGATCCGCTACAACAAGGTCTTCGGCTACTACATCGAGGTGACCAAGGCGAACGTCTCGGCCATCCCTGACGACTACATCAGAAGACAGACCCTCGCCAACGCCGAGCGGTACATCACCCCGGAGTTGAAGGAATACGAGGAGAAGGTGCTCGGAGCCGAGGACCGGATCAAGGACCTGGAGTTCTCACTGTTCCAGGAGGTGCGCGAGGCAGCCGCGGCGCAAGGGGAGAGGATCGCCCGCACCGCCGACCGCTTGGCCTGCCTCGACGTCCTGGTCAGCCTCTCCGAACTCGCCCACGACAAAGGGTACTGCCGTCCCGAGGTGCACGAGGGGAGCGAGCTCAGCATCACGGAGGGGAGGCACCCGGTCATCGAGGACATGCACTCTTCCGAGCGCTTCGTCCCCAACGACACGCTTTTGGACAACGGAGAGAACCAGCTCATCATCATCACCGGCCCGAACATGGCCGGTAAATCGACCTTCATGCGCCAGGTCGCCCTGATCACGCTGATGGCCCAGATGGGGAGCTTCGTCCCGGCGGACAAGGCGCTCATCCCGGTGGTCGACCGCATCTTCACCAGGGTCGGCGCGTCGGACAACCTGGCCCGCGGCCACTCCACCTTCATGGTGGAGATGATGGAGAGCGCCGCCATACTCAGGGGGGCTACGGCCAAGAGCCTGGTCATCCTGGACGAGATCGGCCGCGGCACCTCCACCTTCGACGGCGTCTCCATCGCCTGGGCCGTGGCGGAATTCCTGCACGACAACAAGACGCACGCGGCCAAGACCCTCTTCGCCACCCACTACCACGAACTGACCGAGCTCGCCGTAACCCGCCAGGGAATCAAGAACTTCAACATAGCCGTCAGGGAATGGAACGAGCGCATCATCTTTCTGAGGAAGATCGTTCCAGGCGGCGCCTCGCACTCCTACGGCATCCAGGTCGCCCGACTGGCCGGACTCCCCCAGGCGGTGATCGACCGGGCCAAGGAGATCCTCACCAACCTGGAGAAGGGTGAGTACGGCGAAGGAGGGGTTCCGCGCCTTGCGCGCGGCAAGAAGGTTCCTCCCCCGTCCCCGCAGCTCTCGCTCTTTGGCGGCGGCGACGACCAGATCAGGGAGAGGCTCAAGGATGTCGAAGTGGCGCTACTGACGCCTCTGGAAGCGCTGAATCTCGTGGATGAACTGAAGAGGATGATCTAGACGATGGACAGAAGGGACTTCGTAAAATACCTGGGACTTTCGCTCCCCTACTACCAGTGGCTATCCTGCCGGATGCTGGCGGCACAGGGGTCGCTTCTGCTCACACCTTTTCTCCCGGCGCAAGCCGGCGCTGCCACCGCCGCAGGGCTGGTCCCGGTCACCGAACTGAAGCACTGGTCCACTCCAGACTACACTCGCATCGCCATCACGACAGGGAGCGAACTCCCCTACGAGCATCACAAACTCCCGAACCGCCTCTACCTTGACCTGCAGGGCGCCAAGCTGAACCCGGGGGTGAAAGACCTGAGCATCGGGGACGGCCTTTTGAAAAGCGTGAGGATCGCGCAGTTCCAGGCGTCGACCGTCCGTGTGGTGCTCGACTTGGACAGCATAAAGGACTATAAGGTCTTCACCTTCTCCGACCCATTCCGCATCATCATCGACGTGAAGGGCGACCGACGGCAGGAGATCTCCTCTTCCAAAGAGGTCATCGAGACCGCCCAGCCCGAGCCCAAGCCTGTCGAGAAGCCGAAATCTTCCGGAAAGTTCAAGCCGGGAAAGATCAGGAGAATCGTCATCGATCCGGGTCACGGAGGGCACGACCCGGGCGCCGTCAGCCCCTCAGGCACCCGCGAGAAGGACATAGTGCTCCAGATCGGACTGAAACTGGCGCAAAAGGTGCGGGAGGAACTTGGCATCGATGCGGTGATGACCAGGTCGACGGACGTCTTCCTTGAGTTGCAGGAGAGAACGGCAATCGCCAACAAGGTGGGAGCGGACCTCTTCGTCTCCGTCCATGCCAACGCGTCGCTCAACCGCGGCGCGAACGGCATCGAAACCTATTACCTCAACCTGGCCAAGACAGAGAAGGCGGCGCAACTGGCGGCCAAGGAAAACGGAACCTCACTGGAAAAGGTTAGCATGCTGCAGGCGGTGCTCTTCGACCTGATGGCGAACTACAAGTTGAACGACTCCGCGCACCTGGCCGACGAAGTGCAGAAGGCGCTTTTCAAAAAGGCGCAGACAGGGTACGCGACGGTGAAAAACCTGGGAGTGAAACAAGGCCCCTTCTACGTCCTTGTCGGGGCCACCATGCCGAGCATCCTGGTGGAAACCGCGTTCCTCAGCAACGACCGCGACGAGCAAAAGCTCAAGGAGCCCCAGTATCAAGACCTCACCGCCGACGGGATCCTCTCCGGCATCAAAGGGTACATCACCTCGCTTAACAAGATCCACGCCGGGTAAAGCACCCACCCCGCCTTAATCAGCAGAAGGCGGCAGCACTGCAAACGCAAAAAGGCCGGCATTTAGCCGGCCTTTTTATTTCAGAAATGCCAGGGTCCTTACTGAGCGGCGGCCACCGTAGAACCCACCACCTCGACCCCGAAATCCGCAGCTTCCTTGGGTACGTTGGCGATAGCCACCACGAACCCGATGGGCTGTCCCGGCTTGACGCCGAGATTGGAGAGGGAATCACCGAACTGGTTGTTCATGATCGACTCGAGCTTATCCAAAGGAAGCGTCGTCAGTTGCTCCTTAGAAAGCCTGTTGCCGCAGTACGCAGTTTTCTGCATCAGCATCTTGCCGCTTTTGTCATAAAGGCTCACCCGTACCTGTATCGAGGCTCTTGACTTGCGGAAGGAATTGACTGCCTCGCCGGTCACAACGAACAGCTCCCCAGCCTGTGGGTTCTGGTAGAAGGATGCCTGCGGGTTCCTGATGGTGATTCGCCCTTCCTCGGGGACCTCCATACCGAACCACTTAGCCACGAATCCGATTCCCATCTTGTCCAGTTTCTGAAGCGCGGCGGGGCCGCTTTGCAGCACGTAAAGACCGGCAGCACTCAAGGCCAGCACCACGATGACCGAGATGGCGACGATCGCGATGGTGAACGCGGAGCGCCCTTTACGGCGTGAAATGATGGAGAGCGGAGGGAGCTCATCCTCAGGAAACTCATCGGGCGCCACATCGGGGGGGGCCTCACCAAAGCTGAAGTCAAGCGGCGAAGCAGCCGCCTTTGGGGCTTGTCCCGGGACTGCTGCGGGAGCGGAAGTTGTCGCAGCTTTTGCCTGCCCGACGGCGGCTGAACCGGCGACACCCGCCAATGCAGCTCCGGCTAGAGGAGCGGCTGCCGGCTTGGGAGCGGGTTCGGGCTCAGCGTCTTCATCGAAGGAGAGTTCGCCGAAGCTGAATTCCTCATCCGCCTCTGCAGCGGAAGGGTGCTGGGGTGCAACCGGGGCCGCGGTTTCCTCGAAGGATAGTTCGCCGAAATCCATGGTGGCGGCAGCAACTGCAGGCTTTTCTTCGGCGAGGGCTTCCTCTTGAAACGACAATTCGCCGAAGCCGGGAGTGGCAACAGATGCCGGCGTCTGTTGCTGCGGCAAAGCGGCTTCCTCTTCGAAGGAGAAGTCGCCGAAGTCGAGTGTGCTTTCCGCAGCGGCAGCGCCTTTTCCTTCCTCAAGGGCGGGGGCCTGCTCCTCAAAGGAGAAGTCTCCGAAATCATGCGAGGGCGCAGCGGTTTCCGCTGCTTCTTCTTTGACGGCGCCGGGTGTCTCATCAAAAGAGAACTCGCCGAAGTCTAGCGATTCCGCCGCTGCAGGAGCCTGGGGTTCTTCCTTGGCGGCAGAGGCCGAATCGTCGAAGGAGAACTCGCCGAAGTCGAACGCATCCGCTGCTGCGGGTGCAGCCGGGGTATTCTCCTTGACAAGTGGCGTCTCCTCGTCGAAGGAAAATTCTCCGAAATCAAAGGCATCTGCCGCGGCAGACGATGCCTGTTCTTTTTTGGCCGACGCAGGTTCCTCAGCGAAACTCACCTCGCCGAAGTCCAGGTCACCGCCCGCAGCCTCCTCTTTTGCCGGAGCAGCTGCAGTTTCATCATTGAACTCGAAGTCCCCGAACTCCCCGAACTCTGCCGGCGCGGCTGGCGCAGTAGGCCCTTCAGCAGCAGTCCCACTGTCGAAACTGAGATCACCAAAATCGAGACCGCCGCCCGCGGCGGCTGCAGCTTTCTCGGGCACAAACGTGTCTTGCGTCTGGGCAGGAGATTCTGCGCCCGCCTCGGAAGCGAAATCTAAATCGCCTAAGTCAAAGCCACCAGCCTCAGCTTCCTGCTTAAGTTTGGCACCAACCTCCAGTGCAGCGAGTTCGTTTCCAGCCTCTCCTGCTGCAGGAGCCGGCGCCTCCGGAGCGGCGGCAGCGGCGGGAGCGCCCAGCCCCGAGAGCAGGGCATCGAACTCCGATTCCTCCTGCTTTTGCTCGGCGCCAGCCACAAAGACATGGCGACACTTGGAGCAACGTACCTTCACTCCACCCGGCTTGAGCTTGGAGTCGTCCAGGCGGAACTTGGTGTTGCATTGATCACATTGGAGAATCATTCAGCCCCTCCGATTCGTTTTGAAAAAATCCGGCGCGTGATGCCGCTGACCTGTACGAGCAGAGGTCTTGTGGCGCCGCGGATGAAGTGTAGCCGGTGTAATTAAATGCCGGTGGGACGCTCCATTAATTTTCTCCCGATTTCCTATAGCAGATGGATTTTCCAGTGTCAATTCATTCTGGCCCAGCACCCGCCTTTGTGGTATAAATACCCCGAAATACTAAATCAACTCCGTCTAAAAGAGGTCCGGACATGAAAAAACACCTCACTAAAATATCGCTCCTGCCGAGCCTGCTTCTGATCGCCAATGTGGCCTGGGCAGCCCCGGAACTTTTTGTGGAACAGGGAACCTACAGATTCGGCACCGTCGCGCAAGGCAAGAAGGTACAGCATAGCTTCAAAATCAAAAACAGCGGCGACGCCCCGCTGCAGATAAAGAAGATCGAGGTCTCCTGCGGTTGCACCGCGGCCAAACCCTCCACTTCCGTCATTCAGCCTGGAAAGGGTGCGGAGATAGACGTCGTTTTCGACTCGACCGAATTCGGTGGCAAGGTAGTCAAGAGCGTCACCATGATCACCAATGCCGGCAAGACCCCCTCCTACACCTTCAACCTGGAGGGAACCGTATCCGAAGAGCTTCAGGTAACGCCGCGACAGTTGAGCCTGGGACCGGTGACGCCGGGCGTTGCGAAACTCGTCACCATCAATGTCACCAATAACGGGAATAACAGCATCAGGCTCATCGCCGTCAACGTGAATTCCAACACGCTGCAGATAAAGTCAACCATCGGGAAGAGAGAGTTGAAGCCGGGGGAAACAGGCCAAGTGAATTTGAGCATTCAGGGACGGTCGGAATCGAAGATACTGAGCGGGTACGTGCACATCGTGACCAGCAGTGCCAGAAAAAAAGAGATCACCGTTCCGGTTTATGGCACATTGGCCAAGTAACCTGATATTTTTTTCACTTAAGCCTTGAGTTGCTACAGGAAATGGTGTAATAAGTAGTTCTTTGCCGGGCGGGTAGCTCAGTTGGATAGAGTACTGGCCTCCGAAGCCAGGGGTCATGGGTTCGAATCCCATCTCGCCCACCAACTCTTCATAAAAAACCGTTGCGATTCTGCTGATTCTTTTAAAGGGACTCACAGAAACGCAGCGGTTTTTTCTTTGTGAAACAGGCTAGAACGAAAGCGCCTCGACGAAGACCCTGTCGAAATCGGTGCAATTGGCCAACTCAACGACCTGCACCTGCTCGACCAGTTCGCTCATCTCGCGCCGGACCTCGTGGTTCAGCAGGAAAGCCTCCCCTCCGCTTTTGGCGGTGTTGCCGACGAACCGTATCCGTCCGGCGGTGGCCGCGGGGAGGAGCCCTATGGTGGTGAGGCTCTCAGCCGTCAGGTGAAAGCCGAACGAGCCTGCTATGAGCACCTGCTTGAGTTCCGAGGCAGGGACAGCCGCCTCCCGCAGCAGGAATTCCACCCCCGCCCGTATCGCCCCCTTGGCGAGCTGCACCTGGCGCACATCTTTCTGGCTCAACCAGACGTTGTCAGTGAGGAGGAACACGGGCCTGCCGTCACGTTCCACCAGGCGTTCCGCCAGCTTGGGGGACAGGGCCGGGTGATCGGGTTCGACGAATTTGCCGTTCCTGCCGATCACCTTGTGGGCGACCAACTCGGCGACTATGTCCATAAGCCCGGAGCCGCAGATGCCGACGGCCTCGGTGCCGGCGATGGTCCTGAGCTCCAGGGAACCGTCGGCGCTCACGCTGCAGCGCTCGATCGCCCCCTCCCCCGCCCTCATCCCGTAGCGTATGTTCATCCCCTCGAAGGCCGGCCCCGCCGCGGTAGAGGTAGCCCAGATCTTCCCGTTCCGGCAAAGCGCCATCTCGCCGTTGGTGCCGATGTCGACGAAGAGGACGGTCTCCTCACTCTCGTGCAGCCTTACCGCCTGCAGCCCCGCCGTGATGTCGGCACCGATGTAGCCGGAGATGATCGGCGGGAGGTAGATCAGTCCCTCCGGCGCGATGTCGATTCCGGTCCCTGCCGCAGGTATCCAGGCGGCACAGGCGAGCGTCGAGAGGTAGGGGTATTTCCCCAGTGAAGCGGGATCCACCCCTGCGGCCAAATGCAGCATGCAGGTGTTGCCGCTGAAGATCACCTCGTAGACCCGGTTCCTCCCGATCTCTGCAGCGCTGGCCACTTGGTCGATGAGCCGGTTTATCTCGCCGATGACCCCGCTTCTCAGCTTCTCCAGTCCGCGTGGTTCCGAGCCGATCTTGATGCGCGACAGTACGTCCTGCGCGTGTCGGCTCTGCGGGTTGAGTGCGGAGGCCGCGGCGAGTTCCGATCCCTTGGCGAGATCGACCAGGGAAACCACCAGCGTCGTGGTGCCGATGTCCACCACCACCCCGAAGCTCTCCTTTGCCGTGTCCCCATCCTCCTCCGAGAGGAGGTATCCACCCCCGTAGACCCGGGTCACGCCGCGCTCCGGCATGTATTCCTTGGTTATGTGAGGGGCGAGCTGGACGGTGGCGGACTCCCCCTGGCTCGCGATCTTGAGGTCCCTAAGCGACTGCCCCTCGGCAACCAGGACCGCGATGTCGCCATGCACCTCTGCCGCGCAGGCCAGCACTTGTCCGCGCCCGCGCTCCTCCGGCGACAGTTGGTGCGCTCCCTTCTCGACTACCCTTTCCAGGTCCTGCGGCGGAAGCGTCACCGCGCACTTGCCGCAGACGACCGCACCGTTGCAGGGGGAGTCGATGGTGATCCCGGCTGCGCGCGCGGCCTCCAGAATGGTCGTGCCTGCAGCGACACGCACCGAGGTCCCCTCCGGGAGAAATAGAACCGTCACCATGCCGCGCCTCCTTCCTTCACCGTCTGGGTCATCGCCTGAATGTTGTGAATCGAAGACGAGGTGCTCAGGCCGCAGGCGGGAGAGATGATGTCGATTCCGTCGCGCACGAGGCTCGCAGTCTGGCGCGACACCTTTTCCGGCTCCCCCAGCTCCAGAAGGAAAGTGCTCAGGTTGCCCATGGTGGTGAGTTGCGGGTATTCCTGCTTTAGGAGCTTCAGGTTCACCAAAGCGTCGGTGCTGATGGCGTCGCAGTGCAGCTTGGGGATGGAAGGCTTCACCGCCTTCATCTCGCCGCAGATGTGCACCAGCACCGGGACGCCGGCGGCGTGGATCCCGTCGATGACTTTGTTCAAGTAGGTGACCGCGTAATCCTGGAACAGGCGCGGGCCGAGGATCTCTCCTGTGGCGGTGGGGTCGCCGATGCAGATGGCGGTTGCTCCGCCGTCGACCAAAAGCCGGGCGAACGCGATCAGGAAATCGCTCACATAATCTAGCACGCGGTGGGAATCCTCCCGCTTTTTGTGCAGCTCCTTCAGGAAGGTCATCGGATCGACTATGGACGCGGCGGTGCTGACCGGCCCGGTGATGCTGCCGATGACCGGGACGTCGGGGTTCTTGCAGCTCAGAAGCGCGCCCGCCTCTGCCACCTGCCGGATGCGCCCTGCGTCGAGCATCTTGGTGACGCTGCGGAACTCTACCTCCGCGTTAGACGCGAAGGGTTCCCGGGCGATCTTCGGTTCGCAGGCGAGGGTGCCGAAGTCGATGTCGCTTCCGAGCACCTCGGCCTCCACAGTCATACAGAACGGGATGCCGAAGTTTTCAAAGCCGGTATCGTGCTTAACGTCCGTGGCCAGTTCGGCCATCAGGTCCGAGCGGAAGTGCCCTTCCGGGAGTGTGTGGCCGGTGCGGTTCATCACGTCCACGATGGCCGCGTTCATCATCCCCCCGGTGCAGATGACCGGCGGACGGTCGACCCTCTTCCGGGCCAGTGTGTCGAGCAGCCGTTGTTTAGGGCTGAGGCTCATAGGTTGGTGCTCCTGTTTTGTGCGGTAAATAAATGGTTCTTAGGTCCCCTCCCCCCTCCGGGGGGAGGGGTGCCCTGCTCGCGGACCGAAGCGCCTCAAAGCGCTTGGAAGCTTGAGGGCCGCAGCGCCTCAAGGCGCGAAGGCCCTTACCGTGTCCAGCATGGCGTGGATGTTGGCAAAGGGGGTTTCGGTGGGGAGGCTGCAGCCGGAGGCGACGATGAATCCCTTCGGGTTGTCCTTCGCCTGGGTGATGCAGGATAGGGTTGCCCGGCGCACCGCCTCGGGGGTCCCCTGCAGCATGACCTCGGAGGGGTGCACGTTCCCCATCAGGCGCACCCGGTCGCCCACGGCAGTGCGCGCCTCGGACAGGTCGGCGTCGTTGTCGATGCTGAGACAGTCGGCGCCGGCCTCGACCATGTCCTTCCAGATGCCGGAGGTCTTGCCGCAAATGTGCAGGGTGACCCCCTTGCCGCGACCGTGGATGTAGTCGATGAGCCGCTTCAGGTAGGGTAAGGAGAACTCCCGGAACTGGCGGGGACTGATGACTGACATGGACGACATGGCGTCGGTGAGGCTCGGGGTGCAGCCGGCATCGATGATGGCGCCGGCATAGGCGAGATTGGTCTGAAGCGATATCTCGCACAGGCGATGCACCGACTCCGGCGAGCGCATCATGAGACGCGCGAGCCTGTCCGCCCCCACCAGGAACGACGCATTGGTGAAGGGGCAGGTGACCGCACCTGTTACCGCAACCTCGTTCCCGACGGCGTCCACCGCGCGCCGCATCGCCTCCAGGTGCTGCGGCAGGTAGCCGTCGCGGTTGGGGTCGGCAGGCGCGAGCCGGTCCAGTTCGGCCATGTCGCTTATGGCCGGGGCGGCGAGGAATGCGGTTTCGTCCTCGGGGTAGCTCACCTTGGCTCCCATCGCCTCGGCCTGAGTGTAGAGGTCGGTGAAGATCCTTATGATGTCGTAGCCGAACAGCCTGTAGGCCGAGACCTGCGCCTTGGCGATCAATTCGCCGTTGCCGCGGAATTCCCCCACCTTGACGCCGATCACCCGCGCCGCCGTGTTACCCACGATCGGGACGCAGGGGAGACGATCGACAGGGGCACCGGCGCCGTAGGCCGCGAGACGCTCAAGCGGTGTCATCGTGTCGCGTCGCATCAGGCCGCCGACGATGTGCTGCCGACGAGCGATTTGGCCAGGCGTATGGCGTCAGCGGCGTTCACCGCGTAGCCGTCGGCGCCGATGCGGTCGGCAAAGCCCTGCGAGATGGGGCCGCCCCCCACGATGACCTTGAAGCGGTCCCGGATTCCCTCTTCTTTCAGCTGCCGCACCACGGCCCCCATGCCGTCCATGGTGGTGGTCATCAGGGTGGAGAGGGCGATGATGTTGGCACCGATTTCCTTCGCCGTCGCCACGAACCTGGCCGGCGGGATGTCGCGACCCAAGTCGGTCACCTCGAAGCCGGAGGTCTCCAGCATGATCTTCACCAGGTTTTTGCCGATATCGTGGGTGTCCCCCTCGACCACGCCGATCACCACCTTGTGCTTCTCCGCGGCGCCGTCCGCGCGCAGGTGCGGCTTCAGCACGTCCACCCCTGCATACATGGCATCGGAGCACATGAGGAGCTCGGGTATGAAGTACTCCTCCTCGTCGAAGAGCTCCCCCGCCCGCTCCATCCCGGCTGAAAGCCCCTGCTCGATAGCCTGGTAGGCATTCACCTCGCGGTCGACCACTTCATGGGCGGCGGCGACCGCCTCTTCCTCGTCCATATCTACGACGGCATCCGAGAGCCTTTTGAAGAGCTCCTTCTCGATTTCACCCATTTCCTTTCTCCTTTATAAATCCCCCCTGTCCCCCCTTCGCAAAGGGGGGAACGCGAGTTCTCGTGCAGCGCTTCGTTGCAAACCTGCTTCAGGTTCCCCGGACCCCCCCGAGTGAACCTTTTCCCCTTACCTGTTGACGACGATCGCGCCGAAGAGGTCCTCGGCAAGCCTCAACCCTCCGCGGAACCCTGTGTAGCCGCGGTCGAGCACGGCGCGATTGGCGACGGGGAAGGAAACCGAGAGATGCGGCGCGCCGATCTGCAGCGCCAGCTCGCGCTCAAGGGAGCTACCCACGACGAAGGCGGGGCTGAAGGAGTTGTAGTATTTCTGCCCGGCGGGTTGCGGCCAGACCCGGTTCAGGTGCCCCAGCACCTGGGAGCCATCCGATTCGAAGACAACGTTGGTGGCAAAGCCGCTGGCAAGCTGCCCCACGCGCCCTGCGATCGCAGACTGCTCGCTCTCCTGGACCCGGTCGGTCACCACGGTGAGCGCGGGTAGCCAGCCCAAGTCATCAGCCAGGAACCGGGTCAGCGCCACGGCGTAGTTGGCGTCGCCTACCACGACGGCATAGCGCTGCAGGTCAAGGTCGTTGTAGCAGTCGGTGAGCGGATCAAGGATTTGGTAATACTCCTTCTTCTCACGCGCGATCACCCGCTCCACGAGGCCCTCATCGAGCGAAAGCGCTGCCCCCACCTGGCGCAGGAACTCTTCCGACGCCGAGACTCCGATGGGAAGCGGCGCGGTGACGAAAGGGGTGCCGTGCTTCTCTTCGAAGAGCCGGGCGGCGCCCTGCCCATAGAGGTCGGAGGCGACGATGTTCAGCTCCGCCGAGGCGGCGGCTTGAATCCCCTCCAGCGTGTCGGCGGGGGTGAAGAAGGAGTTCACCTCCAGGCCGATCAGCTCCAGCAGGCGCCGGGCACCCTCCAGGTTCCCACGCCAGAAGGGATCCATGTACGGCACCACACCCCAGAGGTTCACCCTCCCCTTCGCCTTCTCGATTCCCTTGGCCAGGTAGTCCTTGACCAGCGCCTGGAGCACCAGGTCGTACCCCCAGTAGGAATCGCCGCGGAAGCCGCCGGTGGCGGCCCCGATGATTGAAACCCCTTCGCTGCGAAAATCGTTCACCACGGCGAAGATGTCGTCGCCGATCACCTCGGGGACGCAGCCGGTGACAACGACGTACAGCCCGCCGTGCATCACCTTGAGCGTCGAGGCGATCTGCTCGCGCAGACGCTCCTCGCCGCCGAAGACGACTTCGGTCTCACCGATGTTGGAGCTCGGCACAGTGAGGGAGCCGCAGTACCCTCCCACCTGCAGCCCGCTGCCGCCGTTCTGGGTCCAGGCGAAGTTGCCGGCGCACCCCGAGGCGGAATGGAGGATGGGGACTCCCCCCGGCAGCGCGGTGACCGTTGCGGCCGCCCCTCCCAGTGAGCAGAGATAGCGTGCCCTTTCTACGAAATTCTCACTCATTGACGCTCCTCCCGCGGGTGTTGAGATAGGAAAACGGCTCGGCCTGGTACCAGGAGTCGCGGTAGGGAAGCTTCAGGTTCTCCGCCAGGTTCCGGTTGTAGGCCGGGTTGGAGAGCTGGCGGTGCAGGCGGCGCGCTATCTCGTAGACGCCCCGGTAGCCGATGTAGGCAAGCCCGGTGTTATAGATGACGTGGGTGGGTATCCCCAGTTTTGCCGCAGTCATATTGCCGTTGGCGTGCCCCAGAAAGAGATCCGGCTTCAGGCGGTTCAAAAGGTTCGCCTCCTCGAAGGGCTGCACGTTGGCGATGTCGACCACGTAGTCGCTTTTGGCCTCTCGGGCCAGCTTGTCGTATTCCACCTCGGCGAAGTGGTCGTGGTGGAAGGAGCGGATCCCTACCACCTCCAGACCGATCTCCTGGAGCAGTCGCGCAGTCGCCAGCGCCCGGAACTCGCCGGCGCTGACGAAGACCTTCTGCCCCTCGAAGAGCGGCCGGAACTCCTCAAGCGACGCTTTAAGCTCCGCCTCCTCGGAGGCGATCAGGCGCTCGGCCTGCTCCTCGAAACCGAAAACCCTGGCGACGTCGCGGATCCACAGGCTCGTGTTCTCGATGCCGATGGGCATGTGCTTTATGATGGAGGGGACGCCGAAGCGCTCCTCCAGATACCCCAGGAAGTAGTCGTCGTGGGTCGGGCAGGTGCTGATGGAGAGCGCGGCCCGGGTCGCCTTGACGAAGGAGTCGGGATGGGCGAAGACCGGGAAGACGTTCACCTCCAGCCCGAGGCTCTCCAGAAGCCGCTCCAGCTCCTGCTCGTCCACCCGCCCCATGGAGGAGACGTTCATCAGGTTGACGGTCTTAGCCAGGCGCTCCTGCTCCCTCAACACCTCGAACTCGTCCTGCGGCGCGTAATCGGTCACCCCTTTCTCCTCCAGGAGATTGCGGCCGATGGTGTGGTAGACCGCGTCGTAGGCGGTGGCCCAGATCTTGGTCTTGAACCCCTCGCAGTGCACCGGCAGCAGCTTGGCGCTCACCTGCGGCTGCAACCGCTGCGCCACGCCGTCGATGTCGTCGCCGATGATCCCGGGGACGCACCCCGCCACGATGGTGATGCTGGCCGGGCGGTAGCGCCGGTCCGCCTCGATGATGGCGCGGGCCAGCTTGTCCTCGCCGCCGCTGATGACGTCGGTTTCGTCGAGAGCGGTGGAGAGCCAGACGCCGTCCTTGGCCTTGCCCCAGCGCGCGTTGCTTCCCATGCGGACGTTGGCGTTTTGCGAGTGGGTGCAGGAGCCGCAGCCAAGCGCGCTATGCAAGAGGACCACGTTGTCCGGGAGCGAGTTGAGCATGGCGAGGGCGGGAAGGAGCAGGCAGATGGTCCCCTGGGTGAAGCCGCGGTCGCCGTCGTCGATCAGGCAGCCCTTGCCCCCCCTGGCCTTCAGGGCCAGCCCGCAGATGCTGTCGTTGTGGGCGATCACGGCTTTGAGACGGTCCTCGCGCTTGGGCGGGACCTTGTTGTCGAAATAACTCATGGTGCCTCCAGTGGGGCTGCGGCGTTCCACCCCTTCTTGATGTTTATCTAGTTGCGCCAGCGCAAAAGCCTGCGTTCCACGCGTTCGGTGCCCCAGGTGATTATGGTCACCACGATGCTGATGAAGATGATCCCCACCACCACGCGCTGGTAATCGGCGAAGTCGGCGAAGTTCTTCACGTACCAGCCGATGCCGGAGTTGGCGCCGATAAGCTCAGCCGCGGTCAAAAGCACCAGCGAGAAGACCAGCCCCAGCGTGGCCCCGGTGCAGATGTACGGCATGGCCCCGGGGAGGATAACCCTGAATAGCAGGGTCCGCTCCGGGAGGTTCAGCACGCGCGCCGAGTCGATCAGCCCCTTGGGGATGTTGAAGACCCCGTTCACCGTGTTGATGAAGACCGGCCAGAAGGCGCCGATGAAGATGACGAAGATGGACGCGGCCCGAAAGCTCGGCAGGAGCGCGATGGCGTACGGTATGTACACGATGGGCGGGATCGGCCCGAGCACCTTGGTGAAGGGGTGCACCGCGTTGAAGAGCCTGGTGCGCCAGCCGACCACGAGCCCCAGCGGAATACCCGTTGCGAGCGCGATCAGGTAGCCGCTCACCAGGAGAATCAGCGAGTTGACGAGCCCCTTCAACATGTCCGGGAGTTCGGTCACAAAGAGCCGCAGCACCGGTTCCGGCTTGGGGAAGAGCATCTGGTCCAAAAGGACGAACCGGGTCGTAGCCAGGTGCCAGGCGACAAGGACCCCGAAGACGATGGCGGCGACGTCGCCGGCGGCAATACTCCCCTTCCCCGGGCCGGCAAGGCTCACCCGCAGCAGATAGGCGAACTCCAGCGCGCCTGCCACAATCAGCAGGTAGACAGGAACCTCCTCCCCCGGCACCGGCAGGAGCAGCTCCGCCAATAGCAGCAGGAAAACGACGTTAGCTGCGGATATGATCAATCGCTTGGCGAAACCGACCCGCTCCACCCGGGCGCTCGCCGACAGGACAGCTTCCATGGCTTACCTCAGTGCTTGTTTATGTGCAGCGACGGGTCCGGGGCGAGGAAGTCCTTGTTGAGCGCCACCCAGAGTTTCTCCTTGGGTTCGCGCTTGACCAGGGTCGCCAGCGCGCGGGCATAGACGTCCGTGTTCACGTGCGGCTCGATCGGCTCCTTGGATTTCACGTAATCGGCCTTCTTCATGAAGTCCCAGAACTGCACGATCGACTTCTTGTGCGGGTCCGGGCTCACCAGCAGGTGGCCGCCGTAGATGTCCCTGTTGAGATCCGCCTTGTCGATCTGCACGTACTTGGAGACGATGTCGACGGTCTCCTTGCGGTTCCCCTGGTAGAAGCGGTACGCCTTCAAAAGCGCCACCATGAATTTGTCGAAATCGGCCTGGCGCGCCTTTACCGTGGAGGTGAGCGCCACCTGGCGGCAGCAGGTGTGGCTCTTGATGACGTCCCCCGAGTATTTCACCGCCACGAGCCCCTGCTTCTCAGCCATGGTGTAGTAGGGAATCCAGGTGAGTCCGGCGTCGACCGCCCCCTTCTTGACCGCCTCCTGCACCGCCGCCGGGGAGTCGAACTCCTTGATGGTCAGGTCCTTGCGCCAGTCGAGCCCCGCCTCGTGGAGTGCCGCGCGGAAAACCACGTCACCTGTGGCGAGCCGTATGGCGCCGATGGTCGCCCCGCGGTAGTTCTTCAGGTCCTTGAAGCGTGCGGCGTTCTCGGGCTTGGCGATGAGGGCATGCCCCTCCCCCATCTGGCCGCCGAAGAGGGTGAAGTCGGCGCCGTTGGCGATGAAGGAGAGCGGCGCGGAGGTGCCGAATGAGCCGATGTCGAGCTTCCCGGTCTTGATGGCGGTCAGCCCCTCGCCGGAGTTGGTGAAGCGGTAAAGCTGGACATCGAGCCCTTCCTGCTTGAAGAACCCCTTTTCCTGGGCGACGAAGTAAAGAAGGTGACCCGAAGTGGGGAGGTGTCCCACCTTGAGCTTGTGCAGTTCCGCCGCTTGGGCGGAGAGCCCCGAAAGCGCGAGCAACGCCAGGGCGAGGACGAGGGAGATGATGCGTTTCATGGCTTGGCTCCTTGTGCGCCGGTGGGCGCGAAATGGGTTCTAGTTGTTCTTCTTGTAGAAGGCCAGCATCTGCTGGTAGACCTTGTCTTTGGGCTCGCGCTTCAGCACCGAGTCGAGCGCCTGCTTGTAGAGCGTCGTGTTGATGTGACGGTCGATCGGGTAGTCCTGGGTGATGTACCCGGCATCGCGGACGTGCTGCCAGAAGTCCAGGATCCCCTTTCTCAGCGGGTCCGGATGGGAGTCGGCGACACGCTTCACGTAGGTCTCGTTGCGGATGATGTCCTCGTCGATCTTCAGCGCGCGGGTGTAGATCTTCACCGTCTCGTCCGGGTTGGTCTTGTAGAAACGGTAGGCCCGGATCAAGGCGGCTAAGAAACGCCGGTAGGTGTCGGGGTTCGCATTCACCAGTTTGGTCGGAGCGACTATGCGGCAGCAGGTGTAGTCGGGGTAGAACTCCTCGATGTAGTGGGCGACCTTGAGGCCGTGGTTCTTCTCGGCCAGCGAGAAGTGCGGCGGGTAGACGAGCCCGGCATCGACCGCCCCCTTCTTGACCGCCTCGACCACCGCGGCCACGCTGCCGAACTCGACGAAGGAGAGGTCCTTCTTGTAGTCGATCCCGGCCTTTTTGAGCGCACCCTTGAAGATGACGTCGCCGGTGGAGAGCTTGACCAGGCCGATCTTCTTCCCCTTGTAGACCTTCAGGTCCTTGCCGGAGAGTTCCGTCAGCCGCTCGGGGCGGGTGATGATGGCCTGGCCGCCGATCATCATGCCGCCGATGAAGGTGAACTCGCTCCCCTTGCTGATGAAGAGAAGCGGCGCCGTGGTGCCGAAGGTGCCGACGTCGAGCTTGTCCGCCTTGAGCGCCGCCATCCCTTCCGCTGCGCTGCCGAACTGGTAGAGGTCGACGTCTACCCCTTCCTCTTTGAAGAACCCTTTTTCCTTGGCTACGAAATAGAGACCGTGTGCCGGTTCGGGGACGTACCCGACCCTCAGTTTGGGAAGCGAAGCGCCATAGGCGCTGCCGGCCAGCATGGCGATGGTCAGTGCCAGCGCGAAAATCCTTTTCATGGTGTTCCTCCTTTGTCAGTGCGTTTCTTTTTGCCGGTCGGGCAGCAGTCGGGGGGACAGACCGCTTTCCCTGCCAGTTGCTTCAGTACCGGGTCCGGCTCCCCTTCCCCGTCGTTCAGGTCGCCAAGCGCGTCGCAGTAAATCTCGTCGTAGACGTGGTCGGCCAGAAAGCCCCGCGGCATGGCGGGCTGCTGCAGGTCGAGGCGTTTCCAGATCTGGGCGAGGCGCCAGTAGTCCGGGTCGGGGTCGAAGCGAAACTCCTCCCCTTTGCCGGGACGTCTGTGGGGGATCCGCCCCCAGGCGTCGGCGGGGTTATTCTGCAGCAGGACGTGGGCCTTGATGAGCGCAGTTACCACCTTTCCCAGCGTCTCCCGGTCCGGGGCCCCGGCGCCTTCCGCAGCCGCCACCAAGATGCCGCTTCCTTCGCGCTCTAGCCTGGCCGAGGCGTCAACCTCGTCGAGAACCGATGCGGAATGGTCGGTACCCCCTCCGGCGATGATGCGGATGGCAGCGCCCCTGGCAATGGCCTGCAGCGCCTGGTCCGCCGCGAAGCAGCCCGCGTCGAGCTTCCCCTTGCCGAGGGCCGCGAGCCCGCTCGCGCTGTCGGCAAAGCGCACCGGCACGACATCGACCCCCTCGCGTTTGAAGAGCGAGGCCGCGTCGGCCAGCAGGAAGAGCGCGCTCCCTGGCTGGTCCAGGTAGCCGAAGCGGACCGGGGACGCGGCTTCTGCTATGCCGGGCCGAGCCGCAAGGCAAATTGCCAGTAAGACCGCGACGATGCTGGCTAAGGCAAAGGGGCGCATGGTCAAATCGCCTCGCCGGCGCTTTGCACGGTGCGCCCGTGGTTGAGCTTTTCCAGCACGTCGGCGTTCAGCTCGCGTATCAGCTTATGCCTCAGTTCGGCGAAGGCAGGGTCGCTGTAGAGTTCCTGGCGCCGCCGCGGGCGCGGGATGTCTACTTCCAACACGCTCCTGACCGAGCCGGGGTTCACCCCCATGACCACCACCCGGTCGGCGAGCAGGATCGCTTCCTCCACGTCGTGAGTGACGAAGAAGACGGTCTTGCGCTCGGCGGAGTTGTGCTGCCAAAGCTGCAAGAGCAGGTCCTGCAGCCGCGCGCGGGTGATGGCGTCGAGTGCCCCGAAAGGCTCGTCCATGAGCAAAACCGGCGAGTTGATGGCGAAAGCCCGGGCGATGGCGGCGCGCTGCCGCATCCCCCCGGAGAGGGCGCCGGGGAGCTTATGGAAGACGTCGGTCAGCCCCACCATCTCCAGGTAGGCCTGCGCGGTCTCGGCCTGCTCCGCCTTGGAATTCCCCGGAAAGGCCTGGTTCAGCGCCAGGACCACGTTCTGCCCTGTGGTCATCCAGGGGAACAGGCTGTAGTCCTGGAAAACGACGCCGCGGTCGAGTCCGGGGCCGGTTATAGGGCTGCCGTCCAGGGTCAGGCGGCCCGACGACGGCTGCCCGAGCCCAGCCAGGAGCCTCAAAAGCGTGCTCTTGCCACAACCGGAGGGACCCAGCAGGCAGACGAACTCACCGGCATAGGCGGTGAAGTTGATGTCTTCGAAGATGGTCTGGCTTCCGTAGGAAAAAGCGACGTCGTGTAGGGCGATCTCGTGCATGTTCTATCTCCGGCTCAACTGTTGTGACCTGGTCAGGCATCCTCGAAGAGCGCGGTGGAGAGGTAGCGCTCGCCGGTGTCCGGGAGCACCACCACGATCAGCTTTCCCTTGTTCTCCGGGCGCCTCGCGACCTGGCGCGCGGCGAAGGCGGCGGCTCCCGCCGAGATCCCGACCAGGAGCCCTTCTTCCCTGGCGAGCGCCCGCGCCGTCTCGAAAGCCTCCTCGTTCTTCACCTTGTAGATCTCGTCGTAGACGGAAGTGTTTAGGACCCCGGGGACGAATCCCGCGCCTATCCCCTGGAGTTTGTGCGGCGCCGCAGTCCCGCCGGAGAGAACCGGCGAATCGAGCGGCTCCACGGCGATGACCTGTACGCTCGGCTTTTTCTCCTTCAGCACCTCTCCCACGCCGGTGATGGTCCCCCCGGTGCCGACGCCTGCGATGACGATGTCGACCTTGCCCGCGGTGTCCTCCCATATCTCCTCGGCCGTAGTGGCGCGGTGGATGGCGGGGTTGGCGCCGTTATTGAATTGCTGCGGCACGAAGGAGTTTGGGGTGGCTGCGGCAAGCTCGGTCGCTTTCTCGATGGCCCCCTTCATCCCCTTTGCGCCTGGGGTGAGGACCAGCTCGGCGCCGTAGGCCTTCAAGAGGTTGCGTCGCTCGATGCTCATGGTGTCGGGCATGGTCAGGATGAGGCGGTACCCCTTGGCCGCGGCAACGAAGGCCAGCGCGATCCCGGTGTTGCCGCTGGTCGGCTCGATGATCACCGTATCCTTGTCGATGAGCCCCTGCTCCTCGGCCGCCGTGATCATGGCAAAGCCAATGCGGTCTTTTACCGAGCCCCCGGGGTTGAAGGATTCGAGTTTCGCTACCAGATCGGCGTTGCCACCGGACTGGCGCTGGGAAAGGCGGACGAGAGGGGTTCTCCCTATCAGGTCGGTGACACTGTTGGCGATTTTGGACATCTGACAGCCTCCTTATTGGTTGATGAATCTGGTTAAGAGCTTCGAGTTCTGCAGAACGGCCAGGGCCTCCGGCACCGGGAGTTCCAAAACGAACGGGAATATGCGCCGCGAGATCAGGAGGTCGATGGCGCCGGAGCCCAACCGCGAGACGGCAACCCCGCGGCAGTCAGAAATAAGGTCGGCGGTCCGTTCCAGCGGCCCGTCGTCGTGCTCCTGCCCGGCGCAGGCCGGCCGGCTGAAACGGTCCTCCAGGTGCTGCCAGTTCCCCCCGGTGAAGCGGTAGATGCCGAACCTTTCTGCCCGCCCGAAATGCTGGTCGACCACAATCCCGTCACTGCTGGCCACGGCAACCCTGAGCTCCATCACTCCCCCTTGAACTGCAAAAATAAAAAAGGCCAAGGTGGCAACTCCGGTGATGGAAGTTGCAAACCTTGGCCTCCAGTTTGTCTGGTCAACCAATGTCATTGAGTTAGAGCGCGCCCCGATGGGCTCCCGCTGATGTTGGGGCGGAAACGCGCCTGTGCCTGGAGAAGCACCCGGCCAGCGGGCAGAGGAACCTCTCCTAGATCTGGTAGTCGTCCACGAAGACCCTCATCTTTCGGGGGCGCGCGAAGACTTGGTCCCCGACCTTAAGCGCCAGCTTGTCCGCCTCGTCGCGCGGCAGGTCGACCTCGATGCTCCGGTCGCCTTCCGGCAAGGAGAGGTCGACCCGGACCAGCGGCCCCACCGAAAGGAGGTAGCGCACCTCAGCCTTGAGCGCGCCCTCGCTCAACTCCCTTTCGATGGAAATGTCGTGCGAGCGTACGTACCCTACGGCAGGCGCATCGTTGGCCGAGGCGTTTTCCGGAGAGGAGAGCTTGATCCCCCCCATCTGGGCGGTCCCCTCGTGCACCCTTCCCCTAAAGAGGTTGACGTTGCCGAGGAAGTCGTAGACGAACGGCGTGGTCGGGTGGTCGTAGACCTCGGAGGGGGTCCCCTGCTGCTCGATCTTCCCCTGGTTCATGACCACGATCCGGTCGGCGACCTCGAGCGCCTCCTCCTGGTCGTGGGTCACGAAGACGCTGGTGACGTGGATCTCGTCGTGCAGGCGCCTAAGCCACCGCCGCAGCTCCACCCTGACCTTGGCATCGAGCGCGCCGAAGGGCTCGTCCAGAAGCAGCACCTGCGGCTCCACAGCAAGGGCCCGGGCCAGCGCCACGCGCTGCCGCTGCCCCCCCGAGAGCTGGCCCGGATAGCGGTCGGCGAGCTGCTCCAGTTGGATCAGCTTCAGCAGGGAGTGGACCTTGTCTCTTATCTCCTGCTTTCCCGGACGCACCTTCTTGGGCTTCACGGTGAGGCCGAAAGCGATGTTGTCGAACACCGTCATGTGCCGGAAAAGGGCGTAGTGCTGGAAGACGAAGCCTACATTCCGTTCCTTTACCTGCCGGTTGGTGGCCTCCACCCCGTCGAACAGGATCCTGCCGCTGTCTGGTGTCTCCAGCCCGGCGATGATGCGCAAAAGCGAGGTCTTCCCCGATCCGGAAGGGCCTAAAAGCGCCACCAGTTCCCCGGAGGGAACCTTCAGGTTCACGTCGGAAAGTGCGCTAAAGTTGCCGAATTTCTTGCTGACCGCCTCGATATCGATGCTCATGGGACTACCTTTCCTGTTCCGAGACCGTTACGGTCTGTTGCATTTTCCACTCGGCCGCGGTTTTCACGGCAAGGGTCACCAGCGCCAAAAGCGCAAGGAGCGAGGCGACGGCAAAGGCCGCCGCATAGCTGTACTCGTTGTAGAGGATCTCCACCTGGAGCGGGATGGTGTTGGTCGATCCTCGCACGTGCCCGGATACGACAGAGACCGCGCCGAACTCTCCCATGGCCCTCGCGTTGCAGAGGATCACGCCATACAGGATGCCCCACCTGATGTTGGGGAAGGTGACCCGGAAGAAGGTCTGCAGCCCGCTCGCGCCAAGGGTCAGCGCCGCCTCTTCCTCCTCGCGCCCCTGCGCCTCCATGAGAGGGATCAGCTCACGCGCGACGAAGGGGAAGGTGACGAAGACGGTGGCGAGGATGATCCCCGGGACGGCGAAGATGATCTTGATGTTGTGGTCCTGCAGCCAGGGGCCGAGCCACCCCTGCAGCCCGAAGATCAGGACGTAGATCAGACCCGAAACCACCGGGGAGACCGAGAACGGCAGGTCTATCAGCGTGATCAGGAAACTCTTGCCGCGGAAGTTGAACTTGGCGATGGCCCAGGAGGCGACAATCCCGAAGAAGAGGTTCAACGGAACGCAGAAGGCGGCGGTAATCAGGGTGAGGCGGATCGCCGACAGCGTATCCGGCTCCTTGAGCGCTTCGAAATAAGCCTGCCACCCCTTTTCCAGTGCCTGAGCGAAGACCGCCGCCAAAGGGAGCAGCAGGAAAAGGGCGAGGAAGCCAAGGGCCACCGTCACCAGCAAGTAGCGCACCCACGCCGGCTCATCGGTGCTCCTTCCTCCCCTTTCTTTTTGTTTTTTCACTACCCTGCCCACCTGCATCTTCTTCCCTCCCGAGGCAAAGCCCCTATTCGGCGAAACGTCTGCTCCACTTCTGCAAAAGGTTGATGCAAAGAAGCATCAGAAACGACACCACGAGCATCACGGTCGCGATGGCGGTAGCGCCGGTGTAATCGTACTGCTCCAGCTTGGTGATGATGAGCAGCGGCGTGATCTCGGAGACCATCGGCATGTTGCCGGCAATGAAGATGATGGAGCCGTACTCCCCCACGGCACGGGCAAAGGAAAGGGCGAACCCGGTAAGGATGGCCGGAAGCATGGTCGGCAACAGCACCCTGCGGAAGGTCTGCCAGCGGCTGGCTCCCAGGCAGGAGGCCGCCTCCTCTATCTCCTGATCCAGCTCTTCCAGGACCGGCTGGACCGTGCGGACCACAAAGGGAAGCCCGATGAAGATCATGGCAACGACGATGCCCAGCGGGGTGAAGGCTATCTTGATGCCGCGCGGCTCCAGGTAGCGCCCGAGCCAGCCGTTGGACGAGTAGATGCTCGCCAGGGTGATGCCTGCGACCGCCGTGGGAAGGGCGAAGGGAAGATCGACCAGTGCGTCGATCAGCTTCTTGCCGGGGAAACGGTAGCGCACCAGCACCCAGGCGACCAGCACCCCGAAAAATGCGTTGACGACAGCGGCAGCGAGCGAAGCCCCGAAGGTGACGCGATAGGAAGCAAGCACGCGCGGCCCGCTCACGGCAGCTACGAAGTCTGCCCACGAAAGGGTTGCGGTCTTGAAGAGGAGTGCGGAAAGAGGAATGAGGACGATGAGGCTCAGGTAGAAGACGGTGTACCCGAGCGCCGGGGTGAAACCGGGTAGTACGTTATTTTTCCCGCTTGACCAGGACATGTCCCCTCCTACGCCTGCACAACAAACTTTTTAGTCCATCGGTTTTGTAGGATGTTCTTTACCACCATAGTCGCCACCATGTCAACACAAAACAAACTTTTTTGGTAAAGAAATCCTTTTTTCAATTTACACCACTTCGCTGTAGTTCACTGAAACGTCCGAAGCAACGGGCAGCCGAGATCAGGGCGTCTATGTTGGCGGGGGGCGTATCGATGGGAAGTCCGCAGCCAAGACCGAGGATGTACCCCCTCGGGTTGCCCCGCCCTTTGTCAAGACATTCCATGGCGTTGGCGGTGACGTCGTCGGGGGTGCCGAGATACATGGAGGCGGTGGGACGGATGTTCCCCAGAAGCGCAACCCGGTCCCCCACCTCGGCTTTCGCGTCAGCCAGGTCGACAGCATCGTCCAGACTCAGCACCGAAGCGCCGGTTTCGACCATCTCCGGCCAGATCCTGGTAGTGTTGCCGCAGATATGCAGCGCCGGCGCGGCGCCGCAGCCGGCCTTGACCGCAGCGCAGACCTCCGTGAGATAGGGAAGCGCGAATTGCCTGAAGAGCGCCGGGGAGATCAGCGTCCCCGAGGCGGTCGGGTCGGCGAGCACGATCCTCGCCCCCCGCTGCAGCGCCGCCCTGGCGAAACGGATGATGCTGTCGGTCGACAGCCGCAAAAGTCGGTGCGCGAATGCCTGGTTCTTGCGCAGATCGCGCAGGAAAAGCTCGGTCCCCCGGATGCCCGCCGCCGTAGTGAATGGGCCGGCACAGGTCATGCCGAGCGGCACCAGGTCCCCCACCTCCTTCAGCACCAGCTCCGCCGCCTCCAGAAAGAGCGGCAGCCGCCCGTCCCGCTCGGGGTCGGCGACCTTCAGGGCATCGAGCTCCTTCTCCCCGGTCACCACATTCTCCACGATGTACGGGGTACTGTCGGGAAAGGCAACCCTGCTCCCTATCGCCTCCGCCACCCCGGTCAATCCCGGGCCGGTGTTCACGTTGTCCGCGCCGTACCGGCGCCACGCCGCGATCTGCCCCTTGGCGACAAGCTGCGCTGAGTTGTTGTACTCCCCAACGGTGACCCCGATGAGCCGCGCGGCATGGTCGCTGATCAGGAGGTTGACCGGAATCCGGTCGTACGGCTGCCCCGTCAAGGCGGCTATGGTGCGCTCGCGCGAAGACATGCTCTCCTTGAAGCTGGAATCATCCATTGCCTGCCTCCACCGTGCAGCCGCCGATGAGTCCGATGGCGTCGGCCCGGCACTGCTGGCAACCGCGGAACTGCGCGATGATCCCTTCATGGGCCGAGCGGACACTCTCCAGGTACTGCTGGGTCGGGCGGTCGACGCCGGCAAGCTCAGCCTGCGGGATGATCGGCATGACGTTCATGACGTAGCCCCCGCTCTCGCGCACCTTCTCAGCGATAGGGGAAATCTGCGAGTCGTTGATCCCCGGGATCAGCACCGTGTTCACCTTTACCAGGAGTCCCTGTTCGGCGGCGAGGCGGACCCCCTCGAACTGGTTGTGGATCAGGATGGCGGCTCCCTCCTCTCCGCAATAGCGCTGGCCACGGTACCTGACTTCTTTGTAGATTTTCGCGCCTACCTCTGCGTCGACCGCGTTAATCGTGATGGTGATGCTGTGCAGGTCGACCGTGGCGAGGTCGGCTATCCGGTCCCGGAGTACGAGCCCGTTGGTGCTCAGGCAAAAGATCAGTTCTGGAAATTCTGCCTTGACCAGCCTGAAGGTCTCGAAGCTCTCTTCGTTGGCGAGCGGGTCTCCCGGGCCGGCGATACCGACCACCTTGATAACCGACGAGAGCGCGGGGTCCGCCATGGCGCTGCGCACCTGTTCAAGCCCCTCCTTGGGCGTCAGCAGCCGGCTGGCGACGCCGGGACGCGATTCGTTGGCACAGTCGTGCCTTCTGTCGCAATAGCGGCAGGCGATGTTGCAGCGCGCAGCGACCGCGAGATGGATGCGCCCGTTTCTGTGGCGGTTTGCTCCGAAGCAGGGATGACCGTGGACCACCCGCTCCCTGTTGCCTGCTCTCATCTTTTTTCTCCTTGCGGTCCGTCATCCTTAGATGTTCGCGGCCCGCCCCCTGACCTCACCGGTCTGCATGGCGAGTAGCGCGTCGGCCCACTTGAAGGCCCAGGCATGCAGCGCCTTTTCCTCCAGCGGCTCGGGGACCCTGGATTCGGTGTGCTCGTAGATCTTCTGCGCGAGCCCCTGGTACACCTTGGCCTGCTCGGAATCGATGAAAGCCTCGATGGTCGTCTTTCCCTGCAGCTCCGCCTGCGTCACGGTCACCGAGCGGGGGACGTACTCGATCACCCTGGTCTTCGTCTGCTCTACGAAGTCGTCGACGATCTCCTTTGCGTACTCCGTGTTGATGGAGTTGGCGATCACCCCGCCCAGCAAAGCGCCGCCGTTGTCCGAGTATTTCTTGATCCCCTTGAAGAGGTTGTTGGCCGCGTAGATGGCCATGAAGTCGGAGGAGGAGACGGTGAAGACGTGCTCCGCGATCCCCTCCCTGACCGGGACCGCGAACCCGCCGCAGACCACGTCGCCCAGAACGTCGTACACCACCACGTCCAGGTCGAGTTCCTCGAACACCCTGAGCTGCTTCAACAGCTCCACCGAAGTGATGATGCCGCGCCCGGCGCAGCCGACCCCTGGGGCGGGCCCCCCCGCCTCCACGCAATAGATCCCGTTGAACCCCTCGAAGATGACTTCGTTCGCTTTCACGTTCTTCTTCTCGCGCAGCGTGTCGAGAATGGTGGGGATGTAGCCGCCGCCGCGCAGCGTGGTGGTAGAGTCGCTCTTGGGATCGCACCCTATCTGCATCACCTTGAGCCCCATGGTGGAAAGCGCTGCCGTTAGGTTCGAGGTGGTGGTGGACTTGCCGATGCCGCCTTTTCCGTAGATGGCGATTGTTTTTACCTTCTTGCGAGACATTCGAAGCTCCTTGTCGATAGTTTGCTGCTGCTAGATTCCCAAGCCGCCGTTGACAACGCCGGTTTCCAGTTCCGAGATGATGTCCCCCCACTTCTGCGCCCAGCTCGACAGCGCCTCGCGGCTAAGCGGTCTCGGGCGGCGCGACTCCATCCCTCTCACCAGGCTCCGGGCCAGTTTGCGGTAGGCGAAGGAAACATGGGAAAAGGGCGCGGACTGCAGGAGCGTCTGGCTGTAGAAGTCGCTCACCGAAACCATGATGGAGCGGGGGACGGTGGCAGAAATGACGGCTGCGGTCTGGCTGGCGAAGTCGGAGACGATCGCCTCGTACAGGGGCCCGGAGAGGTTGTTCGCCACCACCCCGCCGAAGCGGCACTCGGCTGCGGCAATGGTATTGAACCAGGCGAAGAGATCGTTCACCGCCTGCAGCGCGCACATGTCCGCCGAGGTCACGGCCAGAAGGCGTGACAGCCCCTCGATTCCGGCCGGGAGCTTGAAGCTTCCTGCCGGCTCACCTGCGGTATCGTGCAATACGTACTCCGGGTCGTAGCCGGCGATCAGCGGATGGGTGAGGATGTCGTTTTCCGTGGCTGCTCCGGACTTCAAGGCCGTCCCCAGCTCCAGGCAGAGTGCCCCCGCGTGCCCAAGCGCGTAAAGCGGCGCCTCCTCCCCCAGCCATCCCGGCAGTGGGATGAGATCGTTTCCACCGCGCAGGACGCTGGTCGAACTCCAGTGGCTGTCGTATCCGACCAGAAGCACCCGCTTCCCGGTCTCAGCCAAAGCGGCGCTCAGGTTGGCCGCGGTAGTCGACTTGCCGACCCCGCTTTTACCCGCGATTACCAGATGTTCCACAGCCACGGCGCACCTCCTTTCAATAGCGCATAAAAAAGGCCAGGCATAACCGCGGTAATTGGTTACAGCCTGGCCTCCAGTTTGTCTGGTCAGCTCGACAGGTAATTTTTGGATGTGGTGCTAGATCCTGATCTTCTCGCTTTTGTCCAGCTGTATGACCTTGCCATCCTGTATGACCAGGGTCACCGTCCCGAAACGGATGTCCCTGAGCGCCAGGCGGATCTTTTGCTCGAGATCGGTGTTCCACTTTCCACTTGGTTCTGGTGTCGTCGCCATGCCCCCTCCAGGAACCTGCATGAACCGGGTGATCCCGGTTACTTGCCGCCCGAGTAGATCTGGTCGAAGACGCCGCCATCGGCAAAGTGCGTCTTCTGGGCCTTGCGCCAGCCTCCGAAGGTGTCATCGATGGTCAACAGCTTCACTTTCGGGAACACCTTGGCGTACTTGGCGGCTACCTTCTTGTCGCGCGGGCGGTAATAATGCCTCGCAGCGATCTCCTGGCCTTCCGGAGAGTAGAGGTATTTCAGGTATTCCTCGGCAAGCTTGCGGGTCCCTTTCCTGTCGACCACCTTGTCGACCAAGGTCACGGGCGGCTCGGCGAGGATACTGAGCGAAGGGACTACGATCTCGAATTTGTCTCTCCCCAACTCGTTCACCGCAAGAAAAGCCTCATTTTCCCAGGCCAGGAGCACATCCCCCTGCCCGCGCTGCACGAACGTCGTGGTGGAACCGCGGGCGCCGGAATCCAGAATCGGCACATGCTTGAACAACTCGGACACGAACGCCTTGGCTTTCGCTTCATTGCCTCCTTTTTGCTTCAGTGCGTAGCCCCAGGCGGCCAGGTAGTTCCAGCGCGCGCCACCGGAGGTTTTCGGGTTGGGAGTTATGACGGAAACGCCAGGCTTGATCAAATCATTCCAGTCCTTGATATGCTTCGGGTTTCCTTTGCGCACCAGGAATACGATGGTCGAGGTGTAGGGAGAGCTGTTGTTGGGGAGTCTTTTCTGCCAGTTGGCCGGGATCAGTTTTGCCTTGTCGCTGATCTCGTCGATGTCGTAGGCAAGGGCCAGGGTGACGACGTCGGCTTCCAGGCCGTCGATGACCGCTCGCGCCTGTTTTCCAGAGCCGCCGTGGGACTGTTTGAAGGTGACCTTTTGCCCCGACTTCCTGGCGAAAGCCTTGTTGAAGTCCTGGTACAGCTCCCGGGTCGGGTCGTAGGAAACGTTGAGGAATTCCTGGGCTGCGAAGGCCGTCAGCGGCAATGCAGCCACCAACAGGGTGAGTAATGCGGTGCGAATTGTCTGTTTCATGTGCTCCTCCTTTTAATGTTAAATCTACCAACTTCATAGACTAATGAGTTAAAAACAAGCGGCATTGTCAAGTGACGCCGCCGGCTTAACTCTACGGTGTCGGTAGACTAATATACCCTACCCGCACTGTCAACAGTTTTTATTTCATACCAAAAAATTGTGCACCAAAATGATGGTGTTTGAGAAATTCTTTCTCTCCCTCCCCCCCAAAAAATCCTCTGTCTGTCACACGCGTAGCAGCCGAAGCTGCCAGCCATCTACGCCTTTTCGTCAGCGTGTATCACCGGTTCAGGTAGATTTAGGCAAACTGTAACGGCGCTGTAACATTCGTGGCGCATGGTAAGGCCCATGACAAATACGAGCAAACAGTAAGGCGGCTCTCCTCCGCCTGTTGTTAGCCCGGCGAACTTCCCATCGATGTTGCTCGTCGGTCCGCTCCCGGAGGCTAAGCTTGGAAACCGAATTACCCAGCCCCTGTTACCCAGGCGCAACGGAGACGACTTTGGAATCGGCAGAAAAAAAACAGGAACCGGCACAGGCCAAAACGCTGAACGGGGACTCGGTCTTTCGTTACCTGACCACCAGTTTCGCTTTCAGCATCATCGTGATCCTGGCCCTCATGCTCTACGAGATGGCCGGCGAGAGCATGCCCGCCCTCAAGGCGTTCGGCTGGAAGTTCGTGACCTCGACCGAGTGGGACGCGGTCCAGGGAATTTTCGGGGCGCTCCCCTACCTCTACGGCTCCGTGCTGTCGTCGGTCCTGGCGCTCGCCCTCGCAACCCCCTTGAGCATCGGCGCGGCCCTCTTCATCACCGAGATAGCGCCGTCGCGCTTAGGCGCCCTCGTTGCGCCCCTGGTGGAACTGTTGGCGGCGATACCGTCGGTCATCTACGGGCTTTGGGGGGTGCTGGTCATGGCGCCCTGGCTCCAGTCCACGGTCCAGCCCTTCCTCATCGAGCATTTCGGATTCATCCCGCTCTTTGAAGGAGCGCCCTACGGGGTCAGCATGCTGGCCGCGATCTTCATCCTGATGATCATGGTGGTGCCGATCATCACCTCCATTACCCGCGAGGTGCTCCTGGCCGTGCCGCAGAGCCAGAAGGAGGCGGCGATAGCGCTCGGCGCTACCCGCTGGGAAACGATCAAGATCGCCATCCTCCCCTACGGCAAATCCGGCATCCTTGGCGCCTCCATCCTCGGCCTCGGTCGGGCCATCGGCGAGACCATGGCGGTCACCATGGTGATCGGAAACGCCCCCAACATCTCGCTGTCGCTCCTCTCCCCCGCCTACACCATGCCGAGCGTAATCGCCAACGAGTTCGCAGAGACCACCTCGAAGCTGCACGCCTCGGCGCTGATGGAAATCGGCCTGATCCTGATGGTGGTAACCCTGGTGGTGAACGCGCTGGCGAGGCTCTTGATCTGGAGCGTATCCAGAAGCGCCAAGGGAGGTGCGGCATGATGCACGGCATGGTGTTCCGCAAAGCCAAGAACCACCTGATGAGCTTCGTCATGCTCGCCTGCACGCTGGCCGTGCTCATCCCGCTCGGGCTCATCTTCTTCCACATCGTGAAAATGGGAATCAGCTCGCTCTCGCTCGACTTCTTCACCCACATCCCGGCGCCGACCGGCGAACCGGGCGGGGGGATGGCCAACGGCATGTTCGGCTCGCTGGTGATGATCGGCGGTGCCTCCCTTATCGGCCTTCCCATCGGCATCCTGGGGGCAATTTACCTTTCCGAATTCGGCGGCTCCAAGGTCTCCACGGTGATCAGGTTCGCGGCCGACGTCCTCTCCGGCACCCCGTCCATCATCACCGGCATGGTCGCCTACACGCTTTTGGTAGTGCCGATGAAGGGGTTCTCCGGTTTGGCAGGCTCGGTGGCTCTGGCCATGATCATGATCCCGATAGTGCTGCGCACCACGGAAGAGCAACTGAAGATGGTCCCGGGGTCGCTGCGGGAGGCTTCTCTCGCGCTGGGTGTCCCCTTCTGGCGCACGAGCCTCAAGGTGACCCTGAGAAGCGCCATGTCCGGCGTCCTCACCGGGATCCTCCTGGCGGTCGCGAGGATCGCCGGGGAGACAGCGCCGCTTCTCTTCACCGCGCTGGGTAACCAGTTCTGGAGCAAGAACGTGCTTCAGCCGATGGCCGCCCTGCCCCTGCAGATCTTCAGCTTCGCGATCGCGCCCTACGAGGACTGGCACAAGCTCGCCTGGGCCGGGGCTCTGGTGCTCGTCACCGTCATGTTCGCCCTGAGCCTCACCGCCCGCTATTTCGGCAGGAGCAGGCACGCTAGATAGGTTAACTTACTGGAACTAGAGATTTAAAAAAGAGGGAACGATGAACAACAAGGTACAACTCGAACAGGTCAACATACATTTCGGCAAGACCCACGCGGTGCGGGATATCAGCATGAACTTCCCCCAGAACAGCGTCACGGCCATCATCGGACCGTCCGGCTGCGGGAAATCCACACTGCTTAGATCGATGAACAGGATGCACGACCTGGTCCCTTCGGCGCGGGTGACCGGCAAGATCCTCGTCGACAACGGCGACATCTACGACAGGGGCGTGGACCCGGTAGCCGTGAGGCGCCGAGTGGGGATGGTGTTCCAGAAGCCGAACCCGTTCCCTGCCATGTCGATCTACGACAACGTCATCGCGGGGTACAAGTTGAACGGCCGCCTCCCCCGCGAAGAGGCCGACGAGATCGTGGAAAGCTGCCTGAAACGTGTGGCCCTGTGGGACGAGGTTAAGGACCGGCTGAAAAGCAACGCCATGATGCTCTCCGGCGGCCAGCAGCAGCGCCTGTGCATCGCCCGCACCGTCGCGGTTAAGCCGGAGGTGATCCTGATGGACGAGCCCGCCTCCGCCCTGGACCCCATCTCGACGCTGAAAATCGAGGAACTGATCGAGGAGCTGAAGGAGCGCTACACCATCATCATCGTCACCCACAACATGCAGCAGGCGGCCCGCGTATCCGACTACACGGCGTTTCTGTACATGGGGGACCTCGTCGAGTGCGGCGAGACCAAGAAGATCTTCACCACCCCCGAGGAAAAGCGGACCGAAGACTACATCACCGGCCGCTTCGGTTAACAGCTGCCAGAACCTGCGCCCCCTCTCCCACTTTGAGAGGATTTGGGGAGGGGGTTGGGGTGAGGGAGACAGTGTTATCACCGCGACAGTATTGGAAATAACTTAATTGAGTACCGGAGAAATATATGGAGAGAGAGCACTTCAGCAAGCAGTTTGACACCGAGCTGAACGAGATAAGGGAAAGGCTTCTTGAGATGGGGGGCAAGGTAGAGGTTATGATCGGCAACGCCATGCAGTCCCTGGTGGAGAGGGACACGGAGCTAGCCGAGCGGACCATCGCCTTCGACCACGAGATAAACGCGCTGGAGATGGTGATCGACGAGAAGTGCCTGGAGGTGCTGGCGCGCAGGCAGCCTGCGGCGCGCGACCTGCGCTTCATCACGCTGGCGCTTAAAATCGTCACCGACCTGGAGCGGATCGGAGACCAGTGCGCCAACATCTGCAAGCGGGCACGGGAACTGAACCAGGAGCCGTCGCTCAAGCCCTACATCGACCTGCCGCGCATGGCGCAGGCCGCCTCCAACATGGTCACCAAGGCGCTGGATGCCTTCGTCCGCGGCGATGACGACCTGGCGATCAAGGTATGCGAAGACGACCAGTGCGTCGACGAACTGAACGAACAGATCCAGCGCGAGCTTTTGACCTTCATGATGGGGGATCCCAAGACCATCAGCCGCGCCATGAAGATCATCCAGGTCTCCAAGTGCCTGGAGCGCATCGCCGACCACGCCACGAACATCGCCGAAATGGTGATCTTCATGGTCAAGGGAAAGGACATCCGTCACACCATCGCCTGAGCCTGCACTTGCCCATTCACACAAAAAAAGACAGGGACGCCGCTTCGGTCCCTGTCTTTTTCGTTCGCGGTTGAGGTCCTAAGGTCAGCCTTGGGAACGCACCCAAAGCTCCCCTCCCTAGCCCTCCCCCTCCGGGGGCGGGGACTCATCAGATAACTCCCTGGCAGCGCAAATCGACGCTCAATCTCAAAAAAGAAGACCCTGTTGCCCGATGACCGAAGGCAACCGCTTCGGGGCCTTGATACGCAACTGCTTGTTGACGTTCATGCGGCCAAAGACCACCTCGATGTCGGAAACCGACACCTCGAATTCCTCCGCCAGAAACCGCACCATGTGGTCGGTGGCCCGCCCCGCGCGGGGAACTGCGGTGACGCTGATGCAGAGCTGGTGCCCCTTCGGCTTTCCAATCGCGTCCTTTTTGGCGTTCGGCGTACCGAGAACGTTGAGCACCAGCGTGTCGCCTTCCCAGAAGTAAAACGGCTTCTTCACTCTGACATCCTTTTCCTGCTGGCTACCATTTCAATCTCGATTCTTGCTCGCAGAGGCAGCGACGCGACTCCAATGGTCGTTCGTGCAGGATAAGGCCGTTGGAACCGCTTTTCGTAGACTGCGTTCATGGCTGAAAAATCGTCCATGTCGACGAGGAAAACGTTCACCTTGATGACGTTCCCTTCATCGAGGCCGGCTGCTCTAAGTACGGCAAAGAGGTTCTTGAAGCACTGCTCTGCCTGAATCGCAACGCCTCCATCCACAAGCTCGCCAGTGGCGGAATCTATCGGCGTCTGACCGGACAGGTAGATCGTGTCGCCGTCTTCCACGGCATGCGAATAAGGGCCTACGGTCACGGCATTTTCGGCGGTTATTGCTTTTCGTGACATACTACTTCCCCTTCCGTTGAACAGCGTATTTTGCGAGCAGACAATGAGTTTCGCACTATAGAGACAACTACTGCCCTTGTCAAAGGTGAAGCTAAAGCTTGTCGAAGGGACGGTACGAGTGGCGCAGACAAAAAAATCCGGGTGCAGGCTTAGAGCCGATGCACCCGGACGTTTCCAGATCCTTCTATGTCTTAAGCGTTATTTGATGGTCTTGATGGTCTTCTGAACCATCTTCACCACGCTGTCCGGAAGCGGCGCGTACAGCATCGGGGCCGCCATCTTCTGACCTTTGGTCATGCTCCAGTTCAGGAACTCTACCAGTTTCTTCCCTTTGACCGGATCCTTCTGCTTCTCGTAGACGAGCAGCCAGGTGAAGCCGACAACCGGGTAGGCGTCTTTGCCCGGCTGGTTCACCAGCGAGATGCGGTAGTCGGCGGGCATCTTCTTGAGCGCTGCTGCCGCAGCAGCGCTCGTGGACTTGATGGACGGGGCTACGAAGACGCCGGCGCCGTTTTTCAGGGAGGCGAAGGGAAGCTTGTTTTCGAAGGCGTAGGCGAGTTCGACGTAGCCAATGGAGTAAGGAGTGGTCTTGATCTGTCCGGCAACGCCTTCGTTACCCTTGCCGCCGAGCCCTATCGGCCACTTGACCGATGCGCCCTTGCCGACCCGTTTCGCCCATTCGGCATTCACGCCGCTCAGGTAGTCCGTGAAGATGCTGGTGGTGCCGCTGCCGTCAGAGCGGTGCACGACGATGATCGGCTTGGCCGGGAGGTTGATCCCTTTGTTGTCGTCGGCGATCCTGGGATCGTTCCATTTGGTGATTTTACCGAGGTAGATGTTGGCCACGTCCTCGGAGTTGAGCTTGATACCGGAGGGGACCCCGGGGAGGTTGTAGGTGACCACGACAGCGCCCATGACGGTCGGGATGTGAAGCAGCTTGCCCGGGGCCGCGCTCAGTTCCTGATCGGAGAGGAACTTGTCGCTGGCGCCGAAGTCGACGGTCTGCGCCGTGATCTGCTTGATGCCGCCGCCGCTGCCGATGGATTGGTAGTTGAACTTAACGCTTCTGTCCACTTTGGCGTACTCGCTGAACCACTTGGAGTAGAGGGGATACGGGAACGTTGCGCCCGCACCGTTAACCAGGGTTTCCGCGGATGCCTGACCGGCGGCGCCAACAGTCGCCACGAGGGCCAGAGCCATGAATGCTTTTTTTATCTTCTGAATCATTTCTTCCTCCTTTTCGGTTTTGAAGCGACTATAAGCCCGTAATGTTGCAGTAGGGTTACAACCGCCAGAAGAATTTGTGAAAATGATCCCTCCGATGCGATCGGTTCGCCCGCCCCCCCTCAGCTCATCCGGTCAGATAAGCCTCCCTGCGCCACATTTAACCGGTCTGTAACGATTCCTTCACAAACCATATGTAAAAGAAAGAGCGAACTTTCTGAAACGAAACAGTAGCCAGTCCCACTTTTTTTACCAAAGAACAACAGAGGTGCCATGCAGACCGTATTGATCATCGAAGACGAAAAAGACCTGGCCGACCTCATCGCCTTCAATCTTGAGAGAGAAGGATACCAGGCCATTGTAGCAACGAACGGATTCGAAGGGTTGGAGCAGGCAGCGACGAGCCGGCCAGACCTGATCCTTCTGGACCTCATGCTCCCCGGGATGCTTGGAACGGAGCTGTGCAAGAACATAAGGAAGTCGGAGAAGACCGCCGGCATACCGGTAATCATGCTTACAGCCAAAGGGGAAGAGATAGACAAAGTGGTCGGGTTCGAGGTGGGAGCCGACGACTACGTGGTGAAGCCGTTTTCTACAAGGGAGCTGCTACTGCGCGTGAAGGCAGTACTGAGGCGGTCGAAGAGCCGTCCCGGCGCGGCGGCGGTGTTGCAGGCAGGTCCCATCGCCATAGATGTAGAACGGCACTGCGTCCTGGTTGACGGCGAGGAGATCAGCTTCACCGGCACGGAATTCAAGCTCCTGCACACCCTGGCGCAAAGGACGGGAAGGGTCCAGAGCAGGGACGTGCTGCTGCGGGACGTCTGGGGGTACAACTTCGTGGATGACAGCCGGACCGTCGACACCCACATAACCCGCCTGCGCACCAAGCTGGGCAAGGCTGGCGACCTGATAAAAACGGTTCGAGGCTTCGGCTACAAGATTGAGGTGTGACGGTTGACGGCTGCCTCAATGCGGACAACGCGACACCGGGAAAAAATCCTTTATAATAATTTCCTTTTAACGATCCACCCCATGAGTAGAGAGCGCCCAGTCTCTCGTCCGCCGACCAGACATCTGGCAGTTGCCGTGCCAGGAGCTGTTTTCATGGAGGCCGAAGATCATGTCCACCAACTCGAACCCGCCACCGGCACAAGAGAGAGATCTAGTGGTGGTTGGTCGCAGAATACTCATAGTCGACGACAGCCCCACCCAGACGATGTTCTTGAAACAGGTACTTGTGGCACAAGGGTACGGCGTGCTGATCGCGCAGAGCGCAGAAGAAGCCCTGGAGAGAATCACCGAACTCTCCCCGGACCTGGTGATAAGCGACATCCTCATGCCCGGGATTGACGGTTTCGAGCTCTGCCGGCAAATACGCGCGCTGGACCAGATGGGCTCGCTGCCGGTCATCCTGCTGACCTACCTGAACGACCCGACCCACGTGCTGCACAGCCTAGAGGCGGGCGCCAACTACTTCATCACCAAGCCCTACAAAACGGAGTTGCTACTGTCACGAGTCGCTGCACTTCTGCACCGCGGAGAAGGGTGCTGCCAGATCCATGAAAACGGGGAGGTGGTCTGCAACTATTACGGCAGCAACTACGAGATAAAGGCGTCGAAGGCCCATGTCATCGACCTGCTGCTCGCGACGTATGAGCTCGCGTCGGAGAAGAACCAGGAAAACGAGGCGGCACAGGAAGCCCTGAGGAAGCTGAACGAGGAGCTGGAAAACAGGGTTGCCGAGCGGACCGCGAAACTCCACAACACCATTTGCGAACTGCGCCAGGAGATCGCCGAACGGGAAAACGCGGAAGAGTGCGTGCGGCGCCTGAACAGGCTCCACTCGGTTTTGTCCGAAACCAGCAAGGCGGTGGCCCACACACGGGACCGCGGCTCCCTGTTCCATGATTTCTGCAGCATCGCGGTAGACCATGGCTGTTTCAAGCTCGCCTGGGTTGGCATATTGGATGCGCCTACCGGAATAGTTGCGGTAGCAGCCGCCAGGGGAACGACGGACTACCTGGAGGACCTGACCGTGTGCCTTGACGAGGGACCTTCGGGAAACGGCCCTACCGGTATAGCGATACGGCAGGGAACCCACTACATCTGCAACGACTTCCTGGGCGACTCCGTCACGCGACCCTGGCATGAGCGCGGCGAGACCTACGGCTTCCGCGCCTCCGCGAGCATAGCGCTCAAGCAGGAGGGGCACGTCATCGGGGCACTCACCCTTTACGCCGACAAGAAGGACTACTTCGACCAGCCCCAAATCGAGCTTTTGCGACAGATGGGTGCGGACATCTCGTTTGCCTTGGGGAACATGGCGCGCGAGGAAAGGCGCCTGGAGGTGGAGCGGGCGTTACTGGAGGAAACGACCCAGAGGATGAACGAACAGGAAATGCACGAGCAGCGCATCGAGTACCTGGCACATTACGACACGGTGACGAAGCTTCCCAACCGCTTCAGCCTGATGGCCCGGCTGGGGCAGGCCCTGGAGCTCGCCAAAAGGTTCTCGAGCCGGCTCGCCGTCATCTTCATCGACCTGGACCGCTTCAAGAACATCAACGATTCCCTCGGGCACCACATCGGCGACCGTCTGCTGTTCCAGGTGGCAGGGCGCCTCCAGGACACCATCCGCAGCGCCGACATCGTGGCGAGGCTCGGTGGCGACGAGTTCGTGGTGGTGCTGCCGCTGATCAACTCAAACGTCTCCGCCGCGCACGCCGTGCGCAAGATCCAGCAGACGCTGTCGCAGGGGTACACGGTCGAGTCCCACGAGCTGAACATCACGCCGAGCATAGGCATCAGCGTTTATCCCAACGACGGGGAGACAGTCCAGGAACTGATGAAAAACGCGGACCTGGCCATGTACCACGCCAAGTCGGCGGGGCGCAACAGCTACCAGTTTTTTACCCAGGAGATGAATCTGACTGTGCAGGCGAGGCTGGTGTTGGAAAGCGATTTGAGGACGGCGCTGGAGCGGGATGAATTGACGCTGCATTACCAGCCGCAGATCGATTTGAAGAGTGGGAATGTGGTCGGGGTCGAGGCACTGTTGCGCTGGAGGCATCCGGTGCGAGGACAGGTGGCGCCGGACGTCTTCATTCCGGTTGCCGAGGATACCGGGCTCATCCTCTCCATCGGCGAATTCGCCCTAAAAAGCGCCTGTGAGCAGCTTGCCCTGTGGATCTCGCAGGGGCTTCCACCGCTGCGGATGGCGGTGAACCTCTCGGCGCGGCAGTTCAAGCAGAGCAACCTCCCGAGCCTTCTCGCCGACATCCTCGCGGTGACCGGCGTCGCCGCGCACCTTTTGGAACTGGAGATCACCGAGAGCTCGGCCATGGACGATCCTAACTCCGCCATTTTGCATCTGCGCACGCTGAGGGAGATGGGGGTGGAGCTTGCCATCGACGATTTCGGGACCGGCTATTCTTCCCTTAGCTACTTGAAGCTCTTCCCGGTAAACAGGCTGAAGATCGACCGTTCCTTCGTGCGCGGCATCGACACCGACTCCGAAGACGCCGAGATTGCAGCCGCCACCATCGCCCTGGCCCACAACCTGGGAAAGGAGGTGGTCGCGGAAGGGGTGGAAACGGAAGCGCAGTGCAGGTTCCTTGAGGGGCAGCAGTGCGACATCCTGCAGGGTTACTTCTTCAGCAAGCCACTCTCCGCCGCCGGCATCGCCTCCTACCTCGCTGCGAACCGGCGCCCCCCCACCTTGATGAACTGATCCCCTGGGTTTTAGAGCATGTAGTCGGTGGAGAGGAAATGCGACTTCCTCTCCCTGACGATGCTGGTGATGATCTCGCGGTTGGCGTCAGTCTCCCGCGCCGCCACCACGATCCTGATGGAGAAGACCCTCAGCGCATCTGCCACCGACTGCGTCCCCTCGGCCGAATTCTTCCTGCCGTTGAAGGGGAAGCTGTCCGGGCTTCTCTGGCACTTGCTGTTGATGTTGATGCGGCAGACCTGGTTAACCAGTGCATCGATCAACTGCGCCAGGAGTTCGTCGTCCTGCCCGAAGATACTCGCCTGCTGCCCGTAGTTGGAATTGACCACGTAGTCGATGGTCTCCTTGATGTCGTCATAGACCACCACAGGGACCACCGGGCCGAACTGCTCCTCGTGATAGACCCGCATCTCGGGCGTCACCGGGTACAAGAGCGCCGGGAAGAAGAAGGAACCGCACCTGGCGCCCCCCCCTTCGTTGACCACCTGCGCCCCGTGCGCCTTGGCATCGGTCAAAAGACCTTCCAGGTATTCCGGCTTTTCCGGCTCGGGGAGCGCCGTGATCGCCACCCCTTCCTGCCAGGGGACCCCACAGGGAAGAGCCGCTATTCCGGCCGCCATCCCCCTGATGAAGTCATCCGCTATGCTCCTGTGCACGAAGATGATCTTCAGCGCGGTGCAGCGCTGGCCGTTGAAGCTCAGCGCCCCCGACAGGCATTCTTCGACAGCAAGTTCCAGGTCCGCATCGGGAAGGATTATGGCGGGATTCTTGGCGTCGAGCCCCAGCACGCAGCGGAGCCGGTGCGGGCGCGGGTGGATGGCGCGCAGCGCGTCGGCAACCTTGTGGGTGCCGATGAAGCCGAGCACGTCGACACGCCCCGACGCCATCAACGGCGGCAATACTTCTTCGCCGTCGCCGTACACCGTGTTCACCACTCCGGGGGGGAAGCAGTCGCGGAAAGCCTCCAGAAGCGGCGCGAAAAGCAGGATGCCGAAGCGCGGCGGCTTCAGCAGGATGGTGTTCCCCATGACCAGCGCGGGGATTAGGGTAGTGAAGGTCTCGTAGAGCGGGAAGTTGTAGGGCCCCATGCAGAGCACCACCCCGAGCGGGGCGCGGCGGATCTGCCCTATGATCCCCTGCTGGATGACGAAGCGAGAGGAGACACGGTCCAGCTCCTTGAGCGCCTCGACGGTGTCGCGGATGTAGGCTATGGCGCGGTCGAACTCCGCCTGCGCCTCCTTGAGCGACTTCCCTATCTCCCACATCAAGAGCTTCACCACCTCGTCGCGCTTTTCCTGCACGCAGCGGCTGAAGCGGGTGATGCACTGGATCCTCTCTCCGACCGACATGGTGGGCCAGGTGCCCCTGCCGTTATGGTAGGCGCTGACCGCGACATCTAACGCTTCCATCGCCGCCTCGACCGATAAGAGGGGCGCCTCCCCTACCCGCTCGTTCTCAAGCTTTCCGGCGTATTTCACCTGGACCGGCGAGACCACCTCCTGCAGCGGCCCGTCCCAGCGTCTCAGTTCGCCGTTGATCAGGTAGAAGTCCTGGCGGTTAGGGGGATCGATGCGGTAGGGAGCGGGAATCTCTTCATGCGACGGGGAAAAGCAGGCGATCTTGTTCTTCACGTTTTTCTTCCTTACTGGCAGCGATCCGGCGCAACGACGCGGTTTTGCTCACTACCGCAGTTCGGCGCAGGCTTCACATTGGGTGGGATAACTTTGAAGCTATACGCCAACACGAGCCGAGCGTCAACCTGTTAATGAACAAGTACAGCAGCGAGTGGTTGCTCCAGGTAATCCCCCCTCCCAGCCTCCTCCCTTCAGGGGGAGGTGATCGGGATCTGCAGCGGTTGAGTTCCCCCCTCCAGGGGGAGGAGCAAAAGCGGTCCGATGCAAAGATATGCGCCCGACGGTTCCTGCCCCCGGAGGGGGGGCAAAGGTCATCGCACGTTCCCGCCCCCGGAGGGGGAGGGTCAGGGAGGGGGATTTCAAGCCACCCATTCTGGATTTTGATACTGTGACAAAAAGCGGGTTCTGTCATGCCTAATCCGTCAGCGACATAGAAAACACGTACTCCAGTATCGGCCCCAAGCTTTGCCTGCTGCTGCATTTGCGCATCCAGTTACACCTTGTATACTGCTACCATTCTTGCTTGCTATGCCTGTATTTCAGGTGAACTAAGACCATAACAGGAGACAGAAGATGGGATCAAAGGGACGCGAAATTGTCGGAATGGACGTGGAGGAACTGCTGGGCCTTTTGCAGCGCGCCTACAGTGACGAGTGGTTAGCCTATTACCAGTACTGGCTCGGCGCCAAGGTGGTGAAGGGGCCGATGAAGGACGCGGTGGGCGCGGAACTCCTGGTCCATGCCACCGAGGAGCTGGCGCACGCGGACCTCGTGGCGATGCGCATCATCCAGCTCGGCGGCACGCCGGTGACCCGCCCGGAAGACTGGTACAAGTTCACCAACTGCGGCTACGACGCCCCCGACGACCCGTTCGTAAAGACCCTGCTGGAGCAGAACATCAAGGGAGAGCAGTGCGCGATCGGGGTCTACAAGAGGCTCTTGGACCTCACCCGGGAGAAGGACCCGGTGACCTACAACATGGTGCTCACCATCCTGCAGCAGGAGGTCGAGCATGAAGAGGACCTGCAGGCGCTGCTGGAGGATTACGAACTTCTGGTGAACGCGCTGAAGGGATAACGCCGAAAGCACAACTACTGAAGGCCCGGAAGCGACCGCCTGCGCTCCGGGCCTTTTTTGTTTGAGCTCCGGGCGGATTGACTGAAACGGCGGCGACATCAGTATGGCAGGATCTGCTGGTCCATTGTCCTTGAACCTCAACTGACCTTGTGCAATTATCCCCCCATGAAAAAGCCAACCAACATATCGGGCGCAGAGAGTACCCGGCGGCGCAGGATCGCGATAGCGGCATACCAGGGTGCCGAACTTCTCGATGTCACCGGCCCCATTGAGGTCTTTAACCTGCTGAACCGCTGCGTCGGAGAGGAAGAGGGCCGGAAGTGCGGCTACGAGGTGCTGCTGCTGGCGGAACATGCGGGTCCTTTTTCTACCTCTGCGGGGATAACGATGGTGGCGGACCTCGCCTGGCAGGAGCTTCAGGCTGAGACGGACACGGTCTTTGTGCCGGGGAGCCCGGATGGAGCCCTGGCGGCGGCACTCGAAAATGAAACTCTGCTGGAATGGCTGCGATCAACGCCAACCTTCTCCAGGCGCGTGGCATCGGTCTGCACCGGCGCCTTTCTCCTCGCCGAGGCTGGATTGCTCGATGGCCGTCGCGCCACCACCCACTGGATGGACCTGGAGCGGCTGGCCAGGGAATACCCGCAGGTCGTGGTAGAACAGGATGCCATCTACACGAGGGATGCACACATCGCCACCTCGGCCGGGGTCACCGCGGGAATGGACCTCGCGCTGGCTCTGGTCGAGGAGGATTTCGGCAGGAAGATGGCGCTGACGGTGGCCCGGCGTATGGTCATGTTCCTGAAGCGGCCGGGGGGGCAGGCCCAGTTCAGCACCCAGTTACGCGCCCAGATGGTGGAAGGGGGACAGCTCGGCCCCCTGCTCACCTGGCTCAGGGAGAACCACTGCGGGAAGGTGACTGTGGAAGAGCTGGCCGGGCGCGCTGCCATGAGCCCGCGCAATTTCGCCAGGGTATTCCTGCGGGAAACGGGGAAGACACCGGCCAAGTACCTGGATCAACTGCGCCTGGAGCGCTCGATAAGCCTGATGGAGGATAACGCGCTATCCCTGGACCGGGTCGCCGCAGAGAGCGGGTTCACCTGTGCCGAACAGATGAGGCGCGTCTTTATCCGCGAGATGGGGGTCACCCCACTCGCCTACCGGACGAGGTTTTGAGAGGAGGAGGTCACATGAAGTACCTGCTCTGCAAGGGAGAACTGCTGGCATTCAAGGCAGGCGCCGCCGTCGAGGCGCTTATAGTCACCTCGGGAGAGGCATGGGTTACCAATGCTGAGGACACGCAGGACCACTGCCTGCAGCAAGGCGACAGGCTGGCGGTGGGCAAGGGGCAGAGGGTCGTGGTGGAAGCGCTGCAGCAGACCGAACTCACTCTCCTTCTCAGGAAATCCCGTGGCAACATCCGCATCACCCTCGCCTGCCCGCGCGAGGTACCGGCATAAGGGTCACCGAAGCGAAGTAGCTCCCCCTCCCTTCGAGGCGAGATCGGGGTCGGGATTGCTTCTCTTAAGCGGCCAGCTGATGATAACCACGCCCAGGATGCAGACCGCTATCCCCAAAAGCCTGAACCAGCGAATCTCGTCCCCCAGAAACCAGTAGGCCAAGAGCAACACCAGGGCGGATTGGCATCCGATGATAGCCAACGCATAGCCGGCGTTGGCGCTGGAAGAGGACGGATCCGAGTTCCATTGTCTTTTGCCCAATCATAAACAGACGACGCAGGAAAAAGAAAAGGCACGCTCTGTTGCGTGCCTTCAAAATGTCTCTTGTTTAGCTCCCTATTTGAATAGGGTATGTTCCAGCAGGATCTTGAGGCCTATGGCGCAGAGCACCAACCCGCCGCAGATCTCCACGCGCTTGCCCCAGCTTTCTCCCAGGCGCCGCCCCAAAAGCATCCCGACCACGGTGAGAACACCGGCCACAAGGCCGATGACCGCGGCGGGGAGCCAGACGCTTACCCCCAGCATCGCGATACTCAACCCGACGGCGAAGGCGTCGATGCTGGTGGCGACAGACAGCATCACCATGGTCATCCCCTTCGTCGGGTCGGAGGGGGGCTTCTCCTCGTCGTCCTCTTCGAACGCCTCGTGCACCATCCTACCGCCGACGTAGGCCAGGAGGCCGAAAGCGATCCAGTGGTCATAGGCGGAGATCCATTTTTGTACCGTCAAGCCGAGGAGCCAGCCTCCAACGGGCATCAACGCCTGGAACAGCCCGAAATGAAAGCCAAGGCGGAACAGGTGGCGCCCCGTGATAGGGCTGATTACTGCCCCTGCGGCCAAGGCTACGGCGAAAGCATCCATGGCCAAGGCCACGGAGATACCCAATATGGTCAACCAATCCATCCAAGTCCCTTTTCAATCAATAGCGGTAGGAGAGCTAAGCAGTATAGCCAACTAATCGTTTCCGCCCAAGCATTTTCTACCGCAAGCCCGCTAGCCGATGCAGTACGGGCGGGTTTTCATCCAGTCGGCAAGCAGGGGCCCGAGCCACTCCTCCAACCCGGGGGTCTGGTAGAAGCGGGGAAGGAGCAGGTCGTCGCCTTCGGCAATCACTCCTTCCCTCCTGGCCACCTCCGCAAGAGGCGTCTCAGGGTAGATGCGGATCCCTGTGGAAAGCTTCAGCATGTCGAGCTGCAGGGATTCGGCGAAATCTAGGCTCTCCTGCACCGTCTCCCTTGTTTCTCCGGGGGCGCCGAACATGAGGAAGCCCATCCTGGCGATGCCGTGGCGCCGGAGCAGCTCGGAAGCCTGGCGGACCTGGTCCAGGTTGTACTTCTTGTTGAGGCTTTTCAGGATGCCGGGCGACCCGCTCTCGAAGCCGAGGCTCACCTCGACGCAGCCGGCGCGGGCCATCCTGGAGACCATCTCCTCGTCGACGAATCCAGGGTAGAGGATGCAGCGCCAGCGTATGCCGAGACCCGCCGAGAAGATGGCGTCGCACAGGCTCTTCGCGTATTCGGGGGGGAAGTTGAAGGTGTTGTCGACGAAATAGAAGTTCTTGAACCCGGCGGCGACATGGCGGGAGAGCGCTTCCAGCACCGTCTCGACGGGATGCGTCCTGATTGCGGTCCCCTCCAGTGCCGGCGTCGAGCAGTAGCTGCATTTCATCGGGCAGCCGCGCCTGGTCTGCAGCGGGATCCAGAGCTCGTCCGCCCGCCCCGCCGGAACCGACCAAAGGGAAGGATCGGGAAAGGGAAGCTCTTCCAACCCGCCCCTCACGGCGGAGCCCATCTGCACCGGCTTCCCTGGGAGACACAGGCCTGCGATGCCGGAGAGGTCGGCTCCCGCTTTGAGTGCGTCGAGAAGCGCCGTGAAGGCAAGTTCGCCCTCGCCGCAGATTCCCATGTCGGCGCCGAGGTAGCCGAGCATCGCCTCGGGGAAGATGCTGAAGGCGGCGCCCCCCACGACCGTTGGCGCATCGGAGAGGGACCTGCAAAGCGCAACCGTTTCCCGAACCGGCTCGAGGAGGAACTTCGGATCCGCCATGCTCTGGTTGTCGACGTTCCTGACCGAGATGCCGATAACCTCAGGGTTGAAGCTGGCGATGGCGTCCCGGATGAGCGACTGGTGGTCGCTTCCCCCCATCAGGTCGAGCAGGCGCACCTCGTGGCCGGCGTTGCGGGTGGCGACTGCGACGCAGTTGAGCCCCAAAGGTAGCGGCACCATGTTGATGGTTTCAGTATTCGCGGAAATTAACAGCACACGCATCTCGCTGCTCCTCCAATACCTTCGCTTTTTAGTTCAGGATCAAGCCTTCTTCACGAACTCGGATTTCAGCTGCATGGCGCCTATGCCGTCGATTTTGCAGTCGATGTCGTGGTCCCCGGAGACTATGCGGATGTTTCTTACCTTGGTGCCGACCTTCACCACCGAGGAGGAGCCTTTTATCTTCAGGTCCTTGATCACGGTTACGGAATCGCCGTCGTTTAGGACGTTGCCGAACGCGTCGCGCACGACGCTGTCGGAGGCTTCGCTCTCCGCGGCTATCTGCGGCCACTCGTTGCCGCACTCGGGGCAGACGTACAGGCTCCCATCCTCGTAGGTGTATTCGGACTTGCAGGAAGGGCATTGCGGCAGGTTGGACATTGGTATTCCTCTTTCTTCCATGGTTTTTACAGCAGGGCAGCAATATATAACCCCGAGGCCGTTTTTGCAAACCTCAAAAACAGAGGCAGAAGCTTTAACCACAGAGGACACAGAGGGTCACAGAGGAAAAACAGAAGCAGGAAAAACACAAGTCAAAAGCTTTACCACAGAGGTCGCAGAGGAACACTGAGGTCACTAAGAGAAGCAAAAGACTTTCGGGGTGAACCCCAAAAGGCCGTTGTTTTTGCTTTCCTCAGATTTTCCTCTGTGTACCTCTGTGTCCTCTGTGGTGAGTGCTTTGGGTTTTGGGTTAGGCGGCGCGCCTGCGGATCAAGTGAACTGAAGTCGCTTTGAAGGAGGCAAAAACCGGTCTCCCCTCGTAGAGGGCAAGTTCGGTGAAGGATTCGCGGGTTACATAAGAGGTCAAGTGGAAACCGCAGTCGAGCTGGAGCTTTAGGAAGGGCCCCATCGAGGAGATCTCGGTGATGGTCCCCGGAAAGAGGTTCCTGACGCTGGTCTTTTCCGGAGCGGAATTGATGCTGACGCTGACATTCTCGGGCCTGATGCAGCAATACACGTTTTCGCCCGGTTCTGCATCCCCCACCGTGTCGATCTCTTGCCCGCACACCGCCACCGCCACCTGCTGATAACGGTTGCTTACCACTTCCCCTTCCAGGATGGTCTCCATCCCCACGAAGTTGGCTACAAACTCGTTGACAGGGTGGTTCATCACCGCGGCCGGGGTACCTTGCTGCACCAGCCTGCCGCTGTTCATGACCACGATCCGGTCCGACATCCTGAGCGCCTCGGACTGGTCGTGGGTGACCAGCACGGCGGAGATCCCGTTTTCCCGGATGATCCGGTCCATGTCCTCGGTGAGCGCCTGCCTGGTGGGAGGGTCGAGGTTGGCGAACGGCTCGTCGAAGAAGATGAGTTCGGGCTCGACGGCGAAGGCGCGGGCGAGGCTGACGCGGCGGGCCTCGCCGCCTGAGAGCTTGCGGGCGGAGCGCTGGGCCATGTCGGCCAGGTTGAAGCGCTCCAGGTAGGTCATCACCCGGCTGCGGATATCGCCCCGCCCCATTCCCCTAAGCTTCAGCCCGCTCGCAACGTTGTCGTAGATGGTGCTGTCGAACAGAAGCGGTTCCTGGAGCACCATGGCCATCTTGCGGCGCAGTTGAAGGAAATCGGCATCGCTTACGATCTCCTCCCCTTGAAAACTGAGTCTGCCGCTTTTGCGCGGCATCAGCCCCATCAGGGAAAGAAGCAGAGTCGACTTACCAGCGCCGTTTGGCCCGATGAGAGAGACGAACTCGTTTTTGTACAAACAAAAAGAGGGTATGTCGAGTATCTGCACACCACCTCGATCTACCCTCAAGTCTTTTTGTTCAAGCACTACTTGCTGCTGTGTCATCTAGGTCTTTCCCGCTGCTGGATGTAGGTCAGGACGATGTTGATCGCGAAGCAGAATAGCAGAAGAATGACGGAGAGGGCAATCGCTATGTCGAAATTGCCCCTCCCGGTTTCCATCACAGTCGCCGTGGTGAGGACCCTGGTGTACCCCCTGACGTTGCCCCCCACCATGATCGAGGCGCCGACCTCGGAGATGACCCCGCCGAAACCGGCCATCACACCCGCCATAAGCGGGAGCCTCGCCTCCTTGACCAGCATCCAGACCATCTGGACCCTCGTCGCCCCGAGGGCGAGGATCTGCAGCCTGAGGTTGGCCGGGAGGTTCTGCATGGCGCCGATGGTGATCCCCATGACGATGGGGGTGGCGATCACCGACTGGGCGATGACGATCGCCGTCGGCGTGTACAGGAGCTCCAGGAACCCCAGCGGCCCGTTTCTCCAGAGGAGGATGGAGACGAACAGGCCGACGACGACCGGGGGAAGCCCCATGCCGGTGTTGACCACGCTGACCAGGATCTTCTTCCCCGGGAAGCGGGTCAGGGCGACGAGGGTGCCGATCGAGATGCCGAGCACCAGGCTTATCAGCGTCGCCAGCCCCGAAACCTTGAGCGAGAGCAGGGCGATATCCAGCACCTCGCCATCGAGCGAGACGAGGAGCTGGAACGCCTTGATTACCCCTTCAAGAATGATGTCCATTACTCAGGCTTGCCGGCATCGGCGAAGAAGAGCGGGGAGCCGAACTCCTTCTTGCCGAAGGTGCTGATGACCTGCTGCGCTTTCTTGGAGACGATGAAGTCGGAGAAGGCCTTCGCCCCTGCGCTGTTCACCTTGGGCCACTTGGCGGGGTTCACTTCGATGACGTGGTAGATGTTGAGGAGCTTCGGCTCGCCCTGCACCATGATCTCGAGGCCCAGGTGCGCCTTCTTGTTGAGCGCCAAGTAGGTGCCGCGGTCGGCCAGGAGGTACCCCTTCTTCTCGGCGGCCACGTTCAGGGTCTCACCCATGCCAAGGCCGGTCTGCTGGAACCATTTCTGCCCCTCGGGGTTCATCCCCGCCGCCTTGAAAAGCCCTTTCTCTTTGGCGTGGGTCCCGGAGTTGTCGCCCCTGGAGAGGAAGAGGGAGTTGGAAGCTGCGATCGCCTTGAGCGCGTCCGCTGCGGTCTTGGCGCCGCGGATCTTCGCAGGGTCGCCGGCAGGTCCGAGGAGGATGAAGTCGTTGTGCATAACGAGCTTCCTGTTCACGCCAAACCCACCCGCCATGAACGTCTTTTCAGCCTCAGGAGAGTGAACCAGCAGCACGTCGGCCTCCCCCTTCTCACCCATCTTCATGGCCTGGCCGCTCCCCACGGAAATGGTTTTCACGAAGTAGCCGGTCTGCTTCTCGAACATGGGAATGAGCACGTCCAGAAGCCCGGAATCCTGGGTGCTGGTGGTGGTGGCGAGGATCACCGCTTTCTCGGCCGCCCACCCGGAGGGGACGGAGGCTACGGCGGTGAGCACGAAGAGTGCGGCGAAAAGGGACATCATCTTGGCGAAACGCTTCATAAACTTTCTCCTTTGATCATATTTACTGATACCTGTTGGCGAAATCTTCAGTCACTGCTTGGTTCAACGGGCGGCCAGCCCCCGTGTTCCCTCGAAGGACCTGGCGAGGCTATTGCTACCCTAGCGAAAGAGGCTATTTGTCCCCCCTTGAGAGTGAGGTCATTACGTTCCCCACTTTGTGAAGGTTCATCGAAGGATTCCGGGATACCTGGAGTATGTTGCCACCAAGCGCTGCACGAGAACTGAAGTTCCCCCCTTTGCGAAGGGGGGACAGGGGGGATTTGCCTTTGTCAGCACATTGCCCGCGCTATAGCGAATCAGATATAACGAATGGCCGCGAAAAAGGGAACAGCCGGGCCGTTCCCTTCTTCGCGCGACTAGCTCACGCCCAAGATGACACTGGAGGCCTTGAAGAGTGTGCAGGCATGCCCCCCAACCTTGAGACCCAGGTTTTGGGAGCTTCCGTGCGTGATGACGGCGCTGATGGTGTTGCCGCCCCCCACTTCGACATCGACCTCGGTGGAGACAGGCCCCTCGATGATTTTGGCGACCGTGCCGCACATGACGTTGCGGGCGCTGATCTTCGCGTCGTGCAGGTCGCTCCCCACCATCACCGAGCTGGCCTTGATGATGGCGTAGGCGCTTGCGCCCTCTTTGAGGGCAAGGTTCTCGACGGCTGCGTTGGTGACCACCGCAATAAGCGGGGCGCCGCCGCCGGTAAGTGAAAGGGCGACCTCAGAGTTGACGGCACCCTTGGTGATCTTCGTTACGGTTCCTGCCAGGACGTTACGGGCACTTACTTTCATGGATATCCTCCTCAAAAGCTGGTAGAGGCTTTGGGTGTCCCCCAGCCTCACCTCAAGATTCTCCAGGAATTTCCTGTGTTCTTCCTGGAGTACGCCGTACTGCCTAACCACCTCTTTGCCATATCCGGTGAGGGTAGTGCCACCCCCACCCTTCCCCCCGGTCACCCGCTCTACCAGCGGCTGATCGGCGAGGTTGTTGATCATGTTGACCAGGTCCCAGGCGTTCTTGTAGCTGATGCCGACCGCCTTGGCCGCCTTGGTGATTGAACCGACCTCGTCGATACTCTTAAGAAGCGCGATCCGGTCACCGCCCAGGAATTTCTGCTCGTCCTTTTGAAACCAAAGGGAACCGTCGAGTTCCATGCCCCCCTGCTTTTTACGGCTCAAATCTCACCTCGTCGTGCAGTCGCACTCTGGTAGAAGCGGTTATTGAGGCCGTTCGACTCGCGCCGGCCAACGTATACAACGTCGTTATAGCACAACATATATAGCGTTGAACAGCTTGTATACGCAATCATCATTGGAGCATCGAATAACGGTCATGCCGGGCATAAAACCTGATATTGAGTATAACCGATTGGGGAATAATTAAAGCGGAAATTTTTGAGACAGAAAATTTGCTGGTTCTGTCAGAGGTCGTCTTTTTGTGCCTGTACGGCGGAGAGGTATTCTGACCGATTCCAGGTGGTCATGCAGGAAGGTTTCTCCGGGTCGGGCTCGCAGAGGTAGATCTCGTCGCCGGGGTGTCCGGTGATGCGCATGCCGGCCGAGCGGAGCATCGCTTCGACCGCGGCATGGTTTGCGATCCACCAGTTGGTGGGATCTCCTGCAAATCGCTCTTCTATGAAGGCCAGCTTCGGCCATCCCTTCTCAAGCAAGGCATCGCGCTCGTTGATCCAGAAGTCGGACTGCCCCGCCACCTCGCGTCCTGGCATGGTGACGGTCTGGAAGAGCATCATCCCCGCCGTCTTCTGGGCCACGATGTCGAGCGCCAGCATGGGGTAGCGCAGGTGGTAGAAGACCCCCATGAAGAGCACCAGGTCGAATTTCCCGGTGAGGCGCGCCAGGTCGTAGACCTGCATCTGGCGGAAATCGACCAGCCCCTCCAGCCCGTACTGCCCTGCCGCCCAGCGCGCCTGGTCCAGGTAGTGCGAGTCGCAGTCGATGCCCAAGACCCGCGCCCCACGGCGCGCCAGCTCGAAGCTGTAGAAACCGGCGTTGCAGCCGATGTCGAGCGCGCTCCAGCCGGAAAGGTCGTCGGGGATGCTGGGAGCGATCTCGCGCCACTTGAAGCTGGGGAAATCCCCCAGGAAGTGGTCGGGCGCGGTTTCCCTCCCATCGGGGAGGTGCAGGTTGTGGAACCAGGGGGAAAGCTCCCTTATTTCATCGTCAATGGATCTCATTTTGGTCTCGGGCATACCTTGGCACCGTCCATTTCATCAAATGATGCAGCTGACATGTTCACTTCGCCGCCTTGCTGCCCAGTTTCCCTTCGCGCCTCAACAGATCACCTGGAGGTCAGATACTCCTCGAGTTCCTCGGCGCGGCAGGCGGCGGAATGGGAGCGGAGCACCCTTTGGCGGGCGCGCTCGCCGATGGCCCGGCGCTCATCCTCGGGGAAGCGCTGCAGGATGCGGAGCATCTGCTGATAGTCGAAAGCGAGCAGGATCTCTTCGCCCGGTAGGAAGAACTGATCCAGGCCGGGCCAATGGTCGCTCACCACCGGCACCGCGCAGGATGCGGCCTCGAAAAGCCTGACGCTCGGCGAATAGCCTGCCAGGAGCATCTGCTTCCGGGTGAGGTTCAGGGTGAAGCGCTGGGAGCTGTAAAACTCGCTGTGGCACTCGGGAGGGAGGTGCTCGATGCGGTGCGTGTTTTCGGTCCAGGCGACGTCGGCGGGGTACTGCGCGCCGGCGACCGCGAAGCGCCCTTTTTTCCAGGAGCGCGCCGGCCTGATCAAGAGCTCCTCCAGGCCGGGCTGCCGGTCCGGGCTGTAGGTCCCCAGATACCCCAGGTCCCAGCGCGGCGTGACCGGCATCGGGTAGTGCACCAGAGGGTCGACCGAGCAGTATAGGGCGCGGGCGGCCGGGGAGCCGTACTCGCGTTCGATCTGGTCCAAGGTTGGGCCGCCGGTGAAGGAGAGGTAGAGGTCGTAGTGCGGGACCAGCTCCCGGTTCAGGTACTTGCACTCACCCCTGGCCAGGGACGCGAGGGTGACCGGGGTGTCGATGTCGTAGAACGCGGTGATCCCCTTGGCGTTCTTCGTCACCCACTTACCCACCTCGATCCCCTGGTGCACGTAGGAGCCGACGATGACGCAGTCGGCATCGCAGATTTCCGGCCCGTACTCGCCCAAGAGCCTTTCCAGGGAGTCGTAGATTATCGTGCTGCAGAAGGAGGGCTCGGGGAGGTCGCGGTTGGAGGCGTACCACTTCGCGTCGCGCTCCAGAAACAGCACCTCATGGCCGCGCCGGTCCATCTCGCGCAGAAGCCCGCGGTAGGTGGTGGCATGACCGTTGCCCCAGGACGAGGTGATCGAAAGGCCGAAGATCACGATCTTCATAACGTCCCCCCCGTAGATGGCTTTCCCTTGGCTCCGGCAGAGAAGATCTCCTGGAACTGCCGGGCGCGGTGGGCGTAGGTGTGCTGCGCCCGCACCCGGGTGAGGGCCCGCGACCCGACCGCCGCGGCGAGCGACGGGGTGAGCCGGTCCATGATCTCGGCGACCTCCTCGCCGCTTGCCGCGACGTAGATCTCGCGCTCCGGCTCGAAGAACTGCTCCACCCCTTCCCACTGGTCCGTGATCATGCAGGCCCCGGCGCCGGCGGCCTCGAAGACGCGGGTCGCTGGCGAGAAGCCGTTTCTCGCCATGCCGTCGCGGCTCACGTTGAGCACCGCCATCGGGCTGCAGTTGAAGGCGTTGTGGTCGCAGGTCCCCAGGTGCCCCAGGTACTTCACGTTGCCGGACCTCTCCTTGTCGTCCCAGCCGCTTCCGGCAAGAAGGAAGCTGCGCTCCGGCAGGCGCTTGGCCACGGCGAGGAAGAATTCCTCCACCCGCCGCTCCCGGTCCGGGAGCCGGTTCCCCAGAAACGAAAGGTCCGCCTCCAGTCGCGGCTCGGAATGCACCGGGTAATGGGTTTCGGGATCGAGCGCGTTGTAGATGGGGATGCAGGTGCGCGCGCCGAAGCTTGTGTAGCGGCGGACGATGGGGTCGCCACCGCCATAGGTGAGGACGAGGTCGTACTGGGGGATCAGCGCGCGGAAGGGATCATTGGTGTTGGCGGCGATACGCTCCAGGGTGGCAGGGGCGTCGACGTCCCAGAAGATCACCTGGGTCCCCTCGTTCTTGAGCCGCAGCACCTCGCGCTCCAGCAGTTCATCGAAGACGCCGACGCCGCTTGCCTTGATGACCAGGTCTGATCCCTTGGCAGCCTCCAGCGAACGCATCACCCCTGACTCGGTAGCCGGGTAGACCACCACCTTCGCCCAGTCGGGGTCATCCATATCCCGGTGCGACTGCCGCTCGTAGGCGTCCGGTTCGTAGAAGACGATGCGGTGCCCCAGGCCCGCCAGGGCCCGGACCATGCCGCGGTAATAGGTGGCGGCGCCGTTCCAGTAGGCTGAAACGAGGCTCGAGGCGAAAAAGGCGATGGAAAGAGGTGCGCCCATGGTCGTTCCTTTTCTGGTTCGTGGTCCGTTCAAGCGTTAAGCCCCAACTCGCTGCAGATCTGCAAAAGCTCATCTATACGGTGGCCGCAGGTGTGCCGCGCCAGGATGGTGCCACGGCCGTGGCTGGCCAGGCGTCCGGCGCGGGCGGGGTCATCCAGAAGAAGGCGCATCTGCCGCTGCATCTGCTCTCCGCTGTCGGCGAAGATGAAGTCGTCGTCGGGGGAAAAGAGCTCGTCGCAGTCGTCCCAGGGTGCCGAGATGAGGGGGATGCCGCAGGCCAGTGCCTCGAAGGGGCGGATGGTCGGAATTCCCGGGAGCGCGGTGACGTAAGGGCGGCGCGGGATGTGGACGGTGAGCCGGAAGCGGCTGAAGACCCTGGGAACCTCGAAGTTGGGGAGCCAGCCGCCGTAGGTGATCCCCGCCTCCTGCAGCAGTTTCAAAGCGTGTTTAGGATAGCGGACGCCGTAGACCGTCGCCTTCAGCCCCAGCCGCCGCACCGGTTCCACCAAGAACTCGCGGATCTCCTTGCTCCTCTCGTCGTCCCCCCAGTTGCCGATCCACACCACGTCCCCCGACTTCTGCGCGGCCCCCACAGGTTTGAAGACCCTGACGTCCGCGGCCTCGTGCCAGATCCAGACCCGCTCCGCCCAGCTGTTTTGCAGGTATATCTCCCTGATCTTGCCGCCGTAGGCCAGGACCCCGTCGAACCCGGAGAGATCGTAGGCGTCCATGGCCTTCGTGTTGGTGACGCTGCGGTGATGGGTGTCGTGAAAGAGCAGGCGGTAGTTCCCCTTGGATTTTCGGTGCTCCCCGACCCTTTGCACCAGCTCGTGCTCGTTCCATTCGTGCACGATGACCAGGTCCGCCCCGGAGAGCGCCTGGTCGAGGTACAGCTGCTTGAGCTCGTAAGGTATCCCCGAAAGACCCGGATACACCTCCTTGAAGCGCCGCAGGGCATCTACCCGTTTTTCACGCAGAAGGTTCTCGTAGCTCCAGCCGTTCTTCGGCTCGTAGACGCGGACCTCGTGCCCCCTGTGGCGCAGCTCGGTCGCGACGCCGCGCAGGAAGTGGGCGTTGCCGTGGTTCCAGTCCGAAACCAGGGAGTGATAAAACATGACTACACGCATCGGGCAATCCTCTGGTTGTCCCACTCCCCAGCGGGGGAGGGTCGGGATGGGGGAACGGTTCAGCTCTCCCGGCACAACTGGCGGTACAGCGCCAGGTATCCCGCCACCATCTTGGCCGCCGTGAATTTGCGGCTTTGCGCCAGCGCCTTGTTTCCCAGGCTCTCCTGCCTCGGGCGGTCCGTGCAGAGCCGGCAGAGTTCCTCCTGGAGCCGGTCCGGGGAGTTCGGGTCGACGAAGATGGCGGCGCCGTCCCAGAGTTCGCGCAGGCTGGGGATGTCGCCCAGCACCAGGGCGCATCCGGAGAGCGCCGCCTCCAGGACGGTAAGCCCGAAGGGCTCGTAGCGCGCGGGCAGCGCGTACACGGACGCCGCCGCGTACCAGGGGGCAAGTTCGTCCGAGGAAAGGAAACCGAGTCGGTTCACCCCCTCCATGGTCACGCTCCCCCCGCCGGGATGGTTGATCTCCCCCGCCACGTACACCGGCCAGGGGAGGTCGTAGGCGTTGCGCACCAGTGCGCCGATGTTCTTCGCCTCGTCCCACACCCGCCCAACCGACAGGATGAAGTCCTGCTTGTGTCCGGGGCGGAACCTGGTGCGGCTGCGGGCGTTGTGGACCACCCTCCCCTCGGGAAGGGGGAGGTACAGCTTCTGGATGTTTTGGAGCATGGCGGCCGACGGGGCCGCAACGAGGTCGGCGGCGGCGAGCCCCTGAGCCACGCGCTCCCGGTACTTATGGTACCGGGACGGGAGTTCCTCCCGCCGCACCGCCTGCCACCAGGAAAGGAGACAGGAGTGCGCGACCACGAGGCAGGGGCTTTGCCAGGGGAGCGCGGCGTGCGCGTATCCGTTCAGGTGCACCAGGTCCGGGCGCAGTCGGTTTTCCAGCTCCAGGAGCCAGGCGCCGCTTTGCTCCACGTCGGCCCAGGGGTCGTCCATCCACTCCAGCCGGTAACGGCTTTCATACAGGGTGACGTTCCCTTCGTCCGCCACCTCGCGGCGCTGCTCCTGGGAAAGGGGCTGCCCCATGGTGGCCAGGGCCACTTCCACCCCGAAGACGGAAAGGCCGCGCGCAAGCTCCAGCACGTAGGTCCAGACGCCGCCGATGGGATCGGCGGTCATCAGGACCAGTCGCGGCGGAACCGAGGCAGCGGCCTCGTCACACCCCTTGCTGCAATCCGAATCGGTCATGGCTACTGCTTTCCTCCTACTTCTCCTCCACCCGGAGGGGGGACGGGCATGGGCGGTCCCCCTCCCGACCCTCCCCCTCCGGGGGCGGGAACTCAAGCTGCAGACTTCATTTTTTCACCAGCGAAGACCTTGGCGCCATCGCCACCGCTCCAGCCTGTTACCTGCCATAGGCCGCGTCCAAGACCGCCGCCACCTGGATCAGGTTCTCCGCTTGCGGGTCATAGCTCCCCGACCCGGCCCTCAACTGCCGCACCCACTCTACGGCGCACCTCCCCCCCCAGTCGTCCGGCGGGGTGGCGATGGTTTCGGTGTGGGTGCCGTGGAAGCGCTCGGCGACGAAGTCGTAGAAGGAACCCTGGACGTTCCTGAAGGCGACCCCACCCTGGGTCCCGTAGAAGCTCGACTCGATCACCGCGTCCCTCCCCGCGGAGACGTTCCAGGAGCAGGCCACCCGCACAGCGTGCCCGTTTCCCAATACGAGCGAGACGACGGCGTAGTCCTCAACCTTGCCCGATCCCCCCTTGAGCCTCTGCCCCCCGGAGAAGATCGAGCTGGAGACGCTGCGCACCTGCGGGTACCCGAAGAACCAGAGGGCAAGATCGACCAGGTGGCTCCCAAGGTCCATGAGGCACCCGCCCCCCGAGAGTTCGGCGTCGTAGAACCAGGCCTTGTCCGGGCCGTAGGCGTTATGGAAGACGAGGTCGGCGGCGTAGACTTCGCCCAGTTCTCCCGAGCTGACCAGCTGATACATCTTCTGTATGGCGTCGGTAAAGCGGTAGGAGAAGTCGACGCCCAAAAGGCGGTTGGCGGCCCGGGCGGTGTTCACCACCATCTGAGCTTCATAGGCGCTTCTGCCCAGGGGTTTCTGGCAAAAGACGGAGAGACCCGCCTCCAGTGCCCGTACCGCCTGCGAGCAGTGCCCGGCGCTGGGGGTGGCTATGACCACCGCGTCGAGCCCAAGCTCCAGTAGCGCGTCCAGCGATTCGACCACCGCGGCGCCGGGAGCGAGCTTTGCCGCCTCGGCGGCGTTTTCCCGGCAGACGTCGGCTATGGCGGCCACCTCGGCCTCTTTGCTGTCCAGTATCGCCTGCAGACGATGGCGACCGATCCAGCCGGTCCCCAAAAACCCGATCCTTGGCAGTGCTTGCTTTTTCTTCATCGCTTCCCCTTTTTCAGTGATCGATGCGGATGATTCCCTTCAGGAAGCCGTCCGGCCGCTGGTCCAGCGCCCGGTACGCCTCCCCCAGATGCTCCAGCGCATAGGTGTGCGTGATCAGCTCTTCGAGGGCAAAAAGGCCGGCATCGACGGCCTCGATCCCGGCCAGCATCCCCTCCAGGTACACCTTCGGGTCCCGCTCATGGGCGTTGATGACGTCCACCCCCTTCCAGTTCCATAGCTGCACGTTCACCTGGCGCAGACCATCCTGGTGGAACCCCGCGATGATGATCTTCCCCCGCTCGCGCACCAGTTCGCCGGCCACGTCGAGGGGCCACTGGTGCCCGGTCGCCTCCATGACCCGGTCGCACCCCTTTCCTGCAGTCAGCTCCCGTACCCGCTCCAGGACCTTCTGGTGATCGTCCAGCGGCACGACCTCAGAGGCGCCGCAGCGCCTGGCCAGCTCCAGCGCGTATCCGCGGCGCGACAGCGCCAGCACCCTCGCCCCCCGTGCCGCGGCCAGCGAAATGAAGATGGCCCCCAGGAACCCGACGCCGATCACCGCAACCGTCTGCCCCGGCTCGATGGAGCTGCGCCGAAAGACGTTCATGGCGCAGCCGAGCGGCTCGCCCGGAAAGGGGAATCCGTCCAAAGACGAGGGAATCGGCACCAGCGCCTGTGCCTGCACCTTGTCGTACTGGGCGAAGGCGTTGTAGGAGAGAAAGGTCACCCGGTCACCGACACGCAGCCCCTCCACCCCCTCGCCCAGCTGGTGCACCCTCCCCCACCCCTCGTGCCCGGGAGAACCGGGCTTGGCCGGGTAGTCGAACCAGGATCTTCCCTGCCAAAGCGGGAGGTTCGAGGCGCAGACGCCGCAACCCTCAACCCGCACCACGACTTCCCCCCTACCCGCCTCCGGACGCGCCACCTCTTCCACCCACGCTTTCCCCGGACCGGTGATCACCGCAGCCTTCATCACATCGCTCATCAGATCGCCTCCACCCCCGTTGCCGGGTACCTTTGCTTTTTGAAGCTCCCGGCGCGCGCCGGGTATTGCATGGTTTCAGTGAGCCAGTCGTACAGCCTGCGCACCCCCTCGGCCACCGAGTGCCGCGGCGTCCATCCGGTCGCCTTGCAGAACTTCCTGGTGTCGGAGACGTAATACCTCTGGTCGCCGGTGCGCCAGTCGTCGCGCAGGATGGAGGGGAGGTCGCCGTGCAGCTCGCGCAGGAGCTCCAAAAGCTCCAGGAGACTGATGGTGCGGGCAGGACCGCCGCCGATGTTGAACGCCTCTCCCGCTATGCGCGGCATGATGTCACGCGCCCGGCACATAGCGTCAACCAGGTCCTCAACGAAGAGGAGGTCCCTGATCTGGCAGCCGTCACCGTAGAGGGTGATCGGCTCCCCCTTGAGGGTCTGGATGGCGAAGTGCGCCACCCACCCCTGGTCCTCGGTGCCGTACTGGTGCGGGCCGTAGATGCAGCTCATCCGGAAGACCGCGGCCGCGATGCCGTAGCTGCGGGCGTAATCGAGGACGTACTGGTCGGCTGAACCCTTGGAGCAGCCGTAGGGGCTCAGGAAGTCGAGCGGGGTTCCTTCCCCCAGGCCGTGGGAGCGGAGCTGCGGGTCGAGCGGCTCGTAACGCACCCCGTTTTTCCGGACGCCGCACCCCTCGATGGCCCCGTACACCTTGTTGGTGGAGGTGTAGAGGAGCGAGGGAGGGTTCTTCGCCTTGCGGATCGCCTCAAGGAGCGTGAAGGTCCCCTGGGCGTTAATGGCGAAATCGTTGGCAGGGTTGTCGATGCTGGTTGTGACGGCGACCTGGGCCGCGAAGTGGAAGACCTGCTTCGCCTCCCCTACCGCCTGCTCCAATAGGAACTGGTTGCGGGTGTCCCCTATCACCACCTGCAGCCTCTCGCCGCAGTTGTCCATGAGCCAGAGGAGGTTCTTCTCCACCCCTGCCCGGGAGAGGTTGTCATACAGGATCACCCTCTCCCCCTGCGCCACCAGGTGCTGCACCAGGTTGGTCCCGATGAAGCCGGCCCCGCCGGTGACGAGCACCGCCTTTTCCGTGCCGCCCCTTTCGACCCTGGCGGCGCTCCCGGCGCCGACCACCCGCTTCAGCGAGGAGAGCGTCTTCTCCTGGAGCAGGCGGTAGAGGAGCTTGGGCGTACCGTCCGCCTTCCTCAGGCCGAAGAAGTACTCGCGCTCGTCCAGGTGGTAGCGGTCCACCGCGGAGAGCGAAGGATCGAGGTCGTCGACGCCGTACCAGTAGACCCGCTGCGCCGGGGCGCCTAGGAAGTCGAGGAACACCCTGGCCTGCTTGAACTCGTCGTGCTGCCAGGTGGAGAAACCCGCCTCGGTGACCCAGATCTCGCAGGCGCAGTGCCTCTTGTCGAGGATCTCCCGCACCATGGCGATGTTGCGATGCCACCCCTTCCAGGTGTAGTCGAAGATGTCCGGAAAGCCGTGGATCCCCACCACGTCGATGTAATCCATCACCCCCAGCTCGAACATCCGGCAGAGCCAGTGTCCGTCGATGGGGCTCATCCCGCCCAGGACGGTCTTCTTGCCGCGCTTTCTGGCCCAGTAGGCCGCCCCCCCGATCATCTCGCCGAAGGAGGTCCAGTGTGGGTCCAGGGTCCAGTCCCACTCGCTCAGGTTGTTCGGCTCGTTCCAGAGCTCTAGGTACTCGAAGTGCTCACCGAAGGAGGTGATGAAGAGATCGATGAAGTCGGCGTAATCCTTGGGATGACGCGGCGGTGACGAGGTTTTGGCCTCGATCCCGATCGAGGGGGGGGTGTACAGCACGCAAGGGAGGAGCTCCACCTCCTGCGCCAGCCGCGGGATGAGCCAGTCGTACCACTTCTTCCCCTCGCTGGTGTACCAGTCCGCCCAGGAGATCCCGGTCCTCAGGCTCTTGGCGCCGACGGCCTTCATGTCGGAGAGGACCCTCTCCACCCGTTCCCGCTCGCCCGGCCGGAACCACTCCACGATGCCGAAGGATCCCGGAACTGATTCGCTGCTGGCCCTTTTCATAGCGTCAACCCCCGCTGGGTGAGCTCGGCATGCGCCTCGGAAACCCGGTCGATGGCGACCTCCCCTTCCAGCCACCCCGCCAGCTCGGCGAGCCCCTCGTCGAAGGAGACCCTCGGGGCGTAGCCGAGTGCGGAGCGGGCGGAACTTATGTCCGCGAAGCAGTGCCGGATGTCTCCGGCCCGGTAGCTGCCGGTGATCTCCGGCTCGATCTCCTCGCAGTTGAGCACCCGGCGGAAACGCTTGAGCACCTCGAGGACGCTGATGTTGGCCCCGCTCCCTATGTTGAAGAGCTGCTCCTGCTGCTGGTCCACCTGGAGCGCGAGCCGGCAGGCCGTCACCACGTCGTGCACGCTGACGAAGTCCCGCTGCTGCAGCCCGTCCTCGTAGATGCGCGGCGGGTTCCCGTTCATGAGCCTGGAGGCGAAGATGGCGAGCACACCGGTGTAGGGGTTGGAGAGCGCCTGCCTGGTACCGTAGACGTTGAAAAAGCGCAGGGCGATCACCGGTATGTGGTAGCAGCTCCCCACGATCAGCGCCATCCGCTCCTGGTCGTACTTGGAAAGCGCGTAGACCGATGCCAGCGACGGCGACTTGTCCTCGGGCGTCGCGACCGGGCGCAGCGGCTCGCTCCTGCGGTTGAAAGGCTCCCAGCGCCCCCGCTGCAACTGCTCCAGGGGGCGACTCACGTCGTCGTAGCAAAGGCCGTCGGCGTCGCGGTAGCGCCCTTCGCCGTAGATACTCATGCTGGAGGCGACAATCAGCTTGCGGTGCCCCTTGGCGTGGGCCATCGCTTCAAGGAGCACGGCGGTGCCGCAGTTGTTGACCGAGGTGTACTGCTCGATCTCATACATGCTCTGCCCGACCCCGACCATGGCGGCCAGGTGGAATACCGCTTCTGTCCCCGAAAGCGCCCTTTGCACCGCGGCCTGGTCCCGCACGTCCCCTTTGATCAGCTCAACCTCAGGATCCAGGTACCTCGGACGGTTTCCCTCCGGCCCGTGCACTTGCGGCACCAGGCTGTCCAGAACCCGGACGCGGTAACCGTGACGAAGAAGCTCATCCGCCAAGTGAGATCCAATGAATCCGGCTCCCCCTGTGATTAGAACGCTCCCTGCCATAAGGCCCTCCTTGGGTTGACGAGATCTGCTGCTGCGCGATTATCTAATTAACACAAAGTTAATCCTTTTAAATTAACAAATGTCAATACTAGCAGTGCCATTTTTCATGTCAAACGTTTTTTGCAGCTGTTAATGGAAAATCACCCTGTAACTTGGCAGACATCCGCGCTGCCCCCCTCTTTCCGGTCCCGGTTTTCCACTTCGCCGCCAATGAGTCGAGGCCCCCCCATGAGGCTCATGCTTAAGTCTCAGATGAACCTCGGCATGAAGCTGCTGCCGCAGTTTTAAAACGGACGAACTATGTTATTTTTAGAGCCTGTTAATTTTACTGAAGGAGAGCCGAACGGAGGTGGCGATGACCGAGCTGCAAAGACGACTACCCATCGGAGCGGAGATTGTCCCGGATGGTGTCCACTTCCGTGTCTGGGCACCGGCGCACCGGAAGGTGGAGGTAGTGCTGGAGGGGGGAGTCGGCCAGGGAAGCTCCGTGGAGCTGGAATCGGAGGAGGAAGGCTTCTTCGCCGGGGTCGCAAGCCAGGCGCGGGTGGGGTCCTTGTACCGCTTCCGGCTGGACCAGGGGGAAAACCTGCACCCCGACCCAGCCTCGCGCTTCCAGCCCGACGGCCCGCACGGCCCTTCCCGGGTGGTCGACCCCTCCAGGTACAGGTGGAGCGACGGCGACTGGCCCGGCATCCTGCGCGAGGGGCACGTGATCTACGAAATGCACCTGGGGACCTACACCAGGGAGGGGAGTTGGCGGGCCGCGGCGGAACAGCTCCAGGAACTGAAAGACTTGGGGATCACGCTGGTAGAGGTGATGCCGGTGGCGGACTTTCCCGGCAGGTTCGGCTGGGGGTACGACGGGGTGAACCACTTCGCCCCTTCGAGGCTCTACGGCGAGCCCGACGACATGCGCAGTTTCGTGGACCAGGCGCACCGCCTGGGACTTGGGGTGTTGCTGGACGTGGTCTACAACCACTTCGGCCCGGAAGGGAACTACCTGGCCCAGTTCTCTCAGTACTATTACGCCGAGGAGGAGGGCGAGTGGGGCAAGGCGATGAACTTCGACGGCAGGCGCAGCCGCCCGGTACGGGAGTTCTTCGCCGCCAACGCAGGGTATTGGATCGACGAGTTCCACCTGGACGGCCTGCGCTTCGACGCCACCCACGCGATTCACGACGACTCCCCCGTCCATGTCCTTGGGGAGATCACCGAAATGGCGCGGGCGGCCTCCGGCAAGCGCAGCATCCTCCTGGTGGCGGAGAACGAGAACCAGGACGCCCGCTGCCTGCGCCCGAAGGAATCTGGCGGCTTCGGCATGGACGCCGTCTGGAACGACGACTTCCACCACAGCGCCTACGTGGCGCTCACCGGCTACCACGACGCCTACTATTCCGAGTACTTCGGCACTCCGCAGGAGCTGATCTCGACGGCCAAGTGGGGCTACCTGTACCAGGGGCAGTTCTACTTCTGGCAGGGGAAAAGGCGCGGCTCCCCCACCATCGGCGTGAGCCCCTCCTGCTTCATCAACTACATCCAAAACCACGACCAGATAGGCAACTCGGCCTGGGGGATGAGGATCGACAGGCTCACCAACCCGGCGGCGCTCAGGACCATGACCGCGCTCCTGATGCTCTCTCCGCAGACCCCGATGATCTTCCAGGGGCAGGAGTTCTCCGCCAGCTCACCTTTTCTCTACTTCGCGGACCTGAGCCAGGAGATATCGCAGGCGGTGCATTCCGGCCGCATAGAGTACCTGAAGCAGTTCACCAACATAGACGCCCCCGAGATCATCGACTCAATAGACAAGCCCTACGAGGTGGAGACCTTCGAACAGTCGCGGCTCCACCTGAAAGAGCGCGAGCGCCACGCAAAGACCTACGCCCTCTACCGCGATCTGATCCGGCTGCGGCGCGAGGACCCGGTCTTCAGCCGTGCCTATGCCTGCCACGTAGAGGGGGCGGTGCTTGGGACGAACGCCTTCCTGCTCCGCTACTTCCTGGAGGGTGACCAGCGCCTGCTCCTGATCAACCTTGGGCGCGAACTGCACCTGGTCCCCATCCCCGAGCCGATGCTGGCGCCGCCTGAGGGGTGCAACTGGGAGATCCTTTGGACCAGCGAGAAACTTGAGTTCGGCGGTTCCGGAACGCCCAAGCTCGACACGGAGAAGTTCTGGCGCATACAGGGGAACGCGGCGGTGGTGCTGATTCCGGTCCGCCAGGGAGAAGAGCCATGACCACAGTGACACGAGACTTCCATTTCGACCGCCATGACGAAAAGGCGAAGACCCGGCAGCTCCTGGAACAGGAGTGGCTTCTCACCAACGGGCTGGGAGGCTACGCCTCCGGCACCGTCTGCGGCGCCCTCACCCGCCGCTATCACGGGCTCCTCATCGCGGCCTTCCCCTCGCCGCTTGGGCGCATGGTGATGCTGAACCGACTCACCGAGGCGATCCGCTTCCCCGATGGAAGCACGGTCCGCTTCGGCGGCGACCAAAGGGAGGGTGGGCGGCTCGACTTCGAGGGGATCGACTACCTGACCGGGTTCCGCCTGGAAGACGGGCTACCGGTCTGGCGCTACGAGATCATGGGAAGCGTGATCGAGAAGCAGCTGGTGATGGTGCACAAGCAGAACACGGTGCACCTGATCTACCGCCTTATCTCTGGCGAGCAGAAGGTGAGGCTCAAGCTGCAGCCCTACCTGCAGTTCCGCCCCCACGACGCCTCGGTGGACCAGGTGGTGGACGACCCGTACATGTTCACCGCGGTGCAAAACCGCTACCAGATCTCCATCGGGAGCCATTCGCCGCAGTTGAGGCTCGTCATCAACGGGGGACGCGGCAACTTCACCCTGGAGGAGAAGCAGAGCACAGACATCTTCTACGACGTTGAAAACGCCCGCGGCTACGACGCCCTGGGGACGCTTTGGACCGCCGGGTACTTCGCGGTCGACCTCGCGGCGGACCAGGACGCGGCGCTCACCGCTTCCACGGAGAGCTGGGAGACCCTGGCCGCGCTCCCCCCCGAGGCGGCGCTCGCCATGGAGCGCGAGCGGCGCAGGCTCCTTCTGGCAGCTGCAGACCCGAAAGCCAGACAGGGGCTCGCGGCAGAGCTCGTACTCGCCACGGACCAGTTCATCATTACCCCGGCCGGCAGGCACAAGGACAGCGTGCGCGCCCACGCCATGGGGGACGAGGTCTGCACCGTGATCGCCGGCTACCACTGGTTCACCGACTGGGGGCGCGACACCATGATCTCGCTGGAGGGGCTGACCCTCGCCACCGGCCGCCACATGGAGGCCGGCTGGATCCTGCGCACCTTCGCCCACTACGTGAGAAACGGGCTGATACCGAACCTCTTCCCGGAAGGTCACAACGACGGTCTCTACCACACCGCGGACGCGAGCCTCTGGTTCTTCCATGCCGTCAACCGCTACCTGAACCATACCGGCGACGACGCGACGCTGCAGATGATCATGCCCCAGCTGCGGCAGATCATCGACAAGCACCTCTCCGGCACCAGCTTCGGCATCGGGGTGGATCCAGGCGACGGCCTGCTCCGGCAGGGGGCCGAGGGGTACCAGCTCACCTGGATGGACGCGAAAGTCGGCGACTGGGTGGTGACCCCGCGCCGCGGGAAGGCGGTGGAGCTGAACGCCCTGTGGTACAACGCGCTCAGGCTGATGCAGCAGTGGACCGAAAAGGACGACCCCGCCTATTCGCGCCAGCTGGGATCCTTCGCCGAGCAGACCTGCCGCTCCTTCAACAGCCGTTTCTGGTACCAGGAAGGGGGCTATCTTTACGACCTGGTGGACGGCGAGCAGGGGGACGACGACGCCTGCCGCCCGAACCAGCTCTTCGCCATCTCCCTGGAGCACCCGGTGCTGGATCGGGAGAAGTGGTCCCCGGTGCTGGAGACGGTGCGCAAGCGCCTGCTCACCCCGGTCGGTCTGCGCACGCTCGCCCACGGGCACCCCGACTACAAGCCGACCTACCACGGCGACCTAAGGGCCCGTGACGCGGCCTACCATCAGGGGACCGTCTGGCCCTGGCTGATCGGCACCTTCATCGACTCATGGTTGAAGCTCTACCCCGACCAGGTCCCGACTGCGCACAGCTTCCTGGACGGGCTGGCAAGCCAGATGAGCCAGCAGTGCATGGGCTCCATCAGCGAGATCTTCGACGCCGAAAAGCCCTACCTTCCCAAGGGGTGCATCGCCCAGGCCTGGAGCGTGGCGGAGATGCTCAGGTGCTGGCTGAAGACCGCGCCCTGACATGGGTTATTTCGAGATCACGGCGTTCCTCACCACGCTCACCGCCACCTTCGCCTATATAAATTACCGTTACCTGAAGCTCCCGGATGACGGTGGGGCTCATGCTGCAGAGCCTGCTCTTTTCACTGCTGCTCGCCTTTTCCATGCGTCTTGAGGTCGACGTGATGACCCTATGGCGCTTAGCCCCCTCCCAAGGGAGGGGGTTTTCACCTGAAACGAAAAAACCCGCCGAAGCGGGTTTTTTTGTGGGTGCAGGTGGTGGGCTACTTGGCGATCAGGTCGTTTCTCACCTCTTTTACCCCCTTGACGCCGCGGGCGATCTCCCCTGCCCGCCTGGCGTTCTCGGCCGAGTCCACGAACCCGCTCAATTGCACCACGCCCTGGAAGGTAGTGACGTTGATCTGGAAGGTCTTCAGCGCCAACTCGTCGAAGATAGCCGCTTTCACGCGGGTGGTAATCACGGTGTCGTCGACGTACTCCCCAGCGCTGTCGTGTTTGGGCGTGGTCCTGCAGCCCGTGGTGAAGGAGGCCATCATGCAGGCACAAAGGATAACCATTGCCATCCGTCGAAACTTTGCCATATCCATCTCCTTTTCCTTTGAGGATGTAGCTGCCTGAAGCGCATTAATGGTATCCAATACTATTTATGTGTCAAGACCGGGGGGAAGAGCGTATAAAATTTGAAAGGACTCATTTTACCACTATACTTGGCGGGTGTTTCCAGCCAGCAACAAGTTGCAGCGGGGAGGGGTCAATGAAGCTCATACTGCTCGCCTTAAGCCTGTTTCTCACCATCTGGACCGGGACAGCTCTCGGTGTCGACGCATCGATCTGCAACCCCGGTGGGACGGTGATTTATTACCCCAACGGCGAGCTTAAGTCCTGTCCGCTGAAGGACATCACCCTTTTGAGCGGCGTGAGATGCAACATGTACGCTGAGGCGGAATTCTACGAACTGGGAACACTGAAAAGCTGCATCACCAGGGATTTCTTCTACTATGAAGAGCTGACCTGCAACGAGTACAGCACCATCAGCTTCTATGTCTCCGGCAAACTACAGGGATGCGTCCTCGCCACCCGGGTCGAGGTCGACGGCAAGGTCTGCGTCGAGCTGCAGCCCATCGAGCTCTTCGAGAACGGGAGGCTCAAGGCCTGCAGCGCTCCGCACTAACGCCCTTTCCCCAGACGCCCCATGACCTTTTGCATGTCGTTCCATGCGTCCCGTTTCAGCCCCTGGTTTTCCAGCATCGCCTCGGGGTGGTGCGTCGGCATGAGCGGTATTCCAGCCAGGTCGTGGAACCTGCCGCGCAGCCGCTGCAATGGGGCCTCGCTTTGGAGCAGCAGGGAGGTAGCCTCCTCCCCCATGCTTACCACCACCTCCGGGGCCAGGGATGCGATCCGGCCGGCGAGGGCGGCGCGCGAAACCCCGCCTGGGGGAAGGCTGAAGAGGCAGACCTCTTCCTTGCTGAACCCCATGGCGGCGACGATCTTCTCCAGGAGACCTCCCGCCTCACCGCTGAATCCTGATCCGTGCATGACGAAGAGAAGCCGGGCTTGCGGGTCCCCCTCGATGCGGCAGGGCTCCTCCGGTGCTGTGACGCCTTCCCTTTCTTCTGGAGCGGGGGGCGCCGGAACAGTCTCCGGGCGAGGGGGCGGCGGCGCTTCCGCGCGAGCCTCCTGGGACCGAGGGGCGACGCTCCTAGCCCTCTCTGCGGCAACCGGCTGAGCCGTGAGGGGGAGTTCGTCCACGCCGCTCTCCAAAAGCTCGGCCAGGTAACCTTTCAGCGAGCCAAGCACGGTTTCCCTTTCGTCCATCTCGACCATCCCAAACCCCTTTACTTTTTCAGCCTCATTAACTATGCTCGACCACATGTGGATACTAGCTGCAGCAACACTCTTCCTGGTCATAGCGGTACCCGAACAGGCCTACGCCTGGGGCGCCGGAATCCATCTTCAGCTCGGCATGAACGTCCTCGCCAACCTCGACGCGCTGAAACCTGCCGTTGCGGCCGTCATCTCGGCGCACCCCTACGACTTTCTCTACGGCACCATCGCGGCGGACATCACCCTCGGCAAGAAGTTCACCCACTACCTGCAGCACTGCCACCGCTGGCGCATCGGCCACCGGGTGCTGGACAAGGCGGGGGACGCCGCGCAACAGGCCTGCGCCTACGGCTACCTGAGCCATCTCGCCGCGGACTGCATCGCACACAACTATTACGTCCCCTACAAGGTGATGAGGAGCTTCTCCTCCCTCACCTTGAAGCACGCCTACTGGGAGATGCGCTTCGAGAACTTCGTGGAAAAGGAGATCTGGGAGACGGCGAAGAAGGTGTCCCTGGAACACTTCAGCTCCAACGACCAGCTTTTGCGCAAGGTCCTTTCCGACACCATCTTCTCCTTCGGCACCAACAAGCGGATCTTCAACTCGATCCTGCTGGTGAGCCGCCTGGAGAAATGGCAAAGCCTTTTGCAGACGCTCTCTGAATCCTCCCGCTACGTGCTGGAGGAGGACGACCGGGAGGAGTACATGCAGCTCGCCCAGGAGGCGGTGTTCGACTTCCTGAACAACGACGAGGAGTCCCGCTACTACTTCGCCGACCCCACCGGGGAGCGGGCTCTGGCCGCAGCGGAAGCGGTGCGCAAGAACCTGAGGCTTTTGTACCGGACCGGAAAGCTCACCAAGCCCCAGGCGATAGCCGAGCTGGAAGAGCTGAAGCCGAAGCTGAAGGAAGCCATCTGCCGCCCCGAGCTCCTCTTGGAGATCCTATCGGCTTGACGAGGCGTCCCCCTTCCCTGCCGTGGCCCCGCGCAGAACTTCCACGCGCTCCAGTATCTCCCCTGCCAATTCATCCTTCCCCATCATGGGGAGCTCCTCTACCCGGCCATCCCGGTACAGGAGCTTGACGATGTTGGTGTCGACGTTGAACCCGGCCCCCTCCTGGGAGACGTCGTTCGCCACCACCAGGTCGAGGTTCTTCGCCTTGAGCTTGGCGCCGGCATTTTTCACCAGTTCCTGGGTCTCGGCCGCGAACCCCACCAGGAGCCGTCCACCCTTCATGGCCCCTATCTCGGCCAGGATGTCCGGGTTTTTCTCGAGCTCGATGCAAAGCTCCGCCTCGCTCTTCTTCATCTTCTGGCCGCTGCGGGACCTCGGGCGGTAATCGGCCACAGCCGCCGCCTTGATCACGATATCGGTTCGCTCCAGGGCATCCAGCACGGCGTCCCGCATCTCGGTCGCGCTCTGCACCCGGACCAGCTTCACCCCGTGCGGCGCAGAAAGCGCGGCAGGCCCTGTCACCAGGGTGACCTCCGCTCCCCTCAAGCGCGCCTGCCTCGCGATGGCGTACCCCATCTTGCCGGAGGAGTGGTTGCTGATGAAGCGCACCGGGTCGATCTCCTCCAGGGTCGGGCCCGCCGTCACCAGGACCCGCTCCCCCTTGAGCCTCTTGGGGGTCAAGGCCGCCACCGCCTCCTCCAGGATCACCTCGGGGGCCTGCAGTTTCCCCTCACCCTCGTAGCCGCAGGCGAGCATGCCGCAGGCAGGCGCCACGAAGAGGTAGCCGTGTTTCTTCAGGCGCTCTTCGTTCTCGCGGTAGATGGGGTTGTGGTACATGTTGACGTTCATGGCCGGGGCGATCAGGACCGGCGCCCTGGTGGCCATCACGGTGGTGGTCAGAAGATCGTCGGCGATGCCGCAGGCGAGCTTCCCGATGCAGTTGGCCGTGGCGGGGGCGACGATGAAGAGGTCGGCCCGCTCGGCCAGCGAGATGTGCCCAATCTCCTGCTCCGAGATCAGGTTGAAGAGCTCGCTGTGCACCGGGTTCCCCGAAAGGGTCTGGAAGGTGAGCGGCGTGACGAACTGCTTCGCTCCTTTAGTCATCACCACGTGGACCGTCGCCCCGGCCTTGACCAGAAGGCGCAACAGCTCGACGGCCTTGTATACCGCGATCCCGCCGGTTACCCCTAGAACGATCTCCTTCCCTTTCAGCATCGCCTCCTCCTATTCGTTGATGTAGGGGTTGCTGCGCCTCTCGCGCCCGATGGTGCTGGAGGGGCCGTGGCCGGGCCAGACGGTGGTGTCGTCGGGAAGCGGCATCAGTTTCGCCTTGATGGAGGCCATCAGCTGCTCGTGGGAGCCGCCGGGCAGGTCGGTGCGCCCTACCGAATCGGCGAAAAGGGTGTCGCCCGTGATCACCAGCTTCTCGTGGGCCAGAAGCAGGCAGCACCCCCCCTGGGTGTGCCCAGGGGTGTGCAGCACCTCGATGGAGCGCCTGCCGAACTCGAGCTTCATGCCGTCCTCAAGGAACCTCGTCGGGGCCGGGGAGTCCTCGACGCTCAGGCCGTACTTCTGCGCGCTTTTGGCGGCCAGCTCCAGAAGCTTCTGGTCTCCCTGGTGGATCAAAAGCTCGGCGCCGGTCTTCTCCTTGAGGCTGCGGTTGCAGCCGACGTGGTCGAAGTGGCCGTGGGTGTTGACGATGTACTTGATCTTGATCCCGAAGCGCGTGACGGCGTCGAGGATCAGGTCGCAGTCTGCGCCCGGATCCACCACCACCCCTTCGTTGCTCTGCTTGTCTCCCAGTATGAAGCAGTTGACGCCTAGCGCGCCGACCACTATGGTCTCGAACAACATGCCATTTCCTCCCTGCGGTGCCGGGCGCCTAGGCTGCGGCCGGGAACCCGCTTCGATGCATCGAAAGTTATTCCCTGCCGTTTTTCAGCGCGGCGAAGGGGTTGTTGCTGAAGCTCTTGCGCTCCTGGCCGCCCCGGGGAGCGTCCGTGCGTTCACGGCGCGGCGCCCCCTGCTCCGGCGCGCCCGCCAGTGGCGGCGCCGGGGCCGCCACCGTCTGCGGCAAAAGCTCGGACGGCTCCAGGCACGCCTCGGGGGCGAGATCCTGCTCCTCCTCGAAGAGGCCGTTCTCCTTGAAGAAGTAGCGGTCGTAGAGGCGGTGGTACGAGGTCCAGCGCGAGGGGTTGTCCGGCTCCTTGCGGATGTGGGTCCTGATGCCGTTGATCTTGGAGTCAAGGTCGTCCAGGTAGTTGAGGATGGTCGCCTCCAGCGTTTTAGGGCGCTTGGGGGAGCCGTATTCGTACTGGCCGTGGTGCGACAGGATCATGTGCTTCAAGAGCATGGCGAGCTCGGCGGGAAAGCCCGGGAGCGCCGTGATCCGCTCGTGCAGCATCTCGGCCCCGATGGTGATGTGGCCGATCAGCTTCCCCTCGTCGGAGTAGTCGAAGCAGCGCAGGTAGGTCATCTCGCGCACCTTCCCCACGTCGTGCAAAAGCGCGCCCGCGATCAGGAGGTCGCGGTTCAGCCCAGGGTAGAGCGGGACCATGGCGTCGACCAGCTTCGCCACGGCAAGCGAGTGCTCCAAAAGCCCCCCCAGGTAGACGTGGTGCATCCCCTTGGCCGCCGGCGCTACGCGGTACTGGGCCAGGAGTTCGGGGTCGTGGAAGAAGGAGGACAAAAGCCTGGAAAGGTCCGGGTCCTTCACCCCGGCGATGAGAGCGTGCAGCTCCTCGACCATGGAGTTTATGTCCCGGTTCGTTTCCGGAAGGAAGTCGGCCAGATCCACCGTCTCCTCGGGAACCTTCTTCAGCTCCGAGACGATCAACTGCATCTTGCCCAGGTAGACGCTCGCCTTGGCGCGCACGGAGAGAAAGTCGTTGCGGTCGAAGAGCGCGCCCACCTGGTCCGCGTTGTCCCAGACCTTGGCGTCGACCTCGCCGCTTTTGTCCATAAGCTTCAGGGTGAGGTACGGCTTGCCGTTCTTCGCCATGGCCACGATCTTCTCCTTGACCAGGAAGACCGCCTCCACCAGGTCGCGGTCCTTTATCTCGGCAACGCATTTCTTTTTCACTTGAAGCTCCTTGTAGGCCGCGCCTCCCCTTAGGGGCGCCGCGGCGTTGAACCGTTTGTTGTTACACCTCTGGTTTCCCGGCACCGAGCCGCGCCGCGATGGCGTCGGCGACGCGAATCCCGTCGAGGGCGGCGCTCATGATGCCGCCGGCGTACCCCGCCCCCTCGCCGGTCGGGTAGAGTCCCGGGTGGGAGACCGACTGCAGGTCGGGGCCCCGCAGGATGCGCAGGGGGGCCGAGGTCCTGGTCTCGACCGCGGTGAGGGTCGCCTCGGCGCTCACGAAGCCGCGCATCTTCCTGTCGAAATGGCGGATCCCCTCCTTAAGCGTCGCGGCGACGGCCGCGGGTAGAAGTGGGGTCAGCTCGCACTCGACCACGCCGGGGCGGTAGCTGGAAGCGACCCTCCCCTTCCCCTCCCCCAGAAAGGCGAGTAGGCTCTGCGCCGGCGCCAGGTATCCCCCTCCCCCGGCCGCATAGGCGCTCCGCTCCAGGTCGCGCTGAAACTCGATCCCGGAAAGAGGCGACTCCCCCGGAAAGTCCGCAGGCCCAACGGTGGCGACGAGCGCGCTGTTGGCGCCGGGGCCGTTGCGGCGGTAGCCGCTCATGCCGTTCACCACTACCCCGCCCGCCTCGGAGGCGGCGGCGACCACCACCCCGCCGGGGCACATGCAGAAGGAATAGGCGGAGCGACCCGTCTTCTCGTTGTTGTAGGCCTGCGCGTACTCGGCAGGCGGGAGCTCCGGGTGCGGGTTCCTGCCGTACTGGATCTCGTCGATCAGGGCCTGCGGGTGCTCCACCCTGAGCCCCACCGCGAAAGGCTTCGCCTCCAGCGATACCTTTGCCCGGTGCAGCATGGCGTAGGTGTCGCGCGCGCTGTGCCCTGGCGCCAGGATCAGCGCATCGCAGGGGTGCTCCGAGGTCTCGTTCACTACCACGGCGTTCACCCGTACGCCGGAGAGCCCGATCCCGCTCACCCTGCTCTCGAAGCGGATCTCGAAACCCGCCTCGATGAGCCGCTCCCTGATCCCCTTCACCACGGCGCGCAGCCGGTCGGTCCCTATGTGCGGCTTCGCCAGGTAGAGGATCTCCGGCGGGGCCCCGAACTGGACCAGCTGCCTCAGCACCCAGCCGCAGTTCTCGTCCTTCACCCGCGTGGTCAGCTTGCCGTCGGAGAAGGTCCCCGCCCCACCCTCGCCGAACTGGACGTTGCTCTCGGGGAGGAGCTCCCCCGCGCGCCAGAAGCGGGCGACGTCTGTGCCGCGTCGCTCCACCTCCCGCCCGCGCTCGAGGACCAGGGCGCTGAGCCCGTACTCGGCGAGCCTCAGCGCCGCGAAGAGCCCGGCCGGCCCCATGCCGACGATGACGATACGCTCCTTCGACGCGATCCTGGGAAACTGCTCCTTTCGAGCCGGCTCGACCCGGGAAACGTCCCCCCCCTCCTTGACCCGGGTCTCGTCGGAAAGCGTCACCTGCACTGTATAGACCAGCTTGATCTTACCCTTCTTGCGGGCGTCGACCCCCTTTCGCACCAGCGAGATGGAGGTGATGGAGCTCTCGGGGACGCCTAGCTTGGCCGCGGCCATAGGACGCAAAAGGCGCTCCTCTTCTCCGGGAGAAAGGGCGAGGTTTCTTAGCAGAAATGGCATGGGGTTCCGTCAGGCGGCGCTGGAGCCGCGCCTCTTTCTTTCCAGAAGCTGCTCGACGATGATGACGATGTCCAGCGGTGGGGTTGATTTCGGTATGTGCACCTTGGCGCCCATCTCGGCGATCGGGTGTTCGTGCGGGGCGCCCTGGAACATGGAGGTCAGGAGGATGATGACGGGGTCCGGGTCTTCCGAGAGCCGGATGATCTCGAGAGAGGCGCTCACCCCCCCCATCCTGGGCATGACGAGGTCCAAAATGACGGCGTCGAATTCCCCCTGGCCGTAGGCCTCCACGCCGGCCTGGCCGTCATCGGCGGTGACCACAGCGAAGCCGGCGCTCTCAAAGGCGTCCGACATCACCTTCTGGAAGAACTTGTCGTCGTCCACCAGGAGGATCTTTCTCCGGTTTTCTGCTGTCATTTCAACCTCAAAGCGCGATGGGATGCGCCATCATACAAAAATGCGCCCCAAAAGGGAAGGGAGAATCCTCCCGCTACCTCGGCGCGGCAAGCGGCAGGCGCACCAGGAAGGTGGTCCCCGAGTTGTCGCTTTTCTCCACCTCGATCTTCCCCTTGTAAGTCTTCACGATGCGCAGGACCACGGAGAGCCCGAGCCCGGTGCCGCGGCTGTTGGTGGTGAAGAACGGGTCGAAGATGTTGGGGAGGTTCTCGGGCGGGATCCCCGGGCCGGTATCGGAGACCCGCACCGTGAGCCACTGCTCGTCCCCTTCCAGCTCTACGGTCAGGGTCCCCTCTTCCGGCATCACGTGGATGGAGTTCAAAAAGAGGTTGGTGAAGATCTGCTCGATCTCCATCGGGTCCGCCTTGATGGCGGGGGGGATGTTCTTGAAGTCGGTGACGGCGCGGATCTTCTTCTGGCGCAGCTGCGGGGTGAAGGCGTCCAGGGTGTGCTCCAGGACCCGGTCGACCCGCACCTCGCTGATCTCGAACTTGGGGCGTTTGGAGGCGTCCAGAAGCTTCCCCAGGATGTTGTCGATCCGGTCCACCTCCTTGAGGATCTTCTCCACGTAGTCCAGGCGCTCGTGCTCGTCGAGGCCGCTTTTGATGAGCTGCACGAAAAGCGCGATGGAGTTCAGCGGGTTCCTGATCTCGTGCGCCATCCCGGCGGAAAGGTAGCCGAGCGAGGCGAGCTTCTCGGACTGCACCACCTCCACCTGGGCCCGGCGCAGCGCCTCGCTTTTTTCCTGCACCCGGCGCTCCAGTTCGCGGTTCCAGTCCGCGATCTCGGCCAGAAGCCGCTCCCGTTCGCTCAAAAGGGCGCGGTTTTGCAGCTCGATCCCCCGCAGCTTCAGGACGCTCTCGATCCTGTCGACCAGGTCCTGGTTGTTGAAAGGCTTCAGGATGTAGTCGGAGGCCCCCGCCTTCATCAACTCGACGGCGATCTCCTCGCTCCCCTTGCCGGTGAACATGATCACGTAGGTGTCGGGGTAGCTCCGCTTGATCTCCTTGAGCGCGGTGAGGCCGTCCATGTTCGGCATCATGTAGTCCAGAAGCACGAGCTCCGGGCTTTGCTTCTCGATGCAGTCGAGCCCCTCCTGGGCGGAAAGGGCGGTGAACACCTGGTAGCCTCGGTTTTTGAGGATGATGGCGGTAAGGTCGAGGATGACCTTCTCGTCGTCGACTATCAGCACGCGGCCGCGCGGCTCTTTATCCTGTTGGGACATGACGGGCGTTCCTGTTCTTTAGGGATTGTGCTCTTCAAAAAAAAGGGGCAGCAAACGCTGCCCCGCAGAAGTCTTATGGCGCCGCAATCAGGCGAGCCGTACGGTTACAACCGGGCAGAGCGCCTTTCTAACCACGCGCTCGGCGGTGCTGCCGAACAGCAGGTGGTCAATCCCGCTTCTCCCCTGGGTCCCCATGACGATGCAGGAAGAATGGTCGCTCTCGGCCCGCTTCAGGATCTCCTCCCAGGGGACGCCGGTGACGATGGAGCACTGGTAGTTGGCAAAGCCGGAGAGGCGGCTCTCACAGAACTTCCCCATCATCTTCTCGGCCCCCTCTTCGATCTCCTTTTCCAGGTTCTCGAAGGAGATGTGCGGCACGTAGAAGCCGCGCAGGTCCACCGGTTCGTTGATGACGTGCAGGATGGTCAGCTGGCTGTCGAACTGCTTGGCCAGGGTGAGCGCGTACTCGAACGCGTGGTCCGAGCTCTCGGAAAAATCGGTGGCAAACAGAATCTTGTCGAAGCTTCTCATCCCGCCTCCCCGTGAACTGTTCTGAGTCAGTGGCTGGTTTCCTTGAAGATCTTTTTCAGGATCGATTTGAGCTCGTCTATCTTCACCGGCTTGTTGATGTATTCGAAGGCGCCAAGGTTCATCGCCTCGATATAGGACTCGACACCGCCGTAGGCGGTAATCATGATCACGTTGCTGGAGGGATAGCTCCGGTTGAGTTCCTTCAAGAAGGTGATGCCATTCATCTCCGGCATGTTGATGTCGGTCACGATCAGGTTCACTTCCTGCTCGCGCAGGTAGTTCAGAGCCTCGAAACCGTTGGCAACGCTGTCAACCAGGAACCCTTCCTTCGCCAGCAACCGGGAGAGACCGATGCGCGCGTTCTCCTCGTCATCTACCACCAATATTCGCTTGGGCTGCTTTGGCAAGATCGGCTCCGATTCGTTTATTAAAAATGCAGCTTTGATTCTAGCACCGCCCCCCGGGGTGTCAAGCCGCCCCTTCTTTCCCCAAGAGGTAATCTTTTACGCAGCTTACCGGAAGTCGGCATCACTCTGCGCCCGGGGAGACGGGTCTGCTTTCAGCACAGGGAAAAAGCTCCTCATTGAAATGCCGGGGCTTTTAATGACCTTCGCCCCTTCCCAAAGCCTCGGCCCCAAGTTTCTGCCATGGAAGTCTTGCGCCAGCTTGAACTATTGTTCCGCCTTCAGCTCCACGTGCGCAGGCTGTCCGGCCTGCCCAAGCGCCTGCAGCGGCCGGCCGTTGAATTCGCCTTCGACGGCGCCGCCGTCGCCAAGCTCAAGCGAGAAGGAGCGCTGCCCCTTCCACTCGATGATGTCGCCGGCCTTCAGGTCGTAGCGCTGGGATATGCTGTCGTCTATGGTGATGCTGAGCCAGCTGTCCCGGTTGAAACGCAGCTTAAGGACCACACCCTTCTGTCTCCCGGCGGGGGCGGCGTCCAGGGAAGGCTCGGCCGCAGGCTCCGCCAAAGGTGCGGGGCGCGCCGAACTGAGCTGCTTTTGCACCGGGGAGGTCATGGGAGCCAGAACCGGGGCGGGGAGCGGAGCCGGGGGCGCCGGCCGCGGCAAGGGGGGAGGCTCGTCGGCGTCGGAGTAAAAAAGCGCAGTGATGACGACCAGGACCAGCAAAAAGGCGGGGATGATCCAGCGCCCGGGGCCGGCAAGCTTCGCCTTTTCGACAGTCTTCATACCCGGGCGCGGCTGCGCGGGCTCCGCCTGCGGCTTCGCTGCCGGGGCCAGTTCGCGCTCATACCTTGCCACCACCTCGTCTCCGGAAAGGGAGAGGTAGCCGGCGTAGAGCCTCAAAAATCCCTTGATGTAGGCGACGTTGGGGAGCTTTTCGAACTGCCCCTCCTCGATCGCCACCAGGTAGTTCTTGCCGATCTTCGTTACCTGGGAGGCGTCTTCGAGCTTGAGCCCGCGCGCTTCTCGCACCCCCTTCAGGTACCTCCCTACCGGCACCTCCGCGTCCATGTTCTGCTCTGGATCAGACACGTCACCTCACCTTGAGCAGGTCCAGGTACTCCCTGGAGAGCTGCCCGATATCGGAATCGGGGGCCAGACGAACCACGTCCTGGAAGGCGCTCTTGGCCGCCTCGGCGTCCTTGAGCTTCATCTGCGCGAGCCCCAGGTAGTAATGGGCGGTCGCGTAGGAGCGGTTCAGCTGCAGGGCCTTTTGGTACTCTTCGACCGCGAGTTCGGTCTTTTCGAGGGCGAAATAGACCCGGCCCAGGTTGAGCCGGATGCGGGGGTCGCTGCCGTTTTTGGCGGCGGCGTTGCGCAAGACGGTCAGGGCCTGCTGGTACTCCCCTTTGCCCAGATAGGCAAGCCCCAGGTTGATGGCGACGCCGTCCTGCCCCTGGTAGAAGATGTCGTCCTGCACCAGCTTGAACTGCTCGATGGCGTCGTCCCAGCGCTTCATCTCCAGGTAGTTGACCCCAAGGTTGTTGCGGGCGTCGGAGAAGCGCTCCTTGTTGGCGATCGCCTTCAGGTACTTCTCTTCGGCAAGGTCGTAGCGCCCCTTGCGGTAACAGGTGAGCCCCAGAAGGTTCAGCAGATCCGGGTCCTTCGGGGTGAGCTTCTCGGCTTCGCTCAGCTCCAGGAGGGCGCCGGTGTAGTTGTTCTCGGCGTAAAAGGACTGCCCCATCTGGTAGTGGTAGATGGATCGGTTCTTGTCCCCCTGGCTCAGGGCGCATCCCGTGGTGAGCAAAAGGGCTAGGGACAGCATGATCGGAATCTGACGGGACATAAGCCTCACTTCTTGGCTGCCGGTAGGTACCGGGGGAAATTAGCAGATTAGCGAGTGGTTGTCAATGAGGAGCCCTTCAGCCGACGGGGTGCCTGCGCCCCGGTCAGAGCTCCCCTACCCCCTGAAAATGCGTCATCTTCTTGAAGCTGCGGTAACGGGACTCGATCTCGGCGTAGGAGAGCGTCTTCAGGCGGTCGAGGCTGAAGGCCTCGACGTTGAAGGAGGCCATCACCGAGCCGAAGATCACCGCCTGGCGCACCCCCTGCTCGGAGACGTCGCCGGTGTTGGCCAGGTACCCCATGAAGCCGCCGGCGAAGGTGTCGCCCGCGCCCGTGGGGTCGAAGACCTCCTCAAGCGGAAAGGCCGGCGCCGCGAACACCGAGTGCCCGTTGAACATGAGCACGCCGTACTCCCCGCGCTTCACGATCAGGTTCTTCACCCCCATGCCGATGATGGCCCGTGCCGCCCGCACCAGGTTAGCCTCCCCGGAAAGCTGGCGCGCCTCACCCTCGTTGATGATGAGGAAGTCGACCCGGCTGATCACCTTCTTGAGCGCCTCGGGCTTCGAGGAGATCCAGAAGTTCATGGTGTCCAGCGCCACCACCTTGGGGTTCGGCACTTGGTTCAGCACCTCCATCTGCAGTTCCGGGTCGATGTTGGCGAGTATCAGGTAGTCGGCGTCGGCATAGGAGGGGGGGATCACCGGCTTGAAGCTCTCGAAGACATTCAGGTGCGTCTCCAGGGTCTGCGCCTCGTTCAGGTCGTAGCCGTAGCGCCCTTTCCAGTGGAAGGTCTTTCCCGGGACCCTGGAGAGGCCGGTGAGATCGATGTTCCTGGAGGCGAGGAACGTGGTGTGCTCCTCGGGGAAGTCCTCGCCCACCACCGCCACGAGGTTGACGTCGGTGAAGAAGCTGGCGGAGGTGGAAAAGTAGGTGGCGGAACCGCCGAGAACGCGCTCCCTCTCTCCGAAAGGGGTCTCGACGGAATCAAGGGCCACGGAACCGACAACGAGTATGCTCATAAAACCTCCTGGAAGCGATAAGGGATGAGGTACGGCAGGGTCCATCTGTTTCTGGTCTGCCGGCAGCGCGGACAGCCGTCTAGAGGTATTTCCCCATGATAAGCTCCAGGTTCTCGCGGGTCTCCACCGGGATCACGGAGGTGTCGCTGATGATGGCGTACTTAAGCGCCTCGCCGCAGGCGCAGGCGCGTCCAGCGGCCACCCTGGAGACGGCCTGGCGGATGATCTTCTTCGCGCTGGCGACGTTCGACTTGATGATGGCGATGATGGCCTCCACCGAGACGTCGGCATGGGCGTCGTGCCAGCAGTCGTAGTCGGTGGAAAGCGCTATGACGCCGTAGCAGATCTCCGCCTCGCGCGCGAGCTTCGCCTCGGTCAGGTTGGTCATGCCGATCACCGACGCCCCGAAGGAGCGGTACAGGTGGCTCTCGGCGCGGGTGGAGAAGGCCGGTCCCTCCATGCAGACGTAGCACCCGCCGCGGTGGACGACTGCGCCCACCTCGACTGCGGCTGCGTGCAAAAGCCCGGAGAGTTCGCCGCAGACCGGGTCGGCGAACTGCACGTGACCAACCACGCCGTTGCCGAAGAAGGTGTCCTTTCGGAAGCCGCGGGTGCGGTCGATGAACTGGTCGGGGATCACGATGTGCCCCGGGACGATCTCCTCCCTGAGGCTTCCCACCGCCGACACCGAGATGATGCGGGTGACCCCCAGCTTCTTCATGCCGTAGATGTTGGCGCGGTAGTTCACCTCGCTGGGGGTGAAGCGGTGCCCCTTGCCGTGCCGCGGCAGGAACACCATGCGGACGCCGTCCAGCGTCCCGGTCACGTACTCGTCGCTCGGCCTGCCGAAGGGGGTATCCACCGTCACCTGGGCGACGTCGGTCATCCCCTCCATCTCGTAGAGCCCGCTGCCTCCGATAACACCGATTACCTCGTTTGCCATCTCTACCTCCAGCGATTGAATTTCAGTTCTTGCGTTACCCTTCGCAGCCGCATTCCTTGGGCGCGGCGCCCGCCTGATCCAGCCTTCCCTTGAGCTGGCCGCAGGCGGCGGAGATGTCGCTGCCGCGGGAAGAGCGGGTGATCACGGTGACGTTTTTGTCCAACAGGTACTTGTGGAAGCGGTCGATCGATTCCTGGGTGGGGCATTTGAAATCGCACCCCTCGTGCTCGTTGAACGGGATCAGGTTCACCTTCGACGGGATGTTGCTGATCAGACGCACCAACCTCTTCGCGTCGTCAAGCGAATCGTTCAGATCCCGGATCATCACGTACTCCATGGTGATCCAGCGCCGGGACGGCAGCGGGAACGCCTTGCAGGCGGCAAGGAGCTCGGCCAGCGGGTAGCGGCGGTTAACCGGCATGATCCGGTTCCTCACCTCGTCAGTGGTGGCGTTCAGCGACACGGCTAAGTTCACGGTGCAGCCGCGCCCAAGCTCCGCCATCTCCGGTACCAGCCCCGAGGTGGAGACGGTGACCTTCCTGGTGGAGAACTGGAAGCCGTCCGGGTCGGTGAGGATCTGCACCGCCGGGATCACGGCCTTCAGGTTCGCCAAAGGCTCCCCCATACCCATGAAGACGATGTTGCTCACCGGCTGGTCGCGCTTCACAGCGCAGACCTGGTTCACGATCTCGGCCGTAGTAAGGTTGCGGGAAAGCCCGAAGCTGCCGGTAAGGCAGAAGGCGCACCCCATGGCGCAGCCGACCTGGCTCGAGATGCAGAGCGTGTTGCGCCCTTCGTCGGGGATGAGGACGCTTTCCACGGCGCTGCCGTCCGAGAGGCGGAATAGGTACTTCCTGGTCCCGTCCTCGCTCGCCTCCACCACCTCGGGCGTCAAGTTGCTGATCTGGGCGATCTCACCCAGCATCACCCGGAACTCCTTGGAGACGTTGGTCATCTCCTCGAAGCTTCCGGCGTCCATCTGGTAGAGCCACTTGAAGATCTGCTTGGCGCGGAAGCGCTCCTTGCCAAGTCCTGATATGTACGACTCGAGCCCCTGCAGGGTCAAATTCTTGATGTCTGTTTTCAGCATTGCCTTTTTGGATATAAAAAAGCCCTTCTAGCGAAGGGCTCTTGATCTGCCTCGACCAGTTGCGGCTTAGACCAGCTCGAGCTGGTTGAAGAAATAAGGGATCTCGTAGGAAGCGGACTCCGGGGAGTCGGAGCCGTGCACCGTGTTCTCCTCGATGCTGACGCCCAGCGCCTTGCGGATGGTCCCTTCCTCGGCGTTTGCCGGGTTGGTGGCGCCCATCAGGCCACGCCAGTCGGCGATGGCGTTCTCTTTCTCCAGCACCAGTGCGATCACCGGGCCGCGGGACATGAAGGCGCAGAGGTCGCCGAAGAAGGGACGCTCTTTGTGCACGTAGTAGAAACCCTCAGCCTGGCACTTGGAGAGGCGGATCTTCTTCATGCCAACGATCTTGAACCCGCCCTCTTCTATCATCGCCAGGACCTTCCCGGTGACGTTCCTCTCGACTGCATCAGGCTTTATGATGGCAAATGTTCTTTCCATTGCTTCCTCCGGATTCATTGTAGTAGACGACCGTTCTAATTAGCATTCCCGCCTCCCCGTTGTCAAGGCAAATAGGCGGGAGCAAATACAAAAAAAGCCCACAGATGACTCTGTGGGCTTCGTGAAACAGGGCGGCCCTGTTCCGAATTACTTGTGCTCAGCCGGTGCGGCCGGAGCTGCCGGAGCAGCCGGAGCGGTGGCGGAGGACATCGGAGCCTGTGCCGGTGCAGCCGGTGCAGCCGGTGCAGCCTGCTCAGCAGCCGGAGCCGGAGCCTCTTCCTTCTTCTTGCAGCCAGCAGCAAAGGACAGAGCCAGAGCCAGGCAAAGTGCCAAGGAGATCAGTTTTTTCATTGACGATATCACCTCTTTTCTTTTTAGATTTACCATTACTGCGCGAAGCGCACTGGTTTTTTGTGTCACAACAAAGGGCGAATATACTAGCATTCCCGCAAAAGTCAATACTTTTTAAAGGAAAGAAACGCAAAAAATTATTAAAGGACTCTGTCCCGGCTCATGGCGGCGAAAGTATGCGAACCGCCGTGCTTTTAGCGTCACCCCGGAGGCCGGCGCCGCCGGGACTCTCCGCGTTGCAGGATGCGGCTGGCGGGGGAAAAACGATGGTGGCGCAGGCCGGATCCCGCGCCACAGGCCGAACGACATATGCAGTACCCGCCGCTTCCCCCCCGGTTCGCGGCGCAGCCGCCGGAGAGTCCCGGAGAGCAAGGTTAATGCTTGTAAACTACGGGTAAATATATTATTTTAGGCAAATTAATTTCCGGCACCGGGTAGCCAGCGCCGTTAAGGGGGGCTCGTGAACGAAATGCTCAATTCCGCAGATAAAAAACTCCTTTTGCACCTAGCCAGGGAAGCCGTGACTTCCGCCGTCGAAACCGGGAAGGTGAAAGTCCAGCAGGTGACCGAGGCGCACCTGCAGGAACCCAAAGGGTGCTTCGTCACCATCAAGCGGCAGGGGGCGCTCAGGGGGTGCATCGGCAACTTCAACTCGGAGCAGCCGCTCTACCTGCTGGTGCAGGAGATGGCAGCATCGGCCGCCACCAGGGACCCACGCTTCTACCCCATGAAGCAAGAGGACCTGGCCGACTTCGAGCTGGAGATATCGGTGCTCTCGCCGCTGCAAAAGATCGAGACCCCCGAGGAGGTCGTAGTGGGAAGACATGGCCTGTACCTGGAGAAAAACTTCTCGCGCGGCGTGCTGCTGCCGCAGGTGGCAGTCGAGCACGGCTGGGACCGGGAGACCTTCCTGAGCCAGACAGCGCTCAAGGCGGGGCTTAAGAAGGAGGATTGGAAAGAGGGGGCGGATCTCTACGTCTTCACCGCGCAGATCCTCGCGGAGCGTCACTAAAGGCAAGTCCCCCCTCCCCCAGCGGGAGGGGGGAAGCGGGTGGGAGAAGGCGCCATCACCGGAGGGGGCTAAAACCCGGGAAGAGCCTTTCCAAGGCGGGGCATCCTTGTCATTACTATATTAGATACAAAAAAAGGGGGCGCCATGAGCGCCCCCTTTTTTGTTTCTGCAGCTTCCTGCTTACATCTTCCTGCCGCCCTCGGCAGCCCACTTCTCGAGCATGTCGGTGGTGACGGACTTCGGACGCTCGATGGCGTAGCCCAAGCCGCGGTCCCAGGTGATGTTCGCCATGCAGCCCAGGGCGCGCCCCACACCGAAGAGAACGGTGTAGAAGTCCCACTCCTTGAGGCCGTAGTACCACTGGATGACGCCGGACTGCGCGTCGACGTTCGGCCAGGGGTTCTTGGTCTTGCCGTGCTCGGTGAGGACGCCCGGTGCGGTCTCGAAGATCATTGCGACCAGCTTGAACAGCGGATCGTCCTTGAGGCCCGGGGTCTTGAGGCAGAACTCGCGCTGCGCGGTGTAGCGCGGGTCGGTCTTCCTGAGAACGGCGTGGCCGTAGCCCGGAACGACCTGGCCTGCGTTGAGGGTATCCCAGAGAGCCTTGGTGACGTTCTCTTTGGTCGGCTCTGCGCCGTTGAGCTTCTTCTGGAACTCCATGATCCAGCCGAGAACTTCCTGGTTGGCCAGGCCGTGCAGCGGGCCTGCCAGGCCGTTGAGGCCTGCGGAGTAAGCGTAGTACGGGTCGGAGAGAGCGGAGTGCACCAGGTGAGTGGTGTGAGCCGAGACGTTGCCGGACTCGTGGTCGGAGTGGAGGATGAAGTACATCCTTGCCACGTCCTTGTACTGCTCGCTCTGGCCGATCATGTGGGCGAAGTTAGCGCCCATGTCGAGCTTCGGATCGATGCTGATCTGCTTGTCGCCGCGGTATTTGAGGTTGTAGATGAATGCGGCGAGAACCGGGATACGGGCGACGATGTCGCTTGCGTCCTCGTAGACGTACTCCCAGGCGTCCATCTTGTTGAACTTGCCGCCGCTGTAGAACGCAGCGAACTTGGAGTCTTTCTGCATCGCCATGATACCGACGGAGAGCATGACCATCGGGTGGCTCTCTTTCGGCAGCGCGCGGACTGCGGCGTAGACGTACTCGGGAACGACCTGACGGGTCTTGAACTCGGCCTCAACTGCTGCGACCTGAGCCGGGGTCGGGACTTCGCCGGTCAAAAGGAAGTACCAGAAAGACTCGACGGTCGGATACTCGGAGCCGGCAGCTTTGGGCAGCGCTTCGAAGGTCTCCGGGATGGTCTTGCCGCGGAAACGGATACCTTCCTGCGGGTCGAGGTAGGAGATGTCGGTGACCAGCGACCTGATGTCGCGGGCGCCGCCGATGCACTGACCGATGTCCACCTTGTCGATGACCACCGAGCCGAACTCTTTGGTCAGGCGGGTGATACGGGGACGGTGGGCTTGGATCTTCTCAAACAATTTCTCTTTTAATTGCGTCATGTGCCAGATCTCCTTTTCTGTTGGGGTTGAGGTACACAATCTTTGAATTAAAACGATCGAATCGCCCGCTGACACCGTGCCGGTCGAATGAAACCTCGGCCGGATGCGCTCGGAAGGTATACTGTATACAAAGAGTTTTCAAATGTATACCAAAGCCAACCGCCAATTTCAATACAAAAAATCCTGTTTTACTATTTTGCATACATTTTAATTGAAGTCAGAGCAGCACCAGCTCCTGTCTGGAGAAGGTCAGCCTCTTAAGTCCCTGTTCCGAGAGATAAAAGGAGTTTTCTATGCCGACGGCCCCTTCCCCGGGAAACACCAGTTTCGGCTCGAAGGCAAACGCCATCCCGACCTGGAGCGTCTCCGCTTCGAAGCCGCGGGCGATGAAGGGGTACTCGTCGATCTCTACGCCGAGCCCGTGGCCGATGAAGGGGACCTGGCTTCCGGGTGTCCCCATGAAGTTGTCCGCGTACCCCATTTCGCGGGCAAGATCGAGGCAGGCGTGGTAGATCCCCCCCCAGCTCCCTCCAACCTCGGCCATCTGCACCATCAGTTCCTCTATGCGCAGCATGTCTTCATACCCGCGCCGCATCCGGTCGGAGACGGAGCCCAGGGCGAAGACCCTGGTCTGGTCCACCAGGTAACCGTCGAAGCAGCTGGCGAAGTCGACCACGACCGGCTCGCCGCGCCGGATCCTGTTGTAGCTTGCCCCGTGGCCGAAGGCGGGGGTAAGTCCCATACCCCCAAGGGGGGTGTTGCTCGCGGCGGGCGCCGCGGCATCAGGACCGGCCAAGACCTGGAAACCGCCCACCTCGCCGTTGAAGGCCCGCATGCGCACGTACCCCTGGTGCCCCTCCAGGCGCGAAAAGCGCTCAAGTTCCGCGGCAAGCTCCACCTCGCAGATCCCCTCGCGGATGTACTCGGCCGCCTTCTTGTACACCTTGTCCGCCTGGTTGCCGGCGTCCTGCATGATATGGATCTCGTAATGCGACTTCACCATGCGCACCCGGCGGATCAGGGGCGAGGCGTCGACCAGTTCGGCCTCGGGGTAGAGGGCGCGGTATTTCAGGTAGAGGTTGACCGGGAGGACGTCGAGCTCGAGTCCGAGCCTTTTCGGGGCTTTGTGACCGTGGTCCGATACCAGGCCTGGGAGGTCGTTCAGGGAGGGTGCAGGAAACACTTCGGCCAGCGCGCTTTCCATGCGGGCCCGGAGGTAGTTCCTGCGTACAAGGTACAAGGGGCGGCCGGAGACGGGAACGTAGAGGTTCCCCGCCTGCGCCGTGCCGGTGAAATAGAAGAGGTCCGCATTCTGGACCATGATGACCGCGTCGAGTCCCGCGCCGGCCATCTCGCTTTGCAGCTTTCTGTAGCGGTACTCCAGCTCGTTTTTTGGCGTCAGCCGCATCACTTCCTCCTTCTCCTTTCCATGATGTTCATGAAAAGGAGAAGGAAAGATAACTCACAAAGCCCCCGCCGTCAACAGATGGCCAGTGATACCGGGAGGTTATTGGTTCGACGCCCCGTTTTTCACTGGTTTTCCTCAAGTTGCAGTTCCCGTATCGCCATTTCCCGCAGCTTGAACTTCTGGATCTTGCCGCTGGCGGTCATCGGGTAGGAATCGACGAAGCGGACGTACTTCGGGATCTTGTAGTTGGCGATCCGGCCGCGGCAGAACTCCTTTACCTCCGCCTCGGTCATCTCGCTCCCCTGTTTCAGGACGATGGCCGCCATCACCTGCTCGCCGTACTTGCGGTCCGGCACCCCGTAGACCTGGACGTCCGAGATCTTCGGGTGGGTGTAGAGGAATTCCTCGATCTCGCGCGGGTAGATGTTCTCGCCGCCGCGGATGATCATGTTCTTGATCCTGCCGGTGATCTTGCAGTAGCCGTTTTCGTCCATGACGGCCAGGTCGCCTGTGTGCAGCCAGCCGTCGGCGTCGATCGCCTTGGAGGTCTCCTCGGGCATCTTGTAGTACCCCTTCATCACCAGGTAGCCGCGGGTGCAAAGCTCCCCCTGCTTCCCCGGCGGGAGCTCCTGCCCGCTTTCGATATCCACGATCTTCAGTTCCACGTTGGGGAGCACCCTACCCACGGTGGAGACCTTGAGCTCGATGGGGTCGTCGGTGCGGGTCTGGGTGATGACCGGCGAGGACTCGGTCTGGCCGTAGGCGATGGTGATCTCGCTGGCGTGCATGTCCCGGATCACCCGGCGCATCACCTCGATGGGGCAGTTGGAGCCGGCCATGATCCCGGTCCGAAGCGAGGTGAGGTCGAACTCGGAGAAGCGGGGGTGTTCGAGCTCGGCGATGAACATGGTGGGAACCCCGTGCAGCGCGGTGCAGCGCTCCTTTTCCACCGCCTGGAGCACCTTCAAAGGATCGAAGATCTCGACGGGGACCATGGTGGAGCCGTGGGTGACGCAGGCCATGACGGCTAAGACGCAGCCGAAGCAGTGGAAGAAGGGAACCGGGATGCAGAGCCGGTCCTTCTCGGTGAAGCGCATGCACTCGCCGATGTTGAAGCCGTTGTTCACGATGTTGTGGTGGGTCAGCATCACCCCTTTCGGGAAGCCGGTGGTGCCGGAGGTGTACTGCATGTTGATCACGTCGTGCACCGAGAGGGTCTTTTCCACCGCGGCAAGCTCCGCGTCCGGGACCTCGCGGCCTAGTTCCACGATGCTCTCGAAGTTGATGGTCCCGGCGGGGGCGCCTTCCTCCAGGAAGACCACGTGCTTCAAAAACGGCAGCGCCGCGCTTTTGAGCTTTCCCGGCTCGCTTTGGGCAAGCTCCGGCACCACGTCGGCCAGGGTCTGGATGTAGTCGGTGTCCTTGAACCCCTGCACCAGGAACAGGAAGCTGGAATCGGACTGCTTCATGATGTACTCGAGCTCCGCCGACTTGTAGCTCGTGTTGACGGTGACGAGGACGGCCCCGATCTTCGCGCTGGCGAACTGCAAAAGGATCCATTCGGGAACGTTGTAGGCCCAGATGGCGAGATGGTCCCCCTTCTTCACCCCCATGCGCAAAAGCCCCTTGGCAATCTGCCGGCAGCGCTCGTTGAACTCGCGATAGCTGTAGCGCAATCCCCTTTCCACGTAGATCAGCGCCTCATTGTCGGGGAACTTCCCCGCAATGTCGTCCAGCAACGCCCCGACCGTCAACTCTATCTGTTGCGACATGGGAAACCCTCCTTGTAACCTTGCGGCACACCTCATCAGGAAATCAAGTTCCTGTAATAAAAAGGTTTTACCAATTAACACAGCGTCTACGGCATGTCAAGACATAGAATGGGGGCAGCCCCCGCGGAAAGGCGGGCGCCATCTCCGGCCAGGCCGGGACCCTTTATCCGCGAGCCGCAGAAAAAGCTTGACAGAATTTCCCGCGGCCACGACCCACTTTACGCTAAGCAGCTGAAATCATTAAGGCAGTGTTTGCAACAGCGTTACATTTTCGCTGTCTATTTTTTAGGCAATCTGCAGATGCTGGCAATTTGAAAACATTTTTCCCGTCTCTCCACCCCTTTTCCACAGCGCTATCCACAAACGATGTGGACGCCAGGCGGCTCACCCACTTTCTTGCAGTCAAACCGGCGACTTGGATCAAAAAAGGGCGCTGCCGGCGCTCCCGCGGCAGGGGACCATGACGTATACGGTGTTCGAAACCCCGCCCCGGCAGTGCGACCGGCGGGTCGTTAAGGAAGGGTACTCTGATAACCTGCGGGAGTTCATTTCGGTGAGGTCCGGATACTCACGGCCACAAAATCCCAGGGTGGGGAAAAACGCGCGGGACTGCGCCTGGAGAAGCGGGGGGAGGGAGTTTTTACAGCACCCCGTTCACCACGTTCTGCGGTTTGCCCGAGAGGAAGGAGGCTATGTTGGCGGCGGTCACCGCCATGAGCCTGCGCCGGGCGGATAAAGTGGCCCAGGCTACATGCGGGGTGATGATGCAGTTTCTTGCGGTAAGGAGCGGGCTGTCCGCAGGTATCGGTTCGCTCGCGGCGACGTCGACCGCGGCGCCGGCGATGCTCCCGCTGTTCAGGGCCTCTGCCAGGTCCCGCTCGACGACGAGCCCGCCGCGCGAGGTGTTGAGAAAAAGCGCGTGCGGCTGCATCAGCGCGAGCATCCTTTGGTTCACCATCCCTTCGTTCTCGGCGCTCAGCGGGCAGTGCAGGCTCACCACGTCTGCCTCTTTGAAAAGCTCCTCAAGGCCGAGCCAGCGCAAAGAGACCCCCTCGGGCGCCACCCGGCGCCTCGGGTTGTGGGCGAGCACCTCCATCCCCAGCGCATTGGCGATCTGCGCCACCCTTCCCCCGATCCTCCCCAGCCCTACGATACCGATCTTCCTGCCGCTAAGTTCCGTCAAAGGCTCGCCCACCAGGGTGAAATCCGGGGAGGAGGACCACTCGCCGCGCGCCACCGCCTCATGATAGCTGGCCACCTTGTTGGTGAGCTCCAAAAGGAGGGCGATGGCGTGCTGGGCCACCGAATCGCTGCCGTACTCAGGGACGTTGACCACCGGGATACCGAGCTGTGCGCTTTTTTCCAGGTCCACCACGTTGTACCCGGTAGCCAGGACGCAGATGAGCCTCAGTTCCGGCAGCGCCTCCAGGGAGGCCGCGGTAAGCCGCGTCTTGTTGGTGAGCAGTATCTGCGCCCCGCGGGAGCGCTCCACTACGAGCTCCGAAGGGGTGCGGTCGTAGAGCGTCAGCTCGCCTAAGGCCGCCACCTCGTCCCAGGGGTTGTCGCCCGGGTTCAGCGTGTATCCGTCCAGGACCACTATCTTCATGGGCTCCTCCCTCACTGCACCACGGCACCGCCAGAAACCACGAACTTGACGGCATCCTCAACCGTCATGCCGCAGTCGTGCACCTCGGCTTCCTTGAAAAAGAGGGCGAAACCCGAGGTCGGGTTGGGCATGGTCGGGACGTACACCACCACGAGCTTCTCCCCCTGGCGCTCCACCTCTGCGGTCACGAACCCCACCGCGCGGACCCCGGGTCTGGGCCATTCCACGAACACCGCGCGCCGGTAGGATGATTTCCCCTCCTTGAACACCTGCGTCAACTGCTTGCTGGAGCCGTAGATGGACTTAACCACGGGGATCCTGGAGAGGAGCTGGTCCCACCACCTGATGATCCTGGTCCCCATGACGTTCGTGGCGAGCGCCCCGGAAAAGTAGATGACGATGGCGCCGGTCAGCATCCCCAGACCCGGGATGTGGTACGGGTTGTCCAGAAAGACCGACAAAAGCGAGTCGAGATAGGTGCCGAGTATGCCGTCGGCGAAGTTGAAGAGGAACTTCAGTATGAATATGGTGATGCCGAGCGGAACCACGACGAAGAGCCCGGTGATGAACCGCCCCTTGAAGTGCCTGATTATTTTCTCCATTACCGCCTCCAAAGCTTCGGGTTTGCGTTTGGGTTATGCATCAAAAGCAGACGCAATGTCAATGGGTTTCCCAACCGGCTCCTCCAGGTGAGGCGAAGGCTTTGCTCCGGCTCGACTCCCCTTCCCCCCAATAGCAGTTGACATCTCCCTCGGCAGAAATTACAGTATCAGGCTCCCCACTATCCGCGCGATTTTACAGATAAAGGCTCTACCGATGTCAAAAAAGGTCTTCGCCGCATTTGCAGCACTCTTCCTCCTCCTTTCGCTCGTCTTGATGCTCCCCCTTTTGGACCGGGAGGAGCGGGCCAAAAGAAGCGAGGCGGAATACCTCGAGATGTTCCGCGAGGTGGTCGGCATCGTCAAGCAAAGCTACGTGGACAAGGTCGACGACAAGAAGCTCATGGCCGGCGCCATCAACGGCATGCTGGCGGCGCTCGACCCCCACAGCCTCTACCTCCCCGCCACCGACTACACCGAGATGAAGGTGCACATGGCAGGCGCCTTCGGCGGCCTCGGCATCGAGCTCGAGATGCGCAACGGCAAGCTCATGGTGAACGCCCCCATCGAGGATACCCCCGCCTTCCGGGCCGGGATCCAGTCCGGCGACCATATATGGACCATCGACGGCAAGCCCACCGCGGACCTTAACATCAACCAGTGCGTGAGCCGGATGCGCGGGACTCCGGGAACCTCGGTCACCCTCGGCATCCTGCGCGAGGGAAACCCTGCCCCGCTCACTTTCCGCCTGGTGCGCGCCGTCATCAAGACAAAGAGCCTGAAAGGGAGGCTTTTAGAGCCCGGCTACGGCTACATCCGGATCGCAGAGTTCCAGGAGCGTACCGGCGAAGACTTCGAGAGGGCCTTGAAGACGCTTGCAGCCGACAATGGAGGCCCGCTCTCCGGTCTCGTGCTGGACCTGCGCTTCAACCCGGGAGGGCTCGTGGACCAGGCCTACCGCGTCGCCAACCGCTTCATCGGCGAAGGGCTCTCCTCGGGGGTCATCGTCACCACCAAGGGGCGCGACCCCTCGATGGAGAGAAGCCTCACCGCGACCATCGGCGACAAGGAACCCGGCTACCCCATGGTCGTGCTCATAAACGGCGGCAGTGCCAGCGCCTCGGAGATCGTCGCCGGCGCGCTGCAGGACCACAAGAGGGCCGTGATCATGGGAACCCAGAGCTTCGGCAAGGGAAGCGTGCAGTCGGTGATGACCCTGGAGAACGGGGACGGCCTCAAACTCACCACGGCACGCTACTACACCCCCAGCGGGCGCTCCATCCAGGCCAAGGGGATCACGCCGGACATCGTGGTGGAGTTCGCGAAGCCTGCCTCCAAAGATAAAGAGAAGGAAAAGGGCGCCGGGAAGGAGCCGGAGATCCGCGAGGAGAACCTTGAGGGGCACATGGGCGAGGCACCGGCGCGCCCGGCGAAGCAGCCCCCCGCCAACCCGCACCACGGCATACCTGCCGCTCCGCAGCAAAAGCAAAGCGGCAAGGAGGTGAAGGAGCAGGATCTCTTGAAGGGGGACAACCAGCTGGCCCGGGCGCTAGACCTCCTCAGGGGAGTGAACCTCATCAAAGCGAGCGGCCGGCGTTGACGGCCGATCTCGACCTGGCGGGCCGGACCCCGGACCTGCTCGTCATCCTGGGCGCCACCGCCTCCGGCAAGACCAGGCTCGGGGTGCAGCTGGCAGGGGTGCTGAACGGCGAGATCATCTCCGCCGATTCGCGCCAGGTCTATTGCGGCATGGACCTTGGCACCGGGAAGGACCTGCACGAGTACCAGGGAATCCCCTACCACTTGATCGACGTGGCCCAGGCGGGGGAGGAATTCAACCTCTTCCGGTTCCAGCGGCTCTTCCTCACAGCCTTCACCGACGTCAAAAGCCGCGGCGCCTTCCCCATCCTCGTGGGTGGGAGCGGCATGTACCTCGACTGCGTGCTGCGCGGCTACCGCCTCCCCGAAGTGCCGCAGGACCCGGCATTAAGGGAGGAGCTGGCGTCCCTCACCATGGAAGAGCTCGCCGCGCGGCTGGTCCGCTCCAACCCAAGGCTCCACAACAGCACCGACCTCACCGAACGCGCCCGCCTGATAAGGGCGATAGAGATAGCCGAGCACCAAGGCGGGGGAAGCGACGACTGGCCCGTGCTCACCCCCTTAACCGTGGGGATCAGGTGGGAGCGAGGAGAGTTGAGAAAGCGGATCACGCAAAGGCTCCAAGAGCGGCTGGAGCAAGGGATGGTCGAGGAGGTGGCAAGGCTGCACGCCCTTGGCGTCACCTGGGAACAGCTCGAGTTCTACGGGCTCGAGTACCGCTACCTCGCGCGCTACCTGAAGGGCGAACTCCCCAGAAACGACATGTTCCATAAGCTCAACAGCGCCATACACGACTTTGCCAAGAAGCAGGAGAACTGGTTCAGGAAGATGCAGACAAAGGGGACCGTCATCAACTGGGTCGAAGGTGGCGGCGATCCTTTGGCAGAGGCACTGGAGCTGATCAGGAGGGCGGGACTCTAGCTGACACATAATTATTGACGTAAACAGTGTGGTATGCTACGACAAAAAGCGGACGGAGTTGTAGTTGTTCTCCTCCGTACTGAAGCCCAGGGGGGTACCGATGTTTTCAAGGATCAAATCGGACATACAGGCAGTATTTGACAGAGATCCGGCGGCAAGAAGCGTGCTGGAGGTGATCTTCTGTTACCCCGGGCTCCACGCGATCTGGTTCCACAGGATCTCGCACTGGTTCTGGAAGCACGAGCTCTGGTTCCTGGGACGCTTCACCTCCCACATCGGCCGCTTCCTGACCGGCGTCGAGATACACCCGGGCGCGACGATAGGCAAAGGTTTCTTCATCGACCACGGCATGGGGGTGGTGATCGGGGAGACCGCCGAGATAGGGGACAACGTCACCCTGTACCACGGCGTCACCCTGGGGGGGGTCAGCTGGGAGAAGGTGAAGAGGCACCCGACATTGATGGACAACGTGGTGATCGGCTCAGGCGCCAAGATCCTCGGTCCCTTCACCGTCGGGAAAGACAGCAAGGTGGGGTCGAACTCGGTGGTGGTGAAGGAAGTCCCCCCGAACTCCACCGTGGTGGGTATCCCCGGCCGCGTGGTGATGGCCACCGAGAAGCCGCAGGAGCGCCTGGACCTGGAACACGGCAAGATGCCCGACCCGGAGGCCAAAGCCATCTCCTGCCTCTTCGACCAGATCCGCGAGCTGGAAAGGAAATACGCGGCGCTCGCCGCCGAGCACGAGCAGCTCAAGAAGAAGCTGGGGTAAAGCAACTCACCGTTCGCTGCGCTCACTTGAAGACGCAAAGCCGCAAACAGCACACACCAAAAGATAACGCAGAGCATGTCAACAACGGCCAAGGCGATAAAGAGGATGGAAACCGTCTCTGTTTCCATCTTTTCTTTGCGCCTTGGCGTCTTTGCGTGAGACAAAGGATTTATGAGTAAGACAATCGCCATCACCACCCTCGGCTGCAAGATCAACCAGTTCGAATCGGCCGCCATGACCCAGGCGCTGGAGCAAAACGGCTACAGCATGGTCCCCTTCTCTGAGAAGGCGGAAATCTACGTCATCAACAGCTGCACCGTGACGGCGAAGACCGATGCCGAATCGCGCCGGCTGATCAGGCGGGCCACCCGAATGAACCCGCAGGCGCGCGTGGTCGTCACCGGCTGCTACGCGCAGATGAACGGCGAGGAACTGCTGAAGCTGGCCGGGGTGAACCTGATCCTCGGCAACAGCGAGAAGAAGGGGATCGTCTCCTTCCTCGAAGGGCTCGACGGGGAACCGCGGGCCGTGGTGAGCGACATCTCGCTTGAAAAGACCGGGGAGACCGCCCCCCTGGAAAGCTTCGCCGAGCACACGCGAGCCTTTTTGCAGGTTCAAAACGGCTGCGACGCACGCTGTGCCTACTGCATCGTCCCTTACGCCAGGGGGGCCAGCAGGAGCGTCGCCGTCAAGGAAGCACTCGACGGCATGGCCGCCTTCGCCGCCCAGGGTTTCCAGGAGGTGGTCCTGACCGGCATCCACCTGGGGGCCTACGGCCTCGACCTCGCCCCGCCGACGGACTTATTGGGGCTGATGGAAAAGGCGCAAGAACAGGGGCTGGTGCGGCGCTTGCGCATCGGCTCGGTTGAGCCGACCGAGGTATCGCGGCCAATGATCGACTTCATGGCCCGCTCCCCCATGGTCTGCCCGCACCTGCACCTGCCGCTGCAAAGCGGCTCGGACAGCGTCCTCGCCCGCATGAACCGCGGCTACGACACCGCCCTCTTCCGGCAGGTGGTGCAGTCGCTCGTGTCGGCGCTGCCTGAGGTCTGCATCGGCTCCGACGTGATCGCCGGGTTCCCCGGAGAGAGCGAGGAGGAGTTCGAGGCGACCTACCGCTTCATCGAATCGCTGCCGCTTGCCTACCTGCATGTCTTCCCCTTCTCGCAGCGCCCGGGGACCCCGGCTGCGACCATGACCCCGCAGCTAAACCCCAGGGTGATCAAGGAGCGTGCCGAGGCGCTCAGGGCACTGTCGGAGCAAAAGAAAACTGACTACGCCGCGGGGTTTGTCGGTAGCGAGCTGAAGGTGCTGGTGCAAAAAGGGGAGAAGGGGCTTTCCAGGAACTACCTGACGGTGCTGCTCGAAGAAAGCCAGGGGCTGGTGAACCGCGAGGTGACGGTACGGGTGACCGGCGCCAAGGGGGGCGAGCTTTTGGGGCGGGTGTTCAAGGAAAGCTAGACGGCGAAGGTGAAGGTAGCCCCCTTCCCCAGTTCGGCCTTGGCCTCGATCTTCCCTCCGTGACGGGTGATTATCCTCCTGGCTATGGCAAGGCCGATCCCCCGGCCCGGAAATTCGTTCTGGGCGTGCAGCCTCTGGAAGGGGGAGAAGAGCTTGTCCGCATAACCCATCTCGAAGCCGACCCCGTTGTCCCTGACCGCGCAGGCGGGACGGCCGTCGAGCTCGGTGGCGAATACCTCGACCAGCGCCTCGTCGCCGCGGGGTTCGGTGAACTTCCAGGCGTTGCCGATAAGCTGCTCCAGCACCACCTTCAATAACCGCGCGTCCCCGCGCACCATCATCCCCTCCGCCACCTCGAAGGAAACCTTTCGCTCCGGCTGGGACCGTGCCAGCTGTGCCGCAACCTCTCCAGCCAGTGAGCTCAGGTCCATGCTCTCCTTGACCAGCTTTCCCCTGCTGTGACGCGACAGCTCCAAAAGCGCGTCGATCATGTCCGTGAGACGCAGGGCCGACTTCCTGAGCCGCTCCAGGTACTCCTTCCCGGTATGGTTCAGCTTCGCGGCGTACTCCTCGATCAGCGCCTGGCTGAACCCCTCCAAGTGCCGCAAGGGGGCGCGCAAATCGTGGGATATCGAGTAGCTGAACATGTCGAGCTCCCGGTTGGCGGCCTCCAGTTGCGAAGTACGTTCCACCACCCTGCGCTCAAGTTCTCCGTTCAGCCTGAGCAGGCTTTCGTTGGTTTCGGAAAGCTCACGGACCATCTCCTCAAGCTTCCCTGCCACGAGCTGGCTGTAGTTCCTGAGGAATTCCTCCTCCCGCCACGGCTTTTGCTCCTCGGCAGGTTCGGCTGGCTCCGCCGCCAGGAGCCTTCCCACCTCATCCCAAAGCTCCTCGGGACGCATGGGCTTTACCAGGAAGGCGCGGGCCCCGAGCGAAGTCGCCATTTCCGCCTCGCGGCTCCCGGTGTAGACGGCGGAATAGAAGATGAAGGGGATGGACCTGAGATCCTGGAACTCCTTGATCTCGTGAAGGAATTGAAACCCGTCCATGACAGGCATGAGGCAGTCTGAGATGATCAGGTCCGGCCTCTCCGCCGCAGCCAGTTCCAGCCCTTTTTTGCCGTTGGAGGCCTCCACGACCTGGCAGCCGTGCCATTCGAAGTTGTAGCGGATGATCTTGCGATCGTTGCGGGAATCGTCGACGACTAGCACCTTCATCCGTACCCCCGATACCCCCCTGTCCAGGCCACCCGTCAGCGGTCCTCTCAAGGCAAGCTTTGGAGGCATCCGGAGCGGCAGGTGACAAAACCGCGCAGATACCGCGCCGCGGCCGATCAACAAATGTTAAAGATGATACCAATGGGTTATTGATTTGCAATTGAAGAGGCGCCAAAGGGGGGCGCATGCATCGGGGGAAGCGGCCCCCTTCCCTCCGGGATGCGAAGGAAAGGGGCCAGGGGAATAAGCTTGAGGGTTTACGGCTTCAGCTGGTTCAGCATGTCGGCTGTGCGCTCAAGGTCGGAAAGATCCCTGAACTCGCGGTAACCGTCGACCCCGTCCGGGTCCAATCCGCGATAGAACCGGGGGCGCTTGGCCTTGAGCCCCCCGAGGAGCTTTCCGGTAGCGTAGTCTGCCGTCTCTAGCTCCTGCGCCCTGAACTTCAACTGCAGCACCAGGCTGTAGCCCAGTTGGAAAAGCCTCTTCAACTGCTCGCTTGCCAGTATCCCGGCGGCCTTCTGCTCGTCTCCAGGCGCCAGCCTCTCCAGCGCAATGTTCAGGTAGCCGCTTACCCTGTGCAATACCTCCAGCATCGCTTCGGGCTCTTGGAACGCCTTTCCTTCCGCGACTAGCGCGCTGTTGACCAGGTAGTTCAGTTCCTGGAACAGGGTAGGCGTGGCGGCCAGGGCGAGCGCGCGGGAAAAGAAGGTCCCCTCGTCGGCGCCAACCGGCACCAGTTGTCCCCCCTCACCTGCCGGGCTCAATTCCTTACCACCTTCCAGTTGGAACTGGTCCGGGTTCACCCGCGCATAGACGGAGAGCGCCTCGTCCAGCGGAGGGAAGCCCAGGTCCTGGAGCCTTCCGGTGCGGAACCTCTGACACTGCTCCTCCAGCTCCAGGTCGACGTCCCCCTTGGCCCCTTCCATCAGGGCGGTGTAAAGGGGGTTGTCCAGCTTGATCAGCATGGAGAGGAAGTCACCGACCAGCTGGCTGTGCTTTTGGTTCTTGAAGTTGATCATGAAGACGCCGTCGAAGGTGTGATCGTACTCGGAGAGGCGCTCCTGGTCGTTGGACTGGTCGCCGACCCCCCCGCCGACCTCGATCTCGCGGCTCAGGAAAAGCTGCAGCAGTTCGAAGTCCAGCTGCTGCAACAGCTCGTGAACGCGCGGCTCTCCCCCTTCCATGAACTTCTCCAGCCAGTGGTGCACCTGCTCCTCGGAAAAAGTCCACCCGTCCCACGTCTCCATGTCGAGGATGAAGACGCACTGCTCCGCGGAAGCCGCCTGCAAAAGTTCCAGCGCGTCAGCCTCGCCCACCTCCTTTACCATCCAGAAAAATTCCTGGGGCTCAAGGGTGGCGGCCACCCTCTTGGCGTTCGGGTCGGCGATGATCAGGTCCATCTTCTCCCGCGCCGGCACCGTCTTCAGGTACTCGCGCTTCTTCTCGAGCGGAAGCGCCTGGAAATCCGACTGCGAAAGCCTTGCTGCAACCAATTTTCTGTTTTCAACACTTGCCAATATGCGACTCCTTTTTTTTCAAAACCCGGTTCGAAGTTCAAAGTTTGAAGTTCAACGTTCGAAGTTCAGATTGATCTGCCGTTATCCGCGTCATCCGTCAAATCCGCGTGCGATGCCTCTGGGGTTTCTAGATGATCCCCTTTTTCATCGCCTTCTTATAGCCGCAGCTTCTGTGCAGCCATTTCAGATCTTTCACCAGCTCGGGGGTGAGCTCCACGCACTCCGGGAAGATCTTGAAACGCTTCTGGTAGATCTTGCAGCGCCTGGTGTCGATATCGAGGTAGCGACAGGGGGTCGAGGTGAACAGGATCCTGCCATCCTCGTCCTCGATCTTTTCAAAACAGCAGAGGCCGCATTGCTCGCAAAGCCCCTCCCATTGTTCCCTACTAAGCTTGCCTCCTGACATCGCTCTCCTCCCCTCCCCTTAACGCGACCAGCCGCGGGCCCTACTGCTCGGATGCTCCCAGCGGGATGGTGACGGACCCTTTCGCGCCGGAAAACCTGACGCTGTTCTCAAGTATCTGCTCCACCTTGTAGCCGTCTACCACAAAACCCTGACGGACCGGCCGGCCGTTCACCATGGCGAAGCTTGACTGGCTGTCGTTTTGCCAGGCTATGCCGGTCACGCGGATCTCCTGGATGGACTTGTCCCCGGCCACCTGGCGCGGCGGGCCCGCCACCGGCGCAACCGGCACGGCAGCCGGACGAACTGGAACCGGCGGCGCCGGTACCTTGACAGAGATAGGCGCCCTGACAGCCTGTTTGGCAGACTGTTTAGGGGCGGCAGCAACCTGCTGTTTTCGCACCGGTGCCTGTGCCTCATGCCTTGCTTGTTCGGGCTTTAGCGCTGCCGGCTTTGCGGGCGCTTTTACAGGCGCCGGTGCCGCCGGCGCCGCGATGACCGCAGAAGCCGGTGAAGGAACCGCTTTGGCGGCGGGGGCGGCAGCTTTGGCGACCGGTTTAGCAGCGGGTTGCGGCGCCGTTGCCACGATCGGGGCGGGAAGGGGAGCCGACTTCCCGAATCCCCCCATGATGGTGTAGGTGATGAGCGTGGCGACTGCCGCGCCACCCAGCGACCAGGCCGGGATCACCCAGGCCGGCCTGCGCTCGCGCTTTCTCCCCAATCCGGCGGTGCCGGTATTGCGCTTCTGGTTTTGCGCGTCCTCCACCTTCTCCAGCGCCTTAAGTATAGAACTCATAGAGATCCCTCAGTTGATCTGATCTTAGTTGAACCAGCCCGGCATACGCCCGAAAACGCGCGTTAAAACCCTGGCTGCTATGCCGTAGGGAGTGCGCCCGGCCACCTCTGAAACAGCCTGCGCCGCCATGCTGCCCGATACGATGCGGCTTTCGTGGGTGAAGCCGATGAGAAGGGCCCGGTCGCAGACGACGTTCACGAGCCTCGGGACGCCGCCGGAGAAACGGAAGATCCTTTTCAGGGCAGCGTTGGAAAACTCGGCGGCGCGGTGGCACCCGGCAAGTTCCATGCGGTGATCTATGTAGCGGCGGGTACTGTCGAAATCCATCGGGAGCAGGTGGTAGCGTACCGTGATGCGCTGGTTCAACTGCCTCAGTTCCTCGCGCGCCAGCACCGCCAGCAGCTCGGGCTGTCCGGAAAGGACGATCTGGATCAGCTTGTCCGTCTCGGTTTCCAGGTTGGAGATGAGGCGGATCTGTTCCAGCACCTCCGGGGAGAGGTTCTGAGCCTCATCCATGACCAGCACCACGCTGTGCCCGGCGGCCTTTTGCTCCAGGAGAAATTCGTTCAATACCTGCAGCAGGTCGACGCGGCTGTCGCTGTCGCAGGAAAGCCCGAACTCGCGGTTTACGCTTTTGAGGAGTTCCAGCGAGGAAAGGCAGGGGTTGAAGATGAGCGCCGTGCGGTGTCCCCTGCCGTCCAGACGGTTCAAAAAGGTCCGCAGCACCGTCGTCTTGCCGGTGCCGACCTCGCCGGTCAATTCCACGAACCCAACCCGGCTTTCCACCGCGTACAAGAGATGCGCAAGCGCCTCCCTGTGGTGGTCGCTTAGGAAAAGGAACCTGGGATTGGGGGTGATAGTGAAGGGGCTTTCCCGGAAGCCGTAGAATTCGCAGTACATGGCGGCACGCGTCCTTTGGACTGGTTCGATTTTCAGGCCAGTGAATATAGCGCGAATCTCTCGATAAATAAAGGGGAAACCCGGGGGATAGGGACTAGGGGCTGGGGGCTGGGAGGGGAATATTGGCAGATTGAAACGATAAGAAGAGAAAGAGGATCCTTACTCGCGCTCCATGACCCGATAAACGCGATGGTGGGCTTCAGTATCGGCCCTGTGGGCTGATAGATCGGCGGCGACGGCGTCGATCTTCTTGTTCAAAGTATCGATCTTGAAATCAACCAAATCAAAGCGCTCGTCGGTCTTGCGGCTCAACTCCCGGATTTCATTGCGGAGCACCGCATGCCCTTCCAGCACCAAGTCGAACTTGCCGTTCATCTGTTCCAGAATGACTTCAAGATTTTCTTTTTTCATGCATCGCCCCCAGAAACCACCTGAAGGACTATGCCACACTGCCTTACTGAAATCAAGGAGCGCCTGGCGCGGACGTCTTACCTTCGCTCCTTGGTTGCTTGCGAAAATGAACGAAGAGTTTGATCGGCAGTTATCGTTTTTTGAATCCGCGTAATCCGCGTGCTATGCCTTTGCCGTGTTTTCTCAGTATTTGTAGGAAAGCTCCGCGCGTACGAGCTGGTTCTTGCGGCTCTCCCCCTGGCGCAGTTCCAGGTTGTCGATCCACTCGTGCCCGTACATGACAAGCGCGCTCCATTCCCCCTGCACGGGAAAGCTCCAGAAGGCGCGCAGCGCATTCCTGCGCTCGACAGCCTGCATGCCCCCGGCAGGATCGAAAGCACCCGTTGCATCGACGGTCACCTGACCATGGTCTCCGCGCGTGCCGTGCATCCCTTCGAGAGCCAGGTTGTTCCTGACCGAGAACCAGTGGCTGTAGCGCAAGAACCACTCCTGGGCCGCCCCCCCCTGCGAGTGCCCGATCGGGAGCCCGTGGTACAGGTAACCCTCGGGGAAGGTCCCGTTGGCGTACAGTATCTCGTTGCCGCGGAAGTATTCGAAGCGGAGGTCGTCCCGCCCGCTCTCGGTCAGGGCAGGGATGAAGAAGCCGGCGACGTAGCTCTCGACGATGGGCCAGAACGCCGCGGCGTCCTCCCCCGAGAACTCGCCGTACAGCTCGCTGTTTCTAAGCCAGGGGAGCCTGAAGCGGAGGTCCGCCCCAGCCACGGAGTTGGAGTTGTCCTGGCTAAATCCGCCGATCAGGCCGCGCACGTTGTCCCCGAGGCCGTTTCTCACCCCGGGGCCTCCCACCTGGCGCCCCAGGTTGATGCCGAACTCGATATTCTGCGTCGGCTTCATGGCCAGCTTCGCCGCCAAAAAGTACGGCTCCCTTTCCCTGCCGTCGGTCACCGTCTTGTCCAGCTGGGAGAAGATCAGGGTATATTTCAGGTCCCAGAGGTACTTGCTGGAGACAAGCTCAGGGCTCGAGAGTTTCACAAGATCCATGTTGCGCGCGTTGTTGGTAAAGGTGATGGCGCCGCGGTATCCCGGTCCAAGCCAGTTCTCGTCCCTCCCGGCCTCAAGCTCCAGCCCCTTGCCGCCGAACTTCAGATAGCCCCGGTTCAGGCGCAGCGTCGCCTCATCGGTCTCTTCCGACCAAAGGAGCATCGGCTCGACGAGCAGGGTCCCTTTCGCCCCCCAGTAAGCCTCGCCGCTGCCGCGCAGATCGAGGTTGGAGCCGGAGTGGTAGGCCACGCCGTCGTTGTTCTCGAAAAGCGGGGTCCCCTCCGAGCCGCGCTGCTGGGTCGGATGAGGATAACGTGTCGCCGGCCTGAGGCCGCTGCCGATGCCGAAGACGCCGTCGTTGCCGGCGTCGTGCACCGCGCGGAAATAGCTCCTGGGCTTACCATCCAGATGGACGTAGCGAAGGCGTGCCGAGGCGAGGGGCTGGTACTCCAGAGTATTCGCCTTTCCTTCGTCGCCGTAAAGAGCAGCCTCGCGCGGCAAGAGCTCATTCAAGCGTTGTACCATTTCAACCGCAAGGCGCGGGTGGTCGCCGGAGGCAAGTCGCGCTTCCGCCTCCCTCGTGAGCCTTACCGCCTCGGCTTTGGAGAAGGGGCGGATCCCCTTGACGTCGCCAGAGACAAGGCCATAACCCGAGAGCTTTTCCAGGTACAGATAGATGGGGCTGTCCAGGGGGATGTTCGCAGAGGAAAGGGCAAAAGCGGAAGAAGCGAAGCTTGTGATACCGACGACGAGTGCTGCCAGGAAAAATCTCATAAAATCCAATCTCACGCAAAGCCGCAAAGGCGATAAAAAAATAGAGGCTTGAACGGCAGGTCAGAACCATCGCACGCGGATGACGCGGAAACAAAATCCGTAACGTCTGATTAAACTATGCAATGAGATTAATCTGCCGTTATCCGCTTTATCCGTTAAATCCGTGTGCTACGCCGTTGATTCGGTTGTTTAGGCTGCGGAGCCCTCTTTCGAGCTTAGCCGCAGGTTCCTCACCAGGGTGAGCTTCTGCGGCGGGAAGAGGTCGGGCCGGACCCTTTGGAAAGCAAAAGGCGGCGCCACCTCGAAGTCGTAACGCGGCACGAACTCCGGCACTATGCACCGCAAACATTTCAGCAGTTCCCCGATGTCCTGGTTCCTGGCATACCCGAAAAGCTCCTCCAGATCCCGGCTCACCTTCCTCAGGTCGGTTTCCACCGGAGCCATCACCCGTATCTTCTTGTGACTCGTAGGCTTGACCCCCTCCCCGTCTATCAAAAGCTCCTCGAACAGCTTTTCTCCAGGCTTCAGCCCGTTGAACTGGATGTCGATGTCCTTGTAGGGGATGAAGCCGGAAAGCCTGATCAGCTCCTCGGCCAGCGAGAGGATCCGCACCGGCTCTCCCATGTCCAAAACGAAGATCTCGCCGCCGCGTCCGATGCAGCCGGCCTGCATCACCAGCTGCGACGCCTCAGGTATGGTCATGAAATACCGCACCACATCCTTGTGCGTGACGGTCACCGGTCCACCGTTTCTGATCTGATCCTTGAAGAGGGGGATCACGCTCCCGTTACTCCCCAGGACGTTGCCGAAGCGGACCGTGGTGAACTTGGTCTGGCTCTTAGCCGCCAGGGCCTGCACGTAGATCTCCGCGCTGCGCTTCGTAGCCCCCATGACGTTGGTGGGGTTTACCGCCTTGTCCGTCGAGACCATGACGAAGTTGCGCACCTTGGTCTTGTGCGCCGCGTCCGCCACGATCTTGGAGCCGAGGACGTTGTTCAGCACGGCCTCGGCCGGGTTGTACTCCATCATGGCGACATGCTTGTAGGCCGCGGCATGGAAAACGACGTCGGGGGAGAACTCGTCGAACACCGCCTCCACGCGCTCCTGGTTCTTCACGTCCCCGACCATAGGGATGAGGCGCAGGTCCGGGAAGGCTTTGGCAAGCTCCTTCTCGATGTAGAAAAGAGGGGTCTCAGCGTGGTCGAAGAGCACCAGCTTCGCGGGCTTGAAACGTGCCACCTGGCGGCAGATCTCGCTGCCGATGCTACCTGCCGCGCCGGTCACGAGGACCCGCTTGTCGGTAAGGTAGTTGCGTAACGCGGTCTGATCGAGGAGCACCGGGTCGCGTCCCAGCAGATCCTCGATCTCCACGTCCTTGATCTGGTTCATGGAGACATTGCCGTCGACGATGGCGGTGATCCCCGGAAGGGTCTTGAAGCGGGCCTTGGTCCTTTCGCAGTTGGCGATAACCCGGCGCATGAGCTCGTTGTTGCCGGAGGGGATGGCGAAGATGACCTCCTCGATGGCATGTTTTCGCACCAGGCCGCGCAGATGGCCGGTCCCCCCAAACACCTGCACTCCCGACAGGCGCAGCCCGCGCTTTTCCGGGTCGTCATCCACGAAGCCTATGACGTTGTAGGCTGCATCCGGGTGTTTACGGATCTCGCGGAGCAAGAGGTTCCCCGCCGCCCCGGCGCCTACGATCAGCGTCCTCTTCCCCTTGCTCAGTCGGGGCGTCAGATTCGTTTCACGGTACACACGCCATAGAAGCCGGCTTGCGGCGACCAGCGAGAAGAGCAGGAACCAGTCCAGGAAATATATCGAGCGCGGCATGGCGAAAGGGCCGTCTTTGAAGATGATAATGCAGGCAGATAGGATAGAAGAGAGAGTGACGACCTTGAAGATCTCGTACGCGTCCTGGAGCGACGCGTAGCGCCAGATGCTTCGGTACATGCCGGAGGCAAGGAACAGCACGGGCTTGACCACCATCACGACCATGAGTCCCTGGAGAAAGGAGTCCATCCGGTGGGGGGGAATTTGGAAATCGCCTCGGAGCAGGAAAGCGAGGGAAATAGCTGTTGCGATGAGAAAAACGTCGAGGAAAAAAACCAGGAACCTTCTAGCGCGAAACATGCCCCCCCCATCCCCATGGAATAAAAGTTAAGCCAAACTAAACTCCAGCACATTAGCCAAAGCAGACAGATGACTATAGCACCAACTCTGCGAAAAGCAAACGCTAATCTCGTTAGTGGGGGCAATAGACGGCAAACCAAGATCGCCTCACTCCGTTCGCTGCGCTCGCTCAAAGCGCAAAGGCATAAACGTGTCGCACGCGGATCACGCGGATAAAAAAACGATAACTGCAGTCCACCATTTTGTTTTCTCAGATTAATCCGCCGTTATCCGTCTTTTCCGTTAAATCCGTGTGCGATGCCGTTGATTCAGCAGCCTTTTATTTGGATGATCTGATTCAATCGGGCGCAGCACTGGGTAAAAAGAGCATCGGACAAACGCTTCAACGGATGCGGTGCGCCGCTGCGGCTGCGCCAATCGAAGGATTTCGGCTGGTGACAGAGGACGTAACTGGTTTTACCGGACTTCCTGCCACTTGCAGCACCGACCGCCACTGCAAAAGGGTTGTCCGCGTTATACTCGGCAGTGGTCATAGGAAGGCCTATGACCAAGGAAGTCCGCTCATTGAATGCAGCGGGGGATAGAACCAACAGCGGATGGAGATCTTTCATTTCCGTGCCGGCGTGAGGGCTGCAATTAATCCAGATTACATCCTGCCGTTCGGGGACCCACTGACGCTTCGGGCTGGATTCCGCAGGCCGCTTCACCATTTTTCCGCACCGACAGGCTCAACTGCCATTGCTTCTCCGCCATGCTTGGCAGGATCGAAAAGCGACAGTCGCTGCTCAAGCGTTGGTTCCAGTTCTTCTACAGGAGTGATGACGACGCGCCCATCCTCCACCGCAACCAGAACCTTCTGGTTCAGGTGCAGATGTGCTGCACGCGCCACACGCATCGGCAGGCGCACCCCCAGGTTGTTGCCCCACTGCTTCAAATCGAGAACCGCTTCCGCTTGCCTCATGGCGTTCTCCTCGTTGGATGTTTAAACAACAGTTTAAACACTTGCCTTGCATCAGTCAAGGAAACCGTCGCGCCCGTTCGCTGCGCTCAATCAAATGCGCAAATCGGTCGCACGCGGATTACGTTTCTCTCCCAGGTTAATCCGCCGCTATCCGTCTTTTCCGTTAAATCCGCGTGCGAGGCCGTGATACCGGTCTCCGCCTGCGTCAAAGGAAAAAAGTTGTTGCAGCCGCTGTATATACTATTAGCTTATGCTAACATTCAGCCTGCTACGAATTTCTACCTAAAGGAGGTCACTCGGATGACAACCTTACCCGAACTGCTGGATCTAAACCTAAACGGCTACAGCATCAACGACTTCATCGTTTTTGTAAACATCATTGCCGACAAAACGGCGGCACACCCAGCCCTGAAGGAGTACCCTGAGTACTTCACCAGCCCTGAGAAACTTCGGGAGAAAGCGGCACTACTGGGGCAGCTTCGCGATGCAGCCGCCAACGGCGACCGTGAAAAGAAGGCGGAGAAGGTAGCCGCCTGGGAAGAGACGAAACTTGCCGTAATCATGAACGGCAAGCATATCACCATGCTCTCACTGCATCGCAACGACCCCAGCATCCTGCTCAACACCGGTTTCAACCTCAAGCAAAAGCAAAGCGGCAAGCCCACCTCCGCCTCTTCCACTGATTTGTTGGCCGAGACGCCGGGGCTCGCGTTGAAGTACGTGCAATCGGCTTCGGGACCCTTAGCGGGTGCATTTACTGTCGTGATAACCAGGGCGAAGAACAAGGCGACCACGGAACTGCAGATGTCTGACAACCCTTCCGATGAATCCTCCTGGAAAAGCCAGGGGATCTATGCCAAATCGCGCATAGAGTACAAAGGACAACAATCGGAGAAGCGACTCTACTTCAAGGCCAGGTACCACCAGGAAGGCGGCGTCAGCCCGTGGTCCCAGGCTGTGAACATCCTCGTTCTGTAAAGTTTGACTCTTACAATGAAACGGCAAACGCGGCGACATCCATAGATGCGCCGCGTTTTTCTTTCCCGGCTTTAGCCTTACCCCCTGCCCGCCAGAAATCTGCAATACTTAAATCATCTCTGTCCGGCTTTCCTTAAAATCGAACTGTTTTCCCAAAAACTGTGACGATGTTTTCCACGGCGGGAACAGATTAGAAAATTCCGGTCCAACTTCGCCTCAACAACAAGCATCGACTAGAATGAAAAAGAACCGGATTAGAAAAAGGTCGGCCTTGTATCAAAAAAACGGGACCGGACTTTAAGGGAAAAGAACTAAATTAGAATGAGACAGGGACAGATTAGCTAAAAGTAGTACTGGTTTCGAGAAACCCGGACCTGTTATTTACAAATGGTGCAGGTTTTGCTCCAAGCGATGCAACTTTTTTCTAATCTGGACCAACATTAGAAAGATCCGGCACTACTTATGGAGAAGCTGAGCTCCTTTTGGAAACAAGTGTTGCAGCTTTTTCTGAATCTGGTATCCACTTCCTTCACTGTGAATGATTAGAGGTTTTCTTTGCGTCTTTGCGGATTGGCGTGGGTCAGGTCAGATCAACTACTTTGTTTCTCTCCAGATTAACCTGCGGTTATCCGCGTTATCCGCTAAATCCGTGTGCGATGCCGTTGACTACGCTGTACGATTAGTCACTTGATACGCGCGGCTTGACGCATGACCCTGCGCACCGCAGCTACGGTGTCGGACATGTCCTTTTCCGTCAGCGTGGGATGTACCAGAAACATCAGGCTCGTCTCTCCCAGCGTCTTGGCAACCGGCAGCCGATGCTCCGGGCGCATCCCATCGAAGGCCTTCTCCAGGTATATTTCACTGCAACTGCCACTAAAGCAAGGAATACCCACCGAAACAACTGCATTCATGATGCGGTCCCTGTCCCAGCCGTCCTGCAGTTCTTCCTGCTGTACGAAGACGTAATACTTGTAGTAGGCGTGGCCGATGTGCTCGGGAGGAACGGTGACCCGGAGACCAGGGATGTTCGTGAACCCCTCCGTCAAGATAGCGGCGTTTCGCCGCCTGATGCGGGTCCAATCCGGCAGCTTCACCAACTGTACTCTGCCTATTGCTGATTGCATCTCAGTCAGCCGCCAATTCGTGCCAAAAGATTCATGAAGCCACCGGAACCCAGGGGCATGTTCCCTGTTGTAAACCGCATCGTAGCTCTTGCCATGGTCCTTGAATTCCCAGGCCCTGCGCCAGATCCTTTCGTCGTTGGTGGTAAGCATCCCCCCTTCCCCACCGGTGGTCATGATCTTATCCTGACAAAAAGAGAAGGCCGCCACGTCTCCCAGTGAGCCGACCGGACGCCCCTTGTAGGTGGCGCCGTGGCATTGGGCGCAATCCTCAATGACCTTGAGCCCATGCTCCCGCGCAAGATCCATGATCGCGTCCATGTCGCAGGGCCAACCGGCGAGGTGCACCGCGATGATCGCCTTGGTCCTGGGGGTGATCAGGCCGCGGATTGTTTCCGCAGTGATGTTCTGGGAGAGAGAATCCACATCGGCTATCACAGGAATAGCGCCCCTCATCACGACACAGCTTGCCGAGGCGATAAAGGTTCGGCTAGTGGTTATGACTTGGTCGCCGGGGCCTATGCCAAGGGCATAGAGCGCAAGTTCCAAAGCCACGGTGCCGTTCGCCAGGGCAATGGCATGCCTTGCGCAACAATAGGCAGCGAATTCTTTCTCGAAGAGGCGCCCCTCCGTTCCGGTCCAGTAGTTGACCTTGTTGGATAGAAGCACATCGCGGACAGCATCGACCTCATCAGATGAAAAACTCGGCCAAGGGCCGAAACTCGTTGTGATCATGACTCAACCTATGGACACAATGTCAAATTGTATTTTATCTACCGAATATCGTCTTCCATATGTACTGTAAATCTGCAAAAAAGCTGTATTCTTCTATGTATTTTTTGTTAATCCTAACCTTGTCCGGAAATATTACTGTATTATTATATTGTTCGGGACAAGATTGGGCTGCTAAGATGTCTTCTTCATGACGATACTTCAACGTTGCTGGTCCAGTAATTCCGGGACGAATAGAAAGGATAATCCGATCATCGTTTTCTAGTAAATCTGCGAACCCCGGCACATCCGGTCGAGGCCCGACAAAGCTCATCTGTCCTAAAAAAATGTTTAGCAGTTGCGGCAACTCGTCTATTTTTGATTTTCTGAAAAACCTACCGCAAAAAGTGATCCGTGGATCCTTTGAAGTAGTGACAACAGTGTTTAAGCTTGAGCACGGCTTCATGGTTCTGATTTTTATAACCTTAAAAGTTTTCCCGCACATCCCAACCCTAGGTTGCAAAAAAAAACCGCATGATTTCGTGTCCAAAGAGGCTACAATAAAAGCTAAAAAAATAAGAGGACTCATAAAAAGCAATCCGATTGCTGAAAAAAAGATATCAAAACTGCGTTTAAGTGATTTATCTAAAAGAGTCATTGGTTATGATCCTTAGAATAATGTGCAGCATCCGTCCTCTTAGTAGCTGGACCAGATATGACTTCTACTGTTATCACCGCTTCAGCTTACGAGGCCCTCGTAAACAGACAATGTTTCTTTAACTACTCGTTCAACGGAAAATTGACTTTCAGCGATCGCTCTTCCACGACTACCCATCTGACGCCGTAGGTGAGGATTTTCAATAAGCTTCCTCAAAGCAAGCGATAAGGCGTCCACATTACGCACAGGAACCAATATTCCATTAACGCCATCCTCAACCACGTCTCTACAACCGGGCCAATTTGTAGTCACGATGGGAAGGCCCGAGGCTGCAGCCTCAATCAAGGCCTTCGGGACACCCTCTCCGTAAAAAGAGGGCAAACAAAAAATGCTACATTGTGCGAGTACATCAGGCATATTGTCGCAGTACCCCCACCATTCGACACCTTTTTCTTTTTGCCACTCCAATAACTGTTTCCGCGGAACTGCTTTCGGATTTCCCAAATCAGTATCGCCGACTAGAATAAATTTTGCATTTAAACCCGCTTGCAAAAGCAGATGAGCAGCTTCTACAAATTCTTTTACGCCTTTATCAAACAACATTCGTGAAGCTAAAACTACGGTAGGCATATCTGATGGGATCTGTCTAGGTTGAAATAAATCCATATCAACGCCAGAACCGCGTATTAAAGCCGTATTCTTGAGACCAGCGACATTAACCATCAACTCCATGTCATCATGATTTTGAAAGATAACTTTCATATTTGGGTGTTTGAAACAAACATGAAGAAGAGGCGTCATTATAGTGCGTATGATCTTAGCTTTCAAATCGGTTGATGAAAAAATATAACCCAAACCAGTTACAGCATAAACCATAGAAGGTATTTTGCGAAAAAAAGATGCTATACCACCGTAAACAATCGGCTTTATGGTAATTAGATGTACTATGTCCGGTTTTACATCTTGAAAAAGCTTAACAATACTTAGGAAGGACAAAAATTCCTGTAAAATAAAAACACCTTTTCTATTCAAAAAAAATTTATGAAAACAAAACCCCTCCGACTGAATAAGATCTTGTTTAATATTATCTGGGGCAGCGACATGAACCTCATACCCTGCCTTGCTTGCCCCCTGTGCAATTGGCAACCGATGAGATATAAAAAAACTGGAATCGTTAACAACAAAAAGAATTCTCATGGGCAAGTCCACCTAAGATCATCAAGTTATTCGGAAACAGCTTGCATATAGTTATCTGCTATCTGTTTAATATCAAACTTCCGTGAATGCTCATGTCCCTGGACTCCATAAACATGAAATCTATTGTTTTCGTACATGTCTACAATAGCATTTACAAGTGCAGAAACATCCCCTCCGGGATAAAATACAGCGCCTTGTCCAGAAAAGTGATAAATATCCTCTATTCCTCCTGTCCCTGAAGGCACAACAACAGGTAATCCTGCAGCGGAAGCCTCTAAGCATGAATTGCCAAAAGACTCATACTCCGAAGCAGATACAAAGAGATCATAGTGATGTAAGATTTCTGTAACATTTGATACGTACCCTAGGAAATTGACTTTGTCTTGAATTTGCAAAGTTGCAGCAAGATCGGATAGGTAATCGTGCATTGGACCATTACCAGCTATATCAAGGGTACACATAAAACTTTTGTTTATAGCGGCAATAGCAAATAGAATTTGTTCAAATCTTTTACTAGGAACCAAGCGGCCCGTAGTAATTATTTTCAATGGAAGGCCGACATGAAAATTCTGGCTGTAGACTTTATGTGTGGTGACATTAACAGGATTAGGTATAATGACAATTTTATCGTCGTTGACACCTAAAGCTAGCAATTCCTCCTTCACTACCCTTGAAATGGCTATGATTTTGTCAGCATGGCCATAAGCCCACTTTAGTAATTTTTTAAATAATAACATCTTGAAACCGCTATAAGACTTGCTCAATACACTACGCTCAGAAACAAATACGGCTCGTCCACGTGAAAGAAAATGTGCATCAAGGAAGTTAACGATATTCGCTCGGTGTAAGAAGCTGAGAACAAAATCTGGCTTAGTCTTTTTGATAATACGACTAACAAAGAAAGATTGATATGGGATAGCTAGTAACTTTAACGGTCCTTTTAAAAATCTTGAACCAGTGACACTAACAATCTGCACGTCAGGTGATACTGGAAAAAAAGACTCCTCACTGTCAAGTGAAACTATAGTAATCTTCTGATCACGATGACTGGAAAATTCGTTAGCTAAACTGGCCAATACCCTTTCGGCACCACCACATTCTAGACTGTTAATTATAAGTAAAAAGCTCAAATAAGGCCGCTCCGAGATTACCCACTGACAAAATAACGGGTAACTCAACACTGTAAGTGTGTAGTTTAAATACTATTCTGCGATCGGACCTGATTGTATATTTATTAGGTTACGGACTTTAAAAGTTCCGGAGAACAAACTAAAACGTCTACGTTTTTCCTCCCTAGAGAATTTAAATATTTATGATCTACAGGAGTTCCATCTATTTTGTAAATTGATAGACCAAAGCCATTTACAATGTTGTTGATTTCATTGTATGTCTGCTTGTTCAACTCACACACTATAATAGGCTTGGAGGCCAAAAGCTTAGAGGCCCCTTTAAAAACAGGCACTTCAAAACCTTCCACATCTATCTTCAATAGTACAGGACGCGCATCAGTAGGATCATATGCTTTCAAGAAGAGATCATCAACAGGAAGGGTATCGACAGTGACTTGACTCTTATTGGTGCTGTTGATTGTAGAAACATAAGATACTCCACTCGAATTTTCATTGACATTCAGTAAAATTTCACCATGGCAATCGCCGCAGGCGGCAGAGACAACTTGTACTTTTGACAAAGAATTAATGTACACTGACTTTCGAATTAGACGAACAAGTTGAGGGTTCGGTTCTACAGCTATAACCGACATTTCAGGATGTCGGCGGCCAATCACCACAGTGAAGTAACCATAGTTAGATCCTACATCAATGAAGCATTGAGCGCTGTCAGACAAAGCGACTAAACGGTCAGCAACTGCGTCATTTTTTCTCCCCTCGAACAACAGCGAGGCGGAGGCCTGGTCATTAAGCTTTACGAATATCTTACTATTATCATATAGTTCCGATATTACGACTTTTTTTTCAACAAAAACTACCTTAAACAAAAACCTATTGATGTAATTGCGTAGAATAGTCAGGGGACTTTTTCCTAGAATCCGAACATTTCCCATATACATTAAAGACATGTCTATAGGCTTGTATACTCTATAAAGAAATGGCAATTTTTCAGCTACCAACATATCATACCCTCCCTCTGATGCTAAAATTGTTTGAACGCTTGCCGCGCACGAAAAATATGGATAAGCAATAAGACATAAAAATGGGACACAAAATATTTTTAAATAAGGGTGAAAGTATGGTCGAAAAATCGCCCCTAATTGCATAAATACAAATAGGTATCGACATCACATATATAACCATGCCAGCAAAAGATCTACATTTACCCCTATATAACAAGACAATGAGCATAGCCAGAAGAAAGGACCACAAAATCGCTCCGACTGCGCCTGCATTGATATACCCCTCAGCTAGGACCGAGAATCCATAACCTCGACCGGCAGCAACTATCTCAGGGAAATAGGTTTGGTTATACCAGCCTGTAGGGTTTTTGAAGTTAGCGATAAAACTCGGCACTAGCGATCGCATTAGATCGTCTATCAGTGTTCCTCCATATCGCAAATGCCAACTTTTTTGGCTATCGATAATGTAGGAGAGATTAAAACCAGCGGATCTAAACTCGCCATCGGCCAAGGCTACCAAATAATTTGCATTGGAAAAATTGATACTATCTTTATAAAAAACATTTTTCATTGCTCCAAGTATGGGTATGGCAATCATACTTGCTGTTGCAATAGCAACTAGCATGAAACGTGATATTGGCCGATAGTAGTCAACAATTAACATTGTAACAAGTAAAAAAGTAAAAAATACATCTCGCTCACCAAGATTCAGTGCTGTGAACAGCGATAACAATCCGGCACTAATCATGAGTGTATTAATTTTGTGCTTATTAGATAGCTTATACCCCAGGAGCAGTGTATAGAACACAAGCATCCAATTCATGAAGGAGTAGACACCTTTCATGTTAGTTTCAGAGGAGTCTGTCTTGGACACGAGCCCCATATCGTAAAAACTGTAATTCAAATAAACAACGAATAAAAAAAATGCCACGTAAAGAAGATTATATACACGGCATAGAGCATCGTCCTGTATTTTATGCCTTACGTACTCGCGCGGGCAGAACAGTATAAAAATCAAAGAATTCAAAAATATGGAGTACCAAGTTATTTCTACAACGATTTTATAATTTAAAAAATCCTTTACGCCAAAATACTGCAACAATAAAATACTGAAATGGTACAGATAAAAAAATGGAAGAAACCAAGTTACTGGGTGCATGATGTCCAGCTTTACAATGCAAATGCATACTATTATGTAAAGCAACGGGGCCAACAGTAAAACAACCGTATCTTGAAATAACATCATTATCGCACTAACGATAACGCCAAGTGCAACTACAAAAGCTAGGACTGTGTTATCATTCATGTATATCAAGCTCTTTCATCTTACAAAAAACCCATTCCCACATTTTTATCTGCTCATTATCTAAAGTATGTGCTTTGGCATATTTATAACAAGCAGAAACCATATTGCTGTAACAACTCGCATTGCTTTCAACACTCATTATTGATGCAGCGATTGAGTGGGCATCAGAATCACACAGCAGGCCGTTATTATCGTTCAGAATAAAATCGTTACTGCCAACCCCCCTAATAGCTACCGGTATAACGCCATGAGCCATCGCTTCGGGCAAAACTTTAGAGGTACCCTCGCTTTTGGATAGAAGCAATAAGTATTTGGCAGATAGAAGTTCTATTCTGAGCTTAGCACGGTCCCTTTCATATGAAGAAAAATCAACGTACTCGCGGACGCCTAGTTTTGCAGAAAGTTCCACTAGTCCCTTTTTTTCAGGACCGTTACCGTAGATCTTTAATCTAAACGGTATATGGCACAGATCGTTTATGTGCTTTAGAACGTGAATGGCCAGGTCTACTCTTTTTAGTTTTTCCAAACGCCCTAAGTATATAAGCGTGTTGTTTCTGGCAGCAGTAGGAACATGAACTTCATCGTGCGTAGTAGAATAGTAAGGATAACAATCAGCCAATCCACTATATTTATTTTTTAGCACATGTCCAGTTACTACAGTGATGCACTGCTTGATAATCGGCTCTAGAGTACGCTCAAGCCTGTTACCGAGCCATGATGAGAAAGGAAACTTATAATTGGCTGCAAAACTAGATGACCATTCTCCAGCTACGTAGCACATCAGCGGGATCTTTAAATTTTTAACTACATGATAACAATATAAGGTAAAAATGCTTGGCACTCTCAGTTCGATCAAATCTGGAGAGAATTCATGAATGATGTGCAGAAGATTTTCTTTGACTTCGCTACTATGTAATAGTTTTGAACGGCCTATAATACTCTTATTGTAACCAGCGGTGCTACAATAGGATAATTTCTTTGAATCATCTAGTTCTAAAATTTTTTCTTGACCGGGCCCAAAATAGACAAGGCTATCAAAAAATTCAGTATATTTAAGCATTCGAGCATCGAAAGATCCATTTCTGCTATTACATGATCTATTGTCAACTACAGAAACTTCTCCGATGACAAGCAACTTCATATTAAAATCTTCCTCTTGAGAATTCAAAAATATTATATATCTAAAGTACGTTAAGGTGACGTATAAAGTGCAGACAGCACTGATCAAAATGGCATAGACAATAATTTAGCACCTAATGTCTTCTTTCTGCTTAATCTATCTGGAACCTGTTCTAGAGTGGTGATCTGTCCCTGTAAGGTGATTAAGAAGGCTAAGTAGACGTGAACGGCGGGCCAGGGAACACCTTGATCAATTAAAAGATTGCCGTTGAATTGATCTCACTCTATAAGCTGATTACTTTACGGTAGATTTTGAGCATCAGAGTCATTTTTGTGACAATGGTGAACCGTTTAAAAATATGCCTATGCCTTAAACAACCATATTTTTAAGTTTGTCATAAATTAGCCCCCCAGCATTACCCGAGAAAACAGAAGCGTTTAATTTCATCATCATAGAACAATTAACCAAGCACAAGCCAAAACACAGAAACAATATTATAAAACTGTTACTATCAAAACTCCTAAGTAGAGAAGATAAAGGGATAGTGGTGATAATAACGATGAGTGAGTTCATAACACCTGGTGTCAATTCGCGCCAATAAACGAGTTGCGAGTACTTGGTGTACTTCCAGCAAAGGTACTGCAAAACAGAAAAATGAACAGCAACAGCAATACTCACTGTAAGAGCAATTGCATTGAGTCCGTATCTCCATGAAAAAAGACAACCAAAAACGACGATTACCGCATAAAAAACCTGTGCCATGGCGAGACTTGTCACCTTGCCAAGGGATTTCAAGACTGGCTCACTTATTTTGTAAGCAGTGCGAAAAAATAATGCCAGCACTAAGATTTTAAACGGCTGAATTACCGAGTGCCATTTAGGACCTAACAGAAAATTAACGACTTCTGGTGCTAAACACCAAAAAAAGACCTGCACAGGCAGCACGGCAAGCGCAACAACACCAACGATTCTTGAATAAATGGAGCCTACTCGTGATGGATTGTTTTGAATGCTCGACAGCAACGGAAACAATACTTTACTTACAACTTGTCCGAACAAAGCGGCTGGCATTACAAGTAGTTGATATGCCCTGCTGTAAATACCGAGGCAACTGGCGCCAAGCCACCTTGATACAACAAAGTTATCTCCATTGAGAGCCATATGGCTCGCTAGTTGCCCAAACGAAATACTATTACCAAATAAAAACAGAGCACGGACATCACCCCAATTAGGTGTGATAGAAATGGGAGGTTTAGCTAAAACCATAAAACATACCGCTTGAATGATGTTTTGCGACAAATGCGAGTATACTAATGACCAGTACCCGAATCCTGACACTGCGGTTACCGTCCCTACAACGCCGTAACCTACAAGGTAACTGATAAATTCGATTATAGAAAGCGCTTTGAATCTCATGTTCCTGGTAAGAATTCCTTCCGCAGTCTGAGAAAGACCACGTATCAAAAAAGCAATACCAAGAATAGGTAAGACGTCACTAAGAGCCGGAATGCGCATCAAATCGGCAAAAGTACTTGAAAAATTAGCCACGACCAAATAGAGGGCACCAGACAGCAAAAGTCCGACAAATTGAGCTGTTGCCAAAAAATCGGTGTCTAGGCTTTGGCGCTGCACGACAGCCGCACTTACTCCAAGCTCTGAAAAAATCAAAGAGAGATTTGCAATGACCATAGCTGCTGATGCAACACCAAAATCCGTTGGAGTCAACAACCGGCTTAAAATGCTAAGTACAAGAAGTTGGGCACCTCCTCTTCCAACAGCTGAGAATGAAGTCCAAACAATTCCTTTAGCCCCTTGAGCTGTAATAGATGACATATGTTCGGTAGCCTTAAATCCTAAAACAATCGTTCACTACTTAAGGACGACTATTAGGCTTAAATGCGTTTATCAGCTCACATTTCAAAGTGTAGTCAAGCCTTTGCCATGAATTAATCAACATGACCATAAAAATACTTGTAAAAAAGGCTATTAAACTTGAAACAAGGACTATTTTTGCTCTTTCTGGGCTACTTTTGATTTCTGGAACACTAGCCCTTTGTATAACTTGAAAAGAAGATACATCTTTTGCTTCACTAAGTTTCGCCATTTCATATTGCTTGGTTATTAGTTCAACTAGTGTCTCTTGAATTTTCAAATCACGAAACAACCTAGCATACTCTTCACCCAATAAGGGGACAGACCCTACAGAAGGCAGTGCACTTGTACCACCTTTGCCTTCAAGCATTGCAATTTGAGCTTTGATATTCGATATTGAAGCTTTCGCCCCCTTCACCTCTTGACTACTATCAGTAAACTGACGTTGTAATGCTCCCAATTGAATTTCTTGGGATGCTAATTGGGCCCTGAGAATTGCAATGCCTTCTATCGAGGCCTTCGCTTGATCGGGTACTGAAAAAGTTTTGTTTTTAGCCTGGAAGTTTTTCATCAATTCTTCTGCCTTTGCAAGCTTAACTTTCGCCAAGGCTAATTGCCCCTCCAGGAAAAAACGAGTTTTTGCAGCACTGCTCATACCAAGACCAGCAGTAATTTTGTCAAGTTCTTCAACATAAGAGTTTGTAACGCTTGAAGCACGTTTAGGATCTTCATCATCGAAGGCGATCGTTATTATGCCATCTTTTTTACCAACAAAAATTGAGGTGTTTTTATCCAATAGCTTGTAAGCATCTGTTTTTAACTTGACACCATAGACCTGCTTCAATTTATACTTTTCAACTATGTTGTCTTTTACAGTCTCACTACTGAGCATAGTTATATACTGGTCGGCCTTACTCGGGCCATTCACGCCAGCTACCCCAGCAAACCCGCCCAATTGTGCAAGCATCGACCCCATCATGCCCTTATCGTCATCTGCGGGCAAAATAAGAGCTTTAGCCGTGTAAACATCAGGCATTATAAGAGTGGCGATTATTGCGAGAAATGCGACAAAAAAAGAAAAAAGGAATATAAACCTTTTAAACTTAAGAATTATAAAAATAAACTGAACTAGGTCATGTAAAGAATATGATCCGGGTTGATTGCCGTTGTAATTTTCTATTTTTTCATTTGACAGTTCCATTGCCACTCCACATTGAGAATGCCCCGCTGTTCTCAACAATGCTCATTTCTTCACGTCGATCCTGGTTACAGGATTACTCAGTTAAATGCTTCAAAGTCTCCATAACCTAATACCAGATTGTTCGAAAGATTGACGGTTAAATACTCCTTTCACATCTATCACTACAGGATTTCCAGTTGATAGGTCACGTATTTCGGGAATAGTAAGGACACGATATTGTTCGTGAGCCACTGCTACAATTATCGCCTCGGCTTTTTTGAGCTCATTAAACGGTATAAGTTCGATTCCGTACTCTTCATAAGCTGCTATCGGATCTGCAAGTGTGTCATGTACTTGGACATTTATGTCGTAATCTTTAAGTTCTCTTATGATATCGACTACTTTTGAATTTCTGAGATCTGGGCACTCTTCCTTGAAGGTTAATCCTAGAATAGTGATTGTTGAATCCTGGACACAATGGCCTTCAAGAATCATTTCCTTTATCGTTTTCTGAGCTATGAATCTTCCCATGCCGTCGTTGATGCGGCGCCCCGCCAGGATCACCTGCGGAATGTAGCCTATCTTCTCCGCCTTGTGCGTCAGGTAATAGGGGTCGACCCCTATGCAGTGCCCGCCGACCAAACCAGGGCTGAACTTAAGGAAGTTCCACTTCGAACCGGCAGCGGCTAGAACCTCATTGGTGTCGATCCCCATCCGGTCAAAGATGAGCGCCAATTCGTTCATGAGCGCTATGTTCAGGTCGCGCTGGGTATTCTCGATAACCTTGGCGGCCTCGGCCACCTTGATGCTTGACGCCCTGTGCACGCCGGCAGTTACCACCGACTCGTACACCGATGCCACGATCTCCAGGGTCTCGGCGTCCTGCCCTGAGACGACCTTCTTGATCTTGGTAAAGGTATGCTCCTTGTCCCCTGGGTTAATTCGCTCAGGGCTATAGCCGACGGTAAAATCGCTACCGCAGGACAGACCAGAGACGCGCTCTAGGATGGGGACGCACTCTTCCTCGGTGACGCCGGGATAGACGGTCGATTCGTAGACCACGACATCACCTTTTTTCAAGGCCTTGCCGACGGTTTCAGAGGCTTTGAGCATGGGGGTCAGGTCGGGCTGGTTGGCGGAATCGACGGGAGTAGGAACGGCTACGATGTGAAAGTCTGCCTTGGCTAGTTCAGAGGTCTGGTCCGTGAAGAGGATGTCGGCGGATACAAGGTCCGCCGACTCTACTTCCCCTGTGCGGTCGAAACCGGACTTCAATTCGGCTATGCGCGTAGCGTTTATGTCGAAGCCGATGGTGGTTCTTATCTTGCCGAATGCTACAGCTACCGGAAGGCCCACATAACCTAAGCCAACGACTGATACGATACGATCTTTCTTCATGCCGCTCCTTAAAAACTGCAGTTCAAAGTTCAAAGTTCTGAGTTCAACAAAAAAAGCAGTTCTAAGTTCTAAGTTCTAAGTTCAACAAACTAAAAGGCAAGGTTCGAGGTTCTGAACTCTGAACATTGAACTGACTCCAACTCTGAACTGTGTCTTAGCATTTTCTCTCTGAATTCTTCAGGTACCGGATAAATCCATTGAGTATGTTGCTGACATTGGTACAACTTTCTTTGATCTCCTCAAAGTCGGTTGAGGTAAAATGTCCTACATCATGCCCAGCATAGGCCAAACTTTTAACTTCGGATGCGGATCCCCTGGCAATTACCAGAAACTGTATAAATTCCTTGTTGGTGCCGCGGTCGAACCCCTCCGCAATGTTGGACATAACTGAAATAGATGCCCGCTGAATCTGGTCCCTGAACCCGAAGTCACGGCACCCAGAACACTTGGTATAAACCTCACGAACGAGTTTCCGTGCCTCTTTCCAGCCTTCAATCTGTTCAAAGGAGTCTATCTTCATAATCCCTTCGGTAGAGGCTTGAGTTCAGCGTTCAAGGTTCTAAGTTCAAGATCGGGAGTTCAAGGTTCGGAGTTCTAGGTTCTGGACCCTGTCTTCAACTCTGGATTTCAAACCTTGAACCGCAGTTGTTTAAACTCTGAACTCTGAACCTTGAACTTTGTTAGATTATTTCCCTGCAGCGATCACGACGCCTGCAGTCATGGCAACGTTGCCCAAGATCTGGGTTATATCCTTGATGGTCCTAAGCCACGCGGTCTTCTCGTACTGGCGCGGCACGATGATGGTGTCGCCGGAGTCGAGCTCCTTGCCCCAGAATGAGTTGTAGAACAGGAAGTTGGTCGAATTGGCCTGGCTGATTACTGAGCCGTTCACCTTGACCACGTAGATCTCGCTGGTATCGGCTTCGCCCGTCGGTCCGCCCACCTGCTGCAGGTACCAGTCGACATCGCGCCCCTGCTGACTGACCACGGAGCTCTGGTTGTAGACGTTGCCGATCACGTTGACGCCACCGGGGTCGCTGGGAACGGTCAGTTGATCCCCCCCCTGCAGTTCGAGGTCGTAGGGACTTCCCTTCAGTTCATCAAAAGACGCTATTTCCATCAGCATGCGCCCCTCGGCTTTCTTGGCCTTCAGGATCTCCACGCTGCGCGACAGCCCGTCCAGGGTTGTTTTGGCTGCGGCGACCTCCTCGGCGGAGGCTGCTGTCTGAGCCATGTTGGTCTGCAGGTTGATGATCTCCTCCTGCGCCTTTTGGAGCGCCTCGTCCATGCGCTGCTGCTGCAGCTTGCGCACGTTCTCCCTGGTGAACCTGGCCCCTTTGAGGTAGGCGAGGTTGGAGAAACCGCCGGCCCTGGCGATCAAGGAGGAGAGCCGCTCCCCCTTATGGATGGGATAGACTCCGGGGAACACGAACTCGCCGCTGAGAGTTACGTAACGGTCGGTGGCCTCGGCCCAGTTGGGTATGCGCCGGACCGTTAGCTCGTCGAACGGCTGCAGCTTGAGGTTCTCTTCGCCTCCCATAAGTGCCGCTTCCAAATCGACGGGAATTACATAGGAAACGACGCGCGAATCGGCACGCTTAAGCCTTACGATCTCGGCATTTTTCAAATAGGCGCTGAGCTTGACGTTGCCCGCCTGCATGAGCAGATCGCGCACGGTCATGTTCTCGAGGTAACGGAACTGCCCAGGCCTAAGCACCTCGCCGCTCACCTGGACAACGGGAACCTCCTCCATCTCCGCACGGGAGAAGATCTTCACCCGGTCAAACTCCTTGAGCTCCACATCGGCGTCGGGGTCCCCCTTCAGCGCACCATTGACGTTGAAGTAGACGATCTCCGGGTGCAGGTCGGGCGCGAACAGCCTGGTGATCTGCCCCGCTGTCCCGTGGTATTCCGGCAGCAGGTTGTCCCCCTGCAACAGGGCGCTCACCCGCATCCCGGGCTTCAGCGCATAGTCGCCAGGGCGCAGCACGTGCCCTTCCAGGCGCACGTACCCGCGCAGCACGGTGTCGATGGAAAGCACCTTGACCAGGTCGAGGTCCTGAAGATTAATGCCGGCGGTCGCTTCCTCTACACTCTTGCCGGGCTCCAGAGCTATCTCGGTCACCATCTTCTTGTCGTGCGCCTGCACGCGGTACATCTGGACCCTCTGCAGATAGGCAGTCGAGTTGATCCCTCCGCAAAGGGCAAGAAGATCCTTCAGGGTGCTCTCCCCCTTGAGCTCGTAAATACCGGGGCGGCGGACGTTCCCCGCTATCCCGGCCACCTGCCCGATGACCGGAACCAGCACGGTGTCGCCCGGCTGCAGGCGGACGTCTTTCCCCTTGTCGCCTTTGAGGAAGAAGTCGTAGAGGTCGACCGTCTCGATGACCTTGCCGTTTCTGTTTATCTTGATATTTCTCAGGCTGCCACTTTTGGTGGGACCTCCGGCTGCTGCCAAGGCGTTAACCAGGGTGGAAAGGGAGCTTATGTTGTAATCGCCCGGGGAGGTCACCTCCCCCACCACGTACACCTTGATCACCCTGAGCCTGCCCATATTGACGTTGAGCTGGAAATCCTTGAATATGCGCGCCAGCGTACTCTTGAGCAGCGAAGGGACTTGGCCGAAGCTTTGCCCGGCGACCTTGACCGCCCCGACCTTGGGAAGGATGATTTCGCCGCTGCGGCTGACTTCCAGCTCCCAGGTCCCCTCGATGCTGCCCCAAAGGGTCACCAGCAGACGGTCTCCGGGGCCTAGGACGTAATCGGGCCCAACCGGGATGTCCATTTGCGCGGACAAGGGGTCGGACACTTCCGGACGGAAGAAGCTGTAACCAAACTGGGTGAGCGGACCCACGCCGTAGGCTTGAGAGAGGGAGCTTTCTGCGGTCACAGGATCGGCGCCCATGGCCTTTTCCAGTGCCGAAGGTTCTGCCGGAGGGACCCACTGCTGCCCCGTTGGTGACAACGGCTGTTTACCCCACTCCTGGCCGGTTTGAGGTACTTGAGAGGACTGCTGGTAGGGAGTTAACGGCGCTTGAATGGCGTTTTGCCCCTGGAGACGTTGCGTCACAGGCTGCCCCTGCTGCTGCATCTGTCCCTGCTGCTGCACCTGTCCCTGCTGCTGCATCTGCCCCTGCTGCGGCACCTGGCCCTGCAACGGCATCTGGCCCTGCAACGGCATCTGCCCCTGCAACGGCACCTGTCCCTGCATCGGCACTTGCCCCTGCTGCGGCATCTGCCCGGGAACAACGGCCTGATACTGCCCCTGGGGCTGGGTCTGTCCGGCCGTCTGGGGCTGATTGGGATATTGGACTGCTGCAGGAATGGTGAAGTAACTGGAGGTGGGCTGAGCTGTCACCGGCGCGGCGGCGTTGGTACCGCCATATGGGGTCGATGTCGAGGAGGAGGCTTCATAGAGAGTTGCGGAAAATGAGGTGGCAACAGTCAACAAGGAAAACGCAACAGCCAACAGCAATTTTTTCTTCATGCCTTGGAGAACCTCGTGATTCGTGACGTGACGCTGAACGTGCAAAACTCTGCAAATACCAGGGGCGACGGCGACGGTTCAGACGCCGGCTCTCCCGGGGGCGTAATCTGGATGTTTAGAAAGAGCGAACCGAGTCAAACCAGGTACTGCATGCAAAAAGGCAAAATTTCAAGGCCTTGAGAAAGCCTGAATACGCCAAAAATTAAAAATTACGGCTCATGATCAGACGTTACTGTATAGCACTTAAACTACGCGATGTAAATTCAAAAGAACGGGCTAACTGGTCATTACAGACGACAAGTCAGGTGGCGGCAGATTTCCCAACCAGCCTCACGCAAACACGCACAGCCGCCAAGAAAACCGTTCGATTCACAGGGATGGAGGGGCATCCCCTTCATCCTTGTTAGACGCTTTTGTTGCGGACTGTGCGTTGGATGCAGGAAACTACGCGTAGTACCTTGAGGTGACCGTTTCCCAGTTTCCCTGGGCCTTCAGGATGAGATCGCAGAGCTCGCGCACGGCGCCCCAGCCGCCCTTGTTCTTGGCCACGAACTGGGCGAATTCGAAGACCTCCTCCACGGCATCCGCGGGGGCTGCGGCAAACCCAACCCTTTTCAAGAGCGGGATGTCGATCACGTCGTCCCCCATGAAGGCGACCTCTTCGTCGGTGAGGCCCGTCGCCTCCAGCATCTGGCGGTAGGGAACCAACTTGTCGAGCGACTTCTGGTAAACCTGGCCGATGCCGAGTTCGACGGCGCGGTTGTAGACCACCTGGGATTCGCGACCGGAGATGATACCTACCTCGATGCCGGAGCGCTGCAGCATCTTGATGCCGTGGCCGTCCTTCACGTTGAAGAACTTGCTCTCGACCCCGTTGGAATCGAAGATGATGCGCCCGTCGGTCATCACGCCGTCCACGTCCAGGATCAGGAGCTTTATCTTTTTCAGTCTCTCTTCCATAAACACCTCACTGGACCTTTCTCTGTGCCCTTCTTGAACCTCAGTGTCCTCTGTGTTCCGCTTCGGTTAACCCATTTGCATTTCTTTGCGCCTTTGCGGCACGTCGCAAGATCGTTTTAGGCGATGCCCGCCTTCAACAGGTCGTGCAGATGCACGATGCCAACCGGAGCCTTGGCATTGTCATCGTCAAAGACAAAGAGCGAGGTGATGGAGTACTGCTCCATCTGCTGCAGGGCGCGCGCCGCGAGCTCGTCACAGCGTATCCGCTTGGCGCCTTTTTTCATCAGCTCAGACGCCGGGAGGTTGATGATGTCGAGCCCCTTGCCGAGCGCACGCCGCAGGTCGCCGTCGGTGATCACCCCTACCAGCGCCCCGTCGTCAGAGGTGACGCCGGTGATACCCAGCCCCTTGGAGGTGATGGTGAAAAGCGCCTCCCGCATCAGGGTCTTCTCGTTGACCAGGGGGAGCGCCTCGCCGGAGTGCATGATGTCCTGGACCCTCAAAAGGAGCCTGCGCCCCAGCGCCCCGCCGGGGTGGAACATGGCGAAGTCCTCGGCCTTGAAGCCGCGGCTCACCAAAAGCGCCACGGCGATGGCATCCCCCATGGCGAGGGTGACGGTCGTCGATGCGGTGGGGGCGAGCCCCAGCGGGCACGCCTCTTCTTTGACCGATATGTCGAGGAAGACGTCGCCGCTCTTGGCAAGGGTCGAGGCGGGGTTGCCGGCCATGGCGATGAGCGAGGCACCCAGCCGCTTGATGATCGGTAGTATCCTCACCACCTCGTCGGTCTCGCCCGAGTTGGAGATGGCGATGACCACGTCCCCCTTCATGATCATGCCGAGATCGCCGTGGATCCCTTCCGCCGGGTGCAGGAAGAATGCGGGAGTTCCCGTCGACGCCATGGTGGAGGCGATCTTCTGCCCGATAAGCCCGGACTTGCCCATGCCGGTCACCACGACGCGGCCGGTTTCGCTGTTCAGGATCATCTGGACGGCCTGCTCGAACGCTCCGTTGATCGATGCCTCCAGGTTCAAAAGAGCCTCGGCCTCGACCCGTATCACCCTCTTCGCTTCTTCTATTATCAAAACACAACTCCTTCAAATTCTAAAAGCTTTTCAGGTTCTGCAGTATCCCCTGCATCCCCTTTTAACCCTGTTAGATGCTTTTGCTCTGCATGCCTTAACCGGTGGCCAAAAATACTACAGCTGAGACCCGAAAGGCAAAACAAAAGGTCAGGTAAGTCCTAAGCCTTTGTTTTGCCTTTCTTTGCAACTTGCTTCTTTGCGTGAGCGTTATGTTACTGATTGACTATGGCGTCGATGCTCTTGAGCTTTTTCAAAAGCACCGGCAGGTCGTCCAGGCGCACCGAGTTAGGCCCGTCGCAAAGCGCCTGCTCCGGCTCCTCGTGCACTTCCATGAAGATGCCGTCCACCCCGGAGGCAACTGCCGCGCGGGCAAGGAACTCGACGTACTCGCGCTGCCCGCCCGAAGAGGTCCCCTCCCCTCCCGGGAGCTGGACGCTGTGCGTGGCATCGAAGATGACCGGATAGCCGGTGGAGCGCATGATCGGGAAGCTCCTCATGTCGACGACAAGGTTGTTGTACCCAAAGCTTGCGCCGCGCTCGGTGAGGATGATGTTCTCGTTGTCGCAGGAGCGGATCTTGCCCACGACGTTCTTCATGTCCCAGGGGGCCAGGAACTGCCCCTTCTTCACGTTGATCACCTTGCCGGTGTTGCCGGCTGCCACCAAAAGGTCGGTCTGCCGGCAGAGGAATGCGGGGATCTGCAGCACGTCCAAAACCTCGGCCGCGGGTTCGACCTGCTCGATGGAGTGGATGTCGGACAGGACCGGGACGCCGAGCGCCTCTTTCACCTTGGCGAGGATCCTGAGCCCCTCCTTCATCCCGGGGCCGCGGAACGCGGTCACCGAGGTGCGGTTGGCCTTGTCGTAGGATGCCTTGAAGATTAGCGAGATCCCCACGCCGTTGCAGATGCTCATCAGCCTCTCGGCGCAGCGCAGCGTGGCTGTTTCGTTTTCTATCACGCAGGGGCCGGCCACCAGCGCCAACGGCCTCCCCCCCCCTATCTTCACTCCACCTACGGTGATTTCCCTGGTCATAACCTCTCCTTGTAAACAACTAACGCCTGTTACCCTCTCTTCGCCTTGGTGGCCGCGATGAACGCCTTGAAGAGCGGGTGCGGGTTCAGCGGCTTGGACTTGAACTCGGGGTGGAACTGGCAACCCAGGAACCACGGGTGATCGGGAAGCTCGATGATCTCCACCAGATCCCCCTCCTTGTAGACCCCCGAGATGACCATTCCCTTCTCCTCGAGGCAGTTGCGGAAGAGGTTGTTGAACTCGTAGCGGTGACGGTGGCGCTCGGAGATCTCGGTGGCGCCGTAGGCCTTCTGCGCGAAGGTTCCCTTGGTGAGGGAGCAGGGATAGGCGCCGAGCCTCATGGTCCCCCCCTTCTTATCCACGCCCTTTTGCTCTTCCATCAGGTGAATCACCGGGCTCTCGCAGTCGGGCTTGAACTCGCTGGAGAACGCCTCGGGAAGCTTGCAGACGTTGCGGGCGTACTCGACGGCGGCCATCTGCATGCCGAGGCAGATCCCGAAGAAGGGGACCTTGTTCACCCGGGCGTACTCGATCGCCTTGATCTTCCCTTCGGTGCCGCGCTCGCCGAAACCGCCCGGGACCAGGATGCCGTCCACATCGGCCAGCGCCTTCTCCCCCCCCTCCTCTTCGATCTTCTCGGAGTCGAGGTAAACGAGCTTCACCCGGCAGTCGTTGGCAATGCCGCCGTGGGTGAGCGCCTCGGAGAGAGACTTGTAGCTTTCCTTGAGGTCGACGTACTTGCCGACCACGGCGATGCGCACCTCGCCGCTGCCGGGGTTGGTGAGCTTGGAGACCACCTGCTGCCAGTGGGAGAGGTCCGGAGCCTTGGTCCAGATGTTGAGCTTTTCCACCACCTGGTCGTCCAGCCCCTGCTGGTTCAGCGCCATGGGCACCGCGTAGATGTGCTCTGCGTCCTGGGAGGTGATGACCGCTTTCTCCTCGACGTTGCAGAAAAGCGCGATCTTCGCCTTCATGTCCTGGGGCACGTCCTGCTCGCAGCGGCAAAGGAGGATGTCGGGCTGGATGCCGATCTCGCGCAGCTCCTTTACCGAGTGCTGGGTCGGCTTGGTCTTCAGTTCGCCAGCGGTCTTGATGTAGGGGACGAGCGTCACGTGCAGGTAGAGGACGTTGCCTGCGCCGCGGTCGCTTTTAAGCTGGCGGATCGCCTCCAGGAAGGGGAGCGACTCGATGTCGCCCACGGTGCCGCCGATCTCAACGATGGCGATGTCGGAGCCCTTGGCGTTTTCGAGGATGTTCAGCTTGATCTGGTCGGTGATGTGCGGGATGACCTGCACGGTCCCCCCCAGGTAGTCGCCGCGGCGCTCCTTCTCGATGACCGAGAAGTAAACCTGGCCGGTGGTGAAGTTGCTCTTTTTGGAGAGCTTCCCTGAGGTGTAGCGCTCGTAGTGCCCGAGATCGAGGTCGGTCTCGGCGCCGTCGTCGGTGACGAACACCTCGCCGTGCTGGAAGGGGGACATGGTCCCGGGATCGACGTTTATGTACGGATCCAGCTTCTGGATGGTGACCCGAAGCCCCCTCGCCTCAAGAAGAGCGCCCAAAGAAGCGGCGGCGAGTCCCTTGCCGATCGAGGAGACAACGCCGCCGGTAACAAAGATGAATTTTGTCTTCACTGAAAAAACCTCCAAAAAGAGCAAACCAGTTCAAGGTTCAAGGTTCAAAGTTCAACAAACTGTGCTTGTGAACGTTGAACGCCGAACATCGAACTGCTTTTATAAGCCTGCGCTGGTAGATATTTAACACGAACTTTGAACTGCTTTTAAAAGCCTATGCTTGTGAACTTAGAACTTTGAACCGCATTACGCTTTGAGCTTGGCCAGCACCTTCTCCAGGTCCGCCGGGGTGTCCACCCCGATCGATTCGCACTCGGTCTCGACGATCTTGATGCGGTAGCCGTTCTCAAGAACCCGCAACTGCTCGAGCTTCTCGGCCATCTCCAGGTAGCTCGGGGGAAGCGCGGCGAAGACCGGAAGGAACTCCCTGCGGTACACGTAGAGACCCACGTGCTTGTAGCATAGAAGCTTGCCGCAGCAGAAGGCATCGTCCTTCAGATCGTTCCACTTGTCGCGGAAAAACGGTAGCGGCGAACGGGAAAAGTAGAGCACGTTCCCCTTCGGGTCGGAAACCACCTTCACCACGTTGGGTGAAAGAAAATCGTGCAGCGTCCTGATGCGGCACTTGAGGGTCGCCATCGGGATGGACGGGTCTTCCAGCATCGGGGCGATGGCCTGGTCGATCATGGTCGGGTCGATGAGCGGCTCGTCGCCCTGCACGTTGACGATGATGTCAGCGTCGATCCTTCCCGCCACCTCGGCCAGCCGGTCGGTCCCGGTCTCGTGCTCCGACGAGGTCATCTCCACGCGTCCGCCGAAGGCGCGAACCGCGGCTGCGATCCGCTCGTCGTCGGTCGCCACGATCACCTCGGAAACGAGGTTCGCCTTGGAGGCGCGCTCATACACATGCTGCACCATGGGCTTCCCCATGATGTCCGCCAATGCCTTGCCCTCAAAACGCGTAGAAGCATACCTGGCGGGGATTACCGCGGTTATTTTCATTTGGCGTCTCTATGAGGACTCCGGCCGGAACTGCCGGCTTGAAGTCCTGGTTGCGGTTGTGGTTTGGTGATTTGGTACGGCTGGCTTTTGCTGCGGCTTGAGCCGGTGGAGCGCAGCCTGAAATACCGGCTCCGTCCCTTGTCTGGCGGGACGAAACAAGTTACATCAAAAGAAAGGTTCGTGTCAAGGAGTGAAATTAGAGAGATGAGGAGAGGCTGTCGGACCAGGCGATGGTCTCCAACTGCGAAGAAAGAAGTTGATCGAGATCGAGCCCGCTTTCTTCCAGTTGCTCGTTCACACCTTCGAAATCCGCCTCTTCCAGCCTCTGGGCCAGTAACAGCAGCCCCCCCAGCTCGCCTTGGCGTGAAAGCAGGGCGATCTTCACGTTCTCCACCAGATTCAGTTTCCCCACCAGCTCATTCATGGATTCGTCGAAGAGCGCGTCGATGAGCGAAAGTATCCCGACCATGAAGGCCTGGTCGGCAAGCTCACGCCCGGCGCGCCCCTTAAGTGCCAGGGCCAAAAGCTCCATCAGCTTCCCGCGCGTGGCGGCCAGCTCCAGAAGCGGGCTGTGGACGCCGTTTGAGTCGTTGCTGGCGTACAGGGCCAGGGTGATCCAGCGCTTCAACTGCTCGGTCCCCAGCACCATGAGGGCGTGGCGCAGCGTCTTGATCCGAACCCTGAGGCCGATGGCGACCGAGTTCACCAGCCTGAGCAGGTTGTAGGTGAGCCCCGGGTTCTGCTTGAAGGTTTCCTCAATCTCCTCCAGCTCCGTGTCGGCCATCACCTGTTTCATCAGCTGCAGCATGGCGAATTTCGCTATGTCGATCCGGTTCTGCCTGAGCACCACGGGACGGGCGAAGTAGTACCCCTGGAACAGGTGGAAGCCAAGCTGGGAGCAGAATTGGTACTGCTCCGCGGTCTCCACCTTTTCGGCCAGAAGCGTGAAGGGCCAGGGGCTTAGCCGCTCCAGCATCTCGGGAAGCGCGGCGGGGGGCGTCTCCAGCACGTCGATCTTGACTATGTCGACCGCCTCGTAGATGTCGTGGAACTCGGCGGAGTAGACGTGGTCGTCAAGGGCCAGGGTGAAGCCCAAAGACTTCAGGGCGCGGCAGCGCTCCACCACGTCACGGTCCACCACGATCGTTTCCAGAAGCTCGATGACCACGCGGTCCCGGGGCAAGAGCTCCACCGCGTCGCTCATCAGCATCTCGCGGGTGACGTTGAAAAAGCCGCGGTGCCTCCCGAGGACGTCCTGGATGCCGAACTCGGTCAGGGCCCCAAGGATGACGCTGGCGCTCGCCATCTGGACGTCATCGAACCTCGCCGACTGCAGGCTCTCGGCGGAACGGAACAAGAGCTCGAATCCTACGATCTTCTGGGTCCGGTCGAGTATCGGCTGTCGTCCGAGAAAGAATTTTTGCTGGTTCATGTATAACCCCGGAAAGCGGAAGGCTGTTCAAAGGCTCAACGGTCAAGGTTCGGCGTTCAAAGTTCAAAGTTCGAGGTTCAAGGTTCGGCTCAGGTGCAAAGCCTCAGGACTTCGCGGCTGATGGCGTCGAGGGGACGCACCAGGTCGACGCCGCCCAGCTTGATCGCCTCGTTGGGCATCCCGAAGACGATGCAGCTGGCCTCGTCCTGGGCGATGTTGATGGCACCCGCCTGCTTCATCTCCAGCATACCGTGCGCGCCGTCGTCCCCCATCCCGGTCATGATCACGCCGACCGCGTTCTTGCCGGCGTAGCGCGCGGCGGACCTGAAAAGCACGTCCACGGAGGGGCGGTGCCTTGACACCAGCGGACCGTCCTTGATCTCGACGTAGTAGCGGGCGCCGCTTCGCTTCAAAAGAAGGTGGTGGTTGCCCGCCGCGATCAGGGCGCGGCCGCGCACCACCGTGTCGTTGTTCTCCGCCTCCTTGACCGTGATCCGGCAAAGCCCGTCCAGCCGCTGCGAGAAGGCGCGGGTGAACCCTTCCGGCATGTGCTGCACGATGACGATGCCGGGAGAGTCGGCCGGAAGCGACTCCAGGAAGATGCGCAGCGCCTCGGTGCCGCCGGTGGAGGCCCCCACCACCACCACCTTTTCCGTGGTCTGCATCATAGCCTGGCTCTTGGGCTTCTCCATGATTACGTCCGCGGTGAGCTTGGGGGCTACCTGGTGCGGGGTCGCCGATACCTTCCGGACCCTCGCCTGGCTCGCCGCCTTCACCACGTCGCAGATCCTCACCCGCGACTCCTCCAGGAAGGTCTTGGTCCCAAGGCGCGGCTTCTGGATGATCTCGACAGCCCCGTACTCCAGCGCCTTAAGCGCGGTCTCAGATCCCATCTCGGTCAGGCTCGAGCACATCACCACCGGGATGGGATGCTGGCTCATGATCTTGTGCAGGAAGGTGATGCCGTCCATGCGCGGCATCTCGACATCGAGGGTGATGACGTCCGGCACCTCGTGCCGGATGCGGTCCGCCGCGATGAAGGGGTCGCCCGCCGTCGACATGACCTCGATCTGCGGGTCCGAGGAGAGGATATCCGACAGGGTCTGGCGCACCACCGCCGAGTCGTCAACTATAAGGACCTTTATCTTCTTCTTCGCCATCTATGAATCCCCCGATTTCCCGAGACGTTTTAGCAGCACCTCTCCGGTATCAGTATGAAAGATGATCTTTCTTCCCCGCTCCCCGCCCAGGTCCTGGCAGACCACCCTGACCGCCTCCCGCTCCAGCACCTTGAGCGCCATCTCCGCATTCTGGCTCCCTACCCCCCGCCGCTTCAGGTTCCCCTCGAACATGTCGGAGCCCCCGAACACCTTGGCCTGAAGCTCGTGCCTCTTGACGCCATGCGCGTTAAGCCGCTCCAGCATCATCCTGATGGCGCATTCGACGTACTTGCCGCGGGCGGGATGCTCGTGGCTGCAGTCGACAGGGTTGTCACAACTGGGGAGTTGCGCGTGACAGATGGCGCCGAACTGGTTCCTGGGGCAAAAAAGGGTGACCGCGACACAGGATCCCAGCACCGTCGTGACCAAAGTCGGTACAGAGCTTACCATCATCTGCCCCGGTTTCAGGAAAAGAAGGCTCCGTACCTGCTGGATCATCTAGGCTTGCGGTACACGGTCGGGTACACGCTCACCAGCGGCACATCCAGGCCGCTCAGGGTTTCTGAATGCCCCATGAAGATGAAGGACCCAGGCTTCATGTTGCGGTGGAAGCGCTGCAAAAGCTTCTCCTGGGTGGGGCGGTCGAAGTAGATGATGACGTTGCGGCAGAAGATTATGTCCAGCTGCTCCCGCATGCCGAAATCTTCGTCCATGAAGTTGAGCCTGCGAAAGCGCACCTTCTCGCGCAACTCCGGCACGATACGGACCATGCCGCTGGATCTGTCCTTGCTCCTCAAGAGATACTTCTTCTTGTACTCGAAGGGTACCGGCTCCACCTGGCTCTCCTGGTAGATCGCGTTTCTCGCCTTCTCGAGAACCCGGGTGGAGATGTCCGTGGCGAGGATCCTGAAGTCGAAGCCCGGGTTTTGGAGGGCGAACTCGGAGAGAACCATGGCCAGGGTGTAGGGCTCCTCCCCGGAGGAGCAGCCGGCGCTCCAGATGGAGAGGGTTGCACCCGGGTGCCTTCTGACCCAGTCGGGAAGCACCGTCTGGGAGAGGTAGTGGAAGTGGTCCGGCTCCCGGAAGAAGTCGGTCTTGTTGGTGGTGACCATGTCGAGCATCTGCACCAGCTCCTTCTCCAGCCCCTCGCTGGAGAAGAGAAAGTCGCAGTAATCGGTGAAGTTGTGCATGCCGAGCGCCCTGAGCCGTTTTTGCAGGCGCGCCTCCAGCATGGTCTTTTTGACTTCCGGCATCTTGATGCCGCAGGTATCGTAGATGAAACGGCTCAGCCTGCCGAAATCACGGGCCGACAGGACGGCGGCGTGCTCTATGCGGCCTGGCTCTTCCATGCTCAGCGCTCCCGATGCGTACATTTTCGCTTTTTCCCCCAGCAGGCCGGCGCGAGCCGGCGGAGTTTTTGCCGTTGAGACCGCCCCGTCCGGAGGCGGCGGCTAAGGTTGCTTCTCTTCCACGCTCTGCAAAAGCTGCGGCACATCCAGAATCAGCGCCACGGAACCGTCCCCCAGGATGGTGGCGCCGGAGATGCCGTCGACGTCCCTGTAGGCGCGCCCCAGCGACTTGATCACCGTCTGGTGCTCACCGATCACCTGGTCCACCACGAAGCCGACCCTGACGCCGTTCACCTGGGTGATCACGATCTGCTGGATCTCCGGGGGGTCCCCCTGGATCCGGAAGTGCTCCCTGAGCGGGATGTAGGGGATCATCTGCGCCCTGACCCGGGCCAGGTTGCGGCCGTGGGAGCGGGCCACGTCCTCGCGGGTCAGCTCCACGCACTCGTCCACCAGGGCCAGGGGGAGCATGAAGGAGTCGGCGCCGATCTGGACCCTGAGGCTCTCGATGATCGCCAGGGTGAGGGGGATCTTCACCGCGATGGTGGTCCCCTTGCCGCGGACGCTGGAGATGTCGATGCTTCCCCTGAGCGCCTCGATGGCGCGTTTCACCACGTCCATCCCCACGCCGCGCCCGGAGACCGAGGAGATCTTCTTGGCGGTGGAGAAGCCGGGCGCGAAGATGAGGCCGAAGAGCTCCTTCTCGGAGAGCTCCGCCGTGGCGGCGATGATCCCCTTCTCAATCGCCTTGCTCCTGATGGCCTCCTTGTCGAGCCCAGCTCCGTCGTCCTCTATGGTGATGACGACGCTGTCGCCGGAATGGACCGCGGCGAGGTGCACGGTGCCGTTTGCGGGCTTGCCCGCCTCGACCCTCGCCTCTGGAAGCTCGATGCCGTGGTCGATGCTGTTGCGGATCAGGTGCACCAGCGGGTCGTTCAGCTTCTCGATCACCGTCTTGTCCAGCTCGGTCTCGGCTCCCTCGGTGGTCATGTCGATCTGCTTGCCGAGCTCGACCGAGAGATCGCGCACCAGGCGCTTGAACTTGCTGAAGGTGCTGCCGATGGGGAGCATCCGGATGTTGAGGGCGCTGTCGCGCAGCTCCGCGGTCAAGCGCTCCACCTCCTCCGCGATGGCCAGAAGCTCCGCGTCCGCCCGCTGCGCCGCCGTCTGGGAGAGGCGCGCCTGCACGGTCACCATCTCCCCGACCAGGTTCACCAGGAGGTCGAGCCGCTCGGCAGGGACCCGGATGCTGGAGGCGGCTTCCGTCGCCTGCTTCTCCTGGCGCACCTCTTTTACGTGCCGCTGTTCCACGAGTGCCGACTGCAGTTTCCCCTCGTCGAGGATCCCCTTGGAGAGCGCCAGCTCGCCGAACTTCCGCTGCTGGGCGAGCACCTCATCCATCTCCTCGGCGGTGATGTCGCCGCGCTCCAAAAGGATCATCCCGAGCTTCTTGTAATCCTGCGGCTCGTCGAACTGGCTGTGCTCCGCCACCTGCTCTATCTTCAACTCGCAGTCGTCCTCGACGAAGATGAAGACGTCCCGGATCGCGTTCTCCCCCTGGTTCGTGGTCAGGATCAGGTCCCAGAAGACGTAGCACGCCTCCGGATCCATCTCCTCGAGGCACGGGAAGGCGCCGGTCTGCGCCACCACCGAGCAGGTCCCAAGCTCCTTGAGCTCCTGCAGCAGGGTGAGGGGGTTGGTCCCGGTGATGAAGATGTCGCGGGAGGGGACGAAGCGGATCCGGTAGGTGACCAGGTTCTCCGGCTTCTTGGCGGCCGTGGCCACTGCCGGGGCTGCGGCCGCGGTGGGAAGAAACCCCGCCAGCTCGCGCAGGCCGCTGATGATCTTGCCGCTTTCCTCGAGGTCGGCCCCTTCCCCTACCTCGTCGGCTGCGTCGAGCATGGCCCGGATCTGGTCCCGCGCGGCGAGCGTCAGGTTGACCAGGCGCGCGGTTACCTGGAGCTTTCCGTTGCGCACCATGTCGAAGATGGTCTCCACCTCGTGGGTGAAGGCGGCGATGTCGTCGAAACCGAACATCGAGCCGGACCCCTTGATGGTGTGCATGGCGCGGAAGACCCTGCCGATCAGGTCGATATCGTCCGGCCTCTCCTCAAGCTCCAAAAGCGACGTCTCCAGTTCAGCCAGGAGCTCGTACGCTTCTTCCTTGAATGCCTGCCGGTGCTGGTCTATCATCCGAGCACCTTCTTCACCACCGCCATCAGCTGCTCGGGCTTGAAGGGCTTGACGATCCAGCCAGTGGCGCCGGCGGCCTTTCCTTCCTGCTTCTTGGAGTCCTGCGACTCCGTGGTCAGCATCACGATGGGGATGAACTTGCAGCTTGGGAGCGCGCGCGCCCCCTTGATGAGCCCGATACCGTCCAGGTTGGGCATGTTCAGGTCCGTGATCAGCATGTCCACCTTGGTGGAGGAGAGCTTTTGCAGCGCGTCCTTGCCGTCCACCGCCTCGACCACGTCGTATCCACCCTGTTTCAGGGTAAAGGTCACCATCTGCCTGACGCTCGCGGAATCGTCCGCCGTCATTATCACCTTGGCCATTAGCTCTCTCCTCCTGCCCATATGCAGCTATAAGAAGTATCCCTCGCGCACCCGGTATGCCTGCGGAAGCCGGCGCCCGCTGCCATGTCGCGGAAGGTCATGTTTCCTCCGTCTGTGATGTAGAGCCACTTCCCCCCGAGAAGGGCGCTTTGGTGCGCCGCGCAGAGAAGCTGCAGCCCGGTGAGATCGATCCCGGTCATCTCGGAGAGGTCCACCTGCAGCTCGCTTCCCTTTTCGAGCGCCGCCAACAGCGCCTGGCGCAAGCCGCCGGCGTCGCCGATGGTCACCCCCCCGGAGACTTTCAGGACCTGTTTTCCCGCTGCCTTGGGGTCTTGCCTGCACTCCAACTTTAAATCGTCCATACACCGTCCTTTTGTGCTAGAAAAGTTCCACATTCCCGCCTAAGTCGTCTTCGCTTGCAGCCGGCGGCGGCGCGGCGGCAACGGTCAAGGGGCGCGCAGAAGCCTCGCGCGCGCCCCCCGCCTTGAGCGATTCGTGAATCCTGCGCTCGCTTTGCATGGTGTAGCGCTGGGTGAGCTGTTCCAGGTTGCCTGCACCCGGCGAGGCCGGGGCGAGCTTTCTGGCCTGGGCCACGACCCCGGCCAGGTCACGGATCGCCGTCTCCAGCACGAGGCTCACCTTGCGGTGCACCGTGATCCCCGCGACCACGTGCTCGATGTCGCAGGAGAGCTGCGTGACCGAGTCGTCCATGCTGCGCAGGGAGTGCTGCAGGTTGTCGTTCACCTGCCTGAGCGTCTGCAGGAGCCCTGAGAGCGTCTGCACCATGCCGCGCACCTCGCTCTCAAGCCCCGAGGCCTCGGCGCTCACCCCTTCGTTCAACCGGTCGGTCACCGCAATGATCCCCTGCAGGGTGTGGGAAACGGCGCCGGTGTGATCGATGGCGTCGATGGAGAGGCGCTGGATCGCCTCGGCCAGGACCCCGAGTGCCGCCCCCTCGTCGCCGGTATAGGCCGACTTTATCTGCGCGTTCAAGGCGATCAGCTTGATCTCCTCGCCGATCTTCTCGATGTCGCCTACGAAGGTGGCGATCTCCCCCACCGTCTGGGCCACGGTCGCCATGGCGAGGCAGAGCGCCTGGTTCACCTTCGAGCTCTCAAGGAGCGCGTCGCTCACCACCGAGATGTCCTTCTCCATCTCCGAGAAGAAGCTCCCTCCGGTCTGGTCCGCCATACCGGCCATGCTGGAGGTCTGCGCGGAGAGGCCCGACTGCTTGCGCGCGACCTCCCTCAGGCTGTCGATTATGGTGGTCACCGCGACGTCGAGCTCCTCCTCGGCATGGCGCAGCTGGGCTATTTGCAGTTCGCAGACAGCTGCCGTGGTATCGGCACCTGCCGACCCCGTCGAGAGTCCCTGTTTCAGATCCCTCAGCGCCTCGTCTACATGTTCGATCTGCTGCCTGACGATGTCGTGGGCCTGCATGGACATCACCACGTCGCCGATGGAGCGGTAGACCTCGTCGGAGACCGCCGAGACCGCGGCTACGGAACTGGAGCAGCGCGTGTTGATTTCGGAGAGGGCCTGCATGCTCCCCCTGGTCCGGTCCAGGATCGCCACGACCTGGTCATGCTGCTGCGCGCCGCTGTTCAGCACCCCGGTCAGGGTCTGCTCGATGGTCCGGGCCAGCTCCTCCTTGCGCTTGAGGATGATGGCCGCCTTGTCGTTTACCTGCACCGACAGCTCCCCCACGTCGCTTGCCAGCGTGTCGAAGCCGGCAGCGCTCTGCCCCAGGCGCGCGCTCTCGATCTTGGTGGAGATGCCCAGCATCCTCAGCACCTTGTTCACCTTCTTGAAGCCGGAAAGCGGGTCGCTCACCTTGGCCAAAAGCCCCAGGATCTCGCGCAGCGTGTCGGCGCTCACCTCGATCTCGTTCTGGGCACGGCTCACGTAGTGCCCCATGTCGTCCAGCATCTCGCCCAGCCCCTGCATGGTCCCGATGACTTGGTCCCCCGCCACCTCGCCCACCATCTCGGAGGCGAGCCCGGAGATGCCCAGGCCCCGCTGGTAGAAATCCTGGAGCCTGCCGCCTATGTCGAGAAACTCCTGCTCGGTGGTCCCGGAAACGGCGGCAAGCTCTGCCGACTGCCCGGCGAGGACTACGGACCATTCGTCCGACAGCCTCTTAAACTCCGCATCCTGCGTCTTGTTATCCTTGCCGTCTGGTATCATAAGCACCTTCTTTTATAGGGCAAATTGTTGTCGGAATCTCACTGCCGGCGCCCTTTCGGTCGTCACGGGTCCGGCTTTTTAATTTATCGTCAGCCGTTGTCAGATCTTGAAGTCTTTTTCTCATGTATTTTAAAATTCGTGGCATCTAATGTTTGCTCGGCGTCCGTCGGAAGCGGGGCGAGTGCGGTGTTGAGGGAGGGAGCTCTCCCCTCGCCCGGAGGGCCTTCGCCCACCGTAGGCTACGGTCCGCAGGAGGGAAAGGGGCGGGGGTGAGGGAGGCGGATGAAGGAAAAACAAAAAAAAGGGGGTCCCTTTCGGAACCCCCTGTGTGGCCGCTGCGCGGCCGCACCCCTTTTCGTGCGGCGCTAGCGTCTGACGAATATCTCCCGGGCCATGGCCGAGTCGATGGCAAACTCGGAGAAGCCCACCCTGAAGATGTAGGAGGGGAAAGCCTGCAAAAGCGAGATCCGGTTCCCCGGGAGAACCCCCATGGCCATCAGCTTCTGCATCTTCTTGCTGTCCTCGGTCTGGATGTAGGCTATGTCCCCCTCGTCGCCGGGTTTGAGTTCGGTGAGCGGCACCACGCCCAGGTCTCCGGTCTTGCGCGCCTCCTCGCAGCACTCCCCCGGCGGGATCGGCTTGCCGTGCGGGCAGGTCACCGGGTGGTTCAGCATGGTGCAGACCTTGGTGTCCACCCCCTCGTTCAAAAGGTGCTCGAACTGGCACGCCTTCATGTCGCCGCTCTCGCCGCGGATGTTGAGCACGTCCATCATCAGCCTTTCGGCGAGCCGGTGGCGGCGGATGGTGTTGCGCCCTTCCTCGCGCCCTTCGGGGCGGAAGTAGATGCGCCCCCCCTTGATCTCGACCAGCGCCCGGGAGGCAAGTTCCTGATAGGCGGGATCGGAGGCCTCTATCTCCATCCGGTCAAGTTCGGCGTAGCCGGTTCCCTTTTCCTCCGACTCTATCCACAGCGCCTCCAGTATCTCTTCCGCCTTGTCAGTCAGCTTCATAAAACCACTCCTTTATTGAAAATAAACCTGGTCAGTTCGTCTTTTTCTTTGCGGAGAAGACCTTTTTGAGCCCCTTGATCAGTGCGGGCTCAGGGGGATTCTCATAGTTGCACCTGGGGCATTTCACCATCTTGCAGCCGCTGGACATAGGGCAGTTCTTGCATCCGACATTGCCCTCATGTTCCTCGAACTCGTGTCCACAAAACCCGCACCTCATAAATTCCAGTCTCTCTTTTTAAACCTGCACGCCAGTCGTCCGAGGATCCATAGCCGGTGCGTTCAACCAGTCATTGGACTCTAGATGTCAATCGTCAATCGTCAATTGTCCATCGTCAATTGCAGTTACAGTCCTTGGATTTTAGTTGTCAATCGTCAATTGTCCACTGTCCATTGTTGATTGAACTTTAAAGCAGTTGCGTGGCGAGCAGGAAGCGGTTCAACAGCCATCCGCTGCCGAAGGCGAAGCCGGAGACGAAGAGTCCGATGGCGATGGCCACCTTCCAGCCGCGCTCCTTCTTCATGATCAGGAACTGCGCGACGCACGGGATGAAAAGGGTGAGGGTTACCGCCGCCACGGTGAGCTGCCTCGCGTTCAGGAGCCCCTTGGTCTGCAGGTCGTAGAGTCCCGCCGCGCCGTAGTCGCGCCTGAAGAAGCCGAAGATGAAGGCCACCGCCGACTCCTTGGGGAGCCCCAGGCTTGCCATGACCGGGGTCATCGCCTCGATCATCTTCTCGAAGAAGTGGGTGATCTTGCCCAGCCACAAAAGCACGGAGGCGAGGATGAACAGCGGCAGGATCTCCATGAAGTACCACTGCATGCGGGTGTAGGTCTTGGTCAGCACGTTGCCGAACTGCGGCAGCCGCATCGGGGGGATCTCCATGTAGAACATCGGCGTTTCCCCGGGAACCACCTTGGCGGCGAGAAGCCCGACCAAAAGGAAGATCAGGAGCAGGCAGACGCCCCAGGTCAGAAGCGCTCCCGGGGTCTGGGAGAGAAGCGACATGATGACCCCGAGCTGCGCCGAGCAGGGAATGGCAAGCGCCAAAAGGACGGTGGCGATCACCCGCTCGCGTACCGTCTCCAGGGTCCTCGTCACCATGGTCGCCATGGTGTCGCAACCGAAACCGAGCACCATCGGTATCACGGCGCGCCCGGTGAGCCCCATGGTCTTGAACACGCGGTCCACGAGGAGCGCAAGCCGCGGGAAATAGCCGCTGTCCTCGAGCACGGAGAAAAAGAGGAAGAAGGTGGCGACGATGGGGAGAATGATGCCGACGGCGTAGCGGAAGCCCAGGGTGATGATGCCGTACTCTCCCACCAGGAGTTCCTGGAGCATACCCCAGGGGACGTAGAGCTTAACGATTTCGATGATCCAGGGGTTGAAGTGCTCCTCAAACACCTTTCCTTCCAGGAAATCGACCAGGGTCCCGGCGCCGAAGACGCCGACGAACTGGTAGAGGCCGAAGTAAAGCACGATGAGCAAAAGCGGGATACCGGTGGCCGGGCGGACGGTCCAGCGGGAGAAGCGCTCGGCGAGCGTCACCACGCGCTTTTCCGGCGCCTTGAAGGCGCCGTCCAGGATCCCCTTCACTATCGCCTTGCGCTCCATGGAGAGGTCCAGGTGGAACGACTCGCGGCGCTCAAAACGCTTCTCCCTCACCACTGTCTGCACCCCGGGGAACCAGACGCCCTCGGTTTCCCGCACCAGGTTTGCCACCTCCGCGTCGTCCTGCAAAAGCAAAAGAGCTATCGCCTTCTTGGAAAGGATGTACTCGCCCCTGAGGCTCTGGCAGATCTCGGCGATGTCCCCCTCCATGAGGCGCGAATAGGTGAAGGGGGGGACGGCGCAAGAGGAGGAGCCGGCAATTGCGGCCCTGATCTCGGGGACCCCTATCTTCTTCGCCGTAGCGGCGCCTATTACCGGGATGCCGAGCCGCTTGGACAAAAGCGGAATGTCGATTTCGAGCCCCATGCGCGCCGCTTCGTCCATGATGTTCACCACCAGCACCACGGGAAGCTCGGCCTCGATGAGCTGCAGCGTCATCGGGAGCATCCGCTCCAGGTTGCGGGCGTCGAGTACGTGGAGCACGAGGTGCGGGCGCTCGGTCAAGAGGATCTCGCGGGCGACCCGCTCCTCCTCGGTGATGGGGAGTATGGAATACATGCCTGGGGTGTCGATGATCTCGAACTCTTCCCCGTTGATCGCCGTGCTGCCGCGGGAAACCTCCACCGAGGTGCCGGGATAGTTGGACACGGTGACGTAGGCGCCAGTGAGGGCGTTGAAGAGGACGCTCTTTCCGACATTGGGATTCCCCACCAGCGCCACCTTCTTGGCGCCGCTGGCGGCAACGGTTGCGGCTTCGTGGCAGGAACCCTTCTTCTTGAAAAATGACATGTTTTCCACTACCCCTCTTTAACGTTTAGATGCCAATTAAAAGTCAATGAATATCACTTTCAGGTTGGCGGGAAAAATTTTTAGCTTCGTGCGTTCCTGACCACGGAGAGCCGGCGGGCTACCTGAACCAACCAGGAGCCCGGTCAGCCCTTACTTTCTGCAGCTCGAGCAAAGACCGTAGAGCTCGAGGCGGTGCCGCTCGATCAGGAAGCCCCGGCTGTTTGCGACCTCGTCCTGCAGCTTCTCGATGGTCTCGTTCTCGAACTCCTCGATGTGGCCGCACCTGGTGCAGACCAGGTGGTCGTGGTGCTCCCCCTCCCCCACGTGCTCGTAACGGGTCTGGCCGTCGCCGAACTGCATCTCGCGGGCGATCCCGGCCTCGGCGAAGAGCTTCAGGGTCCGGTACACCGTGGCGTAGCCGATGTTCGAGTGCTTGGCCCTCAGCTTCAGGTACAGTTCCTCGATGCTCAGGTGCCTGTCGCTGGACAGGAAGCTGTCGAGGATGATGTCCCGCTGCTTGGTGGTCTTGAGTCCGCGCTGGGCGATGAAGTCGGCGAAGACTTTTTTCTTGGCTCGTTTCATGAGAACCCCAATTGAAAGTGGATGTCATAGTAGCGGGGGTCCCCGCCACTGTCAATGATTATTTTTCCAGCGGCGCGGCAGACACGGCTGCCGCACCAACGACAGTCGACAGGAGAAGCCACTGGGCTCGCTGAACCCGCAGCTCAGGTGAACGGAGCGGCACTGGACTGAATGGACTGAATGGACTGAATGGACTGAATGGACTGAATGGACTGAATGGACTGAATGGACTGAATGGACTGAATGGACTGAATGGACGCAGGCTGCTTTCTTTCACCTGGACTATGGCCTGGGGAGAACTTCTGGAGGGATGTCTTCGGGGTCGGGCAGGAAGGGCCTGCCACACTGCTTGCAGCAATCCTCACAACCGTTTTTCTTCAGCGGGCTTTGCTGCTGCTGGCCGGGCTGTACCGGCTTGCGCGCGGCCTTGCATTTCTCGCAGCAGTCGCACGCTTTGTCCCGGGTCTTGTCCTGCATCTCCTCGATATCGCTGCCGACCACGCCGCTGGATTCGTACCGCCCCTCCTCACCCTCGGCTCGCACAACAGAAAGCTGCAACAGCAGAACCAGCGCCACCATGATCGCCTTTGTCATCATGCCTGCTTCCTCCCTGGTTCGTTGGCGGGACGCTAAAAATTAACATCTGGCAATAAAATGTCAATCGCACTGATTTATCGACGGCGCAAGCGGCAGCCGCTTTCTCTGGTATACTCACCGAATGAAAAAACCCTAACAGGAGGTGTCACATGCAGAGGCGCTTGATCGCAACGTTGGCAATTTTGACACTCGTTGCAACCGGTGTCACAGGATGCAAGAAGAAGAGCGAAGAGCAAGCTCAAACCCAACCGACACAGAGTCAGATTACCACCGCGGCTCCCGCTGCCCCGGCAGGAGGTCAGCCGGCAGCTTCTGCCACTGCGACCACTGGGGAGCAGCTCTTCAAACAGCACTGCGCAGCCTGCCACCCCAACGGCGGCAACACCATCACGCCGGCAAAGACCCTAAGCAAAAAGGCAATGGCCGACCGCAACATCAAGAGCGCGGACGACATCGTGAAGATCATGCGCAACCCGGGCCCGGGCATGAACAAGTTCGACGAGGGGATGATCTCCAACGACGATGCTAAGAAGATCGGCGACTACATCCTGGCGACCTTCCCCTGATCCTTGACCACCACAAAACGCCAAGAGGGGGGCGCAAACTGCGCCCCCCTCTTCTTTTGCCCCACATATTTTTGTGACACACTTCACTGCGCTTTCGGCGCGTCCGTAGTACTTTTACGCCATGATTTGCCTTACCGCCCTCAAATCCCTGTACGCTTTGAACGGCGTCATCGCCGTCCTCCTTTACCTGCCGCAGATCTCTAGAGCCTGGAAGGACCGAAGCCACGCCCTGTCGCTCTCCCTGGTCACCTTCGGCGGCTGGTGCCTTGGTTCGCTGATCACGGCGCTCTACACGTATCGGGATCCACTCCGCGCCCTCCGCTCCGTAGCGCGCCTTCACCTCGTTTAACCGCGCCACGACGGTCTCGAACGCCTCGTCCAACGAGATGCGCTCGAATTCGTACCTTCCTTCCCCTTGGGGCCTACGCGCTTGAGAGGATAAAGGAGCCGGTCCGGGTCGTGCACGATCTGCGGCGAGTGGCGCCCGATGCGGCAGAGGATCCCCATGGGGGTTCCCGCCTGCGGCCCCACCGAAACCAGCCCACCCTTTTCCAGCGTCACGGTGACGAAGCAGCCTGCGGGGCAGATGCCGCACAGGCCGTTGCGGGTCTCGCGGGATTCCTCGGCCATCCATCACCTCCCCGACTGGCGGCAGTATCCTGGCAAGCGGCGCAGCAGCAGGAGCGCGAACCAGCGCCGTTCGTCGCTGAATACCTGCTCGGTTACAAAGCCGCAGCGGTGCAGCTCGGGGATCACCTGCTCCAGCCGGAACTTCCGGGCGACTTCGGTCCGCACCGATTCACCCTCGGCGATGGTGATGACCCTCCCTTTGGGATGAAGCAGGAAAGTCTGCTGCTTTGTGAAGCAGGCATCGATCTCGATCTGCTCCTGCTCCGGCCGGTAGCGCGCAGAGTGCTCAATCGAGTCTAGGTCGATGGCGCACCCGAGCTCACGGTTCATCCGGGCGAAGATGTTGCGGGTGAAGCTGGCCGTCACTCCCGCCCTGTCGTTGTAGGCCGCCTCCAAAAGGGCGTTCCTCTTCACCAAGTCCACCCCCAAAAGGAAGAAGTCGCCGGGACGCATCGACGCAGCCAGCGCGAGGCAAAAGCTCGACATCTCAGGGCGGCTGAAATTGCCGATGCTGCTCCCCAGGAAGGTCACCATAACCGGGGAGAGCTGTGCCAGAAGCGGGAACGCTTCCCCGTATTCGCAGTTCACAGCTGTCAAGCGGGCTCCTGGAAACCTGGCCGAGAGGCTTTTGCAGGTCCCGAAGAGAGCGGTCAGGCTGACATCGACAGGGAAATAGCAGACCCTCTTGGAGCGCTCGAGCCAAGCCCTCAAGAGATGATCCGTCTTCGCCGCACTGCCGGCCCCAAGCTCCACTAGGTTCACCGGGCCGGTAAGCTCCCTGATGCGGGTGGCGTTGACCGCAAGGATCGAAGCCTCGGTACGGGTAAGGTAGTATTCCGGCTGCGCGGTGATCTGGTCGAAAAGGGCGCTTCCCTGCGCATCGTACTGGAACCGGCTCTCCAGGCGGCGCGGCGGCGACGCAAGCCCTGAAGCGCTGGAGCGGGCGAACTCCTGCACCGGGTCCGCGCCCGCCTGAGGTCTCACGATCCTGGGGCCATGCCCTCGTCTCGCTTCACTGAGTTGGCGGCAGATCAGCGCTTCGGGCGAGGCGAAAAAGGTATCCATGGTTCCTCCTGTTCTGCACTCCCAAAAGTATTAGATTATAGGTTGCTAATGATTAACGTCAACGCTCATGATAACCGCGTGGGACACCTTTGCATTTATGACCATGGCCAGTAGAGTTAGGGGGTGAAAAAACAAGGATCCGGGAGGTCGTGCTGGCGGCAGACCACAACGCCTACCACATCGGCGAGAGGCGATCATCCGGCAAGTCCTGGGGCTTTGGCCCAGCGAGAACCTTTTCCTGACCGGGTGAGAGAAAGGAGCGGACATGCATAAAGAGGACAACACCATGCTGGTCAGCGACGTCATGCTCGACTTCGCGATAAGCACCGGCCTCACCGATCCCGACCGGGCGCCGCGGCGCTACCTGTGGACCGACGCCTTCGCGGTCTGCAACTTCGTGGAGCTTTACCGCCGCTCGCAGGACGAAAGCTGGCTGGAGCTGGCGCGGCAGCTGGTCGACCAGGTGCATCGCGTCCTGGGGCGCCACCGAGTCGACGCAGAAGCGAGCGGCTGGCTGAGCGGTCTGGACGAGCAGGAGGGAGAGCTGCACCCGACCGTAGCGGGGCTGAGGATAGGGAAGCCGCTTGCCGAGCGCCTCCCGGACGAGCCTTCGGACGAGCGGCTGGAATGGGACCGCGACGGGCAGTACTACCACTACCTGACCAAGTGGATGCACGCGCTAAGCTGCATGACCCGGGTCACCGGCGACGTAACTTACCTCAGGTGGGGGATGGAACTGGCCCGGGCCGCGCATCGCGCCTTCCGCTACGCCGCGACACCCGACGGGGCCCCTGCGCTGCACTGGAAGATGAGCATCGATTTGAAGCGCCCGCTGGTCCGCTCAGCCGGGCTGCACGACCCGCTGGACGGCCTGGTCGCCTGCAGCGAGATGCGCTCCCTGGCGGGGGACTTCGCGGTGGACGGGCTGCCGGATCTCGGTGAGGAGATCGGGGAACTGGCGTCGATGTGCCGCGGCAAGAGCCTTGCGACCGACGACCCGCTGGGTATCGGGGGGCTTTTGTGCGACGCCGACTGGATGGAGCTTTTGGTGATCAAGGGGGATTTTCAGCATCTGCGCCTGTTCCGGCAGGTGCTGGACGACGCCCTGGCGAGCCTGGAGGGCGCGGGGGACACTTTCCTGGAACTTCCGGCGCGCTACCGGCTGGCGTTCCGCGAACTCGGGCTGTCGATCGGGCTAAGGGGTGCGGCGAACCTGGCCAGGCTCGCGGTCGAATTCCAAGAGGATCACGATCCCGATCTGCTCTTCGAGCTTACCCCACGCATCGAGGCGCTGACGCGACACCTCGCCCTGGCGCCGAGGATAGAGCGGTTCTGGCGTGGGGAGCGGGACAAGGGGAGCGAGCATTGGAAGGAGCACCGGGATATCAACATGGTGATGCTGGCGACGAGCCTCGCACCGGGGGAGTTTTTGCAGGCGGGATAAAGGAGGTAAAGGTCCTTCGTTTGGAAAGTGGGGTGGTTCACTGGATTTTAAGCTGGGGTACCAGAGGCAAATCCCCCCTGTCCCCCCTCCCGCCTTCGCAGACCGAAGCGCTACGGCGCGCAGGCCTGTCGCAAAGGGGGGAACGCCAGTGCACGCACGGTGCCAGGTGATCTTGCCTGACTCCCCCTACTCCCTTGCCACGCCTGAGGCAAGAAGCTCCTTTCGCTGCTTCTCCAAAAGCTTCGCGCTTTCAACCTCGCCGTTCAGGCGATAGAGCTGCGCCAGCTTCTCCAGGGTGGCGGCGGCCTTCGCTGTGTCGCCGCCGGCGCGGCTCGCCTCCAGGGCGCGCAGATACCAGCCGATGGCCCCCTTTATGTCGCCGGAGGCGGCGGATACGCTCCCGAGCCCGGCGAGGTCGCCGGCGATCTTGCCGCTGAACCCCAACTCCTTGTCCAGGACAAGCGCCCCCAGGTAAGACTCCGATGCCTTGGCGCAGGCTCCCTGCAGCAGGTGGATCTCCCCCAGAAGCCGCAGAGAATTCGCTTCTTCGCCCCTAAGCTTCGCCTCCCGGTTCGCTGCCAGCGCCCTTTCCAAAAGCTCGCCTGCCTCGTCGGGAAAACCCTGCTTCAGTTTCAAGGCGGCCACGAGGTTGAGCCTGCGCCCCAGCGCCTCGCCTTGCTCGGCCGCCTCCGCCCGCTGCGCCCACTGGAGGGCGGCGGGAAGATCCCCGGCGGCCGCCAGAATCTTCGCTTTCTCGTAGTAGAGCTCCGACGCGAGGCCGGAACCGTCGGCCAGAAGCGACGCCCCCCGCTCGACGCTCAGCCGCGCCGACTGCAGATCGCCCCCCAGGCGCTGCGTCCTGGCGCTGTTCACCAGGGCGACGATCATCCCGTCGGTGTTGTCGACGGAAGTGTGCAGCCTGAGGGCCTCGGCGAATTCGGCCAAGGCCTTTCCCCTCTCCCCGCGCGCTTCCGCCTCCACGCCGCGCCGGTTGTGTTCCATCGCCTGCGCCCTGGGGACAGAGACCGGCTTGACCACGCCCCCCGCGCACCCGGCAAGGCAAAGCGCTACCGGTAAGAGCAAAGCGGCGAGCCTCGATATCCTCCTGCCGCTAGTCATGGCTGTCCCCCGGCACGAACTGCTTTTCCTTGGGGGCATCCACATAGCGGCTGATGGGCCACACCCCCTGCACGGCGCGGAGCACGCTTCCGGTCTCCTGCAGGGCGTCTTCCGATTTCTGCAATAGCGGCGGCACCTTGGGAAGCATGGTTTCCTCGGCGAGCTTCAGGTCGGCGCTCACCTTCTCCATGTTCTTGAGGGACCCCTCCGCGCTGGTCAGAAGCCCCGGCAACTTTTGCTCGACCATGACGAAGGAGGCGTTGGCCTTTTGCACCGAGTCGGAGGCCCCGTCCAGCACGGTCGAGAGCTTCCCGGAAACCGCCCCCACCTCCCGGTCTGCGTGCTGCACCAGCAGGTCGGCCCGCTGCCTGGTCCCTTCGAGGTTCTGGGCCAGCTGGTTGAAGTTCTTCATGGACTGCTTGATGTCGCCGTTGGGGTCGTTCAGGTAGCTGATGATCTCCCCCACCTCGCCGAGAACCGGTTTCACCTTCTCGGCCAACTCGTCCGCCAGCTCGTCCAGCGCCTTGGTCTTCACGAAAGCCAGCGTATCGTTCTCCTGCAAAGGCGCCTGGCTCTGCTTGCCGACCGAAACCTCGATGATGGCGTCTCCTACGAGACCTTCCTTGACCAGCTTCGCCGTCGAATCGCGCCTGATCCACTTCTGGTATTTCTGATCGATCAGGAGCACGATGTCGACCCTCGCCTCTTCGTTCAGGGAGATCGACTTCACCCTCCCGATCCTGAAGCCTGAGAGCTTGACCGGCATGCCGCGGGTGAAGCCGGTCCCCTTCTCGACGGTGAACCTTAGATGGTATTTCTTAGTAAAAAGGTCGTTTTCCTTCCCGATCAGGAGAATGACGACGGCGACGACGGCAAGCGCCACCGCGGCAAAGATTGCCACCTTCTTTTTCAGATGCTTAAAGCGCGGATCTTCTACCTTAACCATGCGCGGAACTCCCTTTCATCACTATGCGCGTATCTACCTGCAGCTCCCTTAAGGCGTCCTCGTCCGCGGTCAGAAACAGCGAGGTCAGCTCGGGGCTCTCCCGGTGAAACTCCTCCAAAAGGGCCAGGACGGCGCTTCTTTGCCCCCCGCTCAGGCCGGTCAGGACCTCGTTGCAGATCACGAGCCGCGGGTTCAAAAGCATGGCGCGGGCGATCCCCACCTGCCTTCTGGCGTAGAGGGAGAGGTGCCCCGGCAGCTCCATCAGGTCGCCCTCGTACCCCACCCGCTTCAGTGCCGCCATCCCCCGCTCCTCGATCTCGCCGGCCGGGCAGACGGAAAAGTATTCCAGCGGCAGCACGAGGTTCTCCCACACCTTGAGGTTCGAGATCAGGCCGCCGCTCGGATAGATCACGGCGACCTGGCGGCGCAGCGCCTGCAGCGCCTTATTCGACGCGCGCTCCAGCGGCTCACCCAGCACGGTGACGCTTCCCGACAGAGGCTTTGCCAGCGCCAGCATCAACCTCGCCTGCAGGTCGTTTTCCTCCTGCCGTGCAGTGATGGCCGCCGCCTTGCACCCTGCCGGTATCGAGAAGGAAACCGGCTGCAGCAGCTCACCGGCGACCACGTTTTCGAACTTAACAGCCTGTTCCATGCCGGAAATAACCTCTACAAAAGGAAAAAGAGCGACACCACGCCGTCGATGATGAAGAGCAGGAAAAGACTCTGCATCACGGCCCTGGTGGCGGCCTGCGGTATCTGGGTCACGCTGCGCCCCACCTTGAGCCCCTGGCGGCAGCAGATGGCGCCGATGAAGAGGCCGAAAAGGGCGCTTTTAACCAGCGAGACCGCGAGTTCCGTGATGGTCAGCACCGAAAACACCCCCTGCGAGTACTGCTCCCACGGCACGTGCCACCCTAGCGAGGCGACCAGGAATCCCCCCAAAACGGCGGCGAACTCGAAGTAGATGGCGAGGACCAGCACGGCGCTGGCGACACCGAGGATGCGCGGCATGACCAGGTATACCGGGGCGGGGATCCCCAGCGACTCCAGGTAGTCGATCTCGCCTGCCACCTTCATCTGGGCCAGTTCGGCGGCGATGGCGGTGCCGCTTCTGGCGACCACGATGATCGCGGTCAGAAGGGGCGCCAGTTCCCGCACCACGATCCAGACGATCACCTTCCCGGTGAGGGTCTCGCTCCCTGACCCGGCGATGCTGACGATCTGGGTGATGACCACGGTGCCGATCAAAAGCGCGGTGACCAGGATGATCTTGAAGGCCTCCAGCCCGGTGAAATAGACCTGGCGCAGGTAGACGCTCAATACCGGCCGAGCCCCCTGCCGCATCGCCGCGAGCGCATCGGTGCAGGCGCAGAGGATCAGCTGGACCAGGTCGTAGAGGTAGTCGATCAGGGCGAGCGGCTTGTCGAAAAGCGCCCCTGTCATGCCGCGCCCCGCTGCGAAAGTGGGTTGCTAAAGGTCATAGACGTTCCCGCCGCGCAACAGTTCGACGCCCGGAAGACGCAGCGCCTCCAGTTCGTCCTTGATCCGGTCGTAGTACTGCGGTTTCAGGTGGGTGATCAGGATGCGGGACGGGAGCTTCGGGAGTTTCGCCAGCTCTATGCCCAGGAGCGCCGGCGTCAGGTGCCCGGTGAGGAGCGCTATCTCCTCCATCTCGCTCGGGAAGGAGACCTCGACGATCAGCGCCGCCAGTTCCCCGGCCAGCTCCCAGATGCGCGCGGTGGGGCCGGTGTCGCCGGTGTAGAGAAGGGAAGCCCCTCCCCTGCTCACCCGGTAACCGACGGCCGGGACTGGGTGATTCACGGGGCAGGCGAGCACCTGGTAGTCGCCGACCTGGAAGGGCGCCTCGACCACGACCGGCTGGTAGCGCAGCACCGGCGCCTCAGGGGTGGGGATGCGGGTGAAGTCGGGCCAGATCACGCCGTTCATCAGGTGGCTGCCGAGGGCCGCGAGGACTTCGGTCGTGCCGCGGACCTGGACGGTCCGGGAGATTCCGGAAACGACTATGTTGTCGGCCAGAAGCGGGATGCCGCGGATATGGTCCAGGTGCGAATGGGTCACCAGGATGTCCTTGATGCGCCACTGCTCCTCCTCGCTGAGCACGGCCCCCACGGTCCCGGCGTCGAGGAGCAAAGAGTCGTCGATCAGAAAAGCCGATGGGCTGTGTCCGGGGAATTCGGCGCCTGAACATCCTAATACGCGTAATCTCACAGGTTTCCTCGCTTATCCTGCAATGGTAGTCACTGCCATTCCGGGTGCCGCACCATACCACGTCCCACCATGGATTTCTCCATAATTCCAAGGCCTATGCCTTCTCTCCCCGTGCGCCCCCCACCCTGACCCTCCCCCTGGAGGGGAGGGAACTCGTGACATCCCGCTCTCCTCCCCCTGGAGGGGGGAGGCCGGGAGGGGGGCGTCCAGCTACTACTTCGTCTGCGCCACGTACACGCCGTCCCACCCTTCCGGGGGGGGCACTGCGGCGAACTCGCGGCAGCGCGAGAGATAAAGCTCCGACACCTTGTCGCCCGTGGCCGCGATGGCGGCGAAACCTTCGCAGGCAGAGGCGAACTCGCCGGCCCGGTAAAGCGCAAGGGAGGCCTCGAACTGCGCCTGGAACTTTAGCTCCCCGGTCAGGAGCTGGTACACGGCGACCGGCTCGTGCTTCCCTTTGACCCGCACCAGGTCCACCTTGCGAAACCGGAAGCCGTCGCCTGCATGGGCCTTGGTCGCCTCGCTCACGAGGACCTGGACCCCGTAGAACTTGGTGAGCCCTTCAAGGCGGGCGGAGAGGTTGACCGTATCCCCGATGGCGGTGTAGTCGAAGCGGATGTCGGCTCCCATGTTGCCGACGACCGCCTCGCCTGTGCTGATGCCGATGCCGATGGAGATCTGCGGCACCCCCCGCTTGGCGAACTCCTGGTTCAAGAGCTCAAGCCGCTCCAGCATCTTCACCGCGCTGCGGCAGGCATGCCCGGCATGGTCGGGAACGTCGAGCGGCGCGTTGTAGATCGCCATTACCGCATCGCCGATGAACTTGTCCAGCGTCCCCTTCTCCTCCATCACGATCCGGGTCATGGGGGAGAGGTAGTCGTTCAAAAGCCGCACCAGCTCCTCAGGAGAAAGCGATTCGGAGAGGGTGGTGAAGCCCCTGATGTCGGAGAAGAGGATGCTCACCTCGCGCTTCTCCCCCCCCAATTTCAGCAGGTCCGGGTTCTTGACGATCTTGTCGACGAGGTCGGGAGAGACGTAGCTGCCGAACGCCTTCTTCAGGTACCTCCCCCGCTTCTCGATGACGAGGTTTCGGTACGCCTCGGCCCCGACGTAGGTGAATATCACCGGAGAGAGCGGGTAGATGAAACTCAGGTCCAGCGAGGCGTGTTTGAAAAGGAGGTAGTTGAGGACCAGGTACCCGCCGCTTAGAAGGGAGAAATAGGCGAGCCCGACCATGGTGCGGGGGGTGGTGTTGAGCAGCAGGGCCAAAAGCAGCGGCAACAGGAACATGCACCCCATCTCCAGCCCCAGCGTCCTTCCGTCGCGGATCAGGAAACGGTGGTCCAGCGCGTTTGCCGCGACGGTGGCGTGGATCTCGACCCCGGGTAAGGCCGGGTCGAAGGGGGTGGCGCGCATGTCGTAGATGCCGGTCTCGGTCACGCCGACAAATACCAGCTTCCCCTTGAGCGCCTGCGCCGGGACCTTCTTCTCGATCACATCCACCGCGGAGATGGTGGGAAAACTCGCTGTCCCCCCGTAGTAGTTGAGAGCCAGGCGCCCCTGCTCGTTCACCGACAGCGGGAGGTCCCCCACCGCCACCGAACGGACCCCGAACGGCGCCACGTCGACCAGGACCGGCTTGTCGAGGTAGCGGCTGAGCCCCAAAAGCCCCAGCGACGGGTAGATGTCGCCGTCGTAAAGGAGCAAAAGCGGCGCCTTCCTGAACAGCCCGTCGTAATCGGGAATCTGGTTGAAAAAGCCGAACTCGCGGGCGCCGCCCGCCACAGAGGGGAGATTGGCGTCCAGGCTCGCAAATTCGGTGAGCGGCACCGAAGTGACCCCCTCCTCCAGTTTCAAGAACTTCACCTTGGCGTTAGAGAGTTGCTCCAGGGCGAGCGGGTCGATCTGCTGCATCTCGTTGCGGAAGAAGTACCCCATGACGAGGTTCGGAGAAGACGCCACCGCCCGCGCCAGGGTCCGGTCCGGGACCTCCCCCTGGGGCTCGGAGAAGACCATGTCGAGCGCGATCACCTTGGCGCCATAGGCGGAGAGGTTCTCTATCAGCCGGGCCGTGACCTCGCGGGACCAAGGCCAGCGCCCCACCTCCTTCACGCTCTTGTTGTCCACGGCGACCACCGCCACCTCCGGCCCCGGCGCCACCGCTCCCCGCACCCGAAACCTCGCGTCGCGCAGCCGCAGGTCGACCTGCTCGATGAAGGCGAACTGGCTGCGGTAAAGCCCCAGGGAGAAAAGGGACGCCAAGAGCGCTATGGCGAGGAAGATGCGGGTTCGCTTCATCACTGCTCCAGCATTTTCAAGAGCGTTTCGACGCTGCTTCTATGCTTTCCCTCTGGGTACTCGTTCAGGTACTGCTTGAAGCGGGCCTTGGCCAGGTCGGTCCGTCCCATGTCGTAGAGGGTCTGTCCCGCGCTGTAGAGGGCCGTCTCCATCTGGGGGATCTTGTTGTACTCCTCGAGGACCAGGAGGTACTCCGCGAGCGCCGCCTCGGGGTGATCCAGGAAGCGGCCGTAGACGCTGCCGCGCTCGAGCCTCGCATCCGCGCGGACGTCGGCCAGCGTGGTCAGGTCGAGGGCGATCTGGAACACCTGCAGCGCCTCGTCGTGGCGCCCGGAATCGGCCAGGTAGTGACCGTGGTTGATGTTCCAGCGGGCGATGATGTTGGCGAGGTTGTCTGCTTCGCCCCACTGCGCGGGGGGAAGCGAGCCGGTGGCGGCCTCGAAGTCGAGCTTCGCCTTGGCCAATGGCGTTCCCTGGTCGACGCGCACGGAAGCGGCCGGTTTGGCTCCCCTGGTGGTCTGCGTCATGGTGCCGGGCGGAAGCGGCTCGCTCCCGCCCGAGCTACCCGAGACCGTGACGGTCCCTTCGTTGCCGAAGAAGATGTTGGCGGGCCCCTGGGTCAGCATGAGGAACTCGGTCCCCTTGACCCCTGCGACCGCGGTGCTGCTTTTCACCTTGATGTCGGTCTGCTGTCCCGCGAGCTTCATCACCGACGCGCGGAGTTTGCCCTGGGTGAGGCCGAAGGAGCCGGTCTTCCTGGTCTTCGAGACCAGGTAGCTCTGGATCTCCAGCTCCGAGTTGTTGGCGATGGTGAAGCGGCTGTTGTCGGAGAGGGTCAGTTCGATCCAGCCGTCCTTGCCGGTCTTGAGCCAGTCTCCCTCGTTGATCACCTGCTTTGCCGCCAGCGGGCGGTAGCTTCCGCCCGGGCCCGACTTGTAGAGGACCGTCCCCTTGGCCTTGGTCACGCCACCGGCCGGTGCGGCTATCGCCAGCGCCGGCAGAAGCAGCATCAGGCAGCACAAAATGATGGTACGCATAGGTATCCCTCCGACATCGAATGGAAATCGATCTTTTCTACATTTTCTGAAGGTTCTTCCGGGGTTTCCGGTGGGTAAAGCCCCCTCGTTGGCACCCCTAACCCCCTCCCGCAAGGGGAGGGGGGATGGATCAACTTTCCGCGCCCTTAAGCGCGAAGGTGGCTTGTCCACCGTAGCGCCTAGCGCGAAGGTGGAAAAGCCTAGAGCGAATCGAGCCTCTCCTGGGCCTGCTTGGCGAGCTTGCTCTTGGGGTACTTGGTGACGATCTCCTTGTAGAGCTGCTTGGCGTGCTCGATGTTGTTCTGGTTTTCCTCCAACTGTGCGGTCTGGAACAGCTCCTTGCTCTTGTCCTCGCCGGAGCTGCACGCAGTCGCCAGCGCCAGGAACAACATCATCAACAGTGCGGATTTCTTCATCTATCTCTCCTTTTGTTGGGACCCCTCATGGGGTCGGGAATATGCAGCTAGGGGGCCTGTTTTTTCACCGCCAGCGGAAAATCCGGAACGGTCCTGGGCTTCGCCGTGGTCGGGGTCTGCTTTCCGCCGGTCAACTCCTGCACCCTTTCGGAAAGCCACAGGTCGAGGCTCGCCACGGTGATGCGCCCCTTTCCGGTGTAGTCGGCCTTGCCGGAGATCCCCTCCACCAGCGCCTTGGTGAAGGCGCCGTTGCCCCAGGCGGGGTCCTCGATGGAGTACTGGCGCCCGGTGGAGGAGGCGAAAACGACCACGCCGTTCTCGGCGCTGGAGAGGTCGTTGACCACGGCGTTGACCTCGCTCCCCCCCTTCTTGCCGCCCATGACGTCGCCCGCATGGCAGGTGTCTACGAAGAGCACCGCCTTGCCGGGAAGCGACATCAGGGCTTTCCTGATCTCGGAGAAGACGACGGCACTTTCCCCGAGCTTTCCCGGCTTGCCGTCGACGGGGAGGAAGTAGTAGGCGCCGCCTGCGTCGGTGACGCCGTGGCCGGAAAGAAAGACGATCGCGGTGTCACGCTCACGCGCCTCGCCCGAAAGCCATTTGAGCCCGTCCAGCACGGCCTGGCGGTTTGCCGCCGCATCGGTCAGGAGCTTTACCGAGACATCGCCGTAGAGCCCACCCTTCTGGAGCTGCATGAGGGAGGCGAAGTCCTTGGCGTCCTTGGCAGCGAAGTCGAGGGCGAGTTCCGGGTCGGGGTAGCCCCCGATGCCGATGGAGAGGATGAAAAGCCGCGGCTTGAGCGATATCACCTCGGGCTCGGGTTCCTGCGCCGTGCGCGACACACTTATCGTTGCCGGTTCGCTGGCTGCGTGCCTGTTCTCGGCGATGACGGCGACCTCGCTTTCCCCGGCAGGGAGCGCAAAGGTGACTTTGCGGCGCTCGCCCTGGTTGAGCGGCAGGCCGGTCCCCTGCCACTTGAAGGAGACGGGGCGCCCGTTCACCAGGACCTTCACACCGGTCACGGCCTCGCCGGAGGGGGAGCGCACGGTGAAGTCGACGGTCACCTCCCCCTGTTCGACCACCCCCTTGTCCTGGGGCGAGGTGATGCTCACCACCGGCGGGAGGAGCGACAGGAGCGTTTCCTCCCCAGTGCCCTTGCCGGCTTCCGCATCATCCCACTTGGCTAAGAGCCGGTTGATGACGTCGGGGCGGCAAAAGACCAAGCGGAAGCGGGAGACGGGGAAGAAGTCGGCGCCTTGCGCGGTGTCGCTGTTCAGGTGCCACCCCGCAAGCTCCTCCCCCCCCACGGAAGCGTCGTAGTACCCCGACGGCGTCCAGAGCACCCAGCGCTTTTTGTCCGCGTGCGGAAAGAAGGCGAGAAGTTCCTTGCCGTCGCTCATGCGGTACCAGCGGATGGTCCCGTCCCCTAAGGCGGCGACGGCCACCTTGCCGTTGGCGGACACGTTCACCTGCCAGACGATGGCAGGCGCCGCGCGGTGCCAGCGCTCCTTCCCCAGCCGGTCGAAGCAGCGCAGGTTCCAGTCGGTGCCGAGCAAAAAGAGCTTGCGGTCGTGACCGAGGGCGAGGCTGCGCGACGCCTCGTGCGGCTCCATCCGGAGCGGCAGGCCGTTCAAAAGCGGCGTGGTCCCGTTGCGCCATCCGGTCACCCGCAGCTCGGGCGTTTCCAATAGCGCACCGTAAAGCCCGTCGTCGTCCCCCCCCAGCCTGAGGGATCGGTCCCCCAGGGCGAAAACGGCGCCCGGCTTGGCGCCGGGGCCATAGCCGAATCCGATGGAGGAGCCGTCGGCAGAGACCAGGAGGTTGCCGCCGCGATGGTCGACGATGCCGGGGGCGCGGTGGAACGAGGGGGCCTTACCGGGTTCGGTCACACCGATCTCAGGCCCGGCTGCCGCATAGGCCAGGGCCCCGCCCGGGAGAGAGGCGAGCTGCATCACGTTTCCGTCTGCTATGGGAAGGTCGGAGAATTCTCCCTTCCCCCCCTCTTCCCAGCGGCGCAGCAGGTACTTGTCACCCGACCTGTGGCTCCCCGCGGCGTAGAGCGTCGTGCCGTCTGCGGACCAGGCGACGCTGAAGAGGCTGCCGCTGTCGGCGCCGCCTGGAGCCGTGTAGAGGGGGGTCAGGTCACTCCCGGAGAGGACGGCGACCTTTCGGGAATCGTCGCAGCCGACGGCAAGCTTCCCGCCGTCGGCGGTGAAGGCTATCGAGTAGGGGAGCTCACCGTTGGGGGCTTTCTCCTTGGCCAAGAGCTGCATCCTGTCGTCATAAAGGCGCACGAACCCGTCCCAGGAAGCCGTAGCCAGCCTCCCCGCGGCGTCGAATTCGAGGCCGTAGCAATCGTTGCCGTAAGCGCGGTCCGCCCCGGCCAGTTTCCAGTCGGAGACGCGCAGCTGGTAGACCCCCTTGCCGGCGCCGAGCGCCACGGCGATGCGCCTGCCGTCGGGAGAGTACCTAAGCGCCTTGATCACGTTGGGGAAGCCGTCCAGCCGCTTCACCACCTTTCCGGTGGCGCGGCTATAGAAGTAGACGCTCCCCTTTTTCTGCCAATCCCACCCGGTCCAGCCGCCGCAGGCGATGGTGCCGCCATCGGGGGAGATGGCGACCGCGAATAGCTTCCCTTCGTTCCCCGGGCCGATGTGAGGGCGCAGGATGCGAACCGGGGCGGGGTCGGAACTCCCCTCCACCTTCGCGGCGAGATCCCAGACCCGCACCGTCTTGTCCTCTGATGCTGTCGCCATCCAGTGCCCTGCCGCGTCGATCGAGATGGCCTTCACCATCGCCGTGTGCATACCGGTCTCGATGCGGAGCATCGGTTCGCGCGGCGGGGCCGCGGCAAAGGCCAGGGTTGCCGCCATCTGCCAGGCCAGACAGAGCGAAAAAAGCGCGGATAGGAACCTTCGGCTCATCATGTATCTCCAGTCTCTTTGCTGCATAACCGGGGGCTCGCGCCTCAGCGCGGCACCCGCCCCGTCACCTTGAAGACGAAGTCGTAGGTCAGGATATCCTCCCACTGCCAGCCGCGCGCGGTGGAGCGGGTGTCGTCGGGCCCGCTGTAGGGCTTGCCCGGGGTGTAGTACCAGTTGAGTATCGCCTCGCCGGAGCGGCGCAGCACCACCCAGTATTTCCCCGGCGGGAAGGTTTCGGCATCGGGCGCGACGGCGAAATCGAGCCAGCCGTAGCCGGGAAGGCGTTTGACGTTCTCCAGGTAGACCGGCCGGGAGCGGACCCCGCGGGTCAACCCGGGCTTCCCATCTTCGTCGGCCACGATGTCGAGGTACACGGTGCCGTCGCCGCCGAACTTCCTCATGGCGAGCGAGACCTGTTCCAACCTGAGCGGCCTATCCAGCACAAAGGCCTGGGCGTAGACGCTGGTGGAGGTGGCGTATTCCGCCGTTTCCCGCTCCAGGGAAGCCTCGCCGCGATTGCCGCTGTTGGTGTAGAAGTCGAGGTTGGCAGGGAAGTGCGTGTTGCCGAAGATCACCCTTCCGGCTGCGTCAGGCTCGACCGGCGGCGGCCCGCTCGGTTTTTTCTTCTTCGGCTTCGGCGCCGGTTTAGCAGGTGCCGGGGCCGGTTCCTTTTCCAGAGGCTTCGGCTCAAGCTTCGGGAGCGGCGCGGGCTGCGGCTCGGGTTTCGGGAGCTCGCTCTTCGCCTCTTTGACAGGCGCCTTTGGTGCCGGCTTGGGCGGAAGTTTCGGCTTCGCCACAGGCTTCGACGGGAGTTTCGGTTCCGGCTTCGGTTCCGGCTTCGGTTCCAGTTTCGGTTCCGGCTTCGGTTCCAGTTTTGGTTCGGGTTTAGGTTCCGGTTTAGGTTCAGGCCTGGGCGTCTGCTTACCCTCGCGCTTCGGTTCCGGCTTCGGCAAGGACGGCAGTGAGGGGACGGGGACCGGGAGCGCCACAGGCACGGGGAGCGGTGCAGGCGCCGTGAGCACAGCGACCTCCGGGGCCGCGGCGATCATCTCGAAGCTCGCCATGTAGCCGCGCGGCTCGCTCCCGGAGCCTTTCAGGTTCAGGTCGACGAGATCGCGGCTGTAGTTGCTGCTGATCGAGGCGCTATAGCGCGGCAGCACCGGGGCCGCCCGCCAGGAGGTTCCGATCTCGCCGCATTCCAGACCATGGGCGTATTTTATGTGGCGCGTGGAGGTGAACTGCTTGGACTGCTGCGGGTCGCAGGGAAGCCAGCCGAGCCCGGGGAACCAGACCTCGATCCAGGCGTGCAGCCCCTCCCCCATCCCCTGCACCAGCGAAGAGCCGCGGTTGTCCAGCGGGATCTTCCACTTGTCCTTGAGGGTCAGCCCTACGGCGACGCGCGCGGGGATCCCGGAGGCGCGCAACAGGGCGCAGGCCAGGTGCGCGTAGTTCTGGCAGTTGCCGGTGCCGGTGGAGAGGCCGTAGAGGGCGTCGTAGGACTTGGGAGGGGTCTCGTAGCGGATATGGTCGGTGACGAAGTTGATGACGGCATCCACCGCTTCGCCCTGGTTGGCGGCGTCGGCGGTAAGCTCCGCCGCCTTTTTCACCACTTCGGGGTCCGTCGCCTGCACCTGTTTGGTCGGTTTCAGGAAGAGCCGGACGTCCTCCGGGACCTGGCCGACAGGAAAGGGCGCGCGCGTCTTGACCGGCGCTAGCGTAGCGTCTATGGCGGTGGTGTAGACGATGGTGGCGCGAGCGTCTCCCGCGAGCTTGCGCCAGGTGACCACCTTGTAGCTGTTGCCGTAATCGTCGGTCTCGTCCTTGACGGAGTCGGGCTGAGGGTCGAACTTGAGGCGATGGTCGGTGAGGCGCTGGTTGAGGCTCGCCACCTTGATCGCCGCCGGTAGCGGGAAGCGGTAGATGAGCTCGGAGAGCTTTTCCTCGACGCCGAAGGTGACCTGCTGGGTCACCGTGACCTCGCTGGAGATCTTCCCCGCGACGACGAGCGTCTTAGCCCGGCAGGGGACCGCCGTAACCAGGATCAAAAGCGCCAACAACAGTCCTTTTTGCAGCATGAGCTCTCCTACCTGAATCTCGCGCATAGCTTAAACAGCTACAGGGATGCGGGGATCGGGGACAACGACAGAGCCGCCATCATCCCCTACCCCCTTCATCCCTGTTTTACGCGTTGTCATCACGGCCTGAAACCGCCGTTGCCGCTCTACTTCAGTACGAAGGCCACCTTGGCGCCGGCCAGGAAGTTCCCTTTCTGGTTGGCGGAGAAGATGGTTACCGCGTCCTCGTCGGTGACCTGCAGGTCGGCGGCGCTGACGGTGCCGCTTGCCTTAACGACCAGCGGGTTCTTGATGCCGCGCGCCTCGAGTGCGGCTTTAGCTTTCTCCACGCTGTTGGTGTACTCGCCGCAACCCTGCTCGACCAGGACCTTCTGGCTCACCTTGGACGGGTCGTAGAGGAGCTCGTTCTTGGCGCTGAAGATGCGGTTGATCAGTGCCGGCCTGAAGTTCTGCTCGGTGGCGTCGACGATCAGACCGTCGTAGCTCTCCGGCAGGCGCTCGACCTTCGCCTTGAACTTCGGCGCGGGCTTGCCGTCCACCTCGGTCAGGCTGCTTTTAAGCTCCGGGTCCTTGAACATCTTCTCGTACATGGAGGAGGCGAAACCTTTGGGGCCGTGCATGCCGACCTTGACGATGGCGACCGCGGTGTCCGTCTCCTTGCTGTACTCCTGCACCACGATCTGGACCCCTTTGACGGTCCCGGTCACGGCGCTCCTGATCAGGTCGCTTTCGAGCACCCCGTCCTTCACCAGGGTATCGCCGACAAGGGCGAAGCCGTTCAGGTACTCGGCAACGGCTCGCTGTGCGGTGACGACGGCGGCGCGTTTCGCCCCCATCTCCCTCTGCGCCTGGCTCAGGTTCGGGTTGGCGTTGGCGGCGGCCTCGCCGTAGAACAGGATGCTCTCCTGGCTGAAGGCGGCGTTGTCGTCCCTGCCCGACGGGCTGCCGGTCAGGGTGAGGTTTTGCTGGCTGAGCCAGGTCTTGGCCTTGACGAAGGTGTCGTCCAACTGGATGGACATGTCGTCCTCGGCGTAGGCTCCGCCCACCATCCCTGCCACCAGCAACGCCCCAACAAGAAGTCTCTTCATGATTCCCTCCGTTATTGAATTTGAAATGTTGACCGGCGACCCGGTTGTTAGTAGATGTTCCTCTTCTGGTTCAGCACACGGATGGCCAGGAGTGCGTCGGCGCCGTCCACCGGGTCGTTCAGGCGGAATTCCCCGGAGAGCTCACCCTCCATGATGCCGCGGGTGGTCATGTTGATCACCGCGTTGTAGAAGGGGGAGGTGCTCCGGACGTCGGGAAACGGCGACTTCTCCTGCCCGAAGTAGGCGGAAGCGAGCTTCTCGTCGCCGGTCAGCTTGATCAGCACGTCCTCCAGGATGAAGGCCATCTCGCCGCGGCTCACGCTGTCGGCGGGCTTGAAGAGCTGCGCCTTGGTGGTCTCGTCGAACTTGGGCTCCATGCCGCGCACCTTCCACTTCATCATGGTGAGCACCTCTTCCTTGAAGGGGTGGTTCAGGACATCCGCGGGGGTGAACTCAGGCTTCATCTTCGCGAGCTGCGAGGCAACCGGGATCCTCCCGGCAAAAAGCTGGTCCAGCTTCAGTTCGTCCACGAGGAGCGCGGCCAGGTCGGCACGGGTGACGGCATCCTGCGCCGCTATCTTCTTGCCCACCTCGCCTACGGTGATACCCGCCATGGCGCGCACGATGCGGTCCGCTTTCTTCCAGGCGCGGTCGGCCTTCTCGTGCCACTTCCCTTCGCGGCGGGCGTTCAAGACATCGGCGAAGCGGTCGCGCGCCTTCTGGAACTCGAGGCCGTCGAGGTAGGCGACCCCCATGTAGTAGATGAGCGCCTCGCCCCCCTGGTAATAGGTGAGCGCCCGCTCGTCGAGCTTCAGCTCGCTCCCGCTGCGGAAGGCTTCCTCGGCCTGCTTCAGCCAGTTCTCGTCCTTGACCAGGGTGTGCACCCGGACCTTCGCGGCGTAGTAGTCGAATTCCTCCTCGGGGCGGTCCGCAAACTTCTTGGCCTTCTCCAAGTTGGCAAAGGCACGTTCCAGCTCCACCGCCTTGAACTTGGGATCGGCCTGCGCCTTCACCTTTTCGGCCGAGACTATGGCAAGCCCCGCGTACGCCTTGGAGAACTTCTCGTCGAGGTAGACCGCGCGGTCGAACTTCTCCGCGGCGACAGTCAAGCCGCCGCTTTCCAGGGCCTTCATCCCAGCGAGGTAGTGGTGCTCGGGGTTATCCTCGGGCGAAAGGCTGCGCACCTGCGGACCGGCGCATCCCGTCACCGTCGCCAGGACGGCAACCAGCGCGAAAAGCATGAACAGCGTTTTTTTCATCATCGTCAGCCTCCATGTGCTTCTGGCATAAGCTTTGCGGCTTTAACGGCCACTCAAGCAAAGCAGGAAAACCTGCCCGACATCATGAGACGGACAGGCCCGATATTTCCCTCGATGTTTTTCCTTACTGCACCGTGTAGATCATCCAGCCGGTCACCCGCCCCTGCGGATCGGCGGCGAAGATCATCTCCCCCTTCTGGTACAGGTAGTAGGTCCCCTGCCGGGAGGTGACCATCCGGGAGGGCTCTCCGTATTTCGCAGCGAGCTCCTCTGAACTGCTCCCCACCCCGATCCCGCGGGAGCTCTTCTCTGCGTACCCTTTCCCGGCGGAAACGAGGCGGACCAGCTGACCGTCAACAGAGATGAGCATGTCCTCCCAGCCGCTTCCCTGGCGGGAATACACGGTGATGGTCGGTTCCTCCTTGTCCACCCCCTTAAGGGAGAAGGTGGCGACCTCCTTGCTCTTGACGAAGTCGTCCCGAGGGCTGATCCGGGCGATGGTCTCGGCCCCGCTTGCCTCGCTCCCGCCGAGGATCTTGGGAGCCGCACCCTTTTCGTCCTGCAACTGGGCCAGGTTGAAGGCGGCGGTGCCGCTCCCGAGGTTGCGGGCGGCGGCCATGTCCACCATGGCCTTCTCCTTGTTACCCCCCTCGGCGTAGGCGATGCCTCGCACCACGAGCGCGTTGGCCAGCGTGATCGTCTCGTTGTTTCTGCGCGCCATCTCCATCGCCTTGTTGGCGAGGATGATGGCGTTGTCGCGGTCCCCGATCAGCGTGTCCACGGCGGCAAGGTTCACGTAGGCTGCGGCGTAGCCGCGGTCGCGCTGGATCGCCTTGTCGAAGTTGTCCGCTCCCTTTTGCAGCAGGCGGTTGCGGCGCTCTGCAAATTCGTCCGGGAGTCCCTTCGCCCTTTGCCCCTTCGCCTTGAGCCTCGTCTCGGCGTCGAACTCGAAGGGGTAGCCGAATTTCAGGGCGCCGGGACGGAACAGGCGCAGCGCCTCGGAGGCGTAGGCGACCCCGGCGTTGTTGAACATCTCGCGGCTCGGGAAGGTGTGCGCAAGGTGCTCGAACAGGCGCCCAGCCGCTTCGTATTTTTCCAGGAGCAGCAGCCGGTTCCCCGCCTCGAACACCGGAACCAGCTTGCGCAGGTTCGCCTCGGCGCGCTCCGCAATCGCCTCGCGTTCGGCGCGGGTGGGGTAGTTGGGAAGCTTGCTGGGGAGCTTGTAGGAGGCGTAGATGAGCTCTATGGCCCGGGGGGCGACGCCGAGCGTGTCGTAACCGGCAAGGTGGCCGTAAAAGCCGCCGAAGTAGTCCGCCTCGGTCTCCCTCTTGATCACGTCCTCGTAGCTTGCCGCCTTGATCATCTTGCGTCCCACCTCCAGCGAGGCGAACGAGTTGCCGAAATCCCCCACCCAGCCGTGGCGCATGTAGTAATGGGTCAGCTCGTGCCCGAGCAGGAAAGCGATGGCGCTCTCCTGGTCGTCTCCCAGCGAGGCGAAGAGATCGAAGATTTTCTCCTCGATGGCGATGTAACCCGCCTGCAGGGGACCGCTGTCGGCGTCCAGGCCGATGGCCCCTTCGGTGCCGGGGTCGGACCAGGCGACCGCGTTGCGGCTTGAGGCACCGACGGGGGAGACGATCAGTCGCGGGGGAACCCTGCCGTCGCCGAAAGCGCGGGCCACGCTGTCGTAGATCGCCTTCACCTTCTGGTACTTGGGATGGTCGGTCGGGAGCGAATCCACGGCAAGGGAGGTGGCGGCGGAAAAGAGCAGGACCAGGGCAGGCAGCAGGGCGGTAAAGCGCCCGATCCAGAGCCGTTTATGTCGTGTTGCCGATGCGGAGTAAGGCACCTGGCGCCCCCTTTTAGTAGTTGACCGTGACCCTGACGGTGAATTCCTTCTCGGAAAACCGCCCCTTGAAATCGCTGATGGCGACGCGGAAGCGGTAGGAGCCGGGAGGAAGCGAGATGCTGTCGACCTTGACGCCGTCTTTGTCGGCGTAGGGCTTGATGCGTGGGGTGAGGTCGATGTTGCTGCTCTTCAGGCACTCGAGCTTTAGCGTGTTGACGTCGACCTGCGATCCGTCCCTGGGGGCGAAGGAGACCTCAAGCGGGAAAGTCCGGTCGCCGGCCGTGACCTCCAGGTCGCGCGCGGTGATGGACGGCCCGTCGCTGCGCAAGGCCGCGGCGAAGCCGAAATTCCTCGCCTCCGGGAGGGCCGCCTCCTCCATGGTCAGCAGCTGCAGGGGAGCGGCGCAGATCCCGGCCTGGACCAGGGTGAGGGTCAGCAGAAAAAAAACGCCGGCGATGGTAAGGAACCTTCTCATAACCCTCTCCTTCATAGTCAACCTGAATGCCTGCCACGCTGCATGGGACGGGCTAAAAAGCCTGCAGCAGGACGAGCAGCTCCTTTTCCACCAGCTCCAGGTCGAGGTTTCCCGGCCGCTTGAGCCTCTGGTCCAGCTCCTTCAGTGCCAGGACTGCAGGTACAGGAACCCCCTGGTCGGCGACCTTGTTTCCGAAATAGCGCGGGACGCCGGCGGCGAGGTAATCGCGGTTTCCCGTCTTCGCCGCAAGCCTCGCCCCTTGAGCCCAGGCGCCGAGGCGCGCGAACGGGAGCTGTTCCGTGGGAACCAGCCTCTCCAGTTGCCCGCTTGCCCCGGCGAGCGTCGAGGGATCGGCTCCCCGCTCCAGCTGCGCCACCACCCACTCCAGAGGGGAGCGATCCGGGTTTCCCGCCAGCGACTCCAGAAGCGGCGCCAGACGCGCTGCCTGCGCCTGGGCGCGGTCGCCGTCGCCGGCGATGAGTTCCACCTCCAGGTTCATCAGGCTTACCCCGATGCGAAAGGCAACGCTGCTTGCGTCCGCCGAGGTGGCGAAGCCGAAGTTCTTGTCCTGGGCCATGGAAAGGGAGGCCAACTGGGCGGGGTCCCCCTTCGCCATCAGCAGCCGGGCCAGCCGTGCGCCGTCGGGTGCGTTTCCCTGGGGGACTCCGCCGGTTCTGCGTTGGGCGGCGGCAGACGCGATCTGTTCCCTTGCCGGCAACCGTTCCGTATTGGCATCGGGGAGCTGCGCCATCTCCTTCGCGGGGGGAGGGTCGCCGTTTCGCCCGGCGGAAGCCGCCGTTTGCGGGGAAGCCGCTTGATCGGAGCGCGCTACCATCCCCCGGTCCGGTTCAACCGTCCGCAACTGGAGCGTAACCGCGATCACCAGCACCGCAGCGACGGCAAGGGCGGAGGGAAACAGCAACCGGTGCCGCTTCTGCTGCGCCGGTGCCTCGGAAAGTTGTGAAGCCGCGATGAACAGTTCGCGGCAGTGGTCGCAAGAGGCCAGATGCCCCAGCAACCGGTCGCGCTCCTGGCTGGAAAGCGACCCGTCCACGAGCCCTGCCGCCGTTTCCAGCGCCGGGCATCCTTCTGCCGGCTCGGCGTCGGTCAAGCCCCTGGTTAGCGCCTTTCCTAATGCGGAATCATCCTTTTTCATAGTCGCCGCCAATTCCACCTGGTCAGCCGCGGGAGTCGCCGCGGCAAAGAAATCCGATCTCTTCCCATGTGACGGACAACGGTTGTTTTTCCTGCAAAAAAATAAAGCTCAGACTAGGTCCTTGAGGGTGAGACCCCGGCGCAGAAGCGATTCGCGAAAACGGACCAGGATCCTGCGGATCCGGGCATCGACTCCGTTCTCGGTGGCCCCGACCAGTTTCCCTATCTCCTTGAAGGACATGGGAGTGCTGCCGTCGGTAGGGAAACGAAGCCGCAAAAGAAACCTCTCCTCGCCATCCAGCCCAGCCAGGAGATCCTGCACCGCCTGCCGCGCACCACTCTCCCGCTGGGTTTCGATCAATACCGCCTCGGCGTCCTTGCGCGGGTCCGGCACCACGAACTCGACCTCATCGTCGACCGCCACCCTGGTTCCCGGCACCAGCCATACTTCCTCCGGGTCGGAGGCGAGCAGCATCTGCGACCTCGCGCCGCGTCCCCGAATCTTCTCCAGCATCCCCTGAAGTGCCTCGAGCGGCTCCCTTATGCCGTGGTCGACCTCCAGGTGGCTGTGCGCCTGCGAAAGCGTGCATCCCCTGTGGTAGACGAGTTCGTAGAGACGCTCCGCCACCTCTCCCAGCTCCCTGGCGCGCTCTCGGGCCCGGCTGCGCCCTTTCTTTTGCCGCACCAGGTCTATCACCAGGTTCGCCACGATGGTGGTGAGGTAGGTGGTGAGTTTTGCCTTCCCCTTGAACTCGCGCAGGGCCTTGAAGTCGTCCTCCCTGAGCCGGTCCAGCACCTCGTTCAGAAGCTCGTCGCTCTGGTTTTCCAGGTCCAGCCCGTCGTCGCTTCCCGCCGTGAAACCGTCCCCCCCGGCGCCGGTCATCGACTGCAGCACAGCCCGGCGGCACTGCTTCTCGATGTAGCCAAGGTTGTCCGTTATCAGCCGCGCGTAGGCGCCCCCCTCAGGGTGCTCTGAGGGGGGTCGCTCTGCGAAGAAACTACGGGGCTTGAACAGTTGCATGCCGGTATCCGCGGGCGTAGCATTAACAGCGAGAATTTTTTATCATTAACCGTGAGAAATGTAAATATCTTTACCGTCTTATGCTTCAGCCGACAGCGGGTAAAGCGCCGGCTGCGATTAATGAACTATTTCCGGTAGCTCAACTTGATGAGATAAGGGGCATAGCTCTCCAGCTTCAACTTGGGGTTGCGGCTCAGGCTGTTGGCCAGGTAGATGGAGTTCTCGGGATAGCTCACCAGGAACTCGTTCACGCCTGTCGCCTGCACCTCGCTGACCCAGGCCGCGCCGTTGATCGCCTGCTTCACGTCGAAGGTGCCGTCGAGGCCGTCGAAGCCGTCCACCTTCACCGTGATCTTGCGCGATACCCCCTTGATCTGCTTGGCGAATTTCTCCAGCACCCCCGGCATCGCCTTCTCCGACAGGCTCTGCATCCCCTTGGCGGCCGCATCCTCGAGGCTTGCCGCGGTCCCCTTGGCCTCGGAGCTCCCAGCGCCGACAATGAGGAGCCTTCCGGAGTCACGGTCACGGGTCAGCAGGCGGTAGGTCAGCCGGACCGTCACCCGGTTGAAGGGGGCCTCAATGCCGTAGCCGATCTCTTCCCCCTTCTTCTGCGAGACGGTGTAGTCCACCTTGCCGATCAGGAGCAGGTTGCTCAGGTACTTGCCGAACAGGCTGCGCATGGTCATGAAGTTGCCGCTCTTGATCGCCTTGTCGACCGCCTCCGCGTCGAGTACATCGGCGGGGGCCATGTCCGTCACCGTGTACCCCTGCTCCACCAGCTTCTCGATCAGGCTCTCGGAGACGATGTTGCTCTCCTCGTGCTCGTCCTCGACCCTATGGTTCGCGACCTTCGCCTTCACCAGCGTTCCGCGCCTGTCGCTCACCTTTGCGTTCGACTCGGACTCCAGAAGCACCCGCGGCTTCCGGGCGGGAAGAAAGACCGCCACCGAATTGTTCAGGGCAAGCGAGGCCAAGGCCTCGGCGGCCTTGGACGGCTCGACGCAGGCGTTCACCGTGACGTGGTAGAGCGCGGGCTCCTTGTGCTCCTTTATCACCTTGTACGAGGTGATGGTCCCTTTGGCATGCACGCTGACCAGGTCGTCCAGAAGGGCCGAGTTTTCCACCACACTTTCGGCGCGGACCTCGACCCCGACGGCGCTCTCCAGGGCGGCCCATCGGGCACGCGCCGTCGCTTCCAGCTTCGCCGAGGCGACATCGTTGTTGACGACGGCGGCACTACCCTCGCCGTTATAGCAGTTGTCCTGCGCGCAGGCGCTGTCGACGCAGAGCGCGAAAAGCGACAGTACGCCGATGGCGGCCGCCGCTTTAGCCGTGAAGAGATGTCTCAAGATGTTCCTCCCTCCGTACATCAAACAAAACCTCCAGTATCAGAATCCAGGCCCGCCAGGAGCAGCACGTGCAACTGATGGATAAGGCAAAACCGGATATAGGTCGCCGCAGTGTAAATATCACTTAGTGCTGGTTAAAGACAACTATTTTATTTCTTGGAAATGACAATCCCCACCCACTATGTCTTTAAAAGCAGCCGTCCTTCTGTCACACGCAAGCGCTATGTCTTCATCCTCACCAGCACACATATCCCGGATACGGCTTGAGGCTCTTGAATCTATCGGCCGGAGTCAGCGCCGCTCAAGCAAAATTTGGACGATCCTCCGCCGACGCTTGAATAACTCCGGGCTTGTCCTAAAGTCATAGCTATGTCCGAAGACGTCCTTAAATATTTCCACCCGCTGATAGCCGGCTGGTTCAGGGAGACCCTGGGGGAACCGACACTGGTACAGTCGCGTGCCTGGAGCGAGGTGATGCAAGAGCGGCACGTTCTGGTGACTGCGCCGACCGGAAGCGGCAAGACGCTGGCCGCATTTCTGTGGGCCATCAACCAGCTGGCGACCGGGGCCTGGGAGCGCGGGGAAACCAGGGTGCTCTACGTCTCCCCTCTGAAGGCTTTGAACAACGACGTGCGCCGCAACCTGATCGCGCCGCTTTCCGAGCTGCGCGATTACTTTGCCCGGAACGGCGTCCCCTTCCCAGAGATCGGCGTGCAGACCCGCAGCGGGGACACCCCGGGCGACGAGCGCAGACGCATGCTGCGCCATCCTCCTGAGATCCTGATCACCACTCCCGAAAGCCTCAACATCCTCCTCACCTCGAAGGGAAGCAGGGTGACGCTCACCGGCGTCGCCACCATCATCCTGGACGAAATCCACGCCGTCGCCGGGAGCAAGCGCGGGACGCACCTGATCACGGCGGTGGAAAGGCTGGTGCTTCTAAGCGGCGAGTTCCAGCGCATCGCGCTTTCGGCCACGGTAAGGCCGCTGGAAACGGTGGCGGATTTCGTTGGGGGGCTCACGCAAGCCGGAAGGGAGCATCTCCCCCGGCCGGTCTCCATCGTCAGGGGCGACCGCGCCAAGCGTTTCAGCCTCACCATCAGCGCACCCGAGGAGGCCGGCGATCAGCGCGCTGCGGACGAGTTCTGGCCCGCGCTCTCGGCCCGGTTCGCCCAGATCATCGCAGAGCACCGCTCCACCCTCTTCTTCGCCAACAGCAGGCGCACCACGGAAAAGGTGACCCGCCTGATCAACGAGCTCTCCGGGGAAGAGCTCGCCTATTCCCACCACGGCTCGCTGTCCCGCGAGATCCGCCTCGCCGTCGAGGAGCGGCTCAAGCGCGGGGAGCTGAAGGCGATCGTGGCAACGAACTCGCTGGAGCTCGGCATCGACATCGGGCGGCTGGACAGCGTGGTACTGATCCAGACGCCCCGCTCCATCTCCTCGGCGATCCAGCGTATCGGCCGCTCCGGTCATGGCGTCGGCGAGGTGAGCTCGGGGATGCTCTTTCCCACCTACGGCATGGACTTCGTCTCGGCGGCGGTCATCGCTCGCGCCATCGCCGATGGGGAGATCGAGGAGATCCGCCCGGTGGAGACCCCCCTCGACCTGCTGGCCCAGATCGTCCTCTCCATGGCTCTCCCCGAAACCTGGCAGCTGGACGATCTCTACGACTTCCTGAAAGGTTGCTACCCGTACCGGAACCTTTCCCGGCAACAGTTCGATCTCGTCATCGGGATGCTGGAGGGGAGGTACGCCGATTCCCGGGTCCCGGAACTGCGCCCCAGGGCGACGGTGGACCGCCTGGAGGGGACCATCTCCACTAGACCCGCGCTTTCCATGCTCGTATTCATGGAGGGGGGGACCATCCCGGAGCGTGGGTACTTCGAGCTGCGGCTGAAAGAGAGCGGCGCGAAGATCGGGGAGCTGGACGAGGAGTTCGTCTGGGAACGGAGGATCGGGGACAGTTTCGCGCTGGGGGCGCAGGTCTGGCAGATAACGGATGTGACCCACAGCACGGTGCTGGTGGTCCCGGCCAGGAAGTCGCAGCAGATCATCCCTTTTTGGCGTGCGGAAGAGCTTGACCGCGATTTCTTCTACTCGGAGAAGATCGCGTCGTTCCTGGAGTACAGCAACGGGCGGCTCTCAAGCAAGGGGCTGGTCGAGGAACTGGTGCGGCGCCACTTCATGGACGAGCCTGCGGCGCAGTCACTGGAGAGCTACCTCAAGCGGCAGCGGGAGGCGACCGGGGCGGACCTCCCCCACCGCCACCACCTGCTCGTCGAGCAGTACCACGACCCGCTGGGGGGCGCCGAAACGCAGCAGGTCATCCTGCATACCCTTTGGGGAAACAGCATCAACCGCCCCTTCACCTTCGCACTTTGCGCCGCCTGGGAAGAGCATTTCGGCTACCCGCTGCAGGCTTTTTACAACAACGACGGCATAGCGCTCCTGCTCCCCCACGAACTGGACGCCCCGGGCCGGATCCTGCGGCTGGTGGAGCCCGAGCGGATCGAGGCCCTATTGCGCGGCACGCTGGAAACTACCGGCTATTTCGGCGCCCGCTTCCGGGAGAATGCCGGTCGCGCCCTGCTCCTTTCGCGCAGCAACTTCAAGAGAAGGATGCCGCTTTGGTTGAACCGACTCCGTTCCAAGAAGCTCTTCGCCTCGACTGCCAGGTACCGCGACTTCCCGGTGCTCCTGGAGACCTGGCGCTCCTGCCTCCAGGACGAGTTCGATCTCACGAACCTGAGACTGCTCCTGGAGGAGATCCAGGACGGAAGCATCAGGATCACCAAGGTGAAGACCACGACCGCCTCCCCCTTCGCACAGGGGCTGATCTGGCTGCAGACCAACAAGTACGTCTATGAGGACGACACGCCGGCGGGCCTGGGCAAATCGGCGCTCGGGCAGGACCTTTTAAAGGAACTGGTCTTCGCCTCCCACCTGCGCCCCCGCCTCCCTGCCGAGTTGATCCGGCTCTTCGAGGCGAAAAGGCAGCGGACCGCCCCAGGCTACGCCCCCGATAGCGCGCGTGAACTGGCGGACTGGGTGAAGGAGCGCCTGCTGACCCCGCAAACGGAGTGGCTGGAGCTTCTGGAGGCCGTGCAGCGCGACTCCGGCGTCGCGCCTGCGGAGCTCCTGCCGCAGTTGGCGGAACGGGTGGTGGTGCTGGGGCTGCCGGGAGGCTCGGTCCCGCTCGTCGCCTCGGTGGAGATGCTCCCGGAGATAGCGCGGGGGCTGTCGCTCAACTGGCAGGAGATCGCCCTGTCGCCCCTGGTGGACCAGGAGGGGCTGCGGGAACGGCTGCAGGGGGCGGCGGAGACGCTGGCCGAACGGGGAGCCAGCCGGGTGGAAGCAGAGGAGGAAGAGCCGCCCGACGTGAAGCTGATCGGGAGGTGGCTCGCCTACCACGGGCCGGTGGAGCTTGCCAACTTGCAGCGGATGTTGGGGCTCGGGGACGAACAGCTCCGGGAGCCCCTGCATTCACTCGAAGAAGAGGGGCAGGTGCTGGTGGACCAGTTGGGCGAGACGAGCACCGCTCCCGAGATCTGCGATGCGGCGAACCTGGAAGCGCTGCTGCGGATGCTCAGGAGGTCGAGGAAGCCTCCCTTCGAGGCGCTGGAGCTTCCCTACTTGCCGCTCTTTCTCGCCTGCTTCCAGGGGATCGCCCCACCCGGATCATCTCCCGACGATCTCCGGGAGAGGCTGGAGCAGTTGCTGGGGGTTCCGCTTGCGGCGCAGCTTTGGGAGGAAGAGGTGCTGCCTGCGCGCCTGCAGCCCTACTTCGGCGCCTGGCTGGACAGCGCCATGCAGGGAAGCGACCTCCTCTGGTTCGGCTGCGGCAAGAGGAAGCTCTCCTTCGCCTTTCCGGAGGATCTCGACCTTTTCCGGCCGGAACCTTCAGGGCCGCAACAGGATGAAGAAGCGGAGGATGAATCGGTTATTGCCGATGCAGATGCCGCCGCGAGGCTGATACGCGACCCAAGGGGGCACTACAGCCTCTTCGCCATTTGCTCCAGTTCCGGCCTCTCGGCGGCGCAGGCGACGGAGGAGCTTTGGAAGGGGGCCTGGAGTGGGGAGTTGAGCAACGATTCCTTCGCTTCGGTGAGAAAGGGGATCTTGAACCGGTTCGAGCGGCGCGAGCCGGAACCGGGTCAGGGGAGGCATCTGCACAGGGTCCCGGGGAGCCGCTGGGGCCGCGCGCAGGAGGGAGCGGGAAGCTGGTACCTGCTGCCGCGCCCGGAGGGGGAGCAGGACGTGCTGGAGCTGGAGGAGAGGAACAAGGACCGGGTCAGGCTGCTGCTGGGGCGCTACGGGATCCTCTTCAGGGAACTGCTGCTGAGGGAACTCCCCCCGCTGCAATGGGGGCGGCTGTTCCGGTCGCTGCGCATCATGGAGATGTCCGGGGAGGTGATGTCGGGGAACTTCTTCAACGGGATACCGGGGCTGCAGTTCGTCTCGCACGAAGCCTACCGGAAGCTGGAGGCGGGGATTGACGAGGAACGGATTTACTGGATCAACGCCGCCGATCCCGTCTCGCTTTGCGGCAGCGGGTTGGAGGGGGTGCGCGAGGAGCTTCCCCCACGCCTCCCGTCGACCCACCTGGTCTACCACGGCACCGGGCTCGCGCTCATCTCCCGGCGCTTCGGCAAGGAGCTGGAGTTCAAGGTGCCGCCGGACCACCCGCAACTATTCGACTATCTCTCCTTTTTCAAGGTGCTGTTGAGCCGAGACTTCAACCCCCGAAAAAGCATCGCGGTGGAGCGGATCAACGGGGAGCCGGCGGGCGATTCGAGGTACGCGGCGGCGCTGCTCGCCTTCGGTTTCCAGAGGGCGTACAGCGGGTTGGAGCTGTGGCGGAGCTACTAGACGCCTGGTTTAGCTGATCGAAGCGGTCGATCCCCCGCCAGGCGCCGGCACCAGCTCCATGCCGTTGGTGATGGAAGGGATCTCGTCCTCAGCGTGATGGGTCACGTAGAGGATCTGCGTATTGCCCGTCCTCGCCAGGTGGTCCACCAGCTTCAGCACCATCTCCCGGTTCACGTCGTCCAACCCCTGGCACGGTTCGTCCAGGATCAACAGGTCAGGCTGCTTCACCATCGCCCGCGCCAAGAGGACCAGCCTCTGTTCGCCGTAAGAAAGCTCGCGGAAGGTGTCGCCGGCGCGATGGTCCATGTGCAAAAGCTCCAGCCATTCCTGGGCGATCTCGAGCTGCCTGGGGGAGGGATCGGAGTAGACCCCGATGGAATCGAAGAAGCCGGAGACGACCACCATCTTCGCGGAGCCGCCCACCCGGTAGTCCTGCTGCAGGCTCGTGGAAACGAGCCCGATCCTCTTCTTGATGTCCCAGACGGTCTCGCCGGTCCCCCGCTTCCTGCCGAAGAGTGTGATGTCGTTGGCGTAGGCCTGCGTGTTGTCTCCGCTCACCAGGCTCAACAGCGTCGATTTCCCCGAGCCGTTCGGCCCAGTTATCTTCCAGTGCTCCCGCGGCTTTACCGTCCATGAGAGGCCGGACAGGATCTGTTTCCCGCCGTAGGAGACCTTCACATCCTTCATCTCGACGAGGGGCGCTCCCGCGGGAAGCGGTTCAGGGCGTTGCGCGCTGTCTATCTCCGGAAGCCGGTCGGGAAGCGTGTAATGAAAGGCGTGGAAACGGCGCAGCGCCTCGGAATCAAGCATCTCCTTCCTTGTGCCGGACCTGAAGACGCGGCACTGCTTCAGGTAGGCGACGTGCGTGATCTCGGGGGCGATCTCGCTGAAGCGGTTCAGGAGCAGGATCACCTGGATGCCGCGCCCGATGCAGCGGCTGATCAGGGTGCGCAGCACTTCGCAGGAGTGCCGGTCCAGCCCGTCGAACGGCTCGTCCAGCACCAGCAGTTCCGGTTCCTGCAAAAGCGCTTTGCAGATCAACGCCTTGCGCATCTCGCCGGTGGAGAGGAACTTGATCCCCCGCTCCAGGATGCCGGTAAATTCCAGCTCCCGCGCGAGCTCGGTCAGTTTCGCCTCGTCCGCAGCCGAGCCGGAGAGGATGAATCTGGCGACCGGGGTCCCCTGGGTCACGTAGCCGAGAAAGTCCGAATCGTCGTTGTAGCGCTCAGTTTCCAGGATCTCGTCGATCTTCTCGAAGGAGACGTATCCGGCCTTGGCGGGGATGCGGCATTGGCCGGAAACGACCTTCAGTTCACCGCAAATAAGTTTCCCCAGCGCCGATTTCCCCGAACCGTTGGCCCCGACGATGGCCCAATGTTCGTCCGCCGCTATGTTGAAGGTGATCCCTTCCAGGTTTTTCCCGTCGTGTATCTTGGCTACTGCGTCCTGCAAAATGATGTTCACGGTTCCATCCGGTGCCTGCGCCGCATCGGCGCTTATTGACGCTTAAACGTCATAACGTTACCCTCTGAAGTGGAGGAAAGTATATGTCTGAGCAAAAAAGAACGACAATTCATCTCGACGCGGCAATGCACAGGGCTTTACAGCATAAGGCGCTGGAGACGTCGCGCTCGGTTTCCGATCTTGTCAACGATGCTGTTCGCAGGACTCTCGCCGAAGACGCCGAAGATCTGGCTGCCTTTGAAGAACGGGTCCACGAGCCGCTGGTAACCTACGAGAGCCTGCTGAAAGAGTTGAAGGAAAATGGCCGGCTATAACGTCCTGCTCCGGGAAAGCGTCAGGAAGGATCTCGACTCAATTCCGAAGAACGACCTGCGCCGCATCGTCGCCCGGATCGGTAACCTGCCCACGACCCGCGGCCGATCGGCTGTGAAAAGCTGACCGGCCAGGAGCGGTACCGGATCCGCCAGGGGAACTATCGAATCATCTATTCAATTCAGGATCTTGAGCTGACCGTATGGGTGGTGAAAGTCGCCCACCGGCGCGAGGTCTATCGGTAAATAGCAGTATTTTCAGAAGCAAAACGAATCGGCAATAATAAAGGGGTGAGCGAAAATCGCTCACCCCTTGGTCTTTATGAACCTGCCAGCGGGGCCCTACTTGTTCAGGAACTCCCTGCCAAAGGGTGACATCTGGCGCAGGCGGCTGATGATCGGAGGAAGTGCCTCGATCACAGCGTCGATCTCGGCGTCGGTGGTGAACCTGGACAGCGAGAAGCGGATGGAGCCGTGGGCGCAGGTGAAGGGAACGCCCATGGCGCGCAGCACATGGGACGGCTCCAGAGAGCCCGAGGTGCAGGCGCTGCCGGAGGAGGCGCAGATTCCCTTCTCGGAGAGGAGCAGCAGGATTCCCTCCCCTTCCACGAACTCCATGGCGATGGAGAGGGTGTTGGGGAGGCGGTTGGTGCCGCCGCCGTTGATCCTGGTGTTGGGGATGAGGGCGGTCAGCTCGCGCTCCAGCCGGTCGCGCATCTCGCGCACACGCCCAGCTTCCTCGGGCATGTGCAGGTGGGCCAGTTCGCAGGCCTTGCCCATGGCGATGATGGAAGCGGTGTTCTCGGTCCCCGCCCTGCGGCCACGCTCCTGGTGCCCGCCGACCAGAAGCGGACGGAACGGGGTGCCGCGGCGCACGTAGAGTACCCCTACCCCTTTCGGCGCGTGCAGCTTGTGCCCGGAAAGTGAAAGAAGGTCGATGGCGGAGTCCGCCATGTTCAGCGGGATCTTGCCTACGGCCTGGACGGCATCGGTGTGGAAGAGCGCGCCCTTCGCCTTCACCATCTTGGCGGCTTCCTCGATGGGGAAGATGACGCCGGTTTCGTTGTTGGCGTACATGAGGGAGACGATCGCGGTATCGTCGTCGAGCGCCGCCTCCAGTTCCTTGAGGTCGAGCTGTCCGTTGCCGTCGACATTCAGCTCGGTCACCCGGTAGCCGCGCTTGGTGAGGTTGCGGCACTGGGTGAGCACCGCGGGGTGCTCGACGCGGCTGGTTATGATGTGGCGCTTCTCGGGGAAGACCTCCAGCGCGGAACGGATGGCGGCGTTGTCGCTCTCGGTGCCGCAGGCGGTAAAGACGATCTCGTCCGGGAGCGCGCCGAGAAGAGCGGCGACCCGGCTGCGCGCCTCGTCCACCTTCTTCTGCACCTGCCCGCCGAAGAAGTGCATGGAGCTGGGGTTTCCGTACAGGTCGCAGAAATAGGGACGCATCTCCTCGAAAACCCGCTCGTCCACCTTGGTGGTGGCGTTGTTGTCAAGATAGATCTCTTTCATCCCTGTACCTCCTGGACGGTGATGTCAGGGGAGACCATCTCACGCAGCTTCTGCTCGACGAACTTGGCGGTGTTGCCGGAAGAGGCGCAACCCGCGCATGCCTTGCGGAAGGCGACCTGCACGTTCGCCCCGTCGATGTCGATCAGCTCGAGGTCGCCGCCATCGGCCCAAAGCTGGGGACGGATCTCGTTTTCCAGGGTTTCCTGGATCAGCTGCATCTTCTTGAGGTTGGTTAGCTTCGCAGGCTTTGCCGGTGCTGCCTTCTTCTCCTCGCCCATAACCTCAGCGATAAGCTCCTTGATCTTCGGGATGCAGCCGCCGCAGGCGCCGCCGGCCTTGGTGAAATGGGTCACCTGTTCTGCGGTGTGCAGCTTGTTGGAGGCGATGACCTTCTTGAGGAACAGGTCGGTCAGGCCGAAGCACTTGCAGACGATCTCACCCTCGGTCTCAACATGGTCATGTCCGTGCTTCGGCGCTTCCACGCCGCGGTACTTGGCGATGGCGGCCTCAAGCGCTTCCTGCCCCATGACCGAGCAGTGCATCTTCTCCTCGGGGAGCCCGCCTAGGAAATCCGCGATCTCCTGGTTGGTGATCTGCAGTGCCTCGTCCAGCGTCTTCCCCTTCACCATCTCGGTGAGGGCGGAAGAAGAAGCGATGGCACTGCCGCAGCCAAAGGTCTGGAACCTGGCATCGACGATCCTCTCTTTTTTCTCATCCAGCTTTATGAACAGCTTAAGCGCGTCGCCGCAGGCCAGGCTGCCTACCTCGCCAACCGCATCCGCATCGGTTATCTCACCCACGTTCCGGGGGTTGAGGAAATGTTCTTTAACCTTGTCCGTGTAGTCCCACATAGACCCTCCCTTCTAATTAGTCCGAGTATCATAGCGCAGAGCTGATAGAAAGAAAACCCCTAAACGCGCTTCTAACTACAGCACCGCAGTAAGGTACACTGCCCGATCAAACGTATCCGGGGGAGCTGCAATTCACGCTTCGCTGACCTTGCCAAGCGACAGAGCCAAGGAGATTATGTGCCGTAACTGCCTGGGATGATATTGAAAATGACTCTCCCCTCAAAGCCTTCCGGTCATCCAGGAATAAGAGGCGTCCCCGCCATCTGTGTAAGAAAACAGCATAGGCAAGAATGGCGATACAACGCTTCAAAAAAAAAATGGGGCACGGAGCTGTCATCCGATCCTCCAATGAGAGAAGTTGAGCCCCCCTTCGGTCATGGTTTTTCGGATGCATCCGCGTCCCATTTTTTTTGGTCTTTGAATCAGCCGCGGCGCCGCCCTCGGGCGAAAGCGCTGATGCTGCCGAACAGGAAACTGCCTTCTGCTTTACGCTTTGCCTTCGATGAAGTCGCGTCCGGCGGCCAAGAGCGCCTGCAGCCGCGCCTCGCTGGAGGCCTCGGCGTAAAGCCGTACCACCGGCTCGGTCCCGGACTTCCTGAACAGAAGCCAGCTGCCGTCCTCCAGGATGAACTTGTTTCCGTCCACAGTCACCTTCTGCTTCACCGCCACTCCGGCGAAACCTGCAGGGGTGGCCGCGATGCGCTCAGGGAAGACTTCTTCCAGTTCCGGAGACAACGTGATGTTGACGCGCTTGGTGAGGTAGCGCCCCACCTTCTCGTAGAGTTGCTCGAGCAGTGCCTTCACCGGCTTACCTTCGCGGGCGACCATCTCGGCTACCAGCAGGCAGGCGAGGATCCCGTCCTTTTCGGGGACGTGCCCCTTGATGGTGAGCCCGGCGCTCTCTTCGCCGCCGATGATGATCTTGTCCTGACTGATCAGCTCGCCGATGAATTTGAAGCCAACCGGCGTCTCGAACACCTCCACCCCGTGCATCCTGGCGACCGCGTCCACCAGGTGGGAGGTGGCGACGGAGCGCCCCACCCCGCCGGTCATCCCCTTCACCCGGACCAGGTAATCGAGGAGCAGTGCGATTATGTAGTTGGGCTCGATGAAGCTGCCGTCGCCATCCACGATCCCGAAGCGGTCCGCGTCGCCGTCGGTGGCGATTCCCAGGGTGATGGAAGGGTCCTGCTGCACCAGCCGGATGAAGTCCTGTATGTATTTCTCGGAGGGCTCCGGGGGGAAGCCGCCGAAGTACGGGTCGCGGTTGGCGTTCATCTGCACCACCTTGACGCCGTGGGCCTTGAGCGGCTCGGCAAGATAGCCGCGGGCTGTGCCGTAAAGGGGGTTGACCGCGATGGTCCCTAGCTTGGCAATGGCGGCAAAGTCGACCTTGGTCGAGAGGTCCTCCAGGTAAGCCTGCATCGGGTCGATCTCCACCAGGAGCCCCTTCTTTATCGCATCGTCGATGGAGCACTCCGCGTAGCAGATCTCCCCTGCCATCTCGTTGGCGCGGTTCTCGATGTCGGTGGTGGTCTGCGGCAAGGCAGGACCGCCCCACGAAGGGGAGAACTTTATGCCGTTGTACTCGGGGGGGTTGTGGCTGGCGGTGAAGTTGATGGCGCCTGCCGTGCCGCGCCTGAGGATCTCGAAAGCGATGACCGGGGTGGGGGTGTCGCGGATGCAAAGATAGGTTGTGATGCCGGCGCCGGTGAGCACGCGGGCGGCCTCGCGGGCGAACGATTCGCCCATGAAGCGGGAGTCGTAGCCTACGATGATTCCCTTGCGCGCTTCGCCGGAGGCTTTTACGTTGTCCGCAATGGCCTGGGTGACTACCTTCACATTCTCAAAGATGAAATCTTCACACATGATGCCGCGCCAGCCAGAGGTGCCAAAAGTGATACGCTGCATAAAATCCCTCCTGAAAGAATTGAATAGACACCAGACGATGGAGTGAACACCTGGTCGCCCCCAGCAAAGGGGCGAAAACAGGGCATCGAGCGGCCCGAAAAATAATTACTAGAGATTAATGCAATGCTTTTGGAGAGTCAACTTTTTACGAAAAAAAGTGGGTTGACATTTTTCTTTCGAAATTGGTATGGTAGCCTCTATCAACGATTACGAAGGAATTCAGGAGGCTTAAAACATGCAATGTCAAACCGTACTTCCTGGTGCCGAGTGCACTTTCATGGGCAAACAAGGTTGTGTATTCACTGAAGGCGCTTGCCAGCCTGTGGTGGAAAACTGCGAGGGTTGTGACAGGGTCGTCGACGGCACCATCGGGAAGGTTTGCAGCGCATACCCCGCCCCCGAGAAGAAGTGGTCCGCAGGCATCTGCAACTTCGCTACCCACGTCAAGGTTGAGCTCAAGACCGACGACGCGAAGATCAACCCGCTCAAAGCATCCAAGAAAGCAGCAGGCGCCAAGAAGAAAAAGTAGCACACACGTTAACACGCTGTACCCTAAAGGGGAGGACCGATGTCCTCCCTTTTTTTTGCTCAAAATCCTCCTGGAGGTGACCCATGCCCTTTGACTATCTCGCCTGCCCCGCCTGCGGCACCAAGGTCAAGCAGTACAAGAACCCTCTCCCGACGGTCGACGTCATCATCGAACTCCCTGAAGGAATCGTTTTGATCGAGCGTAAAAACGAGCCTTTCGGGTGGGCCATACCAGGGGGCTTCGTAGACTACGGCGAGTCCCTGGAAACCGCCGCTGCCAGGGAATCGCTGGAAGAGACCTCGCTCGAAGTGACCGACCTGAGACTTTTGGGATGCTATTCCGACCCTTCCCGTGATACCCGCAGCCACAACATCTCCACCGTATATGTCGCCAGGGCCGTCGGCACTCCGAAGGCGGGAGACGACGCCGCCAACCTCGCCGTATTCCCCATCGACAAACTGCCGCAGCCGCTTTGCTTCGACCACGGCAAGATCCTCTCCGACTACCGCCAAAGAAAAGAAGCCGGGACCATCTAGCCTGTCACTTCCAACAAAAAAGGGGAGGCATCATAATTGCCTCCCCTCTCCCTGCCAGCACCCTGCTGCGCAGGCGTCCCTGTAGCGTAATCCCTCTGTCACAGTCACATCTACCTGCGTTGCCCCCTCACTCGAAGAACCGGATCTCCGGCAAGCTGGGGATGAGCCCCAGTTCGAAGGCATGACGGAAGAACAACCGCGCCCCCTCTATGTGGGCATCGGTCAGCTCGTAGTTGATGGTGTTCCAGTAGTCGACGAGATCGCTTTCCCCGATCCATTCCCGCTCCTGGCACGATGCGGCGATCTCGGGGTAGCTGCGATAGGCAAGTTCCTTCGCGGCCACGAGGTCTCGCGCCAGCTTGGACAATCCGGCATGCTTCGCGAGAGCAGCGTCGCGTCTCACGATCCACAAGGCAAAGACGAAGGGGAGCCCGGTGAACTCGTACCAGAGCTGCCCGAGATCGTAGCAATAGGCGGCGGCTCCGGAAGCCGCGCCCTTGAGGGCGGCGTCACCTATGAGCAGCAGGCCGGGGAAGCGCTTGAGCGCTTCGGAAAGGGGCTCCCTCGTCCGCTCAAAGCTGTTCTTGAAACCGTACTTCCGCGCCAGAAGCACCTTGAGCAGGTTGACTGAGGTGTCGGATTCGGCGCTCAACCCTATGGGGGAGCCGTCGAGCTCCTCCACGGGGACGGATGAGAAGAGGAAAACGCTCTTCACGGCGCCTATGGAGCTGATGGAGAGGTCGGGGAGAAGACAGTACTGCTCGTGCGCGGTAGCATACTCGATCGAGGAGGAAGGGCTCAGATCTATCTCTCCCGAGCGGAGCATGGCGTTGAGTTGGGCCGGAACCCCGTCCACGAATCGATAGCCGCTGCAGTCGAAGTGCGAAGCAAGAGCGGTGAAGATGGGGGTGCAGTTGGCGTACTTGATGTGTCCGATGTTGATAGTCACTGATAACTCCAGGTGCTGCAAAAGGAAAAGGCGAGAGATCCTCTCGCCTTTTCCTGTCTATGTGCTTCTGAATCCTAATCTTCCGCTACTGCGACGTAATCCTCGTAGTGTTCTGCGGACATGAGGAGGTTGGACTCCTCGGAGTCCGCAACCTCGATGACCACTAGCCACCCGGCATCATAGGGATCGTCGTTGACGAACTCGGGCGCGTTGCCCAGCTCGGAGTTCACCTCCAGGACCGTGCCGGAGAGCGGGGCGTACAGTTCGGCCACGGTTTTCCTAGCCTCGACTGAACCGAAGGAATCGTCCTGCTCCAACTCGTCGCCGGGTTCGGGAAGCTCGACGGAAGTGATGTTGCCCAGCTCAGTCTGTGCGTAATCGGTGATGCCGATCACGGCCCGGTCACCCTCGATGCGCACCCACACGTGTTCCTTGCTGTATTTAAGCTCTTCTGGAAAGTCCATAGATTACTCCAGTACCAGCCTTTCGATGAAGCCGGTGTCTATGTTCCCTTCGATGAAGTCTTTGTTGGCCATGATTCTCTTGTGGAACGGGATGGTGGTCTTGATACCTTCCACGATGTACTCGTCAAGCGCGCGGGCCATCCTCTTGATCGCCTCTTCCCTGGTGTCGGCATGCACGATCAGCTTGGCGATCAGGGAGTCGTAGTGCGGCAGGACCGAGTAGTTGGTGTAGACGAAGGAGTCGACCCTGACCCCGAGGCCGCCGGGGGTGTGGTGGTCGGTGATCTTGCCCGGGCAGGGGGTGAACTTCACCGAGTCCTCCGCGTTGATGCGGCACTCGATGGAGTGTCCCTTGATCTTGATGTCGTCCTGGGTGTAGCGCAACTTCAGGCCGTAGGCGGAGCGGATCTGCTCCTTCACGACGTCGACGCCGGTCACCATCTCGGTCACCGGATGCTCCACCTGCACGCGGGTGTTCATCTCCATGAAGAAGAAGTTGTTGTTCTTGTCGACCAGGAACTCCATGGTGCCGACGCTGCAGTAGTTGACGGCCTTGGCCGCGGCGACAGCAGCCTCGCCCATCGCCTTTCTTAATTCCGGGGTGGTGACGGTGGAGGGGGCCTCCTCAATCACCTTCTGGTGGCGGCGCTGGATCGAGCAGTCGCGCTCGCCCAGGTGCACGACGTTGCCGTGCTTGTCGGCGAGGATCTGGATCTCGACGTGGCGCGGGCTCTCGCAGTAGCGCTCGATGTAGACCTCGGGGTTGCCGAAGCCGGACTGAGCCTCGGCGCGCGCGGTGGCGAAGGCGTTCGGGAGCGCCGCCGGGGAATGAACGATCTTCATGCCGCGTCCGCCGCCACCCGCCGTAGCCTTAATGATGACCGGGAAGCCGATCTCCTTGGCGACGCGGATCGCTTCGTTTACGTCGTGCACACCTTCCTTGGTGCCGGGAAGGATGGGGACGCCGACCTTGATCACCGCCTGGCGGGCGGAGATCTTGTCGCCCATGATGCGCATGCTCTCGGCCGAAGGTCCGATGAAGGTGATGCCGCACTTCTCGCAGATCTCGGCGAAGATCGGGTTCTCGGAGAGGAACCCGTACCCCGGATGGATCGCTTCCGCGTCGGTCAGTTCCGCCGCGGAGATGATGGCGTTGATGTTGAGGTAGCTGGAGAGGCTGGGAGCCGGACCGATGCAGACGCTCTCGTCGGCGAGCTTCACATGAAGGGACTCGCTGTCGGCCGTGGAGTACACGGCGACCGTCTTGATCCCCATCTCCTTGCAGGTTCTGATGATCCTGAGGGCGATCTCACCCCTGTTGGCGATAAGAATTTTATGAAACATTTATATCTCCAGAGAACAGATTAAGATTAAGACTAAGATTAAGTTTGAGACTAAGACTAAATCAAGGCAAAGCCAGCGACATCAACTGAATCTAGTCCTAATCTTTATCTTTTTCCCAATCTGTTGTTACAGCTTTTCCACAACGAAAAGCGCGTCGCCGTACTCGACCGGCTGTGCGTTCTCCTTGCTGATCTTGACGATCTTGCACTTGAACTCGGCCTCGATCTCGTTCATGAGCTTCATAGCCTCGACGATGCAGAGGACCTGCCCTTTCTCGACGATCTGGCCGACTTCCACGTAGGGAGCCGCGTCCGGGGCCGGTGAGCGGTAGAAGGTGCCGACGATGGGAGAGGTGATGACATCACCCTGCTCTTTCTCTGCGGCAGCCGGCGCAGCGGCCGGAGCTGCAGCCGCAGCAGGAGAGGCGGGAGCCGTGGGAGCGTACTGGTACACGGGGGCCTGCATCTGGAACTGGGGAACGGCGGCGCCGCAGCCCCTCTTGATGACGACCTTGTCCTCGGCGTTTTCCAGCTCGAACTCGGTGATGTCGGTCTCGGTTACCATCTTTATCAGCATCTTCAGGTCTTTTATATCCACATCTTTCTCCTTTGCATTTACGCTAACTGCATGATTAAAGGCTACCCCGGAGCGCATCGGGTGCAGCCTGCGTGAAAACGGTCAAGGCAATACGATCAGGTCCTTCGGGACCTTGGTGATGCAGCGGCAGCCGTGGCCTTCGGCGACCACGGTGTCCTCGATCCTCACTCCGCCCCATCCTGGGATGTAGATCCCGGGCTCGATGGTGAATACCATCCCCTCCTGGATCACGTTCTTGCTGCGCGGCGACGCGGCGGGATGTTCATGAATGTCTATACCAACGCCGTGCCCGAGCCCATGCCCGAAGTACTCGCCGAAGCCACGGGAGGCGATGTAGTCGCGGGCCACCGCATCGAGGTCCCTGAAGCTCAATCCGGGCCTAACGGCGTTCATGGCGGCGCGCTGGGCGCCCAGAACCGTCTCGTACACCTCGCGCTGCCGGCTGTCCGGCTCGCCCAAGGCCACGGTCACCGTCTCGTCCGAGCAGTAACCGCCGTAGATGGCGCCGTAGTCGAAGGTGACCAGCTCCCCCCTGGCGAGCCTCTTGCCGGACGCCTTGCCGTGAGGCAGCGCGCCCCGCTCGCCGGAGGCGACGATGAAGTCGAAGGACTTGTTCTCCGCCCCCTTCTCCCGCATGGCGACCTCGAGCATCCAGGCGGCCTCGCTTTCGGTCATGCCGGGTGCAACCCGCTCCAGCGTCTCCAGAAGCGACTGCGAAGCGATCGCCGCCACCCGCTCCAGTATCTCCAGCTCGCCCGAGTCCTTCACGCTGCGCAGCGCCGCCATCTCGGCGTCCGCCGGGAGGTACTCGATCTGCGGCGTCTTGCTGCAGAGCTCCTGGTAGACGGCAACCGTGGTGTGGGCCGCCTCGAAGGCTACCTTGGACGGCTGCAGCCTCTGCAGCAACTCGACCAGCGATTCCATCTTGTTGGAGAACTCGGCAACTTTTGCGCCTGTGACCTCGGCGCCGGCCTGGGAGGTGTAACGGGAATCGGTCAGAAACCACCCGTCGTCTGGAGAGAGAACCAGCAGTGCCTCGCTGCCGGTGAACCCGGTAAGGTATCTGATATTACTGAGGTTTGTGACCAGCAGCAGGTCGCCTCCGACCCGCTTGAGGCACCCCCTGGCCGCAGAGATTCTGTCTATTACCATAAACCCGCCCGTATGACAATCTTATTTTCCCAGCCGCTGCGCCAGTGCGCGCAGTCCCAAAAGGTAGCTTTCGGCGCCGAATCCGCAGATCTGCCCCAGCGCCACCGGGGCTATGTAGCTATGGCTTCTGAACGGCTCCCTGGCGTGGACGTTGGAGAGGTGCACTTCAACGGCGGGGAGCGCGACGGCCGCTATGGCGTCGCGGATGGCGACGCTGGTATGGGTGTAGGCAGCGGGGTTGATGAGGATCCCCTGACAGTCCGCCATGGCCCCCTGGATGGCGTCGACCATGGCACCTTCCGAATTGGTCTGCAGGATGCGCAGCTCCAGCGAGAGCTCCGAGGCAAGCGCCATGAGCGACTGGTTGATCCCCTGAAGGGTCGTGGTGCCGTAGACTCCCGGCTCGCGGGTGCCGAGCAGGTTCAGGTTGGGTCCGTGCAGGACCAGTATCCTCACTGCGGGTTTTGTCATTGCAGCGCCTCCCTGAAACCGGGAGCGGCGCGCTTCAAGAGGTAGCGCCCCTTGCCGAAATTGCCGTCGGCGGCCATGATCAGCGCCACGAAGAAGTCGTCGCTGATCCCGCGCACGATGACGCTGCACTCGCCGCTGATGATGGAAACCTCTTCCAGTTCGCCGGTCTTCAGCACCCCGACCGTCCTCTTGATTTCCTTGAGGACCGAGGCGTATTCGACAGTCATGGTAAGCACGTCGATGCCGGCGGATTCTCTCACGTATTCGTCAATGGAGATGCCGTCGTATCCCATGATGACGCCGCCAAGGCCGCCGCCGCTTTCCTCGACGATCGATCTGAGTATCGCCTTAAACCCCATCTTTTCTTCTCCTTATGTTTTCCAGCCAGCGTTGCAGCTCGTCCTCGACTGCACCGGCGCCGGCCGCAGACGCGCTCTGCGTCCCCAATGCCTCAAGAGCAGGCTCTTCCATGACGGCCGGGGATTCGATGGCAAACGCCGCTTCGGCGGTTGCGGGAAATTCCAGCGTGGTCGGCGTCTCAAGAGGTGCAGGCATCACCACCCCGGCGGGGCGCTCCAGTTGAGCGGCCTCTTGCGGCTCGACAGGGACGTCCCAACCCGATTCTAACTCGTCGCTTTCCTCTTGCAGTTCGGCCGCGGCATGGGGCTCCGCTGCTGCCAGTCCCAGGGTGGCGCCTGCAGGTTCGGCGTTCTCATGCTGCAGTTCCTGCATTTCCTGCAGTTCCGCCAGGCGCAACCGGTACTGCGAGTTGGCCGGGTGTGCGGCGATGAGTTCCCGGTAGATCCCCTGCGCCTTATCGATGAACCCCTGCGACACGTAGAGCTCGGCCAGGGTCGCGGTGGTCAGCGGATCGGGCGTGGCGGCCTCGCTGCTCCGGGGGACCGGCTCATCTTCGACCTCTTCCAGGTCCTCTATGGCCCAGATGTCGTCTTCCTGCGCAGGCGCAGCGGCAGCAGGCGCTGCAGGTTGAATCGGCTGCACCGCGGGACCAAGAGGCGCGACGCCCGGTTCGAAGGTGTCAGGTTCGAGAGGTTCCAGCTCTTCCACCACCTCGTCCAGTTCCTCTATGACCTCGAGATCCTCCAGCAGCTCCTCGGGTTCCGTCTGGTCCGGGAGTAAGGCGACCGAGTTCAGCAGCAGCGAGCTTTCCAGGTCGTCGGGATCCTGCGCAAGCACCTGCTCCAGTACCTTGCGCGCCAGGACGATCTCGTTTTGCTCCACGTAGAGCTGGCCCAGAAGTTTCAGGGCCTCCAGGTGATTGGGCTGGAGCGCCACAGCACGTTCCATTGCGCTGCGCGCCTGTCCGGTGAGCCCCTTCGCGTAGCAGGCGGCACCAAGGGCCAGGAAACCGGCGGGGAGTTCGGGATGGGCAGCGCACCCTTTCTCGGCCACCATGATGGCATCGTCCAAAAGACCGAGCTTTCGATACAGCTCAGAGAGTGGCGCGAAGCAAAGGTTCTTGGCATCGGCGGCCAGCATGTCCTCGTAGCGCTGAATCTCGGTCCAGAAGGATAAAGCGTCCTCTACCATGTCAATCTCCTATGCCGCAGATCTCCAGCAGCGCCCCCAGGTCGGTGAGCCTTTCCATGCGGTAGGCGCCGATCCCCTGGTTGCAGATGAACAAGAGTCCCTTGTCACGTACCTTCTTGTCGTGCGAGAGCGCCTCCAGGTACTGTCGAGCCGGGAAGGAAGGAAGTTCCGTCGGAAGTCCCAGCGCCTGGATGAGCACCTCGATCCGGTCCCGGTCCGCCTGGGAGCAAAAGCCGTAGTGCTGGGAGATCCGCGCCGCCTGCACGATGCCGATGGCGACCGCCTCACCGTGCAGGTAGCGTGTGTACCCGGTGAGGGTCTCAACGGCGTGCCCCAAGGTGTGCCCGTAGTTCAGCACCGCGCGCACCCCCCCTTCCCGCTCGTCCTCCGCCACGACCTTCGCCTTGATGGCACAGCTGCGGCTGACCGCCTGAATCAGGGCCTCCTTGTCGCGAGCCAAAAGCAGTGCCGCGTTTTTCTCCAGGAAGTCGAAGAAGCCGCGGTCCAGAACCGCGCCGTACTTGACGATCTCTCCCAAACCGCTCAGGAACTCCCTTTCCGGCAGGGTGTCGAGGGTGGCTACGTCGATGAGAACGGCCTTGGGCTGGTAGAAGGCTCCGATCAGGTTCTTGCCGCGGGGGTGGTTGATGCCGGTCTTGCCTCCGACGCTGGAGTCGACCTGGGAAAGAAGCGTGGTGGGGATCTGTACGAAGGGAATGCCGCGCAGGTAGCTCGCGGCGGCAAACCCGGCCATGTCGCCTATAACCCCGCCCCCAAGAGCAAGGATGAAGGAGCCGCGGTCCAGCGAGGCGTCGACCAAGCCGTCATAGATCAGGTTAAGGGTAGCGCTGTTCTTGTAAGCCTCGCCGTCCGGAAGAGATACCAGCACCACACGGTACCCCGCCCGCTCCATCGAGAGGCGGACCGTTTCGTAGTAGAGGGGGGCAACGGTGGTGTTGCTGACCACAGCCGCCGTTCCGGACAGGCCTACCTCGCGGCAAAGGGAGCCGATTCGGTCGAGATTGCCGGCGCCCAGTTCGATGTCGTAGCTCCGCTCGTCGAGCGCCACCCTGATTTGTTCAGCTTTCACAAGAACCCCTTCAAAGAATCGAGTACTTCCGAGGCGACCGCCTCGACGGTCTTGCCGGTGGTGTCGATGCGCAGGTCGGCGTCGGCGTAGAACCGTTCGCGCCCTTCAAGCATGGAGCTGATCCGTTCCACCGACGCGTCCGCGGCGAGAAGCGGCCGTTCGCTGTCTCCGGTGACGCGCGCGGCGATGGTCTCAACGCTAGCGGTGAGGTTGACGATGCGGCCCGAGGCCCGCATGGCCGCGCGGTTTTCAGAGGCGATGACGGCCCCTCCCCCGGTGGAGACTACCTGTGACGGGCGGGAAGCCACCTCGACCAGTGCGGCTGACTCGAACGCCCTGAAAGCCTGCTCCCCTTCGGAGGCAAAGATTTCCTTGATGCTGGCGCCGGCCCGGTCCACGATCACCTGGTCCAGGTCAACGAAGCTCCAGCCAAGCCTTTGGGCGAGGACGCGGCCGACGGTGGTCTTGCCGCAGCCCATGAATCCGGTGAGAAAGATGTTGTTCTTCAAGCAAAACCCCAACAAGCATAAATCGGAACACAGAGGTCACCGAGGCACACGGAGGTCACAGAGGGAAAACAGAACCAAAGGCACTCAGTTATCCCCTTCATCAGGGTTTGCCTTCCTCAGATGTTCCTCTGTGAACCTCTGTGTCCTCTGTGGTGAGAGCCTTTGACCTAGAATTCCCGCAGGTACTCTATGTACGAGGAGTAGTTCCTGGCGGTCTCGGCGACGGAGTCGCCGCCGAACTTGTCCATGAAGGCCGACGCTATCTCGATGGCGACGACCGCCTCGGCGACCACCGACGCAGCCGGAACGGCGCAGCAGTCCGAGCGCTCCACAGTCGCCTCGAACGGCTCCTTGGTCAGGATGTCGACCGACTGCAGCGGCCGGTACAGGGTCGGGATCGGCTTCATGGCGCCACAGATCACGATCTCCTCGCCGTTGGTGATCCCCCCCTCGAGCCCCCCCGCGCGGTTGGTGTTGCGGTAGAAACCCGTCTTCTCCCCGCGCGCCACCCGCTGCTGGTCGAAGAAGATCTCGTCGTGCACCTGGGAGCCCGGAAGACGCGCCGTCTCGAAACCGGCGCCGACCTCGACCCCCTTGAAGGCCTGAATGCTCATCACGGCTGCGGCGAGCCTCGCGTCGAGCCTCCGGTCCCACTGCACATGGCTCCCAAGCCCCACCGGGACGCCGGTCACCCGCACCTCCACCACGCCGCCCAGCGTGTCGCCGGCGTCCTTGGCGCGGTCGATGGCCGCGATCATCTCAAGTTCCGCCTTCGCGTCGTAGGTGTAGACCGGGGAGGCGGCTATCGCCTCCTGCAGCGCCTTCACGCTCAAGTCGGGACGCTCGGCCTTCACCCCGCCAAGTTCCAGGACGCAGCCGGTCACCGCGATGCCGAAACGGGCGAGGTAGGCCTTGGCGACGGCCCCCACCGCCACGCGGACGGCGGTCTCGCGGGCGCTGGAGCGCTCCAGGATGTTGCGCACGTCGCTTTGGCAGTACTTCATGGCGCCGGGGAGATCAGCGTGGCCGGGCCTTGCACGGGTAACCCTGATGCTGTCGTCGCGGTGCTCCGCGTAAGGGGACATCCGCTCTTCCCAGTTGACCCAGTCGGAGTTCTCCACGACGAGCGTGATCGGGGACCCCATGGTCTCGCCCCAGCGCACGCCGGAGAGGATGCGCACCTTGTCAGTCTCGATCTTCATGCGGCCGCCCCGGCCGTACCCACCCTGCCTGCGCGCGAGATCGACGTTGATGTCAGCTTCGCTGATCTTGAGACCGGAAGGGATTCCCTCGACTATGGCGGTCAACTGCGGGCCGTGCGATTCCCCCGCGGTAAGGTATCTGAACATGCACTCTCCTAGCTATAGTTTTCAAATGCCGGCACCAGCGGCAACGCGATTGTCTCGGCTATTGCGGCGGATAATATCAACAAAAACAGCCACAGGCAAAACAATATCACCGGGCAAACGAAAGCCAGGCTGTTCCCCTGGCTTTCGTGAAATATAATTAACTATATAAGGTTGTACTGCTAAAAGTTACCAGTTACTGCTATAAGCTTCGTGGTCTCTAGTCCCCTTGGTGTGGTGACCTTGATGGTGATGTATCCGGACTGTGCCTTTGGTGTTTCGGCAGCGGCTAGGTTGAAGGAGAGTGTTACCCCATATCCTACATTCTGAGGTAGGGTGTAGTTGGTGTTCCCTGTCAATTTGCCGAAAGGTGCCGTCGTTGTGATGGTAGTGCCAGATGGCATCGTGTTGCCATTGAGGTCCCTGACGGTAACTGTGAAAATTCCCGGTGCCAAAAGCGAGTTTGTAGAGGTCACTATGCTCGCCTCTGAAGTCGACATCACTAACACAGAGTTGCTGAAGACGTGTTTAGAAATCGAGGCTCCGCTGTTACCACTCCCCTGGAGGACGCCGTTATATTTGCCGTCGCCGGCGCTGTAAAGATGATCGCCGTTAAAATCGATAAAGGTTTCTGTGGCGTCCCGAAAACCGCTCTCGTTGTCGTCACGGAAAGCTTCAGGATCGTCCTTAATAGTATCGAGACCAATATCTGCCAAGCCGTTACCGTTGAGATCCACGAAAGATTCCTCACCTAGCGCATAAGCAAGAATTACAGCGCGGCCATTAGCCAAGGCGCCACCAGCTATAACGGGACGCGGATTTTGGCTGGTCCAGTTGACCGTACAGGCCCCATTAACTGTGACACAGGATGGTTCGATAGAACCGCCAGAAGTGGTGAAATAGACAGCAGTTCCGTCGGGAACCGGATTATGAAAATGATCGGATAGGCGAGCGGTAACGCTAGAATTAACGCCGTCGTAGTTGAATGCCTCAGGATTCATGTTGCCAAGGGAGATGGAGAAACCATCTTGGGCGGGCGCGCCAGTCTGAATAGTAAGTTGATCAGACTGGGTGGTAAGTGTAGTGCTCCCCACCACAGCTGTTGCGCGGACTCGAACAGGCCCTGCTATAACACCGGATTGTACCCTAGTACTGACCAAACCGCTGGAATCGGTGCTGCCGGTGGCTGTGGAGAGTGAAACCCCACCCACATCGGTGATTAGCGCGAACGTTACTGCTTGGTTAGCTTTTGGGTTACCAACGGTATCGAGAACCTTGAAAGTGACAAGTGAGCTGTCTTGGACGCCGACTCCCCCCATCCCTTTTACCCCAATGGTAGCAGGGGATGCAGAAACAAAGGAAATCGATGCTGCCGTCAGAGGGATAACAGTAAAAGTTATCGTTTTGGAAGAACCGGCGATGGAAGCAGTAATGGTGTCATCCCCCGATGCCGTTTCAGCAGTGTAAGTAGTCGATGCAGTGCCGTTAACAGTAGAGACCGGAGAGCTAATAGATGCCTTGCCCTGCCCAGACATAGTCGAAGTGAAAACAACGTCCACAGATTGAGTAGTGTAAGGATTGCCATTTGCATCTAGTACATCAACGGCTATACCTTGGCTGCTACCGTAGTTTATACGGCCACTAGCATTATCGAGTAACCTCAGGTTCGCGAGTGTCAGTGGCGGCAGATTAACGCTGAAGAGCCCAGTAGAGGTAATAAGTCTATTGTCCACAGTCGCGGAAGCGGTTAACTGTCCTTGTCCGGAAGTGGAACCAGCGGTCAAAGTGACTGTTGCAATACCGTTTTCATCGGTACGGATACCGCTTCCGGGAGTGAGAGTCCCCAAAGTGGTTGAAAACGTTACAGCGACCCCGGCAGCGGGAGTGCCGTCTACTTTTTTGAAAGTCGCAGTGGCGGTTGTGGTCCCGGCGATATTCAACGAGGTATTTTCGATACTGAGAGCGACGTTTGATGAGCCGATAGTGATGGTCGGGCCTGCGGCGCCGGAATTGCCACCACCAGAGCAACCACAACTAAACATCATCAAAAGGCTTAAGGCAACAACCGGAATTAGCTTAAACAGATTGTGCATTATCATGTTTTTCCTTTCCTTTACAGAGCAGAAAGTTCGAGTTGTTTAGATTGCCTTAGACCACCCGTTGTAGCCGTTACAGTGACCAGAATCGCCTCGTTAATCTGTGTGTAGTTAACAGTGACCGGTGGTGTGGTGCCACTGCTGTCGGTAAAAACCTCAGTGGAGTACGGCGTACCTATAGTGCCGGAGGCAGAACGAGCAGTGAAGTTGAGAATGATAGGCACACCTGATACGGAGGATGCAGTGCCATTAGCATATGTGGCGGTAGCGGTGACTACATGCTGCCCCGCGAGCAATTGAGAGGAAGCATCAAGAGTTAACAAACCGTTGGTATTACTATCCCCCCCACTTCCACATGCTGAAAGTGCTAGTAAGGCTAGTAACAACAAAAATCTTCTAGAACAACTCAACATAAATTTCTCCTTATATTACAGAACAATTTTCGGTGTGATAAAAATCAACAGTTCGGTCTTGGTCTTCTGCTTCGAGTTGGATTTGAAGAGCCAGCCCAGAAGCGGGATATCGGCGAGGAAGGGAACCCCTGTGTCGGATTCCACGTCGCTGTCGACGTAGATGCCGCCGATGACCGTGGTGTCGCCGTTGGAAACCACCAGCTCGGTGGTCGCCTCCTTCTTGTTGATGGGAGGTGGCGACCCGAAACCGGGCGAGTTGTTGCTAGCCTTGATCTTCATGCTGACCGAGCCGTCGGAGGTTATGTGCGGGGTCACCTCGAGGGTCAGCGCCGCTTCCACGAACTCGGTTTTGGTACCTTCGGCCGAGGTGGTCTGGTACGGTATGGACTGCCCCTGGGAGATCTTCGCCGCCTTGTTGTTCAAGGTGACCACTTTCGGGGTGGAGATGATCTTCACCTGCCCGATGGTCGCTGCCGCAGCGAGCCTCATGTCGAGCTTGATGTTGCTGGTCAGCTTGCCGAAGGACATGCCAAGGCCAAGCCCGCCTGCGCCCGTTGACCCCGGCCCAGCCGCGGAAACCACGCCGCCGAAGCCCGTGTCGACCGCGCTGATGCCCGCCACGGAAGCGGAGCCGTCCCGGTAGCTGAGCCCCCACTGCACGCCGAGATCGCGGGTGAAGTTCGAGGTGGCCTCGACTATGCGGGCCTCGATCATCACCTGCTTCTCAGGGGAGTCCAGAGTCTTCAGGAGCGCCTTCATGTCGTCAAGCGCGGTCTGGATGTCCTTCACTATCACGCGGCTGGTGCGATCGTCCTTTGTGATCACGCCGCGATCGCTCTTCAGCATAGCGAACTGGGCCGCCACATCGTTCACCGAAGCGTAGTTGACCTCGAACACCATGGTTTTCAGTTCCATCAGGCGCTCGGCCGCCTTCTTCGCCGCAAGTTCCTCGTCGGCCTGGTTCTGCATCTTGGACCGGGGCTTGATCTGAACGATGTTCCCCTGGCGCACCATGGCAAGCCCCTTGGCGTCCAGGATGACGTCCAGCGCCTGGTCCCAGGGGACGTTGACCAGCTTGATGCTGATGGTCCCGGTGACGTCGTCGGCGATGAGGAAGTTGAGGTTGCTGACCTCGGCGATCAGCTGGAAGATCTTCCTGACGTCGGCGTCGGAGAATTCGAGGGTCACCCTCCTCCCCGTGTACACCTTCTTGGCCGGGCGATCACTGGGAAGCGGAATCGCCATCTCGTCGCTTGTGCGCGCGGGCGCTGGGACCAGCTCCTCGGCGACCCTAGGCTCGGCCGGGGCCTTTGCCCGCGGTGCAGGCGGTGCGGCGGGGAGTTTGGGAACTGCCACAGGACCGGGATTCACGAAGTCCCAAAGGAGGAGGTCTCCCTTGCGGCTGGTGCTGAATTCGGGGTTGCCGCGCAGCTTGACCAGCACCTTGGTGACCGTGCTCCCCTTGACCTTCACCTGGTAGGGCGTCACCGAAAGCACCGGAGTGCCGAACTGGGTGGTGTCGAGCGCACGCTGCAACTGCTTGGGAACCTGGCAGTTGGCGATGTTGAGCGTAACCCCTTGCGGCCCGCGCACAGGCTGCCCAGGCTCGCAGGTCCCGTAAAGCTTCATGGAGACGCGGGAGACGCCATCGACCACCTTGAACTCGATACCTTCAAGCGCACCCTTGGTGAGGCGCGAATGGGGAACTTCGGTCTTTACCTTGGCGGCGGGAGGCGCCGGGACGGCACGCGGGGCGGCCGGGGCCGCGACAGGGGCAACCGTTGCCGGAGCGGGCGTCGCTGCCGGGGGCTCAGAAGCCTGAGCCTTGGCGCCGGCCGGGGCCTTTCCCTTGAGCCTGATCTTCACGCCGAGATCGCTCTTCACCACCTCGTACGGGGGGAGACTGTCGCCAGCGGCGTCCAGCACCACGCGCACCTTGTCGGGGGTGGATCCCACCCTGGCATTGGCGATGCCAAACGCGTTGACAGGTATCACGTTCTGGGAAAGCGAGTTCTTGACCTTGAAGAGGTCGAGGACGATGCGGTCGGGTTTGGTCAACTTGAAGGAGTTGAAGGTCTGCACTCCGCCCTGGATGGAGATCTCCACCCCGTCCGCCCCCGGGATCACCGCGTTCAAACCGCGTCCGCCATCTGCACCGCCGTCCTTCTGCGGAGCGGGGGTCGCCTTCGCTTCCGGAGCAGGCGCTGCAGGCGAGGCTTCAGCTTTAACGGGGGCGGCGCTCGCCTCGGCGACGGGTGCCGCTGCGGGCGGCGTCAGGGTTTTCTCCTCGATCTTGCTCTCGGCAAGCGGCGCTTCCTTGGCTTCGGCCGGTTCGGCCTTCACCTCAGGCTCCACGACCGGGAGATAGATCTTGAGCTTGCTCTTGTCAGAGGGGTCGGTGGCGACAGCGAAGTCCACGTCCTTTGTGAGGACGATGGTCAGGTGCGTCACCACGCTCCCACCCACCGGCTGGCGCTCGAGCTCGATCCGCTTGATGTTGCCGCGGTTGACCTCGATGGGAGAGGCCACGGCTCCCGGCTCGGTTTGGGAGATGTCGACGATGATCTGAGTCGGATCCCCCCCCTTGTAGGAGGTGTAGGTGAGGGGCTTGTCGCTGGAGAGCTCCACGCTGCTGGCGTCAGGGGACACCGTCACCGACTTAAGTGTCGCAAAGGCGGAGGCCTCTGCCTGGGCAGGCTCGTTCGCTGCGGTCATACGCTTCACGCAGCCGGCGGAAACCGCCACCAAAACGATGAGTGCCATGGCATGACATAGAATTCTGCACTGGTACCTTGTCATCTGAAACGCTCCTTACCTTTTCTTGGGCAGCGTAAGCACGATAGTCCTGCTCTTGGTGCGGCCACCGCCATCGCGGTAACGCTCCACCACCTCCACGCTCGAGGAGGTGATTCTGGAAATGCGGCCGTTGGCGTTGCCGATCGCCATACCTGCCCGCACTACATAACCTTTGCCGTTGGGGTCGATTACCAGCGCCTGGTTCTCCCTGAGACCGGCGATGATCCCGGCGACCTTGAACTTCGTCACCTCGAAGCTCTGGATCGGAAGCACGTCACCCGATGGGGCCGACACACCGCCTCGTCCCCCGGTCCCCTGAGATCCCGGCTGAGGCTTCGCCACCACAGGGGCCTGCGATTTGAACGGGTCCGTCTTCTTGCTGAAGTCAAGCGAGGCGCCGGTATTGGTCGCCGACGAGAGCTGAGCCTGGAGCGGAGCCGGTTTGGGCAGGGGCGCCGGACGGGGTTTGGCAGGCGGCGGAGGCGGGGCCTCTTCCTTCTTGCAGCCGGCGCCGCAAAGAGCCACGAGCAGCAACATCAGCGCGGTACTATTTAGGCTTTTTCTCATTTTTTTTCTCTTTAGGGTCGAGGAAACGGAAGGTGGTGGCCAGGCAGCTGACCTTCAGGTTGGTCCGCCCGTTGCTCTCCTTGATATCAGAGACCGTCACGTTGTTGATGTTGACGATACGTGGCAGTTTCCCTATCGCGACGAAGAAGTCGGCGACCTGGAAGTAGGTCCCAGCCACGGCTATATCCACAGGGACCTCGGCGTAGAAGTCCTTGGGGACCTCGGGCTTGGGCCTGAACAGCAGGAAGTCGAGCCCGGCCCCTTTACCCAGGGTGGAGATGCTGGTCAGAAGCGACGGGATCTCTTTCTGGTTGGGAAGCTCGGTGAGTGCGTTGTCCAGATCCTTCTTGAGCTGCTCGTATTCCGCCTTGAAGCGCGGCAGGTTGTTGGCGATGGAACGGTTTTCCTGAATCTGCCTCTGCAGCTCCTCCTGCTTCGTCTTGAGCTCCTTCAGCTCATTCATCTTAGGGCGGTGCAGCCCGTAGAAAAGGGCGCCCCCCTCAACGATCAGCACCAAGGCGAGCAGGGCGACCTTCTCCTTGGTCGGGAGCTTGAGCAACTTCTCTATCTGTGGATCCATGGCAAGGCCTCTGCTTCAGAGTTGGTTTAGTTACGGCTTTTGTTGCGCGATCTGGACCTGCAGTTCGAAGCGTTTCGCCTTGACGCCGGCCGTCTCGTTCTGCTCGGAAACCACCAGCTCGACGTTGCTGAAGGCACCTGAAGCCTGCAGGCTCTTCATGAAGATCGCGATCAGCTCCTCGCTCATCGCGACGCCTCCGATAGTCACGTTGTTGCCGTTCTCGGAGTATCTGGTGAGCCACAACTTCGGTGGAAGCGATTCGGACAGGGCCGCGAGCCTCGTAGCGGGACCGCTCTTGGCGCGGCGCAACTGGTTCAGGACGTCGAGCTTTTTCTTAACTTCCACCTGCAGTTTCTTGATGTTGTCGATGGTGCCGATTTTCGCCTTGAGCGAGGCGAGTTCGGATTGGGAGTTGGCGATCTCGGCCGTGGTTGCGGAGATCCTGCCGCGCAGGACGCCGTAGAAGCTGAGGGCTACCACCAGGACGCCCACCACGGAGAGCACCAGTATCGAAACCTGCTGCCGGATCGTTTCCTTCTTCTTGGATGCCCGCAAGGGGAGGAGGTTTATCTTGATCATTTGTCCCCGACCCTCCTCGTCGCAAGCCCTACCGCCACCGTCATCAGCGGCGAAATCTCGTCAAGGTGCTTGCGGTCGAAATCCTTCTCGTTCACCGCCACCTTCAAGAGCGGGTTTAGCATTTCCACCGGCAAAGCCAGCCGCTGCTGCACCGCTTCCATGAGGAACGCCGTCTTGGCGGCGCCACCGGAGAGGTACACCTTGGTGATCCGTCCCTCGCCCGCGGTGGAATTGTAGAAGTCCAGGGAGCGGCGCATCTCCAGGGCAATGGTCTCGTTCACTCGTTGCAGCGTATCGGCAAGCCTCGGGTCTCCCCCGCCTGCGGCCGAAAGCTTCATCTGCTCCGCCTGATCGCTGCTGATGCCGAACTGCTTCTGGATCTCCTCGGTATAGAGGTTTCCCCCCATCTGCACGTCGCGGGTAAAGAGCGAAACCCCGTCGCGTATGACGTTCAGGTTGAAGATGCTGGCGCCGATGTTGACCAGGGCGACCACCTGGTCCGGGTCCGCCGGGTAGTTCGCCTCGAAGGCGTTTTGGACCGCGAAGGAGTCGACGTCCACTACCACCAGCTTCAGCCCCGCCTCGGCAAACACGGAGAGGTAGTCGTTTATGATGTCCTTCTTGCTGGCGACCAAAAGGACGTTCATCTTCGAGGGGTCCTGCTCGTCGGGCGAAAGTATCTGGAAATCGACGTTGACGTCGTTGATGTCGAAGGGGATGTACTGCTCGGCCTCCCAGTGGATCTGGTCCTCCAACTCTTCGACCGGCATCACCGGGAGCGAGATTTTCCTGATGATCACCGAGTTGCCGGAGATGGAGCAGGCCGCTTCCTTCGCCTTGACCCCAAGGCCGGAGAGAAGCTGTTTCACCGCCTCCACGATGGAGGAGCTGTCCATGAGAGTGTTGTCGACGATGGCCTCGGCCGGAAGCGGCGCAATCCCGATCTTAACCAGCTGGTAGCCACCCTTCCCCGGGCGCAGCTGCACGAGCTTCACTGCGCTGGATCCGATGTCGACCCCTACTATGTCCTTCTTCTTTGAGAAAAGCATCGCGTGGTCCTATTCCCGCTAATCCTGAAATACCTTGTTCTTGTCGGAGAGTGAAAAGCCAAGGGCAAGCAGGATCTTGCGCTTGGTTTCCATCCTGCAATCCTCTCCCCGCTCGATCCGGTCGATGGTGATAGGCGACACACCCGCAAGGCGCGCCAACTCCGCCTTGCTCATCAGTCGCTCTTCCCGCAGTTTTTTGACGCTATTCATGATCATGGTAGGCACCGGTTAAGACAGACATAACAAATTTTGCTAAAGATCTACACTAAAAGAAAGAAAAGTCAAGAAATTAATTCAAGTTATATGTAATTATATTGCAAAGAGGTACAGCAACATCTCTGAGAGTTATCGCTGCCTCGGATGCGGCGACTGCATAAAGCGGTTCGTGATCAGTGCAGTGAAATTCGGGTTGCAAAACAGAAACGCCCCCTGGATGGGGAGGGCGGTCATGTGAAGGCTAGGGGCAAAACGGTGATCAGTAGGCGTAAAGTACTGACAGTCGGGCCTTTTCGCGGGATCCAACCTCTTCCCGGACCCCCTGCACGGAAAGGTTGTACATGGCGGGTACGTGTCGCGGACGGACGATCTGGTCATTACTGGTGACCGAGCCTCCCGGGTCGAGCAGATCGTTGCCGCTGGAGTCGGAGTTGCCTGGCGTTGTATCGATTATCTTGGAGGTGACCACGAACCCTTTTGCCGGCGCCTCCCCGGCCAGGCGGAAAGAAACGTCCGGGGCCTGCGCGGGGTCGGTGGAAGCCTGGGCCGTGCTGCACTTGTTCCAGCGGTCAGCAGGTTCTTCCAGCTTTTGCTTCAGGCAGTCGGTGGCCTGCAGTTGCAGCTCGATCGACGAGTAGTCGTCCTTCAGATCGTCTAAGGACCACGACTGGAACAGCCTGGGCACGATCTCCGCCGTCAGGAGTTCCACCCCCCCCTGCGCCGCCGCGAGGGAACTGCGGTAGCGCTTTTGGCTGCCCGAAACACGGGTCTCGGCCGTGATGATGGTGAGCAGCGTCAGCGCGATCACCAGCGTCAGCATGGTAAGCATCAGTGCCGTTATCAGCGCCGCCCCTCCCTCAGAGCGAAGGATTGCCATGCTCCCCTCCCCTGCTACAGGTTTTTGGGCTGCACCACGATGGTGTAGAGCCTCCAGCGGTAGTTGCGCCAGTTGCGGCCGAAGGTGGCGGCCATTTTGCTCGAGCTCCAGATGCTCCCGTAGGCGTCATCCGGGTTCTCCATCAGGTCCCGGTCGCCAACGATGACAGCCCGCTCAGAATCCGCGACGGGGTAACTATAGCTGTCGTCCCTTCGTCCCTGCTGCGCGAGAATGTAGACCCGGATCTCCTTCAGCTGATCTCGTGTTTTCAGCGCGTCCAGTTCTTCGAGGTCGAGGTGATAATCTATTTCGCCATCCCCGTTGGTGTCTACGGGAAGCACCACCTGCATGTCAGCTACACAGTCGAGAATCGGAACTGTCTCCCGCGGCAAATGTGGAGGGTCTGGGTTTCCGTGTGTGATTACCGCCTTGTAGAGAACGCCGGTCCCCGATGCGCAGTTCGGAGACATCTCATCGGGACGGCTGATATAGTAGTCGGCCCTATTGAACGGGAATCGGAGCGGCAACGTGTCGTCTTTTTCGGGCTTGTCTACCCCGTAGACCAAGAAGTTGTCGCCAGGATCCTTTGGGGAAAAATCTGCAGGAAACGGTTTGACATAGGAAACGGAGAAACCTGCTTCTCCCGGCTGCTTAAACACCAGCTCCCGAACGCCTCTCCCGCCAGCCATTCCGCTTTTGAGTGCGATGACGCGGTCCTTATCCTGAAAGGGTTGACTCTCCGCATCCCGTGGAGGAATCACTACCGTGGTGGTGTAGTTCAGGTAGCCCCACGCCCGGGAAACCTTGTTCGTCCCCAGAGCCGTCGCCTTGAGCACCAGATAATCGGAACCGTTGTAAGCGACGTTGTTGCCGACCCGGTACGCCCTAGGTATGTAGCGGTCATCGTCGTAAGTACTATCGTTAAATAGCGAAGGTTTCGCTTGTGGACACCCGTCCAAGCAGTTATAAACGAACTTTAAGTGGTCAGGAGCCTCGGTGTAGCTGAAGTAGGACGTGCTGCCTTTGGCGTCGGAGGGTATGTTCCAGAAAAGTCCGAGCCCCCCCAATTCTATGTCGCGGCGCATGACTTCCAGTCCAATGAGCCCTCCGATATCAGTTTCGGCACTCTTAATCAACTGCGCTGAGCCGCGGACCATCCTGGAAAAGGACACGCTGATCAGAGTCATTACGACTGAAAAGATCAGCATCACCACCATCAACTCGACAATTGTGTAACCTCGCGCGGCGTTGTTGCTCCTCTTACTCATCGGACCTCCTGGTTCTCAGAGTGAAAATCTCATGGCTGAAGCGCTCCCCATTGACCGTCCACGACACAGTCACCCTGAGCTTCTTCGCAGAGCCCCCCGCCGGACCGATGCCTTCTACCACCTTGTCGATCACGAAGCGAACCTTAACTCCACCGAGCGTTTTGTTTACCTCCTCCTTTTTGTTGGTGATTTCCTCGTACTTGGACCTGCGCAAGTCGTGCATTTGCTCCTCAGCGATTTGGACCGCGTCCTCCCGCATCCGGTCGCGCACGCTTTGCCTATACCCCAACTGCAGCGACTGCAATAACCCAAGGAGCCCGACAGTGAGCACCAGCATCGCCATCAGCATCTCTATCAAGGTGAAGCCAGGGCTAATTGACTGTGATGTCGCTTTTGCAGTCATCGCCGTCCCCTTTTTTGATACTGATCCTTGTGGAGGATATCTTGATGCTGTCCACCCCACCCGTGCCGGAACAGTCCTCAAGGCAGATTGTGCCTTCTGAGCTTTCGTCAGCGTTGAGGACGCCCCACGGCTCAAACTCAATTACATATGGATACTTATTTTTCGGAACCCAAACTACCGGAAAACGTAGCGGATAGCTCTGCATCGGCTGGACGCCGCTGGTGTCGTCCAGGTGAGTGGAGTACAGCTCGAAGCGGTCGCGGTAAACCTTGACCCTGGTCCCTCTTCTCTGGCAGATGGCGTCGACGCGTGCCTTCTGAATCTCGGAGAAGAGAAACCTTGTCTGGGCCTCGGCCCGGTAGCGTTTCTGGTAGGCGTTAAAGCTGAGCGTCCCGATGGCGTAGAGGATGGAGAGGATGCCAATTATCATGAGCAGCTCAATCAGTGAGAAGCCGCGCGAACGCATCGCAATCCCTCCGCCACTAAACTGCACACCGCCTGCGCGGGCACAGTCAAAATTTGAACTTTCCAATATTAGCATCAAGGCCGAGAAAAAAAAGGAGAGGTGGATATTTCGGGAACCGGCGGAGGAAGCAGGTTTAGGCCGAAAAAAGAAAGACCCTCTCGTGAAAGAGGGTCTTGTGAGGATGGAAAACCATGGGAAGAAGGCGGCTCAGCCGGGAGCCGTCGTCGCCTCAGTAAGAATAGAAGACGGTGAGTTCAGCCTTTTCCTTGGAGTTGGTGGTGCTCTCCCCCTCGGTCTCGATGCGGTAGATGGCTGGTTGGTGCATGGGGTCGACGGCGGGACTGCTGCCGGTAACTCCAGCTCCGCTGTCCAAATTGAGCACGCCGGACATGTCGGAGTTGCCGGGCTTGCTGTCCACGATCTTCGCATAAACCTGGTAGCCGGTGCCCGTGGTCCCCGGGAGCTTGAAGGTCATGTCCCACCCCGTTTTCGGGTCCAAGCTCGTGCTGCCGGCGCCGCAGGCGGTCCAGTTTCCCGTAGGCGAAGTGAGCTTTTGCTTCAGGCATTCGTTGGAAGAAGTGTCGAGTTCGATGGCAGCGAACTGCGAGGTTAGCGTCGCCTTGGGATCGGGAGTGTCACTGAACAGCATAGGGATGATCTCCTTGGCTATCAGTTGCACCCCGCCGTGCGCCGCCTCCAGCGAGTTTTTGTACCGCTTGTGGGCTCCGGAGATCTTCGTCTGCATCAGCACGAGCTGCAGCAGTGCCATCACCATCCCCAAGGAGATGAGCGTCAGCATAAGCGAGGTAACCAGCGCCACCCCCTTTTCGTTTTTCAGGATCTTCATCCCCACTTCTCCTTCTCCGAGCGCTACTGGGCCAGATTCTTGGGGCGTATCACCATTGTGTATATTTTCCACCGGTAGTTTCTCCAATTGCTGCTAAAAAGGGTGCTCATTTCGCTGGAGGTAAGGGTACGCCCCGATGAAGCCTTGTTCGGGTCCCCGACATGTATGCTGTCGCCGGGATACCGGTAGCTTTTGTCCATCTTCCCCTCGTGCGTGAGGATGTAGATGCGGATGTTTTTGAGGTGCAGGCGCATTTCCTCTGCAGTTTTCGCTGTCAGAAGGGCAGGAGGAAGATGAGTTACGATCCCGTCATCATTGGGGTCGTATTCGAAGTCGACCTGCATGTCACCTATGCAATCCATGAGCGGATAGGGGGTCTCGAAACCTCCGGTGGCATGGCTCACCATATCCTTGTAAAGGATTCCGGTGCCTGGGTTGCAGTTGGTTGGCATCCCGCTGTCGGGTCGGGTGACGTAGTAGTCGGTCCTGTTGTACGGCATACGCAAGGCAGAGGCGGCCGCCGACCTGATCCCGTAGGCAACTACGATGTCGGCAGGCGAGGCGGGCTTGAAGGCGTCCCCGGCAGGCATCGCGCCAGTTCCGGTCAAGTTCAGCTCGAAGTTGTCTGCGCCATCTTGGAGCAGTATCTTTTTTTCCTTCCCGTCGGTGGTGAAGGTGGAGAGGACGGTGATGATCCGATCGTTGGAGCTCAGGTTATCACCGTTGTCCCAATGCTTCATGTAGCTCAGGTTCGATGAACTGTCGGCGGAGTAGTTCACGTAGCTCCATTTTCTAGCCGAGTCATCGAGGGAAGAGACGGTGGAGCGTATGACCAGATAATCCGGGCCTCCGGCGGCGTTGGTAACAGCCGTATGGTTGACCTCCTTTGTGGCGGTCCCGGCGGCAAAAGGCTGGATGTTTTTCGCCCGCGTGGCATTAAGGGTTGTGGAATCGAAGCCGTCCAGCGGCGCGTTAGCATCCGCTATCAGTTCATGGTCGGTGGTCCCGCCGAGATTGCGGAACTTTATCTCCGAAGAGTAGTTCTGGAAGGTCCAGGCAACGCCGTAGCCTGCATGCTCGATGTCGTACCTGAGCATCTCAAGCCCCACAACCCCTTCGAAGTTACTCTGCGCGGACCTCGACTGCTGCCCGGTCGTAGCGATCACCCGTTCGAATCCATATCCGGCCATGGCCATGATGACCACGAATATCCCCATGGCGACGATTAATTCAACCAGTGTGAAGCCCTTGCTGTTTGCCATGTCAGTTCCCGTCCGCGTTATAGGTCCGCATCGCCTGTACTTCGTACTGGTAAGGAACCTGCTTATGAGTCCAACCGACGTTGACCGTCAATTGGTAACTGGACGTATTCAGCACCTTCGTCGCCCTCCTGGTGACGTTGTAGGTGCTGCCTCCACCCCGTATCCGGCTGGTGACCGACTTGGAATCGGAGGTGATCTGGGCTGACTCCGGGCGGCGGAAAAGATCCGCCATCTGTTCCTCTCCGATCAATACAGCCTCGTCCCTCAACAGGTTTTTGAGGTTGTAGGAGGTGGCCACCCCCATCGCCTGCACCAGTCCCAGCAGGCCGACCAGTACGATGACGATGGAGACCATCACCTCGATCAGCGTGAAGCCGTCCTTATTTAGTTTCGATGTCGCTTGTCTGGCAATTGGTTCCATTTCTTTTTCCTATTTGCACCCGCGTTGTGTTGAAGACGATGGCGTCGATGGTGGCTTCGTTTCCTGCCGGTCCTACGCAAACGACAGCACCGTCGTCGACCCCTTCCAACACCCCCCTGCCGGTGAACACCAGAGGGTCAGGAACATTAGTCAGCGCCAGCGGATAACTGAGCGACTTGGTCTGTACGGGGCTCACGGTGGAGACCTCCGAGGAGTAGACCGAAAAGGTGGAGGAGGTGAACTTCACCGCGCGCTTGCGCTTCTCGAACAGCGCCTCGCTGCGGATCTTGGTCAAATCCGACATCATCACCCGGGTCTGTCCCTCTATCGCCGACTTGACGGAGTACTTCTTGAACTCCAAGGTGGCGAGGGAGAGGAGAACGGTGAGAATCCCCATGATGACGATCAGCTCCACCAGGGAGAACCCTGTTTCTCGGCGTCTTTTTGACGGTTCGGCCATCGAGATGGTCCTTTTCCTTTAGAGCGTCAGTGCTCCAGGATGTGCAAGATCCGTTTCACCGGCTTCAGGTTCGCGTTGGTCACGATCGGTGAGGGGTCACCCGGTGGCTTTCCTACCATGGAGTAGCTTTTTCCCGGCGGTGGTGTGTACCCCGCCGGGTTCACCTGCGGGTCCTGCGGGGTGAGCGGCGGGACGAACGTGCCGTTTTTGTCGCGGCAGCCGATGGCATCCTTCAGGTGTATCTCCTGGAAGGCGCCAGTGGAGAGCTGCACCAGTGCTATGGCATCCCCTATCTGGCTGCATTTGGGAACGTCGCCCGAGTTGTACTGCAAGGCGTACATGTACGACTTCCCTCCAAAGCTGCAGGGGTCGGTGGTAGGAGCGAAGGTGGTGTAGTAAACCACCCCGTTCCCTATCGCGGTCGGGTCGGCGATCATCCTCTCCGCGCCGAACTGGTGCGTGGTGTCGACCGGCGCGAGGTTGATGTACCACCCGTCGTTGGTCACCGTGCTGAAGGAGGTGGACTGGTTGGTCATGTTGGACAGGCTCTTCTTGGTGGTGCAGGTCGGGGTGAGCCCGTCCTTGGTGGCGTCGTAGCAAGGCTCCTTGAGGGCTGCGACCAGCCTGGTGGCGTCGTTGTCGTCCTGGCTGTAGTAGTACCTCCCCGAGCCGAAGTAGAGCCAGAGGTTATGGTTCACGCGGTCCTGCAGCCTGGTCACGTTGGTGGTCACGGGCCCGATGCCGTCGATCACCTTGCTGAGCTTCCAGGTAGTGGGGTCGGGGTTCTCTCCGGTCATCAGGCGCAGCACCCCGCCGGTCCAGGAGGTGCCGGAGAGCTGGCTGTAGCCCATGTAGAGCGCGTCGTCCTGGTAGTGACCGGGTGCGTTCCTGTTCCACCGGTCGGTGTCGACCACGGAGTTGTTGATGGTCCCGGCAAAGGCGTTAGTGAGCTGCGTCCCGTCGGTTAGCGTATCGATGGTGGCGGCTACGGTCCCGTCGGCCAGGTTAAGCACGTAGATGGTCAGCTTCTGGTCGCTAGTCGCCTTGAACCGGTGCAGCGCGGTGTCGATCGGTCCGGTCGGTCCGGAAGCAAGGACGGCAAACCACTTGCCGTTCTTGGTCAGATCCGGGGTCACCCCGTCAGCTTTCCTGGCGCTGATCTTCACCAGCGCAGCACCGTTGGTGGAGAAGCCGAGGCCCGGCTTGCCGAACTCCCACAAAAGCGAAGGGCTGTTGGGATTGGTTATGTCGAGGGCGAAGTAAGAGGAGTAGCCGACCCCAAGGCTGCCGTTAGCCGGGTCCGTGATCGGGGTTTCCACGCAGGTGGTCCCTTTGCACCCGCTTCCCGCGATCTTCGACGCGCCTCCAAGCCCCATGCTGGAGATGAGGACGGTGCGCCAGTTGGTCCCGTTCTCTACGTCCCTGGTGCAGTCCCAGTAGTTGCTGGTGCAGCCTGCCGGTCTCCCCATGGTGACGTCGTTGATCGTGGTGTTGCCGTCGACGTAGTAAATGTGGTTGTAAGCGGGGTCCGCGTTGTACCTGAGGTAAGGGAGCGCGTTCTTCGGGATGAAGGACCACTGCTCCTCGCCCAGCCCCTCGCCGGAAAGCTTCGCTTTGCGGTCGCCGGAAGCGCTGACGTCCAGAAGCCCCAGCTTGAAGGCATGCAGCATCCCGTCGTTCGCCCCCACGTACACCATGCCGCGGCTGGTGTAGGAGGAGGTGTAGATGTACCCCTTCCTCGTGTAGTCGTCCCCGTAAGACTTGTCGCCGTACCCTCTCGGCGGAAGCATGTTGTAGACGTTTTGCTTCACCGACGACTGCAGCCTCGGGGTCGAGGAGACGATGTCCCCCAGGCGCCAGGTGCCGGTGACGCCGCCAATGTTGACGGTCCGGCTGCGGAAGCCGCTTTGGTCGGTGCCCGAGATGTAGGAGACTATCTTGTCCGCCTCGGTCTTGTTCGCCGCCTGCAGCAGTCGCTGGATGTTCGTGTCCGTGGTATCCAGGCCGGTGAAGCTGGTGAGGCTCCCGTCGAGCTGGGTGTAGATTGTCCTCGAAGAGGAGCGGCTCCAGAGCTGCTTGCCGGCCTTCCAGATGCTCTTGACGCTGTCGGCGTCGATCTCGTCCACAGGGGTGTAGGAATCGGCAACGCCATCAGCGTTGGTGTCCAGATCAGGCTTGCCGTCCCCCCTGGCGTCGGAGTAGCGCTTGACCAGCGTCTTCGCCTGGTCGGTGTTGAAGTAGAAGTTGATCACCTTGTCCGTGCCGAGGTTCAGGAAGTGAGCTGGGGCCGGGCTCGCCGGCACGTAGTCGCTGTCCTCGCGGATGGAGGAGTTCTTGATGAAGGGGTCGACGTAGTACCACATGTTGTGCATCTCGCCGATCCAGTCGGCGGAGGTCTGGTCGTCGAAGTACTTCCTGGGGTGGAACACGGCCTGCAGGATGTTGGCCCCGCTCCCCTCGCTGTTGCTGAGGATGGAGGCGGCAGTACCCGAGGAGACGCGCGCAAGGATGTCGTTGAACGCCTTCTGCAGCGACGCGGCGAGAAGTCCACCGTCGGAGGCCTCGTAGAAGGTATCAGGGATCCCGTTGCCGTCCTGGTCCCACTTGGCGACCTTGTCCGGCTTCCCGGTCGAATCGTAGTCGTTGAAGCCGCCGTACTTGGCCGTCTTCTTCAGAAGGTCCCGGCCAACGGCAGAGTCGTCGAAGGCGAAGACCGTATAGATGGTGAGGTTCTGCTTCCCGGGGATATCGCTCTTGCCGAGGGTTGCCGAGCGCATGTCCGTCAGGTGCGACCAGTAAGCAACCCCTTCGAGGTAGTAGGTCCCTTCGTCGGTGTTGGCACTGGAGTTGTACTGGCTGGCATACCCCTCCTGGGTTGCGATGCTGTCCATCCAGGTCTTCACGTTGAAGCTGCTGTCGGTCACTTTCCCTGAGAAGTTGGTCGACCCCCCCGGGATGTTCTGGTCCTTGGTCGACTCCCCGTCGGTGAGGATCAGGACGAAGTTCTTCTGGCAGGCGTAGGTTATGGGATCCTTGCCGGAGTAGGTCCCGCCGTTGTAGGCGCTGGCCCCGGCCTGGAAGTACCTGGTCGCCTCGTAGAGGGTCTCGCCCAGCGGGGTCCAGGTGGTGGGATCGGTGCTCTCGATCTTGGTGACCAGGTCGCTGCCGGTCGTGCCGAGATCGGCGGCGACGTAGCCGCCGTCGCGTACGTTGTTGATCGAGTTTTCGTACTTGTAGCCGTCGTTGTAGAACATGATCCCGAAGCTGATCAGGTTGGAGTATTTAGGCACCAGCCCTTCATCCTGGTTGCTACCCTCGTCCCCGATGGCGATCTTCAGGTTGTAGGTCACGTTATGGGTGGTGTCCTTGATCACTTCGGTGGAGGCGCCCGACTGGATAGTGTACTTCACGTTGTTGTAGCTCTTGTAGAAGTCGCGGTCGGGATCCGCGGCAGGATACAGGTAGCGGCCGGTGCCAACGCGCGGGGTCATCTTACCGCCGACCAGTACCTTTCGGACCACGTCCACGCGCCGCATAGTGAGCCAGTTCAGGAAGTTGCCTGATAAAAACTGCGTGGTGTCGGTGACCGTCGAGGCAGAGGTGTCGGGAACGAATGCCCCTCCCGAGTACAGGTACATCTTCTTCTCGTCGAAGTAACCGTAGTAGCTCTTCGCGGGGTTGTAGCTGGTGTCGTACGAGCTGTTGCCGGTGTTCGGATTTTTATAGGCGAACTCGTACATGCTCCCCGAGTTGTCGACTACGAGCAGCACGTTTGGCTTCACCATGTTGTTCGTGCTGGTGACGTATGGGGGGATCTGGCAATAGTCGTTTAGCGGCGGCGGCGTGGCGGCTGCCCTGGTGGTGAAGGTCCAGCTCTTAGCAGAGGCCATTGCATTGCCGGCGAGGTCGGTGACTCCGGTGGAGATGGTCACGGTGTAGTTCGTCCCGTTGGCAAGGGGCACCGACGGCGCGAACGAGAGGGTCCAGGTCCCGGGATCGTAACTCACCGTGCCTGTCACCCCGCCGCTGACCGTCACGTTGGCACTGGTGATGGTGGTGTCGCTCATCGCCTCGCTGAAGGTGGCCGTTACCACGGCCGCGGGGTCGACGCCTGTGGCGCCGGCGATGGGGCTGACGGCGGTAACCGTGGGACGGACGTTGTCGACCGCCATGGTGCGGAAGTTCCAGGAGTAGTCGCTGGCTAGGGCGTTGCCCGCCGCGTCGCGCACGCCGGTCGTGACCGTGGCCGTGTAGGTGGTGAACGAGCCCAGGTTGGAGCTTGGGGTAAAGGTGGCTACCTTGCCGCTGGCGTCAAGGGTTACTGTCCCGGCAACCGCCCCGTTGTTGATCTTGAAGTTGGTGCTGTTGATGGTGGCGGTGTCCATCACCTCGCTGAAGGTCGCCGTTATCGCCGCGGTCACCGGAACGTCGACGGCGCTGCTTACCGGCGAGGTCGACTCAATAACCGGCGGCGTGGTGTCCGTGCTTGGCTTCGCCTTGGTGGTGAAGCTGAAAACGTACTTGGTCCCCATCTGATCGCCGTCCCTATTCTTGACTCGGGAGTCGATGCTGACGGTGTAGGTGGTGCTGTAATTGAGGTCCTTGGTGAGCGTGATCTTGATGAAGTCACCGGAGTTCCAGGGCCAGTCGCCGTCCACCTTGCTCACGGTGTAGGTAGCCCCGTTGTCTACGGAGACCCTCCCGGCGTTGCTTCCGGTGAAGCTGTTCTTATCCATGGTGAAGTCGTTGAACTCGACCCAGATCTCGTTGAGGGTTATAGGATCGACGTTGACGGCGCCGTTGTCAGGGCTGGTGTCGACGATTGTGGGATCTGCCTGGGCAACACCTGCCGACCAGGCGAGGGTGACGAGGGTGAAAAGGACAACCAGTAAGCGTTTCATTTGGGCACCGCCTTTACGAAGATCGCAGCTGCATGACCGTCTTTATGGCTGACCCTGACTTTCGTATCGGGCAGGAGCCGTTTGACCCGGACGCGGGTATCCTCCAGGAAGATCTTGGTGGCGCCGTCTACGTTGAGGCGAAGCCTGTCACCGTCCGCCAACTGCAGGACCAGATGGGACCCGTTCATGGAAATAACCCTTCCCACATCCTCCCGCTCGGACTGGGCGAAAGAAGGTGCCCCCCCTAACATGGTCAATACCAAAGCGGCTATCAAGATAATTCCTGCCCTATTCATGGTCATCACCCCATCTGTTGCGTTGTGATTCGTTTTAAAACTTCATCCAGGTTGGCCGCGCGATGGACGTGTACCTGGGTTTGCTGTGACTACTGCAGCAACTGGCGCATCGCGGCCGCGTCCTTGTACCCGGGGAAGATGCGCCCGTCGGGCAGTACCAGGGTCGGGGTAGCGTTGATCCCGGCTGCGGCGGCGAAACGGATGGTATCGTCCACCGGCTTCTTGGGCGTCGCCTCCGTGGCAGCAGGAAGCGCCTTGCCGGCAAAGGAATTCTCAAGCAGTTCCAGCGACTTTTTAGCCACGATCACCCGTGCCTTGTCGTAGGCCTTGGGATGCATCTTGAGCGGGAAGAGCTTGACGTAGATGGCAAGGTCCGGCTCCGACTCGACCAGTTTCTTCAGCTCGCCGTGCATCTTCGCGCAGTAGGGGCACTCGGGATCGGTGAAAACGAAGAGCTTCTTCTTCCCGTCGGGGTTTCCCATCACCAGCGCATCAGTTGTGGAAAGGGTCGCGGGATCTAGCCTCTCCTGCTGCTTTGCGGCCGGCGCGTTGGCCCCCACCGGCTGCCTGGATGCGATGTCGAACGCCTGGCCGGCGATGATGTACTTCTTGCCGTAATCGAGATAGGCTACGCCGGTGTTACCCTGCTGCTCGAAGGTCACCTCGTACAGCCCCCGCACCGGCGCGGGCTTCACTTCCTTGACCACTCCGATCCCCTTCAGGAGCGTGCCCGCCTCCTGTACCGTGATCGAGTGACACGAGGCGCACTCGCCGCCGCAGCCTCCAGACATGGCGAAGGCAGGGACGAAAAGTGCCAGGGGCACGAGAGCGGATGCTGCGGCGATGAGATATTTGAGATTTTTCAACCAAGACATGTATCTGACCTCGCTTAACGGTTCTAGGCGTTGGGAATGCAGCAACTATCATGCCGCAGGCTGGACAGGGTGACAGGGGGAGCTATGAGCTGCAATTCTCAGGAGTTGCGAACTGTCCCACGGGTGCCCCCGGCGGAAACTATGCATTTTTTTCATAGCAAAAGCAAGAGGTATGCAAAAAGTCCGGTTACTTCAGCCTGAGCGCCATCAGGGAGACGCGTTGCCGGTCACCCCAGATCGTACTCCTTCAGCTTGTACAAAAGTGCCCGGTGGCTTATCTCCAGTAGCTTCGCGGCGCGAGTCCTGTTTCCGGCAGTCTGTTCCAGGGCGCGCACGATGAGCGCGCGTTCCAGCGACTCGGCCCCCTTCTTTATCGAAAGCGATTCAGGGAGGTCGGTAGCGCGTCTCTCGATCCCTACCCCGCGGCGCACGCTCTCCGGAAGGCACGAAAGCCCGAGGACCCCGGCTTCGCAAAGCACCAGGCCGCGCTCGATGCAGTTCTCCAGCTCCCTCACGTTTCCCGGCCAGCGGTAGCGCACCAGGGCCTGCAGCGTCTCCGGGCTTGGGCGCACGCCGGTAATCCCCATCCTCTCGCCGTGTTTTTCCAGGAAGTGGTCCACCAGGAGCGGGACGTCCTCGATCCTGTCCCGCAGTGCGGGAAGCGAGATGGGGAAGACGTTGAGCCTGAAGTAGAGGTCCTCGCGGAACCTCCCTGCCACAACCTCCTGCGCCAGGTCGCGCGAGGTGGCCGAGACCACGCGCACGTTCACGCGCTGCGACGTTGCCGCACCGACGCGGCGGATTTCCTCCTCCTGCAGCACGCGCAAGAGCTTAACCTGCAACGGCAGGGAGAGCTCGGAGATTTCGTCGAGAAAAAGGGTGCCGCCGTCGGCCTCCTCGAATAGGCCAATCTTATCGTGGCTTGCATCGGTGAAGGCCCCCTTGACGTGCCCGAAGAGCTCGCTCTCCAGCAGGGATTCGGGTATCGCGCCGCAGTTTACCGCCACGAACGGGGCGCCCCTGCGCGCTCCGCCGTAGTGCAGGGCCCTGGCGACCAGCTCTTTCCCGGTCCCGGACTCCCCCAGGATGAGGACGGACGTCTTGTGTTCCGAGAGCTTCAGCACCAGTCGCCCGATTTCGGCCATGCGCTCGTTTCTGCTGATGATGTCGCCCAAGGGGAGGCGGCGCACCACTTCCTCGCGCAGTCTGCGGTTCTCGTCCTTCAGCCGTTCGCGCTCTTCCGCCTTTTTCAGTACCAGCGAGATTTCATCGCTGTTGAACGGCTTGGAGATGTAGTCGTAGGCGCCGAGCTTCATGCAGCCGATGGCGTCGTCGAGCGTGCCGTAGGCGGACATCATGATCACCGTGGTGCTGATGCCCGCGTCTCCGCAGGCGGCCAGGAAGGCCCTGCCGTCCAGGACCGGCATACGGATGTCGCAGATGATGAAGTCGTAGCTTCCCTGTTGCGCCTTCTCCAGGGCCTGCTGGCCGTCCACAGCCTGCTCCACCAGGTAACCCTGCTTTTTCAGCATGACCTGGAGCATGTGGCGCAGGTTTTCCTCGTCGTCCACCACCAGTATTTTCTTCTTCTCGGTCACACTTGCTCCTAAGGCCTGACCTGCCTGACCTGCCTGACCTGCCTGACCTGCCTGACCTGCCTGACCTAGCCCCTAGCCCCTAGTCCCTAGCCCCTGCCTTCCGCCGGCAGCGTCAGCCTGAACCGGCTCCCCTCCCCCAGATCGCTTTGCACCGTGAGCGTCCCGCCGCACGACTCCGCTATCCTGGCGGCGATGGCAAGTCCCAGCCCTGTCCCCTTGCCCGGTTCCTTGGTGGTGAAGAAGGGTTCGAACACCAGCGACAGATGCTCGGGCGGCATCCCTGCGCCGGTGTCCGCCACCTCGATGGCGACACCCCCACCTGCACGCAACCCCTTGAGCTGCAGTTTCCCACCCTTCGGCATCGCATCCTTCGCGTTCATGATCAGGTTGATGAGCAGCTGCTCCAACTGGTATGGGTCGGCGTGCAGCCGCGGCAAGGTAGGCTCCACTTCAACCGTCACATCCAGGAGCTTCAGCGCCCCCTGGGCTCCCAGAAGCTCCACCACCTTCTCCAAAAGAGGCAGCACCTCGATCTCTTCCCGCTGGGCTCCCTTGGGCCGGGCGTAGTCCAGAAGCCCCCTGACGATCCTGTCGATCCGCTTCGATTCTTCGGTGATCCTGCGCAGGTAATCGGACTTCTCGGGGTCGCCGGCAAGCTCCTCGGCTAGAATGCCGCTGTACCCCATGATGGCCGCAAGCGGAGTCCCGATCTCGTGCGCCATCCCGGCGGCCAGAAGCCCCACGGACGCCATCTTCTCGGAACGTATCGCCTCGTTGCGCGCCTCCATGATTTCGCGGTTGGCCCGGTTTAGCGAGGCGACGTTGGCCTCGACCTCCTCCCTCTTCTCCCTGAGCGCCACCACCATGGTGTTGAAGGCGTCACCCAGCTCCGCCACCTCCTTGCTGCCGGGGATGTCCACGGTGCCGCTCAAATCGCCCGAAGCGATCCTGCGGGTCGCCGCCAACAGCCTCCTTATCGGCACTACCACGCTTGTGGATAGAAGATAGGAGCCGACCACCAGGAGCAGCAGGAAATCGAGAACGAAGTAGGAAAGGAAAAGGGTGCGGGACCCTTTGAGCCTCTCCCGCTCGGGAAGCAGCGACAGGGTGAGCCGCGCCGCGCCGATCGCCCTCCCCTGCTCCATGACCGGAAGGTAACAGCGCCCAAACAGGCCGTCCGGCGATACCTGAAAGGTTCCGCGCCCGCTGCGCAAAGTGCCGAGAAGGAAAGCATCTCCCCCCGCTGAATCAGAGAGGGCGTAGAGGTCGCGCCCGGAAGAATCGACCAGGAGGAAACCGCGGAAGGTGCGATCCGCCTTGAGGTGCTCAAGGTATTTGGCCGCCGCCGACCCGGCCTCGGGCGCCCCCAGTGGGCGCGGCAGCAAAAGAACGATGCTGGAAAGCAGCAGCCTCCCCTCTTCCCCCTTCTGGTCCAGCAGGTCTTTTTCGGCGGTGTTGAAGGATATTACGGAAAGCATGGCCCAGGTGAGCACCAGCATGATGCTCAGGGCGGAAAGGGTATAGAAGGTGAGGCTGAATCGGGTAGGTTTCATGCGGGGCGCTTTAGCTACCCATGCTCAGGTACCAGCGGATGATCCTGCCGCCGTAGAAGATGTAGAGGACGGCACCGCTTGCCAGGAAGGGGCCGAACGGGATGGCCAGGCTGGAGTTCTCCTTTCTGGCCAGCATCACGCTCACCCCGATCACCGAGCCGATCAGCGAACCCGTGAAGATGATGAAGATGACAGCTTTCCAGCCGAGAAACGCCCCCATCATGGCCAAAAGCTTTATGTCTCCTCCCCCCATGCCGTCCTTCTTGGCGACCGCCTGGTAGACGTAGGCGATCAGGAGCAGGCTGCCGCCGCCGGCGACGATGCCGATCAGCGAGTCGAGCCACCCCAGCTGCGGGATGAAGAACGAGGCGGCAAAGCCGACGACGATGCCGGGGAGCGTGATGGCATCCGGGATGATCTGGTGCTCCAGGTCGATGAAGGTGACCACAACCAGGGCGCTGCAGAAGACGAACAGGATGCCGAAGACCGTCCCTTGTCTCAAGACCACCTCAAAAGGGGCCTCTTCGATGAGCCTCACCGGGAAGAGCCTGATGAAGAGCGCCAGAGTGAGGAAGGCGTTCAAAAGCTCCACCAGCGGGTACTGAATTGAGATTGGAGCGCCGCAGCCGCGGCATTTCCCCCTCAAGACGAGGTAGCTCAGGACCGGGATGTTGTCGTACCAGCGGATGCGGTAATCGCACTTGGGGCAGTGCGAAGGGGGGGAGACCACCGATTCCCCATGGGGCATGCGGCAGATGCAAACGTTCAGGAAGGAGCCGACCACGCCCCCCAGTATGAAGGCGAAGCTGGAATAGATGATGTAGGGAATGCTCAACGTAACCTCGGTACGCCCCTCATTAGCGGGCTGCAGAGCAGTATACTGGAAAGCACCGAAAATCTACAAAGGAAAAGCGGGACTAGGGGCTAGGGACTGGGGGCTAGCGAAAGGCGAGACACCGGTTTTCACCAGCCCCTGCCCCCTAGCCCCTAGTCCCTGGTTTCTGCTTTTACCTGAGCCTCTGGATCTTCTCCAGGCTCTCTTCCAGAAGCTTCTTCTTGGTGGCGAACTCGCCTATCTTCTCGCGCTCCTTCTCGACCACGTCGGCGGGGGCGCGCTCCACGAAGCTCGGGTTCTCAAGCTTCTTGGAGAGGAACTCGATGTCCTTTTCGATCTTGGCGATCTCCTTGCCAAGACGCTTCTCCTCTTCCTCTACGTTCACGAGACCCCTCAGCGGAACGATAATCTCGACGTCGCCCGCAACCTGCAGGCTCGCTTCGGCGGGCCGCTCGATCCCCTGCCCAATGCCCAGGTCGGAGAGACGGGCAAGGCTCATCACGTAGGCCTCGTTGCGCTTCAAAAGTGCGAGGCTCGCCTCGGACTTGCAGTCGAGGATGGCGGCGATCTGCTTGCTCGGGGCCACCTCCATCTCGCCGCGGATGTTCCTGATCCCCTTGATCACCTCCATGACCAGCTCCATCTCGGAGGCGGCAGCGGCGTACCCCTCCCACTCCGCGCAGGGGGTGGGGAAGCTGGAGATCATGATCGATTCGGCGGAGCCCGCCTTTTTCGGGAGCGCCTGCCAGATCTCCTCTGTGATGAACGGCATGAACGGGTGCAGAAGGCGCAACAGGTTCTCAAGCACCAGCCAGAGCACGTATTTCGCGGCAGCCTGACGGTCGGCGTCCCCCTTGTAGAGGTCGTCCTTGGCAAGCTCGATGTACCAGTCGCAGAACTCGCTCCAGGTGAAGCGGTACAGGTCGCCCGCCGCCTCGTTGAAGCGGAAGGAGCCGAGCGCCGAGTCGACCGAGACCGTGGTCTGGTTCAGCCGGTACAGGATCCAGCGGTCGGCGTTGGAGAGCTTGAGGGTTGCCGGATCCACGGCGTTCGGGTCGAACCCCTCCAGGTTCATCATGGCGAAGCGGGAGGCGTTCCAGATCTTGTTGGCGAAGTTGCGGTAACCGGCGATCCTCTCCTCGGCAAGCTTGATGTCGCGCCCCTGGGCCGCGAAGGCAGCCAGGGTGAAGCGGAAGGCGTCGGTCCCGTAGGCGTCGATCACGGTCAAGGGGTCGATCACGTTCCCCTTGGACTTGGACATCTTCTGCCCCTGCGCGTCGCGCACCAGGGCATGGATGTAGACGTCGGTAAAGGGGACCTCGTCCATGAAGTGGAGCCCCATCATCATCATGCGCGCCACCCAGAAGAAGAGGATGTCGAAGCCGGTGACGAGGCAGGAGGTCGGATAGAAAGCGGCAAGCTCCGGGGTCTTTTCAGGCCACCCCATGGTGGAGAAGGGCCAAAGAGCCGAGGAGAACCAGGTGTCCAGCACGTCGGTCTCCTGCCGGATCTCGTCGGAGCCGCACTTCTCGCAGCTGGTCGGATCCTCCTTGGCCACGGTGATGTGGCCGCAGTGGTCGCAGTACCAGGCGGGGATCCGGTGCCCCCACCAGATCTGGCGCGAGATACACCAGTCGCGGATGTTCTCCATCCAGTCGTAGTAGGTGTTCTCCCACTGCTGCGGGACGATCTTCGTGCGCCCGTCCTTCACGGCGCCCAAGGCGCGATCGGCCAGGGGCCCGACCTTCACGTACCACTGCAGCGACATGTACGGCTCGACCACGGTCTTGCAGCGGTAGCAGCCGCCGACGGAAAGCGCGTGGTCCTGGATCTTCTCCAAAAGCCCCGCGGCTTCGAGATCCGCCACCACCTGCTTCCTTGCCGCGAAACGGTCCATCCCCTCGTACTGCTTGCCGGCCGCGTTTACCACGCCCGACTCGTCGAAGACGTTGATGCGGTCCAGGTTGTGCCTGACCCCCATCTCGAAGTCGTTGAAGTCGTGGGCCGGGGTGATCTTGACGACGCCGGTGCCGAACTCGCGGTCGACGTAGTCGTCGGCGATGATCGGGATCTCGCGGTTCACCAGGGGGAGGAGCACCATCTTGCCCACCAGGTGGGCATAGCGCTCGTCCTCGGGGTGTACCGCCACCGCGGTGTCGCCCAGCATGGTTTCCGGGCGGGTCGTCGCGACCACCAGATGTTCGCCGGTACCTACCACCGGGTAGCGCAGGTGCCACAGGTGTCCCGCCTTCTCCTCGTGCTCGACCTCGATGTCCGAAAGGGCGGTATGGCAGCGCGGGCACCAGTTGATCAGGCGGTTGTCGCGGTAGATCAGCTTCTCCTGGTACAGGCGCACGAACACCTCGCGCACGGCCTTGGAGAGGCCGGCGTCCATGGTGAAGCGCTCGCGCTCCCAGTCGCAGGAGGCGCCCAGGCGCTTCAACTGGCCGATGATCTGCCCGCCGGACTCGCCCTTCCACTTCCAGACCCGCTCGATGAACGCCTCGCGCCCCAGCTCGAAGCGGTCCTTTCCTTCGGCGGCCAGCTGGCGCTCCACAACGTTCTGGGTGGCGATGCCGGCATGGTCGGTGCCCGGCATCCAGAGGACGTTGTAACCGGCCATCCGTTTCCAGCGGCAGAGGATATCCTGCAGCGTATTGTTAAGCGCGTGTCCCATGTGCAAGACCCCGGTGATGTTCGGGGGGGGGATCACGATACTGTAGCCAGGCTTGTCGGAGGGGACAGTCGCGTGGAAGTAACCCTTCTGCTCCCACTGCTGGTACCAACGCTCCTCGACGCTTTTCGGCTCGTAAACCTTTTCCAGCTCTTTCTTTGCCATCTAATCGACCTCTTTCAGTAGCTAAAGTATGAAAAAAGGGGATCGTGAAATCCCCTGATTCGTAAGCGGATGCCGGGACGGGCGGATCAGCCGCGCTCGCCTGCCCTGAGCTTCCTGATCTCTTCCTTGATGAGCACCTCGGCCAGGTCCGGGACCACCTCCCAGACGATCCTCTCGATCACCTCCCTGGAAACCTTGGAGAGAGCCGCCACCAGCTGCTCCTCGCTCAGTTCCGCGGGGGTAGCAGCCGCGGCTGCGGCGGGCGCGGCAGGCTGCTGGGCCTTGGCGGGCTCGGCGGCCTGAACTGCTGCGGCAGGGGCCTGCGGCTCTGTCGCCTCGGCCTCGACGGCAAAGGGATCGTACTCCGGGAACTGGAAGGACTCGGCCTCTACTGTCGCGGCAGGAGCCTCCTCGGCTGCAGCCGCCGGCTCCTCGGCAAGCGCGAAGAACTCCTCCTCCGAGATGCTGACCGGCATTTCCTCTACCTGCGCTTCTGGCTCCAGGTCCAGGGCGGGTCCGGTTTCCTCGATGTCTTCGTCGTCCTCGTCGAAGCTGAAGAGCTCCTCGGCCTCTAACTCCCCTTCCGGTTCCACCACCCCGAAAAGCTGGGCCGGGGGGGCTGCCGGGGCGGACGAAACCTCCTCCAGCTCGAAGGCCCCCCAGAGATCGTCCTCCTGGGTCGCTTCCACCAGTTCCTCCTGCACCGCAGCGGCGACAACGGATACCGCCGGTGCGGCCGGTGCGGCGGCTGCAGGCTCGACCTCGGCCGCCACGTTCCCCCAGACCGCCTCGGCGTCGGGGAAAGCTGCCGCCTCGGGGGCCTCAACGGCAGGCATGGCGTCGAAGGAGGAGAGGTCGCCCCAAAGCTCCTCGGCGCTCGGCTCCGCGGCCGTAGCCGCGGCGGGGGCGGGCGCGCTCTCCCTGGACTTGCCGAGAACCAGCATCTCCTTCACGCGGTCGATCAGCTGCTGGGACTCGAACGGCTTCGATATGGACGCGTCAGCCCCGCAGTCGCGCGCCTTCTCCTCGTCCAGCGGCTCGAAGGCGCCGATCAGGAGCAGGATGGGGACGGAATTGAGCTCGGGATCGCGGCGGATCTCGGCGCAGACCTCGTACCCGGTCTTGCCGGGCATCAGGGCGTCGACCAGCATCACGTCGGGCTTTATCTCCCGCGCCTTCTCAAGGGCAGCCGTGCCGTTGTCCACGACGGTGAGCTCGAACTCCTCGTTGGCAAAGATGATTGCCACGACTTTCTGGATGGTGATGCTGTCATCGGCGAGGAGCAGTCTATTGCCCATCTATCCCTCCGCTACTTTGAAAGCTTGTTGTCAGGAGTTAATTTGGCACAGAGAAGTCGAATCGTCCGGCTAAGACAGGCGATGCAATCCAGATGCTGATACAAAGGATTTGTCTTTTGACAGGACAGATAGAGAAGACAGTTTCGACTGAGCGAAAAAAGATCCAGTTTGATGCTAAAACGGTAGGAAAAGCTAGCATAAAGGGTACAAGGTGTCAAGGTTTTTGCCCTTTTCTTATTAATCAGTCGTCATTGAATCTGGCCATCTCGCCGAGCTCGGGAGGAATGCCGAATAACTGGGATGCGACAGTGGAAAGATCGCCTCTGAGCTTGCTGAACTCGTGGGTGTTCCTGTAATCCAGCCGGGCCGTCAGAAGTATCACGAAGGTGTCGGACGCCGGATCGATCCAGATCGAGGTTCCGGAATAACCGGTATGACCGAAGGAGATCCGGGAGAAGCCGTTGCCCCGCGGAGACGAGAACGGGGAAGCGATGTCCCAGCCAAGCCCCCGCACCACGCCACCGCCGCGCGAGAAGTAGGGGGCGGTCATCTGGTCCACGGTCCTCGCCGCCAGCACCCGCCTGCCGTCGAGTACCCCTCCCCCAAGCATCATGCGGCAAAGCCTTCCCAGGTCCCGCGCCGTCGAGAAGAGCCCGGCGTGCCCCGCCACTCCCCCGAGCTGCCGGCAGAGCGGGTCCTGCACCTCCCCCATCAGGATGCGCCCATCGGTCAGGGTGGCGCCGAAGCGCCCATCCCTCCTGGGGTTGAAGCCAGTGTCGGTCATGCCGAGCGGGCGGTAAAAGGATGCCTGGGTGTAGACGTCGAGCGGACCGCCGGTCGCCCTGCGCACCAGCTCCGCCAGGAGGATGAAGTTGAGGTCCGCGTACCTGAAGCGGCTCCCCACCTCGCCCTTGAGTCTCTGGGAGGCGGCCCCCTCTATGGCGGAGCGCATCGGGTTCTCGCCGTAAAGCTGCACGTCGTCGAGCCCGGAAGTGTGGGTAAGGAGGTGCAGCACCAGGATGGCGTCCTTGCCGTGGCCTGCCATCTCGGGGAACCATTTCACCACTGGGTCGATCAGCGAGATCCTCCCCTCTTCGGCGAGTTTCAGGATCGACGGGGTGGTTGCTGCGACCTTGGTGAGGGAAGCGATGTCGAAGATGGTGTCGACCGCCATGGGGGGGGCGTCTGGGAGCGGGGAGGTCCGGCCGTAAGCCTTCTCGAACAGGATCTTGTCCCGGCTCCCGATCAGGACCACGCCGCCGGCGATGAGGTTTCGGCCGATGGCGTCACCGATCAGCGCGTCGATCCTGGCCGGGTCGGCGGCATAGCCGCGGCTTGCGCATAGTACCAGGAGGAGAGTGCAGATGATTTGTCTGAAAAAAGGCATGGCTCGCCGGCGAAACGGGGTTGAAGGGTCTAACTGCAGGCTAACGAAAGGATCAGTTCATCCTGAAACTGACCGATTTAAGCACCTTTCCGTCGCTGTCCACCGCGTCGCAGCGCCACTCGCCCGAAAGCCCCTTCTCAACCACCTTGCGGCTGTAGGTGCGCCAGTGCGCCCCCTTGACCGGGAGCTCGTACTCGGCGACCACCTCGTCGTTCAGGTACCAGAGCTGCTTGATGCTGGTGTCGGTATCCTCGGGCGCCGAGAAGCGGGTGAAGCAGTAGAGAGCCTTGACCGAAGCCGACGAGATGCGCCGCACCGAGTCGATCGGGTTACCCTTGACGATCTTCGTGGTTACGGCCATCTCGGTGATCTTCAGGTCGCCTGCGTGCGACTCGCTGAAGCCTGCGAGGCAGAGAAAAAGGATAGCGGCGACTGTGGTGAAAACCGTGGTGCGATTCATGGTGCCTCCAGCAGCGATTCGCGGAGATTAAATGCCGGCAGGGTGCGGTCGATGCCGGTACCCCCAAGGGGAGATTTGTTTCAGCTTCTAAGTCCTGTAGTCGGCGTTGATGCGCACGTAATCGTAGGAGAGATCGCTCGTGTACACCGCTGCCTCCCCTTTTCCGAGCTTCAGGTCGATGGTGACCATGAACTCCTTTTGCTGCAAAACAAGGGTCCCGGCCGCCTCGGCGTCGCCGCCGGCGAAAATCCCGCTGGAAGCCATCACCACGTCGTCGAACTTTATCTCAACCCGTTCTTGCTCCACGCGGGCTCCGGAGTAACCGACCGCGGCGATGATCCTCCCCCAGTTGGCGTCCTGGCCGAAGAAGGCGGTCTTCACCAAAAGCGAGTTGGCTACGGCCAGGGCGGCGGTCTTTGCGTCGGCGTTATCGGCCGCCCCCTTGACCCTGATCTCGACGAACTTGGTGGCCCCCTCGCCGTCTTTCACGATCAGCTTCGCCAGCGACAACAGCAGGTCGTGCAAAAGGGCGAGGAAGGCGCCCCCCTCCGGGGTCCCCCCCTTGATCTCCGGGTTCCCCGCAGCCCCGTTGGCGATGACGAGCGCCGTGTCGTTGGTGGAGGTATCGCCGTCCACCGTGATGGCGTTGTAGGAGCCGTCCACCGCTTCGGCGAAGGCGCTCTTCAAAAAGGCGCCGTCGACGGCCGCGTCGGTAACGAGGAACGAGAGCATGGTGGCCATGTTGGGCTGGATCATCCCGGCCCCCTTGGCTATGCCCCAGATGCGGTACGGCGTCCCCCCGGCCTCCCCCTCGCGCCGCTCGATCTTCGCGAAGGTGTCGGTGGTCATGATGGCGCTCGCCACGTCCTCCAGGGTGCCCCGGTCGAGCCCGTCCACCAGGGGCTGGATCCCCTTGCGGAAACGGTCCATGGGGAGTTGCTGCCCGATGACGCCGGTGGAGGCGATGAGCAGTTCCTCGTCGGCAAGCCCCAGGGCCTCGGCCGTCCTCCTGCCGCATTCCAGCGCATCCTGCATCCCCTGCTCGCCGGTGCAGGCGTTAGCGTTGCCGCTGTTGACCAGGAGGGCGCGGCAGGAGCCGTTTGCTGAGCGCTCGCGCGATAGGATGACCGGTGCAGCCTGCACCTTGTTGGTGGTGTAGACCGCGGCGACCTTGGCCGGCAGGTCGGAGAAGATGAGCGCCAGGTCCAGACGACCCGGCTTCTTTATGGCCGCCTCGACGGCGGAAAAGCGAAAACCTTTCATAGAACCTCCAAAAGCCCAAAACCGTTCAACGTTCAATGTTCAACAGAGCTGGTCACCTGTAGTCGCCAAACCCTTACTGGCACCGTATCGGCAGGAGCAAGTCGCCAGCATGTTCATTACGTTCTACTGCCTGTCGAACGTTGAACGCTGAACCGCCTCTCAACGGTTTCTAGCCTATTTGCCGCAGCACTTCTTGTACTTCTGGCCCGAACCGCAGGGGCAGGGATCGTTTCTCCCAGCACTCCTCTTGCTCTTGGAGGGAGCCTGAGCGGGCGCCGTCGCCTCTTCGTCGACGAGGTTGAACACCATGCGCTGCTGGGGCTGCTCCAGCTCGAACTGCTCCATCTCCTCTTCGCTTCCCACCTGCACCCAGAAGATCTTCTCCACCACCTCTTCCCTGATGCGCAGCATCATGTCCATGAAGAGCTTGTAGGCCTCCCTCTTGTACTCCTGCTTGGGGTCCTTCTGGCCGTAGCCGCGCAGGCCGATACCTTCCTTCAGGTGGTCGATGGAAAGCAGGTGGTCCTTCCACTGGGTATCGATGACCTGGAGCATGATCACCTTGATCAGGTGGTCCATCAGGTCGTCGCCGAACTCGTCCAGCCGCTGCTGGAAACGCTCGCGCGCGGTGGTCCTCAGCGTATCCTCGAAGTTCACCGGCGTGATCCGGTCCATAAGGTCCGGGGTCAGGTCCAGGTGGAAGCCGAACACCTTCTGCACGCTGTCGGTGATCCCCTGCCAATCCCACTCGCGGGCGGGAGTCCTGTCGATGACGTAGGCGGAGACGATGTCGCTGACCGTTTCCTCCATCATGCCGGTGAAGCTCTCCCGGATCTCGTTACCTCCCAGGATCTCCTTTCTCTGGGTGTAGATCACCTCGCGCTGCTTGTTCATGACGTCGTCGTACTCGATCAGGTGCTTCCTGATCTCGAAGTTGTGCGCCTCGACCTTCTTCTGGGCGTTCTCGATGGCGCGGGTGATGAGGCCGTGGGTAATCGCCTCGCCCTCCTCGATTCCAAGCTTGTCCATGATCATGGAGACGCGCTCGGAGCCGAAGATGCGCAAAAGGTCGTCCTGCAGCGAAAGGTAGAAACGGGAGGAACCGGGGTCCCCCTGGCGGCCGGAACGGCCGCGCAACTGGTTGTCGATGCGGCGCGATTCGTGGCGCTCGGTGCCGAGGATGTGCAGGCCGCCCAAGGCCACCACCTCGTCGTGCTCGGCGGCGCATACCGGCTTGTTCTTTTCCACCATCTGGTCGAACTGCCTCTGGTGCTCGGCGAGCACCTGCCGCTCCAGCTCCTCCAGGTCGATCTCGCCACCCTGCTTCAAGCAGGAGGCAACGACCGGCATGATCCCCGGGTATTCGCGCTCCAGCCCCTGCAAGAGCTCCTTCTCCGGCAGGCTCTTCGAGAGCATCTCGGTGAACTCGGTCATGAACTCTTCGGTCCTCGCCTCAGGGGTCCCCTTGAACTCCTGCCGGGCCAGACCGTCGGGGTTTCCCCCAAGGAGGATGTCGGTGCCGCGGCCAGCCATGTTGGTGGCGATGGTGACCATCCCCTTGCGGCCGGCCTGGGCCACGATCTCCGCCTCTTTCTCGTGCTGCTTCGCGTTCAGGACGAAGTGCGGGATCCCCTGGCGCTTCAACAGCTCGGAGAGCTCCTCGCTCTTCTCGATGGAGATGGTGCCGACGAGGACCGGCTGCCCCTTCTCGTGCAGCTCCTTGATCTCGCTTATCACCGCGTTGAACTTCTCGCGCTCGGTCTTGTAGATGACGTCCGGGAAGTCCGGGCGCAGAAGCGGGCGGTTGGTCGGAATCACCACCACGTCCAGCTTGTAGATCTTGTGGAATTCCTCGGCTTCGGTGTCGGCGGTGCCGGTCATGCCGGAGAGCTTCTCGTACATGCGGAAGTAGTTCTGGAAGGTGATGGTGGCAAGGGTCTGGTTCTCGTTCTCGATCTTCGCCCCTTCCTTGGCCTCGATCGCCTGGTGCAGGCCGTCGGACCAGCGGCGGCCCGGCATGAGGCGCCCGGTGAACTCGTCGACGATGAGCACCTCGTTGTCGCGGACCACGTAGTCGACGTCCCTCTTGAAGAGGGCGTGGGCCCTCAGGGCCTGCTGGGTGTGGTGCAGGATCTCCATGTTGCGCGGATCGTAGAGGTTCTCGATCTTCAGCAGCTTCTCGACCTTGAGCACCCCCTCCTCGGTGAGGGTGGCGCTTTTGGCCTTCTCATCCACGGTGAAGTCGCCGGTGTAGTTCTTCCTCTTCCCGGAGAGGGTGTTCGCCTCGACCTCGATCACCTCACCCTTCTTCAGGAGCGGGATGATGCGGTCGATGATGTAGTACTTGTCGGTCGAGTCCTCGGTGGGACCGGAGATGATGAGCGGGGTCCTCGCCTCGTCGATGAGGATGGAGTCGACCTCGTCCACCACGGCGAAGTTGAAGGGACGCTGCACGTAATCGGCCAGGTCGAACTTCATGTTGTCCCTGAGGTAGTCGAAGCCGAACTCGTTGTTGGTGCCGTAGGTGATGTCGGCGGCGTAGGCCTCGCGCCGCTCGTGGTCCTCCAGCCCGTGCACGATGACCCCAACGGAAAGCCCCAGGAACTTGTGGATGCGCCCCATCCAGTCGGAGTCGCGCTTGGCCAGGTAGTCGTTGACAGTGACCACGTGCACACCCTTGCCGGAGATGCCGTTCAGGTAGGAGGGGAGCGTCGCCACCAGGGTTTTACCCTCGCCGGTCTTCATCTCGGCGATCTTTCCGGAGTGGAGCACCATGCCGCCGATCAGCTGCACGTCGAAGTGGCGCATGCCGAGGACCCTTTTCCCTGCCTCCCGGCAGACGGCGAAGGCCTCGGGGAGCAGGGAGTCGAGGCTTTCGCCGCGGCTGTAGCGTTCCTTGAACTGGGCGGTTTTGCCGCGCAGCTCGTCATCGGAGAGCTTGACCAACTCGGGCTCCAGCTGGTTGATGCGCTCGACGATGGGCCACATCCGCTTCAATTCGCGCTCGTTTTTGCTCCCGACTAACTTCTTTATCAGCGCTCCAAACATCTATCTATTCTCCTTGGCCGTAGAAACAGGGATAAAAAAAACAGTGTACGCTACCATAAAAGTGAGAAAGCCTCAACTGAAAAGGCTTCAACGGCGGGCTCTAACGCTGCCCCTTCCGAAGCCTCCTCCGACGGTGCGCCCCTATCTCCCGCCCCGGTGCAACCGGCGCCGATCTCGCCCCACTTTCTTCAGGCAACCTCCTCCTTGCAATCCGCCGGGGCTCTCTTTATAATGAGCCCGCCAAAAAGGAGCCCAGCAACTTGGAAACAGCACCGTTTAACGAAGAACTCATCGACACCCACCTCTTAGTCGACGTACGCACCCCACTCGAATACGAGGAGGACCACCTCCCCGGCGCCATCAACGTCCCGCTTTTGACCAACGAAGAGCGGGTGGAGATCGGCATCCTGCACAAGGAGACCGGCCCGCACGCGGCAAGGAGAAGGGGGCTCGAGCTGACCGCGCACCGCTTTCCGCAGATGGTAGAGGAGATCGCGCTCGCCGCTGCGGGAAGGCCCATCCTGGTCTACTGCTGGCGGGGGGGGCTTAGGAGCAAGACCGTCACCATGATCCTTGATCTGGCCGGCTTCAAGGCGGTGCAGTTGCAGGGGGGATACAAGAGCTTCCGGCACGAAGTAAGCGGGTACTTCAATCCCTTTACCCCCAAGGTGCCGCTCGTCGTTTTGCACGGCATGACCGGCATCGGCAAGACCACGCTCCTGCAGCGCCTGAAGGAGCGCGGCAACTCGGTGCTCGACCTCGAGGGGCTCGCCTGCCACCGCGGTTCCGCCTTCGGCCAACTGGGGCTGAACCAGACCCTCACCCAGAAACGCTTCGAGACCCTTTTGTGGGACGAGATCAGGAAAGCCCCGGCGGGGCGCCCTCTCATCCTCGAGGGGGAGAGCGAGCGCATAGGCCGGGTGTCGCTTCCCGGCGACTTCTACCAGAAGATGGCCGCCGGCGTCAGGGTCTGGTGCCACGCCTCGCTTGAGACCCGAGTGCAAAGGCTCATCGACGAGTACGGCCTCCCCACCTACAAGGAGGAGATGGCGACAGCACTGCAGAGGATCAGGAAGAAGCTCGGCGGGAAAAGGTGCGACGAACTCGCGGAAAACCTGGAGAGATGGGAGATGGAGCCGTTCATGGCGGGCCTGGTGAACGACTACTACGACAAGGTCTACTATAAAAACCGCACCTGGGTGGCGGACAGCGAGCTCAGCATGGAGGATTTCGACCAGGCCGCGGCCGAGCTTGAGCGCTACCTCTCCCTGCGCTTCAAAACGGGTGGCGCGAGCGCCTGACCCGGTACTTCGCCACCAGCTCCACCGGATGGTAGGAGAGCTTCGCCTGCCTCAAGGCCGGCTCCCCCAGGTCCTGCTCCCGGTTCAGGTACCTGCACTCGGGGAAAAGAAGCCGGGAGAACTCGCGGTCCAGCAGCTGGTACAGCCCCTCCAGGAACAGGTCCCCTTTCTCGAAATGGCAGACCGCCGTCTCCCGGTTCAGCCGCTCCCCGAGCGCAAACCCCTTCACCGCACCATCCACCAGCACCACCACCCCGGAAAGCCCCAGCGCCTCCCGAAGCTTCAGCGCCTCGCTCGCCCCCTCCACCTCCTTGGCCAGCGAAGCCCCCTCCCCGAACTCGGCGCGCACCCGGCGCCACTGCTCCAAAAGCTCCAAAGCCCCCTCGAGGTGCCCCTCATTGAAGAGCTCCACCTGGTGGCGGTGCCGCAAAAGGAAGTAGTTCACCCGGTTCTTTTTCTTGTGGTACTGCTTGCCGGAAAGCTCAGCCATCTCCTTTTTCAGGTGCAGGTAGTCGAAGTTGTCGCGGTCAGGGATCACCTCGAGCCCGGAGCTCGGGAGAAAGCCCGAGAGGAAGCCGTCGTCGGCGCCGTACAGGGTGAGCCCTTCTTCCAGGAGCCTTTTCGCCGCGGCCGCGATATCACCGCCGAAGGGGGGAAGGAAATAGGGGGAACCGTCGTAGCCGCGGCCAAGCGCCACCACCGCGTCCCCCACCTGGGAAAGTCTGTAGTCGTGCGCCTTCCTGAATAGGTAGAGGTTGGCGAAGGTGAGCTCGGAGACCCGCGGCTGCAGCGCGTTAAAAAGCGGGTCCAACTGCGCCTTGTCCTCGAGGGTGATCACCCGGGAGTTGGGGTACTGCGGTATTTCCATGGCGGCTCCGGAAAAAAAATTTTCAACAGTATACCTGCATATTTGCAAAAATGCGAAAAAACGCTGGCAATTGACTCGCCGTATACGATAGTATTGCGAACGTTGTTTTACAGTGGCCGGAAAGTATCCATCCGGCCACAGCGACAGGGCCTACGCCTAACCGAGTCATCCGGGGGAGCCGTGCAGAAGTACCTCTTCGCCTTCATAAACAAACTGAAGCTGCGCTGGAAGATGGTGGTCTTGGTGTTGCCGCTCGTGATCATCCCCATTTTCCTCGTGGGAGGGGTCATCGGCTACATCTCCACCAAGCAGGCCTACCTGGGGATCACCCAGACCAGCAAGGACGACCTGCAGCACATGGCCGGCTTCACCGTCGACATGTTGAACTCCCACTACCAGCAATTCCAGGTCTACAAGCAGGACAAGGAGAAGACCTTCCACGAAGAGCTGAGGACGGTGAGCGAGCTCGCCTACAACGTGGTGCAGTCGCAGCAGAGACTGCAGCAAAAAGGGAGGATGGATCTCGCGGCGGCGCAGCGCGAGGCGCGCAATGCCCTCTCCAAGGTGAACGTCGGCAAGACCGGCTACATCTACGCCATGAACAGCCGCGGCGAGCTGAAGGTCCACGTGGCGCAGGAAGGGGTCAACGTCTTTGACAGCCGGGACGAGACCGGGCGCTACTTCATCCGCGAGATGATCGAGAAAGCGCGCCGCTCCAAGCCCGGTGAGGTGCTCTACATCGTCTACCCCTGGCGCAACGCGGCGCTCGGCGACAAGTCGCTCAGGAAGAAGGTGGTGGCCTACCGCTACTTCAAGGAGTGGGACTGGATCATCGCCGCGGGGGGCTACCTGGAGGAGACCTACGAGGACGTGGCTTTCGAGCGCCGCTCCTTCCAGGAACTGAAGGAGAAGATCAAGGCGAAGAAGGTCGGCAAGACCGGCTACATCTTCGCCATGGATACCTCGGGGAACTTCATGATCCACCCGACCGGCGAGGGGAAAAACTTCCTGAACGCGGTCGACTTCAGCGGGCAGCATTTCATCAAGGAGATGTGCGAGCGGAAAAACGGCTGGATCCGCTACCCCTGGAAGAACCAGGGGGACAAGGGCCCCAGGATGAAGATCGTGCGCTACGAGTACTTCCAACCCTGGAACTGGATCGTCGCGGTCGGCTCCTACGAGGAGGAGTTCTACCAGGAGGCGAACGTGATCAAGGGGCGCATCATGGAGAGCATGGTGGTGCTTACCATCCTGGTGAGCGTGATGGCCGTGTTCCTGGTGCTTCTGGCGTCCCGGGTGATGACCGAGCCGATCTCCAGGATGATCGAGGTGATCAGGAAGGTGAAATCGGGGCGCCTGGACGAGACCATGAAGGTGGAGACCCAGGACGAGCTGGGCGAGCTCGCCACCGCCTTCAACCGGATGACCAAGATCATCAAGCACAACAAGGAGCTGGAGGCGAACCTGGCCCAGCAGGGGAAGATGGCCTCCTTGGGCGTCCTCTCCTCCGGGGTCGCCCACGAGATCAACAACCCGCTCGGGGTTATCCTGGGGTACGCCGCCTACATCGAGAAGAAGCTCTCCCCGGACGACCCCAACTACCGGTTCATCCACGAGATCAAGCGCGAGAGCAAGCGCTGCAAGAAGATCGTGCAGGACCTCCTCTCCTATGCGCGCACGCCGCAGCCGGTGCTGGAACCGACCGACCTCAACGCGCTTTTGGAGCAGATCGTAGACTTCGCGGCGAACCACACCGACATGCACCACGTCTCGGTGGAAAAAAGCTTCGACCCTTCGCTGCCTGAGATCATGGTGGATGGCGACCAGTTGCGCCAGGTGGCGATCAACCTGATCCTCAACGCCGGCGCCGCCATGCAGAGGGGGGGCAAACTCGTGGTCAGCACCCAGAACGGGGAAGACAACTGCGTGAGCCTCAAGTTCTCCGACAACGGCGCCGGGATCGCCGCCGAGCACATGGAGCGGATCTTCGAACCCTTCTTCACCACCAAGGTGAAGGGGACGGGCCTGGGGCTTGCCATAACGAGGCAGATCGTGGAGCAGCACCACGGCAAGATCGGTATCGAGAGCGAGATCGGCGTCGGGACCACGGTCGAGGTGCGGCTCCCCATCAACCGGGACGACTACTGTTAAGATCACTGTCCGCCCCGGCTCGGGGGACGGTTGGGAGGTAGCAAGCGTGACTGTGAAGAAAAGGATCATGCTGGTCGACAACGAGGAAGGGCTCTGCCGCATGATGGAGGCGGTGCTTTCCGACAACGGCTATGCGGTCACCGCGTACACCAGGAGCTTCGAGGCTGCCGAAAGCTTCCAGGCGGGGCAGTGGGACCTCCTGGTGACCGACATCAAGATGCCGGGGATGGACGGGCTGGAGCTTTTGCAGAAGGTGAAGCAGAAGGACCCGGCCCTCCCGGTGATCATGGTTACCGCCTACGCCACGGTGGAGATGTCGATCCAGGCGCTCAGAAAGGGTGCCTACGACATGCTCACCAAGCCCTTCGAGCCCGAGGAGCTTCTGTACCGGGTGAAGAACGCCCTGCAGCACACCCGCCTCATGGAGGAGAACCGGGAGCTCAGAGAAGAGCTCGTCGGGAGGTTCAACTTCGGCAACATCATCGGCGCCTCGAAGGCGCTCAAGGAGGTCCTGGAGCGGGTGGAGAAGCTCGCCGTGCGCGACACCTCGGTGCTGATCACCGGGGAGTCCGGCACCGGCAAGGAGCTGATAGCGCAGGCGATCCACTACAACTCCCCCAGAAAGGAGAAGAAGTTCGTCGCCATCAACTGCGGCGCCCTCCCCGCCTCCCTTTTGGAGAGCGAGCTCTTCGGCTACCGCAAGGGTGCCTTCACCGGGGCGGCCGAGAACCGCCGCGGCCTTTTGGAGACCGCCGACGGCGGCACCCTCTTTCTCGACGAGGTGGGGAACCTCCCCATGACGGTGCAAAAGACCCTCTTGCGCTTTCTGCAGGAACAGGAGTTCAACCGGCTGGGTGACCCTACCCCCACCAAGGTGGACGTCCGGGTGCTCTCGGCCACCAACGCCGACATGAAGCAGGCTGTCAAGGCGGGGGAATTCCGCGAGGACCTCTACTATCGCCTTAACGTGGTCAACATCCACCTCCCCCCCTTGAGGGAGAGAAAGGACGACATAGCGCTTTTGGCCGCGCATTTCATCTCGCTGCAAAACTCCAAGTTCGGCACCCAGATCAAGGGGCTCGACCACGAGGCACTGGAGGCCGCGGTGGAATTCCCTTGGCCCGGCAACATCCGGCAGCTCAGAAACGTGATCGAGGCGTGCATCGCCATGGAGAACAACGACTACATCACCTTCCCGGTACTTTCCCAGTTCATCGAGGTGGCCCCGCTGGAGGCGGGGGGAGAGGCTACGGCCGACGAGGGGGAGTACGCCAAGGCGCTGATGCGCTTCGAAACGGAGTACCTGCGGGGGCTTTTGCGCAAGAACCAGGGGAACGTCGAGGCCGCCGCGAAAGAGGCCGGCACCAACATGGCAACCATCTACCGCAAGATCAAGAAGTACGGCATCAGGAAGGAAGAGTACAACATGTAGCATAAAGGCTTCCCCTTCCTCCTTCGTTTTCGCCTTTGCCGCAAGTCGACGGAACTATTTGCAGCATTGCAAAAACCCTGTTTCCGGCAGTTGCAACGCTGCAAAGACCCAACTCCCGCACCCTTCAAGCGGGCTAACCCGCCTGAATTCAGTCACTTTCCAGCTCCCCCCCACCTTTCTCCGGCAAAACCTGACGTGAGGCTGCGGCAACCGCCTCTCTAATCTCGATTTGCGTTTATGCAAAAACCCCCCTCAAGTCCCCCTCCCCGGCAGAACCGTTACCACGCCCTAAGCCTTCGACATCAATCATGTTTTCACAGGAGAAGGTTGTAAACTCCGGATTGGTACGGTGGTTGCTAATGATGTAGACGTCACTCTTTGGATCTCTTGCTTGAGTATCGTCTGCTTTTTCAAAAAGGTATTGGGGTCTTATGCGGGAAGCTACGGTCTGCCCTTTCTACGGCAAAAACGATGATTACTGCGACGTCGGCTGCGGCTACATCTCGCCGCACGACGTGAAGCAGATCATAAGTTTCTGCAGCTGCCGTTACAGGGAATGCCTCAAGTACCAGGAGCTTTCCGACCGCGTCCCTCTGGGGGCGCTCGATCACAAGCTTTGCCCGGCATGAGCCGACGGGCCTCCGGGCGAAGCGACGGTATTAAGGCAAGCAGCAAACTGTATTTTGTTATGGCAAAAGGAGAACGGCGATGAGTGAAAAAGAACTTGAACTGCTCTCAAGACTCGAGGAACTCGAGCGGCATACCTGGCGCAACAGCGCCATCCTGCGCGCAGTCGCCATGGTAGCTTTCACCGCGATGATCGGCATCGTCATCGCCTCAGGCGTCGTGGGAGGCGGACGCGGCAGCCACTGGTCGGGGCCTGCTTGGAACACCATGTGGCTCTACGGCCTCTTCGCCGCCAACGCGGTGTCCATGTTCTGGACCACCCACAAGGAGTAGGAGGACGCCGTCATGCCCATGAAAATGTCCAACATCTTGCTGCTCCTCGTTGCAGTCGTGATCTGCGCGACCTTTTCCCTGCGCATCTTCCAGGGACTGGACGAGATGATGGGTGAGCAGTACTGGGTAATCGACACGGCCCAGGGGGACCACGGCTGGTACGGCATGGGGCTTCTCCCCCACGTGAAGAAGGTCGCCAAGGAAGTGGTCCAGGCGGCGAACACCGACGCGGACGAGAAGAACAACTACATCATCTACGCCCAGAACGGCGATTTCGCCGGGAACTCCGTCTATGGCATCTGCCTCGGCATCCCCCTCATCATGTACCTGATCTGGCTCGCCTTCATCCTCGGCTTCCCGGACCGCATCGACCCGTACCTTTTGCCGCGGCGCATCTTCACCCTGACCGTGATCATCATGTGCTCCATCATCGTGAACCTGTTCCTGATGAGGATCGCCGCCGACTTCGCCCGCGACCCCATGTCGCGCATCGCCAACGTCGCGGGGAACCACGCCTCGCTTTTGTTCCACAACGCCGGCATCTGGTTCGCGATCCTGTTCTCGGCCCTTGGAACCCCGAACCACTCCGCCCGCGAGACGGCGGCCCCGGACAGCCGCAACTGGCAGACCCAGGCAAACGAGAAGTTCAACTGGATGTTCGTGCTCCTCTTCGCCGTCACGGTGCTAGAGGTTGCGCTCGTGAAAAACAAGCTGGCGCTCCCGGACGCGGCGGTGGATTACTCGGTCTGGATCATACTGGTGGTCATCTTCATGCGCATGTTCGGCTTCTCCCCCAGATACTGGGTGAAGCGCGGACGCGGCATCGGCATCATGATAGCCGGTACCCTGGTGACCCTCCCCATCTTCTACCTCCTGGAGCGCGCCACCGGCACCCTGGGGGCCGGGTTCGCCTCGCCGATCCTGTCCAAGGCGCTCGGACCCGAGAACGCGAACATAGGCTTGTCGCTCATGGTTTCGATCTATCTAATCTTCTGGATGGAGTTTGCCGCAGCGATACGAATGAACGGACCGTCCAAATCACTGTCTCTCGGAAAGCAGTGACTTGACCTTCTGCTGCAAGATCCGAAGATCAAAGGTAAAGCCAGAAACGGCCTTCCCTTTTTCTTTTCCGCCAACGTCAATTATTCAGTCATAATAAAACAATGTAACATCAATTTTTCAAATTGGAAGCAAACCTCACCTGCAGCTGTTCTGCTACGGCAAAAGCCGCCTCCTATATCGTTCACACACCCGCCTCCCCTCTCTCTAGCTCATGCGTCGCCAGGGTCAGAAGCGAACAGACTAGATAATAAAACCAGCTGCGTCGACGGCGTTTTTTGCCCAAAAGTTCTAAATTTACCTGCAGCCCCGACGATAAATAACAGTACCGGCAACCCCTCACCCATCAATGCGACAGCGTTTGAGTCAACCGTAAACCGACACCCCAAAAAACACAGCGACGACCCCGCGCACCCCGGCACCCCCAGAATAATAAAAAATAATTTAGTCGCAACTTTCTGGTTTTTACTTGTAATTTCTATATCTTGCAGCTTACCAGATAAGACAGTTTTCGGGTTCTTGATATTTTTTTGCTTTAGAACGCTGTTTATTTTTATTGTACATTTGGAAATCATGTGGTAAAACAATTTTACGTATACGCTGACACGCTCCTAAAAACCCGGGGCACAGAGAAGGGGAACAGCAGACCTCCCCTCCCAAAAGGCCATAAAAAAAACCAGTTACGGCCGCAGCGAAGGACAGGGCCGTTCAACAAACCCAGTTTCAGAAGTTGCAGATCGGCATCGAAATCTAAAGAAATCGGAAAGGGGGATTTATCGGGACTTGACCACGGGGACGGGACGCCGTCGCCACAACAGCGCAGCTTACAAGAAAGGAGTGACTACCATGGCAGAAAGACAGTACGACTGGAAAGCAATCGCAAAAAATCCAAAATTCGTGGAACTGCACCACAAGAAGACGGCCTTCCTTTTCGGATGGTGGATCTTCTCCTGCGTGTACTACTTCCTGCTCCCCATCGGGGCGGCGTACACACCGGGGATCTTCAAGGTCAAGATGATCGGCGTCGTCAACTTCGGGTACGTATTCGCCCTCTCCCAGTTCTTCGTCTCCTGGGGAATCGCGCTTTACTATTCGCATGTCGCCAACAAGGACTTTGACCGGTTGACCAGGGAACTGATCGACGAACTGCATCTCTAGGAAAGGAGGAACGACAATGACGATGAAAAAGATATTTATAGCAGCCACGCTGGCCCTCTCCGTTGCCGCGGCCGCCTTTGCCGAAGAGCAAAAGGCAGCCCCCGCCGCCGCACCCGCGGTGAGCGCACCCGCAGCACAGGGCGCCGCTCCCGCCGTCGCAGCCCCGGCCGCCCAGCTTAACCAGGCCCAGGCGGTCGCGACGCCGGCCCCGGCCAAGCCCGCTCCGGTCAAAAGGGAGCTCAAAACCAACAGGACCATCACCATCGGCATGTTCATGGTCATCATCGCTATCACCATGGGGGTCGTTGTCTGGGCCGCCAAACAGACCAAGACTGCTTCCGACTTCTACGCCGCAGGCGGCGGCATCACGGGGACCCAGAACGGCTGGGCTATCGCCGGCGACTACATGTCGGCAGCCTCCTTCCTGGGGATTTCCGGCCTGATCTCGCTCTACGGCTACGACGGGTTCATGTACTCGGTCGGCTGGCTGGTCGCCTACATCACGGTCCTTTTGATCGTCGCCGAGCCGTGCCGCAACGCGGGCAAGTACACCCTGGGGGACATCCTCTCCTTCCGTACCTCCCCTAAACCGGTGCGCGCCTTCGCCGCCATCTCCACCGTCGCGGTCTCCACCTTCTACCTCACCGCCCAGATGGTCGGTGCAGGCAAACTGATGGCCCTTCTGGTCGGCATCCCCTACAAGATGTCCATCATCGGCGTCGGCGTCCTCATGGTCGGCTACGTAGTCTTCGGCGGCATGGTCGCTACCACCTGGGTACAGATCATCAAGGCGGGCCTCCTCATGTCGGGCGCCTTCCTGCTCTCCTTCCTGGTCATGCTGAAGGCCGGCTTCAACCCGATCGGCTTCTTCTCGACCATCGTCAGCAGCCCTGACATCCAGGACCACGTCTCCAAACTGGTGTTGAAAGACGGCGTCATCCTCGCCGGCGCCGACGCGGGGCAGCGCTTCCTCGAGCCTGGCCTCTACCTGAAGAACCCGCTGGACCAGATCTCCCTGGGCATGGCCCTTGTGCTCGGCACCGCCGGCATGCCGCACATCCTGATGCGCTTCTTCACCGTCCCGACCGCGCAGGCGGCACGTAAATCCGTCATCATCGCGATGTTCATCATCGGCGGCTTCTACATCCTGACTACCCTCCTCGGCTTCGGCGCGGCGATCCACCTCACCCCGCAGGGGATCACCCAGGTCGACCCGGGCGGCAACATGGCTACCCTGATGCTGGCACAGCAGATGGGCGCCGACATCGCACCCGTCATCGGCGACCTCTTCCTCGCCTTCCTGTGCGCCGTAGCCTTCGCCACCATCCTCGCCGTTGTTTCCGGCCTGGTGCTCGCGGCCTCCGCGGCCATCGCACACGACATCTACGTCAACGTGATCAAAGACGGTCACGCCGACCAGCATGAGCAGGTCTTCGCAGCACGCGCCACCTCCTTCGTGGTAGGCGCCTGCGGCATCATGATCGGCCTCGCGGCCGAGAAGCAGAACGTCGCCCACCTCGTGGCACTCGCCTTCGCGGTCGCCGCTTCCGGCAACCTGCCGGTCGTCATCCTCTCGCTCTTCTGGAGGAAGTTCAACACCGCTGGCGTCATCTCGGGCCTCTTGGTAGGCACCATCGCCTCCATCGGCTTGGTGATGGTCTCCCCCAACATGACCTACCCGAAAGTGGTTGCCGCAGGCGCCAAGAAGGTGGTCGCCGCTATGGAGAAGAAGCAGGCGGCTCTCCCTGCCGGCGAGACCCTCTCCGAAAACGACGCCAAGGCGCTTGCCAAGGCGAAGGTAGACGCACAGAAAGACGGCACCTCCATGATGGGACTCGACAAACCGCTCTTCACCCTGAAGAACCCCGGCATCGTCTCCATCCCGCTGGGCTTCATGGCCGCCATTCTGGGCGCCCTCGCCTTCCCGAACAGGCGTTCCGAGGAGATGTTCGACGAGGTCTACGTTCGCCAGAACACCGGTTTGGGCATGGCCAAGGCAGTCGAGCACTAGCAGCAAACGCATAACGCTGAAAGGACTGGGGAAGGGAAACCTTCCCCAGTTTTTTTGTCTTCTGCACACGATAAAGGGGACGCAAGCGGGGCGGAAAAACGATTTTTTTTGCCCCTCCCCCTCCCATCTCCCGCAAAACAGTTTTACATCATGGTATTTTTCTGTAGAATCAACGCCACACTCATTTGCATCGGGCGGAGAGCATGCCACACCGGGTATACCTACCAGAGCCAAGCGACGCGGAACTCCTAGAGGAGCTTTTGGGGGAGGTGCACGCCTACCTGCCGCTTCTGGACCGGGACGAGATGCGCCGCTTCCTACAGGGGCTGAAGTTCGAGATCGAGGACGAGCTGACCGGGTTGCGCAGCTCCTCCGGAGAGGAGGACCAGCTGCTGGAACGGGTGCGCGCGGAACGCGACTACGGCGCATTATTCCGGATTCACGAGAAGTTGAACCGGATCGAGATGGAGCGCTTCCTCTCTTTCTATTCGGTCACCGCCCTGCACGAGAACTGCACCCGGTACCGCGACGCTTTGGCCGGCCGCGCCCTGCAACTGGTGCTGGAGGAGATGAGCTCCCCCCCGCCGGTCCCCTTCGCCCTGATCAGCATGGGAAGCGACGGGCGCGAAGAGCAGACCCTCATCACCGACCAGGACTACCTGATCGTCTACGGCGACGACGGCGGCGAGGAGGCCGACGCCTGGTTCAGGCAGTATTCAGAGATCCTGGTTGAGCGGCTGGCCGAGATAGGGTTCAAGAAATGCACCGGGGGCATCATGCCCTGCAACGACAACTGGCGCGGATCGCTGTCGCAGTGGCAGCGCCGGCTCCTGGGGATCGTGCGCTACGAGACCGAGGACTACGGCAAGAACCTGATGGACCTGATCGTCCTTTCCGACGCCCGCTTCGTGGCCGGCGACGCGGAGCTTGCCGGCGTACTGGTTACGCGGATCCGCTCCCTTTTGCAGGACTACTTCATGGCGCTTTGGGGGATGGCCAAGGCCGCGACCGAGATGCGGCTCGCGCTCGGCTTTTTGAAGCGCTTCTGGACCGAGGGAAGCGGCGAGCACAAGGGGTGCTTCAACCTGAAGCTTTTGGCCTGGGCGCCTCTGGTGATGAACGTGAGGATCCTCGCCATCAACCAGGCGATCCCCGCCACCTCCACGGTGCGCCGCATCGAACTTTTGGAGCGCGAGCACAGCTTCTCCGCGGAGACTGCGCACGGGCTCGTCGAGGCGTACCGGATCCTCACCAAGCACCGCATCCTGCTCCAGGTCAAGGTGATCAAGGGGATCCAGGACGACGCCTACTACCTGAACCCCTACTCGCTGCCGGCCGACGAAAGGGAGCGGATCAGGCAGGCGCTCCTTTTGATCGAGGACCTGCAGAAGATAATTCACACCAATTTTTCCATAGTCTAGATCCTCGCGAAAAAGGGACGGAGGCGCCATGAGCCAGCCGGAAAAAAGCTACCAGGTCAACCTGTTGCGCCCCAAAAAAGGGCACATGCGGGATGAGGTGCTCATCATCCTCGCCATCCTCTTCGGCTGGGGGGTCTGCACCTTCGGTTTTCAGCTTTTGGTCTACCTCTGCCAGGGAAGCGGCGCGGGGAGCCTTCTGACCCGCCTCACCCTTTTCAACCTCCCGCTGCATTTCTGGTTCACGGGGCAGTTCCTGCCGCTTTGGTTCATCGTCCTTTGCGTCCTCTTCAACCTGTACGTGGACCGCATCACCGAATATCACAGCCGCAGGCGGGACAAAAGCTATGAATGATTCCTCCTGGTCCATATTCGTGGTCCTTTTGGTGCTGGCTTCCTTCATCGTAGTCGGGCTCAGGCAGAAGTCGCGCGAGAGCCAGGAGTACGGCTTCGGCGGCCGCTACACCGGGAGGATCGGGGGGGGGGCCGCCATCGCCAGCAACTGGATGAGCGCCGCAAGCCTAATGGGGCTTGCCGGGATCATCTACCTGCAGGGGTACCAGGGACTTGCCTACGTGATCGGCTGGACCGGGGGCTACGTGCTGCTCCTCGTGCTCCTGGCGAGCCAGATCCGACGCTTCGGCAAGTTCACCGCCCCCGAGTTCGTGGGGGAGCGCTACGGCTCCCAAGCCGCCCGGGCCATCGCCGCCGCCATCTCCATCGCCATCTCCATCATCTACTGCGTGGCCCAGTTCAAGGGGATCGGGCTCATCTTCTCCTTCATGTTCGGCATCGAGTACCAGCAGGGGGTGACCTTCGGGGCGCTGGCCGTGGTCTCCTACCTGGTCATCTCCGGGATGCTCGGGGTTCCCAGGAACCAGCAGCTGCAGTACCTGGTAATCAGCGTTTCCTTCATCGTGCCGCTCATGTGGCTTGCCCGGAAGCTCGGCTACTTCTGGCTCCTGCCCCAGTTCGGCTACGGCCGCGCGCTCACCGACCTGTCGCGCCAGTTCAACATCGACTTCACCCTCCCCTTCGCCAGCGGCTCCCTGTTTCAGTGGTGCGCTCTCTGCTTCACCCTCATGGTCGGCACCGCCGGCCTTCCCCACGTGCTGTCGCGCTTCTATACGGTCCCCAACGTGCGCGACGCACGCTGGAGCGTGGTCTGGGGGCTCTTCTTCATCGCCCTGATCTACTGGTCCGCCCCAGCCTTCTCGGTCTTCGGGAGGCTTTTGGAGGCTAAAAACGGCCTCATCCCCGACCCCGCCTCGGCACGCGCCGCGGCCGACGTGATCGTCCTGAAGACCGCACTCCAGGGAGGGCTTCCCGGCTGGCTCGTGGGGGTCCTTGCCGCCGGCGCGCTCTCTGCCGCCTTCTTCACGGTGGCGGGGTTGCTCATGACCGGCGCGGCCTCGATCTCCCACGACATCTACTATTCCATGGTCAACCCCCGCGCCAGCGAATCGGCGCGCATGCAGGTGGCCAAGGGAGGGACCCTGGTGCTTGCCGCCATCGTGCTCCTTCTGGCGCTCGACCCGCCGGGGCTGATCGCCGAGATCACCGCGGTCGCCTTCGCGCTCGCCGGCAACACAATCTTCCCTCTCTTCCTTTTGGGGATCTGGTGGGGGCGCGCCAACCGCTACGGGGCCATCGCGGGGATGCTCACCGGCATCGTCTGCACCGCTCTCGCGCCCCTTTGCGGCGGCGTGTTCCCTGAGCTGGCGCTTCTCTTCCCGGTCACCTCGTCGGCGCTTCTGGGCGCCCCCCTTGTGATAGCGGTGATGATAGCGGTTTCGCTTCTGACCCCCGCCCCCCCGGAGGAGATGGGGCGCTTCCTGGAAAAAGAGGTGCACGGGCACCTCGACTGACAACGTCTTTTTTAGTGGGAGCCGTACATGGCGATGCTCTTGGGAACCAAGGGAGACGACATCCTCAAGTGGCGCGAGAGCGCGCGGCTGGTGGAGGGGCTGAAAACGCGGCTCACCCGCAAGTGGGGGCGCAGCTCCGCCGATGAGGCGCAGTCGTTCCTGGAGGGGATGGCCGAGGCGCTGGAGGCGGAGCTGGAGTACGAGTCGCAGCTGGACACGGGGCTCGAGGCCCTGCGGCGGGCGCTTGGGGAGACTGTTGCCCCGGCCGAGCTGAAGGGGCTCACGGCGCGCCACGGCGAACTCCTCGCCGCCCACTTCAGCAGGCGCGGCTCGGTTCTCGCCCTCACCGGCGCAGCCAACGCCTGGCACGACCTCCTGGTGGCACGGGCGGCACTTCTGGCCGAGGAGCGGATGCTTTCCCTCGGTCAGGGGAGCGCGCCTGTGTACGCTCTGCTGGTGACGGGGGACCGGGGGCGGGAGGAGCAGACCCTCTACGGCAAAAACCGCTATCTCCTTTTGCACCAGCTCGATTCCGAAAGGTTCTTCCTATTCACCCGGCAGCTCGCCGGGGCCCTCAAGGAGGCGGGGATGGTACCCGGGGAGGAGGCGCTATGGCACGGTTCGCTGGCAGAATGGCGGGCCCTTCTGAAAGGGGGGAACACGACCCGGAAGAGGGACCTGCGCGAGGAGCTGGAAAACCCGCTCCCCGCCTTCGCCCCCCCGATGAAGGGAGGGAACACGGCCATGCCCGACGGACAGTGGCGCCTGGAGGCGATGGCGGACCTCGGCTTCGTCACCGGCTACGAGCCCCTGGCGGACGAGGCGTTAAGCGCCGCGGCGTCGGCGCTCAAGGAGCAGAGAAGCACGGAGGCGTTCTTCCAGCTCGCGCGCAAGGCGATCCACCTCCCGCTGGCACTCGGGCACTTCGGACGCTGGAGGCTTGAGAAAAGCGGAGAGCACAAGGGAGAGATCGACGTGGAAGGGCTGGGGCTCTCGCCGCTGGTGGGCGCGGTGCGGGTTTTGGCCGTGCACCTTGGGGTGCAGGGGGGGGGGACGCTGCACCGGGTGAGGGAGCTCCTCTACCGCGGCGCGTTCAGCGTGGAGCTGGCCCAGAGGGTGCTTGAGGCCCTGCAGTGCCTGATGCAGCTGCGGATCATGAGCGAGACCCGCGGTGATGAGACAGGGTCTCACGCGAACCCCGAGGAGTTCACCCAGGAGCAGGACGAGAGGATCAGGAATGCCTTCGTCGCGGTGCTCGACCTGCAGAAGATGGCCTACCAGCGCATGGTGGGACAGGGATAGGCGGACCTATGCGAATCTCCATTTCGGCAGGAACGCTCTTCACCTTCCCGCTCCCCAAGGCGTTCGCCATGGCGGCCGAAGCAGGTTTCGACGGCGTGGAGCTGGTGATAAACCAGGAGTTCCAGAAAGTGAGCTCGCGCCGCCTGATCAAGGAACTCTCCCAGGAGATCCCGATCCTCTCCATACACGCCCCCTTCATGGCGCTGGACGGCTGGGGGGGACCGGTCGACGCGCTCAAGCGCTGCGTGGAGATCGCCGCGGACTGCGGCATCGGCCTGGTCAACTTCCACCCACCCTCATGGATCGGGCTGGAGTTCGCCTACTGGCGCTGGCTGTACCGGATGCAGGATTTTCAGAAGGAGATGGGGGGGGAGGTGGCTCTGACTTTGGAGAACATGCCCTGGACCGGCAAGTACCGGATCAACGGCTACATACTCTCCGACACGCAGAAGATGATCGAGTTTCTCCACGAGAAGAACCTCTACCTCACCTTCGACTGCACCCACATGGGTAGCGGGCGGGCCAACTTCATCAACGACTTCTACCTCTGCTACAACTCCGGGCGCATCAGGAACATCCACTTCTCCGACTACGGCCACGGACGTCAACACCTTTTGCCCGGCCACGGCATCCTGCCGCTAACCCGCTTTTTGAACCACCTGAGAAACACAGCCTACAACGACATACTAACCCTAGAGCTGTCGCCCCACGAGTTCCCCAAGGGTGAGCAGATCATCGTAGAAAGCCTGAAAGAGATCCTGGCCTACCTGCGGCGGGAGACCCAGAAGGCTATCCCCTGACCACGTAGACCGAGCACTTCGCGTCCTTGACCACCTTGTGGGATACGCTCCCCAGAAGCTTCCGCTTCAAAAACCCCTTTCCCGTCGAACCGATCACGATCACGTCGATCTCCTCCTTCTGGGCGAAGCGGAGCAGCTCGTCGGCAGGGTCGCCGTAGACCACCGCGGTCTCCAGGGGGACGTCGAGCTCGGCGGCGTTTTTTTCCACGACGTAGAAGATCCGCTCCTTGAGCTCCGCCCACTGGGCCTGCTCCGTTATGGGGCGCGCCGGGACGAAGTCGGTGAAGGTGTTGCGCGGGGCGTTGGGGAGGACCAAAAGGCCGTAGACCTTGCTCTTGAACTGGCTGGGGTTCCCGGCGGCCATGCGCACCGCCTCTTCCGCCGCCTTGTCGGAAAGGGGCGAACCGTCGATGGCGACCAGGATCTTCTTGCGCAGGTTGAGCATCGGCTTCCTCCGGTGACTGGGATGAACAAAAGGAAGTTGGATTATAAAACAATGTCACGTGTAATGAAACAACTTTGACGCGGGGCGCCATCCTGGGGCGAACCCTCGCTCACCTCACCCTCTCTACTCGCGCAAATTCCCTCACCCGCCCTTCGGGCACCCTCTCCCAGAGGGAGAGGGTATGCATCAGCCGCCCTCTCCGCTCAAATTCCCCTCTCCCTTTGGGAGAGGGCCAGGGTGAGGGGATTCTTCATTGCTGGAAGAATCAAAAAAGGCGCCCCTGAGGACGCCTTGGTAAAAGCGTTGCCGCCATGCCGCTATCGCGCAGCGCACCGCTCCAATATCCGCAGCATCTCGTCGTGGATCGCGCCGTTGGAGGCTAGGATGCGATGGTCGTAGACCGAGTAGGGCTCTCCCGCGTGGTTGGTCACCCTTCCCCCCGCCTCCTGCACCAGCAGAGTCCCTGCCGCAACATCCCATGGTTTCAGCTTCAGCTCCCAGAAGCCGTCCAGCCTGCCGGCCGCAACGCAGGCGAGATCGAGCGCGGCGGCACCAGCACGGCGCACCCCGCGGGCGGCAAGCTGCAGTTCTATGAAATTGTCGAAGTTGTTCTCGTTGTCGCGGGCCACGTCGTAGGGAAAGCCTGTGGCGATCAGCGACTTTCGAAGCGGCGCACGCTGCGAAACCTTCATCCTGCGCCCGTTCAAAAAGGCCCCCTCCCCCTTCACCGCACTGAAAAGCTCGTCCATCATGCAGTGGTAGACCACCCCCGCCAGGATCTCTCCCCCCCGCTCAAAGGCGATGGAGACGCAGAACCAGGGGAAGCCGTGGGCGTAATTGGTGGTGCCGTCAAGGGGATCGACGACCCAGCGCAGCGCCGGGTCCCCTTCCGGGTACTGGTTTTCTTCGGCGAGGAAGCTGTGGTCCGGGAACACCTCCCGGATCCGCCGCACGATGAGATCCTCGCAAGCACGGTCCACCTCGGTCACGAGGTCCACCTCCCCCTTGTAGCTCAGGGTATGCTCGCTCCCAAGCCTCTCCTTCTGCAAAAGGCCCGCCTCGCGCGCTGCTGCCGCCGCCGTCTCAAGCACCTGCCTCAAATCGAGCTCAACCGGCATCGCTCATGCCTCCGGGTTCCTCGCCGTTTACCTGCAAAAGCTCACGCATCTCCTCCAGCAGGGTGAAGTGGATCTCGTCGTCGGCCGCTATCCGTAAAAAGAGCTCACGCTCCCAGCCGCTCGGGGCCTCCTGGGCCAGCTTCCCGCAGGCGCGCGCGCTGACCGCCTCGAACTGCATGGCGCTTTGGTAGGACGCGAGATCCCCGGTGAAGCTGAGGGAGCCTTGCTGCACGGCGAGCCGTCGCAGTATCGTCCTCGCCCCGGCCAGGGTCTTTGAGACCGGCAGCTCCACCCGCGCACCGTTCAAAAGAGCGCGCAGGGCATCGGCGTGCCTCGTCTCGTCCTCGGTGAACATCCTGAAGATCGTGGTGAATCCGGCGATCCCGGCCTCGGCGCCGCAGCGCTCGTAGTATCCCCTTGCGTCACCTTCCTTTCTGAGTGCCATGTCCCGCGAGTCCATATACCCCTCCCCCAAAGAGATTTTCCGGCTGGAAAACAGTATCAGGAAAAAACGGCATTTCAAAAAGATAGCGATTTTTTTGCCGAAAAAAACGGGGGGATCTGAAGATCCCCCCGCCTTTACTGCCCTCGCGAACCGAGTCCTAGTTGTAGGCGCTCTCGGAGTGCTGCGTCTGGTCGAGCCCCATGATCTCGTCTTCCTTTTCCACCCTGAAGCCGATGGTCTTGTCCAGGACGAAGGAGATGACGAAGGTGACGGCTACCGCGTAGAGGGCGGCGGCGCCGACGGCGACAAGCTGGGTCACGAACTGCTTCAGGTTGCCGGAGGCAAGGCCTGTGGCGCCGACGGTGGCGAAGACGCCGGTCAGGATGGCACCGGTGGTGCCGCCGATGCCATGCACGCCGAAGGCGTCGAGAGAATCGTCATACTTGAGCTTGGCCTTGAGGAGTACCCCGCCGTAGCAGACCAGGCCGCCCGCAACCCCCATCAAGAGGGCCGCGCCCGGCTGCACGAAGCCGGCGGCGGGGGTGATCACCACGAGCCCGGCGACCACGCCCGAGCCAAAGCCCAGGGCCGAAGGCTTCCCGGCGTGGATCCACTCGGCGATCATCCAGGTAAGACCAGCAGCGGCAGGAGCGATGGTGGTGGTCATGAAGGCGAGGCCGGCTAGCCCCCCAGCGGCATCCGAGCAGTTGACGCCGACCACGGCGGAGCCGGCGTTGAAGCCGAACCAGCCGAACCAGAGCACCCCCACGCCCAGAAGGGTCAGCGGCAGGCTGTGCGGAGCCATACGCTCGGTAGGGAAGCCGTGGCGCCTGCCTAGGAAGTAGAGCACCACCAGGGACGAGATACCCGAGGAGAGGTGCACCACGGTCCCACCTGCGAAGTCGAGCGCGCCCAGCTTGAAGAGCCATCCGTCGACCATCCAGACCCAATGGGCCAGCGGGTCATACACCAGTGTGGTCCAAAGGAGCACGAAGAGGCAGTAAGCGGAGAACTTTATCCTTTCCGCCAGGGCGCCCGAGATGAGGGCCACGGTGATCATGGCGAACATCCCCTGGAACATGGCGAAGACGTACTCGGGGATGGCGCCGGGCTCGGTGGCGACGTTCTGGAACAGGGTATAGACGGGGGCGCCGTCCTTGAAGCTGATCAGGCCGTTCAAGAGCGCCTTGGAGAAGTCGCCGACGAGGCCATGCCCCAGGTCGGGCCCAAAGGAGAGGGAGTAGCCGATGAGGGCCCACTGCACCCCGACGATCCCCATTGCCACGAGCGAATGCATCATCGTGGAGAGGACGTTCTTGGAGCGGACCATGCCGCCGTAGAAAAGCGCGAGGCCCGGGATCATGAAGAGAACCAGTGCCGCGGAGATGAGCATCCAGGCGGTATCGCCGGTGTTCAGCACCGGGTCGACGTTCTTCGGGGCGGCGGCCGCAACGGCAGGGGCTGCTGGGGCGGCCGCGGGAGTCGCGGCCACGGCAGGGGCGGCGGGAGCGGCTGCGCTGGCGGCAGCTGCGGTCACGGCCGGCTCAGCAGCCTTCTCCTCGGCGCCGGCCGCTATAGGGAGGAGCAGCAGCGAGGTCAGCAGCATGAGCTTGGTGAATTTGACGGTGAGGCAGCTGGAAGCGATGGGGAGATCCGCCTTGCAAGCTGCGTCCTTTGCCTTCTTATCGTCACGTATCATAACACTCTCCATTGATAGGTATGGTTGTCGGTGAGGGCCTAAATGGCGTCGCCGCCCTTCTCTCCGGTCCTGATCCGGACCGCTTCCTCCAAAGGAAGTATGAAGATCTTGCCGTCGCCGATCCTTCCGGTCTTGGCGACATCCTCGATGGTCGCCACAGCCTTGGCCACCATTTCGTCGGCGACCGCGATCTCCAGCTTCACTTTGGGGATGAAATCCACCACGTACTCCGCGCCTCGGTATAGCTCCGTATGGCCCTTTTGACGGCCGTAACCCTTTACCTCGCTCACCGTGATCCCTTCGATGCCGATCTCGTTCAGGGCATCCTTCACTTCATCCAGCTTGAACGGCTTGATGATTGCTTCGATAAGCTTCATCGCTTGCCTCCTTTTACGACGGCGGTGATGTTCTGTTAACTCCTAGAGACATTCGCACCCGGCCGGCCCATCCGGCCCGGCTGCCGGTCAGCATCCACTCCCTGTTTTCAGGCCCGTGAAGGCTTCAATGCCCTGGCTCATTTTCCACGTCGAAAACGCGGCTTGATCCAGCCTTGAAATCAGTTCCCCCTTTCCCGGTATTGTTGGCGCCTTCCACCACGACCTGCGCCATTGCCTACGGGCGGGAAAGCTTTCTAGGGCACCTCGCTGTGCCGTTTGAGAGGTGGAGAGCACAGGCTGTGCCACCCGCGCGTCCCGCGGCTAAGATATTGGAATTACGAGATCGATTCACCGTCGGTGTCGACCTGAGAACGCGCCGCCGTCTTTAAAGCGGCAGTTATGGCTAATTTTTAAGCAGGGGAGAGGGGAAGGGGCTAGCGCCGGGAGTTCAAGAGACGGGGAAGCTCACTTGGGGGAACCGGCTTGCTGAAGAGGTAACCCTGATACATGTCGCAGCCGTTTTTGCTGAGGAAATCTAGTTGGGGTTTAGACTCGACCCCCTCCGCGATCACCTTAAGCTTCAGCGTGTGCGCCATCTCGATGGTGGCGACGGTGATGGCGGCGTCGTCGGGGTCGGTGGTGATGTCGTTTATGAAGGTGCGGTCGATCTTCAAGACGTCCAGCGGGAAGCGCTTTAGATAGGAGAGCGAGGAGAAGCCGGTCCCGAAGTCGTCGATGGCGAGTCTCACCCCCATCCCTTTGAGTGCCTGCAGCGTCTTCACGGTCCTCTCGGTGTGCGCCATGAGCACCCCTTCGGTGAGTTCCAGCTCCAATAGCCCGGGGTCGAGCCCGCTTTCCTTCAAAACCGCCGTCACCGTCTCCAGGAGCTCGTTCTTCATGAACTGCTGCCCCGAGATGTTGATGGCGAGCGTCACCGGCGGAAGCCCCGAATCCAGCCAGAGCTTGTGCTGCCGGCATGCCTCGCGCATCACCAACTGGTCGATCTGGATCACGAGCCCTATTTCCTCGGCCAGCGGCAGGAAGCGTCCCGGCTCTACCAGTCCGAGTTCCTTGGAGTTCCACCGTACCAGTGCCTCGATCCCCACCACGCATCCGCTCAGGGTGGAGACCTGCGGCTGGTAGTAGACGGCGAATTCCTCCTCCTTGAGCGCCTTGTGCAGCTGGCTCTCCAGGATGATGCGCTCCAGAGCCTTGGCGTTCATGGACTCGTCGTAGATCTGGTAGCCGTTTCTGCCCTGCTCCTTGGCCTGGTACATGGCGCCGTCGGCGTTGCGGATCAGGTCGCTCGCCGTGGTGGCGTCGAAGGGGTAGAGGCTGATGCCGATGCTGGTGGAGACGAAGACCTCCTGCCCCTCCAGCGCATAGGGGACCGAGACCGCCTCCAGGATGCGCCGGGCGATCTTGGCCACGTCCTGGAAGTGTTCGATGTCGGAGAGCATGATGGTGAACTCGTCCCCCCCAAGTCGCGAGACCAGGGACGGCGGGCACTCCTCGTCGGCGCGGGCCAGGCAGTCCCCCCTGCGGACGCAGCGCAGCAGCCGGTCGGCCACGTCCTGCAGCAGGCGGTCCCCCACCCCGTGCCCCAGCGTGTCGTTCACCAGCTTGAAGCGGTCCAGATCGAGGAAGAGGACGGCCAGCATCCGGTCATGCCGGTTGGCGAAGACAAGCGCCTGCTCCAGCTGCTGCAGGAAGAAGCGGCGGTTGGGCAGGCCGGTCAGCGCGTCGTAGTAAGCCAGGAGCCTGATCTGCTCCTCGGCGTGCTTTCTCTCCGTGATGTCCTGAATGGTCCCGGTGAGGCAGATCGGCTCGCCCTGCTCGTCCAGCACCGTCACCAGCTCCGCGTGCAGGGTCCGCTCTCCCCCCCCCAGGAGGATGCGGTAATCGAAGGAAAGAGGCGCCCGTTTCTCTATGGCCTCCTCGATGGCCCCCTTTACGAAGGCCAGGTCCTGGGGGTGCACCGGGTCAAGGATGGGGTTTCCCCGGTGCAGGCAGCGGTCGATGCAGCAGATGCTGTAGATCTCCTCGGAGCAGCGGATCTCCCCGGTGGCCAGGTCCCACTCCCAGCTCCCGATGTGGGCGAGGCTCTGGGCGTGGGCAAGGCCGGCCTTGCTCTCCCTCAACTGTTCGAGTGCGCTGCTTGCCCTGAGCATGTAGCTCACCCGGTAACCCAGCACGTGCCAGTTGATAGGCTTGGTGATGAAATCTGTGGCTCCCGCCTCGTAGGCGCAGTCGATCGACTCCAGGTCGTCCAGACCGGTCATCATCAGGACCGGTGTATCCCGCCCCGAGGCGGTGCGCCGGATGGCGCTGCAGACGAAGAAGCCGTCGATGCCGGGCATCATCACGTCCAGGAGCACGATGTCTGGCGCGTGCGCATCGAATTCCTCCAGCGCCAGCTCCCCGTTTTCCACGTCGCGCACCGTGAACCCCGAATTCTCCAGGGTTTCCCGGGCGAGAAGACGCACCGCCTGGTCGTCGTCCACGACCATGACCAGCGGGGTGCTGCGTTTGGCTTTCCTCGTCAGCATAGCGGTCCTCCCAAAAGGGCGTCCCTGACCAGCCGGTATTCCTCCTCGACCTGCACGAGCAGCTCCCCCGCCCCCTTGGTGGAGCCGGCGCGCCCCAGGCTCTCCAGTTCCAGGCAGACCCCGGCGAGCCGGACGGCCCCGAGGTTCGCGCTGCTCGACTTGAAGCTGTGCGCGGCTGCCTTCAGCTTCTCTGCATCGCCGCCCGACTCGGCCTCGTGCATGGTCTGCAAAAGCGTCGGCGTGCTCGCGAGGTAGAGGTCCACCACCTTGCGCAGTATCTCCACGCCCCGATTTCCCGGCAGGGTGCGTATCATCTCGAGGGCGCCACCGGCCCTTCCCGGGCAGATCGATTCGGGAGCTATCCCGGTCTGCGGCGCATCACCCGCGCTTTGCCCGGCGCACCCAAGCCGCCTGTCGATCAACTTGGAGAGCTGCTCCCGGCTGAAGGGCTTGGAGAGGTAATCGTCGGCGCCTGCTGCTATGCACGCCTCGCGGTCGCCTTTCATGGCGTAGGCGGTGAGGGCGATGATGGGGACGCGGGAGGAGGAACCCTGTTCCCACTCCCGGATGCGCCGTGTCGCCTCCAGGCCGTCCAAAACCGGCATCTGGCAATCCATGAAGACCAGATCGAATTCCCCCCGCTGCACCTCCTCCAAAGCCGCGAGCCCGTTCTCAGCCACCTTCACGCGGCAACCCAGGCTCTCCAGCATCCCTTTCCCCACCTCCTGGTTCACCACGTTGTCCTCGACCAGAAGCACCTGGCGCAGCCGGCTCAAGGACGGCGTTTGCTCCCCTGCCCCCTGCTCCTCTTCCATCCCGAGCGCCGACACGAGCCCGGCGTATAACCCTTCCTGGGTGAGTTTCCCCTTCGGGTAAAGCGCCACCTCGATCTCGCGCACCCGCTCTGCCTGCACCGTTTCCGGCTTCTCGGCCAAAAGCACGAGCCGCACGGAGTGCCCAACGGGAACGCTGCGGATGGTGGCGGCGAGCGCCAGGCCGTCGGTTCCTGCCACACAGTGGTCCATGAGGACCAGGTCGAAGGGGGCCGCCACCAGCTTGCAGAGCGCGCCTGGTCCGTCGCCTGCGCAGTCGAGGTCCATCCCCAGCCCTCCCAGGAGCTCCATGAGTGTCTCCTGCAGCTCAGGGTCGTCGGAGGTGACGAGAGCGCGCTTGCAGCGCAGCGCGCCGTAAGTGCGCTCGGGGCGCGGCGCCTTCTGGTGTGGCTCCAAGGCGACCGTGAAGCTGAAGCGGGAGCCTTTTCCCGGCTCGCTGGAGAGCTCCATCGCCCCGCCCATGAGCTCGGTGAGCTGCTTGGCGATGGCGAGCCCCAAGCCGGTGCCGCCGTACTTGCGGGTCATCGACTCGTCCCCCTGGGCGAAGTGGTCGAATATACGCTGCTGCGCCTCGGCGGAGATGCCGATGCCGGTATCCTCAACGGTCACCCGCACCAGGGCAGGTGACCGCTCCAGCGACACCGAGAGGGTGACGGCGCCCTCTGGGGTGAACTTCACCGCGTTTCCCAGAAGGTTCACCATCACCTGGCGCAGGCGTCCGGGATCCCCCTGAAACATCTCGGGGAGCCCTGGGTCGATGCGACAGCTAACCTCTATACCCTTCTTAGCAGCGTCCTCGGCGAAGAGTGCCACGGCATCCGCCGTCAGCTGGTGCAGGTCGAATGGGATCAGCTCCAGCTCCATGCGCCCGGCCTCGATCTTGGAGAAGTCGAGGATGTTGTTGATGATCCCCAAAAGCGCCTCGCCCGAGCGGCGTACGGACTCCACGAAACGCGCCTGTTCCTTGGAGAGGTCGGTGTTCAGGAGGAGCTCGGTCATCCCCAGCACGCCGTACATCGGGGTCCTGATCTCGTGGCTCATCTGCGCCAGGAAGTCGGACTTGGCGCGGTTGGCGGATTGGGCCGACTGCATGGCGCGCCGCACCCCTTCAAGGCTCTCCTCCAGCTGACGGTTTACGCTGGAGAGCTCGGCGGTTCGCTCGGCCACCTCCAGCTTCAGTTCCTCCGAGTGGAGCGCGAGACGCTCGTCGCGGATCGAGATCTCCTCCAGCATCTCGTTGAAGCAATTGAAGAGAAGCCCCAGCTCGTCGTTGCTGCCGCTTTCCACCCGAACCTGGTAGTCCTTGCTGTGGGAGACGATTTCCATTTTCCTGGTGAGCCGGTGGATGGGATCCGAGATGAGCCTTTTTATGCGCAAGGATAGGAGTTGAGCCAAAACGCCCAGCCCCAGCGAGGCGAGCGCCGCACCGCCGCAGAGAAAGAGCAGGAGCGAGCGGGACGAGCCCTGCGGCGCACCCTGCCACAGAGGCGCCGGGAAGCGTAGCTGATAGCAGGCGAACCCCGTCAGGAGCACCAGCAGCAACAGCGCGTTGCAGGCGACCAGCGGCGCCATCAGCTTCGCCTTCAGGCAGCTTTTTGCTGACCAGTTAGCGTCCACGTATCCCCCACGTCGTGCACCCAGCTGGGATCGAGCTCTTTGCCAGGCGTGGAGGGCGTCAAGGGCGCGCCCCCCGGAGCACAAAACGTTAAAACTTTACAATAATGTTTTTTTATTTCAAGAAAGGCGGGGGGTTGCGGCGAGGGAGATGAAATTTCCGATCAGCTGTTGCGAAACCTTGTTGAAAGCGGCTTCGGCGGCGAGGAATGAGCTCAGGTGGTCCGTCTTGGGGGTGGAGAGGAGGTCCCAGGCGGCGACTATGGAGGGATCGACCTCCGGGTGGAACTGCACGCCGTAGGTCGCCTGCCCCAGCCTGAAGGCCTGGTACGGGCAGGCGTGCGAGGAGGCGAGGAGCGTGGCGCCGGGGGGGAGGGTGAAGCTGTCGTTGTGCAGCTGGAAGGTGAGGAAGGGGTCGGGGAGGCCGCGGAACAGGGGGTCCCTGGCCCCCTCGCCGGTGAGCTCAACCTGGCACACGCCCTGCTCGCCATACGGGGAGCGGGAGATGACCTCCCCCCCCGCCGCGTAGGACAGAAGCTGTCCCCCTAGGCAGATTCCCAGGAGCGGCGTGCCGGCCTGAAGTGCCTGCCTCAGGAATGAGATGACCCGAGCGAGGTAGGGATGCTCGACCGTATCGTGCACCCCCATCTCCCCTCCCAGCACGATTATGCCTGAGGCGCTGGCGGGGTCGGGGAGCGCCGCGCCGTCATAGGGGGCGATGGTGCTGAAGGGGTGCCCCTTGTCGGCGAGAAGCCGGCTGCAGCTTCCGGCCGGGCAACGCGGGTCGTTCTGTACGATCAGGAACATGTCGTCTCCTTCAAAAATTGGCAATGAGGAAACTGTTCATGCTCAGATTCCCTCAGAAGTTCACTTGTTAAGTGTTTTGAGCTCCCCCCGGCTGCCGAAGCTCAACGGGGAGTCCGGGAAGTCCTCGGCGGAGAGCCTGCGCATCAGGGAAAGCGCGCGCCGCTTGGGATCGGGAGCGGGTGCAGCTAGATAGCTTTGCCGGAAGGAGTCGAGCGTCCCCTCCAGGAAGGAGCCATCTTTATCCAGGCGTACCGTGAGCAGCGGCGCGTAGCCGCTTTCGCCTACAACGCTCACCCCGCCATAGGTGGCGAAGTTCCCCAGGCTGTAGGCGATCAGCCGGCCGTGGTAAACTTCGAGCGCCCGCGGCACGTGGGGGCCATGGGCCACCACCAGGTCCGCCCCCGCCTCCACCGCCTGGTGCGCGAAGCTAAGGAGGTCTCCGCGCGGCTCTTCCAGATAGCGCTCCATCCCCGGGGCCACGTGCAGCGCGTCGCGCCCCTCCGCTCCGGCATGGATCGATAGGATCAGGATGTCGTAGTTCCCGGCTTCCCGGGCGATCTCCCGCAGGGCCTGCGCCGGGAAGGTAATCGAGCGGGGTGGTGGACCGAAGGAGAGGGAGATGATGCCGACCCGGACGCCGCGCACGAGGAACTCGGCGACCTCCCCCTTCTTGCTCGAGTAGAGGACCCCGGCCCGGGCCAGCGCCTGCCTCGTGGAGGCGAGCCCTTCCCTGCCGAAGTCGCGGGCGTGGTTGTTGGCGAGCGAGACCATGGAGATCCCGGCGTCGCCCAGGGTCTGCGCGAAAGCCGGAGGGGTGCGGAAGATATAGCGCCTGCCTGAAATTGGCTCCTTAAGGGGGGTTCCCCCCTCGCAAAGGGGGCCTTCGAGGTTCGCCATGGCGATGTCGGCGCGCCTGAAAATGGGTGCGGCGGCGGCGAAAAGCGAGCGCCCGCCGTCTCTTGGGAGTCTCGGCGCGGGGAAGTCGCTCCCCATCATGACGTCGCCTACGGCGGCCACGGTGACGCCGCGCTCGGCGCTGGAGGCCATGGGGGGAAGGAGGAGGGGAAAAAATATCAGCAGCAGGAAAAGCCGTGCCGTTTTGGGGGTCGCTTCGATCGGATGATCCTTTCCTGTGCCTGTCGAAAAAGCAGATCTCCCGCCGGCAGCCTATTTTTCAGGCAAGGTGCAGGCGGGAGATCGATGCATGTATTATGTGCAGTCTAGGCTTTGCGGTGCAGAAGCCCCTCGGCCACCACTTCGACCACGTCCTTCACCCGCACCTGGGCCGCGCCCTTGTCCTTCAGGCCGTCCTCGATCATGGTCATGCAGTAGGGGCAGGCGACGCAGATGGTGTCGGGGGAGCCTTCAAGCGCCTCGGCCACGCGGTTGTGGTTAACCCTCTCGCCGGTGAACTCCTCCATCCACATGCGCCCGCCGCCTGCGCCGCAGCAAAAAGAGTTCCTGCCGTGGCGCTCCATCTCCTGCGGCGCGCTTCCGGTCGCCGCCTGGATCACGCCGCGCGGCGCGTCGAACACGCCGTTGTGGCGCCCGAGGTAGCAGGGGTCGTGGTAGGTGATCTTGCCTAGGCTCTTTTCCGAGCCGTCCAGCTTGATGCGCCCGGAGGCGATCAGCTCCGCGATCAGCTGGGACTGGTGCAGCACCTCAAGCTCCAGGCCGTACTGGCGGTAGTCGTTTTTCAGCGTGGTCAGGCAGTGCGGGCAGAGGGTGATCACCTTGGTGACCCCCTTCTCGCGGAAGAGCTCCACGTTCTCCAGGGCCATCTTCTCGAAGACGTACTCGTTGCCGAGCCTTCTCAGCGAATCGCCGCAGCACTTCTCCTCTTTCCCGAGGATGCCGTAGGAAACACCGGCCGCGTTCAAGACGCTGGCAAGGGCCACGGTCACCTGCTTCGCGCGGGAGTCGAAGGAGCCGGCGCAGCCGACGTAGAGCAGGTACTCGGTCTCGCCCGCGACAAAGGGCTTCACGTCGAGCGTGGAGACCCACTTGCTCCGCTCGCTGGGGGCGATCCCCCAGGGGTTGGAGCGCTGCTCCATGTTCTCGAAAAGGTTCAAAAGCTCCTCGGGGAAGCGGGACTCGTCCTGCACCAGGTGCCTTCTCATCTTGATGATCTTGGGCATCTGCTCGATCAGGACCGGGCAGACCTCCATGCAGGCGCCGCAGGTGGTGCAGTCCCAGATCGCCTCCTCGGTGTTGGTCCCCTCCCCTTCGTTGCCGATCAGCGGGAGCGTCCCCTTCCTCCCCTCCCTGAGCGCGTGGCTGTTCTCAAGGAGGTTGGTCTTGATGGCGTGCACGATCTGGCGCGGGTTCAAGGCTTTCCCGGTGTTGGCGGCCGGGCAGGCGGCCTGGCAGCGGCCGCACTCGGTGCAGGAAAAGGAGTCGAAGAGGTCCTTCCAGGTAAAGCGCTCCACGCTCCCGGCGCCGTACTGGGCCCCCTTCTCGAACTTCTCGCGCGGCTGGGTGGCCGGCCAGTCGAGGCTACCCAGGTAGCAGTTGGGGATGGCGGTCAAGATGTGCATGTGCTTTGAATGCGGAAGGAAGCAGATGAAGGCCAGAAGCACCAGGGCGTGCACCCACCACGACACCGCCTCGACCGTCCCCAAAAGCCCCGGGTAGGGGAAAAGGAGCGAGGCCACGAAGCTCGATACCGGCATGGCGGCAGCAGCCGCCTCCTTCCCCTGCGCGATCTGCGCGCCGTGCATCCCGAAGTAGGCCAGCATGAGAAGCGCGATGAAGGAAAGGATGACGAAGGCCTCGGGGCTTCTCCCCTTGACGTAGAGGGAGTCGAGGTACGGCGGCTTGACGATCAGGCGCCTGCCGAAGGAAAGCGCGATCGCCACTAGGGTCAAGAGCGAGACCAGGTCGAAGAGAAAGAGCAGTGCATGGTGCAGCCCCTGCGGCAGCGCAGCGAGGGAAGCGTTCGGGAACACCCCGTTCAAAAGGAACTCGCCGTTGGCGATGGCAAGGATCAGGAAGGACCAGAAGATGACAAAGTGGTTCAGGCCGAACGGCTTTTTCACCACGCGCAGCTGGCCGAAGGCGTACAAAAGCATCTCCTGCAGGCGGCGCCCCGGTTGGTCGAGCCTTTCCTCGGGCTGCCCGAAGCAGACCAGCGAAAAGCGGCGGTACACGCTCCAGCAGAAAAAGGCGAGCGAGGCGACCAGTAGCGTCGTGAAGAGTGCGGTTTGCGGCATCATGGATGTTTCCTCTTTGAAAATGCGGCTTTCAGCCGCGGAAAGTATGATGGATCAGGCCTGATCAGGCCCCTGACCTTGCAGTTTTCAGCGCCTTAAGCTTCGCGGTCAGCGCAGGTATCACCTGGAACAGGTCGCCGACGATCCCGTAGCTAGCCACCTCGAAGATCGGGGCCTCCGGGTCGCGGTTGATGGCGATCACCACGTCGGAATCCTGCATCCCCACCAGGTGCTGGATGGCGCCGGAGATGCCGCAGGCGATGTAGACCTTCGGGCGCACCGTCTTTCCGGTCTGCCCGACCTGGCGGTCCTGGGGCATCCAGCCGGCGTCTACCGCGCTTCTGGAGGCGCCGACCACCCCGCCCAATACGTCGGCGAGCTCCTGCAGCAGGGCGAAGTTCTCCTTGGCCATCATCCCCCTCCCGCCGGAGATGATGAACTCGGCGCCGGCGATGTCCACCTTGGAGCCACCTTTGTCCATGAGTATGTCGAGCACCTTCACCTGGACTTCGTCCTCGGCGACCGGGACCGGCTCGCGGACGATCTCACCCTTGAGGCTCGCGTCGAACTCCGGCATCGGCATCACGTGCGGCCTTACCGTGGACATCTGGGGGCGGAACTTGTCGCAGACGATGGTGGCCATGATGTTGCCGCCGAAAGCGGGGCGGGTCTGCATCAGGTTCCCCTTGTCAATGGAGAGGCCGGTGCAGTCCGCGGTGAGCCCCGTGGCGAGTACCGTGGCGACCACGCCAGCGAGATCGCGCCCAAGGCCGGTGGCGCCCATCAGGATCACCTCCGGCTTGTACTTCTCGACCAGCGCGCAGAGGCTCTTCTGGTACGCCTCGGTGCGGTAGTGGCGCAGGACCGGCGCGTCCATGAGGTAGACCGTCTCGGCCCCGTACCCCATCGCCTGCTTGCACAGGTGCTCCACCTGGTCCCCCATGACCACCGCGGAAAGCGGGCAGTTGCGGGCGGCGGCGAGCTCCTTACCCTTCCCCAGGAGCTCCCAGGAGACCTTGGCGGCCTCCCCTTCGGTCTGCTCCACGAAGACCCAGACGCCGCGGTAGGCGGCGAGCTTCTCCCTGAGAGCGGCCTCCTCCGGGTCTAGCTCCTCCTCGGCGGGGGCTCCGGCGGCGGCCGCGGCCAGCTCGTCCAGGATCCGCTTCTCCTCCGGGGTGAAGGCCATCTCTATGGCCTGCGCCGGGCAGACCTTGACACACTTGACGCAGCCGATGCACTTGGAGGCGTCTATGACCGGCTCGCCCGCCTCGTTCATCTGGATGGCGTCGACCGGGCAGGCGCTCTGGCAGCGGGCGCCGCAGGCGATGCAGCGCCCTTCCAGCACTGCCGCTTTGCCGCGCGGCTTCTTCGGTTTCTTCACAGCTTCAGTCATGAACAGTTCCTGTTTAGGTATTTGTTCCACGGCGCGGGGCCCTGGGGGACCCGGCCGCGGTTATCAAGCTATAGCGCGAGGAGGTCCTTCTCCAGCATCTTGTCGACAAGAAGCTGCGCCGCGCCTTCCGGGTCGCGGGCGCCGTCACCCAGCATCTCCCCCTTGGCGCGCTCCGGAGAGAAGATCCGGCTCACCCAGGTGGGCGAACCCTTGAGGCCGATGGTGTTGACGTCGAGGCCGAGCACCGAGTTGTCCCAGAGCTCCACCTTGGCGTCCGCCGAGTCCAGGCGCATGGCGACGGTTGGGTAGCGCGGGCGGTTCAGCTCGCGCACAACGGTGAGGAGCACCGGAAGCGGCGCCTCGACATGCTCGTGCCTTCCCTCGAGCTTACGGGAGACCTTGATCTTCTTCGCGGCGGGTTCCAGCTCGTCGACCCGGTCCACCAGGGTGAGCTGGGCCAGGTTGAGCCTCGTGGCGATGCCGGGGCCAACCTGGGCGGTGTCGCCGTCGATGGTCTGCTTGCCGCAGATGACCACGCCGACCTCTTCCTCCTCGCCGAGCTTCTTGATGGCGGCCGCCAGGACGTTGCTGGTCGCGAGCGTGTCGGCGCCGCCGAAGACCCGGTCGGAGAGGAGCACGGCGCGGTCAACGCCAAGGGCCAGCGCCTTTCGCAGGGTCGCCTCGGCGTTCGGCGGGCCCATCGAGATGGCCACAACCTTGAAGCCGAAGCGGTCCTTGAAGCGCAGACCTTCTTCCACTGCATGGGTATCGTAGGGATTGACGATGAAGGGAACACCCTCGCGGATCAGGGTGTTGGTGACGGGGTCGATCTGTACCTGCGTTGTATCGGGGACTTGCTTCACACAGACAACTACCAGCATGGACACCTCGGGTTCTATTTTGATGCCTTAAGGCTACAACACGTGCTCAATAAAAAATTTGATCCAGGTCAAGCGCGCGGGAAAATGCTCAAGGGTTCAACCACCTTACGGAGCACAGGCAGGAACTGCAGCCCCGATTCCCCTTGCATTTTACCGGGCTATCTTCTACCATCACAAAGCCTGCAGGGCGCTCCCCGCAAGGGACGGACCAGCCGCCGGCTGCATAAAAAATAAACACCCGGTCTTGGGTGGAGCTACATGTCAGATAGATACGTCGAGAAAAATTTCCTCTATTTGCTGCTTTTTTCAGCACTGCTCCACGCAGGTGCCTTTTTAATTATCACGTCACTGCCCCAAGGACAACCCAAAACCGCTCCAGAGCCAACTTTCGTTGACCTTACCGACCTCCCGGAGTTGAAACCCCAGCCGAAACTGCAGAAAAAAGAGGCACCAAAGCCGGAGATCAAGCGGTATTCGGAGACCCCGCAGCGGGTGGCGAAGGAAATGGCCCCCAAAGGTAGAGGTGCCTTCGAGCGCCTGGTGCCGACTCTCCCCAGCTTGCAACAACCGCGCCAGGCTCAGCCGCACTCCGCAGCTCCCGCGCCGCCACAGCCTGAGGATACGGCAAAGGCGCCGGTTCCCCGCGGCGAGGGGATACTGAAGCCGCGCGCGCAGCAGTTGGACCGCTCCCGACTCTTCCCCAGCGCCAGCCGTCTCGCGCGCCTGGAGGAGAGCTACCGGGAGAAGTACCGAAGCGAGGTCGAGGAGGGAGAGACCCGCTTCCTCAACACCGAGGACATCCAGTTTGGCTCGTTCCTGCGCCGCCTGGAGACAGCTGTCTACGGCGTCTGGCACTACCCGCAGGCGGCGCTTTTGCGCGGCATCGAGGGAACCACCCCGGTCAGGATCACCTTCAACAGGAAAGGTGAGATCATGAAGGTCGACCTCCTGGAGAGCTCAGGGAGCAAGATCCTCGACGACGAGGTGTTCAGGACCCTGAACGCGCTCGGCCCCATCGGCTCCTTCCCCAAGGGGTACAGCGGCGAAACCTTCAAGCTGATCGCCTTCTTCCACTATGGCAACGGCGGCGGCAGGCTCCGCTAGCAGCCAAGCCTCTTCCTCAAAAATGCCACGAACTCCCCGTTGAACTCGTCCCTTTTCAGCGCCATATCCACAGTCGCCTTCAAAAAGCCCAGCTTGTCGCCGCAGTCGTGACGCTTGCCGTCGAAACGGCAGCCGTAGATCGGCTCCTCGCGCGAGAGCGTCTTGATGGCGTCGGTCAACTGGATCTCCCCCCCCTTCCCCGGCTCCTGGTTCTCCAGAATCGGGAAGATACCGGGGGTGAGGATGTAGCGGCCGATGATGGCGAGATCCGACGGTGCCTCGGCGACCGGCGGCTTCTCCACAAGGTCGAGCACCTCGTAGGCGCGGTTGGAAAGTTGGTTCGCGCGCACGCAGCCGTAGGAGGAGATGGTTTCGATGGGGACCTTCTCCAGGGCCAGCACCGGCGAGCGGTAGCTCTCGTAGGTCTCCAGGAGCTGGGACAGGCAGGGCTGTTGCGCGTCGATTATGTCGTCGCCAAGAAGGACTGCAAAAGGCTCGTCGCCGATGAACTCCTTGGCGCAGAGGATGGCGTGGCCAAGCCCCAGCGCCTCCTTCTGGCGCACGAAGAAGATGTTCGCCATCTCCGCGATCTGGCGCACCTGCTGCAGTTCGTGGTCCTTCCCCTTATCGTAGAGAAGCGATTCCAGCTCGAAGGAGATGTCGAAGTGGTCCTCGATCGCCCTCTTGCCGCGCCCGGTGACGAAGAGGATCTGCTCGATCCCGGAAGCGACCGCCTCCTCCACGACGTACTGGACCAGCGGCTTGTCGATGAGGGGCAGCATCTCCTTAGGAGTCGATTTGGTCGCGGGCAAAAACCTGGTGCCGAGACCGGCAACGGGGAAAACAGCCTTCTTAACGCGCATGGCCTACTCCTTTGACTAAATTGCTCGGAAAGGAACGCTCCCCCCACCTGGTTCCGGTGGGGGGAGGATACTGCTAGAGCCCCCTCTTGGCAGACTCAAGCGTGTTCTGCAGCAGCATAGTGATGGTCATGGGGCCGACGCCGCCGGGGACCGGGGTGATGGCCGAGGCACGCTCGCTGGCCGCGGCGTATTCCACGTCCCCCACGAGCTTCTTCTCACCCACCCGGTTCACGCCGACGTCGATCACGACGGCCCCTTCCTTGATCCAGGCGCCCTTGATCATCTCCGGCACCCCGACCGCGGCGATGACCACGTCGGCCTGGGACACCTTTGCCGCGAGATCGCGGGTCTTGGAATGGCACAGGGTCACGGTGGCGTTTTGCTGCAGGCACATGAAGGCGACGGGCTTTCCGACGATGTTTGAGCGGCCCACCACGACCACCTCCTTGCCGGAAAGCTCGACCCCCGCCTCCTTCAGCATCACCATCACGCCGTAGGGGGTGCAGGGCTGGAAGAGCGGCTTGCCGATCACCAGGCGACCCACGTTGTAGGGATGGAAGCCGTCGGCGTCCTTCTCCGGCGAGATCGCCTCCAGGATGCGCTCGGTGTTGATCTGCTTGGGAAGCGGGAGCTGCACCAGTATGCCGTGGATCTTAGGGTCGTGGTTCAGTTTGTCGATCAGCGCCAGAAGCTCCGCCTCGCCGGTGTCGGCGGGAAGCTTGTACTCGTCCGAGAAGATCCCCACGTCGGCGCACGCCTTCTCTTTCATCGAAACGTAGACCTTGCTCGCGGGATCCTCTCCGACCAGCACCACGGCAAGACCCGGAACGATCCCCTTTTCTTTGAGTTGAGCTGCTTCCGCGCTGATTTCCGCACGGATCTTCGCCGCGATGGCCTTGCCGTCGATGATTTTTGCCATTATTCCCACCCCTTTGTTCCATTAATAATATGAGGCGCACAGCGAATCGAGACTGGCGCCTGAGACAGTTTTTTAAAAGGGAGATAATAAGTAACCGCGAGGAATTTGTAAAGCAGTTTGGAGGGATTAGGGACAAAAAAAACCCCCGTGGAACGGGGGCGTTTCAGGTTTTTTAGGAAGCCGAAGGGCAGCCGGCGCAGCTCCCGCCGGAGGGACAGGCCGGGGCGGCTTTGGAACCGCCGTAGCCGTCGCCGTACCACCCTCCCCCCTTGAGGGAGAACCCGGACTGGGAGATGAGCTTTTCCACCGGGCCGCCGCAAGTGGGGCACTCGGAAGCGGGCGCGTCGGAGAACTTCTGGCGCAACTCAAAGGTGTTATCGCAGCTTTTGCAGTGATACTCGTAAAGTGGCATCGCTTTTACTACCTCCTCTTTAACTAAACGCTACCGTAAGACGGCAACCGGCAGACCTAATATAAGTATCTGCATTCCTCTTTGTCAAGGGGCATCCGACTCGAGGCTCCCGGTCATGGCGAAGAGCAGGCGCGAGCGGTAGATGATTCCCACCACCTTTTTGCCGTCCACAACCGGAACCCTCTGGAAGCGGTGTGTGAGGAAGAGGTGCGCCACGTCGCTCACCCGGGCGTCCTGGGTCACCGAGATCGGCTGGTGCTCCATGATGTCCGAGATGGGGAGGCCCTTGATCCTGTCGCACAGGGAGGCGAAGAAGGCGGGATCGGATTTGTCGTCGGAGGCGCCGTCCATAAGCGCCGTGATGATGCTGAGCGGTGTGAGGATGCCAGCCAGCCCCCCGCGGTCGTTCAGCACGATCAGCCCGGGCGCGGCGTTCATGAAGCTCTCGTCTCCGAAGTTGCTTTTCATGATCCGGACCGCCTCGGCCACCGTCGTCCTGACCGAGATCGACGGTACGTCCGTCACCATAATGTCTCTTGCCTTCATCGCTGCTCCTTACTTTATCTTAAGTAGTGAGAGGAGCGCATCGGTGTCGACCCCTTCCACCTTTACCACCTTGTGCCTGGACTTGGCCCCCGACTTGATGCTCACCTTCGACTTCGCCACCCCGAGGGTCTTGGCGATCAGCTCGACGCACTGCTTGTTGGCGGCGTCCTCGACCGGCGGCGAGGTGAGCCTGAGCCTCAGTTCCCCTTCCTTGGCGCCGCAGATCTCGCTGCGCGAGGCCCTGGGTTGCACGTGCACCGTGAAGAGAAGCCCCTCCGGCGTCGCGGTGACCTTCAGATCCTCGCTCATTTATCCAGGGTGAGGAGCTTGTAGTAGTTGTCCAAAAGTGACTTGAAGCCGCTTTCGAACTGCACCTTTTCCCTTCTGAGCTCCTGGATCTGGTTGTTCAGCTGCAGCAGCCTGTTTTCCGCGTCCGCCACGATCCGCTCCCCCTTCAGTTCCGCCTCCGAAACGATCAGGTGCGCCTCCTTCTGGGCGTTCGCCTTCATCTCCTCGGTGATGCGCTGGGCCGCCAGCATGGTCTCGCGCAGCTGCACCTCGCGCGCCTCCATGTCGGCCATCGCCTGGGCGTTGCGGTTCAGGCGCTCCTTCAGGTCGTTGTTCTCCCTGATGAGCTCCTCCATTTCGCCTGCGACCGACTGCAGGAAAGCATCCACGTCCTCCGGGTCGAGCCCCCCCAGCATCTTTCCCTTGAACTGCTGCTGCTGGATGTCCATGGGCGATATTTTCATAGCGCCTGTCCCTTGAGTTGGTTGCTGAAGAGCATGAGGTAGGTGTAAGCCGTGTCGAAGACCACGATCTGCGCCAGGTAGATGAGGACGAAGAGCACCAGCGGTGACAGGTCGAGCATCCCGGTGTTGGGCATGTAGCGGCGGATCCGTTGCAGGGCCGGCTCCGTGACGCGGTAGATGAAGTTGACAATGGGGTTGTAGGGGTCCGCGTTGATCCAGGAGATGATGACGCTGGCGAGCAGAATGTATTTATAGATGGTGAGAACACCGCTTGCCAGCTCTACTATCTTTGCAAGGGCCAAGAGAATGTTGGCTAGCAGTATCATTTATCCCCCTCTATGCTTGGTTTTCGGCTTGCAAAGCTATACAGAAATTGGCTTTGTTTGTCAAGGCCGGGTGCCCTGTCGAGTCGCTGCTACTGTGGCGAGATCACGCAGTACTTTGGCGACGGGAGAAGATCTGAGAGCGCCGAAGTTTTAGCAGCGGACTATTGACAGAGGCGGACATTTATATATTGACATGCAAATGGAGATGATTTAAAAACTCTTAGGCAAATGAGGAAGCACCACCGTCGCTGGTGGGCGGCCCGGTCTTCAAAACCGGTGTGGGGGGTGAGAAACTTCCCAGGTGGGTTCGATTCCCATGTGCTTCCGCCATAAAAACCTAGCAGTTACGACTGGTTACGCAAACCAACGTGCTGACTTTCACCATAACTTTCACCATCGAGAAGGGAGAGGGCGAACAGCTCTCTCCTTTTTTGCGCCACGAAATCCTTCCCGAAGTACGACAAGATGGACATCAGATCATCCTCGAGCCCCTCGACGTAATCACCATACACCTCATAAATCATTTTTTTCGTGTTGTGCCCCATGAGCTTGACCAGGCGCCCCGGGTCCATGCGTAAGGTAAGAGACCATGCAGCAAATGTATGACGAGTGGTATACGGGTGCCTCTGTGGCATGCTGGCCCTTCGAAACGCGGTCTCCCAAGCACCTTGCCGGAACCGGTTCTGGCAAAACCTGGACCCATCTTTCATGGTGAAGACGTAGTCTCCATCGTGCCTCGCCAGCACATCATCGAGTCGGCTACGGAGCGCGGACGTGATTGGAATGCAACGGCCAGTCCGATAATCATTCTTCAGCTCTTCCTTCTCAAGCTTCTCCTTCTTTTTACGTCGTGGGACCACCGAATTGATGACCGTGATGCTCTGGTCGCCGATATCCTGCCGACGCAGACCAGCCATTTCGCTCCCGATCATGCCAGTCATCACCATAATTTCAGCCATCGGCCGGTAGAAGGAATCCATGTGCACGAGTACGTTTTGCCACTCGTGAAACCTAAAAACCAGAGGTTTTTTGGCCTTTTTACGGGGGACCGCTTTTTCGTCCTTAACGAACTCGAACGGGTCCTCCAGATGATGCCAACGATACTTACTACGGGCACTGCGCCAGATAGCCCGAAGCGGAATTAGGATGTTCCGGACCCTCGAACCTGAAAGAGGCTTGCCTTTATTTTTCCCACTACGCCAACGCAGCTGGCCGATAAAAATTTGCAGTTCAGTGCCGGTTAGGTCTTCAAATGTCTTATCACCGAAGTATGGCACCAGCCAGTCATCCAGGGCTTGCTCGTAATCGTCCTTTTTGGTCTCGGACCTGAAAGATGTCCAGACTGTATCTTTCCATTCCCCAACATATGTCTCAAACGTGATGTCTGATGGTTCAGGGCGATAAGTCCATCCCTCGAATTTTGCATGGTAGGCCTTTTCCCGTTCAGATGCGCCAGGGAAAGCCTTGGCGAAAACGAACTTTCCTTCGGCTATTTTCTGGATTATGCCATCCAGTATCTTCTGGGCCTGCTCCCTGTTTTCGGGGGTATCGTCAAACCCCGTCGTTTTAACGACTCTCCTTTTGTTGTAATAGAAATCCAGGTACAGCTTGGCCGATCCACGCTTCCTGCAGACACAGCCGTCATTCCTCTTGTTTTCCATCTTATTTTTCATTTTTCACGACTCCATAGCACCATCCTCCTTTCTGTTAGAGTCCGCAGAATGGCACGATACCTTATTTCACCCACCAAGACAATAATCGGCGTTGATTTTGGACTGTCTTTTCCCACATGCCGTTTTTGCCCTATTATTCCCTTCATCTTGATCAGCAAAGCGGGGCGCGGGGGACGCCACGACCATGCAGTCCGACAGCAATCTCTGCAGGAACTCAGGTCCCCACGGGAACAGAACTTTTCTACCAAACTGCATGTAGTGCCGCCCTCTAACGAGGGTGCCGGCTTTTTTCATCTCAAAAAGCTTGGTCCTCCCAATCCCAAAGCGCTTGCAGAACTCTTCCGTCGTCAAAAGCTGAAAATCGGAGCGCTCACTATCCCCTATATGTTCATCACTCATTTTTGCCCTCCACACGTGGATGCGCGAACGGATCTGGTAGCGCGCAGGAGATTTCTACCTCCTGCCCATAATTGCTTCACGTAGCAACGGTTTTTACGTCACATATTGTCCCATTTTGTGGTAAGGTTGTGAAGATTAGAGAACGTGAGCAGGGAGAGACCAGCGTGGCGCCTTCTAAGGATGTGAAACAAGAGGCATGGATTGCAGCTTTTCAGGAGTATTCGATGACGGGGAACATCGCAAAGGTCTGCCAAAAACACGGAGTCAACAGGCGAAGGTTTCGGGAAAAACTAGTGCGTTTTCAGGAGAATGGAGTGGCAGGCTTAGCGGATCAAAGACATTCACAAAACGCCAGGATCGCAGGACCAGCCTACGACAAGGTAGTTGCAGTAGCTTTGAGAAATGAGGGAGCCTCCTCGAAAATGATTTCTTATACGATGCGCCTAAATGGCGTGAAAATTAGCCCATCATCGATACAACGCATACTCCGAAAGGAAGGGCTCACATCTAAAAAGGCTAGACTAGAGCGGCTTGAGGAAATCTGGAAAAAGCGCGAGGACCCGCGATACGCCGAGATCATTGGAGATCGCGCCTCGGTTCAAAAAGTTGTCGAGAGAATAGCCACAATCAATCCTAGGGTGAGGATGTACAAAAGCAGGTCAACTACCCCAGGGGCAAGAGTTGTCCATGATGTTCATTTCGTAGGAGTTTATTGTGGTCAGAAATATTTTTGTAACATGGTGATTGATACTTGTAGTTCATATGCCATTGCCACCCTTCAGACCACCGACAGAGCCAAAGAGGATTACGACTTCCTTCTGGAAACTCTGCCGACTTTTGCAGAACTTGGAGCACCAATTCAAGAAATAAATACGGATCTTAACCCTAGATATGACAGATTACTAAATAGCCTAATAGACAGAATAGCAGATAAACTGAAGGACGGGTTGAAGGGCAAGTCGATGGACAAGCTGAAGGCTGAAATAAACTTCGAGCATCGTCGGGAAAGGTGTACTCCTGGAAGACATCTTGGGTATATCGACCACTTCGTCAGAAGGGTGCGCACCGATTTTTTCAATACACCCAACCTGCAGGACATTTCCAGTTCATTTGAACAGATCAACACGCAGTTCCAGCATTGGCTCCACCAATACAACAGTAGCAGCAGTGAAGGCTTCCCCAATTTCGGGCAGTCTCCTTTGCAGTCCATCCTTGACAGCAAAGGGCAGCAAGCCGAAAATTAATAGATCTTGCTGGCACGCATCCAGAGGATGCACCAGATTGCTGCCATGCCTCCCATCTCCATCCTCCACACCACTTCTTGTGAATGGAAAGGAAACATTCCAACTCCTTCATTACAGCGTCTCTGATAGATATGAGCAAATCAATGCGAACCGCTGCAAAAAGATTCATATCACAGGTAAAGCCTAGCCATCCTCTTAGCCCGTGTCATCCCGACATACACAAGCTTCCGCATATCCTGGTTCATTTCTTTATTAACGGCAATCACCACCGCGTCAAACTCGAGCCCCTTGGCCCGGTGCAACGTCATTGCGAATATTTGCGCATCCTTCCTGCTGAGCCGCTCCCGGTGGTTCACCGTCGCCACTTTATAACCTGCTTCGCGGATATGGGTTGCTAGTTGGTCACGCAGTCGGGTTGTGTTAGCCATAACGCCTATTTTAGTGTCCTGGTTATCCTTCAGAGCTTCTCGAATGAACTCTTCCACCCCCTCATGTATCGATTCCATGGAAGCCCCTTGGATACGGTCGGGCTTGGGCCCGTGAAGGAGAGACTTGTACCGAACGATTTCGTCACAGCCTCCATCGAGATCATCAACCTCAACGCCTTCGAGGAGCGAAATGGCTTCGAGCCGAATTTCCTCAGTCGTACGATAATTCAGGTAAAGTTTTCGGGCGCGGCCCCTAATATCGATCCCGCAACTACTCATGGTCGCACGGTTCTTTGCATAGATACGTTGGTGCCCATCACCAACGAACAACAGATCGTTCGCCCCCGGTTGAACCAGTGCTCGTATCAGCCGTAAGGCCTGTGGGCCAAAATCCTGGGTTTCGTCGATGACTGCATGTGCATAAGGGGCACTCTCTTCATCGGACAACAGTGTGCACGCATCGCGATAGGCGTCGTCTGGTTCCTTAAGCCCCTTCGTACTCAGCTGGAGACGGTAGTTTTCGAAGATCTCCCAAAGTGCATCGCGTTTTTGGCGAGACAGTATAGATCCGCGCCCTTTACGCGGTGCTTCTCGATAGGCGTCCCGAGTCGTTAACCCCTGAGCCAGAACAACCTGTTCAAACTCTTCACGGACGTAGTTGCTACTCACCCCCAGTGATGGATCAAAATCCACCATCACGGCCTCCCACAGCGGCTGGCACTTGGCCTCAAAATCAAAGGCAATCTCGTGTTCGTAACGTTTTGCTTTAAGCAGACGATAAACAAGTGCATCCAGATTGATGATTTCGATATGACGCAATTGCTCATCGGTACATATCGACTTCAGACCGTCTTCGATGTCGAGAGCGAGGTTCGTGGTGAAGGTCGTGAATAAAAGTTTCTTCTCTGTGCCGACCAACGTTCCCGCCAGATGTTTCGCTCTGTGCATCGCCAGCACCGTCTTTCCGGTACCGGCTCCTCCTAGTATTCGACTTGGTCCGTTAAAATTTCGCGTAGCAAGGCGGCGTTGCGTGGGATGCAGGAACACCCGCCATTGCTCAAGCGGCGCGGAGAGGATTTCCTGCAGATCGTTCTCGCCCTCAACTACATAGAAGCGTGACCGGCTCTCGTCGCGTTCTGCTGCCGCAGCGTAGTCTTCGGTATCAATATCCCGATCAACACGGGTCTCTCTTGAAGCCAGAATAGAGGAAACCGTATCTCCAGCCAGGACCAGAAAGAGTCCCTCGTAGGCTTCGACAGGCAGCTCCGGTTGCAAGGCGTCAAGATCGCCTTCCGAACGTAATGTCCGTACCGCCGGCAGCATTTCCTCCGGGACCCCTAGAGCCATGAGATCACGGTCCGACAAATCTTCAAAGAGTGGGTTCGGCTGAGTCGGTGCGGGTGCAACAGACCTTTTCACCGTTTCCTCAACAAACGTCAGGTTGGTCAACGTCAGGGCCCCATTGACAGGGTTGATGCTCATTTTATGTTTTTCCGCCCAAGCATAAGCATCATCATGCTTGTCGACATGCAACCAGATAAAAACATTATCTCTAGGAGCCTGAAAGATGATCCCGCGGTACGCCTGGTCAATACGGACAGACCGCAAATTCTTGTCACGGGCGGCATTGATTCTCTCATAATTGATGCCTGGACTACGAGGATCCGTCTGGAACTTCAGCATGAACTCCAGCGCCTTGGTCTGTACTGAATTGGGGAGTCGGGTCATGCCCTTAATGACATCATTACTGACAATGATTTTTATGTCTTCTGTCACGATACGCGCTCCTTGATCGTTTCTGCTACAATCTTCCACCAGGTTTCGTTTTCCTCAATCACTGCATAACCGGCAGTCTGCCAACTTTCGGTGCAATCTGCTTGAGCAACCGTAAGCAAGACCACCTTGGCAGATTCCCATACGGCTTCAGCAATCCGGTAATCATCGCCCTCCTCGATCTCTACTCCAATTATGGGAGGTGGTACATCAAGTCCGGCAAGCTGGGCAAATCCGTTTTTCAACCGCTCAACGAATTCACCACCATCAAGCAGACGGCTCCAGGTCGCATCGACCGAGGTAGCCTCTTCACTCGTTGGGGCAGGCACTGACAATGCGTGACCAGCGGCCAACATACTGTCTGTCAACATGGCAACCCCTGGCGTTCCCTGCAGCAGATTGGAGACTCGCAACCACTGTCGCCATGCAGAACGGGCAGCCTTGGCATTCGTATCTACTATAGAGTCATCGATCACCAGTCCGCCAGCTAGAGGAAAAGAACTATTGCTTGCTCCTGTCAGGTACTTAGGCTCTGCTTTACCGACCCATTGTAATGGTGCCTTCCCCATGGCCCCCTCGCGACCGGGACTCTGCAAGTGGACCTGGTGTGAAGGGTCAACTAACCAGGCTGGCAGCACTGTCATAACCTTCGTACAACGTGCTTCGATATCTGTTGATACTTCAGCAGACCGCCGCACGGAGCGACACAGCAGGTGCTGACCGACAGGCCCAATGCTTGCCAGAGGATCGTAATCCTCAGGATCCGTTTGCCCCAGGAGCCATAGCAGCCAAGCTATGGCGTTGAAAGGCAAGGTTCCGGCAGGGATATTTGGGAGCCTGTCCTGTGGAATCGCCTGACCTGAGCTGGTCATCAAAAAACTCAGCGGACTGTCAAGATCGGTTCCCCCTTTATGCTTGAGCGCCGCCTCGATGTCTTCGTAGGTCGCTGACCAAACCCGGTATTTCCCCTGAAGCATCAGGGACGAGCGCTTACGGGCATCATCGGACATGATTTTACCGTGCCACTCCCAGCCATCCACGAAAACGGCAATCGGCCGCATAGGGCTGGCCGTTTTCGTTGCTGATATCACGAAATCGGGTCGGCATAGCTCTTGACCGGTGACCAGATCTTCCACCGGCACTTGGGTATCGACCCAGTATCGATTTTTCCCAACCATCAGCAGATAGGCTGTTTTTCCGGCCTTGATGTCCTGACTGATCTGCACCGCCGGGAAGCGTTCATTATTGGGGTTAAGCTGGCCTCCCAGCGCTTTTAAAGCCGGCAGAAAGCGCCGCTCCAGCTCTGAACCGAAATCCGGGTTGATATAAATTTCCGACAAACCGGCGACCTTTTTACGGGTGAAGTTTCCTTCGACCAGCTCCTGGAGCATCTCCAATGCGGTCATACGCGAAATGTTGCGACGATGACGACCTTGCCGGTAATGGAAAACGCACTGATAGCAGCCATCCAGGTCCGGCCGGGTCTGGCAGCTGCAGTCACGAATGATTTTGTAGGCGGCAGTTAGCACCTCAATCAAGGTATCCGCCTCTCCCGATAGCATCTGCTGCAGGTAACCGGTCCCCCCAGGCACGGAATCGTAAATCAGGATGTAGGTCTTGCCTGCTGCATCTTCATTGCCGGCCTCGTGCATGACCTCAAAACGCAGATGGTCGACCTTTCCTCCAAATCGCTTTCGCAACCCAAGCTGCAGGGCAGACATGAAGGAATAGGTCGTCTGATCTCCCGAGCCGAACCCTTTCGGGACTAGGATACGCAGACACTCCGACTCGAACTCACGGAACAGAAATAGCTCATCAAGCAGGTGCTCCGTATCCGTCGCATTACGGTAACGACAATCTGGGGTATGCACCTGGGTACGTTCACCATTGTCATTCGGCCGGGCAGCCGGCTGAACCTTCCCGCAACCGGAGCATAAGGAAAAACCAGTCTTGGGGCTGTCGTCCCCCGCAATATAGATTCCTTGCCCATTGCTTGCAGCAGGTTGGCCTAGATTTAAATCATGAAACTGTGCCTTGGAAAGATATTCAAAACCGTAAAGAGCTACGTCGGATTCGAGGGCCCAGGCAGTGCGGACATCCTCTGGGTCGAAATTCATCAACAGCCGCCGCATGTAGAAGCGTGGACTGCGCGCCTCGTCCTGCTCAGTAATGCGCGTTTTATCCGCACGGTCTATGTTGGCAACCGCCCGCCGCAAACGCAGCATGGGACGTGACTGACTCTGCTCCTCCCATAGGGCGTCGTTACACTTGGGACATGCCGCCGCATGGGCCATCGGGTCACTGAGCGGTGCCAGATGGTTGCAGCGGGCGCAAAAACGGTAGGCGACCGATGGCTCCACGCTCATATCGATCTGATCAACCTCCACTTTGCTTTTGTGGGCAAAGAAGGTGTTTCGAGGGGCAAACTCAGCCAAAGCGGCATGGGCAGGCCGACTGTAACGATGCAGTGGCATCGAGTATTCCTCGCCACCCGCAGACCGGGTGCCGTGGATAATGGTCGTCAGCGATACCCCTTCTTCCGGAAACGCGTAATTGGGTAGCAGCCCGGCATTGGTCATCGCCTCAAGCAGATGTTCGCTATTCAACTGCTGGATCCGCTGTCCAAGCGCGGCCCGCTCCTTTTCGAGAATCTCGATCTCTTTCTGGACCTGCTCATCCTGCGGTTGTTTGCGCAACCGGCCTAGCTCGGCATTCAGTCTCTTCCGACGCGCTTTCCAGGACTCGCGTTCAGCCAGCATCTCCTCGAAAAAAGCCAAAAAGCGGGTGCGCAGGTTTTTCTGCTGTTCGTTGCCCGCGACGAAGCTCTCCAGCTTCTCCCGCGTAACCTCCGTGAGGTTTTCGCCCAACATGCGACAGAAGGCGTCGAATAATTCTGGCTCCTTGCGATTAACAAAATCCAGATAGTTGAATGGGAATTGCCGGGGTTCGCTTTCCCCCACCGCGACCTGGTCCAGCGCTTCACTCAGCTTATCCGGCATAGTGGGCGACTCTTCCGCAACCCAATGATCGAAGAAAAAGGCATAAATCTGCCGCCGCAACACCTCCGCCGCGCCAAGATAAATAGCCGGGGCTTCCACCGCTCCCTGCAGCATCTCAAGGGGGTTGCTGAAAAAATACTGGTCATGACCATCGGGCGAGGCATCGGCGATGGTAAACACGGCCGCGTTGCCATCAAGACGACCGGCCCGACCAATACGCTGGATAAAGCTTGCTTGGTTGGGTGGCACACCGCCGAGCATAACACTGGACAGCGCACCAATATTGATCCCCATCTCAAGGGTCGGCGTGGCGGAGAGCAGGTTCTCGAACCAAGGCTCAGACTCTTCGGGTTTGGCCATGAAACGATTCTGCAGCTCTACCCGCTCATCACGTTCAAGCAGCCCGGTGTGCTCATGGGCGATGACGCGGTGCACCTCCCCACCCAACAGCCGCTCCCGCCACCAGCTTGCCCCGCCAGCGGCATCAACCTGCAAACACTCAGCGGGACTATTCCAGGCGGGCAATCCGACCACGGCCTCAACAAACTCCTTTGGTACCCAGAGCGATTGAGATCCCGATGGCGTCACCAGTCGCTGCAGATCCTGGCACAACATCAAGCACTCCGGGTTGAGCCCAAAGACGCTATCAGTACCGAACCTACCCTCCATGCGGACATAGTGCCCTATCCCAGCTTTTTCCAGAACACCCAGCAGTTCTTCGCAGGCCAGCGTCAGTATCCCCGGTGAATAGATCTCCAAACCAAGCGCCAGTCGCGCCCAGCTTAATAGCTGATTGCCATCGCGCTCCTGCAGATCTAGGAAGCGATGTCTCCCAACCTCTCGGGCCACGAAACGTGGGGGGCGTCCTTTACCACGATGCAGAATCCATTTTTTCCGTTGCGGGGCAAATTCGAAGGCACTGAAATCACCGGTCTCCGCCACCCGTTCTAGCCCCATGTGGAATACGGCACCCGCCCGGATCAAGATCAACACCGTGCCCAGGGCCCAGTGAAACACCTTTCCTTCATTGATCCTTTCCAGACCACCGTTCAGTGATTGGAGCTGGGAAGTCAGTCCCTCGCATAATTGACCTACTCCCCCGACATCAGGGAACAGAACCGCCACCCCCATCTTGCTCAAGGTTCTGCCGATATCGGAGCGATGGGTCAGTTCTTCGATGGCCCGCCACTGCATACGCTGTGAAATCAGCTGCGGTAAGTCTGAACCTTCGGGCAAGCGACCGCTGGCTGTCAGTTCTTTCCAGTCACGCAACCACTCCATGGTCGGAGCGATGAACTGCGCCACGAAACCTTCAGGCGCCTGGTATAGCGGGCTGGCCTCATCCAGGTAGCAACGACCAAGTGTATCCAGAGCCAGGCTCCAGGGCTGCGTGGCTGGCTGGATCGCCAGTCCACGGGCAATTCCGGCTCGCATCAAGTGACTTTCGGTCTTCGACTCGATATAACCAGCCCGGTGCGCGGCATCCTGCACCGAATCGGAAAACAGAATCAGCTTCTTGTGCTGGTTCAAAGGTGCCGACCACAAGCGCTCTACGGCATGTGCGGCAATACTGGTTGTTTGGGCACCGATAATCAGCTGCTCACCCTGCTCACCGCAGACTGGGCAAACATCATCGTGCACGACAATTTCATGTCTTTCCGTCTTGCCTTCGCCTGCGTGGGAAATGTTTTTTGTTCGAGTCTGGTTGAGCAAGTGCACCGGCAGCAGGTTTTCACTCTGGCAATGAGAGCATTGTTGGACCGGTTGGCTTGCCAGATGACCGCATTTGCAGCACAGGTATTTTTCCTGCACCTGGGCCATCAGGCGATGGCCATTCCCCAGTCGTGGATACAGCCGGGCCAGGAAGGTATCGGGATTACGGCTGAAGAAACCGGCATAAATCTTTTCCAGCGATGACTGAACCCGGCTCTCCTGCGGCGCTTTCAGGGTCAGCCACCCGGTTGTACGGCACTGACGGCACTGAACGATCGGCAGGCGCAGGCGTTCCTGCTGGCTTAAAACCGAAGCTTCCGAAGCCAGCTCGATATCCGAAGCATCAGCACTGACTGTCGAGACAATACGACGCAGCTCCTGCAACCAGATCTGCAGCCGCAAACTCACTAAGGAGTTCAGGTTACCTACCTTGGTACCTTCTTCAATCTTCTGGCCGCTATGCGGTGCACGAGCCCAGGCTACTAGGGTCAGGAGCGCGGAAAGTATGTCCGGAGCATGTTCACGCAGCTTGGCGCTGAGTGTCCGTTGCATACGGTCGGTGATCGCCTCAACCGTAACTGCCGATTGGGCGGCAGTGCGCAACAGGGTCTGGAACAGCAGGTGCTTTTTCAGTTCTTCACCCAGACGGATGCGCCCTGCTACCGTGTCTGTGCCGTCTACCAACGTCGCCAATGTTTCTGAATGTGGGAAAAAGGCTGGCAGATAAGTCCTGACCGCTTCTTGAGGGGAGGTAAAATTCTGCCGGGCGATCGCATCCAACACCGTCTGATCATCGGCCAGCAGGTGTTCGATTACCGCGTCGCCGATGAAGTCATCGAAACCCTTACGACTTTCAGTCACCACGGCGTCAGCATCGAATTGGGCGGCAAACACCTGCCCAGCATATTCGCGCAACGGCAGGGTGTCGCCTGCATCCCCTAGAGTCGCAGAGGTCCCGACACAAACCAGTCCACCATCCTCACAGCCGAGTCGGCGGCGAAGGCGGCGGATCAGCATGGCCAGATCGGTGCCCTGCGCCCCATCGAAGGTGTGCAACTCGTCCACCACCAGGTAACGCAGGGTGTCTGGGCTGTTGTACTTCCATACTCCCTGGTCGCCGGGACGGATCATCAGGAAATCCAGCATCTTGTAGTTGGTGAGAAGGATATCGGGCGGGTTATGGCGCTGGACATCTTTGTCGGTGATGACGTGGTCCGGCCCCATGACTTCAAAGTCCTGCTCCGGCTGCTGCCCATTTTTGCCCGGTTTCCATTTGCCCTTACCGGATCCAACGAACAGGCCGGCACGGATTCCAGCAAAAGCCGGGGTCTTATGCACTAACTCGGCAATGCGTCCAGCCTGGTCATCGGCCAGTGCGTTCATCGGATAGATGATGATCGCCTTGATTCCTTTGACGCCCGCCTTACGTGCCTTGGCGACATGGTCGAGCACTGGATAAAGAAAACATTCTGTCTTACCTGAACCGGTTCCGGTGGCGACCAGGGTAGAACGCCCCAGCTTACCGCACAGTTGCCACGCCAGCTCCTGGTGGCGGTGGGCGGGGAATTCGGTCTGGAAATCAGCGAAGTAATTTTTGCCACTCGATCCTTCAACAAAGGGCAAGCCGAGCTGCACGTAAGGCCCTTGGACCCACGGTGGTGTTTCGATCAGGCGACGGACGGCATCCTTGAACAGCTCGGTGGAGGGCTCAAACTGAGCACGCAGAGTCTCGGCAACACCACGACGGACTTCTTCGACGACCAGTGACGGCAGCATGGCTTACTTTCCCTCCGTTTTGAAAAAGTCCCAAGCGCGACGATAGTCATCTTCGCGGTCTGTACGTACGAAGGGGGCATGGTATTCGATGGTGCGTTGCACCGGGCCATCAGGTAGGGTGTCATCAGGGAAAGTCTTACGCACAATGCATCCGGCGGGAAGGTCACGGATGTCTTCCCAGCCGAGGGCGATACCCTGCTCGGAGCGAATAGGAGACTCAATGCCGTAAGAAATACCTGCCTTAAGATCATTTTTCTGCGCTTTGCGCGGCAAGCCCATCCCCTTGCTCGGGGTAAAGACAATCCGGCCTGTCTGGTCATACCAAGTGTCTGCCTCATACTGGCGCATCACCGGGAACTGCACGCGGTAGATAGTCAGAAGCTCTTCCAAGGTCAGGCCAAGCACTTGAGACACTAGCACGTCGATCTCAACCAGCGCCTGGCGGCGGGCGTAATCGCTGCGCAAAGCACAGTGGCGTTGCCATTCTGCAGTTAGGTTGGAAAAGAAATCGGAGTTTAGAAGTGGTGAGTCGCTAGACCATCGTTGTCGTTTGAAACTTTCTCTCCAGTTATCTTGCCAAAGATTCTTAAAATACTTAGCAAGACAATTCAATGCCAACAAACGGACGATCGTGCCTGCTGGTAGTTTATTAGGCCACCGCAAGCTTTTTGACAAGCTCCTAAAAGTTGGCAGACCGCAAGCTTTCGAAAAAAAATGATATGGCAAACTGACACTACAACAAGTAAAGGCCAACAGCGCTTCTTTTTCTTTAAAAACTAAAGAAACAAGTGTCTGCAAATGACTAAATTTTTCTGGAATTAACGCCCCTATAAATCCTCTCTCCATAGAAGAACTGATTTGGTACTTAGTTATAAATCTTGGATGATCTGTACAATTGCTTTCATCCCATTCCACAAGCCCTACAAATGGATCATCAGCAACTTTTATTCTATTGAACTTAGTTCTTGGAAGATAATCATCTGAAATATCACACAGATCAATAACGTCAAATGCCATCTTTGATCCACCAGTTGATCTAGAAGTCTGATAATATGGATTCGCTATTCCAATATGGCTACCAGAAAAGATCACGTCACTGGCTTCATGGGGCGTAGAAATATGTGACTTTATAATATTCTTTTTTCCAGCATTAGTTTCATGATACATTTCAAAAATTTGAAATTTACCTTCAAGGGTATCCACATGCCCTGGTTGACTAATAAATTTTCCCAGAGTAGTGCTAAAGGAATCCCAATAGACTGATGGCAAACGATAGGAGTCTAAGGTAGAAGTCGTGTCGCCAAAAATTTCTCCAAAACTTCTTAATTTATGTCGATCTACATTGATGATTCGTCCTTTTGCTCCCTTTAAGTTCCATTTCCCATTTTCATCCCTAACCGCCACCAGTTCATCTGTTAAGCACGAGTAACAGTCGTCAATGGTCTTTGGATGAACAAGGAAAGAGATCGAATCAAAACACAAATCTGACTTAATTGCGCCATACACATTTAAACTATACCTCTTGTGTGAATCAACATCACTAAACAGCTTTACCTCATTCAAGAATTGAAAGTGATATCTCAGCCTTTTATATAACTTGCTTCTTAGCAAGTATGCTGCAGGATCATCATAAACGCTTTCTTCATGAATCAGGCCTGTAACCCCACTTGCGTTGGACAGCATCCAAGCCTGAGGCACAAAGCACTTGTAGAGATTGGTCTGCACTCCCTTGAGAAGCGGGTAGTTCTGAATGGCATTGAGAAAGGTCTGAATCCCCCCCTGCTCGCAGAACTCCGCCAACCAAGGCGCGAGCATTTCGGGACGACGTTCGAACAGGGCGTTACGGCTTTTCGCCAGGTCAGAGGCACTCATTTTGCGAATTGCGATCTTGGGATCCGCTTCGCCAAGAATACCTTTCTCCTCCCACTCCACCTTAAGCCAGGGCGGATTTCCGAGGATCAGGTCGAAGCCGCCGTACTTGTAGAAAATGTCGGCGAAGGCGAGTTCCCAGTGAAAATACTTATGGCGGCTGGCCAATGCCTCCACCGCCCTGATGCGAGGAAAGTGTTCACGCAACCGCTTAATACGCAGCTCACCGTAGCGGTCGTGCAGGGTCTTCTGCGGATTTTCGACCGACAGCGCCATCTGCTCACCTGGCAGAGCACCGAACAAGGACCCCTGCTTTTCTGGTATCAGGAATTGTTTTTCAACACGGGCCGGTGTTGAGGAAAAATCCATTTCCCTTTGTTGCTCGACCTCAAGAATATTGCCTTCGAGAATAGCTCCGATCTCCATCAACCACTGGGCACGGCTGGGCAGGCTGCTGACCTGATCCAACGGCCAGAACCAGAGTGCACACCAGTAGTCCATCACCAGTTTGAGGCGTCGATAAGGTGTGGCGATGTCACCATCTTCGTTGAGCATCCCGGCCTTGCGGGTTTCTTCTTTTGCTGAACGGCTGGTGACCGCACCTTCTGTCTGGTCAGGCCATACCGGCAGCAGATCCTCGGTTGTATCGCGGTCCTTCGCCAATTGCGTGCTGTGCTGTTTCCAGAGAGCATCTATTTTACTGCTTAGCTGATGCAGGCGTTTGCGCTCTGTCTCGTTCAGGGGCTTGATGAAGTCCTTTTTCCAGCTTTTAAGCTGCTGCAGTTCGGCCTCATAGTATTCCTTCACCGCTTTGTTGCTGTAGTCGCACATTCCCTCGTCGGGCAGCAGGAAGTGATAGATCTCGTTCGGCTGTCGTGGTTCTCCAGGTGTGACGCGCCGAGGGACGGCATCAGGAGCCTTGACCTTGTTTCTTTCCTGCAACTGCGCCGGGGCGAATACCTGAGAGCGTGCACCAACCAGACTATTCCCGTTGAACAGCTGATAACCGAACCAGGGGACATAGGCCGGTTTGGGGCGGCCCTGGGCGTCGGTTTCACCGTAAATGGCATTCAGCCAGAGACTGACCTCGGCAAGTTCGGTGGCAATGGGGTTGAGGTCAACGCCGAATACATTGGCGTCCGCGATCCGCATGCGCACCTTTTGTAGTTCCTGGGCATACTGGTCGTGAGGGATGCGCCGCTTGAGCTCTTCCTGCTTGCGGGTGAGGTAGGCCTCGGCGAGCTGGTTGACGGCTTCGTTCAAGAAGGCGGCGCTGCCCATGGCTGGCTCGAGAACCCGAAGTTTCAAAATGTCGTCGGCTGACTTGTCGACCAACAGTTCTTTAAGCGCGTACTTGACCAGACTCTGGGTGAGGACTTGCGGGGTGTAATAGCTGGCGCTTTTCTGCCGATCGCGTCCGGCCAGGCGATAGATAAAGGTCCCCTTGGGGTAGACGCGCAGCTGCTGGCGTCCTTCACTGTTGGTGAAGGTAACCTTCTCGTTGTTCTGGTAATCACCGATCTCATTCTTGGTGACAAACCAACCGTTGGCCAGCAAGTCGGTAGTCCCGCCGAACTCCTCCTGAGTTTCCTCTTCCCCGTCAGCATCTTCATCGTCCTCGGTTGCCGCCTTCTCCTTCTTGGGAGCAGGCATGACCTCGTACAGATCCTCAGCGGCAAAAAACCCCCGGTATGAAAGCAGTGACTCGTAGACGGCACCCAGCTGGTTAATGGAGAGCGCCTGGTAGCTGACCCGGCGAGTGCGCTTGGTCTTGGGGTCTTTGGCGAAAGAGAGGCCACGCAGAACCGACTGCCAGAGATAGTTGGGAAAGACGACCCTGTTCAGCAGCGGTGTACTGGTTGGGTCAAACAGCTTGCTGTCGAGAGGGGCCAGTTCGAAGGCGTTGACAGTGGCATGTAACTCACCGTGGTCGTTGGTCGTACCCTGAGCAACCAGAGTGAAGAGCTTCCTCAGGGATTTATCAAAAAAGCCGCCATTTTGTGCCTCGGTGGTGTGCAAATCGACCAGAGTGAGGTCACGCAAAGACTCAAGGCTGTACCCCTGGGCGTAAACATCACTTTTGTTGATCGGCACATAGCCGAGCTCCGGACGAGCCTCGATGTAGAACATGAAGATCAGCCGGTAGACCAGACGCACACACTCGGTGCTGAGCTGACCGGCGTCCAGCGGCTTGACCGTACCGCTGTAGCTGAAGCCGTGTTGTTCAATGAGCTGACGCGCGGCCTCGTTGCCGAGCTGTTCGATAGCCTCGCGCAGGGCATACTTAAGGTTTTCACTGACCCCGGCATCGTGCTTGTGGGACTCGGCATCCAGGGTATCGAGCAGCCCCTCCCCCTCGTCCGGGCACAGCGCCTGTCGGTGCAGCAGCGAGTAGCAGGCGTTGAGGGTGCCTGGTTGTTTCTGACCGAGGATCTCGTCGAGATTAAACCGCAAGAAGCGATTCGCCGGCCACTTGAAGCGGTCTATCAACAACCACTCTTGCTGGCCGATCATAAATACAAAACGCGGCGGCTGAGCAGCGGCGAAGATGCTGTCGGAGAGCAGATCAGCCCAGCTCTTTAGTCCCTTGGCCTTCTTGCTTGCGTAGGCTACCGGCAGCTCGGCAATACGGAAATGCTGCGGTGCGAGGGTCACATCCAAGATGTCGACTGCCCGATCCTCCTGGTCTGTCCATTGGTCCGGATTGAACACCGGGACCACCACCAGGTCAGGCACGATCTGGTTGCGCCCTACCCGACACCAGAGAGGAATCGGCTCGTCGTCGCGCCATTCGTACTCAATAGGGTCGATAGTAAATCCCAGCGCCTTAAGTAACGGCTGATGCAGATCACGATGCCATTGCAGTTGCTCTGTGAAGGTCCCCCCGGCAGGATAATCAACACGCTGGCGGAAGAAGCCAGCAGCGCAGCTACTCAGCTGCTGCGCTGGGGTTTGCTCCTCCCCACGGCTGTCCAGCCAATCCTTAATACGGGACTGGAACACATGGGCCAGGAAGTGGTGGCTGTAGAACTCGTTTTCATTGACGATACCGGCGAAAACATCGAACTTTTCGTTGCTATCTTGACTGGCCATGGCCTACTCCTGTCCCAACACTGCGACCAGCACCTGCACGAAGGGCACCGGCTCTATTTCCAGACTGTCCTTGATCCACTGGCCATATTCCTCAAAGACATCTTCGATATCTTTGATCCGGCGAGCCTTACGTGACTCCCGAACTGTGGTCAGCAAATTTTCCAACCGAAGCTCCAACTGACGCTCCTGGGCACCACGTAACTCGTCGAGCTGGGCCAGCTTGTCTTTCACCTCCTGCTGGCGCACTCCCCTAAAATTGCGCACCTGCTCCTCAACGAACCGTTGCATGGTCGACACGGCATCGCCAAGGGAACGCTGTAAGGCTACAAGGTCAACCATTTTATTCGCATTGGGCAGTTTTCGTATCTGTAGACCGGCACGACGGCAAAAGACGTCGAAATCTTCGAGACCGAAATTCTCATTACCCTTACGGACCACCGCCTTCCATTCCGAGATCAACGGTTGCCCCTTGCGGTTAGGAATTAGGCCGAGCATCAGGAAAGCCTGTTCCCCCTTAGCCAGGTGAGGACTGATCATCACCGGTGCCCGTCGCCGGCCAACACTGCCAATGACCCGGTCGATGAGCCACTGGCTGATCGGATGCTGCGGCCAGAGGTATTGGATATCTGGCCATGCCGCACCTTGTTGATCTTCTTCACGGGCGCGCTGGATCGATTCCTCGACTAGACCAGAATGAGCTGAGAGCACATATTCATCGGTTTCACGCAAGACTTCTGCAGGTAGCTGCCGACGCAGACGGCGTTGCAGATCGGGTGGCGGAGTGAAACGTAGCATAAGGGCCCGGTCATCTTTCTGATAACCCCGTGCCTCAGGAATGGTCTCTATGGCCTGCTGAGCGAAACTGTAGAAATCGGGGAACAGCCGGTGGGACTCTACTGTAGCCGTCTCGGATTTTGCCACTGGACTAACCTGTTCTTCTGGCTTACCAAAAAGTGCAGCTTCCCAGTCATCTTCATCGTCCTCCGGCTTGGCCTCGTCAATGCACTGATGTTCGAACTGCTCAGCGCTCATGCCTTCAGCCAGGGCCTCTGCTACCACCTTCTCCTCTTCTTCTACACTGTGGCGGCGCAGAATGGAGGCAGGGTCACCAATGTTTTTGCTGATCTGCTCATCCTTGCTGACCAGAACCTCGATGACACGCATATCACCCTTAATGCGTTCCACGGCCGACTCGGTGAGCAGGTAGTCGATGCGTGGCTGGTGCTCCTGACCGAAACGATCCACCCGGCCGTTGCGCTGCTGGAAGACCATGGGCGACCAAGGCAGGTCAAAGTGGATCAAACGGTGACACTGGTAGTGGAGGTTCAGACCTTCGGAAGCCACGTCCGAGCAAAGCAACACACGCAGGGGGTCGTGCTCCTGACCAAAGCGTTCAACAATCGCCTGCTGGTCGATATCCGAGAGGCTGCCGTCGAGAATAGTAAAGGCTGTCTCTGGCAATTTCAGATCCACCGGAAGGTGCTCAAACAGCCATTTTAGGGTCTCGATGCGCTCGGAAAAGATCACCAATCGGTCGCGGCTGTTGAGGCCGGTCCAGGCGGTATCGGCATCCTTAAGAGTCTGCAGCAGTCGTTGATATTTGCTAAAGCGTTCCCGGGTAATCTGTTGCAGGTCTTGGCGCAAAGATAGCAGGGCTGCGATTTCCAACTCTTCGTCTGTAGTGATGGAAAAGCCTTTGCGCAACTTGTCGATGCGGTTGCGGGCATAAGAATCCGCTGCGGCAGGGCTTGAGAAGAGCGCCTTCTGGAGACCAACACGTTGGAGTTCTGAGGGTTTTCCGGCACAATGCTCCCCTTTCTGAGTAAAGGGTATTTCCAACACAGCGCGATAGGCGGCCTCTTCTTCAGGAGTGGCTTTTGCCGAGAGCCGACGGGTCACCGCTTCCGGAAACTGGCCTTCTGCCTGTCCCTTGATGTCCTTCTTGAATCGACGTACGAACAGGTCCTTACGATCCAGGTCCGCACGAGTGTAATCCTCGGGATCGGAGATCGCAGTGGGGTCGAGCAACCAAATCAAGGAAGCAAAACTGTTGGCCGACCCATCATGGGGCGTAGCCGAGAGCAGGATCAGGGTGTCAGACTTGGTCGCCAGGTTCTTGGCCAGTCGTGCCCGGAGAGATGAACCTGCATCCCCCTTGCGTACAGCCACGTTGTGGCACTCGTCAATGACGATGATGTCCCAGCGGGACTTGTCGAGGTAATTTCGGTACTCGTTGTTCCCCTTCAGGGTGTCCATCGAGATGATGGTCTTGTCGTAGTAGTTGAAGGGGTTGTGCCCGGCAGGAATGTTGTTGCGGATGCGCTGAATGCCAGCCGAATCCAGACGGACTAGCGGTATGGTGAAGCGCGACCACCACTCTTTCTGGAATTGGGTCAGCATGCTCTTTTGCGTTACTACCAAGATGCGCCGACCGCGACCACGGATATCCAGTTCGGTGGCCAGCATCGCGGCTTCCAACGTTTTTCCGAGGCCTACCCCATCAGCGATAAGAATGCGGGTTCGGACCTGTGCCAGCCCCTTTTCGGTCGGCACCCTCTGATAGGCAGCTTTTCGCATCGCCGCCTGTTCGGCGCGGTGAATCTGTTGATCATTAGCGATAGTACGCAGACGCTGGCTCTCGAGGTAAAGATGTGCCTGGGTAAAAAAGGGGCTGCTGTCCTGATACAACTCGGTACTGGCTGGGTCGTGGAGCTGGATATCATCTTCCAATCGCTCAAGAAAGGTCGCCGTGGTGCCTCGAACCAGTTCAGACAGACCATCGCAGGTCAACGCATGACCACCGTCATCGCTTAAATCGACACGGCGGACAATCCAATCTTCATCCCGAAGTGTAATCCTCGCCCCTGGAGCCAATCGTTTTTGCATCTACTATTCCTTTGACGTGAATCAGATTTGTCTTTTGCTATCTTGTTACCGGAGCCCTAACAGTTGTTGATCTCTCTACTTTTAGTTGATGCGCTCTTCGAATAGGGCTTCGTTATTAATTTTGGCTGAAGCCCCCCAAACGGTAGGAGGCTATTATTAACCGATAACCAGGAGAATTGCATTTATTTATTGTACAAACTACTGCTTAGTAACTTCTCCTCTCACCATTATTTTCAGCGCTAACACAGGTGGGTGAAATGGGGCATGCCCCTCAGTGATCATTCTTCTCTGAAACGCCATCTATATCCTGGCCTTCGCACACACGTTTAGCTAATAGGGGCAGAAAGATCTATCTGCAAAAGCTCCGAGACCGGTGCCACCTCAGCCTCTGACAAATGCTTCAGCAGGTATTCAACGAGATCCTCCTGCCGTGATTGTCCGAAAACCATCCGGTAGATCGCCAATGATTTCCGTAATGCAGCCAGTTTGATGTGATCCCGGCTGAAGGGTAAGGCAGGCACATAACGCTCTACTCGAGCGCCGCCTTCAACCGGGAAATTCCAGTACGGCGACATCCCGCGACTTGCCGAGCTGTGGTCCCTTACGGCCTCGGCAAACATGGCTTTCCATGGATCCGAAATAGTACGAGTGGCTACCGTATGAGAATACGTCTGTGCCAGGTTCTTACGAACGGCGTGCCCCTTGTAGCGATGAACCCTTCCTTCTCGCTGTTCCATATCGACCGGATTACTGGGCAAATTCCAGTGCACTATGGCGTGGCAATAGGGGTGGAAATCAAGTCCTTCCTGACCTACCGACGTTGAAGATAGAACGAAGGGCCAGAAAGGCGAGTTGAAGGCTTGCCGGACTCGATCTTCACGTGTTGGCTCCTTACCGGTATCCTCTGAATCCTGCGTGCCGAACCTTAAGGCGAAGTGCCCGCGCATAGATTCCTTCTTTCGCACTAAGGGTTCCAGCTTATCGACATCAATTCGGGCAGTGATTAACTGCAGAGACTCAACTACTGCCGTGGCTACGGCATAGACCGTTTCAGTTTCGTCATGGTCCATTAGGCCAAGATGTTCCTGCAAGACGTGGACGTATTCGTCCAACACGGACTGCAGCCCACCCTCTGCCGAATATTCAAGTATTCTGCGCCAGTACACTGGGTCCCGATCCAGACCACGCAACAGGCAGGTTACCTCGGGACGGTTGAAGAAACTCCTGAAGCCCCAGGCGACCTTAGCGGCTCCATTCCGATGATCGATACCTGCGTGAAAAGATCCAGTTAGGCGGCATAAAGCACGCAAAGCGATGATAGCCGGCCCTCCAAGAGCCATAAGTGTCAGAACCTGGGTCAAGTCATGCGGCTTACGCCCCAGCACAACGGCTCCCGCCTGAAGCTCTTTAGCCCTTTTTACATGTAGGGACCAGTTACTTTCCTTACCCTTTCCCTTATCCTCATCCTCGTACTCTGCTTCGTCGGTCTCCTCCCCGCTCCACAGTTCATCAAGGTCCTCCTGGTTGAACCAGCAATCCGCAACCTTCTTATCATGCTGAAAATCGAGCAGGATGGGAGCAGCCCAATACCAATTTTCGTCTACCGCAGCGGACATATTTTCTTGGGCTGCCAGATTACCTAGAAGCGTCTCAATTTTTGCCTCAACACATGTCTTCACAGCGTCAAGTGATGGCATACCATTTGACAGACGTAGACTCTCAGCATAGATATCTAAGGGATCACAAAGCTGCGCAAGAGTGAAACAAGGATAGAGAACTCCCAGAACCGGCATTCCCGTTAGCCTCTCGTTGGCAGCAAACTTGAGCAGCGTGCCCTGTTTTTTGCGCCAGTCCGGTGAATACTCGGGATTAGTTTCAAAGAGGCCGAACATGCGCCGCTCCGCCTCATAACTAACCATGGCGGCAATCATCTTCGGCACCACATTCCACGATGAAAACACCAGGCGTTTTGTGAGTTGCGCCTCGCCAAGGTCGGCATAGGGGCCCGTCGACGGTGCATAATACGGCAATGAAGGCGGCATCCAAAGAAGTTGCCATGCCCCGCTGTCAATTATGTCGTCCAAAAGTTGCTGTAAGCGCGGGTTTGCAGGGGGGATTTCCCCATAACGTGCGACTTGCTTCCAAGGGAGAACTACGTCAGGCGCACTGCCGATGATTGCTGCAAGTTCCTGCGTTGTCCCGGAATCAACAGCGGCATGTAACCGTTCCTTGAACTTGTAACCATCCATGAAATTGAGCAAGTAGGGTGAAGATTTCCAGTACTCAATCATTTCCCCGTGCTCAAGGTGCCGTGCAATTTTCTGAAGTACGAGATAGTGTTGCACATCCTTGGAGGTCAACACCGGTAATCTCTTCTCAGACTTATCCGTCAGCATGTCGTCGTTGGTGACAGAGCCGGCGATACGTTCCTTTCGCGAAATCACCCTGCGCAGCCTCCTTTCCAGCCGCGACTTGATGTCCACCAGTTTCCCGAACTCCCCATCATGGCAGCGGAACAATTCCTGACGGAACTCCTTCAGGATTCCCTGGATCTCCAAGGGTTCCTTCTTCTCCAGGAACCGGATGGTATCGAGAAAGTCCTGGTAATGGTCATCCTCCTGATCTCCATATTGGGTGTACATCTTGTAGGGGGTCGCCGATAGCAGCAGCGTGCGGACTTCCGAGTGCTGATCCGAGTAATTAAAAAGTTCCTGAGCGAGTTGTCCTGCTTCGTCCTCTCCCGAGAGGAGGTTCTTAAACCGCTGAAACTCATCCATGATAACAATATCCGGCTCCAGGAACCGTAGGCAGGCCTTCGCGAGGATTCTGCGCAAGATCCCGATGACACGGTTGCGCTCGACTGCCACTTCCGTAGTGATCCGGCGGTCTGCCCTAAACAGAAACTCGCACAGAGCCTCGAACCTCTGACGAAGAGGAACTCTTCCGTCGCAGACCCCCTCGGCATCATACTCGGTAATTGCAGCTATAAACCCCGCACACACCCCGGCATCAAAGTACGGTTTTATCTGTAAACCACTTCTCCATCCCTCCGCATTAGAGACATACCCCTGCAGGACGTTTTTAGGTCCGATCCTTTCCCCAAACTCCCAGGCCTCATGCAGCATCCAGTACAACAACCGGCGCTCCTCCGCCACCCCCATGCTCGATCGCATATCGAAGGAGGTCCCTGGAGTAAAGGAAATAAAATTGAGTTTGCGCTCCTGCAACGCATCAAGGTACATCGGTAGCAGTGTTATACGGGAAGCGAATCCCGCGTCACTGCTTCCGGTCAGGTTGAGTCGTGTAATGTTCTGTCGCGCGATATCCGCGTTGGAGCAGATATACACTACATCAATCCGCTCAACCGTGCTCCAAAGGTGGTCAATGGCTTTAGCGAGGAGACCTTTGGCGACCATTGTTTTTCCAAGGCCGACCTCATCTGCAACCAGAAACCGGTTGGTAGAGTCGCTATCGAGATACATCCTCTGGAACACGTACTCAACAGTATCCCGCTGAAACGGCTTCAGTTGGGACAAAATTTTGTGAACATCAGGGCGTACACCAGCGGCAGCACTCATTGCAATTCTCCCCGAGCGGCCCAGATGGCCGGCCAGATGTCGTTGAAACCATCGGGAAGCAATTCAGCCCCCTCATCGGTCGCCATAAGATCGGCAACCAAGTCATTAATCCGGCCCAACTTCGCCGGATCCCGGTCGAGCGCCCCAAGTAATGACTCAAGCAGGGGAATGGCCGCCGCACCACTTGATGCACCATCTACATCAAGCTGTCCGGGGTGGATTCCTCCCTGAGAAGCGGGTGCATCCTGGTCCGCCAACAGCATGAGAAGCATTTGAAGCACCTTGTTTTTGTTATTAAGAAGGGAACGGAGCAGGGATGAGAACCGGGTTTCTGGAACACCTTCTAGGTCAGCCTTGACGACGAACCGGGTTTTCGCCTTTTTGCCTGCTCTTTCCAGTACCAATTCGAAGGCAAAAAACGCTGTAATGGCGTCCAAAGTCATCCCACCGAACACGGCCAACTCTCCGGCTTGCATCGAACAGCCAGTCGCAAGATGCTCTGGGAAAGTAACCGGCCAGCAGATCGCGTTAATACCGTTCAAAGCAGTCAAAGGTGTACTGGCAACTAACCGGGTCGAATAGCTACCATCAACTGGCCCAGCGGAAACGACAGCGCGCAAAACACGACATGCGAATAAACGCCGGGCGGTGTCCAGGTCATTCTCAATACTTTTCAGGTCCCTGTCCACCTCCGGGGGGTGATCGGGAGGAGTGAAAGGTTCCAGCAAGTCTGAGAATGAAGTAGTCCCTGCCTTTTTACTCATGAGTTGCTCAATGCCGAACACTCTGCGAGGCCCAGTTAATTCCACCATGAATTCTACATTCCCCTTTTCCCTATCCTCCCTTTTTGCAGGATCCGGGAAAGCCGCATTTGTAGCGTTAGCAGATCCGGTCCACAACCGGGCCTTATATCCATCATCCATCAGGAAAAGCTTGGCATGGAGACCGGAAAGCGCATCTTTTCCTTCTTGGTCAGTGTCCAGATCCTGGGGCAAGGCATCCGGTGCCAAGGTATAAAGCGACTCAAATTGGCTGCAGACCTCCTTCGGGATCTGTACTGCTTCATCCGACCGGCTTAAAAGTATGCAGTTATTCCTTTTTCTGGTTATGCGCCGCAGCACCCCGTCACTCAGAAATGGCGAAATGATCAGCATGCGACGGCGAACCAGTTCATTGTCCCCCCCATCAAATGGCCAGTCAGGGCGCGCATTCAAGCCCAGAGGCCAAAACTGATATTCCTCAAAAGCTACTGGGTTATTTCTGTCGTCCAGGGCGGTAGGAAAATCGAAGGCAACTTTGCGCACCTCTTCCTCTAAAGTATCTATTTTCGATTGAACAGCTGCGGGGACAGAGCGCCCTGTCAGTGACGCTAAACCGGGCAATGCCTTGAAGAAATCGCCCAGAGGGTGATTTTTAGAATAGGCATTTCTGCGGTCTTGTAAAGCACCGTCCATTACGAGGACGGTGTCCCATGAGCGGTCATAGGTGAGGTTGCGGCTAAGGCAGATAAACCGGTACCGAATGGTAGGGTCAAGCTTTGAGGTAAAGCGCAACAACCAAGTCTTAGGATGAAATACCCCGAACTTCTTTTTAGCGGTTACCTCAAACACCGACTGCTCGAGATAGGCAAATAGCCGCTGATCTTTTTTGGGCACGGAGATCTGGCCGGCCTGGCAAAAAATGCAAATCCTATTGGCATGGCGTTTAATCGATTCCAGCAGGGCCAGATTGTTTTCTGTGGTTTGCCCTTCACTGTCCTCCCAGTCGGAGAAGGTAAATGCCAAGGGAACAGATAATAGGGCAAGAAGGTCGAGTGAGAAGGTCGTCCCCACTGCATAATCAAGTGCATAGCCATCGGGCGGGCACAGGGACTCAAGGAAAAGGCGCCGACTATGTGGCTCAAGCATTTTTAACCTCCGAGGGTGCCGGACTGCCCTGAACCTGACCGGGAGACAGGATATCTGTCAGCAGTCGCTGGGAAACTCCCCAACGGAAGTCGAGTTGTGAAGCACCGGCAGCTCCGCTCCACTGCCTCAAGGCATTTTCGTTGACAAGGCGCGCCATGCCGGTCGGCTTGTGGCTGCGCTCCCGGTTCAAAACCAGGGCTTGGGCATTCTCACTTGTTGCGGTAACCCCAGGATCCTTACCGGTGAGGGCAAGATCCAGCCACGCATCTATGAAAGACCTTGTACGGTTGGGAATCGCTGGGTTCTGGCCAGAGACTATCTGCCAGAACTGTTGTCGATCCCAGGTGACATAAGCATCCTTGCGCGCAGTTATCATGCCTCCCCATTTGGCTACCTCGGCTTCATAAAAATCGATTTTATCTTCCAGTGCCGAGAAAGTTTTAAAGAACCGCCTGGCGAGCATCAGGTTGTAGAGTAAAGAAGCACCGTACATAACTTCAGAAAAGTTGCGGGCATGGGAGAGGGCACGTTTCACCTCCGGAGGGAGAGTGCCATTTACTGCCGACTCGTGCTCCCAGGCAAATTGTAAAGGTTCCCAGGCCTCTTCCGAGTCGGCGAGAACAGCCAGCAAACTCGCATTGCGCCCCTTTATTCCTTTGATCCGATCTTTTAGAAATTCGGACTCGTCGTCAGAGAGCACAAAAGACAATTTCTGAGGATAGCTCGAGGGCTTCAGGGAGAGTAGCTCAGGGTGCCAGTTGTATGCCGCGCCTAAGTCGTCGACGTCATCAGCACCTCGCCGCAAAGGAGCAGGGGAACCATATTTGACCAAAAACTTGTGGTACTGGTCCTGGGAGACGTCAACTTTTCTTATTCCCCAAGCCCCCATTCCGTACCAGTACACGTTACTGGGGAGGCGTTTAAGGTTTTCGCGTGCCTCAACACCGATAGTGCCATCGGGGTCATCAGAGTTTTTAAGAATATCGATAAGTGCTATTTCTTCCCTGCGAGCAGCCTTGGCCACATCTTCCCTTGATGCGGGGGGGCGCCTGCGGAACCGTTGCTCCAATCCCAGGTAAACCCAAGGGATAAGGAGAAAATACTTGGCCCGGGTCTGGATCGTGGTAGTACCGGGGAACAGAAGATTGGCAAAGGCATCCCGCACTGTTCCGATACCAAGCTCATCACGCGTGTCACGGTTTTTAAAGGAGTCGGCAACTTCTAAAGCCTTACGGCGCTCAGCTTCTGAATAATCCAGCCATGAAAAACTTGAACTCATACATACCTCAAGTAAGTAATTCAGCGCCAAAACACGGCAACTGCCACTGTTGGATCCTTCATCAAGAGACTCAGGCCGGTGGCGCTGTTGTAAAGCGGATTGTGGTAGCCGACCTCCAACCCAGCGTCTCAGATCGGAGAGTTCGGTATCCATAAAAGAAATTAGCAATACTTATTCTTCACTAAGATAGGATTCACAGTCATTAAGCCAATTCTTGAATCCATTGAATGGTATGGAGTTAAAAGCTTCTTTTCGTTGAAGTTCTGGACTTAAATATTGAAAAAATTGACTCTTTTCGCAAAAAGGCAAAACCTCGTGAAGAGGAGCGTTTTGCTTGGACTCCAAGTCCAAAGTCCACTCTAGAAATTGAAGAGGCGTAATCTCAGAAATATCAAAAAGTGAAATAATCGAATATTCGTTTGCTTTGAGTTTGTCATTGCGATTACCTGCATATCGTCTCAAAAGTAAGATCAGAAGGCGATTGTATTCTCCCCCCCAGGTCATGATTTCATGTTTGGAGTACTTCCATATACGCGGATCCGCTCCAGAAATTCCAGCTATTGCCCATACGACCACCCTGCTCAACCACCGCTTGCCTCGGACTGAAGGAAGTTGTAGGAGCGGGCCTCTATCAGTTTTTTCTAAGCTCATTTCGCCAGTAGAACTCTCCACAAGTTTCCTGAAGCCGCCTCCGACAAATAAGCTACCGGAAGAGTTTGGGGTATGGCCTGGAGAAATTAGGGCTTCGCCAGTAATACCATCTGCTATCTGCACGCATCCTCTTCCAGTAATTACCGAATGAATAAGCCTTTTTTCGCCCAGATCAATGAACTGGTCAGAGGGGATCAGCGCACCTGCTATCTCAAGTAATACTCCAGTGTCAAGCATGTCTTCGACAACTTCGGCATGATCCTCCTCACATGTCGCAGAGGCCAAGCTCCTGCGAAGAAGAGGTTTTTTGTCCCGTGAAACGCCTCGCCAAGCAAAGCTCAGAACCTGCTGGAAACGGACGGAAGGCCGGTCAAACTCATGCACGTCATCCATGACACCGTCTATTCCGCATTGATACAAGGCCTGCAACAAAAGCTTTTCCTGCTTGTCTTGGAAAAGAGCGACCACCTTGCACTTGTCCGTCTTTCTATTGCCACGGCCGATACGCTGCAGAAATGACCCGACGGAAAATGGTGGATCACAAAGGACAACTGCATCGATGTCGCCAATATCTATTCCTACTTCAAGAGTCGAGGTGGCAATACAAACTCCAAACCGGTCCGACTTCATCGACGCTTCTATTCGCTCTCGCTCGCTTTTCGATAGGATTCCCGTATGCCAATGGACTGGCCATCTGGTCCCGGCGAGTTGCTTGTGGAGTGCTGCCGCTAGCGCTTGTGTGCTGTTTCTGCTATTACCGAATACAATCACCTTTTTGAGCTTGCTCGAGTCCAGCCACTCTGCAATCAATATGGCGGACTTGTGCGCTTTCACGCTTTTTTCTGGTTGATCGAGATCCAACAATGTCAGCTCGATTTCACGCTGTTCACACGTTCCGATCCTTTTCGCCCCTACTCCCAGCCATCGTTGACAAACACCATCCACATCGTTGATTGTGGCCGTCATTCCGATACGTTGAAAACAATCTTTCGGATGGGTCGGGGCCAGAATGTTGTGTTCAATCCTGTTGATTACATGCCGCAACTGCTGCCCGCGCGGATTTCCGTGCAAAAGGTGAATTTCATCGATAACAACTGCACGAATCTTTTGGAATTTTTCTGGCGAGACGAGTTGCAGCGAGTCAAGAGCCTCGGGAGTCGTAAGAAGAAGAAATATACCGTCTACAGAAGCAAGTTCATGATGATCGCCTGTATATCGACGGACGGCTCCTCCGGATCTCGCCCCGAGGTACGCCTCCAACCTGTAGTACAGATCATTAACAAGCGCCCTGGTGGGAGCGACATAGACGACAGCTAGTGACGTCCTGTGAAAAGAGAGGTGTCTTTGAAAGAGCGGTGCGACTACCGCTTCAGTTTTTCCTGATGCCGTAGGCCCGGAAAGTAAGACAGACTCTCCTCTCACCAGAGCCGGGATAGCTTTTTCTTGTAGCGGACGTAATTTACGATGGTGGAAAAAGACTGGCCAGGCATCCGGCATCATCTGCTGAATCGATTTTGCCTCCATTCAGGTCCCCTGCATTTTATTCCCAAGGCAAAAATCCGCCGAGGAGCTCGTTTACGGCCTTTGTCACAATAGCCACAACATCTTCCACGGTTCTTGTTCTGTCCGCAAAAAGCACCGCTGGAATCAAACATGCAAGTTTCACCCAAGTTCGCATCACGGCATTTTCCCGGTGGCTTTCGAATTCTTGCCTCAACACTTCTGAAATCTTGCGGATGTTTTCCTTCGCCTCCAGCAAAGCCATCTGGGTGGGATAGTGACGATGCATCCTTTCGTAGAGTGAATAGCACCACATCTGGTAATCCTCTGGGGTGGGCGGATGAAGTAATACCATGTCCCTCTCATTGTGGAGGAAGGCGCATGCATCCCTCAAGGAGAGAAATGAATGCGCGAAGGTATCCGCCTCCGTGAGGCCAATATAGAGGGCAAAATGGGGACCACTCTCCCAGTATCGAGGGAGCTCGAATCCGTGATCGTTCAAAATAGGAATTTCACTCTTATCTTCCAACGGGGGATGGGCTGCGCGAGCCAACATATCGAAGAAGTTGTTAGCCCTCTCCTTGCGCCTTACACTGTAGCCACGGACATGCTCAGCCTCGTCGAGAACGATCAGTAACCCTTGGTATCCGAGCGCCTGGGCGATCTGATTTACTACGGCAAGATGGAATACATAAATTTCGGCAGTATCGCGCACCTTTGGCATGTTCGGAAGAAGCTTGGGATTAATGTTTGTTGTTCCACGAGCGAGTTCTCGAATACTTCCCGGTCCAGTAACAGGCACGTTTTGCCCAGCCAGCCAGTTGCACCCACTGATATAATCTGGATGATCGTTGTGGGGGAAAAAGCGAAGCGTTTCCAAGCCATATTTAAACCAGGGCGACCTTTTGAAGAGCGGCAAGTCCCGCACTTTGTCCCAATTCTTTCTGATTTCTCCGATCAAACCGAAAAAGCCATCGGCGCCGGTACCATCGTCTCGCTTGGGAATTTGCAACTTAGACATAATCTCCCGATACACGAGATGAGGTTTCGCCGGATCGACCGCCTTTGGATCGAACTCCAAATAGGAGACCACCCAACCGCTGCGACGTGCAACGGTACTGACAATGTGGAGATAATGGGATTTCCCGGTTCCATAGTCGCCGAAAACCACCCTGCATGCCCCATCCTTTTGCGCGCAAACGAGAGAGTCGTGCACTTCCCTCTCTATTGCCTCCCCACCAATACTCATCTCAATCAGAGAAGAATTGTCGGGAGGAACAACCCCGAGGTTTACGGCCTCGAATGCCCGGCGAAAGGAAATCCTGTTACGATCCCCCGCAAGACCGACCAGTTGAACTTTCGGCCCTTGGTTGCCCAAAACGATGAGTTCGCTGATATCGCAGTCTATCTCGTCCCCAAAAAAATCAACAATCACCTTCTGCCCCAACGATTGGACGACTTTTCCCGGGCCAAAATCCAGGTGGTCGACGAGAGTGCCTTGAGACAAGCTCATTCCTCATCCTCCGTTTCCGGAATTTCATGGGATTTAACGAACTGCTCTGCATCTTGAGGGCTTAGGGATGCCTCGCCAAGTTTTTGATGGTCCAAAAGGCGACAGTAATTGTAGACGAAATCACGTGGAGGCACTTTTTCATAATATTTCAGGTTTTTTAGCGCCTCCACCAGCACATCGATATTGTTTAACTGTACTTCGTCATCCAACTCAATTCCATCTGCCTTGGCAAAAACTCCATACAGTTTTATGCCGATTTCGCGGATCATCGCGTCTGAGTTTAGCCCTTGCAGTTCGATTAAGGGGGTCATCGGCCGCCCTGGAACAAATGCTACGGACCCGATCCTATCGTTGAGGGCCTGATAATTTTGGATTACGTCGCTCCTAAAGTCAGGTGTTGCTGCATACATGAACATGACGCCGCCGAATTCTCCTTCGGCGTTCTCATTGATCATGCTGAGCATGTTTTCAATGGCCTGTTTTTGTTTCACGCTTCCGCGCCGGAAGACTGAGGTCCTCGTCCCTTCGTCAAAGGCGATGAAAAACCCCTTGAAGCCGAGTCGGGTCCGCAAAAACTTTACGACAGTCTTGAGTCGTCTGAAGGCCGTTTCGTCACGAGCAGGCTCGTGTAATCCATAAATTTCCTTAAGCGCTTTTGATCGGACGTTTTCTCCGCGAACCCAGGATCTCAAGTCTCGATCCGTCGAAGATTCATCCGCACCGCACTCCCAGTCAAGGGTCCTTTTACCCAAGGCCATCAGAGCATAAGCCATCTGCTGATCCGGCGGCCCGTGCCAAGTTCTGGTGAAGTTTTGCTCCACTTGGCGGCGTGCCATATCAGGCACTTCCTCTCCGACGTTCCAGCCAAGTTCGCAAAGCCTGCCGACGACCCATGCTCTGAGAAGGACTTCAATGCCTTTGTCATCAAGATTTTCGAGGTAGTGTTTTCTAGGTGGGACGAAGGAAGCCATGATGGATTTGAAAATGGCAAGTGGGGAATTAAACGGACACTCCACTCCAATGTTCACTATAGCGGATACTAGTTGGTTGTGATCAGCCCTTTCGGCCAGACTTTGGATAAACTGTGTTTTTCCGCTACCGTAATCCCCTTCGAGGTACTTAAAACACGACACTCCTTCAGCAAGATCTTCGCAGAAGTAATTCTGCTCTAGTACGGAAAGTATCTTTTCCGTACCGGCATTGATGAAGGGAGCATACGAGCCAGGAGCGACCGGTGCACTCATCAATTTTGCACGAATCTGTCTGGCGTTTGCTCTGCTGATTTCGACTGCCATAATTGTCTCCTCGATGGAAAGATTATTTCTTGTCGATGTAGATGACCGGTCTGGTCTGGGTACCTTCCGTATTCACGGGAAGGTAAAAGGCCTTTGCGTGTTTCCCGTGAGCTTGATGCAGTGTCGCCTGCGAAAATGAGAACGAGCGCTCCCCCGATTGCTTCATCCAATTAATGAGATTGGCGATAAATGCAGCATCAACTAAATCCACGAAAGTGGCTTTTTTAGGTGTGCTCCAGAACTTTTCTGATTGCCCGGCAACCTTGAACATCCTAGCTACATCAATTATCAGTACCTTCTCGCCGGTTGAGAAATGCCGCGCAATAAGCCACGACAAATTGAGTTTTTCCTCGAAGATGTCAGGAGCAAGAAGAATCTCTTTAAACAATTCCTCGGCCCTGAAATATGCCTTCTGGATGTAATTCAGGTCAGGAGGAATATTCTCGATGATGGGATAGTGAGGCGTCAAGGACCACGTCCACGCTCTACCACTATTTTCACAGCTTAGGATTAACCGACCCACATAAAAACGGTTGTCCTTTATACCGCTTTGGCTCACTCCTAACCCTCTAAGAACCTGGTTGGCTAGCTTTTTTTGCTCATCGGTCTTTTTGAGAAAAGAAAGCTCACGTTCAAGCTCTCTACGGATTTGGTCGATTTCCGCAATGATAGCCTTGGGGGCAGAGGCGTCCTGAAGGGGTTTGAAGGAAACCAGCTCAATTCTTCTCTCTATGCTTGCCGGAGGAAGATCCAGTCCTTTGGCTCTAGTGCTCCCTTGCCCCATTATGCGGTACAATTGAGCCTGATATCCTTTCATCTTGTTGAGCAATCCCTCATTCTCGATATATTTCTCAACGGCTGGGAATAACGAGTCCGCCATGCGTATCTCCTAAATCATTGATTTCTAATTATGTCCATCAATCCCGGGTTCACTTTCTGCAGTGCCCTTGGAAGCTCCTCACAAAACATTACCAACTGCAGTGCTGGTCTGGAAAGAGCCACATAGGCTCTATTTTTTGCAAAATTTAGGTTTCGATTTTCATCGTCGTCAAGACCTATTACAAAGCATGCATCGTATTCCAACCCTTTGATACGCTCAACACTTGTTGTAATCAAACGCCCTGAGGGATCTGATGCTGCCCATAACGGTGCCAAAACGACGCCGCGCGATTCCAAACTTGCACGAATCTGTTCCATTGCCGTTTCGTCTTCGTTGACCTGCAGGAGCGCAATGGATCGAATTGACGAACTTCTGCGCAACACGTTCAAACGCTGATGGATTCTTACAGCAAAGTCACTGAACTTGCTCAAAATAAGGAGTGGTTTGGAGCCCTCCACTTGATCATTGACCTCGAACGGGGCGATTTCTCCAAAGACACTCTGATAGAACGATTGCAAAAACAGGCCAACCTGTCTGCTCTGCCTCATGTTCTTTGCAAATGGAAAGGACTGATAAACCCCCTTGTCCCGTAGTGAAATCCCGACCTTGAACGCTTCTGGTGTTTCCATGCCCCACACAGGGGAAACAATCTGATGGAAGTCGGCCGAAACGGTAAAGGCTCCATCCGGGTGCACTAAGGACCCTAGGAGAGCAGCTTGGGCAACACACAGGTCCTGAGCCTCGTCAACCATGACGTGCGTCCAGCGCATGCCATCCAACAGGCCGGTTACAGCTAGAGGATTCGGCATCTCTCTGAACCTTGCGCGTTGGTCTGTTTCGGATGGAAGTGCAAAGCGCAAAAGGAATGCGAGCCAGGGGATTTCTTCTCTTCCAAACGATCGATTTTCCCAGTCTTCTCGGATTCCTTCAACAACTCTCTCTTCATCTATTTTGGCAGCCATGCCTTTCTTGATTCTCACCTTCCCGTCGTACACCTGCTCGCCAAAATATGCAAATAAGCAGTCGAGAGGGTCGTAAACCCAAAAAAGCCACTTATGAAACTCCGAATCAAAAGTACTCAGCACACCGATGCCTTGCATGGCAACACGAGCTTCTTCGTATTCTTTTCGTACCTCCCTATATAAGGCATCCATAGAATATCGTGACCCTAAAGGGTCTTTCCCTGGTGTCCTCGTACCCTGTGCCCTAAGAGATTGGGCCAGCCGCTCAGCGATGGCAGACGTTTGCGCGGCCTCCGGTGTATCCAGCCATCGAGCTCCCTCTGCCTCAGCAAGTCTTGTGGCTATCTGACCTTCATACGATTGCCATAATTCCCTCAAAACCCGATCGGAACACAACCCGTAGAAAGCCATGCGGGCGCGTTCTTCCAAGTAGAATAGCTTTTTTCGCCGAGGGGCGGCGCCATGCTTGTAACTCCACACGTCATTAAGGTAGCCGCTTATGAAACCATCAACAGGCTCGACGATTGAAGAAGGTATCTGTAGGCCTTTTTCGAGTAAATCCTTTGAGTATGCAACCAAATTTTCATTCGCTAAAAAAATCTTGGTTAAATTATCTGCGTATCTAACATTTTGACCAGTGCTGAGACGTTCATCCTGTTGATCATAAAGAAATCGAATACGCTGCATCGCAACGGTTGTCTTGCCGCTCCCAGGTGCACCAGTCACCAGCATCATACCATTCATTTTGCTCAAAAATGCTTCAACCTGATTCCTAGTCATTTGCAGTTTTACGGCTTTAAGGCCTGTAACTTGTGTCTCGGCCTTCCTGGTCCCGACCATTCCGCCTGGTTCATACAAACCGGTTAAGGCGGGAAGAACCTCAGAAAATTTCGCACGTGCTACTGGTGTCACAGAACGAAGGGTGTAGCCATGAGCTTTAATATCGACCGTTTCTCTTAGGTCCCCTGTCATAGCGATCTGGATGGCAGGATGAGTCCATGACATGACGTTGATACGTTTCCCGTGGCGCACCAGCGGGTTGTTAGTACGAGTGTCCTCGTGAGCGTAAAGCAGCTGACTGAAAGTCTCTTTTTTTTCATTTTGCAGAGTTTCGGCCTTAATTTCAGCCATAACATGAAAAGGGACATTTCGTATGGCCATCAAATCAGTATGTCGCCTCCTGGCTTCCAACTCTCGTTCCTTAGCACTTTCAGACGACCCAAGAATTGTCGGCGCTTCGGAATACGACTTGAATTGTTGGGCTGCTTCCATTGCAGCCTCGGACACAAAGACGGCATTTTCCTGGTCGCGCTCCACCCTTTCACCCAGATTTGTTTTGCTACCGTGCACATCCTCAGAGAGCAGCCTCTTACCCACCTTCCCCGAAGGTTTTGAAATCTGCTCCGACCTGACTAAAGCATTCTTGCTTGCAAGAAACTCACGGTTTTCGTCAACATCAGAGAAATAAACTGTTATATATTGTCGAGATTGCTTAACTACCTTTCCTATACCGAGTTCAGGTGTATTAGGCAAAACTACAGAGCAGCCTACTTCCATGACATTCCCCCCACAGTATATTATTTTTTATCAAACACATACCCATGTTAACAGGTCTCACTCTACCTCGGAAGTGAACCTCGCTATATCAGATGATGCGTCTCGAGGCTTCCCTTGTTCTGGCCGACAATGACCTTTTAGCAAGACGGCATCCCACGAATGATCCAGAGATACCTGTATATCGGCGTCCACCTTATCCAATCTATAATTTTTTGTTTTTGGCCTCTTGAGAACCTTCCGCACCTGAAAATTGACTTTTGTTGCAGCGCTGCGTAACAACCTTCCTCTTTCAATGGAGGGATTCCAGAAAAGCTCTGAAAAGCTCGCAGATAATAGGGATGCTCTTGCTCAACTGATGGTCGTCCTCCAGAAGGTGCAATTCGGCCTGATGCTTCAGGGCAAATTCCACCGAATTGCGACAGGGGACGATTTCATCGTGAAGACCATGGACAATGGAGGTCCTCCTGGCATGTGGGGAGGGAAATTGTTCCGGGTACCCGGGAATCCAAAAAGCCGGCGCCATGAGGAAGAGACCGTCTACCTTGTAATGGCTAGATGAGACGGTCGCCACATAACCGCCCATACTTGAACCAACCAATACATTCAAACCGTTACTGGGCTTGAATTCACAAAGGTGGCGTTTAACCCGTTCCATCGGATCGAACTCGTTACAGTAATCGATGCTGACGACATGAAAGCCTATGCCTGCGGCAACCTTGGCCATCGCCGAAATCTTTGTTCCCCATGGTCCGGATTCCTTCCCGTGCGAGAAGCAGACGGTGTGGGAGCGATCATCATTCCTTTTCAGGCAAAGTCCCAACCAATCCTCACGGTTCCATGACACCTCATTATCGGCTTCCACCTCATTCCAGACCACATCGGCAAACCCGGGATGCACGTACAGGGGGTACAATTGCCGCCAGGGATAGCGTGAAAGCAGCCGCAGAGCGCCTTGCCAGCCACTTACCGCGGGAGAGGATGAGGTGTGCTGCACCCCTGCAGCATCCTCCTGCGAGAGCATCGATTTGATGGTGCTCTCATCGGTGCTGAGCTGAAAGCGCCACTTCCCCTGGCGAGTTTTCCAACCATACAGGCTTATCCCGCCGCCATCACCAACCACTTCGAGAATTTTTTCCTTCTTCATATTACTCACCCTTACTACAGAGTCTGCCCAAGGTGGCACCACTTACCAGCGTGGTTGAGGTGGCGCTTATGCCTTGCGCGGTGGCAGGGAGCCGATCTTCATCGGGTCATAAAGAGCCTGAATGTCTGAAAAGGCGGAGAGAGCGTTGGCGACCAGAACCAGCTTTTTGATTACCTCTCGGTTTTCGGCATCACCTCCCAGATCGCGGATACATGCGATGATGCAATCACGCAAGGTATTCGCCCAGATGGCGTAACGAGACACCGTGGCGTCACCGCCATTTGCCTGGTTCATCGCGGCGCGCTCCAGACGTGGGAAGATAAGCTCCAGGCAACCATCCTGGCAGGCCTCGCCCACCTTGAGAGTAAGAGAGTTCTGATACCATTGGATCAGCTCCTGAATCTGTTCTTCTTTAGTTTGCGTTGCCTTGCTCAACTGAGGCTCCCTCGTTTTATTATCTGGCGCCGCTTTTTTTCGCTAGGACTAACATGACTTCGCCTCTGCAATAAGGCGCTCCATCAGGTTCGTCTTTCTGACAAAGGTTATCTCTAATTGGTAACGAGCACGAGTGACCCCGACATAGGCTAGACTATCGATCTGCTCCTGCGTCCAACGCTCGCCCGGTTCCAGGGCGTCGAGCCCGACTATGAATACGCAGGCGAAATCCAGGCCCTTGGCGCTGTGAATCGTGGTAATTGTCACGCTGCTTGAGGTGATGTCGTGAGAGCGCTTGGCGCGGTAATCCTCCGAGAGCCACTTGTTGAGGATGCCGCGACTGTCAAGCGCTGCTGCGATCTGGTCCGGGACGCTGGGGGAGTCGACCGGTTCCGTCCGCTTCATCGTGTACATGACCGCGATTTCGGATAGATGGAAACTGCCGGCATCCAAGAGGGTTCTGATCTCCTTGGCAACGTGATCTATGACCTTCTCGATGCTGGCGAATTGTTTTACGGTCGGACACGGACCACTGGAGATGCGCGTGTCGGGAAACAGGGCGTGCTGCGGGTGCTCTCCCTCCCCGCCTCCCTGCGACGAAGCGCCGAAGCGAAAACGGTTGGCGAAGCCGGTGATCTCTTTGGTGTTGCGGTAGATGATGTTTAGCTGACGAACGCGCCCTTTGACGTTGATGCCAACACTTTTCCAGTTCCGCTTCTGACCGTACAGGTCCTGTCCCTCGTCCAGGGCGACCGTGAGGTAGTCGGTCTTCCGGTTCATGCATTTCATAACCACCTGCAGCATCCGGTCCGAGAAGTCCTGCCCTTCGTCAACCAGGATGGCGTCGTACATCATGGCATCCGGCAGGTCCTTGGAGAGCGCGTCCTCCATTACGATGTCGTAATAGTCCATGTCCTGTTTTTCGTGCTGGACCTTCTCACCAGTGAGGCGCTCGCACAATTCATAGAAGTGCAGCACTTCCACACCGTCCGGTCCGAGTGGCGCCCCCTGCGCCGCCAGCAGACGGCGCAGATAGTTCACCAGAGTCACGTTGTAGCATAGGAGCAGGATGCGCTTCACCGCCGGATTGTACTTCTTGAGATACACAGCCTGGTGCACAAGCACCAGGGTCTTGCCGCAACCTGACGGTCCGGAAACCAGTCGATGGCCTCCGTTGAACCTCCTGGCGACCGCCTCTTGGTGCAAGTCCAGCAACCTAACGTTGTGGTCATGATTCTTTAATTCATCCTGCATACCACGATCAATCGTATTGATCCTTATTGTCGGGTACAGCAGCTGACGCAGGTGGTTCAGTTCGTGAGACGAGATGTGGCAGGGGAATACCGGCTCGAAGCGCTCACGGATGGCATCGTGAAAGGCTTTACCGGTCGGATCGCACAGGTTGTGGTCAAGATCGTCCCAGAAGAAGATTTTGGAAATGGGAATGATGCCGTCGTTGGGAAAACGCTCCCTGTAGGCAAAGGAGTCGATGTTGGTGAAAACAACGCCGTGGGAAATGGGAATTTTCGGCTTTCCCTGTGCGAATCCGTCTCGGTTCACCAGTCTGCCGTCGTTGCGGATGCAGTCGAGCAGGTTACGGACGTAGGCCCGGGCCTGCTCGTGGGGATTGGTACGAGATTCTTCCTTGAACCCAGACCTGATCTTGAACGTCTTCGGATTCGCCTCGCAGATCTGGTCAATGCACCAGTCCTTGACCTCGAAAACGATTAGACCTATGTCCGGGGAGTAGAGGATGAAGTCCGGTTCTGAGTCGCCGATGTCCGGGGAGTACCAGACTATGAACCGGTCGTCGGGTTTGGCGGCTACCTTCAGGAAACGGTAGAAAGCCTCCTCCCCGGTAGTGGTGAACTGTTCGACATCATCAGGTATCAATATGGGCATAAATTTGTACTCACCTGAGTGCCAGCACTGGGCAGTATGACGGGTGTGGAAAGAAGCCTTCACTCACCAGCCTCACATCCTAATATTTTTCTCCGTTATCGCTCTCCATTCGGGGTCAAATTACGGCCGCCTTCTTGAACTCATTGCCGCAATTTCCTGGAGTACCAAAACGACTGGGATCGCTGAGTTGAAAGTATGTCAAATTCAGGAACTCGGCAACGGATTCACAATGATCCTGGCTCTGACAGTCAAAAGGTTCTGACAGTCAAAAACATTCATCCTTAGGCACCTCAACCGATCATTGCATTTATCTGTGGTGTTTCGGCCACGATTTGCATTCGGCGCTCACAGCGTACACGAGGCACCCCCCCATCTAGCGTCCCATATTTGCATTAATGGTGGAGATAGCGGGATGACATCTGTTCTATTTCCAGCGCAACCTTTTGGCGAAGCCACTCTGGCTCGACAACCACAACTTGCGAGCCGTGTTTCAGTATTTCCATAACTATTTCCGCTTCATGCGAGGCGGATATGGTTAGCAGCAACGAACCATCTGCCTCAATCACCTCTTTCTGCCCCTCGTGCCATAGTTCACCCCTGACCCATCGGGCACGGTCCGGGGTGAATCGAAGTACCACGTCAAAACTCTTTCGGTTCTGGAAGATGCCGAAGGTATTAGAAAGAAAAGGCCGCCACTCCTCGTTTGCACGGAACTTGAATAAATCCTCCTCAACCCGCGGGAACGTCATCCGCCCCAGCACGAAGTCCCGCCAGTCGCTGCGCAAACGGCAGAATGCAATGAGGTGCCAGTTCCCCATATAGTTCACCATGTGGTGCGGCTCTACGGTGCGCATTGTGCAGTTGCTGGCGGTCGGGGAATAGTAGCAGAACGAGAGGAGCTTTCCCTGCAGAATGGCGGAGGTTACTACCTTGAAGGTGAGCGGATCTGTGGGGCTAATCCCCTTCCAGCGGAAGGAAAAGGCATCCTCTGGCTTGGCACGCCCCGGAAGGTTGGCGGCCAGGAGTGATCCGAGACGGCGAGAGACTTTCTCGAGGTCCTCAGCTAAAGAGCCGGCCGATGCCTCTGTTATCAATTTGCGGGAAATGAGCAGGGCTAGGAGCTCCGCTTCCGAGATGCGGGTCACCGGCAGTTGGAAACTGGAGTCGGTGTATCGGTACCCCTTGTGGGAAAGCAGGTATTCAAGTGGGGCCTGCAGACGGTCACGGAAATAATCGATTGAGCGTTGGGCAGTCTTGGTGCTAATTTCGAATTGGGCTGCAAGCTTGAATGCGTTGGGGTAACGATCGCGTCTGGCCTCGTTGTCAAACCAGATGAACCGCTCCAAGAACAGTTGTTCGCCCACCTCGCCCCCATTACCTCATTAAAATTAAAACGCGCCAAATATACACGCAAAAATCTAGGACGTCAAATAGGGAATAGAAAAGGACGCCACGTTCTCCCCTGAGCAAGCGAAGCAAAGCGGCTATGGCTCGCACAGATCTGCCCTCAAAGAGTGGCAGCACTCGTAGCTTTCTAACGGGAGCTATTACTATACATAACACTAATTATGTATAGTAAAGTACTATGGCGGCCCCGGTTTTCTTGGACACGAAAATGAGGTAAATTTACGTATTCAAGGAGGTCGTCAATGGAAAAGAATGGTAATCGTGCCGGTGCAGCGGAAGGAGAGCGTAGCGATACTTCCGCTGCATCGGAAATTAAACGTTGGAGCGCCAGTCCAGGGACAGCCCAAGAAACACGATGGCAAGATCATCACGACGGCTCCCAATGTCATGTGGGGTTACCGACGGCACCAAGGTATTCACCTCGGAAGAGGGCTGGTGCGGGCTGTTTACCGCCGTTGAACACTGGAATGCCGAATGTGTCGGCTGGCATGTGACCAAAAATGGTGATCGGTTTGCTACCCTACAACCGTCGTGCTGGTGGGGTTGCGAACATTGGTTCATAATAGCTCCTCTCATTGCAAATCGTAAGACACTCTCAACACCGCGGCGGGTTCACCGCTAGTTTGCGCCCCCTCCCTTGCGCCTCCGGACCTTGCCGTCGGCCGGTAAACCTTGAAAAGGGTCATTCAGACAGGTCTGCAGCCAAGCATGCCAAGCGTCCTCGTCGTTTCTCGCCTCGTCCCAATCCTCGGACAGATCCAGTCCTTCAGAAAAGGCGTACCAGTCACTCAACCAAAGCGCTACCATGTTGGTTATTTTGGATTTTGAGACTTCCAAGACAAGGTGGGAGCAGAAGGACTCCTCGAACTCCCTGAGTGCGATTTCATCGCCGGTCCAAAGATCCGGCACCACCGCATCATCAACCCCGGCCAGGAGCCTTTGGAGGTTTTTCTTATCCTTAAGCTTGTTGATCACCCTGGGGATCCAGTTGTCAAGACGGTTGCTGGCGGCCTTCCGGTCCCACCGGTACCTGGTCTGGTGTTCTCGGTTGAACTCCCGGATATTGTCCTCGATCACCTCGAACGTCGTCAGAAATCTGAATCTGAGCTCGTCGGCCTTGGTAAGAACTTGCTCCACCACCATGTCGCGGCGGGAGGCGTTGACTGCATCGATGTTTTCACGGACTACGTCGATAAACTGCGCCGGGCACCAGTACCCATAGCAGGTGGCAATGCAGAAGCGTTTCCATTTAGCCACCTCCTTGGCTCTTGGCAGCTGGAGCAGATTAAGGATGGATATGTTATCCGGCATCTGCATTTCTGCCCCTGGCACGATGAAATTGGGTTGCCTCAGGAGCTGTTCCGGCAGGCCTAGCCGAAAATTGAAAGGCTTAGTAGCCTTGTCGTCAAAAAACATCCGGCCCTGCAGCAGCCATTCCCGGGCCGATGCCCCGCCTGCTGGCCGGGAGGTTCGGTTGAAGGGTACCTGTCGGCACTGTTGCCCTGCGAAGAGCGCCTGCACATAATTCAGAGCTTCATCGGCATCCCTGCGCCGCTCAAGGTGTGCCACTATCTCCTCATTGATGAAAAAGCCCCGAGTGGTGAAATTGAGTGAGCCTAGGGCAACGTGGTTCGTGTCCGGCTCGTGCAGGGCGATGACCTTGGAATGCAGGAGGCGTCCTAAGTTTACGAGGTGAATACCGCTTTGTCGGTTGAATTTTCGACCAGCGGTCAGACTTTGTGCCAGCTCGTCTAATGCTTCTGTCACCTCGTCGTCACGGTGGTAGCCGCTGGCAGATTCATCCAACAGGACTCTCAATGTGAACCCGATACCGGGCAATTTCTTTATCTCGCGGACCAGACGCCCCAAAAGCCAAGGATCCGTGTAGGCCGATACGATGGTTATTCCCGTCAGGCCTGCAAGGTCCGGCCTTTTGAAAACCTGCTTTATCATTTCCAGCGGGCTCTTCGCCTGGCCCCTAAGCTCCCTGATCGACCTAAACGCCACGCTTACCTCCTCAACATGCAGTTGCCCACGGACAGTCGCCTAGAAGCAGGGGGTATAAACCGATAAAGCAGATTACCCTACCGCTGGTGGAGGACGAGAAGTCAGGGTCTGGTTCAGGCGGGAAGCGCTGACGGGGAAATTGCCGCCTTATCCAAAAGGAAATCACGGCTCCGCCTAATGGATGCATTTTTGCGGTTTCGGTGCGTGCCTCAGGGACAGTCTTCAATCCGGGTTCAATAGAGGAAATAGGAATGTCCCTGCCGTCGCAGAATGTTTCGTTTGTATGCGGAGCGCACTAACTCCTTGATTTCATCCAGACGCTGGGTCGTCTTCTTTTTCCAGCCATTGAGACGGCTGAAATCGGGATAAAGAGCGTCGGCAGCGTCATCCAGCTTGCCCCCCCCTCCGAGTTCCCCGGCAAACTTGGAGAGGATACACCAATCCTCCTCCGTGACCACCACTTGTTTCAGCTTTTCAATCGAGGCCTCAGCGGACAGGCGCTGGGAAGGTGTTTTCAAGGTCATCTTTCTCAGTATGGGAGCCAGTTTGTTGACTAGGAAAGTGCTCGGCACGTGCCGAGTCAGCTTCGCCCTCAACCTCGAGACGTGTGAGATATCGTTGCTGGTCAACGACTCTCCGGTTAACAGAAACATCAGTGTCTGGCCTACGGCATACACGTCGGTATTGGGACCTACGCAACGGCTGCCGTCCTGCTCGGGCGCCATGAATCCATAGGTACCGGCTTCGAGTAAAGCCCCTTTTTCGCAGGCAAGGCCCAGATCGCCAATTTTTATGAACGCAGGAGTCGGCGCCCCCCACCTGATTTTTTGAACCTTTTTCATTTCACCGATGTGCACATAGATATTATTCGGCTTGATATCCCCGTGACACCAGCTGTAATTTTTGGCGTATTTTTTACCGTGAAGGACGATCAGGTTTTGCAAGATGTCTACGGCAATGGACACGGCCGTACGGACCGACGGAATAACGTGTCCTGAGTTGTTTCTCTTCTTGGAGACATGTTCAAAATAATACTTGTCCAGAGTCATCCATGGCTTGGCGAGCATTTCCATGGAGTAAGCCGACAAGGCCTTATCAGGGGTTATCGCATAGTCGAAGATGGAAATGAACTTGTCCTTCGGGAGGTTACGCAAGACGAGAGTCTCTTTGACAAGGTCGTGGTGACTCAGTTTCAAGGCCACCTGCTTGTTCAGCCACTTGTCGTGAACCTCCCACACACAGCCAAACCCGCCGGTTCCGAGATGGCGCTCCAGACGGAATCGTTCGAACAGCACCGTTCCCGGCTCGAAATCAATTGAATCCCCATCCAGTGAATCTGGCCGCCAATAAATGGACGATACCGGCATATCCACCCCTTTACTGTCTCGATTCGACTCCCTGCCCATTACTGGCGTATCGGCACTCTCCGTATTAAATGGAGGATTATGGTGCGACGGCAGTGACGCCCGGCAAGCTATTCCACCACTACCTCCATCACGCCGCCTGCCAGCACGAAGTTAAGATAGGTTCCGGCAACAGGTTGCCAGTCGCAAGCTTTAAGGAGTCGGCATACGCCTTGAGCTGTCCCGCATAGGCTTCGGCTTCTTTGCCCCACAGAGACGGCGGCCCGGGGAAACTCTTGTGGTCGATGACAACCCATCCCTTGGCGGTCTCGAACAGCAGGTCGGCCGTTCCAACCATCAGCTGGGACCCCAGCCACATCTGCACCGGCCACTCGGTCAGCAGCCGACCCGGCTTCATCCCGTCCAGGAACCGGTAAAAGCCGTCGCAGTTGTCGAGGAAACCTTCCGCGCTGAGGACGCCCCACACTCCGTGCCTCTTCAGGATCCCCTCCAGCAGAGAGACCCTTCCGGGCGGGCCTGCCGCGCCGCGAGGTCAGCCGCAAGGAACGCGTGCAATGCGGTACCCAGTTGGTCGTAGGTAGGCGCTCCGGCCAACGGCAGTTGCCTGCCGGTGATGACCGGCTTGCCGACGGTGACAGCGAACCGTCGGGGAACTCCATCGCCGATGGGTTCACTTTGGCAGGGAGACAGGGGGATGGCCCCGGACGCTCAGCCACCCAGTGGTCCGCGGCGGCACCCTTCCCGGCCGCGGCGCCGCTCGCGGGTTGCTGGAGACTGAAGGTAAGCTTTTTCCCTTTCGCCCTCCTGTTTCCTTTCCATCATCTATTTCCATTTAAAGGTCGCCGTCCATCCAATAGGTGGCGAAAATCCATTCAGCTGGGCTACATCCTCTCAAGAGAATCCCTTGTACCTCTTCTGAAAAATGACTCTCGCATAGGTACGAAATGGCGCCGTCGAAAAAGGGTCCTCGGCAAACCCCTCACGGAAAAAGGCGTCGTAGGCGCCGTGCTTCCCAATCAGCAACATCACATTCTGCTTCTCCAGTTTCAAAGCATGTGCCACGGTCTCTTCCTTGGGGATCCCACAGCCATCAGCGAATAAATCGCTGAACTCCCTGTAGAAGTCAAACAGGGCAATCAACCTCAGTACCACTTCTGTGTATTCTAGGTCATCCTGATAAGTTGCCTGACCTGCGGCAGCGACTTTTTCCCAAGCGCCTTTCAGCCATTCCTGCGCATCAGGTGCGTCCCACTCCTTGAATGCCGCACCCATCTCCAGGACGACCTCCTGCCAGACAAGAAGCGTGGTAAAGTTTCCTGCTGGGTATGCTGATCGTCGTAACAGTCGCAGTTGGACCATCTCACGGTCCAATGCAGCATTCCACTCCTTCAATTCCTGGTCACTCTTCTGATGGGGGGCGGCCTTTTTCATTTCTTCCGACACCTTTCCAGACCACTCTTCCACGTGTCGCCGCAGGAATTTGAACTTCGCCTACTGGAAAGTGAGCCCAGTCAACTGTAGGATCCGAGCAATGGTCTCTGCGTGGTTATACTGGTCAGTCGCGGGAGCGTCGTTCCCCCCCTCAAAGCCGTTAACTATGTCGTAGACACACGCCCCACAGACCGGGGCCTGAAGCAGGTCGCTCCATACGTATTCGTCCTCATCGTCCTTGTGGTCTGGACAGAGTGGGCATTGGTACCCCCTAGGGACTGAAATCATGGGCTACCGTCCTGCGTTATCAACCTTCCAGTAGTCGCCATCAAGCAGGTTTTTCCCATCTTGATTACAGCACGTGACCTTCCTCAGTTCTTCACTCATCGTGAGTTTGAGGTGCGGGACCTCTCCACCATGCAACGCCCACTGAGGGAAACAGTCGAACCGTAGATTCTTGGAAGGGTTTGGCGACCAGATAAGGTAGTAAGGCCTCAAAATGTGTTCAAAAGTTCCCGGTTTAAACATACTCTGCAAACGAGCGGCCTTCGATTCAGCTTGCGCGTTTGTCCACGAGGTATCGCCCTTTGCCTCTATCATGATCAAATTTGTCAATGCAGAGTTGGAAGCGTCAGGAGCTGCAATAAGCAGGTCAACGTCCTCCTGCGAGGCCTTTATCAAATCCCTGTCTCGCTTAAACACATCGCGTTCGATGTCGCGATCGTGCCCACAGAGGAACAAGCTAGCGTAAATCCAGTCAAAATGATAATCCATAGCCATGAAAACGGACTGGGCAGGAATGGCTATTCTTAATTTTGCTTCTAGCCTCTGCCTGAAGGTATCATCGAGCTCGAAACCGCCACGCGTGGCTTCCTGAACCACATAGAAGCGCTCCTTCCTGTTGAACCGTCTCAGATTTTCCCTGAACTCAAAAGACATCTCGCCTCCTAAAAATTATTAGAATGCCATCTTCTATTTCTCGAACATCGCAAGTCTTTGACAATTTGACGGCCGCTGGTGGACCCCACATTCAGGATGGTTCCCCCTCGGACCATGCTCTGACAGCAAGTCTGTCTGCTAAACACAGCAATTCCTCTCTGAATTCCAGCTCCTCCAAATAGTCTTTGCTATCGTCAAGTGGCGTCGCAGGCCATAGGTCTTGGTCACAGTAGCACTTTCGTTTAAGCCAGTACCTTCGGTCCGCGTTACAGGTAAGCCCATTGAGCGCCCCGCATAGGGTGCCGGCCATGGCGGCCACGGTATCGGCGTCCCTACTCTCGTTGACAGCATGGCTCAAAACGCGGTCGAAGTGGCCGGGTGAGTACAGGAAACAATAGAGGGCAAAGGGCAGACTCTCTAGTACGTAGGCACCACTCCAGAAAGCCTTCTGGACTTCAGCCGGCGTTGCTTTCACTTCCAAATAATTGGGTATTTCCTGTCCTATCCGCTGGGCCAATGTGGCAGGCTTCCCGCCATTCCGGGTTTCGTATCCGCTCCCGTCTTCGATACCCGCTATCGATTCAGCCAAGTCTCTGCAGAAGAGTGTCATGGTCCCCAAATCATCGATCTGGTGCAGGTCCATCCTGAGCAGTTTGGCCGTTGCGTAAGCCATGACAATGCTGCTGGCAATAGCCATCGAGTCGCTATGCGTCACCATCGCTTGCATGCCAGCAGCCAATTTCAGTTCGTCGAAATCATTTCTGAAGAATATCCCCACCGGCGCAGCGCGCATCGACGCACCGTTGCCTGAGGACTGGATACCGCTTTGGTACCAAGGGAGTCGCTTGTCTTTGTAGTTCCTGACAAATTCGCGCGTGGCCTGACCTATGCCCCGGATTCGCTCTGCAGTGAACCGCCGCGCCAAATCATCGGGATCGAGCCCCCCTTTTGCAAGAAGGGAGTCGGCAAGCCACCAAGTTAGCTGAGTGTCATCCGTGATGGTGCCAGTTGGTCCTGACGTCCAACCGCGCCATGGGGCATACCAGGAAACTGGCAGACGACCATTAGGATCCTGCGACTCGACCTGACGCCCCATTGCGTCTCCTATAGCACCGCAAATGATTGCGCCGCGGATCTTATCCCTTAATTTCCAGAAGTCACCGTCGTTGGCCGCACTGGGAAGGTCGAAGTCGAAATGCTTGTCCATACCAAGGTGCATGTAGTCGCAGCAAAGGTACCCCTGGTGGAACAAATCGGAATAGGCGCCGTGCAGCGCCTTGTCACCGCTGCTCTGCCTGATGACAGGCTGAGAGTCACCACTGGCACCCAAACGCGCCTCCAGCCAATGGCAATAGATATCATTGCTCGCGAAGCCGAGGACCTCTCCAGTCTCCTGAATGGCAAGTGTTATCCCCTTGGAAAACTTAACACCGGTAACACGGCAGATGCCAGAGGTGTGAGTCTGCGGCTCATTGTTACCAAGCCAGGGTATGCGAGTGTACCATCCTTGAAATATGCCGGACGAGTAAATAGGACCGCGGACGAATGGTCGGTACTTACCTGTGCCGAGTCGATCTTCCTCGAAGTTGTCACAGTAGGTCCAGAAGGGGTTGGTAACCCGAGCCCCCCGCAGTTCACAACTACAGGGTCGGGTCCGATCTCCTTCGGTCTTGTTCCAGACGCAATTACCGCAATTATCACTGCCGCCGTTAGGCACGACCGCCTCCTTTCACCACGTCTCTTGGCCAATATCGGAGAAACATTTCGTTGAGGTCCAGATCAAAAGACACAGGCCATTTCCCATGGGTCGTAGTGGCCCAAGTCCTCGAGGAATAAGTTGGGGGAGGTACTATTCAGGAGGGTGCCCTTCTGGCATTATATCCACCAAAGCGACGAAAGATGTCGCGAAGACAAGGAAACTACCAGACCTTCATCGAAAGCAGATCAACAGTCAAACCGCTCAACAGTTCGGTGTACCAGGACAAAAATGTTTGTCTCATTGCGTTTTTAATGTTTTTATTATAAACATAGCCTAATTGTCAAGGTGAGTTCGCAGTCACGCTATACGAAGGAGAAAGACAAAGTGCTGAGATCCGATATTGTCTATTGTTCAATCATTGTGCTTCACTTGCTTTTAGCTGTCAGATGCTACAAGAGGGATTGGCATTTAGGTGCCACTTTCAACTTGTCCTGCGTCAGTTTTTTAATATATGTGCTGTATCTGAGGGGGAGATTGGTATGAAATGAACTCCTGTACTTGAGGTGGCCTGGTGTTTACGCCGAGGTCGATAGCCAATTGCTTCGGGCCCGATCATCGGCCTGGGGCGCACCCTTCAAGCAAAGGCCTTGTGCCATTAAACTGACCCCATCTCTAGGAGGCATAATGGCCAAGATCACTCCGGCGATGGCCAAGAACACAATCAAGAGGTCGCTTCGCGCGATCGTGGACCGGGAACTCACCTATCCTGAGAAGGCGGCGATCTGGACCTATTTTTCCTCACGCTGCGCTTACTGCGGGGGTGAGTTGGCCCGAATGGCGCGCGAAGGACATATGGACCACCTGGTCCCGGTTCAATGCGGTGGGACCAACCATATTTCCAACCGGGTGCTTTCCTGCCCGCGCTGCAACGGTGATGAAAAGCGAGAAGCGGATTGGAGGAGCTTTATTGAGCGGAAGGTCAGTGATCCGGCACAGCGACTGGAGCGGACAGAAAGGATCGAGGCATGGGTTAAGGAACACTCCCATCTGCAGGAACCTGTCGACGAAGCGGCTTTGATGATCCAGGTCGCCGAGGTCTGCAAGGCATTTGACGCCGCTGTCGCGGCCCTTAAGGGGAAGGTATGAGATTCATGATCGAACCGGAACGCTGGTATGCCTACGAATTTTTAGGCAGTGAATTCGGGGATATCCGTCATTACTCCCCCATCAGGGTGGAGAAACTGAGGCTTTGGGCTGCGGCACCAGGACCTTCAACCTCCACTTCTACCATGCCAATTACCCGGAGGGAGTACGGGACAAGGTCTATAAGCTTCAGACCATCGAGAGGACGAAACGGTTTCTGCTGGCGCGGTCGCTCGATCACCAACCGGTGCGAATCCTTTTGATCTTCGACATTTCGGCGGAGTGGCTGAAAGCACACTACCCAGGTCTACGGCTAGATGGTCCGCTGGAGGCGTGGCTTGACCGAAACGTCTGAGGAAAGAGAAAAAAAAACGAATAGATCCTCAATTACCTACTTTCATTACTGCTCCGTCGCAGACTTGCTCTGTTTTCCTCATGCCCTGTGTGCTTTGATCAAGGCAAGAAGGTAGGTAGCATTGGCCGAGATATCATGATAATCGCTGGGAGAGAAAGAGTTTGTGTCATTGAACCTGTTTAAAACCCTTTCAACATAGAGCCACCGGTGAAGGCGAGGCGTCCCTGTGCTTTCTGGGGTATATTGGAGACCTTTAGCTGTGACATCCACCTGAAACCGCTTTCCTTGATGCAGTGTCTCAAGTATTTTCCCATTATGAGCTGCTGCAATAGGCTTCAACTCTTCCATTGAAATCATAGCCAATCCCCGTTTCGAAACTCCTGGCGCAGCCGGTATCTTCCATCTGCTACTGACTCGAAATACTTCTTGTAATTACTGCTATGGCTCTCGCTCGCGCCGTCGGCTAGACAGCAGTTAATGTAGTTTTCTGTGGGGGATGGGGTCCAACCTTTAATCTCTATCAACTGGCGCACCTCTCTGACTCCAAAAGGCTCCCTAATACGCCCTGCATTGACCATTGCAACAAGTTCTCGATTCAACCCGCGTCCATACTTAGGCATCATTTGTCTCCTCTCTTATTCTTGTCAATAAGTTGTAGACGTCCTGTCCCTCGTCCACCTCAAATACGATGAGCCCAACCTCCGGGCAGAACAGCACGAAGTCCGGTTCTCGGCCGAAGATATCAGGTGAGTACCAGACACAGAAACGTTCGTCGGGCTTTGCTGCTAAGCGGAGGAAGCGGTAGAATGCCTCCTCCCCGCAGGTGGTAAACTCCTCTATCTCGTCGGGGATCATTATTGCCATAAGCGTTGACTTTATTTATTTGCGGGCACACAACAGAGGGGTAAAATAGCATAAACAAATTAGAAACTACAAAAACATACTCTCAAAGGTGTTGGACGTCAATTGGGGAACATCCTCTTTAATGTTAAATCAAACAAATAATATATACAACCAGTGTCAAGTATGCGTTTAACATTGGTATGAACCAAGAGTCGAACTACGGGATCTCACCCGTGCGATTCCAGGAAAAGAAAAATTTTTATTCTGGTTATGCACTTGGCTCAAGCGTCCGTGGACCTGGCCACGGAGGATGCAACACACTGACCGATGCACCAGAAGCGTTTGCCAACAGTTTTTGTTTGGATTTGAACGAAAACATGATAGCATCTAGCTAGACTGGCTAGATTGAGGAGAACCCTATGAAAAATAATAAAAAACATTCCCCACACGTCGGATCCTGGCAACTCCAGGATGCAAAGAACCGTCTGAGCCAGGTGGTGAACTCGGCCCGATCCGTAGGCCCTCAGACCATCACTCTTCGCGGTGAACCGGCAGCGGTGGTCATCTCCATCGAGGAGTACCGGAAGATGGTTGGGAAGCCTAAAACATCTCTATCCGCCTTTTTTGCTCAGTCTCCACTTTATAATGTCGAACTCGATCTCACGCGCAGCACCGATCTGCCTCGGGAGGTGGATCTGTGAATGTGAAGTATCTGCTGGATACCTGCCTGGTTTCAGAATTGGTCAAAAAAGAGCCAGACGCAAAGGTAGTGGTTTGGCTGGATGGCTGTGACGAAGAGAACCTGTTTTTAAGCGTATTGACCATAGGAGAGATCCAAAAGGGTATCAGCAAGTTACCGGATGGTGAGCGCAAGGAAACTCTTCAGAGGTGGCTCGAAGACGACCTGACAGAGCGATTTAAGGGAAGGATCTTGGATGTGGATAGGGATGCAGCCATGGCGTGGGGTAGACTTTTGGGATCTTCAGCGAGCAGAGGCGAAACGCTTCCGGTAATGGACTCCTTAATCGCCGCTACGGCTATCAATTGGGGGCTGGTTGTTGTGACGCGGAACGTCAAAGACATGGGACGATGCACGGAGAGTTTATTTAATCCGTGGGAGTGAAGTCCCGAACCAACACATCAACGTTCGACCGCCGCGGGCTCTACTGCGGCATCATAACGGACAAGGCCACGAAGATATGTGCAGGGACAACGGGGATGAATTCAGATACTTGTTGGAGGAAGAATAGGAGTGTCATCGGGAAATAAAGTCTTGAACTGCTACTGGGCCTTTTCCTGGGATCTTAGAGCTCATGTTTACCCATGACAGGTACATAAGCTCTGGAAAGGCTTATCTATTGGCGATGCCTGAGTTGGCTTCCACTATTGGAACAGTGTCGCCCCTCCCATTGCTTCATTTTCGAGGCTCATTCCCTTCACCCTTTCGGCTTACGGCCTGCCTGCTTGCTGTCCTACGCTTAAAGCATGATGTTACCATCATGCTTCCAAGGACTTGCTACCCTGGTTGGCCAACCTTCTGGGGCGGGATTCTCACCCGCTAGATTACGCGACCTTGCCCGGCCGCACTCCAATTTCAACCCACCATCGGCATCTTGAGACCCAACCTGCAATCAGTAACACTCCTCAATATTTTCTGGGGGGGCACCGTTGGACGCCGATACTGGGTTAAAATTCGAAGCCGGTCCACACCGGCCACCTCTGGGGGATCGAGTTGCGGACACTGCGGAGGTGGAAGGCCACCGACGGCCTTGTCGTTGGTGATAAGCGACCCGAAGCCGTCCATCCTCGTCCCACATTTAGCGATACGCAGGCTTTTAGCCCCCTACAACTCGGACATGCTTACCTTCCCATGGCTCACCCAGTTGATGACAAGACCTAAAACCTTCTTATCTGGCCACAGGGAGTACACTGCTTCACGATAAACCTCCAGTTGTGGCCGATAAAAAGCAAAAAGACGGTCAAATTCCTCCGATTGGTCACTCTTATGATCCACTATCCACAGACCGGCAGGGGTCTCTACCAGCAGGTCGATGGAACCGGCCACCACGCTGCCCTCCTTATTCTGGGCCAGGATCGGCACTTCCACATGGCCCCTTTCCGCCACCAAGGAATCTTTGAGCCAGGTGCGGAAGGCTTCTATCCCCACACCGATAGCAACTCTTCCCGCCTCGCTTAGCATTACCCCAAGAGAATCCGCCACAAGTTGCAGGCGATCAGGAGTATCCACGGAGGCTTCAAAACACCGGTGCAGGAAGGTCCCGCGGTCAAATCCCTTGATCTCCAGATCCACACGGAGCGGTTCCCCATAAGCTATGGTGATTATCCTCCCCGCTTCTGCTCCATGCTGCGAGGAGGGTGTAACGACTTCCGGTGTCAGCTTACAGTACACCGCGCCCGGCCGGATCGCCCGCCTGCCGAAGGATGGAAGTTCCTTTGCCCCCTGAGATGTCTCGTCTTCAAAACCCTCGGGGGCATGCTTTCCACACTGCACCACGCGACAGTCGAACTTCTCTCCAAGCACGATCATCTTGTTACCGTCAATCTCGACCCGTCCCGCTTGCTGGAGAATCGTCCAGTACGAGCACTTTTCAGGCTCCTGGTACCGGCGGCACTCCAAGATCACCTTCTCGCGCGCCCTCGTGATGGCGACATAAATAAGGCGAACTGCGGATTCTCGAAGTTCCGGCATCAGCGGCTCGGCAAAGCGCTCCTGCGTCTCAGGAGCCACAAAAGCGGGGCTAATCTCCATACGCGCTTTATCGAGAACTGCAGCCAAGTTGTCAAAATCATCGTACACAACGGACATTTCGGGAAAACGCGAATAAACCTCCGTGTCGGTGGCGCAGACAGCGACAACCGGCCATTCTCTTCCTTTGGAGCTGTGCCAGGTGGTGAGCACAACGGCGTCCTCGTCCAGTACCCGTGGTGCCGGCTGCTTGTTATCCCGCTCCACCTTGCCACGCAGCCAGGCAAGAAAAGTTTTCAAACCGCTGCCATAGTATCTGCCGCTGACCAGGGCTTCGACGTTCGCGCCCTGGAATTCCGCAGCTTCACCCTGCAGCCGGAGCAGGTTGGCGCGCGCCGAGGCGGCATCGGGCCAACTGCTGCAGACACCATAGAGGTCCAGTGCCTCCAGCGCCGAGGCCACCAGTTCTGTCACCGTGGCCTCGACGGAAGATGGGACCAGTGCATCCAGTCTCGCCAGCACCGGGTCGTCGAGTTTCCGGCCGTCTAAGAGCTCCGCTACGGCGCTCTGGAGATCATGCACCCCCAACTCTGTCACCGCCAGATAAAGGGCTGCATGACGATCCGAAGGGTCGGCAAGGTAGCTGAGGGCATGAAAGGCGATCTGCACGGGGCGGGAATCAAACCAACCGTCCTCGTCCATGCGTGTCTTGATGCCCAATTGCCGTAGGGCCTCGGCGTACCGCTCAAGCCGCTCCTTGATGGGACAGAGAACCGCTACATCTCCGCCGCGGATCCTCCTCTCCTTCTTGAGGCGCTTGTCGTAGATCTTCTGCTTATCATCCGCTAAAAGATCGCGGATTCTGAGCGCCATGTACTGAGCGGGTATCCGCGTGCTGCCCCGGTACGGTCCCTCCTCGAAGTCCATCACCTCCAACGCCGTCTGGTGGCTCGGATAATCCGCCATGGGCGCGAGCTCGGTATAGGCATCGCCGAACAGCCCCTTCCCCACCTGGTTCACCCACTTCATGACCTTCGGAGTTGAGCGCCAGTTACCGGTCAAAGGCTTTGTGTCATTACGTGCTGCCAGGTTTTCCAGAAGACGCGGATCCGCATTTTGAAAGCCCATGATTGCCTGCTTGAGGTCGCCGACAATCACCGCAGGGACACCGCTTGAGAAAAGTGCCCACACCAAGGCGAACTGCAGGGGGTTCGTGTCCTGGAATTCGTCGATGACCAAGCAGTCCACCCGCGTTTTCAGCTCCTCGAGGACGTCCGGCCGCTGGGCGAGGAGGCGCTGGCTGATCGCCAGCATATCGCTGTAGTCCACGAGTCCCTTCACCCTCTTCCCCGCGGCATAGCGATTCAGGCATTCCTGGCTCACTTCCAGCAGCCCCTCGACGTGCTTCATCGCCTGTTCCCGGGGGCCCGGGTGAGTGGGAAGCGCCTCGGCGGCCGCCATCACCGCCTCCGCCAACGCATCGTAGCCGCTCGGGGTTTGGGCACCCCGTTTGGAGAGTCTGAGCTGCCGCAGACGCTGCCAAGTTTGCCAGTCCTGATCCAGGTTCTCGGGATTGGAGGCGCGGGCCAGAGCCAGGAAGTCCTCCCGAAACTCCTTTTCAGCTGTCTTGTTCCCGGTAAAAAGAGGAACGAGGCTCTTGGGAAAGGCTTGCAGGAGGGCCGTCACCGCCCGTTGCAGCGCCTCCTTGAGAGGCTTGGCCTGCGCCGTCTGCCCGTATACCCTCTCGACCATCTTCAGCGCATGCGGCGTGATCCGGGGATCCTCCTCCAAACGCCCTATGGAGCGAAGCTTCGCTATCAGTTGCAGCACCCGCTCTTTGAACTGATCCTCAGCACCGGTACCGGTGTTGAAGTTGTAACGGTAGCCGTAGGCGGCAAGGTTCCCCAGCACATCCTCCGCTCGGTCGGCTGCCGCAAGAGCCGTGCGTATCAGAACCGCCTCCTCGTCCTCATTCAAGAGACGCGGCGCCGGAGAGAGCCCGGCATCGAAGGCGAATTCACTGAGCACCCTAAGACCGAAGCCATGGATGGTGGAGATATAGGAGCGCTCTAGCTTGAGAGCGTCATCAAGCCGCCCCCGCGAGACCAGTTCCTCGCGAATGCGGTCCTTCAGCTCCCCGGCTGCGGCTTCAGTAAACGTTACTGCCACAATGCGATCCGGTTCTACCCATCCCTTGCCCACCCACTCCGCCAAGGTTTTCTGTAGCGTATAGGTCTTCCCCGATCCGGCTCCCGCCGGGATGATAGTAAGCGGCGGTATGGCCATCAGTTGTTCCCCCTTTGCCGGACTTGGTCGTTGGTATCCTCACCTTCGTCGCCGGGGTCGTCCTTCATGAATAGTGGTATGAGCGGAGTGTCGTCCACGGCGTACATGGTGATGCCGGCGTTGGACTTGAACCAGTCCGGATCGCCCTCGTGATTTAGAGTCACCTTCCCCAGGCGCAGTTCGGCGATCCTCTCCCTGATCAGCTCTATGGCGTTAACGGAGATTCCGGAGCCCAGCTCCTCCATTCCCGCCACTTTCCCGTCGATCCAGCCACTGCTGTCGGCAAGGGCGGTCTGATCATTCATCAGGTAGTACACCACCCCAATCTCGCCAGCTTGCTCCAGCGCCTCCTTGAGGGCACCCTCAGCAGACTTGCTGCCGCCGGTCTGGATCATGAGACGATACAGGGATGCCTGACTGTCGTACCCCTTTTTCATGCGCTCGCGCCGCTGTCCGCTCCCGGCCTTCTTGTAATCGACTACGTAGAGTTGCCCTCCCGGGAGCCTTAGCAACAGATCGGCACTGCCGTGGATGGGCAGGGTGTCGAGCACCCCCTTGAGCCAGACTTCATTCCCCAGGACCTCCGCCCCGATCTGCTCTAACAGCCCTCTCCAGTGCAGTGCCGCCACCTCGACCTCCTTTGCGAGATGACGACGTTCCACGTGCCACTCCGGCTCCAAGAGAAGCGGCTTCTTCCGTTCGATCGCCTGGTCGAGCAGGATGGGCACCCGCGCTTTCACCTCCGCGGGGCTCGGAAGCGGCTGGCCGGGCCTGAAGAGGTGTTCGAAGACGTGGTGGGCGAGGGTTCCCTTGGAAGCGACATCCAGCGACTCCGGGCTCCACTCCCGCGGCTGTAGGCCGGCTCGGCTAAGGAGCCATGCCAAGGGCGAGACCATGAGGGTGTCGAGACTGCTAGGGGATTGCGGCTTAGGCGAGCCGTCCTCGTAACAATGGATTGCCAAGAGATCCCGCTTGAGGAAGAGGTCGTCCTTTTTCAGTTCGCGCTGAGGCAGCGGATTAGACGGCGGGGCGGTCGGCAGAGAAGCCACCTTCATTCGTTCCTCTTCCCGGTCCAGTTCCAGTACCAGTTCGTCGGGCTCGTCCGCTCCGAAGACCTTGGCGAGGTAGGTGAGGGTCTGGGAGGGGCGCAGCGGTTTCCCAAAGGGATCACGGCGGGGCATGAACAGGTTGAGTCGCTGCGACGCGCACCCGATCTGCTCACGCAGTTCGGAACGGCGCCGCATTGCCCCTGCGCTGGGGGGCTCGACGGCGTAGCCAGCTGCCGCAAGAGCTTCGAGATCTGCGTCGGAAAAGACGGACGACACCGAGGGCTCCCGCGGATAGCGGCCGTCAACGAAACCGAGCACGAAGAGGTGTCGCACTTGGCGCCATGGGAGTTCGTAGTCAAGAAAGACCGCTGCTCCCTCCCGCACCAGGACCCCGGCCGCGGGACCAGTCACCGTTTCCGGCGCGGCGATCCGCATGAGGTCCCCCCAAGGCACCGCCCCTTCCTCCGTGAGCTCCGCCCGGCACCGTTTTATCGTCGCTAGGGCGCGCGCCACATGCACTTCCATCCCCTCAACACCACGCAGGAGCGCAGCGAATCGCAGCAGCGCTTTGGCCAAAGCGGCCGCATCATCGATACGCTTGGCCAGAAGGCGCAGCATCCGCTTCCCTTTTTCCGCCATGCCCTGAGGCGCCCGCAGATCAGGTGCACCCTCGCCCACTGCCTCCTGAGCGAGATCGTTACCGGTCTCCCGGCTCCAGGGCATGAGCGGAGAAGAAAGAAGCGCGGCCAGGGCCAGCGCGGGGGGCGGTTGTCGGCGGGTAGCAAGAAACGAGAATACCGCCTCCTTCCCCAAGTCGCGCACCGGCTTCTCCACGGGAAGGCCGGACAGCGGCAGTCCCGCGCGGCGACACAGGAGATCAAGAGCGTCAAGATAGCACCGCTCGTCCGGGACCAGGAAACCGAGGTCGGACGGTTCAAGTGCGGGGTCACCGGACAGCGCCTGCTGGGCCATCCCCACCGCCACCTCAACCTCCTCCAGAAAATCCCTCACTGCCAGGCACTGCACAGAAGGATCGAGCGACACGGTTGCCGCACCTGCTCCGAAAATGTTGCGCTGAAGAGCACCGAGTGAAGTTTCCGGTTTGGCGGCAGGAACGCAAGCCGTCAGAGCGGTATGGAGCGCAGCAAAGCGCCCTCCGTCCGCAGAACAATCACGTGAGAGCTTCCCGAGGAGCGCCTCCTGCCAAGGGTTGAGTTTCAGGCGCACCGGATCACGGTAGACCCGTAAGGAACGGATCGTCTGTTCCGGCCCTCCCCCTAGAATCGAGGAGATGACCTCAAGGTGGGGTGGGAGTAGGAAGCCCATCCGTTCGTGGAGCCGACCGAGATCGCGAAGGTGCCGGTGAGCACGGGATGGAAGGATGCCATCAGCAGGAATGGTGAGTCGGCCGGAGGGGCCCGCACCCTCCAGGAGAAAGGCAAGGGTCGAGGCGACGGTCGCTATCGTCTCGTCAGGAGCCACTGCGAGGCTCTCGCTCCAGAATGAGCTGGAGAGCTCGCCTGCGGCGCGTTCCAGCGCATCCTGCCATGACGATCTTGGTTCCGGCAGCAAGTACGCCTCTCGGGCGCGCTCCAGGAGCTCCTGCCAAGTGCCCACGACGAGCCCCGCAGCGCCGCCGCGCTCAGCAACTGCTCGCCGTGCCGCGCGGGCGGAGGTCCTGTCAGGGAAGAGGAAAAAGTGTAGTGTCGCGTCGATGTTGAGAGGCGTGGACATCTTGGGTCTCCTTGGACCTTTACTTCAACATGCGTAGAATGATTCTGTCCTTGCACAGCGTAGCCACTGAGATATCCAGTGGCTTCTCCCCGACCTTTTCCTTCAGTCGCACCCTGAGCCCCAAATCGTTGAGCTCGGAAGTGGCATCGCTCTTCAGCTTAACGACGTCGAGCAACTGGGGGGCGGAGAGTAGACGCCGGTAAAAACTACGCGTTCCCTCCTTGGCAGATGCCACGAATCGCTCGATGACCTTTCCCCTCAACGACGCATGCTGATGCTGCCGGGCCAGCGCCGCAACCTGGGAGAGCTGCCCGGTGATGAAGCCCGGAAGTCCGTCACGCTCGGCGATCTGGAACAGCTCCTCTGCCAGCGCGCCACACCGGTCTTCACTCTCTTCTGCCTCGAGCTTGGCGCGAAGCAGAGGCTTGAGGTCGAGGCCATCGTCTCCAGACAGCCGCGGCGTCATGTTCTTGGCACGCCCAAAGAGCGCAATGAACCAGTCGCACAGATCCTCCAGTTCCTGTTCACTAAACCTGGACAGGAAAAGGTCCACCTCCTCCCCTCTCCTATTCCGCACCGCCTCCGGGTCGCTGGCATCACAGCTCAGGCGGCTGAGCACGTCGAAATGCTCCTCGTCGTTCAGATACTTGGCCAGACCGTACATCGGCACAGGCTCCTTCATTTCTTGGCACCGGTCCGATTCGGCATTTTGCTGCAGCTGATGGTAGGCGTCGCGCCAGGCGCGCTGGAAGTAGTCGTCCTGGATCTTTTCAAAATGAGGAGCGAATTCTTCCCACACGATGAGGCCGGTGTCGGGAAAGCTCTTTCGGGTCTCCACAACCTCAGCCTCTGCAAGGCTCCCGACGCCCAGGGTGGAAAGGAGGAGAAACCTCCTAGCCGGGGACTGTGGCTGGCGGATTATCGTGTTGAGCGAGTTCCAGTAGCGCGCCATCTGCCCCGGCTTTACGCTGGTATCGAAGACCTTCCCCTCGATGCCGACAAACAATGGCAGGGAACCGGCAGAAGTCTGGACCAAGAACGCCAGGTCCAGGTAGTAGGTGCGCCCCTCCTTAGCGGGAAGCGGGAACTCGCGCATGATGGGCGAGTCGGCGTACTGCTCGTGCAGGCGCAGTTCGGCCGCGAAATAAGGGGAGGCTTCCTTTGGAGACAGGAGGCAGAAATCGTCTGTCACCCCCTCTACCCCGAAGGTCATGGTGAGGATGTCGCGAAACACGGGGCGATGGGTGCGGTAACAGTAATCGAGGCAAGATGCCAGAAAATAGGTAAAGAAGTCCTCTTTTCTGCGCAGGACACCCAGGTAGACATCGAACATACGGAAGTCCTGGTTGTGGTCAGTCATATTCCCTCCACCCCTTTACTGGAATAATCACATGGGAAGTTTCCTATCATACTCATAGTCATCTTGTCACGGACTATCCAGCGCTTCAGCGCGTCGCCTTTTTTTCAAGATACCAGCATTACACGTCACTATCTGTCGCTTAGCCGCGGTATCGTTGTTTCGTAACGGATCTTGCATTCAGCGCCCCTGGAGTTGGCTGTGCTTACCTGTGGGCATATTGACTTGGAATGCAGGATCAAGTATTACCGTAGTGGACTGGAAAATGGACAACAGGGAGCCTCACATGGACAATAAATTCCTGAAGGCAGTATCGGCGCAAGTCCGTAAGCAGATGAAAACCTTCGACATCGATGGGTGTCGCCCCTCCCGCAAAATTGAGGGATTTTTAGGCGACGACGAGATACGCGGTTTCAAGGCGGTCTGTATTTATGTCCACGTGGCGCTTCACGACCGCATCGAGGAAATTTCAACCATTCTCTCCACGATTGATGCTTTCGTTTTCCGGCAGGCACACTACAATCACCTGCGCTACCTCATGTTTTTTGGAGCTGATACCGCCAGTCTCGTTGCCCCCGGGCCGTCTAATGTGCACCAGGCCATCGCGCAGAAAAAATGGGAGGGCAGCCTGGGGCTGCAGCTTAAACCCGAATACGCCGATGCCCAGGCCTTCATCCCGTGCCTACACAACGGACTGCCCTATACAAGGTTTCCCGACCGGCACGACCTGGCGCTCTTTTTCTGTAAGGGGAAAGACGTCGTGACCACTGAAGAGCAGCAGAAAAGGTTTGGCTCCATAAGGCGGCAGTCACTATGGTTCTTCTTTGGGGAAGACGGGACGATTGAAATGGAAGCTGGATGGAATGGGGTCGCAGCAGGAGCCCCGCACGCCCGGTAATTTTTGCACTATCGTTGGTTGGAGATGCAGCTATTTTTTGCAAGACGCTCTCTTTAGGCGCTGAAGTGCCTTTACTATAGTCCGCTTCAGGCCGCTGAGCGTCACGCGATCCCAATCGTCACTTTCATCGTAATGGTAATTCCACCATTTACCTATCGGTTCCAAGGCACGGGGATCTCCCATTTTGCCCAGGAGGGAGATAAGAGAAACCAGCAGTCTGTTATCGGAGGGGTGTTCCAATGTCAGCATTTTGAGCGTATCCAGAAGTACCTCTACAGCACGGGGATCGTTGGAGTCGGCGATCGTCTCGGCTACCTCCACCCTGGTATAAAACTGGTCTTGCTCCGCTTCGCCCAGAGCCTGCACCAATCGGTTCCAGACATCCACGGCTCCCAGCCTATAAAGCGACCGCGCTGCCTCCACCCGCACATCCCAATCTTCGTCATCCAGATACAGCCGAAGCTTTTCTTCCGCAGCTGCATCACCTAGATTACCCAAGCATTGAATAAAGGATACCGTCATCTGTCCGTGGTGCGAGTCCAGCAGGTTGAGCAGCGGTACGACTGCTTTGATGCACCCCATGCCGGCGAGAGCCTGGGCCGCAACTACCACAACATACGAGGAAGGATCTGTTAGTGCCTTAAGAAGGATCGGAACAGCCTCGCCTGCGTGAAGGAGTCCGAGAACAGCTAACGCGGAGGATCTTACGTGCAGGTCCTCATCATGAGCCGTTTGCATCAACGCACTAACCTCTTCTGTCCCCAGACGCCCCCCTCTGAAACGGAATGTGCCACAATGGAGGATGCTTTCTGCAGCAAAAATAGCTCCGGCCCGCAGCGAAGGATCTTCACCCTGCAGGAAACTGAACAACGGTTTAAGCGCCCTGTGGTCCCGGTTGATGGAGATCCCCCTCATTGCGTGAATCCGGGCCTGTCCGCCGCCATTATTGAGTGTATCAAGAAGCGCATCGCGCGACTGAAGGTCGGACCGCTTACCGAGAATGCGGGCAGCTCGCCCCCCCGCCACCGTGTCACCAAGCAGAGAGTTCAAAGCTTCTACCAACAGTGGTGCCTGGAGACTTGACAACACCAGTTCGGCGTTTTCCAAGGCGTTGCACCCCGGTTCCGGCTCGGCCAACAGCTCTAGCAACGGCAGGATTACCTGCGGGTCCTGCAGGTCAACCAGAGCTCCTGCCGCCTCTCTCCCGATAAAAGCCAATTCGTTCCGGAGCGCCTTGAGGAAAACCGGCACCAGCAGGCCTTCCCTTCTCCACCTGAGCAGCCTGATTGCCTTCAGACGCAGGTCTTCGTCCTCGACGTTTAGAAGAAAGTAGGCGGCGGTCCTGACTAGGTCCAAATCCTCATCGTCGAGCATCGAGAGCAGCAGGTGGCCGTGCGCGTCATCGAACGAGCACGCAAGAACGGAAACGGCAGCGCGCCTCACCTCGGGGTCCCTGTCCCAGAGGGCATCCAGCACCTGTTCCATCACCTCGCCCATATCGGCTCCTGACAAGGAGACGATGGCGTCTATCCTGTTGAAGTTGTCTTGTGGCATGCGCTGCTGCTCACATTCATATATTGACGGTCGCACTACAGCAGATAATTGCGGTTGCAACGTGCACATTGATAGTGTTCGTCGAATGCGTGTTCGACGTTTTGGCCAGCCAGATGGAATAGCTCTGCTACCTGTCGCAGGGTGTCAGGGCCAAGGCACCGGTCGGCATAAAGCCGGAACGTGTTGGGCACCGGGAAATAGACCACACGGCCGCGCGGGAAATAGTCGTAAGGCCTGACTTTGAAGATCCGCTCGTTGGGTGTGGATGGTGTGAGTTGTTCGTGGAAATCATGGTGACCGCCGTGTTCGATGGCTTCCCCATAGGGTTCTCCCTGCGCCACTGAAACCGTGTCGAGGATGACCCGGCCCTGCACCACGAAGAAGACACCCACCTGGGGACAAGTCTCTTTCACTACCGGTACGCTCACTGCGCCTCCCCTGTTTTCGTGTCATCATCTCGCCGCACCTCGGAACGAAGCGACTGTTCACCGGCGGCCTCGACAGTTTCGGCGGTCGCGTGGCTAGAATCGTGATACTCTTTGCATACCGACTGCCATCTGCTGTAAAGTCTCCGGTACCAGCAGACTTGCTCGGCATAACAGTCATCACCAAATCGGGTTTCATCTGCGGGATCGAAAGAGTCTTCCCGCCACCATACAGGGGTTGGAGCCTCGACGCTGCTTAAGAGAGTGGCAAAAAGCCACTTGGCTGAACTGCCTCCCCTCAGAAGAGTGGTCTGTACTTCTCCCGAGAAACTCTCCTCGCAAAGGTAGGAAACTGCTCCGTCAAAAAAGAGCTGCTCCCAAAAACGATTCCGAAAAAATTCGTCGTAGCTGCCGTGTATCCCGATAAGCAGCATGACATTCTGCTTTTCGACCTTCAAAGCCCGCGCTACGTTCTCCTCGCTGGGGATCCCATATCCGTCGGCGAAAAAATCGCAGAACTCGCGGTAAAAGTCAAACATCGCTATCAGTCTCAGTGCTACCGCGGTGTATTCCAGTTCGTCGCCATAATCGGCCTGGCCCGCAGCGACGATTTTCTCCCAAGCGCCCTTCAGCCATTCCTGCCCATCAGGCGCGCCCCAGTCCTTTAATACAGCAGCCATAGCCATGGTGACGTCTAGCCAGTCCAGAACCCCATGGCAGTTTCCTGCCGGTGAGGTATTTTGCCGCAACAGGGCCATCTGGAAGTCCAAAATGGCATTCCATTCCTTCAGCTCCAAGTCGGTCTTCTTGCGGGGGTCAACCCCCGTCATGTCCTGAGGCACTGCCCCCGACCACTCTTCGAGTTGTCGCAGCATGAACTTGAACTTCGCCTGCTGAAAGGTGAATCCAGTCAGTTGGAGAATCCGGTCAATGGTGTCTGCGTGGTTATATTGCTCAGGTGTAGGGGCATCTCTCCACCCCTCAAAGCCGTTAACAATGTCATAGGAACACGCATGGCAGATCGGAACCTGCAGTAGCTTGCTCCAGACAAACTCATCCTCATCGTCCTGGTGGTCCGGGCATAGCGGGCACCGGTATCCCTTGGGCACCATGAGGTTGCTCTTTCCTTCTGTGTGATCTTTCGAAAGAATCTTCATATGGGAAAACTAGTACCACGCTTATGCGACAAATACTGTCGCAATAGACTGAAATTTCACAACGAGCGTTCTCTGCCGTCGTCGCCGTGAAAAAAGAAGCGGGTGAAGGCAATAACGTCTGTTACCGTGGTGCACCGAAGCGATTTACGAAGGAAAAGCCGCCAGAGCGGTGGTTACCCAGAGGCTGCTACCCATAAAAGGGGGCTGAATTTAGCTGCATCTTGTGTGAAAATCTGTCGTGCCAACATCCAAGAGAACTCCCCCAATTGAGACATCCACGTTTACCACGACGATTAAGCCACTTGAATAGGAGCTTTTGCACTTCATGGGCGAATCTCTTGATCGCCGGTAAGTTGTCAGGATACGGTCGCACCTAGCAACGAAGCCCCGGCTCATCGCCAGGGCTTTTCTCTATCTAGTACTATTTGCCCATCCGCCCTCACTTCATTTAAGGCCATACTTGGAAAGGAACCCCTCGACCACTGCTAGTTCTTGTTGATTAAGGTATTCCCGCCCATGAAGCTTCAGGATGGCTAATGCGAGTCTACGATTTGGCGTGTCTGCGCCATGTACTACGCCTGGGGGCCTTATGCTGTAATACTCTTCATCCTCGACCGCAACGACCTCAATAGACTTCATGGTCTGAGGGTACATCGGGTGAGAATAGTCTTTCTTGATCAACGTGCATTCTGTTTTGTGCCCAGCAAGTTTACGATCTAGCTTGGATAACAGCGTGAGAAGATTACGTCTACTTAGATAAACTCTTGCTTTCAATTGCCCCTCCGCTGCCACCTACCAAGACGGCTGCCACATAATGGACTTTCGAGTCCCATCACATATCACTTTGTCTCTAAGGCCAAAAGGTAACCGCAGAGATATGATGCGCTGCCTTGACTCCGTGAAGACCGCCAGGATTCATTTTATGGGTTATCAGTGGTATCCACTGCCGGTTCGCGAGCCACCTCAACAGTCGGGCACTTTACCGGAATAACAAAAGCCGAAAACTCTTTACCAAGTCCCTCTTCAGGTCGATTCCTCAATGCTGAAAAAAATTCATCATTCCTGAATCCTAGGGGGATTGAATCACCGCGTATAACTGCATTCAGCTGGTCAACGTACATCCCCCCAGACCGGCCACAGCAGCAAGTGCGATAACCATCAAGCCTCAGTTTTACGACATCCCGGCAGTAAGGACAAAATATCAGTTTCATCTATTCTCCATGGTTTAACGGTCATTTGTGGGGCTACGATGGAGGCTACCACAGCCTTTATCTTCTTCCATTGTACATCCTGCTATGGGGGCTAAGTACTCATCTGATACGTCTTTACCTGTAAGGCCCCTGACGGAACAGACACAAGCCCATACCCAGGCACCATCCTCGTCATATCCTGGAGGCCCAACCAGATGATAAACTCGACCAGACCTCGTTATCCCGTCCGAGGTGATCGGGTCGAAACTTTTGATAGGGGTACTCACCCGACCTTCTCGATCGTCGATGTTGTATCCTACGAAGAATCGTTCTCCTGTTTCTGTCTCTTGTACTGACCACCGGCCTAAGTTTATCTTCGGTTGTTCTGAGGTCGGCGGCGTCTTCCAGACTCTGCCGGCAATCAAGTTTTGTAGCACTCCATTATCACTCTCTGCCATCTCATTCGCCTCCTTATAGGTGCTTTACCCTGTGCCACTAGCCAGCGCCGTCAGTCAGGGCCAGGCTCCGAAGCAAAGACATAAGCAGTTTTTATCTTGAGCTGTTTTTCTATCTGCTCAAGCTGTGCCTTTCGTACGTTTGCAAGCCGATGGGCGATTTCTTGAGGATCGAGATGATCGAGCCGCCGCACCTGCATCTCGAGCCTGAATATCTCTCCAAGTGTCGGAGACAGCAGGCTACCGTAATATGCATCGACTTCTCCTTTTGTATCCTCAGGCGCCCTGTGCCGATCATCCGACCATGTATCGACCAGCAGCTTTGCTGAAGATGTAAAAACATGATCTGGGATCGACCGGACTCCGCTCTCCCACTCGTTTATACGCGTGCAAGGTATTGGAGCACAGCCTAAACCGTTTGAATAAATCGCGATAAAATACCCCATCTGGCTCATGGTCAGATCCAGAGATTGTCGAATCGACCTGATATCTAAAGGTTCTATCCCCTTCACATATCCTCCTTTCATCAATTCTCCTCGAGGCGCCATTGACGACGGAGGTCGTCCAACCGCGTTGAACGTAAAAGAAATTCGTTAGTCACGTCCCGCCTGCGAATTGCATAGTCGAACCCGCAACACTGCGATTTAAGATGTTTCAACTGGACGTGCAGTTCGCGATGCAGACGTTTCGGGAGCGCTATCAGATTCAACGGGTCATTATCGCTAGGATTCTCGTTGATGTGGTGGATCACCCACCCCCTGGGAACCTCCTTCCGATGCCATCTCTCCCAAACCAGAATATGTTCTTGCTTACACACAGTGATTCTTTTCTCAGATAAATAAAGATGCAGACTCCAATACCCGCTACTAGTCATGTAACGCCTTGCAGCGTCCCACTTCGGGTCCATGCTGTCGATGCTAGTTGATACCGAGTATTTTCCGCCATGCCCCTCCATGTAGCTCCTCCCTTGTGTCGCGGCCTCTGATTCTGCTTGCACTCGCTGCATATTGGTACTTCGTTACAGCTGCAACCTCCGACGCAGTGCCCGGGGTTGTTCTGTTTTTTCAGATTTAGCAAACATCGGAGCCGGATATAATTCCCCCAATCCACGTTGAGCAAGCGACAGTTTATGCAAGAAGTCCTCACAGAAATCGTGAAATTCGTCCTCTGGGAACAGGTCAGCGCCCAGATCCCGCTGCTTTCTCAAAACGAAACCATAGAGTGCCAACCGGTAGAACTCTTCCCGGTTGCTGAGGAAAAGCCGGAACCACCTTAGCGCCATCCGCTTCGAGAATGACTCTGTCGTCACATACAGGTTCTCCTGCACCCAATAAGTCAACGCAAGCACCTCATTCTCCATAGTTACCTCCAATACAGTGGCTTCAGCTTAGTTTACAAATATAAATTCTACAGTTGATAATTTAAAATTTCAACTATAAAAATGAGATCTGCAGTTTTTTTGATGGAAGGATCCACCTACACCTGCTATATCCGTGAAGTATGAATCAGGGACAAAAGAAAAAACCTCGGCGCTCACAGGTCGTTGATGCCAAGGTCTTTGTGGACCGGGTTAAACTGCTTATGGAGGGGAAAGGTCTTACGTCTTCAGAATTGGCGGATAGGGCTGATCTCGCCAGATCAGCGATGACTCTTTTTTTTGCTGGAGAACGCAAGCCTAGCGCAGATGCTGTTGTAAAGTTAGCTCAAGCGTTAGGTGCGTCGACAGACTTCTTACTTGGAGTCAGCGACGAGAGTAAAAGCGAAGAGCTTTTACAACACCCCAAGGTAGCTGAGCTAGTGCGTTTATTTCTTAGCTTAAGCGCAAAAGAGCAAGACAGAATTCTTGAGATGGTACGACTATTTTGTAAGACGTCAGTAGATTAAAATGAGGATTAGGTCAGCAGTTCCAGATTATTACCATTCGAAGACCACTCTCCCCTTAGATCGCCGGCAAAGCAGCAGAAATTCTTAAAGGTGGATATCTGAATGTTGTCCACCCTTATGCCCACCCCATTCCTTACCAAGACTTCTCATTCGGGTCCTAACTTTCTCCAAAGACACAAGAGAGCTTGGTGATCGAGTTCAGACAGGGACAAAGTCTTTTGCCTGCGCCGGTATTGCCGGTATTGCCGGTATTGCCGGTATTGCCGGTATTGCCGGTATTGCCGGTATTGCCGGTATTGCCGGTATTGCCGGTATTGCCGGTATTGCCGGTATTGCCGATATTGCCGATATTGCCGACTAGCGTCAGTTTGTGTCGCTTAAATGTGTTATGAGAAGAGGCTCAACCGTCGCAACTGTTTAGAGATAGTTAAAGAGTGCTACGTCATAGCCGATACTGTCTGCAAGGGGGGTGTCCAATGGATACTTTCGTCCGCTATTTCCTGATACTGTCACTGCTCAAACCGTACCCGCGCAGAATGACGTCCGTAGATATCCAGGGCGCGCTTGGCGAGCAAGGTGTCGATCCACGGGTGCTCAGAACCATCCAACGTGACTTGGAAAAATTAAGCGCACACTTCCCCATAGATGGCGACTTAAAAAAGCCAAGGGGTTGGTGTTGGGCGAACAACGCCGTAAGGCTACTTCCAGGCATAGATTTGCACACCGCTCTCGCCTTCCGACTGATGCAAGAGTTCATGCAACCGCTTATCCCTCAAGCATGTCTTGCCGCCGCCGAGCGCCATTTCACGGAAGCCGGAAAAGTCCTCCGTAAGGAAGGCTCCGTGAAGCACCGGGCGTGGCTGGATAAGGTCCAGGTCATATCGAGGGGACAGCCTCTCATTCCGCCAGTCGTGAGTCTGGATGTCCTTGAAACTGTGCATGAGGCGCTCTTTTACGACCGCCGCTTTTGCGCGAACTACAAGCGGCGTAGCGGCCCGCCTCTCACCGACTGTACGGTGAACCCGCTCGGACTTGTCTATGTCAACAAGACCCCTTACCTCGTCTGTACGCTTTGGGATTATGATGAGGTAAAGCAACTGGCCCTGCATCGGATCGAGACAGCAACCCTGCTTGACCAACCGGTTAGGCCGATAGAGGGTTTCAACCTTGCCGTGTATGTGAAGGAACAAAAGGAGTTCGATTATCCTGAGGGGAACGAAAAGCTAAAAGTGGTCGCCCGCTTCTCCGCAAATGCGGCCCACCACCTTGAGGAGACCCCGCTCGCCGAAGATCAGAGTATCCGAAAGCTCCCAGACCACGAAGTCGAGGTGAGCGCGACGGTGCATGACACCTCGCAACTGCGCTGGTGGCTTCTAGGTTTCGGGGATCAGGTAGAAGTGCTCAGGCCCAAGACGCTGCGAGCTGAGCTGGCCCGCACAATCAAAGCGATGGCCGTAAAGTACCCGTGACTCTTAGCGACAAGGAGTGTCGTTTCCTTCTGCTTTAATCAAGGCAGGAGGAAGGGATTATGAAACGTCGAGAGTTTATGCAGGTGCTGGGGACCGGGTTGCTGTCTACGGTAATCATGCCCGGGGTGATGGGACGGATACTTATTCAGCCGGTGGGCAGGGTCACCGTACCTTTTGACTTCGACAGTGAGGAATGCTGCAAAATCCTGGTGGTTGGCATAGGCAAAGCGGTAGCGCCCTCTATCGCCATTATTTCCCAGGGCGCCCCGCACACCTCCTGCCATCAGGTTATTTTCGATCCTAGCGGAAAAGGGACGGATCTGGGTGATCTGTTGACCCAGGTGCGAACCAGCCATCTGTTGTTTCTGCTCAGCGCCTTCGACGACCCCGCCTGCAGACCTATTTTCGAGGCACTCGGTGCCGCAGCGCGAGAATCCAATTTGCTCACAGTCGGCGTAAGCCCCTACGGTGCACCGCTGCAGGACATGAAAATGCTCTCTTCACTCTGGCCCGTTACTCGCCTCGCGCTCCCCCCATTCCCACAGCTGGCTGAAAACATAGCGGTCGACCTGAGCGGCTGGGATTGGTACGCGACGCGGCACATGGTTGCTACCATCGTGGAGATCATTCTAATCCCCTCGCTTATCTGCATCGATTTTGCCGATGTCAAAAGCATACTCACGGCCGGTACGCTAGGATGCATGGGTGTAGGCGTAGCTCCGGTCAAAATGGCGCAGATCGCCGCCATGAGGGCTTTTGACCGCTTGTCGGCCCAAGGATTCAAAAGTAGCGCTGAATCCGGATTCCTTGCCTGTGTCCGAGGTTCCGACATGATGACGATGGATGATTTTGATGACGCAGCCAGAGTAATACATGAAACCATCCCGGAAGACTCAAACGTGATTTGCAGTATCATCATGGATGAGTCGATGGGAGGGAATATCAAAGTCACAGTTCTGGCCACCACCCCCGTCAGCGCGCCTCAGGCACATCTCTTTTAGAGTTTTGCAAGGAGGAACTGACATGAAAAATAAGTATCCGCACCGTCATGGGTGTGGCAACCTTTTCATACCAACCTTTCCCTGCCCTGGAATTGTCGGTACCGCGAACAAGTATACTCCGTGCTGGCTATCCTGAAAATCCGCACACAATAGGGGAACACATCAGAAAAAGGCGAATGGATCTTGGCCTCCTCCAGCGCGAGGCGGCAAACAAGATTGGGGTCCAAAAAGATAGCATATATAACTGGGAGAGGGGTGTTCAGCCTGAGTTGCGGTTTATGCCGAAGATCATCGACTTCCTCGGCTACGTCCCCTTTGGCTGCCAGGACGATATCCTTGGCAAACTGGCCTACTATAAGCTAATCAGCGGCTTAAGCTACAAGGAACTAGGGGCCAAAGTCGGCATCCACTATGAGCAGCTCCAAGCATGGCTTACGGGGAGGACAAAGCCGAACAAAAAGAGCTTTTGTCGTCTAAAAGAGTTCCTACAGACTGCACCCTAAGAGCGTAAGCTTCCACGTCAAGTAACCCTTTCATAAATAGAGTTTCCGGTGTAGCGGTTCATGTAATCCGCGGGTGTCAGATCCTTACTTTGGGGTGAGTCTCGATGCCGTATGGAAGGTCTGGCCTATCTTCGCAATAGAGGACACGTTAGAAACCCTTATGCTGCCATCTTCAACTCCTGCTGCTCGAACTCTTCCGGGGAGCAATAGCCGATGGCAGAGTGTAGCCTCTTGCGATTGTAAAAACCTTCGATGTAGCAAAAGATCCGACTTTGCGCCTCCTGCCGGGTTTTGAAGGAGCAGTGGTAAACCAACTCTCTCTTCAGCGTCGAGAAGAATGTCTCCGTCACAGCATTGTCGTAGCAGCATCCGGTGCCGCTCATGCTTTGCATGCCGCCAGCTTTGCTAATCGTGGCACCGAAGCGCTTACTGCAGTACTGCGAACCGCGATCGCTGTGGAAGATGAAGCCAGCTCCTGGCCGACGCTTCACCGCTGCATTGGCAAAAGCCGTTACAACCAGGTCGTCTGTCATTCGGTCGCTCATGCTCCAGCCAACGATCCGGCGGGAGAAGAGATCCAGCACGACTGCCAGGTACAACCAGCCCTGAGCAGTCTCGATATACGTGATGTCACCAGTCCAAACCTGATTAGGGGCTGGAGCAGAGAAGTTCCGCTGTAAAAGGTTTGGCGCGACAGGCCGTTTGTGATCTGAGTTGGTGGTGACTTTGAATCGCCGCTTAGTCTTCACTCGCAGATCATTTTCACGCATCAGGCGCCAGACGCGGTTCTTTCCGACGTACTGTTGTTGCTTTTGCAGCTCTTTGACTACTCGTACTGCACCGTACGTCTTGTCGCTGTCATGAAAGGCTTTTTTGATAGCTGGTAGAAGTGCCTGGTCTTCACGCTGCCGCTTGTTTTTAATATCACGGTACACTTCGGCCCCTTCTTGCAGGACGCTTTTTCAGCCGGCAACGGAGGTAGGGCAGGCGTAAACGCGAGAGCCCTTGCCCTTGCAACCGCACCCACTTTGGCGGTTTATTTGGCTGAGGCCGCGCAGGGCCACTTGTGAACGGTCTACACAAGTGTTCACAACCGTACGCAAGATCAGGCTATGGGAGAGGGGGCGTTACCTACTGAGCTTTTCTACCCTTTTGTATCTGCAGACTTAAACAACCGAGCTAATCTGCCTTTTGGTTTCGGAGGGTTCCCACGGCTTTAATCTACCACTAGAGCGGATTTGGCTTTTGGGGAGTGACAGGCGCGGGAGTAAGGTGCTTTCACCACTTAACCACCAGAGCAGATTTGGCTTTTGTTTTTGAAGGGTACCCACGGCTTTAATCTACCACTAGAGCAAATCTGCCCTTTGCGGTGCCGGATCAGGACCAAAGTTTTTGCGCATAAATACTTGCGCAAATGTTCCCTTTGGACAGCGTATGCGAAAGCGCTCAAATGCGCTCAAATGCGCTCAAATGCGCTCAAATGCGTTCAAATGCGTTCAAATGCGTCATTGGGGGGGGAGATGTGAACGGATGTGAACGAATGTGTACAGATGTGAACGAATGTGTACGAATGTGAAGTTCTCTCTGATGCCCCTAGCTCATTCCCTCAACCGTCACAAAAACCAGACGCTGGGCCACTCCGGTCTCTTTTAGGGGGTAAGTCTTTAACCAAAAGGCATCGTGCCCTTCTTTCGAGCTTTGTACCCTACAGCATTTCAGCTTTGTACCCCAAGGTGTTTGAGCTTTGTACCCCAAGCGCTTTTCAAGGACTACTAAGGCATTTATATCATCTGAGCTTTGTACCCTATTCGAAGGGGTTTCCTTTGAGGCATTTGAAATAGGCGGGCTGGCTCCTGTACCCCACTATTTTGCCTTGCCCGCGCAGGGCCACCTCTCTCGACCGCCAGCCACCACCCTCCTTCCCGAGCATCCTCCACCCCCCACAGGTCTTTTCGAAGGAAGGAATGCTGGCTTTACCCCTGGCCAACATGATACAACCCGGCAACTAGGACGAACGGAGGTAATGATGGTGAAGCCAAGCAGTGAGATGGTGCGACTGCATACCGAGATCGTTGAAAAGTACCCGACTGAAAAAGAGTGTTGGTGCAGGCCTGACTATGGAGTGTGGTGTGATTTCCACGGCAAGTTCACGCCGATGGTGAGTGTGCGGAAAAATCTTTTGCAGGCTGTCGCAGCGGGGGCGCTCAGTCTCCAAGAGCGAATAAGCGACTACCTTGCTTACCCGGCAGAGGCTAACATTTTGGAAGCAGAGGCGGCAATGTTGAGTGGCTGATTCAGCTTTACAAAAAAGAGCGAGACCAGGACATTACTCGGCGACGAGCCGGTTGACGCGACGTCCACCGACCTTTTCGAAAGCACAGCCATCACACGGAGCATGTCGCGGATCCTCACGTAGCCACCGGCACCGCTGGCCACCGCTGGCCTCGCCACGGGTACGATCGTAAGGTGCCAGCCCCCGCTTCTCCCGACTTACACCCACTCGCTTTTCTGTGTTCGCAAGGAACCGGCCATGGCTTGTCCTGTGGTGTGTTCGTAAGGCACTAGAAGGCGCCGCAGACTTTTTTTGCGCTCGGGAGGTCCAGGTGCTGGCTTGGCCTCGAAATCCGGCCGTAAGGCACTGCTCCGGCCGCCTCAGCGGTCGTCGGTTCGCTTCTCCCAGTCTCCGCCGGTGTGATCTCCGCCGGGACCGCCGCACGGGTGCTGCCGACGTCTCACCGGCTAGGTCCTCTGCCTTGGTCGCACCACCGCCCAAGGCCTCGCCCTCTGGTTCTGCTCTTTGAGCCTCACCTGGTGCACCAGGTCTCCTTCACCAGCCTCCCACAGATCCACGCATCCTTCCCTGCTTCCCCCAGCTCACTGCGAGCTCGCTGTCCCTCCTCTTCCTCCTCTTCCTCCTCTTCCTCCTCTTCCTCCTCGGTGGCCGTTCCTGCCGTCCATCCCCCCCGGCGCTTCCGTACCTCCTCCTTTCCTTTCCCTCCCCGTCGCGCTCCCGGCGCTCCGGATCCGTCCTCCTCGAGCTCCACACTCATCTCACCTCCGCTCGGCCTGCGGGCCGGCCTACGGCTCGGTAGCGTTCGCCCTTCCGCTCGCGCCCCAAAACCTCAGAGCTATGGTTCTCCGGTGGTCCTGTCGGACCCCCTACGAACCATACGGCCGCGGCCGAAATTTTTCCGCGCTCCCTCTTCCTGTGTCCTTTCCCTTTTTCCGTTCTCCGATTCCTCTCTTCTTGTCTCCCCTCGTTGATCCCGGGGGCGTTGCTCCTGTGGCTCCCCGGGTCTGTGAGTCCTTCGGCCGGATCGGGAGGCGGGCTACATCCAGGTCTGAAACCAGGCCTGTAACCAGTGCCATAGCATGGCCAGATGGACGGGATCGCAGAGAGGGATCAGGTGGTTTTTGATGATACCGATGATGACCTCACGGAATAGCTTTTGAAGTTTGCTTTTCATTTCTCTTGTTGCTCCTTTTTCGGTAGGGTCCCAGGTCATCCTGGTTGATGATTGAGGATGCCTAGGCCGGCAGACAAAATTGACACCTCGTTGCTGAACGAGTATCCGCGAGTGGCTGATCACTCTCAGCGGTTGGATGTCGGCAATTATCGAGGAATCGATTAATCATCTCGTTCATGGGAATAGAGGTGGGGCGAGTTGGTCTTGGTTGAGGGAGGGAGGTGGTGATGAGAGACAGGATGAGAGAGGCAAAAAAGACGGTGGAGAAGGTGAAAACAGAGAAAGGCAGGAAAGGCGAAAATCTAAGGCAAAAAAGCTATGCTCCCTCACAACTTCGTTGTTCGTGAGTTAGAGTCATGAGAGGCAAAAACATAAAACCGAAAACCAACACCCAAAAGCCTCGAATCTACATCAGACATCATGCTACCGCTGCGCGGTATGGCCTGTCTCCCCCCCCCACACCAAAGCGGAGGTTCCCCTGCCGATTTCAACACGTTAAGCCCGTATGACAATTTGTAGACTTTATAATACAATGCCCATCGAATTGATGTAAAACTATACGATTACTGGTGCATGCAGTGTCATACAGAAACCCAAAAAGAACTCACAAAAAACCTTGCCCGAGAAGAGCCAATTTATGAAAAACAACAGCAAGGTCTTCGCCATCTTTGGCGTAGCCAGTTCCTGCCGGAGTATTTTAAAGGGAAGATAGACCGCCCCTCAGGGATAAGGGTAGCGAAGAGAAGAGAAACCTTTTATTGAGCTGCATCGCCATCTACGACTTCGGGAGCATTGTTGATTCCACCGTCCGGATTGCGGAAGGCAAGGCAACCGCACTGTGGCCGCCTGACATCGTTTTCGAATCGGGAGAGAGGATAGTCTATTAACACGCAGGTTCCGGCTACCGGGTCGCAGATGCAACTATGAATCAGGTGCTTGGGCTTTCATAGAGAGCTTCCCATAAAGAGCATCATCTTTTCGGTGCTAGATCCAGGCAGATTCCATGGGAGTTAAATGCTAGCCATGGAGGTCAGATCCGCTAAATCATCTTCCATCTCGTCCGCAGTCTGTACAGGTTCCGTCTTCGTTAACATAGTCAACCAGCATTAAGCACCTAGTGCACCGTCTCCGCCGTTCCGGTAACGGTAGTGCGACGACTTGGCCCGTCTGGGTATCGAACAAAAAGACTGTTTCCTTGTTACTCTCCGTGTTCAGCGCTACGTATTTCTCAGCCACCTCCGGTTTTTCAAATGAGGTGTGCCCGAAAACCTGATGAATCTCCGTGCACAGCCAGAGTTTTTCCTGTCTCAGGTCAAACCAGAAGCATCCGCCCAGAGCCGCTGCCCCATCCCTGGCAATCCCTATATCAAAAATGCAGTGCCTTTCCCCGCGGTAGAGCCAGGCGTTCATTGCTTCGTTGATCCTTGCGGCAATCAGTTCGGCTGGTTGCCCTTGAGTCAGTTTTGTGCTGCACCCAGCGTGGGTGCAGAGCCAGCCATCTGCAACGTGGGCCGCCACGAATCGCCTATGGTTTTTCTCAATGACCTCCTGTAGCACCGTTTCCCGATACTGAAACCCACTACAGCGGAACGGCGGCGGGACTAAATAGTGCAAATCATGGTTTCCCCACAGGAGTACCGTTGGGCTTTCCAGCAGCAACTGCAGCGCCCTCAGTTGACACTGCAGTGACTCATAAGGAGAATCCAGATAGTCGCCCAACGCGATATGCTCTTGGTCGGGCCGATACTCTAGGAACGCTTGAACCTTTTCAACATTGCCGTGTATGTCACCTACAACGATTGCCATTGCCTCTCCAAATTTGATGCGTCAATAATTACCCCAGCACCCGTCACTCAAGGTCTCCCCCAAAAGAGCCAGATATTTCACCTCATCATCCACGATGAGGGTGTTTAGTACCCGGGGTACGAATCAGTCCATTGTCTTTGAGGGCTGAACCCGATGAAAAGATCCGTAGCCACTCGTTCTATTACATCTCTCAGTTCCAGCTGATTCAACCACTTGAGCGGAAGCTGCTGTGATCCAAGCAGAGCCCCTAGAATGTTCCCTGTGATGGCACCTGTGCTATCACTGTCTCCACTGTGATTAACTGCCAGCAGAACCCCACGGGCAAAGTCCTCTTTTGCGACCAGAGAACAGTATATGGAGATAGCCAGAGCTTCTTCACCTACCCAGCCGCCACCAAGCTTTTCAACCGTTTCTGGACATGCCGAAATATTAGGGTCAGAAGCCAACTGGGTAGCTTTACGAATTGCTTCAAGGGTCTCACCTGCGTGTGGATTTGCGATTAATGTGTTGCAAGATTTATCCAAGGCTGTTTTCAGATCGTCTCCGTCTATCCCCCTGTGTCAGGATAGTTGTCGCCTCTGAGGGGCCGTTTGGGTTCCGGTTTTCTGGTCAGATTAGGCGGTGAGCGCAGCGAGCTCGCCGGCGCCAATCAGAAATCTCGAATTCATCAGCCGGCGCCCGCTTTTTTTCAACATCTTGGGGGCAGCAAGGATCTATGATGACGTACACTGAAGGATTCAGGGCCAACATGGTCCGCAGGATGGCCTGCCCTAATGGAATCTCGGCTACCGCTCTAGCACGAGAAGTGGGAGTTCCCCAACAGTCACTGTCGCGCTGGCTTAGAGAGGCGAGCGCTGTAAATCAAACCGACAACTCGTCTATAGCCCCTGAGAGTCACATGCCCCCAAAGCGTCCCCAAGACAGATCAGCCGAAGAAAAGCTCAAGATCGTTCTCGAAGCTGAGATCGTTCCCGAAGAACAACTGGGCGCCTTTTTGCGCCGCAATGGCATTCATGAGGCACAACTGCGTGAGTGGCGCAGCATGATGTTGTCAGGGCTTCAAAAGCCGCCTCGAACTTCCTCCAAAAACACCGAGGAAACCCGCAAAATTCACCAGCTTGAGAAAGAGCTTCAGCGCAAAGAGAAGGCTTTGGCAGAGGCGGCCGCGATCATTATCCTCAAAAAAAAAGTCCAGTCCATCTGGGGGGGCGAGGACGAGCCCACGGACAAGAAGAGCGGCAGATGATCGTGCAACTTGTTGAAGAAGCAGCCAATTCCGGAGCGAGGCTCGAACCGGCCGTTGCTGCCATCGGGATGAGCATCCGCACCTTTCAGCGCTGGGGTCTGCAAGCAGACGGGGCAGACCGACGGCGTGGACCAAGTTCCAGTCCGGCCAACAAGCTTGCTCCGTTGGAGCGGCAGAAGATCATCGCGATCGCGAACTCTCCGGCGTTTAGGGACCTTTCGCCGAAGCAGATCGTGCCGCAACTGGCCGACCAAGGTGTCTACGTGGCGTCGGAATCAAGCTTCTACCGTGTGCTTCGAGAAGAGGGAGAAATAAAGCACCGGGAACCGTCTCGCCCGGCCACAAAACATAAGACCAAAGAACATGTGGCGACCGGCCCCTGCCAGGTCTGGTCCTGGGATATCACCTATCTAAAAAGCCCTATTGTTGGGCAGTTCTTCTACCTCTACCTGATCATGGATGTCTGGAGTCGCAAGATCGTGGCTGCCACTGTTTTTTCAAAAGAGTGCAATGACTACAGTGCAAAGCTGTTCTTGCAAACCTGTTACAGGCTCGGAATTGATCCCGCAGGGCTGGTCCTTCACTCAGATAATGGCGGCCCGATGAAGGGGGCGACCATGCTGGCAACCCTGCAGCGACTTGGGGTGGTACCTTCGTTCAGCAGGCCACAGGTCAGTGACGACAACCCTTACTCGGAATCGCTGTTCCGAACCATGAAGTACAGACCTGGTTACCCGAGCCAACCATTTTCGAGCCTGGACGCCGCCCAAGCTTGGGTAGATGGTTTTGTCGGCTGGTACAACACCGAGCATCTGCACAGCGGCATCCGCTTCGTCACCCCCGACGACCGTCACTTCGGCCGGGAGAACGCTATTCTCACCCGCCGAAAGGAACTCTACGAGAAGGCCCGTCAGCAAAACCCTGACCGGTGGTCGAAGGGCATCCGGAATTGGGACCCGGTGGAGGCCGTTTTTCTTAATCCTGAACCACCGGCGGAAGCCATCCTGCTCGCCGCCGCTTAAATTCAGCAGAGGCGACAACTACCTTGACACCCGCCGCTATGATCCGACCGATGAGCATTGACAGAAAGCCCGCGGGTAAATACCCGCTTGGGTGCCCATGCGTCAAGTAACCGGAAGCCTGCCCTATTTCGAAAGCTTCTTTATCGCGCTGTTCAGCACTCCACATGCGATAGACGTAAGGGGACTGGACGAAGAGACCAATTGGCGCGACCCTCATTACAGCTCCGCAGCCTTTACTGGTGTTGTGCCAAGTGCAATCTGTAAGGAGCCGGACTCGACCGTCCTGCAAGGCTGAAATGCAGGTCGTGCCTGGAGCCCGACGACTGAACAGCTCACGGCAGTTAATGAGCCATCCGCTGCCCCCTACTTCCCCAAATTGCTTCTCCTGTGTTATTAGCCAACGCTGATAGGCGTGGTGGATCATAGAGGGAAACGTAGGACCGATACCCTTCTCATTTGCCTTACAGCATGCCCGAAGCAAACCTTCCGCGGTAAAAAGTGCCATCTGGGTGTCGTCCGTGATGGCACCTGCCCTGCCATAAGCCTTATCGTAAGTTCGAAGGCCGCCCTTACCGTACTTCTCTCTGATTTGGGCGAGAGTAGAGAATTCGATAGGCGCCCCAAGCGCATCGCCTATTGCACCTCCGAGCATGCAGCCTAGAAAATGCTCCAGATTTCTGCGTTGATTGTTTCTGAAGTAGGTGTGTATGTAATTTTCCTGTTCCAACGTTTCAATCGCGCCAGGACGAGCACCTCTTATGAGGGATATTGCCTCCTCCGGCTCCATCCCAAAATCGCTCAGTAACATGGCTGCGAACAGCCCAGTCCTCCCCAACCCTCCTCGACAATGGATTACGATACCCTTGCCTTTGCAAAGTAATTCGGTAATACGGCCACGGCACCCTTGCAGGGCGCGGTCGAACCTGTCATCTGGAATGCTGCCGTCAACTATGGGCAAGTGGAACCACTCAAGGCCAGAATCTATGACGGTTTGCCGGAAATCTGGGACATGAAGCTCCGCAAACTCATGCTCTTCAACCAACGTTACGAGTGCGACTGCTCCCCAATCGATGATTGCCGATAAATCCTTTTCAAGATCTCGGTTCCAATGCCCTGAATATAACCCAGGCCCTTTTTTCCCAGGGCAGAATGTCATTCCTATCTTCGTACCAACAATTGGAAGGGTGATTGTTCCTATCTGAATCGGGTGGGAGTCGCTCGTTTTTACCACGCACACCTCCTTTATACTTTTCTCTAAAATCTAACACATCAGTGCGACAGAAAAAGTCACACTAGTACATACCTCAGCGAGATAGCCCCTTTGATCCCGATATTTTTCCCATCGAAGACAGCCCAGTGCGATGTCGCCGCCTAACATGGTGAGAGATTAGTCTAACAAAAGTATGCGCGCCAGAGACATCCGGGTCGCCTCAAAAGTGGGGTCACCTCTATCGGCCATAGCCTCTGTGGACAATTGTCCCCATATAAAAACATCAATTTTCTAGTGGTTGGGCCGAAAAATATTCTCTGAGAGGCGGATACGCACAACAAAGTGCCCCTTGAGGAGGAACAGTATGGCCAAAACTGCTCTAATGATTTTGGAAAGCCCATGGTGGGAGATCGATGAGAACCCAGGGAGAGCGTCCGTCTTCCCGTTCTTCCACGGCTTGGAGCGCCTCGATGACAATGTAAAGGTCTACCACACCACCTTCTATGAAGGAAAAAGCTTCAGACTCGCGCTAGAAGACCTCAGTAACACTAGTAGGTTCAATCGCCTTTTTCTCTACATTGCCTCTCATGGTAACACCCGAATGATCGGAAAGGTCCCCCTGACAGCTGTCATCGATGCGATCAAGTCATGCGCCAGTTGCTCCAACATCGAGGGGCTAATCATTGGGTCTTGCCTTGCGGGGATGCAGGTCGACCTTCTCAAAGAAGCGATCACTGGAACTAGCCTGGTCTGGGCGATGGGATATGCCGGTTATGTGGATTGGTTTACCTCAACGCTCATCGATCTTGCGGTGATGAGAGGGATGCTCGGAGCCACCAAAAGGCAATTAGGCGACCGGGACCTGTTATTCCAACGCTTTCGTCAGGCTATCGCGCGATTTGATCTCGATTACGCCTTAGCGACTGACCTCGATGACAAGGAACTCTCGCTAAGGAAGGCGGTTTCCCTTGTAATCCAACCCAAAAACGTCCAGGGGGCTAAGCCGGTCAGCATGTCACTTTAGGGCCCAAGTTGGAGCGGCACCCACAAGAGGATGACAAAAGCTGGGTACAGGAGAACACATGACAAAGCAGGAACGGGTGGCAGAAGATCTGGAGAATACTGAAACAGAAGATCTCGGGCTGTTGCCTGACGCCCAGAATTTGGTGAGAAAGTACCCCCCTGAGCACGTCGCAGAACGGGATAAAGCGGATCCTCCACCCGTCAAGTTCACTTCAAAAGTCCCAAGATTTCTTCTAGATAAAGACCTGATCCTTCCTGCCTCGACTACCAACGAGATTCGAGAGGCAATTACCAAAGTCCGCTACCACTCCATGATCTATGAGCAATGGGGGTTCGGATCTGTCGATCCGGTTGGCAAGGGGTGTGTGCTCAACTTCTACGGTCCGCCAGGGACCGGTAAGTCCCGGGCCGCCGAGGCGCTTGCAGGCGAGTTCGCCATGCCCTTTCTCAAGGTGGATCTCGCGGAACTCGAAAGTAAATTCATGGGCGACACCGCGAAGAACCTGCGTGAGGCATTCCGTCAAGCATCCCACGAGGGGGCACTCTTGTTTTTCGATGAGGCGGACACGGTGCTGGGCAAACGCCTTTCTTCCGTTACCCAGGGGGTAGACGCCGAGATAAATCTTACCCGCTCAACGATGTTGATGGAGATGGATGATTTTCACGGCATTCTGGCATTCGCCAGCAATTTCCCTGAAAACTATGACGCAGCCTTCCGCCGACGTATCTCCCACCACATCCGATTCGACCTCCCGGACCCACCCGCCCGCGAAAGGTTGTGGGCCTATCACCTAGTTGAGGGAATCCCCCTTCGGGATGAGCGGGAAATTTTGATCCGCGAGTTGGCAGAGAGATCTGAGGGGCTATCAGGAGGCTACATACTGCAATGCCTAAGATTAGCTTTACCGATGGCGGTGAACACCGCCGCCCCGGCCTCAAGCTTTTTGACTCGGGAGCACCTGTTAAAGGCACTCGACCTGGTGCGCCGCGGCATGCGGGAGGTCGGCACCGATGTACAAGAGAGACTCCAGAAGACGCGAGAAATGTACGGGATACGTAAAACGTCGCCTGAAGCAGATAAATAGGAACACGCAGGCATATTATCGATTAGGGAGGGGTTATGGGCCTGTTAAGCAGGGTTTGCAGCGCGGTTGGAGGTGCTATCTCTAGTGTCGGGAGTGCAATCTCTAGCGGGATCTCGGCGGTAGCCTCGGGTGTGCGCGGTGTTTTTTCGGCCGGCCTTGAGGCAGTAAAGCAGGCAGGAGCTGCGATCGTCAACGTGACCAGGAATGTCCTGGGCGAAAAGAGTAGAAACTGGTTTGGCATACTTTTCGAAGGGGTCAAAGGCGCCATCAAGGGTGGAGTGGAAGGCTTCCACGAGGGTGGCCTTTGGGGCGCTATAAAGGGGGCCTGCAAAGGGGGGTGGGAGGCCGCCAAGACGGAATACCTGCGCCAGAAGAGCGAGGAGGCAGAAGAGGAGGCCTATCGCCAGTACCAGCGCAGAAAGGCGCGGGAGGAGGAACACCGCCAGGAGCCTCCCATCGACATTTCCCACGATAAGGAGCTCATGGCACTAGCAACGGCAGTGAACGAGTTCCTACCTACGCTTTCGACAAAATTCAAAATGGCAAACACCGAGCTTGTATCGAATTTTTCGGAATACCTTAGGGTAGACATATCGATGGCCTTCATTGCCGATATCGCCGAAAGACTCAGCGAGATCGATTCAATCGCTGAAGTATCTCCTGGAGACCGGCGCCTGATCGCTCTGGTGAGCAAGCTCATCATGGACCAGGACATGAGCGAGGCGGAACTCCAGGAGTTCGACAGCATGGTGAAACAGCGCTACAAAAAAAGCCTACTACTCATGGGCTCAGAGCGTTTGTTCGGGATCTGGACCGGCGAGGAGAGGGCCATGTCCAGGTGCATCGAGAATAACAATAAGCAGCTCGCACTCCTAGAAGTCCGCATAGGAGCCCTTGAGAATTATAAAAAATACGGGAAGACACTGGATCCTAACCAGACAGAACAGCTTGAGAAGATGCGTCATGAGCATGACACCATCAATGGACATCAGAAAAATGACTCTGCCTACTACAAGGATCTGAGGATCGTAACGGGAGCATCAGAGGGTCTCCTGCACCAGGCGGAGTGCGACGACCGCGGGGAAGCCGTGCGGGCTGCGGAGCGCGCGCGCATGGATCGCGCAGGGGCGATCTTGGAAAATATGGTTCGCGATATGGAGACGGTGCGCAAAACCCGAAAGCTGGTGCTGAGTGAACCGGACCGCATGACCCTAACACAGTTTGCAGACTTATATATGCCTGGGGCGATCAAACGACAGAAAGATAACACCAACGAATACATAGTCGCGGAGGTAACGGCATGAGCGGGGAACTGCAACAACTGCTCGCATTCTTGCTGCCGAGAAGCCCTCTTGACTTCTTGTTCTTCATCATCCTTTTAGGCTGGATGGGGTACAGCCTGTATGCAGCTAATCAGGTGGTGAAGCGTTTCCCAGCCCTAATCGAAAGTTCCCCGCTCTTCAAGCATATCGATACCGGGAATGCCCATGATCTCATGCTGGCTGCGCGAGTCCCTCGATGGGACAACGTGGTGGACAACGCTCCGGGGTTTGCACTCGTCCTCGGCCTTCTTGGCACCTTCCTAGGTATCGGACTTGCGATCAATCATGCAGGCCAGATCCTCGGTCAACTGAGCCAAGCAGGAACCGAAGCTGCAGATATAACAAAGAGCATTGCTAACCTAAAGCCCATGCTCATGGAGATCGGACTAAAGTTCAAAAGCAGTGCCTGGGGCATCATGACTCACATCGCCCTAAGGGTCCTCATCCCAAGGTATTTTGAGATCGACAGGAAACGGGCTGAGGCGGTGCTGAAGGAATTGCAGGATGACGCCAACAGGAATAAGGAAGACGCTCGGACCGTCATGCAGTTGGAACAGGAAGCTCGGGAACGTCAGTTCCGGGAGACGGCAATAACGAATCAGTTGCTGAAGAGCCTGGTCGTTGCGGCCCAAAGGAACGAAGAGCAGAGCAGCATCCAGAACCGCAACATCATTACGGCCATAACGAACCTTCGTGAGGGAGCCGAAGAAGTTGCGATGCGATCGCACCAGGAGACACTGCTGGAGCTCAGAACACTGGGGGAGAATCTCGTTGATCTGCTGGAATGCAGCAGGAATACTGAGGAGAGTCTTAAGGTAATCAAGAATTTCGGTAAACAGGTGGATAAGCTGGGTGGTTCGGTAAACATCTTTGCCGATAAGATCACGGAATTCAAGGAGGAAACCCGTCAGGTCTTGGAAGACATGGACGAAAGTCTTAAATCTTCCATTCAGGGGGTCGATACCACGGTAAACGCCATGAGTACCAGGATCGACGCAGTGCTCAAATCCTTTAGTAAAAATATGAGCGATACCATCGACAACCTGAAAATCAACATGAATAGCTCAACCGAAAGGTTGAATGGAACAGTCGTTGAAATGAAGGATTCAATGACTAAGACCATTTTAAGCTTTAACGACAAAGTAACGGAGACACTTGATGCTGCAGGCGAAAAAATTTCTGAATCCAGCCGCAGCATTGAGAAGCAGGTCAATCTGCTTTCCGATCAACTCGGCCTTGCACTGAAGAAGGTCTTTGATGCTCTTGAGACAACCAACAAGGTCACGATCGAAATGGAAAAACATTACGAGCAGATGGCTTTGGTCTTCAAAAGTTATGAGAAGTCCAATGATCGTATGATGGACCAGATTATAGAAATGACGAGCAACAGTGCACGTTACAGTACGGAGATCGCCGACATGTCAGAGAATCTCGCAGTAACCTTTGGAGCCGGCGGGGAAATCGCAATCAAGCTGGACCAACTGGTCCGAGAGCACCAGGGCGACATGAACCAGTTGCAGCAGATAACCGCAGCCATTGACGGCGTTAGAACGACCATGCCTGTTACCAACCAGGCCATTGTGCAAAAACTGGAAGGGCTTCTTGACGCCTCACACGGCATAAAGGCTGTTTCGCTCGACGCCCTGCAGAGCTTGCTGAAGATCCACGAGAACATGCAAAGGACGGCATCAGCATGAGCCACGACACCCAAGGTGAATGGATTTCCATAGGCGACTTCATGGCTGGCATTGTCGGCGTGCTGATCCTCTTTTTCATTATGGCAGTGCTCATATCGGTGGCAGCACGTGCCGAGGCCGAGCAGAGGAAAAAAGTCGGCATCACCAAAGTAATGAAATCGCTGAAAACCGTGCTTGCCAAGGAACATATGGACGGGATTGAACTATTACCGGACCGCGGAACCCTGCGTCTACAGGACAGTTCTTTTGCCAGCGGCAGCGCCTGTCTGGATGCAGACGCCGGCGCATTGCTAAGCCAGAAGATGGCCTCCATTGCAGAGGAGGCCCTTCTTAGCGACAGCAGCCTGTCCATCCAGATCGAAGGGCACAGCGACTCCAACCCGGTGAACCACATCGCCACGGATCCAAAACTGTACTGCGCAGTCTTCGACGATAACCACACCCTTTCCGCCGGGCGTGCCAGGGAAGCCAGAAAGGCACTAATCGAGGGGTTCCACAAGAAGGACATAAGCGCGAGGATTTCCGTAGTAGGCTACGGTCCTGATCGCCCCCTGGACCCGGAGGACATGACCAGTGCCCGCAACCGTCGGGTGGAAATCAAATTCGTGCAGAGCGTCCAAGCTCAGTGACCCGGCAGGCAGCGCGACACACTAGCTGAATGCCGAAGCTATAGGATTTCCCAAAGGAGGATGCGTGCATGACTACACGCGTTGTCAACCAGATACTTGCCAGCACCCTTGAACTGAGAAACGAGCGCATCCAGCAGGCCACGTCCTTGGTCAACCAAACAAAGGATCTTTTCGACCTGTGCGGCAATCCGGAACTGAAAACACTCTACAGCCGCTTCGACAACCTCCTTAAAGGGCTCGAATCGAGCCAGGTCCGGCTGGCGTTCATTGGAGAATTCTCCCGCGGCAAATCTTCCTTGGTCAATTCGCTCCTAGGAGTGCAGTTGCTCCAGGAGGCCCTGGAGCAGACGACCGCAATCAACACCTTCATCCATGCCCTCCCACCACAGGAGGACACTCCCTTCGTGATCATACATTTCAAGGAGGAGTTGGACCGGCCTCCACTACGCCTACCCTGGAACGACGATCAGGTACTAAAGAAATGGGGAACTGAGCTAGTAACCGAGCACCGGGACGCCCGTCTGGAGGTAGACCGCATCGAGGCATTCACCCGGCACCCCCTGCTTGACAAGGGGCTCATCCTCGTGGATACCCCCGGACTCCAAGGGGTGTTGAAACATCACCATGACATTACCATGGAAGCAATCGACCGGGCCCACATCGCCGTCTGGGTGCAAAGCACCACCCAGTTGGGCGGTGCAGAAACGGAATGGCGTTTCCTGCGCGAAACGGTACGCAGGAATTTCAACAAGTTCATTACTGTGGTCAATATGTGGGACAAGGTATTGGAGGCCCAAGACGCACAGGATAAAAATGTTTCGCGTGAAGAGTTGGATACCCGCAAAATGGAAGTGGTTCGGCACAACTTTAGGACCCAACTGGACGCAACTCCGGAGGAACTAGCGGTGCTGACCAGCAGGCGAAACCTCATGGGAGTAAGTGCCCTGTGGGGGCGTGATCCGGACCCAGATAAAAGACGATTATCCCGCATCGATGAATTGGCCGAGCGTATCGCCGAGATTTGTACAGGCGAGGAGGCCCAGCAGGAAATCCTACGGAGGCCGTTAGCCACTTTGGGTGACATCCAGACCACTCTTTTAGCCACGGTTCAGGATGAAATACGCCTGTTGGAGTCTCCGCAGGACTTGAAGGAGCACAGGCGAGAGTTGGAACTGCTTGAGCAGGAAATCAGGAACCTCAACCTCGAGCTAAAAAATGCGGAGAACGAAACACGAAGTGAGCACCACAATGCGGCCATGCACCACGCGAGAAAGGTCCGCGAGACGCTGGTTGAGCCCCTAAAGGAGTTAAGGGACCGGGTGGAGCAGTACCTGACGCCCCAGTACGTAAGGAGGCAGATTGAAAGTAGCTCAGCCCGGGGGGGAACCTGTGCGATCGGCCTACCGGAATCCGTCCAGGAGGAGTTTGAGCGGGTGACCAAAGAAGTCGATGCTCGCTGGGAACTTCAGAAAAGTGAACTGCAGTCTGCCCTGCGGGACCTTCGGACCAATTATCAGGATGAGATGACTAGGAGGGTCAGCGAGGTCCACAACTCTCTGGACAATATAAACATCAGCCTCCCGAACCTTGACATCAGCTTCGAGATTGACCTCGTAAAAGTGGTCGAATACCAACAAAAGGCCATGGAACTGCAGGCGATGAAAGAAAACTGTGAGAGAGACATTGCCGATCTGGATGCGGATCTTATGCAACATGGGGAGAACCACTCGAGGTTAGAGTTGGCTCGCCAAGCCCTTGAGCGGGCAGAGCGGAACATCCGCAACCTTGGCCCTCAGCCATCCCCACTCCAAGGAAACCGGAGAGAAAAGGTATCCAGCGGCGGCCTGTACAGGTCGGCTCAGTACGCCAATGTCCCCTATGCTGATGACTCCAACCTCCGCGCTTACCAGAAGGAGAGGGAAGAACTCAAGGAAGTGCTTGCCCAAAGGGAGAAGGGGTTGGAATTGGTGATAGAGGAAGAATTCAAGCGGTCCCAGAAACGGATCTCGCTGAAGGCGGCGCAGCAGAAGGTGGAGGCGGAATTACGGCGACTTGAGAGGCAGGAGAAGGAGTACCAGCAAAAAGTCGAGGCAGACAAAGTCCAGATCGCTGAGCAGATATACCAGACCCTATCAAGACGGACCGCCGGTGACCTAACGCTGCGAATAGCCTTCTTAGAAAAGCATGTCGCCTCTGCGGTTGAAAAAGTATTTAGCGACCAACTCGATTTGCTCATTGGCTGCGTAGAGGAGCAGTTTGTGGAACCTCTACGCGCCAAAGCGGGGCAGCGCGAGCAATCGCTGGAAAGTATCGGCAAAGGAGAAGAAGAGGTAGCACGCCGCCTTTGCCTGCTTCATGAGGCCTGCGGTCGATTAGAGAATGTCGCAGCACAGACGCGTGCGGCTCTTGATCAATAAGACGAGGAGGAACTGATGGATCTCGATAAGGTTATGGAACTAGTGCCGGAGAAGCTGCGGGAGTCGGCGGATGCGCTTTGCGCGAGAACCTTGCACTCGGGAGAAGCCCTCAAGGTCTGTCTCGTCGGGGCTTTTTCTTCAGGCAAGAGCAGCCTTATCAACACACTTATTGGGGAGAACATACTACCCACCGCTCTGGAAGAGACTACAGCGCTACCGACTTTTATCGAGTACGGAGAGGAACTGGCCATGCAGTTGGTGAACCAGTCAATGGAGACCACTCCCCTCACCGTAGTGGAGTTCCAACAGTACACTATCGCTGCACCGGAGGGAGCGGCCTTTACCCTACTAAAGCTGCCACAACCCTGGTTGCAGGGGCTACTACTCATAGATCTTCCTGGCCTAGGGGGAAGTTCGGAGGAGGCCCGCAGTTACACTCTGGCACAAATCAGACTTGCCGATGTGCTGGTCTACATGATCCCTGCAAGGGGACCAGCAAGCGAGGACCTGGAAACCCTTGCGGAGATAGGAAGCTACGGTAAAAGGATCAAAATAGTGGTCTCCCACTGGGATGAGGTTGAGGCCGCCGCGGCCGCAGGTCAGCAAGTGCCGGACCTCTCACGGTGGGCGGAACACATCCAGCAGGGGGCCGGCCTGAAGACGGTTCGCCTCGAGGGGGTAAGCAGGTTCGGGCACGGGAAGGAAGCTGTGCTGGAGTTCCTGGCACGTGCTCTTGACGATGCCAGCCTTATCAGAGAGCGTCGTTTTAAAGCAGAACTGGAGCCGTTAGTGCGCAACGCCCTCGATTCTAATCTGGAAGAGCAGGAGTGCTGCTCCGTTCAGGGTGAGGAGGCCATACAGGCGCTCCACGAACGGCTTCTTGCTTCTAAACGTGAACTCATCGAGTTAAAGACCTCTCTCTATGAGCAGCAGCACCAGGACCAGAATCGGCTCGAACAGGAGGCATCCCTGGCTCTGGAACGGATACGTCAGGGGCTAAGTGACAAACTCGAGGCGCTACGCGCACCGCTCGAGGCACGCTTCTCAACGGAACAATGGGACGCCTTCCTGAAGCAGGCGCAGCACCACTCGAGGGGGGCGGTGGCTGAGGCCGCCGACGCCCTCAGCTCGCATTCAGCCAGCTACGGAAAAATAAACCTTCTCGCCAGTGAGATGCAGGCGCTCAACCTGCATTTCCCTGTGCCTGAACAGGTGGAAGCTTCCGATTTCCTTGATCTAGCGCAGCTTAAGAGGCTGGAGACGGCGCTCACTGAACTGCAGGACATGCAGAAAAGAGAACAGCAGAAGTGCGACTCCCTCCCAGTGCCGCTGGCGCAGGCGACCGAGCGAGAGCTGGAGCTGGAAGAGCTCCGAAAGCAGTACTTAAAACTACAGTCGACACCGCTGCCCCACGTGATCGAGGAAATCACCAGCAGCGGCATCGGAAGCACAGTCGGGCGCACGGTTGGGGAAATTGCCGACATAGCCCTCCTTTTTGTTAACCCCACCACCGTAGCCTCCAAGACCGCATCCATTGTCGGCAAGGGGGCCAAAGTGGTAAACATTGCTGTCGATGCAGGCAAGGTGGCCAAAACCGTCAGTAAGGGTGTCAAAACTGCGAAGGCTTTGCAGTATGGCAACAAGGTTCGCCCATTGGCAGAGAAATTCGGGGTGCTCGAGATGCTATCGCTTGGATACTGGGGGGAGAAGATCGGCGGAATGTTCGATACCCAAAACCAAGCTTTAGAATACATCGACCCCGAGGCCCTAGCCTGTCAGCAGGCTGCGCTCAATGAGATACAAGAGCGTATGGCTGAGTTCATCCGGCAGCAAAACCGCCTTATGGACATTGAATCTGAGCGGGAACTCTCCGGCCTAGCCCTTGAACAAAGCCGACGGGAGCAGGCCGTGATCGCTCAGCGAATCGCCGCACTGAAGGAGCGGGCTGAGGCGAATGCGCAAGCGGCCAAGGAGGAGGCTGCGCGCCGGCACGAGGCGCTCAGGCAGCAGGAGACCGAAAAGGCCATCCGTCTGCTATTGCGTGCTTTCGAGCAACAAACCCGGCCCATGTTCGAACTGCTGCTGCTACGCTGCAAGCAGTACTGGCAGGACGAAGTGGAACAGACTATCTCGGAGCGGACGGCAGAAATCGAGTCGCTGACCGCGCGACTTGGAAAAAGCCCCGCAGGGCAGGAAGCTGAGCTGGCACTACTCGACGCTGAGGCGAACGACCTGCGTCAGGTACTTGGGATACTGGCCGCATGACGGCCTGGACAGCTGTGGGGGAGTTATGCAAACAGATGAAGAGCTGTCGGCTGTACGCGCGACCGTGATCGGGGCTGATTTCAACGGATTCCTGGTATCGGAGGTTATCGACGGTTATCTGAAGCAGGTGGCCGAATCGGCGGTCCGGTCAGAGGCAAGGAACGCCGCACTCCAAGATGAAAACGTAAGGCTGTCTAGAGAATTAGAGAGGCTCTCCAGCGAAATGCAGCAAATTTCAGATTCTATCCGCAAAGAGATCTCCCTGCTCGATGGGCGTGTGGACGAATTAACCCAGCTCATTATCAAGACTGCCACCGCCCTCGCGATGGACCACGCCCCTCCCAACTCCTCCGACGAGAGTCACCAGTCTCGGACGCGACGGCCTAACCTTTTTGGTAGCTAAGAGGGAGATCGCCGTGACTGGTGAACTGGAGATCGCAAGTGAGGACCGGCGGGCCTTTATGATCCGTAATAGGAGCAGTGAGCCAGATTTGCCCTCCCGCTTGCGCATCACACTCAAAGAGGAGATTGACCGGATTGTGCCGGATGACGCCCCCAGGCTTGCAAGCGAGGTGAAGGCCCGACAGCGCCTAGATGACCTAGCTGAGTCGGCACCGGCTGTGCTCATCCTCCTTGCCGGCGACTTCCTCGTGGGTGAGGGCTCTTGGACTATCCTCCGGGATTGCGCAACCATCCATCTTTACGCAAGGATCCTCGATGATGCCCTTGACGAAAACATGCCGGTGCACCGCGGCAACCTGCTACGCGCCCAGCCTATGCTATGGCGTGCAATTGGCGGGCTCGCGGCATACCACGCGAAACTTTGGCCCGAGGCGACCCATCTAATTGACGAAACCGTAGCTGGGGTCCATGCAGACAACCAGTACACCGACGTGAGATCTTGGGGACGAAAAAACCACCACCTGTTGCTGATCCCCTTGCTTCTCAGAGAAAACAGCCCAGAGTACCAAGCCTGCAAGACGGCATTATCCCATGGGATCTGGGTTTTACAGGCGCGGGAGGAACTGCAGCAAGTGCGGATCAGGGAAGTAGCACCCCTTGTTCTGGATTGGCTCTCTTGGTTCCTGTCCGGCCCCGGGCTCCCCTCCCTGGCTGAAAATGGTTGGAGTCTCTTTGCCGATCGCTGCCTTTACGAGGGGCAGCAAATCATTAACCAATTGCAGTGTCTCTCGAGGGATTAAGAATGCCAGCGAGTACTAGCCCCATACTTTCCCGAACCATCGCCGAGTTCTGTCTCAAGATGCAGGAAGCGCGGACCTATGGGGATGCTGTAGCATCGATCCGCATCGTAGGAGAATTTTCGGCCGGAAAAACCATGTTAGTCCGCACCCTGCTGGAGGGACTGGCAGAACCTGGCCTGCTCCCCCACAGCGCTATGGAACGCGAGACATTTCTACCACTCGAGGTTACCTACGGCCCCAGGGTGAGGCTTACGGTGCTGGAAAGGCCCACTGATGACTCCCCTTCGCGTGAGATCGCCGAACTCTGTGCCTTTCCAAATCGACAGGAGCAGCTGACTAGGTTTCAGCGTGGGACTCACCGCCTTAGGCTTGAGGTCCCAGGCCTGGAATCCCGCGTGATATTGCCTCCAGGAGAGGACTACCTTGACAGCGAGGAACCTCTCCGATTCTCCCTCGTTGATATGCCGGGCTGGAACTCTGGGGAGAGCAGAATGGAGGAAAACCCGCAGGAAGACCTGATGGGGGAGTGGAACCTTGCAGCAGTATATGTGGCGAATGCCTGTCGTCTCGACTCGGCGCTCAACCAAGAACTCCTGGAGCGTTTTTGTGACGCTTCATTTTCCAGTTTCCCCGCAGTGCTGTATTACCTCATCACTAGCTGCCCTTCGGTGGACCGTGAGCGTATTGTCGCCAGGGAACAGAAACGCGCAAGAGAATTGCTTACCAGGGTACTTAGCAGCAAGAACATGGATGAGGGAGATTTTGTACTTGTGGTAGAAGCTGTGGATTTTGAAGCCATGTCCTCAGCCGAAAAAGAACTCTTCAGAGAAAACTTCTGGTGCGGGATCAACCGTCCCCCGCGGCGGGACGGGAACATTTGGGAAAGATTGATCTGTGAATGGCCACCGGAATGGGAGGTCAATGGGTATTTTTCTGAAGTCGGTACTGCCGTAGAGCGTGCACGGGCAACCCTGATAAAAGTTAAACGGGATGGAAGGTACCTGGCACGTCTCAACAGGACAATGCTTCTGGAGCTTAGTCCTGAGGAGAGAGCAAAGAAGGTCATGAAGACATGGCTGGAACAACTCGGAGTGGCTGACGCGGTACCTGCTTTTTTCCCGGCAACTCGTCCCCTCCCCTCAGGCCATCCGCTAAGCGCCTGGTGGTCAAATTACTTTGAACCAAGCTTGCGTGAAATACGGACCCCTTTGGAGACGCTTCTAGAGGAGGCTGCCCGAGCCATAAGCCTAATCCCCGAGGAAGCAGACATTGAAAGCTATCTCTCCGGATGCCTCGATGGCTTCCTGGTGCGGGCGGAAGAAGCACTATACTCCTCATTTGCTTCTCTTTGTTCCAACCTCACTGCCCTCTCAAAACATTCCCCCACCGAAATCATCGCCACAGCACTGACTCTCTCTGTTATGGACGGCAAATACCGTGACTACCTGTCCCAAACCTCCTTGCCTAAGCAGACGGGTTTTTAATTTTCCTTCTTTTCTCAGTTGGGACACCTAATCATGTGACAGCACTTGTCGCTTCGGGAGCGCATACTTCTCCAAAGACTTGATTCCAGGAGGTGTAGTATGGCGCGATGGCCTTTGAGACGGCAGCCCTTAGTGAAGAAACTTGACAAGGAAATGAGCAGGTACCTTCCGCTTTTCGGAATATGGCTTATAGACCTAACCATCATCTGTGGGTGGCATAGACCAACTTCGCCAAGAAGGTGGCCCGAAATCTTTGATGATGCCGATTTTTGCCTGATGACGGGGATGGAGTCGGTTAATTCTACTTCGGCCACTGATGATGAGGAGGATAACGATGAAGAACCCATTGGCACCATCACCGTTTCGCGCTGCCGAAAGTTGCTGCACAGGCACCGCGCACTACTTATCAGGAAGAAACTATGTTCTCAGTTACCGATGTTCAAAAATATTAATTTTCTTGCTGAGTTACTAGATTTAAATGATGCCGACAAAGCCGCGCTGACCTTTGCTGCGGGGTTGAAGGTATTTCCCCAACTTGACGGTGCGATCAGCCCGCGTGGAGAAAAAGTCTCGACCACTTCTTTTTGCAAGATTCTTGCGCGCATCACTGGGTTGCCAGAACAGGATCTTCTTTCAGCTCTCTCGCCGGACGGCCCGCTGGTAACTACGGGCTTGGTGAAAGTCAATCGGAGTGTGTGCTACCTCGAAGAGAAGATCGCATGCATCAACGGATTGGAGGACATTCTGCTTCTGGATCACAGGGACTCAGCAGAGGTTATGGAGTGTTTCCTACGGCCAGTGGATGAGCCTTCTCTTACGTTGGCAGATTTCCCCCACCTGCGTCGGGACAGCAACCTTTTAGCGGGCTACCTATCTAGCGCCTTGGACGCCAAGACGCAGGGGGTCAACATTCTCATCCATGGAAGGCCAGGAGTGGGTAAAAACCAGTATGTACAGGCTCTTGCAGCCGAGCTGAAGGTAAAGCTGTACGAAGTATCCTACTCGGACAACGATGGCAATCCCGTGAAGGGCGAGAGTCGCTTACGTGCCTACGCCCTTTGCCAGCGCTTCTTAGCCCGCGCCCCGGGGAGCATGCTGCTGTTTGACGAGGTTGAGGACGTATTCCAGGGGGGGCATAACTTCTTCAGCATGCTAATGGGCGATGAAGAACGCTCTGATGGTAATGGCAAGGCTTGGATCAACCGTACCCTGGAAGGTAACCCCATTCCCTCGATTTGGATAAGCAACCGTGTAAACCAGATCGACAAGGCGTACCTCAGACGTTTCGACTACTCCGTCCACTTTCCGACCCCGCCGTTGGGCGTACGAGTTTCCATGGCTAAGTATCATCTGGATCAGTTCAATCCGCCTGATTCGTGGATCGAACAACTGGCGTCCAACGATGAGATCACTCCTGGACAATTTCAAAAGGCCGCTAAAGTGGGTCTCATCGGCAGCAAAGGAGACAACAAGCTGGCCCTGAATCTGGTGGAAAACGTGCTACTTCGAAGCACGTCTCTTCTTGGTCAAAGACGCACACCAAATAGAAATATTCTCCGGACGGGTTACAGTCTGGAGTGGCTGAATACTGATGTCCCTGTAGCATCACTGGCCGAGGGAGCAAGGCTTCGTCCAAGAGGAACCTTCTGCTTTTATGGCGCCGCCGGCACTGGCAAAAGCGAACTTGCCCGTTATCTTGCCGACCAGGCGGGGAGGCCGTTGTTGGTGCAGCGCGCCTCAGACATCCTGAGCCCTTATGTAGGGGTTGCTGAGCAGAATATTGCTGAAATGTTCGATCGGGCCCGCCAGCAAGATGCGGTACTCGTCTTGGACGAGGCCGACAGCTTTCTTGCCGACAGGCGCGGTGCCCACAGGAGCTGGGAGGTGACGCAGGTGAATGAACTACTCACCCAGATGGAAGCCTTCGACGGGATCTTCATCTGCACAACAAACCTGATGGAGAAGCTTGATCCAGCGAGCCTGAGGCGCTTCGCCTTTAAGGTACGCTTCGACCCTTTGACTCCAGACCAACGCTGGTCCATGTTTCAGTGGGAGTTATTAAGGCTCGCCGGATCTGGAGATGAGGCATGCGGCTTCGAGCAAAAGGTGCGCTGCCTTGAAGCCCTTACTCCTGGCGACTTCGCAGTGGCGGCTCGCCAATTTGATATCCTGGGTATAGCAGTTACTGCAGACGATCTTTATTGTACTTTGTTAAAAGAGTGTGAGGCAAAACGGGGCAGAATGCACAGGATTGGTTTTGAAACAACCGGGTGAGCCGTGAAAGGGGGCAGTTGAGTGGCAACCCTCCAGACGATTGTTGCTGCAGTAGCCGCCCCCTACTCCAATCGCAGTAAGGACCGGAGGAGGTCAACAGTAATCTCCAACTGGCTACCGGCCGCGAACGCCTTTAACGTAACGAGGTTCCCCTCCACCCTGCGCAGGTCGCCGGTTGTGACAGTTGCAAAATGCAGAGCTACCTCTTCCGATAAATCGAGACCGTGTTCAATAGCTTTTTTCCTTAGAAACAAGAGCCTGGTTTCCTGATCCGGTGCTTCAATTCTCACAATCACCCCACCACACAACCGGGACAACAATGCCTCATCAATTACAGCCCCCCGGTCACGCATGGTGCGGCAAGTCGCCACGACCTGCCTCCCCGCTCTCTGCAATGCCTCGATGGAATTGAAAAACTCCTCCTGGGTAGCCTCTTTCCCTGCCATGAACTGGATATCGTCGACCAGAAGGAGGTCGACCGTACGAATGCTGTTGCGGAATCGATCCATTTTATTGCCACGCAAGGCCTGAATCATCTCGTTCATGAACTGTTCACTTGAGAAGTTAAGTATGAGAGCAAGAGGATTGATCCTGATCCTTTCGTTGCCAACCGCGTGCAGCAGATGGGTCTTACCAACGCCAACGCCGCCGTATATTAGGAGGGGATGGCAGCTTCCCAACACCCCAGCGGCGACATCCCGCGCAGCAGAGCAGGCAAAACTATTGCCCGCGCCACACAGGAATGCGTTGAACGTTTGCATTGGATTAAGGCCTGTTGATTTCATGTAACGGGCGCCCCCTGCCCCTCTTGTAATACGCAATGTCATGAACTCTCCGGTGGAGAGGGAAGGTCTATCTCAGCAGTTTCAGCCTCGTCGGGCAACCATTCAAAATACGTCAACCCGATTCGTTTCCGCCGGGATCCTTCGAGGTAACCTTCAATTGAATAAGTTGCCCCGTTGAAATCAACGGAAAAGTAGATGCTGCCACACTTGAAGAAACTATCTTCTTCGACGTTCAATTGTGATCTCAGTGGCTCCGCCCAGGCGTCATGCCCAATATAGCGTAACCTTCTCCGGCAGGGCCTTATTTTGAAGGCATCTCGGCACAGCCCAGGGTTTATCACAGTGGCAACCGCAATAAAAACTTTCCATCGGTGGAGATTAGCATCAATCTTTGCCACCCGGTTATGCATCTCATTCAGCAACGTCTCCACCTCGAACTCCCCGAGTGTGTATGCCTCACCTTCTTTTTCGACATCGCGATTTATCCTTTTCGTAACTCCATACAGTGATTCAATATACTATGGGTACGACAAAACGCGTCGCATCGCGAAACTGACAAATTACAATTCCCCCTGCTCTACCCCTTCACTTCCTGCCAAGCCGCGGCGTCATAAATTTCCCAGACTTTGCCGTCCTCAACGTGGCATCTCGGGCTCCATCCGTCGGTTGGCGCCAAGACCATGAGGTCGGAGTAGGGACGCACGTATTTCTTTCCGAGAACATTGGTTATTTTTCTGCCAAGGTGCTCTCTAAAAGAATCTGATGAGAGGGGTACAGGCTTTCACCAAACTTTCACCAAACTTTCACCAAACTTTCACCAAACTTTCACCAAACTTTCACCAAAAACCGCGAATTGTAGTGACTCTCCCCGGTCCGCTGCGGACTCCAACAGACTGGAGAAGTGCGGCTAACAACCTATTTATACAGCATAAAACCACTAAATCACATGATGATTAAGAAAGCGGCTTGGTGGGTTCGATTCCCATGTGCTTCCGCCATTAACCATTTCAAACCATTTCAAGGTATTGCTAAACCCGCCAAATTGGCGGGTTTTTTTATTCACAAGGGTGCGGTCAAGAGGCCTCTCAGTACATGAAACTACCATTTCCGTTCGGCATGATGATGGTCGCCTTGTGCTTTGTGGCGGGACTACGGCACAGAAGACGCCCAACGATGCGGTGACGATCCGGATTGGCGGTGGCGACGCTGCATTGACCGAGGTGATCGCTCCGGGGAAGGAGACGTTCGAGGAGGAAACCCCGTCGCTGCGCCTGGTTACGGTGCAGAGCAGGCCCGGAACGGAGCTCGCGAATCTGGGAAACGGCTCCCTCGATGCCGTCGTCACCGTGAGCCTGGAACGACTGTCCAGCGCGTGGCTGAGACCGGACCGGCACCGGCCGGGGGGCTTTTCCGGGAGGTCCCCATCGGCAGGAATCAGACGGTCATCTTTCTCAACGACATCAAGATCTAGAAGGGACCAAGAAGCAGCTGAAGGCTATCTTCACCGGCAAGATCACCAAACTGGGAAAAGTCGGCGGCCCCAACCGGCGCATCGTCGTCTGGTCCCCGGCGTCTGAGGGAAAGAACGAGCTCTTCATCAAGGAAATCCTCCAGGGCGAGCGCGTCGTGTCCAGTTTCGCCCCTGTCGCCGCCGAGGAGATGAGAAAGAAAGAAAGTACTGGAGACTCCCGACGCCATCGGCATAGGTCCCAATGCCTTGGTTTCTTGCGGCGTGCGCGTCCCCGGCAGCCCGAAGCTCGCCTCCTCCGTGGTGCTGATTACCAAGTGGGAGCCTGCGCCGAACGTGCAAAAGCGTGTAGACCTCATCAAGGAAGTAGCCTTTCTCCCCGGACCGGCCCACGCCCAGTTTAAGCCACATCCCCCCTCAATACCCGCCTTGCATCGGGAAAACAGCAACGCCCTGAGTCTCCTTTGGCTTTATCAGGAAGATTTCGCTTCTGATTGCTTTCACACGTTACTGACACAGCGAAAAGCCGTTAAGAGTATTAGAAGAAAGTTTGCATCGGGGCCTGTACTCAATATAATGCAACTGCAGCTATGCAGGTCACATCTGTCAGTGAGGAGTGTTTCAAGTTCTCCTGAAAATATCCGAAGCTATATGCAGAAGATTACAGCCTGTCTCGGGCATCCCCATCTCAGGAGGACCCAATCATGCTGACCAGCCGGTTCATATCGTTGCTGATGGCTCTGGCTTTCCTTGTTGCTCCAGGATGCAGCAAAGAAGAGCCTAAGAAAATCGACCTGGGCAAAAGGGAAGTCCTGAAGAACGCTGACAGAGCGAAAACTGGGGTGATCCGGATCGCGGTAGGCGGTATGATAACTCCCAAGGAGGGGCTCGCCTACTACCGCGAATTCCTCGACTACATTGGCGACGAACTCGGCAAGCCCGTGGAATACGTGGACATCCCGAGCTACGAGGAAACCAACAAGATGCTGGAGAACCGGAACATCGATGCCGCCATCGTCTGCAGCGGCCCCTATGTCGACGGTCACAAGAAGTTCGGCCTGGAACTTTTGGCCGCACCCAAAGCCTTTGGCGCTGCCGTTTATTATTCCTACATCATCGTTCCGAAAGAGAGCTCCGCGAAGGCCCTGGACGACCTGAAAGGGAAGACGTTCGCTTTCACGGATCCCCTCTCCAACAGCGGAAAGCTGGTGCCTGAGTACCTCCTCGCGAAGAAGGGGTACAGCTCAAGCACCTTTTTCAGCAAGACCGTCTATTCGGGCTCTCACGACAAGTCGATACAGGCCGTGGCCGGCGCGCTGGTCGACGGAGCTGCCGTGGACAGCCTCATCTGGGAATACCTCGCCAGGACCAAGCCCGAAATGACGGCGAAGACGCGGATCATCCTCAGGTCCGAGCCTTACACCACCCCGCCCTTCGTGGCCCACCCGGCGATGAATCCCTCAGTCAAGGAAAAGCTCCGCACCATCCTGCTCACCGCCCACACCACCCCTAAGGGGAGAGAAATCCTGGAAAAGATGATGACCGAACGCTATGTGGCGGTTGAAGACAGGGACTACGATTCGGTTCGCGACATGAAGAAATGGGTGTCGGGTCGGCAAAAGGAACGGTAGCCAAGACATGCGAAAGCCGGCCCTCAACCTGAGATCGAAGATACTCGCCATATTCCTGGCCATCTCCCTGGTGACCATAACCGGCATGATCGTGATCGCCCTGCTGTTCATCAAGCCGCTTCTGGAAGCGAAGCTTGAAAAGCGCGGCCAGTCGATAGCCCACGCCATCTCTTACCAGTGCATAACTCCGGTCCTCTCCAGGGATTTCCTGCAACTGGACCTGTTTTTACGCGAGTACGCCAACTCCGAAAACGACGTCTCCTACATCTATGTCACCACAGCTGAAGGCGAGGTCATCGCCCACTCCTTCGGCCGTACCTTCCCGGTGGCGCTGAAGGAGTTGAGCCGGCGGGCCGGGAAGGAGGCCAACGACATCACAAGGCTCCAGACGACGGAAGGGGACATAATACAGATATCCGAACCGATCCTCGACGGACACCTGGGCAGGCTGCATGTCGGAATGTCCCTCGCTCCGATACAAAAGGACATCAACGAGATCATCATGTCCCTCATAAGCTTCGCCGCCCTGTTTTTCTTCTCGTCTTTGCTGCTGTTACTGTTCATCGACAGGTGGATTGTAAGCCCCATATTCCTGATCAGGTCCGCCTCGCTGAAGGTCAAAGCGGGCGACATCGACAGCAGGGTTGCGGTGCGCTCCAGGGATGAGATCGGAGGCCTCGCCGAGGATTTCAACGGCATGCTCGACGCTATGAAGGAGTCCAGGGCATCGCTGGTTCAGGAGAAGCAACTGCTGGCCGAAAGCGAAAACAGGTTGAGGAAAATCATCCAGCAAAGCCCCTTATCCATGGCCCTTGTCAACCCGGACGGCGCCATAGAGTACATAAACGACTACGCCGTGCAGACCTTCGGTTACCAGCCTCAGGACATCCCCCACATCAAAGAGTGGTGGCTCAAGGCATTCCCCGATCCCGAGTACCGCAAGCAGGTGACCGGCCAGTGGACGGCACTCATGAAAAAAGCCGCCGCCGAAAACGGGTACATCGAGCGCCGGGAATACCAGGTCACCTGCAAGGACGGCACGCAGAAGACGATCCTCATTTTTGGGCTTTTGATCGACAACGAGGTCTTCGTCGTCTTCGAGGACATCAGTGCCCTGAAGCAGGTCGAGAAGGAGTTGAGAGCGTCGAAAGAGCACTTGGACGCCACTATCAACGCACTGCCCGATCTCCTGTTCAGGATCGACCGGGAAGGTCACATCTACGAAGCCCGCTATTCCAGCGCGAACCAGCTCTACCTCGCGCCGGAGCTCTTCCTAGGCAGGCGGCTGACAGAGGTACTGCCACCTGAGGCTGCAGCCGTCATAATGACCGCCCTTGGCGAGGCCGTCGCCAAGGGAAGCCATCGCGGCGCGATCTATTCGCTCCCCCTCCCCCAAGGAGAGCGGTGGTACGAACTCTCGTTGGCAGCGATGGGAAGGCCGGATCACCCGCAGACCCAATTCATCGTGCTTGCCCGCGACATCACGGAAAGGAGGCTTGCCGAGCAGGACCGGCTGAAACTCGAACAGCAACTGCTCCACGCCCAGAAGCTTGAGAGCCTGGGGGTACTGGCTGGGGGGATCGCCCATGACTTCAACAACCTGCTGACCGCCATCGTCGGCAACACAGATTTAGCCTTGATGCGCCTCGCCCCGGAGTCACCGGTACGGGACAACCTGCAACGCATCGAGCAGGCAGCCGGCCGTGCGGCGGATCTTTCCAAGCAGATGCTAGCGTACTCCGGCAAAGGGAGGTTCGTGATAGAAACAATCGATCTGAACCGGCTGATCAGGGAAATGACGCACATGCTGGAAGTTTCCATCACCAAGAAGGCCGTCCTCAACTTCAAACTTACCGACCCGCTGCCGACCATCGAGGCGGATGCCACGCAGTTGCACCAGATCATCATGAACCTGATCATCAACGCCTCCGAAGCCATCGACACGGAGAGCGGGGTCATCTCGATAGCTACCGGCAGCATGCAGTGCGACAGGAACTACTTGAACAGCATCTGGATGCACGAGCAGCTTGCCGAGGGGCTCTACGTCTGGCTTGAGATAACCGACACCGGTTGCGGAATGGACGCTGAAACGGTAGGGAAAATGTTCGATCCCTTCTTCACCACCAAGTTCACAGGCCGGGGACTCGGCATGGCCGCGGTGCTCGGCATCATCCGCGGCCACAAAGGGGCGATCACGGTCAAAAGCGAACCGGGCCGCGGCGCCGCCTTCAGGGTTTTCCTCCCTGCCGGCGGCAAGCCAAAGGACCCCGCAAACGGTGGAAATCGCGATGAGGCGGGTTGGAGAGGCAAGGGAACAGTGCTGCTCGTCGACGATGAACAGACGGTCCTCGATATAGGCGGCGAGATGCTGAAGGAACTGGGATTCGAGGTCGTGACGGCGATGGACGGCAGCGAGGCGCTGGAGCTCTTCAAACAGGACGTAGAGAGATTTTCCTTCATCATTCTCGACCTGACCATGCCGCGCCTGGACGGCGAGCAGACCTATCGGCAGATGAGACAGCTAAAGCCCGACGTCAAGGTGGTCATGTCCAGCGGCTACAACGAGCAGGAGATCAACCAGCGTCTAGGGGGGACGGGGCTCGCCGGTTTCCTGCAAAAACCTTACAACCTCTCCACGCTCAGAGACGTCATAAAGGAGATGAAGTGAGCCTTGCCATCAGAAAAGAAGCTCCCGCCGATGTAGCCGCCATTGAGGCGGTCACCATTGCCGCCTTTCTAAACACCCCGTACACGAGCCACACCGAGCAGTTCATCGTCAACGCGCTACGCAAAGCCGGCAAACTCACCGTCTCTTTAGTCGCAGAAGAAGGCGGTGAAATCGTGGGTCATGTCGCCGTATCACCGGTCTCTGTTTCGGATCGGACAACCGGCTGGTTTGGCTTGGGACCTATTTCCGTTCTCCCGGAATGGCAGGGGCGCGGGATCGGTTCAGCTCTTATGCAGGAAGCTTTGAGGGTGCTTGAAGAGGAAGGAGCCGCAGGATGCGTGCTGCTCGGCGAGCCCGAATACTATGGACGCTTCGGCTTCCGTGCCGAGCCGAATCTGGTCCTCCCCGACGTCCCGCCGGAATACTTCCAGGCGCTCGTCTTCAGGCCGCCCCTCCCCTGCGGAACCGTTTCTTATGACAAAGCGTTCAACGCTCAGGAGTGAGAGGAAAATGCTTCGTTCAGGCAGCCTTTCTGGGGGGGGTAAGTACCGATAGTGCCAGATCGCTCGACTGGAAAGCAGATCTCCCTAATTTCTGAAAGGCCCTGGGACCTCCACCGATCAAAAGCCCCGCGGCCTCCTGGGTAAGATGCAGCTTCTTTCTGATGCGGCGGATTTCCTCCGGCAGAAGGAGTCCCTCATAGAGGGCCTTGAGGTGGTTCAACATGCGGTCGGAAACCTCCAAATCCTCCCCGGTATGAACACTCTCCTCCGACTCATCACAGTACCACCCCGGCATGTCGAAGGTCACCGATTCCCCCTTATAGGTGAGGGTCATGGGGCGCGCGTCCCGGTACATCGGCACCCCTGTTTCGGGACAGACAGGGTTACTCATGAACCTTCTCCTTGAACGACAGCAGCAGAAATTCCGTAACGACAAGCCGGCTATCTCAAGGCGGATACCCGCGACTGGCTCCCCTCACACTTCGATACCGCCAGCTACAAATCCAAACGGCGCAAGTACTTCGCCTCGCCGAAAAAGTAGGCCGGAAAGACAAAGAAGAGCCGGTGGATCGCGGAGGCATCGCCCCAAAAGGAGGTTGCTCATGTACAAAGTGAAATTCTACCGTGGCGACTACATCGAGAGACAGCGTCAGGCCAACAGCGACAATTGCGTCGCTTACGTAGAGCAGCATTTCAACAGCTACACGGGCACAGACGACTACAGTGTGGTGGTAACCGGCTCCAACGCATCCCCCACCAGCAAAAACTGGGGGCGCTGGTATGCGGCGGCGGTGGCACGCGAATTCAACTCCCATGTGGGAGGGGATAACGGCATCAAGGTTGGAGGCTATGACGGCAGGGGAGACGGCAACCTCCGATACACCAAAATGCCCGCCATCCTGCTCGAACCGCTGTTCGCCAGCAACCCGCATCAGGCCGAGCTTATCCGCTCCGAAAGCGGGCAAGAGCGGCTGGCCCGAATCCTGTGCGAAAGCATCCAACGTTTCTTCCAGGACGGAGGAACCATAGGATTCAGCGTAGGGCACAAATACAAGACCTCCAATCCCAGCGACCGAGGAGTCCCCTTGGTGGGCGGAGGTTTGGAGGCAGACTTCGCCGAAAAAGTCCTGATCAAGGCGAAGGAGATGCTGGAGGCAATAGACGCTCCCGTAGAAGAGCGGCAACTGAGGGTCATGAAAGGCGGCGAACTGCTGTGGTCCGGCACGGTAGACGCCGACAGCGACGTACGCTGGGATCCAGTCAGAGGAGTGCTGCAAATCGAGGCGTAGCTGGGTCCCCCTGCCCTGCCCCATCAAACCGTGCATGGCAGGGGGCAGAGACCAATGCCTTTCGCGCTCTTCAGGGATCTTACACTTGGAGCCGAGTACGACATAGGAGAAAAAGCTTTTTCCACCGACTCCGTTGACCTATACCTCGTGGCGCCCTTGTACCTGGGATCTACATGGAAATCCCCTCTCTTTGTCAAATCCCACTTAGGCCCATGGACCGGCTAACGAATTACACGAATCATTGCGTTTCCATGTGCTCCGCCATTACCCCCCCTACCCCCTCACCTATTTGTGCTAATCAGGTCTATCCCCTCTATCAATCGAACAAATACCTCAAGGGCCATGCCTTGGTGCCGATACCCTTACTGTGCTGTTGCCACAACCTTTCTGATGCAAATAAGACTTACGGAGAAGCCATGAAGCTCTTGTTGTGCATAGCTATTGATCTAGCAGGTATGGGAACTTATGCGGTCCCTGGTGCAGGCGAACTCGGGGACATTGCTTGGGCACCGGTCGCTGCAGTCCTGGTCAGGATGTTGTGTGGCAACGGAGCTAAACTCGCCTTTACTGAAGAATTACTGCCATTCACCGACATCATTCCGTCCGCCACAATCAGTTATTTCAGATCCAGATCCTAAACTCCAATTTGCAGGGGGAGAAAACATGCTTAAGTCTCTTGCCGCCTTTATCACCATGTTGCTGCTGGTTGTGTCGGTTGCTGCAGCCGGTCCCGTCCCCGAAAAAACTGAGACGGTAATTGTGACCGGTGTCGGGATGACCGCCGACGCGGCACGGCAAAACGCAGTCCGCAACGCTGTAGAACAAGTCGTCGGGACCTACATCAAGTCCGAGACCGCGGTAAGCAACAGCGTTTTGATCAAGGATGAAATCCTGAGCCACAGCGGGGGCTATGCACAGGAAACGAAGGTCCTGTCGACAAATAAGACAGATGACGGTTTAATCTCGGTTCAGCTCCAAGCAACTATCATCAGCACGAAGCTGGTCCGTAAATTGAACGAGCTCAACATTGCCACGAAGACGGTTGATGAAGGTCTCTTCGCGAAGGCTTTGTCAAAACTCGATACCGACAGGAGCAAGAACGAGGAATCCGTGGCAGGCAAGGCCCTATTGGACGACGTGGTGAAGAAGTTTCCCTCTCAGGCTTACCGCATCTCCATCGGCGAGGTGTCCTTGGAATCTGTGAGCGACGCCACCAAAACTGCGACGGTCAGGATTCCGCTTAAAATAACTTGGGACCACGACTTCGTCGGCGAGCTCATACAGACGATGAAGCAGACTTCCAAGTTTTCCAGCGACTTTGAGGATCTCATCGCACTCAACAAACGTTTCAGGCAGGAGCCGTCCAACGGCCAGTTCGAGCAGCTTTACTGTTTCACCGAAAAGTCCGCCCTGGCTGACCTTACTCCGGAATACTGCGGCGTAGTCTCCAGTCCTTCAAGCGCCTCGTACAGAAGTTCCTCAATTTATCAGTTCATGAAACTTACGCGCGGAGGGCACAATGTTCCCGTCAAGGTCAGGCTGACCTATAAGGCTGCTGATGGCCGGAAGCTAAAGGTGACCTACAACGAACTCAAGTCGGACAACTACAAGCAGCAAGGATTAGACAAGGTCAGATTGAAGAAGATAGGTTCGCCGAGCTCTCTCACCTTTACCCCTCCAAGCGGCAACGTTCCCAATGCCATCGCCGGTCCTTACGCAGAAATGATACTGGTAGATGGCGAGTACAACATGAACGTTGAAGACAACCTACCGATGGTTCAGTTGCAAAAGGTGAAGAGCATCGAGGCGATAGTGGAGCAACTAAAAGATTAGCCATCGCCGAAAGACGGACGAATACTGGCGGGGACGTAGGTGCTGGTTGAGTTACGGCCCTCACTATCCTTTAGCGACACATTGTGTCGCTTTCTCCTGTTACATTTGGGCAGGAGGAAGAGTCATGAAACGTCGCGAGTTTTTACAGGAGATGGGGACTGGGCTCCTCACAGCTGCGATAATGCCAGGTCTCATGGGCCAACTGCTCATTCGGCAGGTTGGAAGAGGAACACAGCTCCCCACGTTGGGTGCTGCCGCCCATTGCGAGGGTACCCGTATAGTCGCAATAGGAATCGGCCCAACTGCGGCAGGCATCACCACTATTCTCTCCCATGGCACGCCAGAGATCTCATGCCATCAAGTCGTCTTCGACTCGACCGGAAAAGGAAGCGCTCTCGCAGAATTGCTCGCGCTGGTACGTTCGTGCGACTTGCTGTTCCTCCTCACCTGTTTCGACGACCCCGCCTGCCTGCCTGTTTTCGAAGCCATGGGTGCCTCCGCCCGCGAGTGTGATGTTTTTACCATAGGCATCGTCCCGGATCCAACGATCCTGCGACCGGACCCAAAGGTGGTGTCGTCCCTATGGAATGTCTCGTTCCAAGCTCTTGCCGCAACCCCTCCCGCTGGTGGCGGCAAAACAACCGGATGGAACGGGTATGCGATGAGACATCTCCCCGCCACAGTCGTCGACATCATCCTGCATCACTCACTTATCTGCGTGGATTTTGCCGACGTTAGATCCGTCATGACAGCGGGCTCCATGGGGAGAATGGGCGTGGCGGTGGCCCCCATTGAAAGTGCGCCGCTTGCGGCAATTGGCGCTTTCAAGCGCTTGCAAGGGCAAGAATTCAGAATTGATACAGCTTCCGGTTTCCTTGTCTGCGTACGCAGTTCCAGCGCAATCACTATGGATGATTTCGACAGGGCAGCCGCGGTCATACACGAATGGGTACCGAGCGAAGCGGATCTTATAATTAGCCTCGTGATGGATGAAGCAATGGGAGGCAACGTCAAAGCAACCATCTTGGCGGTCACTTAAGTAGAGGTAAAGGGGATCAGGATTAGCACCTGTAGATTTCGTGATTGGAATCAACAGAGAGACTGGATTAGTGACCAGCATCCCCGCTCCCTAGAGTACGAATGCATATTAGCAATTTCGGTCAGGATTCTCTCTTGAGATTGGGGTAGGATGTGCCACGAATCGAGAGGGGAGATGAGATGGACAAGGCACAGGCATACGCGGAAAGGTTCGATAAGGTCTTGCGCTACATCGAGCGGCACCTGGACGAGCCGTTGACGGTGGAGCGGTTGAGCCGCGTGGCGCATTTCTCGAAGTTCCACTACCACAGGCAATTCTCGCTCTACAGCGGCATCGGGGTCTTCGCCTATATCCGGCTGCTGCGGCTTAAGCATGCTTCATACCGGCTTGCCTACCGCCGGGAGGAGCGCATCATCGACATTGCCCTCGACGCCGGATTCCACAGCCCGGAAGCGTTTGCCCGCGCTTTCAAGCAGATGTTCGGTCATTCCCCCTCTCAATTCAGAAAATCACCCAAATGGCAGCCCTGGAGGGAGCGCTTCCGGCTGCCGCCCATCGAAAGGAGAGGAGACATGGACGTGAAAATTGTGGAGTTCCCGGAGACGCGGATCGCGATATTAGCCCACCGGGGCGCGCCGGAGAAGCTGGACGATTCGGCGCTGAAATTCATCGAGTGGCGCAAGCAAAGCGGGCTTTCACCGGTGAAGCAGTGCCGCACCTTCGGCCTGGTCTACGACGATCCCGCGATTGTCGAACCGGAAGAGTTCCGCTTTGACATCTGCGGTGAAGTGTTGCAGGAGGTGCCGGAGAACCCGCAAGGAGTGTTCAACGGCCTGATCCCCGGCGGCCGGTGCGCGGTGGCGCGGCACCTAGGCTCCCACGACCGGATCGGTGACAGCGTTTATCCGCTCTACCGCGACTGGTTCCCCAAAAGCGGCGAGGAGCTACGGGACTTCCCGCTCTTCTTCCACTACCAGAACCTGATGCCCGAGGTGGCCGAGCACGAGTTGATAACCGACATCTACCTGCCGCTCAAGTAGCACCTCCTACCGCCGGTACTTGCAATAGTGGGGGGGGCGCATCCCCCCACTATCTGTGTCGCTCCCCCGTTCCATGTGCTGGTGATAGTCATACATCATCCGCCTCCTTTATCCTGCTGCAATAAAGACGTCCATTCCCTCAACCTTGGCACAATCCGTTTCAGATAGGCATGAACGCGGGCTCGTATTCAGCTATTTCAGTCAGTTAAAACGCAGTGATCTGCATTTGCTTGGATTACTACAAAATCCGGTGTAGAATGCGCCAATCATGGAACACCACTGTGTTTCCGATTCGATAGCATCCCAGGCGGAGGATTGATGAAACTTTTCCGGCAGATTGTTCTCGCCCTGGCACTGGCATCGCTGATCTGCATCCTCACCTACACTGCTGTTTCCCAATACGTGGTGCAAAAGGCCGAGGAGAACCTCCGCAGTATCATGCTCTCCCACCGCGGCTTCCATGCCTACATCCAGCGCGTCATGCATCCGACCTACTATAAAGCGCGCGACAAGGGGATGATAGACCAGAACTTCTACGCACCGGAGATCCTTTCCTCCTCTTACATCACACGCGTCATGCACGATTTCTTCAACGAGGCGCGGGTCAAGGAGGGGCTCCCTCCCGTCTACTACAAGCTCGCCTCCAACAACCCGCGCAACCCCGTGAGCCGTGCCGACGAGCAGGAAGAGGCGCTGATCAGGCTGTTCAACTCCAACCGCAGCCTCAAGGAGTACAGCAAGGTGGTCACCGTCAACGGCCACAGGCAGTTGATCTACGCCAAGCCTTTCCTGGAAACCAATCAGCCCTGCCTGCGCTGCCACGGAAAGCGTGAGGACGCCCCGAGCGGACTGCAGGCGCTCTACCAGGGCGAAGGGGGATTTAACGAGAAGGCGGGTGTCATTCGCGCCATCGAATCGATCCGGATCCCCATCGATGATGACCTTCTGGCCGCGCTGGTCGCCGCCAGCTTCTCGCTGTCGGCCGTCATCATCCTCGCCCTGCTCTACCTGTTCAACCAAAACCTGCGCCAGAAAGTGCGGGAGGGGACGGAGGCACTGCAAGGTGAGATAGAGGAGCGCAAGGCGATACAGGAGGCACTGGCCACAAGCGAGGAGAATTACCGTCAGTTCACGGCGCTGACCTCGGACTACGTGCACCGGTGCTCGCGTAAACTGGGGGCTCCCTATCGGATCGAGTGGATCGGTGGGGCGCTCGGCAGCATATCCGGCTACGACATCGAGGAGATGTACCAACTCGGTTGCTGGATGCCTTTGGTGCACCCGGCGGACAGGGAATCGACGGCGGCAGAACTGGAGAGCCTGCGTCCCGGGGAGACCAGGGAATTGACCTTCCGGATCATCGCCAAAGACCAGAGCGTGCGCTGGATCTCAGACACCTGCCGCTGCGAGCTGGGGAGTTGCCAGGACGAGTTGATTGTCTACGGGGCCGCGTCGGACGTCACGGAGCGTGTGCTGGCCGAGGAGATGCTGCAGTTAACCCGGGTCACGGTGAACGCCGTCTCGGATGCCATCTTCTGGGCCGCACCGGACGGGCGCGTGGTCGATGTGAACGAGGCGGCCTGCCTCAAACTTGGCTACACCCGCGAGGAACTGCTCGGCATGACCATTCCTGAGATCGACCCGGGGGAGAGCCTGGAGGAGTTGCAGCAGCAATTCCAGGAGCTGCGCCAGGTTGGGACGGTCTGTTTCGAATCCACTCACCGTGCCAAGGATGGCAGGCTCATTCCGGTGGAGGTGAGCGTCAACTACGTGCGGCACGGGGATGTCGAGCGCAACTGCGGCATCGCCCGCGACATCTCGGAACGCAAGGCGATGGAAGAGGCGCTGCGCCAAAGCGAGGAGAGCTTCCGCAGCATCGTTGAGTCCTCCCCGCTGGCTATGCATTTCTACCAGCTGGCGGCGTCTGGCGAACTGGTGTTCAACGGCGGCAACCCGAGCGCGGACAGGATGTTCAGGATCTCCCATGGCGACCTTATCGGCAAGACACTCGAGGAGGCATTCCCGCTTCTGGCGGCCAGCGACTTTTCGGAGCTCTGCCGCAAGGTGGCAAAGGGCGAACTCGGGCAGCAATCGTTTGAAAGGAGCTTCGACGACAACTTAATCCGTGGCACCTATAGCGTGCAGATGTACCGCAGCAGTCCGGCGATGCTGGTGGTCGATTTCATGGACATCACCGAACGCAAGCGGGGCGAAGAGGAGCGATTGAACCTGGAGAAGCAGCTTTTGCACGCCCAGAAGCTGGAGAGCCTGGGCGTTTTGGCAGGGGGAATCGCCCACGATTTCAACAATCTGTTGACATCAATCATGGGGCACACGGACCTCGCCTTGCTGCGGCTGAATCGCGAATCGCCGGTGCGCGAGAACCTGCACCAGGTCGAACTGGCGGCAACGCGCGCCGCAGATCTCGCCAAGCAGATGCTCGCCTATTCCGGAAGGGGAAAGTTCCTCGTTGAGCCAATCGATTTGAACCGCCTGGTCGAGGAGATGACCAAGATGCTGGAGATCTCCATCTCTAAGCGCTGCGTCCTGCGTTTCAACTTGGCCGCCAGGATTCCCATGATCGACGCTGACGCGACGCAACTGCGCCAGATCATAATGAACCTGGTGATCAACGCCTCCGAGGCCATAGGGGAGAAAAGCGGCGTCATCGCAGTGAGCACCGGGTGCATGCAGTGCGACCGGAGGTATCTGAACAGTTTCTGGCTCAACGAGCAGATTCCGGAGGGGCTCTACATCTGGTTCGAGATCGCCGACACCGGCTGCGGCATGGACAAGGAAACGGTGGCGAAGATCTTCGATCCTTTCTTCACCACCAAGTTCACCGGCCGAGGGCTCGGCATGGCGGCTGTACTTGGCATAGTCAGGGGGCACAAGGGGGCGATCAAGGTGTACAGCGAAGTTGGACAGGGAACGTCCTTCAAGGTGCTCCTCCCGGCCGGGGAGAGAGTTAAGGAGTTCCTTGAGGCTTACGGCGACAACGAGGACGGCTGGAAGGGAAAGGGGACCGTGCTCCTGGTGGACGACGAGGAGACGGTGATCGGGATTGGGAGCGAGATGCTGAAGGAACTGGGCTTTGAGGTGCTCACCGCGCTGGATGGCAGGGAGGGGCTGGAGCTCTTCAAACAGCAGAAGGAGAGGATCGTTGCTGTCCTCCTCGATCTGACCATGCCGCACCTGGACGGGGAGCAGACCTTCCGGGAGCTGCGCCTGCTCGACCCGGAGGTGAAAGTGATCATGTCCAGCGGCTACAACGAGCAGGAGGTGACCCAGCGATTCGCCGGCAAGGGGCTGGCCGGCTTCATCCAGAAGCCGTACAAGCTCTCTACCTTAAAAGGCGTGATCAGCGGTTTGTTCCAGAATTAACGCAATCCATCAATGCGCAATTTTTGTCAAAAGGCAGCAGGGTTTCTGAATAAATGAGATATACTCGGTCACATCAAGATTAAGCAGCCGGAAGACCCCAATTCGGAGGCGCGTCATGAAGCATATATTTTATGCACTCTTCGCAGTTGTGACACTTGTTGCCCTCCCGGCATCCGCTTGCGCCGGTTTCATGGACACACTGACCCAAGGAATAGAAAAGTTCCGCGGCACAGGGAGCGGCCTGGATGATTCCACCATCGTCAAGGGCCTCAAGGAGGCGCTCGCCACCGGCACCGCCAGGGCGGTCAAATCGGTCTCCCAGCGCGACGGCTACTTCGGCAACGAGGCAATCAAGATTCTCGTCCCCGAGAAACTACGCACCGCCACGAGCCTCTTAGGCAGGTTCGGATTTCAGCAACAGGTGGACGATCTCGAGTTGCGAATGAACCGCGCTGCTGAGAAGGCGGCTCCCATGGCCACTGACTACTTCGTTTCGGCGCTGAAGCAGATGACTTTCGACGATGCCCGCCAGATCCTGAACGGCGGCAATACCGCCGCCACGGAATACTTCCGAAGCAAGACCGGTGACAAGATCTTCGCCGCCTTTAAGCCGGTGGTGACCTCCAATATGCAGGATGTCGGTGTCGCCAACAGCTATGGGCTGGTCCTCAAGAAACTCCAGGCCGTCCCCTTCGGTTCCGCGGCGGTCGAGTCGCTGGACCTCGACAGCTACGTCACCGGCAAGGCCGTTGACGGCCTATTTACCATGCTTGGGGAAGAGGAGAAGAAGATACGGACCGACCCGGCGGCCAGGGGAACGGAATTGCTGCGGAAGGTGTTCGGGAAATAGCCCCCCCCCGCGAGCCGGGATGGTCGGATGATGCCGTTTTAGAGACCCGTGCCCGGTTCATCCAGCAGTTCACCGGCGAGGGGGTGTGCAGAGAGTACCGGCCAGTTCTGAGGGGACATCACGCTCTGGGCGAAGATCAATGAACTGGCTGATCGCGAGCCTCCGTTGGTGAGGATCGAGGGGCCAGACGCGAGGCTGCCGCAGTGGCAGGGAGGGCCCGAGTTGAAGTTGTTCAAGCTGAGAGGGGGGAGTAAAATAAAGTCCCGCCGCAACAAGGGGTTGATGTTCCGCGCCAAACCAGCTAATCTTCCACTTTCTTTTCCCCCCAACGCCCAATTTTAAAAGGATCACGAGAAGGTGCATAAGAAAACCGATGATATCTTTGCTGCCCCCCTGCGGGAAATGATCGATTTCAAATTCGATGAACGGGTAGTCGCAGTCTTTCCTGACATGATACAGCGCTCAGTCCCAGGCTACGGGATGATCATATCCAACATCGGCATCCTCGCCGCCAAGTACGCCCAGCCCGGGAGCCACTGCTACGATCTCGGCTGCTCCCTAGGCGCAGCCACCCTCTCCATGCGCCAGCGGATCAAACAGCCGGAGTGCGACATCATCGCCGTCGATAACTCCCCGGCCATGATCGAGCGCGGCCGAGAACTCTTGGCGCGCGATTGCGTGCCAACCGTTCCGGTGACGCTTCTTTGTGCCGACATCAAGGACGTCACAATCGACAACGCCTCGGTAGTAGTCCTCAACTTCACGCTGCAGTTCATCCCCCCGGCGCAGCGCCTAGCGCTGATCAAACGGATCCATGCAGGGCTCAACCCCGGCGGCATCCTCATCCTCTCCGAAAAGATTGCCTACAGCGACCCGGAGCGGCAGCATTTCCACGTAGAACTGCATCACGACTTCAAACGGGCCAATGGCTACAGCGATTTAGAAATCAGTCAGAAGCGCTCGGCTCTTGAAAACGTGATGATCCCCGAGACCGTCGCGTGTCACCAGGAGCGGCTGCAGGAAGGCGGATTTTCGTCCTCAGAACTTTGGTTCCAATGCTTCAACTTTGCCTCGATGGTCGCATTTAAATGAAAAGCTACGACGCCCTCTATTCACAACTCGCAGCAATGGGTCAGGAGCGCTGGGCAGAGCAGTTGCAAGGCACCCTGCCGGAGAAACTGGCACCGGAAAGCACAGCCAAGATGGGGGGCTGGCTGAGCGCCATGAGCTCTCTGCCGGAGATACGCCCGTCCCGGGTCGAGCTGCGAGAAAACGTCACCATCGGCAACAGCGACGATCTAGGCGAAGTCAAAAGCGAAGAGTTGATCGCATTACTCCAGGCATTTCACCCCTGGCGCAAAGGCCCCTACAATTTCTTCGGCATCGACATTGATACCGAATGGCGGTCCGACTGGAAGTGGGAGCGCCTTTTGCCGCACATTCAGCCCCTGGCGGGACGCAGGGTCCTAGATGTCGGCTGCGGCAACGGCTATCACGGCTGGCGCATGCGCGGCAACGGCGCCGAATTCGTGCTCGGCATCGAACCGTTCCTGCTTTCGGTGCAGCAGTTCCAGGTGATGCAACGCTACCTTAGCGATCCGCAGCATCATGTCATCCCCATAGGCATAGAGGAGGTCCCACCAAATCTCGCCTGTTTCGACAGCGTCTTCTCCATGGGTGTCCTCTACCATCGCCGCTCCCCCTTGGATCATCTTTTCGAGCTCAAGGGGTGCCTGCGCCCGGGGGGAGAGCTGATTCTGGAGACGCTGATCGTTGAAGGGGATCAGGAACACATCTTCATGCCGCCTGGTCGTTACGCAAAGATGCGCAACGTGTGGTTCATACCCTCGAGTGCGGCGGTGACCTTGTGGCTTAAGCGCTGCGGGTTCACCGACATTGCATGCGTCGACACCAACCGCACCAGCCGCCAAGAACAGCGCTCGACCGGGTGGATGCGCTTTGAGTCGCTGGCGGATTTTCTTGATCCGGATGATGCGGCAAAGACGATCGAAGGACACCCTGCGCCGCTAAGAGCGATCTTTACAGCAAGGAAGCTCTAGGTGGTTTAGCGAGAGTTACTCCCCTTTTACCACTGACGGTTTTTTTTACACATGCATCTCACAGCCTCCCCTCCAATGTTTACCTACCTTTTCCGCTTATCGGCCTTTTGAGCGCAGGGAGCCCACTGTCGCCATTCTTTACAGTAGACGCATCCTGTATGACGGTTCTTCGTGAATTCCATAGGTTATCAGCATGGCGCGAGGTATGCATCCTAGCATTATCAACTAAATGAAAAGGGAGGAGCCACCATGAAAGCGTTCTTTATCACTCTTATTGCAGCGCTGTCGTTGGCCAGCACCGTGTACGCAGTGCCAATCACCCTTACCGACACCACGCAATTCACGGCGACCGGCACCATTGCCACTGAAGATCTTAAGGCATTCGGGACAGGAACCGTCAACAAACTCGACGGCACCGGAGACTTCGTCACCTGGACACACTCTTTCACCTTTGCTCCGCCTGCAGAGCAAATCATGCTAGGGACACTGACGCTTGCCCTGTATGACGACGAGGTGGACAGGTTGCTCAATCCGTTCAGCTGGGAGTTGGGCATTGGATTCGCTGAAGATGGGCAATGGGATATCGGGGCCGTCGACACAGGTCTTTACCAGTATGGGCTGGACGTTTCAGCGTTGAAGGATGGGGAATTCGAGGTTACCGTCGCCTCCTTGCTGGGAGACTTCTACATAGTGCAATCGGACCTCACGGTGACTTATGAGCCAGTGCCCGAGCCCTCAACCATTCTCCTGCTGGGGGTAGGGCTGCTTGGGGCGGGGGTCTTCACACGCAGGCGTAAGACGTCCGCACATTAGCGAAGGGCCTTTTACATCTTTCAATATGTGTTAAAAGAAAAGCCTCCCTGGATCAGGGAGGCTTTTCTTTTACTTGTTGCAGGAAATTGCAGTAACAGGCTGCACCTGGTTTGTTTTCAGCCATGCCGCAAAGCGTTCCCTGTTTCTTCTAGACAGGATCCGCTCGAACTTGTCTTGGTTGTAGAGATAAAGACAGTGTCTTATCGAGGTATAGGCGGTGAACGTGCGGTTAGGGTTCTCCGCCTTTACCTGCTCGCTATATTCCCTCACAAGTTTCAGATTTTCGTTCAGACACCGGTGCAGATCGGCCTTTTGCAATGTAGCGTCCCGCTCCAGTATATCTTGGACGAAATCGTCGACTTTCTCGTCGTCAAAGGGAAAATCCCTGAAGAAATGCCCCGCTATTGGGAGGAAGTTGAAGGCATTGATCGTTTTAACGCCGAATGTCACCGCCTGCCCTGACGCTTCCACGACGCCATCGGCTGACTCTATCTGGGTCACTGTCGCCTGCTGCATAAGGTCGAGTGTGGCGTTCCTGATCTCCTTAAATTCCCTATCGGCCAGTTCAAATAGCGCGGCAAGGACATTTATCCTGCGCTTGAGATCTGTCGGTATCGATCTCTTGTATTTGATCTTGTGGTCTAGCATGCTCCAGGCGTCCTGTATCAGGGACCTGATCTGCACCTCGAAGCAAATCTCGGGAATTGCCGTGGATTTGGCGTGGTAAGCGATATCCGGATGAACCGTCAGATCCATGTGCAGGCCTTTGTAGCCGAAGGAGTCCTCCGTACTCTCCACCGCAGAGGTCTTGTCGGTAACGTTCAGTATCGTGAAATGCCGCTGGAGCAATTCCGACACCACGGGAACCTCGTCTTCATACAGGCAGACGATCCTTACTCCTATGAGGTCCGATATGAAGTCTCGAATCTGGTAAGGTTGTTCGTCGGCCTCAAGTTTACCTTGGTACTTACGCTGGAACTTCTTGATGCATTCCTCTTTGTCCTTGACGCGCCCTTCTATCTTGGTAGCCTCGCCGACACCGCTTTCACTGATCAGCGTCCTGATCATGCCGACATAAGCGTCCTTGGCTTCGATTAACTGATCGTGGTTGTTTTCGTAGTATTTCCTAAAGAGAATTTTTTCCTGCTCGAAATCAAGTGACGCCATGTATCATTTCCTCATTTTCAAACTCCGCGCTTTCCACGCCGAAGAGCGAAATACTTTACCCTGTTATCCAGCCAATTGCCAGCGGTTTTGCCCCTGAGGTCTCCTCCCTCTCTGGACGAAAAGGGGAAAACCTGTCGGCAGAGCAGGCCTCCCCCGCGTCGATAAAACCTGTTAGACAGCAGCTATGACTATCTACCCGAAGAATTCTCTATCGCTCTCCCACCGCTTTGCATGTCCTCGCCGACACCTTTTACAGTATGGCAGGCTGACAAGGTAACGATATAGGCCACGAAAATGATTGCACCAGCTATTTTGCGTTTCATACCTTTCTCCTTTTAGCGTATCGTGCTGCCAACGCAGGCTAGCTTATTAGTTTCACCTTATTTGCATTATACAATTATTAAGGATCAAGCTGCAACGCTTGCCGGCTATCCCCCAACGGTCCGCCAGGGAACCCATTCATTAAGTTGCACCAGTTGGTCTCAACGTGAATAGATTCGAAATGTAGTAAATTTTATTTATTTCTCATCTCTTTACGTTCGATCAAACAAGGAGGATCCATAAATAAGCACTTGCATGATTACATGCGGTACCGTCACCCATATGATTGAGGACCGGTATCGACGGAAGTATAACGTCGAGGTCAGCGCTGGCACGACGATAAGCCCCGGCATCACCCATGGCAGCGCCAGCAACGTAGGACTAAAGGTGAGTGGACCTGGCTGCACCCTCTTCAACTGTAGATCTTCGCCCCCCTTAACAAGTTGAAGGCAACGCTGAGTCTTCAAGAAGGGTGTGCTGTATTTTTTTCACGTCCTGCGAATCATCTCTTGAATTCTGCCCCCCTGGATAGTATGTTTCAGATCCTTTACCGGTCTGGGAAGCTGAAAAGATCCGCCAGTGAACAGGAGAAAATGTCCATGAAGGCCGATTTCTGCAGGGGTGCCACCGCCAACGCCCCTATGGCGGCGAGCGTTGCGGCTTACGGCAGCGTGCTGGGAATGCTTGCCGCTCAAAAGGGGCTTTCCTGGCTCGACCTGCTGTTCATGAACTCAGCGGTATTCGCTGGTTCTGCGCAGTTCGTGATGGTGGACATGTGGTCGCAGCACCTGCCGGTCATCGAGATGGCACTGGCAGTCCTAGTTATCAACCTGCGTTACCTTTTGGTGGGTGCTTCGCTCGGTCCCCTTTTCCGCGGGCGGAGCCTTCTGTGCAAGGTCTTACTGATGCACCTGGTCGCGGACGAAAACTGGGCGGTAACCATGTCGGAGCAGCGCAAGGGAACAGCAAGCGTGTGGTTTCTTTTCGGCGGCGGCGTGATGGTCTTCCTCTGCTGGTGCGGCGGCACCATGGCCGGACTAATGGGGGGAGGCTTGGTCTCCCGCCCGGAATACTACGCCCTCGACTTCGCCTTCACCGCCATATTCACAGCGCTCGCCGTAGGTATGTTCCAAGGGAAGAAGGACATCCCTCCCTGGCTCGTAGCCGGTGTACTGGCGCTCCTGGCCCACCAGTTCCTCCCAGGCAAGTGGTACATTGTGATCGGAGGGGTGGGAGGGGCCATCACCGCCATGCTGGCAGCGCCGGACGAGACGCCGGATTTGAAGGAGGGCGCGCGTGCTTCCGCGACTTGAAACGCAGGTTGTCCTGGCAATAGCGTTGGCCGCCCTGGTGACCTACTCGCTGCGCCTGGGCGGTCTGCTTCTTTCGGCGCGCTTCCCGCGGACGGGGCGCTTCCGCCAGGGGATGAACGCGTTGCCAGGGTCGCTTTTGTTCGCGCTGGTGTTCCCTTCGATTGTCGCAGAGGGGACATGGGGGATAGTTGCTGCCGGCCTGACTGCCGCGGTCATGCTGAGGAGCCGCAACACGCTTTTTGCCATGTTGCTGGGGATGGCGGTGGTCTTCGCGGCGCGCAGGCTTACGCTGTGAGGGGTTGGTGAGAGCTGATGGAGAATTTTGCGCTGATTGGAGTCTTTGTCGTTTTGGGGATGTTCTTTCGACGCCTCCCTGCTTTTCCCAAGGATTCAGCACAAGCGTTCAACATCTTCGCCCTTTATGTATCATTGCCGGCGGTGATACTCCTCAAGGTGCCGCAAATAGTCTTTTCTCCCGAGGTCGCCATTGCCGCGGCAATCCCTTGGGGAATGCTGGCCTTCTCCGCTGCGCTGGTGCTTTTGGCGGCGCGCCTTTCGGGGTGGGAGCGGTCAGTCACCGGGGTACTGCTGCTGGTCGTGCCACTGGGAAATACTTCGTTTCTCGGTATACCCATGATACAGGCTTTCTTTGGACCGTCAGGGCTTCCCTACCTGATCATCTACGACCAGATCGGCACCATGGTGATCATGGCGACTTATGGTTCCTTCATCCTTGCCACCTACGGCAAGCAGGGCGCACTCAACCTCTCCGCCGTGGCAAGAAAAGCCGTGCTTTTCCCGCCCACCCTGGCCCTTATAGTCGGCCTTGCCACCCGTTCCTGGCCCTACCCGGAAAAACTCGTGCAGTGCCTGCAGAGCGTCGCCACAACGCTGGTCCCTGTGGTCATGACAGCGATCGGGCTGCAGCTCCGGTTCAGGCTCCCACCGAGGGTCTTCACCCCCCTTGCATTCGGGCTAACCGTAAAGCTTTTGCTCGCGCCCCTGCTCGCCTTGCTGGTTTGCCGCTTCTTAGAGGTGAATGGGATGGTGGTTGATGTCTCGATACTAGAATCCGCCATGCCTCCTATGGTTACTGCAGGCGCCTTGGCGGTTGTCGCCGGTATGGATTCCGACCTGGCCGTGGCGATGATCGGGATCGGTATCATCCTCTCTTTCGGCACCATCCCGACGATATACTGGCTGACGAGGCTTTTTGCCTAAAAAAAGGGGCTGTCTTTCTGGCAGCCCCTCCCCTTTTATCTGCCGCTACCTGCGGTCAGCGGCTGGCCTTTAGCTGCTAGTGGTATAGCTCCTCTTTGGATTCAGAGAATTCGGCCGCTTTTTCCTCGGCGAACTCACGCCCTCTCTGCATTTTCTGGCTAAATTTCTCCTGTGCCTCGGCGGTCATGCCTTTCATTTTGGCGATGGCGTCGCCGGTGACGTCCGACACCTTCTCGCGCATCTCCTGCCCAGTCTTGGGTGCGTACAAGAGGGCTAGCCCTGCTCCCACCAACGCCCCGGCTGAAAAGCTGACCACCTCAGCCGTCGTGCTTGTATGATGCCTTCTCATGGCTACCTCCCCGGCGATCTCCCTCGCCGATCATCTGCTACCGGTCTTAAACCCTGCGCTCCCTGTGGCCGTACCAGCCCGTGCCCAAGGCCGCGCCAATGGCGTCGGCCAAGCTTCGCCACGCCTGCTTCCTGCCCGGACGGGTGGTGCCGCTTTTCCTCGAGTTCCGGGCTCCGTTTAAAAATGCCTTTGCGGCAGTAGCCGCGAGGGCGACCCCACCTATCGGCCGTTCCTTCTGCTCTATGAGCCCCCTCTTGGCCAGCACCCTGCGCAACAGCATGCCTAGCGCGCTCACGCCCAGCGCCTTCGCGGCGCTTCCGGCGCTCTCCATGGCTGCATGCTTCACCTGCTCTTCTTTGTGTCTCCTACTGCTCCTTCTCAACACGACCACGGCTGCAGTCGCTGCAGTCGTCGCTCCCAAGAGCGACAATTGGAGCGGCCGTTGCTGCATAAGTTCCATTACCCTCGCCGCGCCACGCCAGGCCACCGCTTTCGCCTTGCGTACCCCCTGCCGTCGCAAATTGGCCGGTGAGAGCCTCTGCTCTATACTCTGCACCGTTTCCGTTATATCGCTTTCCGTATGTCGGATCTGCTCCCGAAGCTTGTCCGCCGATGACTGCTCGTTGATTTTAATGTTTTCGCCCATTTTGCCGTCTCCTTCACGCTTTCCGCCGTCTGTTCAGGGGTGAATTTTAGGTGCACGAGATCCTTCTGTCCCTTAAGAACCAGCGCTATACCCGATGCAATGCAGGCCACCGCGACCAGAAGCGCCGCACCCCAAGCGGGCATCACCGTCGCCAAGCCAAGCACGACCGCCGCCAGCAGCACCAGCAATCCCGAATAAAGGAGAACCCCGCCTACGCCCATTGCGACCGCGTCCTTTGCAACGTGGATAGCTTTTCCCTTCATTTCGACAGTGAAAAGCTCCATCTCCTGCCTGAACAGCATGCGCACTTCCTGCGTCAACTCAGATATCAATTCGCCTATTGTTTTTTCACCCTTTTCTGGCATGGCTGCCTCCGTTTGTCACCTTGAGCACCACAACACTCAGCTTTTTTCTTTACACAGTCTAATGTTAGAATTTTTCACTTGGCTTTGCAAGGCTTACTGTCAGGGAGACTGCTCAGTCCATTCCCGTGCGCAGTTTGTCGCCGCCGTTTTTGATGCTACTATCACTGTTGTCCAGGCGGCACCTATTCCCGCATCTGCGCTCAATTTTTTGAGCTATGTGCCGATTAAATCTGAACTGCTTGCAATCAGCTCTGGAGGAAACAGTGCCACAGAGAGCTCCAGATTCGGAAAGAAGCGGCGTCTCACAGAGCAAATCGCGCTCGCTTGGCCTGTGGCTGAGCCCCTTATTGATGCTGGGCGCTTTGCTGCTGGTGTTCGCCCTGATCGTCTGGTTCATCGAGGGGAACGATCGGAAGAGCAAGCAGAGTGACCTGAGCGCAAGGGCGAAGACAATAAGCGGGACGGCACAACTCACGCTGGAGGGGAACGAGAGCTACCTGACCTTGCTCGCCCTGGAGCGGGCCACAGGCAAACTGAACCAGAGCCTGTTCCAACAACGGGCCAGCCGATACATCCACGAACACCCCGAAATGATCAATATCACCTGGGTAGACGCAGACCTGTATATCAGGGACGTGTCCCCCTTGGCCCAGAACCAGCAGATCCTGGGGCTGCATGTGGACCTCCCGGAGCCCAAACGGGCCTCCCTCCTGGCTAAAGACCTGCGTCTGCCGGTCTATACCCGTCCCTTCCAGGCCATACAAGGAGTCACTTCCTTCGAAATCTGGGTCCCCGTCTACCGGGACGACACCTTCCTCGGCCTCTTCGCCGGGGTCTACTCCTGTGACAAGCTTTTGCAACAGCTTATCTGGCAGGTTCGCCCGCGCTCGTACCACCTGAGCCTGGTGGACGGGCGCGGGTCGATCCTGGCCTCCTATCCCGCCGAAAAAGACCTGGACCAGAATCTATTCAAGGAGATACGTATTACCCCAGAAGACAGCGGGGTCACGCTGCGCATCGACAGGTACGAGACCGGCAGCGAGTGGCGCCTGGTCATTTTGAAACTCCTCTCGCTGGTGCTGGTGGTGGGACTGGGCTATGCCCTTTGGAACCTAAAGCGCGAGATGGACGAGCGGAGGCGGGTCGAGGAGGCTCTCAAGGAGCAGGCCAAAACGCTGGAGCAGGAGGTAAGGGAGCGCAAGGCGGCACAGGAGCACCTGCAGGACCAAGCGGTCCTTTTGGAGGAGCAGATCGACGAACGTTGGCAGGCTGAAGAAGCCCTGAGGGCGAGCGAAGAAAGACTGCGCCTGCTGCTCGATTCGACGGGAGAGGCGATCTACGGCATCGACCTTGACGGGAACTGCACCTTTTGCAACAGGGCCTGCGTCAGGATGCTCGGGGGAGATTCACCGGACCAGTACCTGGGGCAAAACATGCACGACATCATCCACCACTCCTACCCCGACGGCACGCCGATGCCCCGCAGTGCCTGCATGGTGCACCAGACCTTGCAGGAAGAGCAGGGAAGCCATGTAAACGACGAGGTCTTCTGGCGCGCGGACGGGAGTAGTTTCCCGGTCGAATACTGGTCCCATCCTCAGGTTAAGGAGGGAAAGGTGATAGGCGCCGTAGTTGCTTTCATCGACATCAGCGACCGTAAGCGCCTGGAAGAGCAGTACCGCCAGTCGCAGAAGATGGAGTCGGTGGGACGGCTCGCCGGAGGGGTCGCGCACGATTTCAACAATATGTTGAGCGTCATCGTGGGGGCGGCGGAGCTTGGCAAGCGCAAGCTCGAGGAGGGCGAGCCGATAGAGCCTTATCTGGAGGTGATCACCAACGCAGCCAAGCGCTCCAGCGACATCACCAGGCAGCTCTTGGCCTTTTCTCGCAAGGAGGTGATCTCGCCCCGCCCGGTGGACCTGAACCAGTTGATCCGCGAGTCCAACAAGATCCTGGCCAGGCTGATCAGCGAGGACGTCGAGCTCGTCTTCCGCCCCGACCAAGGGTTGTGGGCCGTCTCCATCGACCCCTCCCAGGTCGACCAGATACTGATGAATCTGGCGGTGAACGCCCGCGACGCCATGCCCAACGGCGGCAGGCTCACCATCGAAACCAGAAACCTGCAGCTAAGCGGCTGCAGCCACGTCCACCCCGACGCGCACCCAGGCGATTACGTGCAGCTTTCCGTGAGCGACACCGGGGAGGGTATGGAAAGGGCCACCATGGAGCACATCTTCGAGCCCTTTTTCACCACCAAGGAACTGGGCAAGGGGACGGGGCTCGGGCTTGCCACCGTTTACGGCATCGTCAAGCAAAACAAGGGTTTCATCAACGTGTACAGCGAACCCGGCCACGGGTCCGTGTTCAGGATCCACCTGCCGCGGCTGGCGGACCCAAACGCCTTGGGGGCCGCGCCGGAGAGCTCGGCGCCGTCGCTGTCGGGAACGGTACTGCTCGTAGAGGACGAGGAGATGCTGCTCTGGCTGGCGACACAGCTTCTGGAGGAACTGGGGTTCAGCGTGATCCAGGCGCAGGGGCCGCGCGAGGCCATCGCCATCTGCGAGGATCCGGGGCGCAACATAGACCTCATCCTGACAGACGTGGTGATGCCGGAGATGAACGGCAGGGAGATGGTGGAGAAGATCAGAGAGAAGCGCCCTGAGCAGAAGGTGCTCTTCATGTCCGGGTACACCTCAGATCACGTGGTGCAGCGCGGCATCCTGGAACAGGGCGTGCAGTACATTCCGAAACCGCTGGACATGCGGAGCCTGGGCGAGAAGATCGCCGAGGTCCTGGCGGGAAAGTAACGGCGGACAACAGGGCGCAAAGGCCCGGGCGGGCATCGTGAAGATAGAAAAGTATCAAAATGGGGAGCGGGCGATCATCTCGCCGGGCGAATATTACGTGATGTCGAAGCCCGGCGTCATCTCCACACTGCTAGGCTCCTGCATCGCCGTCTGCCTCTATGACCGCAGCCGTCGCCTGATCGGCATGAACCACTTCATGCTTAGCAACCCGCGCTACTCCCGGGAGCTGCCGATCAACATCTCAGAGGCGGGACGCTACGGTATCCACGCCATGGATCTGCTGATCAACGCCATGATGAAAAGGGGAACCTCACGCCACGAGTTGCGGGCCAAGGTCTTCGGCGGCGCCACCATCATGAACCCGGACGCCGCGCGAGACAACTTCTTCTGCGTGGGACAGGTGAACTGCAGGTTCATCCTGCAGTACCTGGAGAAGGAGGCGATCCCGGTGGACGCCATGGACCTGGGTGGGGATTTCGGACGGGTAATTCATTTCTCCAACGGGGATTTCGCCGTGCACCGTAGAAAGGTCGATTCACGCCGCAGCGACAAACTGGCCAAGCGCGACAGGTACTGCTGGCAGAAGGCGATCGAGCAGCAACAGGCAGCGCTCACCGAGATCGACCTCTGGTGAGATGCAGAAGCGGATAACGCTTAAGGTCCTGCCTGCTCCAAAGCGAGAGCCCGGCGTGACCGCCGACGGTCTCCACGGCTATGACGGCATCCGGATCATCGAAGCCGATCCTCCCCCCCTCCCCCGCCAGTTCCAGTGCCTCGATGAGATAGCGATCCAACTGCTGCTCCTGCTCAAGGCTGGACAGCTTCCCCTTGAAACCCCGACGGTGCATCCGCACGTGGAAACTCTTCCCGCCCAGTACCGGGAGCCAGGCGCAGGACGCCTGCCGCGACTTCTCCTCGAACTCCGCCGGGGTTTGGAAGGAGAAGGTCTGGATCACCGGCACCACCCCCGCTAGGCAATGGACAAGCTGCGGATCGCGCTCCCCTTCCGCATGCAGTTCCTCGATGAATTGCCGATAGTCCGGGACTCTCAGCGTCAGCACGTTGAAATACTCCGTCCTTCCCACCTCGCCGAACTGCCTCAGCACCTTGAGCGCCTCTTGATAGCCACCTTCCTGCACGGTCACCACAACGTTCCATCCCATGGCTAATCCTCCCGGACGGCACGGCAAAAAGATGAACAACGTTTTAGCACAGTTCCCTGCGGATGCAATTAGACCTCGCCCGGGGGGCCATCGTAGAAGGGTAAGCTGCCCAATAAATATGCAAAAAGGTAAAAAAGCAAGATCTATGGCGGGATATGGCAAACCAGACAAAAGTTATCCACACAGTTATCCACCCAATTGTGCATAGCGAAGCCGCGTTGAGCTTGCAGCTAGCTTAAGGCCGGCAAAATTATGCACTTTCTTGGCGGTTTTCGACGTCGCGACACTTTATTGACGATTTTTAATCTTTTACGCCGAGACAAGACGTCTGCTGCTACGGCCACGGAGCCGGTGCGGCGTTTCCGGACAAAGGGCCAACGGGAAAGCGGAGTTGAGGGGGAGGGAAACCATGGTAACATTGGCATCGACTAATCAAACTGATGCCCGGATGCAAACACCGCGCACAACCGGCAACGGCAAGGAGATACCAGCATGGCTTGGGAGCGGATGAGCATAGAGGAATACGCCGCCTTCAAGCGCAATGGCGGCGACCGCGTAGTGAAGATCAAAGGCACCTGGTGGGTGGAAGCGCGCCCCTTCTTTTTCAGACCCCTTTTCCCGTTGAGCCGCGTTGCCCCCGGGCTGGCGAACTACCCGGCTACCTCGATCGTGGGTGGCGTGCTGCACCTGATCCCGGAAAGGATGCAGGCCAACAGCAGCATGAACCTCTTCCTCTACGAGGACCTCGCAGGCTACAGCTTGGAGTCGATGGACAAAAAGTCCCGGTGGACGGTGCGCAAGTCGATGGAGCATTTCCATGCCGAACGGTTGACCGACGTGGAACTCTTCGTCAGGCAGGCGTACCCGGTATACCGCTCCTTCTACGACAGGACCAAGTACTTCTACAAGAGCGAGCGGACCGCCGAGCGCATTTTTGCACAGTGGGCCAGGACGATATTCAGCACACCGAAGGTGAAGGTTACGGGAGGGTACCGGCAGGACAGACTCTGCGCCGTGGACATCTCCTACCAGGTCGAGGATCTCGTCATCGAGGACGTCTTCTTCTCCGATTCCCTGAGTCAGCAATTGAGAGTCACCGACTTCATGCTGCACGTCCTAAGGGAGCAGGCGAGCCGCAGCGACGCGCGCATGCTCTTCAGGGGGTTTCCCAGCGGCAAGGAGAGCCTCGACCGCTCCAAGATATCGAGAGGGTGCCGGCTGCTGGCACTGCCGGCGCACTGCAGGATAAACCCGCTGGCGCTCTACCTGGGCAAGTCGGTAATGAACGACAGTTATGGGAAGCTTGCGGCCATGACCGCGCCGCAGAGCGCAGAGAAATAGCTTACGGGGGATCAGCCGAGAAAGGTCTGGCGCTTGAGTTCGATGTTGCGCAAAAGACTTTCGTACAGGCGCGCTGCGCGCTCCACCCCTTCGTTCTCCAGCCGCTGAGCCAACCGGCTCAGATCGACACCAAGCTCATGAAGTCGCTCCAGCGTGGCGAGAGCCTCCTGCACCCCTTCGTCGAGACATCCGGCCGGCCGGCTTCCGTGGTCTCTCAAGGCGGCGATCGCCTCCAGCGGCAGGGCGTCGACCGTCCCCGGACCCAGAAGGGCTTCCGCTCTCCCCGCCCCGCCGGCATCCCCCCCGAAAACCAGCCGCTGCTGCCTCGCGCCGTGCGCGGCCAGCGCAAGGTACCGGCCACCGGAGTGCACCTCGATGTTTGCCTGACGCAAAACCTTCGCGCAAGCCATTCCCACCTCCCCTTTGAGCGCCGCAGCCATCCTTTCACCCCCACCCTCTCTCTGCGCCAGACTGCAGAGGATCGGATCCACGAGAGCGTCGATGCGGCCTACGGCAACGGTGGCCGCCGAGGCGACCCCCGCGAGCGCGAGCCCTCGGGCCGCGCGCTCGGAAAGTCCGTCCTGGTAAGCCCTTGCCACGGCAAGGTAACGGGGGAGTGCAAAGACGAGGGTCGCGTTGACGTTGATCCCCTCACGCACCAACTGGCGCAGGGCCGCCACCCCTTCCCGAGTGCCGGGGATACCGACCAGGAGGTTAGGGCGATCCACCCGCTCCCACAGCCGTCTCGCCTCTGACAGCATCCCGACGCCGTCGTGCGCCAGATGGGGAGAGACACCGAGGCTTACGAAGCCGTCCCTGCCGTGTAGCCGCAGGTACAAAGGGTGCAGCAGGTCGGCGGCGAGCCGCAGATCCTCGGTCAGCAGCGTCTCGTAGATCTTCTGGGCGTTTTGCCCCTGCCGCGCCAAAAAGGCTATGGCGCCGTCGTAGTCGCTAGTGCCGGCGATGCTCCTCTCAAGCAGGGACAGGTTGGAGGTGACACCGGTGATCCCATCCTGAACCAGCGAGATCAGCTCCCCTGAGAGCAGCAGCTGACGGACGACGCCGTCTAGCCAGACGCTCTGCCCGCACTGCACCAGTGTGGCAAGGGGGGTGTTTTCCATGCTCTCTCTCCTACGATGGGGGGGAACTCCTGCCGGATCTTTCCTGCTGCGGCGCGCCCCCCCAAGGAGCTGCGCCCTGCACGAGCCCGAGTGCCAAGTCGCAGACCCGGTCCACCGTGAACCCGTACTCTTTCAATACCACGTCTCCCGGGGCGGAAGCGCCGAAACCGTCCACTGACAGCACGCCCCCCCCCGATCCTACGTACCGATGCCATCCCTGGCTTGAGCCTGCCTCGATCGCCAGCCGCGCGGTCACCTGCGGCGGGAGCACCAAGTCACGGTACTCCTCGGGCTGCTCGTCGAAGAGCTCCCAACTGGGGAGGGAGACCACCCTGACCGGTATGCCCCCCTCTTCCAGCGCAGTTCGCGCAGCCAAGGCCAGCGAGAGCTCGGACCCGGTGGCGATGAGTATCAGACGCGGCGCAACACCTCGCGCCTCAGCAAGGACGTACCCCCCCCGCAGTACCCCGGCCGCCCCGCCCAGCGCCTCACGGTCCAAGGTCGGCACTGCCTGGCGCGAGAGCACCAATGCCACCGGCCGCCCCTCGATCTGGAGCGCCGCGCGCCAGGCGGCCGCGCATTCGTTGGCATCGCCCGGCCTAAGCAGCACAAGGTTCGGTATGGCGCGCAGCGACGCAAGCTGCTCCACCGGCTGGTGCGTCGGGCCGTCTTCCCCCAGAGCGATGGAGTCGTGGGTGAAGATGTGGATCACCTTGAGCCGCGACAGCGCCGCCAGCCTGAGGGCGGGACGGAGGTAATCGGAGAAGGTGAGGAAGGTGGCGCCGAAGGGGAGCGTGCCGCCGTGGGCGGCCATGCCGTTCAGGATCGCCCCCATGGCGTGCTCGCGGACGCCGAAGTGCAGGTTGGCGCCGGCGCGCCCCCATGTTCCTCCCACCGCCCCCTGTCGGTCCCCTGGCTCAAAGTCCTCGCTCTGGAAATCTCCCCTGCCGGCAAGCGCGGTGAGCGTCGAGGGGTTTAGATCGGCGGAGCCGCCGATAAGCTGTGGCACCCTCTGGGCCAGTGCGTTCAGCACCTTTGCCGAGGCTGCCCGCGTCGCCATCCCCTTGGCGTCGGCGGGGAAGACCGGCAGCGCCTCCTGCCACCCTTGCGGCAGTTCCCCCGCCAGCACCAGCTTCAGTTCGGCGCTCTCAGCAGGGTACTCCCGGGCGTAACCTGCCATAAGCGACTCCCAGGCCCGCTCCTTGGCGGCGCCAGCCTCAACCGCTTCCCGAAACCGCGCCAGCGCCTCGGGCGGCACGTGGAAGCGCGGCTCCTGCGGCCAACCGAGCGCGTCCTTGGTGCGTCGAACCTCCTCCACCCCGAGGGGCGCCCCGTGCGCCTCGAAGCTGTCCTGTTTCTGCGGTGAGCCGAAGCCGATCCGGGTGCGCACCATGACCAGCGAGGGGCGCTCTTTGTCCCCTCGCGCCTCCTCCAGTGCCCGGCCGAGCGCCTCCAGGTCGTTTCCGTCAGACACCTCGAGCACCTGCCATCCGCAGGCTCTGAAGCGCGCGCCGCGGTCCTCGGTGAAGCTAAGATCGGTTGATGCGGCGAGCGTGATGCGGTTGTCGTCGTAGAGGCAGATAAGCTTCCCGAGGCGCAGGTGACCGGCAAGCGAGGCCGCCTCGGCGGCAACTCCCTCCATGAGGTCGCCGTCCCCGGCAAGTACGTAGGTGAAGTGGTCAACGAGCTCGAACCCCGGCCGGTTGTAGCGCGCGGCAAGATGGGATTCCGCGATCGCCATGCCGACGGCGTTGCCAAAGCCCTGTCCCAAGGGGCCAGTGGTCAGCTCCACCCCCGGGGTGACCCCACGCTCCGGGTGCCCGGGGGTAAGGCTTCCCCACTGCCGGAAGCGTTTGAGCTCCGACAGGGGGAGGTCATAGCCGGTAAGGTGCAGCAACGAGTAGAGCAGCATCGAGCCGTGCCCCGCGGATAGGACGAAGCGGTCGCGGTCAAACCACTGCGGTGAGGCGGGGTTGTGCCTCAGGAAACGGGTCCAGAGCAGGTAGGCCATGGGGGCTGCCCCCATCGGCATGCCGGGGTGGCCGCTGTTGGCTTCCTGTATGGCGTCGACCGCCAGGAAGCGCAGGGTGTTGATGCAGAGCTGGTCCAGGTTTGCGGCGCGGGCCGGATCGAGGTCGGTGTTCATGTCGCTGCTCCTTCACATGAGGTCTGAGGCGGCCAGCTTCATCCCTGGACCGCCGCCTGGGACACTATAGCAAAGTGATGGAGCAAAGGTGAAAGATATCTTGGACTACTCGGTGCTGTCGATGAAGCGCAGCGCCTCTTCCTGGTAGCGCTCCCCCGCCACCTTGAAGCAGTTGACCGAGCGGTCGAGGTCCGCCCAGACCTCCTCGGAGAGCTTCAGCCCCACAGCCTGGGCGTTTTCCTCCAGGTAGCGCAGATGCTTCGTCCCCGGTATGGGGACCAGGTCGGCGCCGCGACGCAGTATCCAAGCGAGCGCCACCTGGGCCGGGGTGGCGTCGTGGGCGCGCGCTATGTCGTTCACCATGGAGACCAGCCTGAAGTTGTGGCTCAGGTTTTCCGCCAGAAAACGCGGGTTCTTGCGGCGCCAGTCGCAGGGCTCGAGGTCGTCGGGAGTCCTTATCTTGCCGGCGAGAAAACCGCGCCCCATCGGGCTGTAGGCGACGAAGCCGATGCCTAGCTCCCGCAGGACCGGCAGGAGCTTATCCTCCACCCCCCGCTCCCAAAGCGAGAACTCGGACTGGACCGCGCTCAAAGGATGCACCGCGTGCGCCCGGCGCACGATCCCAGGGCCCACCTCGGAAAGGCCTATGTAACGGACCTTTCCCTGCTTGACCAGTTCAGCCAGGGCACCTACCGTCTCCTCTATGGGAACGGCGGGATCGAGCCGGTGCTGGTAGTAGAGGTCGATGTAGTCGGTGCCGAGCCTCTTGAGCGACCCGTCGATGGCGCGGCGCACCTGGGCGGGGCTGCTGTCCAGGCCGATCTGCCGGCCGTGGGGGCCGAACCTCCAGGCGAACTTGGTGGCCAGAACGAGCCTCTGGCGCGGCACCTCCTTCAGCACGCGCCCCAAAAGCTGCTCGTTGCAGAAAGGACCGTAGACCTCGGCGGTGTCCCAGAAGGTGATGCCGAGCTCCACCGCCCTGCGCAGGACCTTGATCGATGCGGCGTCGTCCCTGTGGCCGTAGTCGTAGGACATCCCCATGCAGCCAAGCCCCAGCGCCGGAACTTCCAGCCCCTGCTGCCCCAGTTTCCGTTTGTGCATAACCGCCTCCTGACCAAAGCTGTCCCTGGTACTAGCACCTCTTGTCAAACACAAGCCTCATGAGCGGGATGGTGCTGGCGGCCCCGGCCAGGAACAGCCCCCACCCGAGCGCCCTGCGCTCCCTGGGGCTGAACCTGTCGGCGAAAAGCAGCCCGAGCCCCCCCTCCCAGCACCACCCTGGTCGCCGCAATGGCGGAAAGCTGCGGCAGGGTCAACCTGGCTTTTTTCATCGCTACCTCCGGTTAAGGACACGGTGCCAACGAAGATAGCCCATAAACGTCTATGGGCTATCTTCGTGGCACCGTGGTTACCGTTGCCAGGGGCCAGAGTGCTGCGGAGTACCCGGTTGCACTTGGCCTTGTGGCTACTTCGTGACGACGCAGTCGATGACGGCGTTGATCCTGCGGTTTTTCTGGCGACCTTCAGGCGTGTTGTTGTAGCTGATGCGGCGGGTCGCGCCGTACCCCTTGGCGGAAAGCCGGCTGCGCTCGATGCCGAAGTTGTCCACCAGGTAGTTGACCACGTTCTGGGCGCGCTGCTGCGAAAGCTTCATGTTCTGGTCCGGGGACCCGGTGTTGTCGGTATGCCCCTCGATCACGGCGGTGGTGGTGTTGTAGCGTTTCATGTAATCGGCCACTTTGGCGATCTCATTGCGGTACTGCGGCTTCACCTCGGCCTTGCCGGGGTCGAAATCGAGCACGAGCGACATGCAGAGCCTTTCCGGAGGAGTCACCTGCTGCACGTCGAAGGCGCAGTCGATGACTGCCTCGATGCGACGGTTTTTCTGTTTCCCCTCATCGGTCGCGTTGTCAGCGATCGGGCGGGTGAAACCGTACCCTTTGGCGGAGAGGCGGGAGCGCTCGATCCCGTACTGCTCGACCAGGTAGTTCACCACCGCTTCGGCGCGGCGCTGGGAGAGGTCCATGTTGTGGTTGTAGGAGCCGACGTTGTCGGTGTGCCCTTCGATGACGGCGGTGGTGGTCGGGTACTTCTTCATGAAGTTGCCGACCTGGGCGATCTCGTCCTTATACTCGGGACGGATAACCGCCTTGTCGATGTCGAACTCACCCTGCAGGGTGATGCAGTACTTGTAGTGGCCCGGCATCGGCTCGGCTGCCGGTACCTCGAGCGGGGGCTCGGGGGCAGGGGCGGGAGTGACCGCAGCCGGTTGCTCGGCCGGAGCGGCAGCGGCCTTGGCGGGAGCCGCAGCGCGTTCCCTGCCGCCGAAGAGCCAGCTAAGACCGAGAGAATATTCCCAGTTACGGGCATGGTCGCGGCTTAGGTGGTTGCTTTGAAAGTCGACGATATGACGGGCATCCGCCCTCAGGGCGAAATCGTCAGTCATGAAGAACTTCACGCCGCCCCCCGCGTCGACGGTGCCGTCATGGGAGTTGGGGCCCCTTTGCCTGATGGTGGTTCCGCCGCCGCCGAAAGCAAGGTAGGGGACGATGGGAGAGTCGGCCAGGATGTTGTAGAGGAGGTCGAGACGGTAGGAGTAGACGCCGACGTTGTGCTCCGTCGCCTTGTATTCCCCTTTCATGTAAGTACCCACCAACTCCGCCGCGAAATGATCGGTGAAGTCATAACCCAACCGCAAGCCGCCCAGGGGGCGATTCTGCCGGAACCAGGCCTGGTCGTTGTCATCGAAGACGTAGCCGCCGACAAAGGGGGATATGGAAAATGCCCCCGCCCTTTCCCCGGCCTGCGCGGTGCTGGCCAGCGCCATCACGGCCAGGACCATCATGCAGATACAGCTGGTAATTTTTTTCATCCTGTTTCCTCCTTGGTTTAGGAAGGATCTCATGATCCTCCCGGTAATTTTTGAGCTCCGCCAAAACGACGGACCCGGTTTCGTTTTTCCGCCCCTTGCGGACCGGCAGCTGACAATTACCTGAAAGAGTTCCGGGGCTTACGGCAAAAAGATAGGCCCGAGAAAATTAACGTTTACCAATATATCCTCATTCCTTGAGGTGTCAACCCCTACATGAGCAACGACTAAGGTCCCCGTTCATTACTAAAGGCCGCGCGACCGGGTCATCTCCCGCCCCTGCTCGATCTCGTCGACCGGAAGCCCAGCCGCAAGGTAGGCATTCTTCCCGCCCGACAGAACGTGGGCTTCAAGGCCGCGCTCAGTTAGGGCCCGAGCCAGTTCCAGCGCGGGCTCGTCTCCAGGCGCCGCGCTGCAGACCACCACGGTGCGCCCCTCAGGCACCTCGGGGGGATGCCTGCGTGCCTCGTCGTCGGTCAACTGCAGGGCTTCCCGTACCTTGAACAAGGTGAGGTCGACGTCGCCAGCTCGCCGTAGTTCAATCAGGAACAGCGCTTCGCCCGCCTTGATCCGCTCCCGGAGCCACTCCGCGCTCACAGCCAGATCGCGATTCATCCTTCCCTCCTAATCCTCTCCCTCGTCTCCCGCTTTTTCGTCCACGTGTCTGGGTCCTCTTTTGCGCCTGATATTGAGATAAACGACACAGAAGATGGCCAGGATGATGAACAAGGTGAGACTCAGAGCGAAAGTTCCAAAAGAATGCTGCTTCACAACATGAACCGGTGGTTGTGTCTGCGTCTGGGTCTGTGTCTGCGGTTGTGCCTGGGTCTCTGGCATCGCCGGCCTCCTTGACAGATACTGCTGCTCCGCCCTCTGGCTGTTGCCGTCGGCGCACCAAGCGCCATTGTCTCTGCCAAAATGTGAAGGGAGCGATGCAGTGTTGGTAGAAAGTGCTGTGACTGAAATGCCTGTTACTTCCCTGCCTCCAGTCGCAGACACCCAACAAAAATAGCTTAAAGAAATTTAATGTCAAGCCGGAAAGCCATATCCTCCGCGGCTGGTTGGCAAGTCACTTCCCGCAGTTAGACAAGCTGAGGCAGCAACGGGTATTACTTGCAGCCAGTCCTGTCGGCAGCGGGGAGGCCTGGTGTAGAGTGGCAGGAGTCAAGGAGGGTCTAGAAGGCACAACAGCCGCGCAGGAAGAAGCCGGTGGAGGAAAAGTGGCGGAAATATCATGAAAGAAAAAACAGTGGGATTTTAACGGCAAAAGGCATACGATTTCCAGAGAATCGCCTTTTAACCATGGAAAAGAGAGAACCAGCATGAACATTGTCGATCAAACAGGGCTCACGCCGCTGCAGCAGGTACAGGAAAAGGAAGCAAAGTCAGCAGCGGCCAAGGGTAGTACGGCTGTGCACCGCCAGGGAGTAGACGTGGTCGAGATCTCGTCGGCGCTGGAGCAGCAGAACACCGTGCAGTTGGAACAGCTGCAGGAGCAGCGGATAGCGTCGATCAAATCGCAGCTCCAGGCAGGCAGCTACCAGGTTGATTCCAGGCTGGTGGCGCAGAAGATGCTTTCAGGAGACTCGATCTAACAGCAAAAGTTTGCAAGGCAAAAGGGCGCGTCACTCAACTATGTGACGCGCCCTTTTGTTTTTGATTCAGTGGCGACCGGCTATGCTACCGCCTGCTGCCGAAACCACGAGGCCATGCCGGAGAGTTCGTCGGCTATCTGCTGCAGATCCGCAGAGCACGCCCTCACCTCCTGAGTCGAACTCTCCGAACGGCGCGTGATCTGCGCCATGTCGTCCATGCTGGCAGATATCTGCACCACCGCGGTCGACTGCTCTTCGGCAGCTGCCGCGATGCGCTCGGCCATCTCGGCGCCGCGGTTGCACACTTCGAGTACCTCCTGCAAAGAGAGATTCGCCTCCCTGGCCAGACGCACCCCCATCGCCACATTCTCGTCCCCGGCCCTCATGGCTTGCACCGAACGGGAGGTCCCCTCCTGGATATCACGGATCATGGCGGTGATTTCGGAGGTCGCCTCGGTGGTGCGGGCGGCGAGCTTTCTTACCTCGTCGGCCACGACCGCAAACCCCATTCCCATCTCGCCGGCACGAGCGGCCTCTATGGAAGCGTTGAGCGCCAGCAGGCTGGTCTGGTCGGCGATGTCGTTGATGATGCCGATGATGGAGCCTACCTGCTCCGAACGCTCCCCGAGGTTTTGCACGAGCACCGCCGCCTCGCGCACGGACGAGGCGATGCTCTCCATCCCCTGGGCGGTGCTGGTCACGATTTCGCCGCCGCGCCCCGCCGTTTCCAGGGCCTGCTGCGAAGAGTCCGCGGCATGGGCGGCGCTGCCGGCCACCTCGTTTATGCTCTGGGAGATCTGGGTCATGGCGGAGGCGGACTGCTCCGTAGCCATGGCCTGCTCGCGCGCTCCCTGTGACAGCTCCTCGGCGGTTACCGAGAGCCGGCGCGCATGGTCGGCTAGGTTGGCGATGGCCCGGGTGAGCCCGCCGGTTATCTCGCCGAGCCGGTCGGTGGCGTGGTTGAAATGGTGCGCCAATTCGCCGAACTCGTCCTTGCGCGCGGCGTCCAGCTTGCCGCTGAAATCGCCGTTGCCGAAAGCCGCGGCAAGCACCCCCAGTTGCTGTACCGGTCTGGTGATGGAACGGGCGAGAAGCAGGCTCGTCACCAGCCCGAACACCATCATGCCGAGCCCCAGGAGCGACACGACGATGACGAAGCTGCGTACCATCTGGTTCACCGACCCGACCGCCTTCTCCTGCTCGGACTGCGCCGCCGTTACGCCACGTTTTCCCTGCTCGTTCTGCTCGGCCACAAGCTCCTTCAGCTTCAGGTTCAGGGCTCCTGCCTTCGCCCGCACCTCGATAACCTGCCGCAGTTTGCCAGCTACCCCATTTGTACCCAGAAGCTGGGTCCTGAGGGTGTTCAGCCGCCCGGCCACTCCGTGCAGCACCCCCAGCTCAACACTGCTTTTGCCGCCCGAAAGCGAGGCGGCCATCCGTTTTTGGACCGCGTCGGCGGCTGAGAACCTGCTGGCAAGCTCCCCCGAGAGGCGCGTCAGCTCCTCTACGGTTCTGGCCGCGAAGAGTTCCCTGATGCTGCTCTTAATGTCCAGCCCCAGAGAGATCAGCGTCCCGTTCATGCCGAGCACGTCGCCTGCCGCGTTGGAACCCTTCAGCGAGTCGTCGTGGCTGCGGCTTTCCTGGTTGTACCTGCCGGTGGCAAGCGTTACCGACTGCTCGATCTCGATGACGGCGCTGGCGAGCTTGCTACCGACGCTTTGGGCGAGTTGGTCGTACTCGGCGGGGGGCGCCTCCCCCGCCGGCTTGGCGAGCGCTGCCCCCTTCAGATCCAGAAGCCCCTTGGGGCCGTTTACCAGTTTCCTTACCTCGGCCACCAACTCGGCGGGTACCTTCACGCTCGGGTCCGATGCCTGCACCAGCCGGTTCTTGGAGAACTCGTTGAGCGCGGCGTCCAGTTTCCCCCTGGCGATGATCACCCCTCTCTTGCCGCTGGCCTTCAGCAGTTCGGAGAGGGCGAAATTGGCATCCTTGAGAAAATCGCGGGCGGTGGTGAGGCTCATGAGCTTCTGGGTGATTTCGCTGGCCGAGCCGCTGGAGGCCGAGAGCTGCCGTGCGGACGACTTCTGCCGCTTCTGGATGGAGTTGTCCAGCTCGGAGAGCTTCCTGGTGATCTCCTGCAGTTCCGCTTTCATCGCCTGGTCGGCCACCCGCCCGGCCTCCTCGGCGGCGATCCTCGCCTGGGTGGTGCTGAACATCTCGCTGGTCAACTGCTCCAAGCGCTCCGCCTGGTTCCCTCCACCCTCCCCGCTCTCTCCCGCCTTGAGCGCGGCAAGCTCCTTTCCCACCCGCTGCAGGTCGGCCAGGGTCCGCTCCGCGTTGCCGCGGGCGGCCTTGAGGTCGCCGGCCGTTGCGGAGAAGGCGACCTCAAGCAGGTTTGCCGTGTGTTCCTGGAGCGAGCGCTGCATTTCGATGGTCTTCAACTGGAACGGGGTGGAGCGCTCGGTGAGGACGTAGAGCTTCCCTTGGACGAACTTCATCCCCAGCAGGCTCACCCCGCCGATGATGGCGATCCCCGTCAGGGTGAGAAGGGCATTGAAAATAAGCTTCTTTTTAATGGTCATTTGGCACCCTGTTCACTTTAAGCTTGGGGAGAAAGGCTACTTCTTGACGTACTTGCTGCCGTCGCCCTTGATGTAGTCCAGCACCTTCTGCACCCGCGCGGAAGGTTTCCCCTGGGTTATGGCCAGGATGGGGCTGGTAAGGACCGGGCTTTCCACGACCTTCACGGTGGCATCGGCGAGGCCGAAGGGGTCGATGCCGATCGCCTCAGGGGTAGCCGATACGCTCTCCTTGATCTTCGCGTAGTTGGTGGTGTCGAGGATGTCTTTGGTCACCGGTTCGCCATCCAGCACCTCTTTCAGGAACTGCGCGTTCTGCCCCGGCGTCCCCTTCCCCCAGACCACGATGACGTCCTTGTCATCGCCACCCACCTCTTTCCAGTTCACGATCTTGCCGGTGAAGAGACCTTTGAGCTGTTCCTTCGAGAGGGCGGAGACCTTATTGGAGGGGTGGACGAAGACGGCGGTGCGGTTGGACCCTACCTGCTGTACCACGAGGCTCCCCTTGTCCACTTTAACCCCATCCTTCTCCGCGCCGGCGATCATGGAATCAACAGGCACGGCTCCGGTCGCCAAGTCCACCTTCCCTTTCAACAGGTCGACCAGGCCGTCCTTGGGAGAGGACTGCAGGATGAAGAGCGTGTCCCCTGTGGCCTTCTCGTAGGGAGCCTTCACCGGTGTAAAGATGGCGCTGATGGAGGCGCCGCCGCCGCCGACCTTGATCTCCTCGCCATAGGCTGCCGCCGTGCCGAGCAATAGAAAACCGCAAAGAAGACGAACCGTAGTTGCTGCCTTTTTCATGAGTACCTCCGGGATTTTTTTCGACTATTCGGTGGGAGTTTTCAAAACCTTACCCCCTTTTTTTCCCGTGCCCCCCCACGAGGGGCGAACCGCGCTCGGGTAAGCGAGGCGATAAATCGCCGATTCGCGTAGTCCGGGCAAGAAAGCGCCATGCCGCAGCGAGGGGCCTGCAACGCATATCTTCTTTAATTATGAATTGTTATCTAATAAAACAGGGAGTGGCGGACCGCTGATGTGAAACGGTCCTTAAAGCGATAAGGCGTGATGGCGGAGGAAAAACCGACGCTGCGCGAAGGCTAAACATTAATTAAAAATAATATACAAGAGAGGCGGCACCCTAAGCAGTGCCGGCCTGACTACAAGGTGGAGGCTTTCGCCTCGGTTCCCCCTTCCAGCTTGCGGATGTCGTATTCGAGGTGCTGGTAGTCCGGGAGGCGCCAGGCGCCGCCCCAGTAAAAGCCGCGCTGCCCGAAGCTGGATAAAAGCGGGTCTCCGGTCTGCAGCATGCCCGTCCGCAGGTTCCGCCGGTCCAGGAAGGGAGCCGAAGCGGCTGGTTGTATCCGGCACAAAGACGCGGCACTCCGGCAAAAATCCGCCGCGGCCGCGGCCGCCTCCCCCGCGCCGCCCCAGGAAACGTCCCGGGGCAAAGCCTGTTGCCCCTCCCGGTTCACCTCCAGGTGGGGGTTCTGCAAGGGGTTTACGTCGATGGCGGCGCCGTAGCTGTGCTTGGAGAAGACGCCGGGACGTCCGGGGACCTCGCGGCAGTTGAAGGCGGAGGTGTTGTTGGCCGCCATCGAAAGGGAGTCGTCGTCGAATGCCTCCACCAGCTCCATCCGCTCTATGGGGAAGCGGCCGTTGAAAGCGTGGTGCAGGGAGTCGATGACGAAGGCTGAAACGGAGGCATGAACCACCAGTTCGCCGTAGTGCGGTCGGCCGTCGAAGCCCCAGTACGAGGTGACCAGGTAAGCCAGCTGCTCCATGGGTACCGGGCACTCCGGGCGCCAGGACCCCTTTTCAACCATCCGCTCCCTCACCTGCGGGGGTAGCATTGACGCGGCGGCAAAGAAACCGCTCCCCCTGCGCAATGCCAGCAGGCGCGGGGCGTCCTCCAGGCGCCGGGCCATCTCCGGGGGAAGCTCGTCCGGAAGCTGGCTCTTGATGCCGCGGGTTGCCAGTTCCAACGCAGGCGCCGTCGCCACCAGCAGTTGCGGCTCCTGAGCCGTGTCGAGCCACTGCATCACCTGAACCAGCTTCTTTTCCGGCAGCGAGATGCACCCAGAGGTTTCTTTCCTCCTTTCCCCTTCCACGTGGATGAAGATGGCACTCCCCAGATCCCGCACCACCGGTGCCTCGTTGTACCCCGGCACCAGCGCGTGTTCGTAAAGGGGGTCGGAACGGAGCAGTTCCTCGTAGGAGGAGGCCCTGGTCTGGCCGCGCCAGACCCAGCGGTTGTAATCGGGAGAGTGCACGTCATCGACCCAGAGGTCCTGGCTGTCAACGCGCTGATAGGGAATCCTCCCCTGGAAGTCACCTCGGTAGCCGAACCCCTGGCGCAACGGGAACAGCCCAGAGGGGGTGCGCCCGTCTCCCTCGCGCTTCTCGAAAGGGGGTGCCACGCCGCTTCTACCCAAGTTCACCAGAACCGGCGGCAAGGCGAGCTTCCATCCCAGAAGGCTCCGCTCCAGCGGGTAAAGGGTCGCTTGCGTTGAAGAGGCGCTGCCGGTGTCGACGAAGAGCAGTTGCTGAGTCTTCCCCAGGGAGGCCGCATCCAGGTCCTGCCGGATCCGGCGCGGCAGTTCACCCGGGCTGGCGCACCCAGCGGAAAGGTAAAGGGCGGCGACTGCAAAAATCCCGAAAACGGCGCACAAAGGTCTCATCGGTGGCTCCTTCCGCACAGACATTAGAATCGTCTATACGAAGTCGCCCATAAAGGCAAGCAAAACTTCGCCTTTGCAGCGAACCAGGCGCGGGAGCTAGAAGTCGGCCAGACCGACTATCCTGCGCAGCAGCACCAGGATGTCGCCGACGTCGATGACGCCATCGGGCTGCGGCCGGCCGTTCACCAGCGGGGCCAGGTCGCCATGCGCGAGCAGCTCGAAGTCGACCGGTATGAGCCCGAGCGACACCCTGAGCAGCAGGGAGGCGTCCTGGATGTCGATGCTGCCGTTGCCGTCCAGGTCGCCCGGTATGCGCTCAAACCGGATCAGGTTCCTCTGCGCCAGGACCTGCTCTCCAGAGCCGCCTGCAGTCCTCGCTCTGATGCGGATCTCGCCGGTATGCGCAAGCGTAACCTGCTGCTCAAAGCTGCCGCCCGAGATCTCGGGGATGAACTGTGCGCCATCCACCTCGAGCCTGACGCTTCCAGGCTGCTGCAGATTGGTGGAGCCGCGGATGGTGAGCGACTGCAGCTCAGTGCGCAGGTCCTGTGCCGGCTCCGTGATCGCGAGGGCGGCTCCTCCTGGCGCAAGGGTGACGCTCCGCTTCACCCGGGAGCTCCGCCCGGAGAGCTCCGCCGCGAGCTCGATGGTGTTGACTCCCTCGACGAGGTAGGCGCTGCCGGTGAAGCTCCCTTCTTGCACGGCAAGGAGCTGCGAGGAGGAGCCGTTCACCCAGAGGGTGACAGTGCTCCCCGGTGTGACGCTCCCCTTCAGGGTGCAGGTGGGGAGATCGGTGACACTGTTGTCCGGAGGTATTGGCACCGAGAGCTCCGGCGCCAGGGGATCAAGGGTTATGCTAAGGGTCCGGGTGGTCCGATTACCTGCCCCGTCGAGGGCGGAGAGAGTTACCGTGTTCGCCCCGACAGCGAGAGGGAGCGCGGAGCTGAAAGACGCTGCCTCGGCGGTCAGGTCCTCCCCGTTCACCGTGAGGGAGGCGATGCCGGAGGGATCGCTTGCTTGTCCCATGAGGTTGAGCACCGGGTTCGCGGTGACGGCGCCACCGGAAAGCGTCGACAGGGAGAGCGCCGGCGGCTCACCCTCGCTGGCCACCATGAGCGACTGTGAGACCGGTAAAGCGGCCTCGAAGTCGTTGTCGCCGCTCTGCAGGGCGGTGATGACGCAGGTACCGGCACCGACGATGGTGACCAGGTTCCCCGAAACGGCGGCTACGCTTGGGTCAGAGCTCGCATAGCTCACGGGCAGGCCGCTGGTGGCGGTTGCCGCCAGGGTGAAGGGAGGATCCCCGACCACCTTCTGGGCCAGCGAGGAAAAGACCACCCCCTGCCCGCTCTTGTGCACTACAAGGGTCTGCGATCTCTCCGGCGCCCCCTCGAGGTCCCCCGTTCCCAGCTGCGACGCCGTGATCACCGCGCTCCCGGCACCGGTTATAGTGATCACCTGCCCGTTCACCTGCGCCACCTCGGGGTTCGAACTCACGAGGGTCAAGGCGAGCCCGCTGCACGCGGAGGCGACGATCTCGAAGGGCGGGTCGCCGAAGGTCCGTTCCGGAATGGCAGGGAAGTAGATCTCCTGGCAGGATTTGAAGATCCGCAGTGTCCCGTTGACCGGGAGGAAGCGGTAGTTGTGCGCCGACAGCGTGCCGGCGGTTGCCGCGATGGGGTACTCCCCGATGCCGCTATCGAGGGTGGCGGCGGTGGAGAGCGAGGGACTCCCCGACAGGACGGAGGTCCCCTCCCCCTTGACGAACCCGTCGTAGCTGGCGGTGAGCGCTGGGTTCGGAGTCAGGTAAGCCCGGGCCTGATCGTCGGCTATGACCTTGAGAGGGGCCCTGGCAACGGTGAAGGGGACGCTGACGGCTGCCGCTGGATCGTAGTTGCCGTCCCCCACCTGCCAGGCGCTGATGGTGGTGGTCCCGGCACCGACAATGCGGATCTGGTTCCCCACGACGACGGCGACCTCCGGGGCTGAACTGGCATAGGTCAGCGGCAGACCGCTCGTGGAACTCCAACCGAGGCTGAAGTCCGGGTCGCCGTAGGTACGTTCCGCAATCGGGGAGAAGATGATCGATTGGCCGGACTTGGACACGTGCAGGCTGCCGTCGACCGGCACGAAGCGGTAGTTGCGGGCGGAGAGGGTGTTGACCGCTACGACGATAGGGTAGGTCCCGACGCCGCTATCGAGGGTGGCGCCGGTTGAGAGCGAGGGGCTACCCGACAGGACGGAAGTCCCCTCCCCCTTGACGAACCCCTTATGGCTCGCGGTGAGCGCCGGGTTCGGGGTCAGGTAGGCGCGATACTGGTCGTCGGCTATCACCCTGAGCGGCGCCTTCGCTACGGTGAAGGAGACCTTCACGTCTTCCGCCGGTTCGTAGTTGTCGTCCCCCTCCTGCGAGACGGTAATGGTGGCGGTCCCTGCGCCGACGATCCGGATCTCGTCTCCCGCCGCGACGGCGACAGCGGGATCGGAACTGGCATAGGTGACCGGCAGCCCGCTGGTGGCGTATCCGCCGGGGAAGAAGTCCAGGTCGCCGTAGGTCTTGTCGGTGATGTCACCCGGATCGATGGTCTGTGGCTGCTTGGCCGCAGTCGGGGTCAGGTAGAAGACGCGGATAGTCTCGACCATGGGGCCGGCCCCGCCCCTGTGGTTCGTTATGTACCCCCTGGCACGCAGGAAGCGGTTGGTAAGCGTGCCGGAAGCTGTCAGGTCGAGGCCGTTGCCGGTGAGTTCCCAGTTCGCCGTCCCCGGGACCCTCTCTACCGGCCCCAGGCTCTCCCAGGTCACCCCGTTCGTAGAATGCTCGAAGGTGACGCGGGCGAACTCCGGCCCCGCACCGCGCCGCTCCCACCGCACCGCCTTTCCGTCAGGCTGCACCACCACCTCCTGCGGCGCCCATCCGTCGCTGAATCGCTCCAACAACCGTTTCTGGGGATCGCCGTCCAAGCTGCGGAAGGCGCCCGCCAGCACCAGTTTCCCGTCCAGCTGCTTGCCGACCGCGTTCACCATGTTGAGGTTGTACTCGTCGCTGGTGCCTTTGAGGAAACCGTAGTCGAAGTCGGGGTCGAGCACCCCCTCCGGGCTAAGCCGGGCGATGTGCCATCTCGTAGCCGTGGTTTCCTTGCCGTCTTTGATCCTGTTGAACGTCCCGGATACCAACATGTTGCCGTCGGTCTGCACGGCGATCGCATAGAAGGAACCGTCTATCCCCCATCCGTCGGGCGTTTCGTAGATAGTCTCGACGTTGAAGGTGTCGTCTATGACGCCGCTGTCATCGACCCGGATAATGTGCCTGTTCCAGCTCTTCCCGTCGTCGCTGGTATAGGTGGAGGTGAAGGTTCCGGCTATCATCAGTTTGCCGCCGGCCGTCTGCTGAATGGTGTTGACCATGCCATAACCAAGCTGCAGCTCGGTGAAGGAGTCGTCTTTGGTCCCGTCGGCGTTCAGGCGCAGCACCACCCCCTGGGTGGTTCCCACCAGGATCTTATCCCCCTGCACCATGAGAGCGGTGATCTGCCCGCCGATCAGGGAAAGCGGCAAGGCGTAGACGTTGGCCGCAAAGGTGGCGTCCAGATCGCCTGCATGGTTCAGCTTCGCCAGGAAAAAACGGGGGATCAGCTCGATCTCGTTCTCCCAGTCCCACTCGGGATCGGAGCTGCCGCCGGCGATGAAATGGACCATCTCCGGCGTTTGGTCCGGGAGCGTGTTCCCCGTCGGCATCATCCCGACTGCACGGGTCACCCACAGACCGGGTCTCCCGCCCCCCTCGGTCAGCAGGTTTATCCTCGAGTTGAAATCGGCATCTAGAGAGCCATCGGATTTAAGGCGGAGCACCGATCTTTGCAGCACCCCGTCTATGTCGCCGAACTGTCCGGTGACGAGGAGGTCTCCGTTTAGATAGGGAGCTATCACCAGCACGCCGTTACCCAGGTTGAGGTCCCCCGGCGGGGAGCTATCGAGGCTCCAGTCCGTTTTCAGCCTGGCAAAGCGTGCCCTCAACTCGTCCCCTATGTTGCTGAAGAGCCCGCCGATGTCGATGCTGCCGTCCTGGTGGGCGTAGAAGGTGAGAATATCGGCGCCTAAATCCTCCGTTCCGAAGAGCGAGACTATCGTGGTGCCGATCGCGATGGCGTCGTCGTCCAGGCCCCCCTCCGGGTAGAAGCGCGCCAGTTTCGTGCGGGGCCTGCCGGCGGCGTTGTGGAAGTCGCCGGCGATGAGGATCTTGCCATCCAACTGCACCAGGGCCGCATGCACCTTGAGGTCCGCGTTCGGGTCGAAGCCGGGATCCAGGGAGCCGTCCATATTGAGCCGGGCCGCGTGGTTGCGGGCGGGAGCAGGAAGGGCCGGGGTGAACACGCCGCCGGCCAACTCCGGTTTCGCGATCTTGGTGAATTCCCCCCCGATGACGATCTTGCCGTCGGGCTGCAGCGCGACGGCGGCGACGCTGCCGTCGGGAGCGGGGTCGAGGTCGTCTATGGTCCCGTTGTCGCTGGTGCGCGCCAGGTGCTCGCGGGGGTGGAATATCTTCGCAGCGCCGATCGCGATGCCGGTGAACTCCCCCCCTATCACCAGCCGGCCGTCCACCTGCACCGCCAGCGCCCGGACCGCCCCGTTTGGATAGGCGTAGAAGCCGGGATCCGGCAGACCGGTACTGGTGAAACGGGCCAGATACCCGGTGAAACTTCCACCCGCGACCAGCTTCCCGTTTTGCAGGGCGATGGTGAAAACTTCGCCGCCGCTCACCCCGCCCGAAAAGCCGGATTTGAGACTCCCGTCGTCGAGCGAGATAGTGGCGATGTTGCCGCAGGGGGAGGTATGGGAGACCTCGCTGAAGCTCCCGCCCACGATGATGTCGCTGGAGCCGGGGGGCAGGACCAGCGCGTTCACCACTGCCGCGGGCGAGGTGAGCGGGTCGAAGCTCTCCAGAGTACCGTCGCCGCTTCTGATGCGGGCCATGGCGTTGCGATCCACGTCCCCCTCCGGTGTCGCGATCTTCTGGAACGCTCCCCCGATCACGATGGAGCTCTGGGCGGCATCGGCCTGGTTCCACTGGATGGCGATGGCGTTCACGCTCCCCTGCGGGTTGTGATTGAGGGATGGGTCAAGAGTGCCGTCGGTGTTCAACCGGGCCAGGTTCACCCTGGTGGTCTCGGGAGTGCCGCCGGTCAGGGTGAAGGAGCCGCCGATGATCACCTTGCCGTCCCAGGGCTGCACCGCGATCGACCGGATCCCGGCGCCGCTTATCTTGACGCTGCTGTAAATGTCGAAGCCGTCGCGCAACGACGAGACGGCGGCCTGGGCGCGACCGGGGCAAAGCGAGATAAAGAGTAAAAGCAGCAGGATCAAAAGCGGCCTTGGCTTCATCTTGTTGTCTCCGTTTTCCAAGGGTCAGCGTTCCTGAATGTGGATGATCTTCTTCAGCGGACGCAGCCCGCTGTTGGTCACAAGCTTGATGCCGCCGGGCTTGCCGTCCACTCCGCCGGTGCGCCTGTTGTCCTTCTGCGTGAACCCTCCTCCCAGGTCCATAGGCTGGAGGGCGCCTGTCGCCACTCGCACCAGCGCTCTCCCCTTTACGAGGCCATTCGGCACCTCAAGACCGGTGTTGTAGGTGACGCGCCAGAGCGAGGAGGCGCCGAACTGGCAGGGGTTGTAGCTGGGCTTAAAGGTGCTGAAGAAGACGGCCCCGCTGGTGCTGGCAGTCGCGGTGGTAAGGAGCCTCTCGTCCCCCAGCTCGCCTGAACCGCCATCCAGGGCGATGCGCCATCCCGGATCCTCCGGTTTAACCTTCTTCTCCAGGGTCCCGTCACTTTGGTCCACCAGCGCGGAGGCAAGAACTTTTGTCTTCTCTCCCGGCTGGGTAAGGCAGGTTGCGTCGAACCTGTCCTGTTTCGAGGTTCCCTCCACCTTCGGATAACAGGGTTCCTTCACCCCGTACAGGGCGAGCCTCCGGTTCTCCGGCGCCTTTAGGTCGTCTTCCTTGAAGAAGTACCTCCCCCCCCCGAAGAAAAGCCATAGGTTCTGCTTACTGCGGTCCTGAAGCCGGGCTATACCGCTGGTTACCGGGCCGATGCCGTCCATGAGCGGGTTCCAGACCCAGTCGGCTGGATTGGAACTCTCCTTGGTGGCAATCCGCCCCACCCCCCCGTCGCTCCAAAGCTCCTTGGTCCCGAGCCTCTTGGTGTAGCCTACGTAGAGGGCGTCGTCCTGGTAGTTGCCGGGGTTGGTGGTGGGTGAGAACGGGTGCCATTTGTCTGCGTCGATCCCTCCCCCGCTCAAGGAGCCGGCAAAGGCCTCCGCAATCCCGGTATCGATGGTCCGCAAAGGGGTTCCGGTGGCAAGATCAAGGACGAAGAACCTGAGGGGCTGGCTGGAGTGCCCGAGAAACTGCTGCGAAGCTGTGTCGATCGGACCGGTCGGCCCTGAGCCCAACACAGCGAACCACTTGTCGCCAGAGCGAAGGATGGCGCTGCCGGCCGTGGCGAAGCCAAGCCGCGGATCGCTGAACTCCCAGAGCAGCTTCGGAGCTTCCGGGTCGGTGACATCCAGGGCGAAGTAGGAGGAATATCCTACCTTGTCGGAGGCGGTGGCGGAGGGCAAGGTAACGCAGTCTTTACCACTGGCGCAACTCGCCCCCCCAAGCCCCATCCCCCCGATGAGAACGGTACGCCAACTGTCGATACCAGCACCGCTGCCGATCCGGACATCGGCAAGGGTGAGGCCGCCGTCGACGTAGTAGAGGTGGCGGTAGTTGGGATGGCCCAGGTACTTGAGGTAGGGAAGCGCGTTCTTGGGGACGAAAGCCCACTCCTCCCGGCCCAGGCTATCCCCCTCAAGACGAGCCACGGTGTCCCCGGTGACGTTGGGAGCGAGCGTCCCCAGCCGGAACGCGTGCAGCATCCCGTCGTTGGCCCCCACGTACACCATGCCGCGATCTTTATAGGACTCGGTGCCTATGAATTCACCGTAGGTTGTGTCGCCGTACCCCCTGGGCACCGGCAGGTGATAGCTCCCCAGCGGCACCGCGGACTGCATCTGCGGGGAAGAGGAGATGATGTCACCCAGCTTCCAGACCGAGGCATGATCCTGGTTCACCCCCGGCACGACCACGCTGCGGCTTCTGTACCCGGGGATATTTGCTCCCCTGACGTAGTTGATTATGTTGTTTGCTTCCTGCTCACCGGATGCCTGCAAAAGATCGTTGATCCCGGCACGGTTCGAGGATGTGTCGAGGCCTGTGCTGGTGAAATCGACGAGTTCCCCCGAGAGCTGGGTGTATATGGTGCGATGCGACGAGCTCCTAAGCCAAAGGCTCCGCCCGGCCCGCCAAAGGCTGCGCAGGTCGTCCGGCGAGACCTCGGCAGGCTGGTCGGTGATGAATCTGTCCTCGTGTGCGGGGTTACTGTCGCCGATGCCGTCGCCGTTGCTGTCCTTGAGGAGATAGGCATGGCTTTCGTTTCTGGAGCTGTCGAAAACGAAGTTCACCACCAGGTTTTCCTTGAGCTTCAGCGTCTTTTGCTCCGGTGTGTCCTCCCTGACGGTGCTCCCCTCCCCGGTCATGCTCCCGAGCAGCGGATCGATGTAGTACCAAAGCGCCTGCATCTCGCCGATCCAGGCAGCGGACGTCTTCCCACCGTCGAAGCTCTTCAACGGGTGAAACTCGTCCTGCAGATAAAGGGCACCGTTGCGCTCGCCGGTAGAGAGCATGGCGGGCGAGGTGCCGGAGCCTCCCGCTATGTCCTGCATCATCCCGCGCAGCGCCTTTTCCAACGTCTCCAGGTCCTGGGCGTTGGCGATCTTCCCCCCACCGTTGAGGGCGGTGAGCTGCATCATTTTCTCAGCCACGCTCTCATCGCCCAGGCACACGCCGGTTTTGTCCCGGGACGCGCAGGGGGGGCCGGTATAGACCACGTAGGTGGAGATGTAGTCCTTGTTGGATGCCGGCACCTGCGAGAAGTCGGCAAGGCTCCTGTTCCTGGCAATCCAGGCGAGGTCATCCAGGTTGTAGCTCCCCTGGAACAGGGGAAGTGGATCGCCGGAGACAGTCGTCTTCGAGTCGGGCATCCCTCCTCCGTTCCCCCAGCGCGTCACCGCGTCGGCGACGAAATCGTTCACCGCCTTATGGCGATCGGCTGAAGAGGTCCCGTCGGTGAGGATGAGGACGTTGTTCTTTTGGCAGCTGTAGTTGGAGGGGCTCGTCCTGAAATCCCCACTTTGCAGGCGCATGTCGGTGCGGCCAGAGAAGTAGCCCATTGCGTTGTAAAAGGATTCAGCAAGAGGGGTCCAGGCATCGGCCCTGATCCGGTCGAGGGTCGCGATCAGCCCGGAGCTGTGATCCCCTACGTTGGAGTCGACGGCGGCGGCGATCCTCCCCCCGTCGCTTCCCGCAGGAAGTTCAACGCAGCCGTACCCCGGGTCGCAATCGGCGGAGCTAACACACGTGCTTCCAGAGTCCACTCCCGACTTCAGGCAGTGCTTGACCTTTCGGCAGGGGATCGCCCCAAAGGGGACCTCCTCCGCCTTGCACTCGGAAGCGGCACCGCTGTCGTTAAAGATCATGGCTCCGAAGTTGATGGCGGAGGCAAATTCCTGGATCACCCCGGACGGCGCCGAAGGGACCACGACCCGTGCCTGCAGCGTCGCCGTCACCGCCCCCAGGTTCAAAAGCCCCAACTCCAGGAGGTATGCGGGGACTTCCATGTTTCCCGACATACTCGCGCTGTCCAGCGGATCGGTGGCGGGCGCCTTTTTTATCGCCTCACGGCAGAACTCGCGTGCCTCGTTTTCCGCCCCCACTCCGCCGCTTATGCCGTGCCCGTCCCAGAACTCACCCAGGTAGCCCGATTCGTCTAGGTAACGCGGATGCTTGATATTTCTGCCGCAGATACGGTCATAGGCCCCGGGAATCAGGCTTATTCTTTCAGGTTGCTGGTGATAGATGTTGTAGATCCTGAGGTTGCAGTCGCCCGCGATGACGGGGTTGAAGACCTTGGTGGGGTCGAGAAAACAGTTGGCCATGGCGTCGTTGTAGGTCTTATAGGCGCTGGGAATGTCTTTGCCATCTTGACTTTTTCCCTCCCACCAGTTGCTTTCTCCCAGGCAGTTCGCCCCTCCCTTGCGGAGCAGATTCTTGTTCCCTGCCTGGAAATCGCTCACCGCCTTGGCGCACTCCTTCACGTTGTACTGCTTGTCATAGACCTCGATCCTGGTCAGTCCGCCAGCATGCTCAGCGTCCAGATAGTCAGGATCGGTGGCGGCAGGGCCACGCACCGCGAAGGTGACCTGGGGGGCATCCGAGGTAATCTTCATGTACTTCTCCCCCCGGCAGCCGCGGCTTTCAGCCAGAAGCATCCCGGAGCCTGCGGCCGCCAGATATTTCCCGCCGGTCAGCACCTTTTTTTCCAGGTCCAGCTTGGACATGGTCAGCCAGTTGAGGAACCTGCCGCTGGCGAGGAAGCGGTTCACGGTGCGATTTTTTGCCGGAGCAACGGCAGGCGCCATACCGACACAGAGGTAGCCGTTGTCCACCGTGTCGCACCCCGCCGGCAGCGTGCCGGCGGATGCCTTGAAGCTGCCGGAAATGAAGTCGTAGCTGTAGACAGTACCTTCCTCGAAGTATCCGGGGTAGGAGTTGGCGTTGGAGTAGGTGTCGTCGATGCAGTAGGCGCTGGGGTCCGTATATGCGAGATCGTAGAGGCTCCCGGAATTGTCCAGCATGAGCAGCAGGTTGGGCTTTACCCCGGCTCCCGCCGAAGGGGGGACGCTGCACCAGGGCAGTCCCGGAAAAGCTTCGGCCGCAAGGAGTTTCCCCGCGGCCGCCAGCAGGCAGAGATTCAGGATGCAGAGCCAAAAAAGGATGCGCGGCAACGCGCTGGGCACTCTACCTTTTCTCATGACGCTCCCTCTTATCAGGACGCTACCGGCCCGGCGGTTCCCATTAGGAACAGAGTCGGCCGGACCTTAAATTATAATTTTCTAAGCATAACAGCCATAATCGGAAAAAAAAGTTGCAGCAACTCTAATTTGACACGCCACCTGAGCGGGTTAACATACAACTAGCTGGATTATCGAGCCGGAAACCTTCTGCCTCGCGAGCCACCCCACCGCAGATCGTCTCCGTTCATAGAACCGGTCCAAGGCCGGATGGAGCTGGGACATGAAAGATCTTCAGCAGTGGCGCGACGGCGACAGTTTCGGAGATTTGCTGAAACGGCGGGGGGTGACACGGCGAGAATTTCTCACCTTCTGCGGCAAGATGGCGGCGCTCATCGGCGTCGGCGGGGTCTTCGGGGGAAGCAAGACCGCATTTGCGCAGGAGCTCGCGGGGAGGCTTGAGGCGGCACGGCGCCCGAGCGTGGTCTACCTGCAGTTGCAGGAGTGCACCGGCTGCGTCGAGAGCCTGCTCCGCTCGGCGAGCACCCCGGTCGAGGAACTGGTCCTGGAACAGATCTCGCTCGACTACAACGAGCTCCTGATGGCTCCCTCGGGAGAGGCGGCCGAACAGGCGCTCGCCTCAGCGCAGACAAAGCCGCACCTCCTCTTGGTGAACGGCTCGGTGCCGCTTAAAGACGGTGGCGTCTACTGCACCATCGGCGGCCGCTCCGCGCGCGACGTATTGGAGCGTGCCGCGGCCAACGCCACAGCGGTCGTCGCCATCGGTGCCTGCGCCGAGTACGGCTGCGTCCAGGCAGCCTCCCCCAACCCCACCGGCGCGGTGGGAGTAGCGGACGTGATCAGGGACCGCCCCGTGGTGAACATCAGCGGCTGTCCCCCCATCGCCGAGACCATCAGCGCCACCCTCACCTATTTCCTCGCCTATGGCCACACCCCTCCGCTCGACGGGCTAGGGCGCCCGCTTTTCGCATACGGCCAGCGCATCCACGACAAGTGCCCGCGGCGCGCAAGCTTCGACGCAGGGCAGTTCGCCGAGCGCTTCGACGACCAGAACGCCCGCCTGGGGCACTGCCTCTACAAGCTGGGGTGCAAGGGCCCCGCCACCTTCGCCCCCTGCGCCACCATCGAATGGAACGATGGGGTGAGTTTCCCCATCAAGGCCGGACACCCCTGCCTTGGCTGCACCGAGCGCCACTTCTACGACCGCATGACCCCGTTCTACCGGCGCCTCCCCGGCATTACCGTCCCGGGGCTCGGCGTGGAGGCCACCGCCAACACCATCGGCGTTGCGGCCGTCGCAGCCTCGGTCGCCGCGGTCGCGGTCCACTCCGCGGCAACCGTGATAGCCAAGCACCGGGCCCGCCGGGCCGAACCCGAAAGCCTGCCGCTGGCGGTACTGGGGGACCGGGAAGAACCAGGCGTTAAGCAGAAGGAAAAGGAGAAGGATTCCTAAGCAAATCCCCCCTGTCCCCCCTTCGCAAAGGGGGGACAGTCAGGGCTGGCGCAGCGCTTCGTGTGTGTCATTCCCCGGAATTCCCGGATGAACCTCAGCAAAGCGTGGCAGGAAAGGATTTTCAGCTGGCGGCAACAACGGAACCACGGCAAGGAGAAAACCGATGGCAACAGAGCGAATCGTCATTGACCCGATAACCAGGATCGAGGGGCACCTGAGGATAGAGCTTGAGGCCGCGGATGGCAGGATCAGCAACGCCTGGGCCTGCGCCACCCAGTTTCGCGGCATCGAAAAGATCCTCGAAGGGCGGGACCCGCGCGACGCCTGGGCCTTCGCGCAGCGCATCTGCGGCGTCTGCACTGGCGTCCACGCCATCGCCTCGATCAGGGCGGTCGAGGACGCCATCAAATGCCGTATTCCCGAGTCGGCCGAACTGATCCGGAACCTGGTCTCGGGGATGGCGACCCTGCAGGACCACGTGATGCACTTCTACCACCTGCACGCGCTGGACTGGGTGGACGTGATGAGCGCCCTGTCCGCCGATCCCGCCGCAACCTCACGCCTGGCCGCAACCATCTCCCCCTGGCCCAACAACTCCGCCACCTGGTTCAAGGAGGTGCAGCAGCGGGTCGCGACTTCGGCCAAAGGCGGGCTCGGGATCTTCGCTTCCGGCTACTGGGGGCACCCGGCCTACCGGCTCCCTCCCGAGGCGAACCTGATGGCGGTCGCCCACTACCTGGAGGCGCTCAAGTGGCAGCGCGAGATCATCCAGCTCCACACAATCTTCGCGGGGAAAAATCCGCATCCCAACTACCTGGTGGGGGGGATGGCGACCTCGATAAATCTGGACAATCAGCTCACCATCAACAAGGTGCGGCTGGACCAGTTGGGGGAGCTGATCAGGGAGGCGCGCCGCTTCGTGGACGAGGTGTACTACCCTGACGTAATGGCCATCGCCGGCTTCTACCCCGAATACGCCTCCATCGGCGTTTCCTCCCCCACCATGATGGCGGTCGGGGAGAGCGCCTTTTCCTGTTCCGGCACGCCGGCGGGGAAGCCGGTCGCAGCCGGGCTCCTCATGGACGGCGATTACCGCACGCCACGCCCCTTCAATCCGAGGATGGTAGCCGAATTCGTCTCCTCAGCCTGGTACCTCTACCCCGAGGGGGACCGGCAGGGGCTGCACCCGTGGCAGGGAAGGACGGACCCGAACTACACTGGTCCGAAGCCCCCCTACCGTCAGCTGTCCGACCAGGAGAAGTACACCTGGTGCAAGGCGCCCCGCTACGACGGACGCCCCGTGCAGGTCGGCCCCAACGCGAGGATCATGCTGGCCTATGCGCAGGGGCACCCTGAAACCGTACAGCTGGCGAACCGCGACCTGGGTCAGCTCAAAGCCGGGGTGGAGGCGCTCAATTCCACGCTAGGGCGCACCTACTGCCGGGCGCTCGAATCGGTCATCCTCGCCAAACGGATGGAAGAGTGGTTCGCCGCCCTGAATGAGCGGGTCCGGTCGGGTGACGTCTCCACATTCAACGCGGACTTCTGGGAGCCGGAGAGCTGGCCCAAGCAGGCGCAGGGGATGGGATACCTGGAGGCCGCGCGCGGGACGCTGTCGCACTGGGTGGAGATAGAGAACGGCCGCATCTCCCGCTACCAGTGCGTGGTGCCGAGCACCTGGAACAGCTCGGGACGCGACCCCAACGGCCTGATGGGACCTTACGAACAGGCGCTGGCCGGAGACAAGAAGCATCCGCTGGTAGACCCCAAGCGCCCGGTCGAGGTGTTGCGGACCATACACTCCTTTGACCCGTGCCTGTCCTGCGCCGTGCACATGCTGCTACCGGACGGTTCGGGGCTCGAGGTGAAAGTGCGATGAAGATCTTCGACATCCCCGAGGACGAACTCCGCATCGAGCTGGCTGATCCGGCTCCCTTCGGCGGCGGCAAAAGGAGCGAGCTGATGCTTCTGGCGGCGTTAGGCGCGCCGGTCGGCACCCGGGACCCAGTGGACCTGGCTCTTCTGAGCGCCGCCTCCCGTAAGGACGACCTGCGGCACTTCGAGCAGACCGCTTTCACGCCGCTGGAGCCGCAGCTCGCGCGAAGCATCGCGCGGGTGCGACGGGTGGGAGAGAAAGAGGAAGAGCTGATCGCCCGCGGCGAGGTCGACGCCATCCTCTATCTTTGCCGCGCCGACGAGGCGACCCGCTTCCGGGCGGAGTTGCAGGCCGAGATGAGGATGACCCGCGGCTACCGGGCGCTCGGCATCGCCAAGGCCAAGCCGGGTCCGGAGGGGGAGGAAAACTGGACCTTCATGGGGTACATTCCGATCCGGGCCACGCGGCATAAGAGTACCCGCAGCGAAGAGCCCGCGGACTTCAACTACGTCACCGTCTGGGACTGGCAGCTGCGCGTCCTGCACTGGCTTTCGGTCTTCCTGATCCTGGTGCTGTCGCTGACCGGCCTTTTGATGGGGAGCAGCCGTTTCATCTACGGCGTATCGCAAGGGTACTCCAACTACCTGAGCTGGCTCAGGCTCACCCACTTCGTCGCGGGATGGTTTCTTCTCTGCGCCGCCATCCTGCGCATAGCCGGGCTCTTTCTCGCCTCCAATCGCTTCCAGCGCTGGTACGCCCTCTTCCCGGTGAAAAAGCGCGACCTGAACAACCTGGTCCAGGTAGCAAAGAACTACCTCTTCTGCCGTTTCGAGCGCCCCCCCCACTACATCGGGCACAACCCGTTGCAGCAGATCGCCTACACCGCCATCTTCGGCGTCGGCCTGGCCGCCCTTTTCACCGGCTTCGCCCTCTACGCCCTGTACGCACCGGACCATTGGCTTTTGCGTTACTTCGTCTGGTTCGATGACCTGATCGGAGTACAGTACCTGCGCCTTGTCCACCAGCTGATCATGTGGATATTCCTCGCCTTCATCCCGATCCACGTCTATCTCTCCATCCGCGCCGATACCGTGGAGCGCGAGGGGGCCCTTTCCTCCATCGTCAGCGGCGGCCGCTGGTGTCGGAAAGGGACCAAGTTCGAGGACGCCTAGCAGGGGAGCTGGCGATGGGAAGGCGGCAGGCCCCCTTCCTAGGCTTCAGTGGGAGAGAGGACAAGCGAAAGGCCGCATCCATGACGGAAGCGGCCTTTTTTTGCCGAAGTTAAGCAGGGAAAGGTCAGGCGAGGACTCTTCGATAGGGTAGCGCCATGAGGCTCTCCTTCAGTTCCGAGATCGTCTTTTCCAGCTCCGAGATCTGCGACTCCAGCTCTTCCAGCTCCATTGTCGTATTCAGCCTCTGCGCCACTTGCTGGACCTTGCCGATGTTGATCCCGATCATTTCGTTGACCCGCGAGGTTTCGATGTGCGTCATGGTGCTTACCTCCCCGTCTGCGGACAGCGGCAGGGACGGAGCGTCCCTGCCGTTCACCAAAGATCAGCGCCAGTGGATGCAGGAGACCGGGCAGACGTCGATGGCGTCGCTTTGAATCTCCTCTTCCGAGGCGCCGGTCGGATCATAGCACTCGGCTTTGCCGTTGTCGGCGAACCTGAACACTTCCGGCACGTTGTCCGTGCAAAGACCGCAACTGATGCAGACATCCTGATCGACCCAAGGCTCTCTTGCCATGGTAATACCTCCCGCGTTTTGGATTGGTTTTGCTACTTGCACCTATATGCTCTTCTCGAGCTTCTTCCTCTGCTCTTCCAGTTTTTCCAGTGCCTTGTCGAGTGCGGACAGCAGCATCTTCTTGGAGTCCTTGCTGAGGTTCGCCCTCTCCTCCACGAATTCGGTGGCGCGGCTGGTCGCGGTATCGACGAAATCGGAGATGGTTTCGGCGAAATCGGAAACTGCCTCATTAGCCTTTCCGCTCACCTCTTCGGCCAACGAACAGAGGTACTTCCGAGTTTTCTTTCCCGCCTGCGGAGCCATCAGGAGCGCCAGTCCGGCCCCAATCAAGCCGCCGACCAGCAGGAAGACGGCATCCCCTCCCGTGCAGCTTTCTTTATGTCCCATGAGTTTTCTCCTCCATCCGGGGTGGTTTTAATTACAGCGGTAATACTACCACAAAATTAAACTCGTCAAACGTAAAGGATAATCTCAGGATCGATAGTTTTTCCCTCCCGCGTCCCCCCCTCATTTTCCCCAAAGTACCTTTGTTGTTGGTTTTTTTTGCAAGACTCTCCCCGCTCGGTTTCCTCAGATTTTGTCTTTGCCAATGTTTTCAATTCAAGCCTTCGGCTGCTTCGGTTCTCTCAGATTTTTCTCTGTGGCCAACAGTTTCACGGTTTTACCTCTTTTATGACGAGCAGCTTATGTGTAAGATATCGTTTCCCCTCTAATAAGGACACAGGAAGGAAAGCTGCCATGAACGTCGAACAAATGAAGATCGTCGTGAAGGAGATCCTCTCCAAGACCGATCTAACCCCCTGCATCGTGGGCCACCGCGGCGTGGGCAAAAGCGCCGGGATCATCCAGAGCTGCCGCGAACTGGAGCGGCGCTACGTTTCGCTGCGCCTGGGGCAGATGGAGGTGGGCGACCTGGTGGGGATCCCCTTTCGCAGCGGCGACGTGATGCAGTGGTCGCGCCCAAGCTGGATGCCGGGGGACGACGAGCCCCCGACCGTGATCCACTGCGACGAATTGAACCGGGCCCAGCAGGAGGACACCCTGCAGGCGATATTCCAGTTCGTGGAACCCCCCGCCGAGGGGATGCTCCGCGCCATCCATACCCACAAGCTATCCCGCCGCCACAAGGTGGTGGTGAGCATAAACCCTCCCGACGGGAGCTACCAGGTGGCGACGCTCGACCGCGCCCTGGTGGACCGCATGGTGATGCTTTACGTGGAGACCGATTACCAGTGCTGGGCCCGCTATGCGCAAAGGCGCGACCTCTCCGGCGAGGTACGGCAATTCCTGGGTGGGAACCAGAACCTCCTGGCCAAGCAGGGGATGCCTATGGACCTGCAGGTCGAGCCGAGTGAGCGGGCGTGGGAGATGGTGAGCACCCTGAAGAAAAACTGCAGTTTCCCGGCGGAACTGGAGATGGAGGTCTACGCCGGGGTCGTGGGGAGGGAGGCGGCAATAACCTTCATGCGCTGGCTCTCCGATCGCCAGGGGCGCCCCATCACCGCGCAGGAAGTCCTCAACGACTGGCCGGCCGTGGCAAAGCGGGCCGGGGCGCAGCGCGACGACGTGCAGGCTGCCACTATCAACGACCTGACCGCGACACTGCAGGTCTTCCCGGAGCTGAGCGACGAGCAGGAGGAAAACCTGGTGGCCTACATCGCGCTGCTGCCGCGGGACCTTCGCTTCGGATTCGTGAAGACGCTCCTGAAGATCCCCGAGGTCGCCCTCCGACTGGTCCACGACAAGCACGACCACGTGATCTACGACGCGATCCACGCCATAAACCAGCAGGCGGGGTGACAAGGTGTCCGCAGGGGTCCTCGAAAACGCGGTGGTGAGGCTATTGCGCGAGCGCCCTTTTTACGGGCACTTCATCCTGAACCTGCGCCGCGAGGAGCGGGAGCTTCGGGGAAAGCCCGCCGGGGTCACCATCCGTAACGGCACCCCTACCATCGCCGTCGACCCGGCCTCTTTCGCTGAATACTCGGCGATCGAGCAGCAGGCGCTTTTGGAGCACCTGGTGAAGCACCTTCTGCACCTGCACATGCTGCGCGGCAAAGGGCGCAACGCCCACGACTGGGACATCGCCTGCGACCTGGCCATCAATCCAGGAAGCGAGGGGCTCCCCGCCGATGCGCTCTACCCCTCCCAGTACAAGATGCCGGAGGGGCTTGCCGCGGAGGAGTACTACCAGCAGCTGGTCCCCCCCTTCGACATCGGCAACCTGGAAGGAAGCGGCTTCGGAGACGCGGAAAAGGAACGGCAAGGCGCGGCGGGTGCCGGGAAGGGGGACCGCTCCGCCTCGACCCTCGACGACCACGCCCTCTGGAGCGACGCCGACAGCACGCCGCTTCCCCTGGCGCAGGAGATGCTGGCGTCGCTGACCCGGGACAGCCTGCGCGCAAGCGACGGGGAAGCCCCCGACGAGATCAGGGAGGTAGTCGAAGGGCTGCTGCGCCCCTCCCCCATCCCCTGGCGCCAGGTGCTGCGGCAGTTCGTCGCCACCGCAGGGCGGCTGGGGAGACAGGGGACCTGGATGAGGGAGCACCGCCGCTTCGCGCACGTGACCCCCGGAACCCGGAAGCGCCACCGCCTCAACCTGCTGGTCGGCATCGACGTGAGCGACTCCACCAACGCGGTGGAGCTGCGCGAGGCGTTCGCCAGGGAGCTGGTCCAGATAGCGCGGGGACGCGACGCCTCCATCACCGTCCTTTACGCCAACAGCAAGATACAGAGGGTGGAGGCGTTCAAGGGGAGCGCCTTCGCCCCCGAACGCTACGACGGCGGCGGCTTCACAGATTTGAGGCCCGTTTTCGCCTATGCGAAGACGCTGCACCCCGCTCCCGCGGCGGTGATCTACCTGACCGACGGCATCGGACCTGTCCCCGAGCAGATGGAACTGCCGACCCTCTGGGTGCTGACGGCGGAGGGAGAAAAACCGGCGCCCTGGGGCGTCGAATTGAGACTGGAGGTTTGACCGATGGAAGATACAGCACAGCCGATGACCGCCGAATCGGTTGGGGAACTTTTGAAGGAAGCGGGCGCCGAGGTGATGGTGAGGTCCGGCAGAAGTGACAGCTACAGCGCCCCCAGGGAATTCTCCTTCGAGGTGAAGGCGCTGTTCGAAAACGGCATGGGGCTCCACGTGGTGGCGCGGCAGTTCAACTACCGCGACCCGTGGGAGGCGGAGGGACGGGTTAACGACCTGGTCGACGTCATGCTGCTGCGCGATGGCGCCCTGACCCCGCTCCCCAAGGGTTACCCCTACTTCCAGGGTATCGATGAGGAATGCGAACTCGACGAGGAAAAGCTGCGCGAAGTGATCGACTGCGTGAAGAAGGTGAACGTGAAGCTGTATCTCCTGCAGGAGATGACGGGGGATCTTTAGAGGATAGCTTCGTGGATGGCTAAAGGGGACAGCTTACTTCGATCAGAAAGTAAAGCTGTCCCCTTTTTTGTAACGGTGGTCAGTCCAGGCAGCGGAACACCCCGGAACTCCAGAGGCAGCTGCCGCACGGCTCGGAGTTCACGTAGCAGTCCTGCTCGAAGCGCTCGGCCTGAACCAGGTCGCAGGGAGAGGTGTTGCATTCGGCGCAGGAAGGGTAGTCGTGGCGCAGCACGTTTTGCCGGTAACGAATGAATTCCTCGGAATTCCAGATCTCCATCACGCCGCGTTCGGCGATGCTTCCGAAGACGCGGGGCTGCACGGCATGCTCCCAGCCGTTGGCGAAGGAGCGGCAGGGGTGCCAGAGGTGGTAGCAGGGATGCATCCCGCCGTCCCAGGAAATGAAGGCGCTCCCCTGCTCGATGAAACCGCAGCCGCGCTTCTCCCTGCGCGCTATCTCCGGAAGCCTCAAGTCGATGCCGTGCTTGCGCGCCACGAATGCCGCCTCCTCGAATATCCCCTGGCTCTGCTCGATGCGGGAAGTGTTCATGGCGAAGAGCCTTTTCAGGTCGAGGGTGACGCCGCGCTGCTGCGCGTCCGCCTTCATGGCCGCCACGAAATCGATGATGCGCCGTTCCTCGGGCGACTTCTTGTAGTTCCAGAGGATCTCGAAGTAGCGCCCTATCTCCACCCCCTTCAGCTCCGCCTTGCTCTTCCAGCTCTGGAACAGGGTGATCGCCTCGTCGCTGCACAGGTCGTAGCTGCAGCTTTCCAGGTGCGGTTCGTCGAAGGGGTGCAGGTGCGAAACGATGGCGAAGCTGACGCCGCGCTCGGCGGCCCAGCAGAGCGCCGCCGGAAGTTGCGCCAGGTTGTCGCGCATGACCACGAATTCCACGCCGATCTCCATCTCCGGGCGGCGGCAGGCGAGCTTGGCGGACAATAGCGCCTTGCATGCGTGCTCCAGGTCGGCGAGCTCGCTTCCGGCGCGGATGGCGCTGAAGGTCGAGGCGTCGACCCCGTCCATGGAGAGGCAGATCTTGTCGATCCCCGCGTCAAGAAGCGAAATGGCGCGCAGGTTCGAGAGAAGCAGGCCGTTGGACTGGAACCCGATCCAGCTCCCTCTGGGCATGCGGCTCCGGGCGTGGCTTATGTACTGCTCCAGCCGGGTATTTATCAGCGGCTCCCCGACCCCGTTCAGCACCAGGGCGTCGAGGTTCGCGAACGCCGGCTCCAGCGCCTGGAATAGCTCCGGGGCGAGATCGCCGTCCCGCATGCTGCCGCCGGAATTCTGCTTCATGCACATGACGCAGTTCAGGTTGCAGCGGCTGGTCGTCTCCACGAACAACTTGGAGGGGTACTCCAGGAAGGCGGGCTCTGTGGCCTGAAATTGGGAAAGCGCGGCAGCGGCACATTGTTGCATCATGGTCTTCCTCTGTTTCGATCGCTTCGGAAAGACGGCTAAGCGGTCCCTCTCAATCCCTCTGCAACGATTTCCGCGATGTCCTTCACCTTGGTTTCGCCGCTGGCGCGGTCCTTGAGGCCGTCTTCCATCATGGTCATGCAGTACGGGCAGGTGACGCAGATGGTGCCGGGGGATCCCGAAAGCGCCTCGTTCACCCGGTTCAGGTTGATCCTCTCCCCCAGGTGCTCTTCGAGCCACATGCGGCCGCCGCCGGCGCCGCAGCAAAAGGAGTTCTCACGGTTTCTCGGCATTTCCGCGGGAGCCGTGCCGGTCGCCTGGGCGATGACTTTGCGCGGCGCCTCGTAGATGCCGTTATGACGCCCGAGGTAGCAGGAGTCGTGGAACACGATGTTGCCACCCTTCGCCTCGTGCATATCCAGCTTCAATTTCCCTTCCCCCAGCAGCCGCTCGATCAGTTCGGCGTGCGGGATCACCTCCAGTTCCAGCCCGTACTGCCGGTAGTCGTTTTTCAGGGTGCTGAAGCAGTGCGGGCACTGGGTGATCACCTTGGTGACCTTCTTCTCCTGGAACATGGCCACATTCTCGCGCGCCATCTTGTCGAAGACATATTCGTTCCCCAGCCTGCGCACGCTGTCGCCGCAGCACTTCTCTTCCTTGCCGAGGATCCCCCAGGAAACGCCGGCGGCATCGAGGATCCGCGCCATGGAAAGGGTGACCTGCTTGGCGCGGGAGTCGAAGGACCCGGCGCAGCCTACGTAGAAGAGGTACTCGGTCTTGCCCGCCTCGAACGGTTTTACTTCGTGGCCGCCGACCCACTTGCCGCGGTCGCCCGGTGCGATACCCCACGGGTTGGAGCGCTGCTCCATGTTCTCGAAGAGGTTCAAAAGCTCCTCGGGGAAATCTGCCTCCATCTGGACCAGGTGCCGGCGCATCTTGTTTATCTTGGGCATCTGTTCGATGAAGACCGGGCAGGCGTTGAGGCAGGCGCCGCAGGTGGTGCAGGACCAGAGGGCGTCGGCTTCCACGCTCCCCTCCCCTTCACCGATCACCGGGACCGTTGCCACGCCGCCGCGCTGCAGCTGGGCGCCATTGGCCAGGAGGTTCACCTTGATGTCGTGCATGACGCGGCGCGGGTTGAGCGGCTTGCCGGTAGCGGCCGCGGGGCAGGCGTTTTCGCAGCGCCCGCATTCGGTGCAGGAGAAGGAATCGAAGAGATCCTTCCAGGTGAAATTCTCGATGCTCCCTGCGCCGTAGACGTTTCCTTCGGCGAACTCCTCGCGCTCCTGTGTATTCGGCGTCCCCAGCCCCTTGAAATAACAGTTGGGGATGGCGGCGAGGATGTGCATGTGCTTGCTGTATGGGAGGTAGTTGAGGAAGAAAAGGAGCACACCGGCATGGAGCCACCAGGAGACCACGCCCAAGGTGCCGAGGGTTTCCGAGCTCAAGCCGGAGAGAGCGGCGGCAAGCGCCGAGGAAAGCGGCATGGCGTGAGCCGCGGCCTCGTGCCCCATGGCAATTTCGGCCGCATGGAAGCAGAAGTAGGCCAGCATCAGGGTACCGATCATGGAGAGGATGGCGAACGCCTCGCCGGTCCGCGCCCCCTTGTAGGGAGGTGCGACGGCTCTCCGGACCAGGGCGATGGCGACGGCCACTAGGGCGAAGAGCGAAACCAGGTCGAACGCGATTAGAAGCGGCTGGTAGAGCGCCGCCGGGAGCAGCAGGCTAAGCTTCGCCGCCGGGAAGACGCCGGAGACGAGGAATTCCGTGTTGGCCACGGCCAGGACAAGGAAGGACCAGAAGATGAACACGTGGTTGACGCCGAAGGGACGCTTCACCACCCTTTTTTGCAGGAAGGCGTAGACGAACATCCCCTGCAGCCGTTCCATGGTGCTGGAGAAACGGTCCTCGGCAGTGCCTACGGTGACCAGGCTGAAGCGGCGGTAGCAGCTCCAAAGGAAGATGGTGCAGGCCGCAGCCAATAGCGGCGTGAAGATAACAGGATCAGGTTGCATAGTAATATCCCTTCTCGATAGTGCTGTAACAAGGTTCCATCTCCCCCTGGGAGAGGGTTAGGGTGAGGGAGGGCTTACGCCGCCTCTACGTCCCGATCCGCCGCCTGACCGCCCGGGTTCTTCGCGGCCTTAAGCTCGCGCAGCGTGGCGGTGATGGCGGGGACGATCTCGAACAAATCCCCCACGATGCCGTAGCTCGCCACTTCGAAGATGGGGGCTTCCTTGTCCCGGTTGATGGCGATGATCAGGTCGGAGTCCTGCATCCCCACCAGGTGCTGAATGGCGCCTGAGATGCCGCAGGCGATGTAGATCTTCGGCCGCACCGTCTTGCCGGTCTGTCCCACCTGACGGTCGCCGGGCATCCACCCCGCGTCGACCGCGCTGCGGGATGCCCCGACCACGCCCCCCAGCTCGTCGGCCAGCTCCTGCAGTATGGCGAAGTTCTCCTTGGCCATCATGCCGCGGCCGCCGGAGACGATGAACTCAGCCCCCGCTATGTCGACCTGCCCCGCCTTGCTGTCGCGGATCACCTTCAGCACCTTGGTGAAGACGTCGGACTCGCTCAAGGGGAATGAAGCGTGGACGATCTTGCCGCTGCGGCCTGCGGTCTGCGCCGGCATCGGCATCACGTGGGAGCGCACCGTAGCCATCTGCGGACGGAAACGGTCGCACATGATGGTCGCCATGATGTTGCCGCCAAAGGCCGGGCGGGTCTGCATCAGGTTGCGCTTTGCATCGATGTCGAGGCCGGTACAGTCGGCGGTGAGGCCCGTCTTTACCCGGGTCGCCACGGCGCCTGCCAGGTCGCGTCCCATGCCGGTCGCGCCCATGAGCACGATCTCCGGCTTGTAGCGGTCGATCAGGTGGCAAAGCACGTCGAGGTACGGGTAGGTGCGGTAATACTCCAGCACGGCCTGGTCCATGAGGTAGGCCTTGTCGGCGCCGTAGCTGAACGCCTCGTGGCAGAGGTGCTCCACCTTGTGCCCCATCACCACTGCGCAAAGCTCGACGCCGAGCTTCGCGGCAAGTTCCTTCCCCTTCCCCATCAGTTCCCAGGAGACGCGGGCGGCCTCGCCTTCGGTCTGCTCGACGAAGACCCAGACGCCGCGGAATCCGGAGACGTACTCGCGCCGTGCCAGCTCCTCGGGGTCCGCCTCTTCCTCGGCGAGGTCCTGTTGGCCGGCAAGGGCCGCGAGGATCTCCAGCTCTTCCTTGCTGTAGAAGATCTCCAGGGCTGAGCCCGGGCATGCCTTCACGCACTTAAGGCAGCCGATGCATTTTGAGAGCTCTATTTGCGGCTCCCCCGCATCACTCATCTGTATCCCGTCCACCGGGCAGCTGCTCTGGCAGCGCGCGCCGCAGGCGATGCATTTACCTTCTAAGAGCCGAACCTTCCCGCGCGGCTTTTTCAGTTTAGGTTTTGCCTCACTCATCTTTCTCCCCACTTTCGGTCACGTCCATCACGTCCACCAAGTCCATGGCGTCCATTCAGTCCATAAGGTTTTTTTAGTGACTAAACCGCCAGCATGTCCCTGGCCAGAAGCCGCTCCACCAGCAGGCGGGCCGTCCCTTTCGGGTCGTTCAGGCCGTCTCCGAGCATTTCCCCCTTGCTGCGCTCAGGAGAGAAGATCCTGCTCACCCAGGTAGGCGACCCCTTGAGCCCGATGCTGTTGGGATCGAGTTTCAACTCGCTGTTGTCCCAGACCCGTACCTCGCCCTTGGCGGCCTTGAGACGCATCGGCACCGTTGGGTAGCGGGGGCGGTTCAGCTCGCGCACCACGGTGATCATGGCTGGGAGTTTCGCCTCCACGATCTCGTAGCGTCCCTCAAGCTTGCGCCTGACCCTGATCTTCTTGGCCAGGAAATCCAAGTGCTCGATGCGGTCCACCAGGGTAAGCTGCGAAAAGCCGAGCCTGATTGCTATGCCCGGGCCGACCTGCGCGGTATCGCCGTCGATGGTCTGCTTGCCGCAGAACACGATCCCCACTTCGTCGTCCTGCGCCAGCTTGCTGATGGCGGCAGCGAGGACGTTGCTCGTGGAAAGGGTATCGGCGCCGCCGAAGGCGCGGTCGGAGAGGAGGATGGCGTCATCCACCCCTAGTGCGAGCGCCTTTCTCAGGGCCGCCTCGGCGTTGGGGGGACCCATGGAGAGGGCCGCGGCCTTGAAACCGTAGCGCGCCTTCATGCGCAGGCTCTCCTCCAGCGCGTGCGTGTCGTAGGGGTTGATGATGAAGGGGATACCGTCGCGCACCAGCGTGTTGGTCACCGGGTCGATCTGCACCTGGGTGGTGTCCGGAACCTGTTTAATGCAAGCAACCACGTACATGGAAAGAACTCCCTATTGCAGATTTTTCAGACTTTGAGGCTTAGGCTTGGCTACTGCTCCAGCGGCGCTTCCATACGCTTGGAAAGCTCCCACTGCTCCTTGAACAGGGCGAAAGCCTCCCGCATGATGGAAGAAGCTTTCTTCCCCTTGCTGTCCATAAGCTGCTGAATGGCGTCCCTCTCCTCGTCGCTCATGCGGATCGAGATGATGTTGGCTTTCTTCTGGCTCCGGTCCTTCATACACTCCCCCTTGGTTGCTACGTCCTTTTTTTTTAATGCTGCCCTGTTACAGCAGCTCGATCTCGTCTGAGGGCCTTACCACGCCGCCGCTCACCACCGTGGCGAACACCCCTTCCTTGGGCATGACGCAATCGCCCGCCTGGTAGAAGATGGCGCAGCGGGTATGGCAGACCTTCCCGATCTGGGAAATCTCCAGCAGCACGGGGCCTATGGCCAGCCGGGAGCCTATGGGGAGGTTGACCAGGTCAACCCCGCGGGTGGTGATGTTCTCGGCGAAGTCGCCGGGCCCCACGGAGAGCCCCAGCGAAACCATCTTGTCGATGCTCTCCTGGGCCAGAAGGCTTACCTGACGGTGCCAGTCGCCGGCATGGGCGTCGCCGATGATGCCGAAGTTTTCCCTGAGATGCACCGACTCCACCGGCGTCTTCTTCTCCCCTTTACTCTTGCTCATGCTTACCGCGACTATTGAACCCGACATATCTCTTTCCTCCCTGCTCCCGATGCTGGTCCCAGTTCCGATCCTTCTGGTGCTGTTGCCAGCCCCCAGTCCCCAGCCCCTAGCCCCTGCTTCACCCGCCGATGCGGGACATGTTGACCGTTATCTTCTCCGCCTCGGGCTCGGCTATGTGATGCCGTCCCGGCTTGTGGGTCACGATGCGCCGGATCTCTTCCTGGAGCCGGTATGGGTCGAGGCTCTGCAAAAGCGGTTTCAAGTCCACCCCCTGGTCGGAGAAGAGGCAGCCGCGCATCCTGCCGGCGGCGGTGACCCTGATCCTGTTGCAGCTCTCGCAGAAGTGGCCGGAAACCGGGGTGATGATGCCGATGGCTCCGGCCGCCCCCTCAATCTTGAAGTTGCGGGCCGGGCCCGCCATCTCCGCGCCGACCATGGGGAGCAGCGGGTAGCGCTCCGCGATCCGCGCGAGGATCTCGCTCCCGGGCATGCTCTGCGCGTTCCATCCCTCGTCCAGCAGGGTCGGCATGTACTCTATGAAGCGCACCGTGTACGGCTTGGTGACGCTGAGGGCGGCGAAGTCCAGGATCTCGGCGTCGTTCACCCCGCGCATCACCACCATGTTTATCTTCAGGTTGCTGAAACCCGTCCGCTCCGCTGCCTCGATACCCGAGAGCACCCGCTTCAGGTCGGCGCCGCGGGTGATGCGGGCGAAGACTTCGGGCTTGAGCGAATCGAGGCTGATGTTGAGCCGCGCCACCCCGGCGCGCTTGAGCGGCAGCGCCATCTCCTCCAGTTGCAGCCCGTTGGTGGTCAGCACCAGCTCCTTCAAGCCGGGCACCCGCGCCAGGCGCTCCAGGAAGGGCACGATCCCCTTTCTCACCAGCGGCTCCCCGCCGGTCACCCTGATCTTCTCTATGCCCTGCGCTATGCAGGCGCCCGCCACGCGATAGAGCTCCTCGTAGCTCAGCATCTCTTTATGCTCAAGCTTCTCCACGCCCTGCGCCGGCATGCAGTAGCTGCAGCGCATGTTGCAGCGGTCCGTGACCGAGAGTCTCAAGTAGTTTATGCGCCTGCCATAGGTATCGATCAGTGCCATGCCGCCACTCCCATTTCTTAATCTCCCCCCTTTGCGAAGGGAGGTTGGGGGGGATTTTTTTTGAATAAAGGGATCCGCCTCGTGAACTGCCTGTTTGTATACAAAGGCAATATCGGTACCAACTGCTGCAAAACGTCACACAAAAAAGCGAAAGGAAGGAGAGAGGGGGGACTAACATAGTGAATACATGAGGAACAAGCATTTTTGAAGCTGCTGCGGGGGAGCTTTCGAGGCGGTGATGAGATGATGTATCACTGACCAAAACAACCGTGCCACAACGGAGCAATCGCTCCATAATGGAACACGACATCTGTTACTTTTCAGAGCGAGCCGGAAAACCGGGGGTAGAAGTGGTGTAAACATGGTGCGGGTTAAGTATACGGTATCTGGCAAAAAAATAACAGATGCCGAAAAAAATGCGGCTCTGGCAAATTCTGGTATGGGGTTTGCGATAACCTAGAAAACCGTTTTAGGACAGTGTATGCAACATGGACCTACTCAATGGTTAAACAACCGGGCTTGAAATCCGGACACAACAACAGGGGGAAAGACAAATGGCATTAGGAGAGCAGACGTACGGTTTCTACATTCCGACAGTATCACTGATGGGTATTGGTTCCGCTAAAGAGACCGGTGGCCAGATCAAGGCGCTGGGCGCATCCAAGGCGCTGATCGTTACCGACAAGGGCCTCTCGGCCATGGGCGTTGCCGACAAGATCAAGTCCCAGGTTGAAGAAGCTGGTGTTTCCGCAGTCATCTTCGACGGCGCAGAGCCCAACCCGACCGACCTCAACGTGCATGACGGCGTCAAGGTGTACCAGGACAACGGCTGCGACGCGATCATCTCCCTGGGCGGCGGTTCCTCCCACGACTGCGCCAAGGGCATCGGCATGGTCATCGGCAACGGCGGCCACATCCGCGACCTCGAAGGCGTGAACAAAACCACCAAGCCCATGCCGGCATTCGTGGCAATCAACACCACCGCAGGCACCGCGTCCGAAATGACCCGTTTCTGCATCATCACCAACACCGACACCCACGTTAAGATGGCGATCGTCGACTGGCGCTGCACCCCGAACGTCGCGATCAACGACCCGCTGCTCATGGTCGGCAAGCCGGCAGCACTGACCGCGGCAACCGGCATGGACGCACTGACCCACGCCGTCGAGGCGTACGTGTCCACCATCGCCACCCCGATCACCGACGCTTGCGCCATCAAGGCAATCGAGCTGATCGCTGAGTACCTCTCCAAGGCAGTCGCCAACGGCGAAGACCTCGAGGCGCGCGACAAGATGGCTTACGCCGAGTACCTGGCAGGCATGGCGTTCAACAACGCATCGCTTGGCTACGTTCACTCCATGGCTCACCAGCTGGGCGGCTTCTACAACCTGCCGCACGGCGTCTGCAACGCGATCCTGCTCCCGGCCGTCAGCCAGTACAACCTGATCGCCTGCCCGAAGCGTTTCGCTGACATCGCGAAGGCACTCGGCGAGAACGTCGACGGCCTCTCCGTGACCGAAGCAGGCCAGAAGGCAATCGACAGGATCCGCACCCTCTCCGCTTCCATCGGCATCCCAACCGGCCTCAAGGCCCTCAACGTCAAGGAAGAGGACCTGACCATCATGGCTGAGAACGCGAAGAAAGACGCCTGCCAGTTCACCAACCCGCGCAAGGCAACCCTCGAGCAGGTTGTCCAGATCTTCAAGGACGCAATGTAAGAGACAGCAGCATCGCAGCAAACCTCCCCTCCCCTTCACCGGGGAGGGGTCATTATCCTCCGAGCCATGCGCAGCCTAAAAGGGATCACCCTCACGGAGCCAGGCCAACGGGTTTCGCTGGAAACGGCGGAGCCTCCCTCTTGGAAAGGAGCGCCGGCACCGATGCCGGAAACTAATTAATAGGGAGCTTGAAAAGCATGGATAAGATATTTCGCGTCAACATGACCGACCTCACCACCAAGATCGAAGAAGTTCCGGCAGCCTGGGCAGGCCTTGGCGGCCGCGCGCTTACCTCCACCATCGTGGCCGCTGAAGTGCCGCCGACCTGCCATGCGCTTTCCGCGCAGAACGTTCTTTGCTTCGCGCCGGGCCTTCTGACCGGCACCGCTGCAGCTAACTCCGGCCGCCTCTCCGCAGGCGCCAAGAGCCCCCTTACCGGCGGCATCAAGGAGTCCAACGCCGGCGGCACCGCGGCACAGATGTTGGCTAAACTCGGCATCAAGGCCCTCATCATCGAAGGCGCGCCGAAATCCGGCACCTGGTACAACCTCGCCGTGGGGATCAACGGCGTCACCATCAACGAGGAGAAAGAACTTCTCGGCGCCGGCAACTTCGCCGTCATCGATGCAGTTGAGCAGCGCCTGGGCAAGAAGACCGGCGTCCTCACCATCGGCATCGCCGGCGAGCTTAAGATGACCGCGGCTAACATCTCCGTGAAGGACCCGGACAGCAAGATCCGCAGCCACGGCCGTGGCGGCCTGGGCGCAGTCATGGGCTCCAAGCAGATCAAATTCATCTCCATCGACGGTGAGGGCGCGAAACCCGTGACCATCGCCGATCCGGAGAAATTCAAGACCGCGGCAAGGGCCTTCTCCAAGGCGCTTCTCGACCACCCGGTTTCCGGCGAAGGCCTGCCGACCTACGGCACCAACGTCCTCGTCAACATCCTGAACGAAGCAGGCGGCCTGCCGACCAGGAACTTCACCGTCGGCCAGTTCGAAGGGCACGACAAGATTTCCGGCGAGACCATGCACGACACCATCGCGGCACGCGGCGGTAAGGTGAAGCACGGCTGCCACGCAGGGTGCATCATCCAGTGCTCCCAGGTCTACAACGACAAGGACGGCAAGTACGTCACCTCCGGTTTCGAGTACGAGACCATCTGGGGCCTTGGTGCCGACTGCTGCATCGACAACCTGGACGACATCGCCCGTGCCGACAACCTGATGGACGACATCGGGATCGACTCCATCGAGACCGCCGTCATGTTCGGCGTCGCCATGGAAGCCGGCATCCTCAACTGGGGCGACTCCAAGGAAATGCTGCGCCTTCTGACCGAAGAGATCGGCAAAGGGACCGCCCTGGGCCGCATCCTGGGTGGCGGCGCCGGCTCCGTCGGCCGCACCTACGGCGTCACCCGCGTACCGGTCGTGAAGAACCAGGGAATCCCGGCCTACGACCCGCGCTCCGTCAAGGGTATCGGCGTCACCTACGCGACCAGCACCATGGGCGCCGACCACACCTCCGGCTACACCATCGCCACCAACATCCTGAACGTCGGCGGCTACGTCGATCCGCTCAAGAAGGACGGCCAGGTCGAGCTTTCCCGCAACCTGCAGATCGCGACCGCTGCGGTCGACTCCACCGGCATGTGCATCTTCGTGGCCTTCCCGGCCCTGGACATCCCGGAGTGCCTCCCGGCCCTGATCGACATGATCAACGCCCGCTTCGACATCGCCCTTACCGGCGACGACGTCACCAACCTGGGCAAGCATGTCCTGAAGCTCGAGCGCAAGTTCAACCAGGAAGCGGGGCTCACCAACGTGCACGACCGCCTGCCGGACTTCTTCAAAACCGAGCCGGTGGCGCCGCACAACGCGGTATGGGACTTCACCGACGCGGAACTCGACGAGTTCTGGAACTTCTAAAAAACGCGCCACTCCCCGGCGTGACGCAAGTCACGCCGGGCTTTTTCGTTTCTACCCACGAATTCGCAGGTGCCACATGAGAATCACGCTCAAGCTTTTCGCGACATTTAGAAACGGCAGGTTCAAGGTGGCCGAGCAGGAACTCCCGGATGGGACCGAGGTGCGGGCCGTGGTGCTGAGCCTTGGGCTTACCGAAGAGGAGATCGGTATCGTCATGCTGAACGGCAGGCACGGGGAACTCGACTCCAAGCTCGCCGACCAGGACACCCTGTCCCTGTTCCCGCTGGTAGGAGGAGGCTGAAATGCTGAAAGCACTTACCTTTCTCAAGGATTCCGCCCAAGCGGGTATGCTCTCCTGGAACGCGCAGAGCCAAGCCGCGGCCCAGTTCGGGTTGAGGTACCACGAAGTCGAAGCACTGGCCCTGGAAAACGGGATCTTCCCCGCGCGCTACCAGCGCAACCGGAACATGATCTCGATCGAGGAGCAGTTGAAGCTGTTCCGCAGCCGCGTGGCAGTGATCGGCTGCGGGGGGCTCGGCGGGTACGTCATCGAGGAGCTGGCGCGCATAGGCGTCGGCCACATCGTTGCCATAGACCCCGACGTCTTCGAGGAGCACAACCTGAACCGCCAGATCCTCTCCACGCCGGCGACGCTTGGCAAGGCCAAGGTCGATGCCGCCGTAGACCGTGTGGCGGAGATCAACCCCGCCGTCACCGTTACCCCCGTTCAAGATTATTTCTGCCTCGCCAACGGGTTCGAACAGCTCGCCGGCTCGCTGGTGGCGATCGACGCCCTGGACAGCATATCGTACCGGCTGGAGCTGGCCGAGTTTTGCACCTTGGCGGGGATACCGATGGTCCACGGCGCCATCGGCGGCTGGTATGGCCACGTGGCAACGCAGCTCCCCGGCGACACCACCGTGCAGAGCATCTACCGCCACTGGGTGGCGGGAAAAGGGATCGAGCAGCAACTGGGAAACCCCGCATTCACCCCGGCCGTAGTGGCAAGCCTGGAGGTGGCTGAGGCATGCAAGATCCTCCTCGGCAAGGGAGAGCTTTTGCGCGACCGCAAGCTGAGCATCGACCTTCTCGAGATGGAGTTCCACGAGATCTCATACCCCAAGGTGCCTTCCGTCGAATTGGTCGTCGCTGCATAATGGTGTACTGCGTAGGGCGGGCGTTCTAGCCGCGGTTGCAAGGCGCCGAGTCCATCGTAGAAACTGCGAGGTGTAACATGCCAAGCTTTGAAGAAGCACGCGATATCATACTGGCCAACGTGCACCAGTTGGGAGAGGAGATGGTTCCCCTCCTGGAGGCCGTGGGCCGGGTGGTGAGACGGGACGTAATCGCCCCCTGGGACCTGCCCCAGTTCGACAACTCTGCCATGGACGGCTTCGCCGTGCGCGCGGCCGATTGCAGCCAGGTTCCAGCGGAGCTTTGCGTCACCGGTTTCCTGCCGGCAGGCGCTGACGGGCCGGCCGCTGCGGAGCCTGGGTGCGCAGTGCGGATCATGACCGGCGCCCCCATTCCCCCGGGATGCAACGCCGTCGTCCCTATCGAGGAAACCGAAGAAAACGGCGACCAGGTGGTGATCCGGCAGAAAGTGCAGCCGCGGCAGCATGTCCGGCACCAAGGCTCTGACGTCGCGGCTGGAGCACCCATCATCGAGGCAGGAACCACGGTGCGCCCGGCAGAGATCGGCATGCTGGCGGCCATGGGACAGGCTCTGGTCCCGGTGTACCGCAAGGCCCGCGTGGCGATCCTTTCCACCGGCGACGAGCTTGTTGAACTAGGCGAGCCCCCTGCCCCCGGGCGGGTGATCAACACCAACGCCCTCTCGCTTGCCGCTGCCGTGCGCGAGGCGGGAGCCGAGCCGGTGCTTCTCGGCATCGCCAAAGACGACATCGAAAGCCATCGGGAGAAGATAGAGCAGGGATTTTTGTGCGACGCCCTGATCACCTCCGCCGGGGTATCGGCTGGAGACCGTGACCTGGTACGGGAAGTTCTGGCGGAGCTGGGGGCGCAGGAGCAGTTCTGGAAGGTCGCCATGAAGCCGGGCGGCCCGACCGCGTTCGCCCTGAAGGACGGAAGGCCCGTCTTCTCGCTCCCGGGCAACCCCGTCTCCACCATGGTCACCTTCGAGCTCCTGGTAAAACCGGCGCTCTTGAAGATGATGGGGTACCGGAAAGTGGTGCGCCCCTTCGTGAAGGGGATCCTCGCGGAGGATGCACACAAGAAGCAAGGGAAGACCCACTTTATCCGGGTCACCGTCAAGAAAAGGCATGGGCGCTACGTCGCCTACTGCGCCGGGGACCAGCACACCGCGATACTGAGCACCATGACCAGGTGCGACGCGCTCGCCGCCCTCCCCTCCGGGGCCACCTTCGTCGCGGCGGGAAGCGAGGTCGACCTGGTCCTCCTGAGGGACGTGGAACTGGTGCCGGAAACGACTTCTTAGCCGCAGGCATAAAAGGAGAAACCATGTTCAACCACTTCGACGAGCAGGGGCAGGCCATCATGGTAGACGTGAGCGGAAAGCAGTGCACGCTGAGGACCGCGACCGCCCAGGCCCGGGTACTGCTGAAACCGGCGACCTTGGCCGCCATCCTGGAAGGATCGGTCGCCAAGGGGGACGTCCTGGGCGTGGCCCGGCTGGCCGGCATCGCCGCCGCCAAGAAGACCCCCGACCTGATTCCCCTCTCCCACCCCTTGGCAATCCACCACGCCGCCGTTGAGTTCCGGCCCGACCCGGTCACCGGCGAGCTGATGATAGAGGCGACGGTGCGGGCGTTCGAGCGGACCGGCGTCGAGATGGAAGCGATGACCGCCGCCTCGGTCGCGGCGCTCACCGTGTACGACATGTGCAAGGGGAGCGACAAGTCGATAGCGATAGCAGAGGTGGTGCTGATGTTCAAGGAAGGGGGCAAAAGCGGTACCTACCGCCGCGGCGAGCCGTAACCGGCGTGGATTCATGTCTCATTTGCTATATACCTTTTACTGAATATGCGATATAGTGCCTGCATCTCAGGAGGTGAACCCGACATGAACGAACTATTGATGCTGGTCGGCTTCTTTATTTTCTGGGTAGTGCTGCAGCGCTACATCCTCCCCAAGCTTGGGGTCCAGACTTGAATGTCGCCATCGTGCGCCCCCGGGGACCGGGGGGAGAAAGAGAAGAAAGAGCAGTAAAAAAATGAGAAAGGGCGCCGGTTGAAACCAGGCGCCCTTTCCTTTTTCGTGATGATGCTTGATCTGCTGCTACATACGGCCACAATCCCCTCTCCTCCAGGGAGAGGGTTAGTGTGAGGGGACCTGTCGCCGCTTCTTAGTACCTGTAGTGCTCCGACTTGTACGGGCCTTCCTTCTTCACTCCGATGTAGTCTGCCTGCGCGTCGGTGAGCTCGGTCAGCATGGCGCCCAAGGTCTTCAGCTGCAGGCGCGCCACCTTCTCGTCCAGTTCCTTCGGAAGGGTGTAGACGCCGACCGGGTACTTGCCGGGGTTGCAGAAGATCTCCATCTGCGCCAGGGTCTGGTTGGCGAACGAGGAGGACATGACGTAGGAGGGGTGACCGGTGGCACAGCCAAGGTTCACCAGGCGACCTTCCGCCAGCAGGATGATGCGCTTGCCGTCCGGGAAGATGACGTGATCCACCTGGGGCTTGATGTTCTCCCACTGGTACTGCTTCAGCTTCGCGACCTCGATCTCGTTGTCGAAGTGGCCGATGTTGCAGACGATGGCATTGTGCTTCATCGCCTTCATGTGGTCATGCGTGATGACGTCGATGTTGCCGGTGGTGGTCACGAAGATGTCGGCCTTGTCGGCGGCCCACTCCATGGTGACAACCTTGTACCCTTCCATAGCCGCCTGAAGCGCGCAGATCGGGTCGACCTCGGTCACCCATACCTGGGCCTGCAGCCCGCGCATTGCCTGGGCGCACCCCTTGCCCACGTCGCCGTAGCCGCAAATGACCGCGACCTTCCCCGCCACCATGACGTCGGTTGCGCGCTTGATGCCGTCCATGAGAGACTCGCGGCAACCGTAGATGTTGTCGAACTTGGACTTGGTCACCGAGTCGTTCACGTTGATGGCGGGGAACTTGAGCTTCCCTTTCTCGTGCATCTGGTAGAGGCGGTGCACGCCGGTGGTGGTCTCTTCGGTGACTCCCTTGATGCAGGCCGCGGTCTTGGAGTACCAGCCGGGTTCGGTCTCCAGGCGCTTCTTGATGGCGGCGAAGAGGAACTGCTCCTCCTCGCAGGTGGGGTTGGCGATGACGGAGGGGTTCTTCTCCGCGTCGCTTCCCAGGTGCAGCAGCAAGGTGGCGTCGCCGCCGTCGTCGAGGATCATGTTGGGGGCGCCGCCGTCGTGCCATTCGAAGATCTTGTGGGTGTAATCCCAGTACTCGGCCAGCGTCTCGCCCTTGTGCGCGAAGACCGGGACGCCTGCAGCCGCAATGGCCGCAGCCGCGTGATCCTGGGTAGAGAAGATGTTACAGGAAGCCCAGCGGACCTCGGCGCCGAGAGCGGTAAGGGTCTCGATCAGCATGGCGGTCTGGATGGTCATGTGCAGCGAACCTGCGATGCGCGCCCCTTTGAGCGGCTGGCTGGCGGCGTACTCCTCACGGATAGCCATGAGACCCGGCATTTCGGTCTCGGCGATGATCATCTCTTTGCGGCCCCACGCCGCGAGCGACATGTCCTTTACCTTGTAATCGTTTTCTTTCATCGATGCTTCTCCTTTTGGTGGTGTAAAAAATCTAAAAGCGGGGCTAGGGGCTAGGGGCTGGGGGCTAAAAGGCATTGGCTGCTCCACCTTCCTCTTAGCCTGCTCCCTAGTCTCTGATTCCTATCCCCTAGCCGCTGATTAGCCTTGATTGCTAGTCCCTAGTCTCTAGCCCCTGCTTTTACCGCCTTTATCAGCAGGACGGCCTCTTGCCCAACCCCGGCGCCTACCCGCTCTATCTCTACCGTGCCGAAACCGGCTCCCGCGATCCAACCCTTCAGTTCATCCTCGTCGAACCCCAGCCACTGGTCCGCCAACTGCTCGCGGGCCCATTCCCGCTCATGGCGCGCCAGGTCTGCCAGCACCAGTGCCCCCCCGGGCTTAAGCACCCGGTGGATCTCGCCCAATACGGTAAGCGGGTCGGCGGCGTGATGCAGCACCATGTTGGCGATCACACATCCCGCCCCGCCGTCGGCCAAGGGAAGATGCGTCATCTCGCCCAACCGCAACTCGGTGTTATGGTTCCCGTCGCTGCTGATGCGCCGGCGCGCCTCTTCAAGCATGGCCGGCGAATGATCCACGCCGATCACCTTCGCTGCCCGCAGGCATAGTTCGGGCAAGAGGGCGCCGGTGCCAACGCCGATCTCGAGCAGCGTATCCACGGGCGGTATCAGCCCCAGCAGGCGGTCCAGGTAGTGCGGAACCGGCAGCAGCGTGCGGGACAGGACATCCCACTGCGCGGCATGCCGATCGAAAAATTCAAGGCTGCGCCTGCGCCTTGCCTCCAGGGCGAGCGCCACCGCAGCAAGATCGTCGTTTCGCTCCGGGAGCTTTTCCAGCTCCCGCTCGAATTCCGGACGGATGGCGCAGAAGAAGGCGTTTTCCTCCCCCGCCCGGTAGTAGCTCCAGGTCCCCTGGCGCTTGACCGACAGGACTCCCGCTTCGGTGAGGATCTTAAGGTGCCGCGAGATGCGCGACTGACCCATGCCGAGGATTTGTGTCAACTCCTGCACCGTGAGTTCGGCGCGCAGAAGCACCCCCACCAGGCGTAGGCGACAAGGGTCAGCCAGTGCTTTTAGTAGATCGATCATATCCATCAACCTTCGCGGTTCTATTAAATCAAGTTTTCTTGATATATCACGAGCGACAGCCGGTAGCAAGGCAAAAGCTGAATTATTTAACTCCAACCTTCGCACCTTAACCCGGGGCGGCGGGAGGGATGTTAACGACAAAAAATCCCCCTGCTGCTCTTTGGCGACAGGGGGATCTTGGCAGTAACGTCTGTTATCGCGGCAGAAATGCCGCTGCTACTCGGTGCGTGTTAGGCGGCTTCCTCGTGGGAGACCACAGCCGTTTCGGCGAAAAGCTCATCGAAAATCTCCTGCACGGTCTCGATTCGATTCGCTTTGTAGGCGTTGGTACCGCAGAAAATCAGGCCGCTGTCGACCTCGCCGCGCTGCGCACGGTCAAGGGACCTAACAATGCAGAAACGCTCGCCGCTTTCCTTGTAGGAACACTTCTTCAGGCAGCCGTGGCTGCAGGAGGAGGCGCGGTCCCGATCGTAGTCGATGATCCCCTGCTGGTTGGTCAGAATGGCGCGCCCGGGAAGGCCCGCCGGGCTCATGATGAGACCGATGTCCTCCTTCTTGCAGTCCAGGTAGGCCTGCTTGAAGGCGTCGTCGGCGTCGCACTCCACGGTGGTGACGAAGCGGCTCGCCATCTGCACCCCGTCCGCCCCTTCGGCCAGGGCATGCAGCACGTCGGCGCGGTCCCAGATCCCGCCGGCGGCGATAATCGGGATGTCGAGGTTGTACTCGGTGCGGAAGAACTCCTTGACGCCGCGCACGGTTTCGTACTGGTCATAATCACCGTTACCGATGTTTTCTATCTTTTCGCCCAGGTGACCGCCGGCGGTGTCGGGGTCCTCAACGACCACGGCGTCCGGGAGGCGGTTGTAGGCCTTGTCCCATTTCTTGGCGATCAGTTGCGCGGCGCGCACCGAGGAGACGATCGGGATCAGCGCCACGTCGGGAGCGTGAGCGGTAAGTCCCGGCAGGGTCAGAGGGAGTCCGGCGCCGCATACCAGCACCTTGGCGCCACCCTCGACGGCTGCGACGACCAGTTCCTCGAAATCGGTGAGGGCGACCATCACGTTGACGCCGATGATGCCGTCGGGTGCGATCTCGTAGGCCTTGCGCAGCTCCTCCTTGAGAGCGAGGGAACTGTTCTTGAGGTAGTTCGAACCGTTGAAAAACTCGCTGTTCAGGACGATGCCGGGTGAAGCGACCAGGCCAACCCCTCCGCACTTGGCTACGTGCCCCGCGAGAGATCCTGCCGAAATGCGCACTCCCATGCCGCCCTGGATGAGCGGGTAGCGTGCCTCGTGTTTTCCTATGCGTAACGGTTTAAACATGTCTTCCCTCCTGATCTGGACCAGCACGTTTACACATTACCAGAGAACGGTGTTTGCTTTTGTAATAGTAATGTAAAACGAAGCCCCTCACCGCCAATGAGATACCCCTTGCAAAAACGGACCTGCGATGCTACAGGTGGGTGCATGAAATCTCAAAGAAAACTCTCCAACCCGTTGATTGCACTGATAGGAATCCAGTTGATCTGGGTGGTCATGGTGATCTCCTGGGTCTACTGGTTCGTGGGCCGCAACAAGGAGTTCCGGCAGCTGGCGTTGCGCTACAAGCCCGAGCTCGTGGCCCAAGGGGTGGAGTGGCTGGTACTGGTCGAAGGACTCTTGATGCTGGTCGCCGTTCTCGTCGGCGTCTACGTCATCTTCCTGTACTGGCGACGCCAGGCGAAGCTCTACCTGCAGCAGCGCAATTACATCTCGCAGCTCACCCACGAGCTCAAGTCGCCGCTCGCCTCGATCCAGCTGCACCTGGAGACGGTGAAACTGAGGGACCTCCCCAAGGAGAAGCTGGACGGCTTCATCGACACCATGCTCTCGGACACGGACCGACTCAACGTGCTCATCAGCAACCTGCTGATGGCGACCAGGATCGAGTTTCGCCAGCTGGGAGAAAAGGCCCAAAAGACTGATTTTTCAGCGTTCGTCACCGAATACCTGGAGGGTAAGCGGGCGGAACTGCCGGAAGGAGGACGCCTCACCCTGGAGGTGGAACCGGGGATCTCGGCGGTCATCGACGTCGAGGGGATGGAGATGGCGCTTCGAAACCTGTTGGAAAATGCCCTGCTCTACTCGCCGGTATCCCCCGAGATACGTGTTTCGCTGCGGCGCAGCGGGAAGCAGTGCCTGCTCGACTTCCAGGACAACGGCAAGGGGCTCAAAAAGAGCGAGCTGAACAAGATCTTCGAGATGTTCTACCGGGTGCGCACCCCCGGGGAAAACATACGCGGGACGGGTCTTGGCCTCTACATCGTGAAGTCGGTGGTGAACGCCCACGGCGGCAAGATCGCCGTCAGCAGCGAGGGACTCGGCAAGGGGTGCACCTTCCACATCGCGCTGCCGCTTTCCGGCGGTCAGCAGCAACGAGGTTAGCGGCATGGCGGGAGAGAAGCCACAAATACTCCTGGTCGAGGACGAGATGCACCTGGCGCGGGGCATCACCTTCAACCTGGAGCAGGAAGGTTACCTGGTAAGCCACGTGGAAAGCGGCGAAGAGGCGCTGGAGAAAGTGAAGGTCGAGAAATTCGACCTCATTATCCTGGACGTCATGCTCCCGGGGATCGGCGGGTTTGAGGTATGCGAGAAAATACGGGCGCTGGACTCCAGGGTGCCGGTGCTGATGCTGACCGCGCGTTCCGCCGAAAGCGACCGCATCTACGGCCTGGCGGCCGGCGCCGACGACTACCTCATCAAGCCCTTCAACCTGAAGGAGTTCCTGCTGAGAGTATCGGGGATGCTGAGGCGCTCGGCCTGGTATCGCCCGGAGCCGGTGGAGGAAGGTTACCGCTTCGGCGACAACGAGGTCTTCCTCCTCTCCTACCGGGCGCGGACCCGGCAGGGGGAGATCGACCTGACCGACCTGGAGGTGCGCATGCTCTCCCTGTTCTTTCACCGGGAGGGGGAGGCGATCCCGCGCGGGGTGATCCTGGAGAACGTCTGGGGCTACTCGACCGACGCCGAGACCAGGACGCTCGACAACTTCATCGTGAGGCTGCGGAAGTATTTCGAGCCTGAGCCATCCCGCCCCATCTTCTTCCAGACCGTGCGCGGGGTAGGCTACCGGTTCAGCAGGAACCCTTAGCGCCAGCAATCCCCACCAAAGGGGGAGCGTCGCCAGCAATCTCCCTCCCCAGGAGGGGGAGGGTCGGGGTGGGGGAAAGACAAAGGAAAGCCGCCGTTATGAGGAAAACGCAAAAGGGCCCTCCGGAAAACCGGAGGGCCCTTTTTGGTTATAGCCGCCGCAGCTGTTACAGTCCGGCTTTTTCCCTGATGATGGCAGCCTTGTCGGTGCGCTCCCAGGTGAACTCGGGGAGTTCGCGGCCGAAATGGCCGTAGGCTGCGGTCTTCCTGTAGATCGGGCGCAGCAGGTCGAGCTGCTCGATGATGGCGCGCGGACGCATGTCGAACACCTCGCGCACGATCTCGGAGATGCGCTTGGACGGGATCTTCCCGGTGCCGTTGCAATCGACCATGACGGAGACCGGGTCGGCGACGCCGATGGCGTAGGCAACCTGGACCTCGCACCTTTCGCAGACGCCCGATGCCACCAGGTTCTTCGCGACGTAACGCCCCATGTACGCGGCGGAACGGTCCACCTTGCTGGGGTCCTTGCCGGAGAACGCGCCGCCGCCGTGAGCGCCGTGCCCGCCGTAGCTGTCCACGATGATCTTGCGGCCGGTGAGGCCGCAGTCGCCCATCGGGCCGCCAATGACGAAACGGCCGGTCGGGTTGATCAGGAACTTGGTGTTGGCGTCCATCAGGTTGGCCGGGATGATCTTCTTCACGACTTCCTCGATGATCCCTTCCTTGATCATCTCGTAGGAGACCTCAGGGGAGTGCTGCGAGGAGATGACCACCGTGTCGACGTGCACCGGCTTGTCGTCGATGTACTGGATGGAAACCTGGGACTTGGAGTCGGGACGCAGGAAATCGAGGACGCCGGTCTTGCGGACGTCGGCAAGACGCGCCACCAGCTTGTGGGCCAAAAGGATCGACATCGGCATCAGCTCGGGAGTCTCGTTGCAGGCGAAACCGAACATGAGGCCCTGGTCCCCTGCTCCTTGCTCCTTGAACATCCCCTCGCCCTCGGTGACACCCTGTGCGATGTCCGGGGACTGCTTATCGATAGAAGTGAGAACGGCACAGGTTTCCCAATCGAAGCCCATTGCCGAGTCGTTGTAGCCTATCTCGCGGATGGTCTCGCGGACGATCTTGGGGTAGTCAATTATGGCGTTGGTAGTGATCTCGCCGGCAATGACCGCCATGCCTGTCGTTACCATCGTTTCGCAGGCTACCCGTGACTTGGGGTCCTGTGTGAGGATGGCATCCAGAATGGCGTCGGATACCTGGTCCGCGACCTTATCCGGATGACCTTCAGAGACAGACTCGGAGGTAAAAATAAAATCCTTCATTTCCATGCAGTAAAAACCCCCCTTACGATATGTGCAGCAGGTAGCCTAAAACTGGGGAATTGTATAGTTGTCAATTCTCTTTGTCAATAATTAAATAGGGCAAATTTCAACCCTTTGGAGCCGAAAGGCAGAGGGAAAAAGTTTATTAATTGATTCAAAGAATTAATAGGATACAATCTGCCGTTATCTAGTCCCTTACCGCATACAGGGCGATTTCAACTGACGCAAATCGACACTACGTGCTCCTGCTGCCAGACTCCTCTTAAAGTTTTGACAGCGGGAGACCAAGGGAGAGGGGGAATGATGAGAGTATTGGTTTTGCTGCTTCTTTGCGCACTCATCGCCGGCTGCGGTTCCTCAGGCTCAACGGGAGGAAACGGCACAGATGGAAACGTCCTTGTGCCACAGCCAACACCCGCCCCGGTCCAGGTTGTGATCAGCACCAGCGGTCCCGCCCCCGACACGGTGCTCTATGCGGCGCAGTTCACGCTGGCCCTTCCCAGGGTGTTGACAGTCCCCGGCACAGCCGGCGAGCTGCTGTCGCCCGGCGTGCTGCAACCGGCGCTTGGCGGCAGTTTCGCCGGAGCAGGCTTGGTAGACGCAGGCGCGCAACCGGGACAAGTGCTGCTGGTCAATATCTCCCGCCACGGCGGATTCACCGTCGGCCCCCTGGCCACGCTGAACTGTACCCTTGCTCCCGGCGCCGGGGTCGCCTCCTCGGAAATCGTCCTCTCCGGCTTTTCCGCGCGGGACTCAAACGGCGCTCCCATCGCCGGCATCGTCCCCCACCTCGCCCTTAAAACGCAATGAGCGGCTGACGGAAAAACCGCCAGCCGCTCACGTTTGCCGCTGCAAGAGAGCCTGCCGCCCTCGCTACTCTTCGATAAGCCTGATGGAGTTGATGAACACCGGCTCGACCGGCACATCCTGGTGCCCCGCCTTATTGCCGGTCTTGACCTCACGAATGGCGTCGACCACGTCCATCCCTTCGATCACCTGGGCGAAAACCGCGTAGCCGAAACGGTCCGGGGTCTTGCCGGCGTGGTCGAGGAACGCGTTGTCCACTACGTTGATGAAGAACTGCGAGGTAGCGCTGTCCACAACCGAGGTCCTGGCCATGGCGAGGGTGCCGCGGACGTTCTTGAGACCGTTGGTGGCTTCGTTCTTGATGGCGAACTTGGTCTTCTTCGGCTGCATGCTCTCGTCCAGACCGCCCCCCTGCACCATGAAGTTCTTGATCACGCGGTGGAAGATGGTGCCGTCGTAGTAGGAGTCCTTGACGTAGGAGAGGAAGTTGCGAACAGAAATGGGTGCCTTGTCCTTGAAGAGTTCGATCTTGACGTTGCCCATCGAGGTCTCCATGAGGACCACGGGATTCTTTTCTTCAGTCATTGCTATTACTCCTTTTTATTTTGATTTATGACCAGTCATTGCAGTTGCAGTCTTCAATACCATACAACCACGGCCGGTGGAAACTTTTTCCTCAAAGTTGACGCGCTGAAGCTTGACGGTAATATGTAGCGACCACGAGTGTAACAGACCGAAACGAAACGGCAGCAGTCAGCCCATTTTAACAGGAGAAATTGATGCGATTAACCAGTTTCATGTTGTTGGCGGCACTAGCTATCTCAATCGTCACGACCCCTTTCCCTTCGGCTGCGGCGGAGCTGCAGACGCAACAGGTGGCCAAGGTGGGAGAACCCGCTCCCGATTTCACGCTGGAAGCCTGGGTAGGGACCGCCCCGGACAAGGAATTCAAGCAGATCAGCCTGAAGGAACTGCGTGGCAAGTGGGTCGTGCTCTTCTTCTATCCCATGGACTTCACCTTCGTTTGCCCCACCGAGATCAAGGGATTCAACGACGCCCTGGCACAGTTCGAGAAGCTGGACGCCGTGGTCTTGGGCGCCTCTACCGACAGCAAGTTCTCGCACCTCGCCTGGGTGAAGCGCGGCGACCTGGGGGCCCTTGGGTATCCGTTGCTCTCGGACATCAAGAAGGAGACCGCACGGAAGTACGGCTGCCTCGATGAAAAGGACGGGGTCGCGCTGCGCGCGCTCTACATCATCGACCCGCAGGGGGTGCTGCAGTACCAGGTGGTGCACAACCTGGATGTCGGGAGGAGCGTGGATGAGACGCTGCGCGTGCTGGAAGCGCTGCAGACCGGCTCGCTCTGCCCGCTGGGGTGGAAACCCGGTCAGAAAACCCTGGGAAAACCTTAAAACCAAAACCGTGGGCAAGGAGACGTAATTGCCCGCGAAGCGCTGCGCCAGGCCTGACGTTCCCCCCTTTGCGGAGGGGGGACAGGGGGGATTTTGCCTCTGAGGGCGTCCGCCCTCACCCCATCATCGCCTTCATCTTGGCGAAGAAATCTTCCGCGCTCTTCTCGGCCTCCTCGGGGGTTACTTCCTTCACCACGCCGCTTTGCTGCACGTTCAAGACTCCACCCGGTATCTCTTCGAGAAAGCGCGACGGCACGCGCTCCTCGAGCTTGCCGTACTTCTTCCTGAACAGCGTCCGGGTCATCACGAGCTGCTGCCGCGCCCGCGTGATCCCCACGTAACAAAGGCGCCGCTCCTCGTCGATGCTGTCGTCCTCGTAGATCGCCCGCTTGTGCGGCAGGATCTCGTCCTCCATGCCGACCAGGAACACGAAGGGGAACTCCAGCCCCTTGCTGGAATGCAGCGACATGAGCGTGACCGCGTCCTTGCCGTGCTCCTTCTTGTCTTTTCCGGAGAAGCGGTCCTCGTCCATCAGCGACACCTTCTCGATGAACCCACCCAGGGTCGCCTCGGGCACCCGTTCCTCGTAGGCCGCCATGGAGTTGATGATCTGCTCCACGTTCTCCACCTTGCGACGGGCGGCCTTCGCGTCGTCTATGGTGCGGAAGATCTCCTCTTCTATCTTCAGCTTCTCGAAAAGGGCCTTCCCCTTCTCGGCAAGCCCCCCCTCCGCCCTGAACGCTTCGGCGGCGTCCAATAGCGTGTGGTGGAAGGCGCGCACCTTATCCTTGATCACGTCGGAAATCCCCTCGACCTCCCCCACCCTGCTGAAGGCCTCGAATAGAGGGATCTCCTTTTCCAGCGACCACTGGTTGATGCGGATCACGGTGCTGTCGCCGATGCCGCGCTTGGGGAAGTTGACGATGCGCAAAAGCGCGACCTCGTCCAGCGGGTTCGCGATCACCTTCAGGTAGGAGAGCGAATCCTTCACCTCCTTGCGCTCGAAGAACTGGGTCCCCCCCACCAGGACGTACGGGATGTCCTCGAAGCGGAGCTGCTCCTCAAAGGCGCGGCTCTGGGCGTTGGTGCGATAAAGGATGGCGAACTGGCTGTATGGGACGTCCTTTTTGTAGCGCTCCAGCTGGATCCGCTCCACGACGCTCGTCGCCTCCTCCTCGTCGTCCTGCACGATGCAGAGATCGATGAGGGGCCCTTCCCCAGATGCGGTCCAAAGCCTCTTCACCTTGCGCACCTTGTTGTTGCCGATCACGCTGTTGGCGGCTTCCAGGATATTGCCGGTGGAGCGGTAGTTCTGCTCCAGCTTGATGGTCCGGCACCCCTTGAAGTCCTTCTCGAAGTCGAGGATGTTGCCGACGTCCGCGCCGCGCCAGCCGTAGATGGACTGGTCATCGTCGCCGACGACGCAGAGGTTGCCGCACCCGGCGGCCAGAAGGTTCACCAGGAGGTATTGGGAGGAGTTGGTGTCCTGGTACTCGTCCACCATGATGTAGCGGAAACGCTCCTGCCAGTGCTTGAGGACCGGTGGATGCCGCTCCAGAAGCTCCGCCGTCAGCATGATGATGTCGTCGAAGTCGATGGCGTTGAACGCCTTCAGGGCGGACTGGTAGCGCGGGTAGACGAGCCCCGCCATCATGTCGATGTCGTCGGTCGGGTTGGGGGTGAACCTGTCCGGCGGGATCAGCTTGTTCTTCGCGCCGGAGATACGCCAGATGATGCTTTCGGCGTCGTACTTCTTGCTGTCGGTATTGACCTCGCGAACGATCTGGCGCACGAGCCCCACCTGGTCCGCGGTGGAATAGATGGAGAAGTTCTTTTTGTAGCCAAGACGCTCTATGTCCCGTTTCAGCACCCGCACGCCGAGCGAATGGAAGGTGGATAGAACGATCCCCTTGGACTGCTTGCGCCCCACGAGTTGCTCCACCCGCTCCTTCATCTCTTTCGCGGCCTTGTTGGTGAAGGTGACGGCGAGGATCTGGTCGGGGGGCACTTTCTTGTCCAGGATGAGGTGCGCGATCCGGTAGGTGATGACCCCGGTCTTGCCGGAGCCGGCGCCTGCGAGGACCAGCAGGGGCCCCTCCGTGTGCTTTACGGCGGCCAGCTGTTCGGGGTTCAATCGTGACAGGTCGAGCATTGAATCCTCTTCAAAAGCGAGTACTTCCGCAGGCAAGGCGGCTGGTGCTCCCGCGGAGCGGACGAAAAAAGAGCCGCGACCAGGAAGGCGCGGCCCAACATAGTTACCAGAACGGCAGGCCCAATGCAAGCCGCTATATCCGTCCCGGTTTCAATCGCCGCCGCGCTGTGCTATAAAGCTTCCTTCAGCGCAGGAACTCCCCTCCCCGCCCCCTCGAATAAGGGGCCGGTATGGGTCGCCCGCACAGCAAAGAGATCAAAGACCGAAAGAGGTTCACGGAAATGGATAAAACTGCCGCAGCTGAAAGGATCAAGTGGCTTGCTTCCGAGATCGAGCGCCACAACCGGCTCTACTACGAACAGGACATGCCGGAGATAACCGATGCCGAGTACGATGCGCTCTTCCGCGAGCTGAAGGAACTTGAAGCCTCCTATCCCGACCTCGCCCTCCCCGATTCGCCGACCGGCAGGGTAGGCGGACGCCCGGTGGCCAAATTCGCCCAGGTGCGCCACACAACTCCGATGCTCTCGCTGGAGAACGCTTTCTCGGAGCAGGACATCGTCGAATTCGACGACAGGGTGAAACGCTTCCTGGGGCTTTCCAGCACAGCAGAAATCGGATATGTCTGCGAGCCGAAGATGGACGGAGTCGCAGTGGAGCTGGTGTACCGGGACGGTCTCTTGGCCATCGGCTCCACCCGCGGCGACGGGCTGGTGGGCGAGGAGGTGACCCAGAACCTGAAAACCATCAAGGACATACCGCTTAGACTGCAGACGGAAGAGCCTCCGGAACTCTTGACGGTTCGGGGCGAGGTATACCTGCCGCTGGAACCTTTCCGCAAGTTCAACCAGGAGCGCGAGGAGGCGGGGGAGCCCCCCTTCGCCAACCCGAGGAACGCGGCGGCAGGGTCCCTGCGCCAACTCGACTCGAAGATCACCGCGAAGCGGCCGCTCAGCATTTTCTGCTACGCCCCGGGCGAGGTGGACGGAGTAGCCTTTGAATCGCAGAGCCATTTCCTCGGCACCATACCCGCCTGGCGCATACCGGTGAACCCGCTGACCCGCCTCGTCCCGGGCGTCCAGGGGGTGCTCGATTACTACCACGAGATGATGGAGCAACGAGACGACCTCCCCTACGAGATCGACGGGGTTGTGGTGAAGGTGGACCAGTTCTCCCTGCAGCGCGACCTGGGAGAGAAGAGCCGTTCTCCGCGCTGGGCCATCGCCTGGAAGTTCCCTCCGCGCCAGGCGACCACGGTGGTCAACGACATCGTCCCCCAGGTGGGACGTACCGGCGTCATCACGCCTGTCGCGCACCTTGAGCCGGTGAACGTCTCTGGCGTGATGGTGTCCCGCGCAACGCTGCACAACTGGGAGGAGATGGAGCGCAAGGACATCCGCAGGGGCGACACCGTAGTCGTGGAGCGCGCCGGAGACGTCATTCCCGCCGTGGTGCAGGTGCTGGTCGAGAAAAGGCAGGGACGCGAGACCCTGCTCCCGGTGCCGGAAGCATGTCCTGTCTGCGGCGGCGAGGTGGTCAGGATCCCGGGCGAGGTGGCAGTGCGCTGCGTCGGCCTCAACTGTCCCGCTCAGCTGTTGGAGCGTGTGAAGCATTTTGCCGCCCGCCGCGCCATGGACATAGACGGGCTGGGGGAGAAGTTCATCGAGCAGCTTCTGAACCTCAAGCTGATACGGAACGTCGCCGACATCTACCGGCTGACGGAAGACGACTTCATGCAGTTCGAGCGCATGGGGAAGAAGCTGGCCGAGAACCTGTTGAATTCGATCGCTGCAAGCAAGGAGCGGGAGCTTTCCCGTCTGATCTTCGCGCTCGGGGTACGGCACGTCGGGGAGCACACTGCGAAGCTTTTAGCCAGCGCCTTCGGGAGCCTCGAAAACCTGGCGGCGGCAAGCGAGGAGGAGTTGACCTCCATCCGCGAAGTCGGCCCCCAGGTGGCGGCGAGCATCGCGGATTTCTTCAAGAGCGAGGAAAACCTGGAGGTGCTCAGGGAGTTGAAGGAGCACGGGGTGAATCCCAAGGCGGAAGAGAAGCGGGTGGGCGGCAGGTTCACCGGTAAGACCTTCGTCTTCACCGGCGCACTGGAGAAGTTCACCCGCGACGAGGCGAAGAAGAGGGTGGAATTGGAGGGGGGGCATGCCGCTGGCTCCGTGTCCAAGAAGACCGACTACGTCGTCGCCGGCGCCGAAGCCGGGAGCAAACTCGAGAAGGCGCAGCAGTTGGGCGTGCGGGTGTTGAGCGAGGATGAATTTCTGGAGTTGATGCGGTAGCGTGTCAGCGGTGTTCTTTGCGGTAGCGGTAGAGCCTCTCGGTGAAGCCCCCCTTTTCGGCGAAGTCGCTCGCCAGCCGGTCCATCTGGTGCTTGAGCAGATAGCTTGCCTGGTGCGTCAAGCAGAGCATGATATTGGCGCTCATTTCGGCGCTGGCGGTTTGCAGCACATGCAGCGCAGACAGCAGCGGTTCGTCGAAAAACTCTGACCTGTCTGACCTGTCTGACCTGTCTGACCTGTCTGACCTGTCTGACCTGTCTGACCTGTCTGACCTGTCTGACCTGTCTGAGTGGTCTGACTGGTCAGACAACCCTGCTCCCCTTTTCAGCTTCCCTGCCAGCCTGGCCCGCATGGCGCGCACGCGCGCCGAATCCTTGTCCCAAATCTCAAGCCGGTTCTGCCGCAGGTAGTCTTCGTAGTCCCGGATCAGCTCGCCCAGGCTGGCCCGGGCTACGCCGGTCAGCTTCAGCTCAGTCTTCTTCGAAGTCCCCGAGGCCAGCGAACCTTCGGCTATGTTCTGGACCCCGCTGCGGGCGGCCTGCACCATCTGGTCGTGGGTGCGCGAGCGCTTCTGCACAAACCGGTCGCAAAAAAGCACGGTCCCGTCATAGGCCGCCAACGCTACCGCGAAACTGCGCAGCTTCCGGAAGCCTCCATGAGGCAGTATGAGCTCGCAAGCCTGGTCCATATCGGCTCCCCGTAGTTTCCCTCACTTGGCGAGCTTCGCCGTCAACGCCGGGACGAACTGCATCACATCGGCCACTACCAGCACGTCGGCCACCTCACCGATCGGGGCCTCTTTGTCCTTGTTGACGGCTACGATGAAACCTGACTTCTTCATCCCCGCCAGGTGCTGTATCGCTCCGCTGATCCCGCAGGCGACGTAGAGCTTGGGGCTCACAGTCTGCCCGGTGGTGCCTACCTGGTGCCCGGCTTCGATCCAGCCGCTGTCGACCACGGGGCGGCTCGCGCCGACCTCGCCTCCCAAGGCGCGCGCAAGCGCGGCGATGGCCTCGATGTTCTCCTTCTTGCCGATACCGCGCCCGGCGCTCACGATCACCTCGGCCCTACCCAGATCTACACCTTTGGGAGGGGGGGGCTCATAGCCGAGGAATTCCAGCTTCCCCTCCCCTTCCGCATCGATCCGTTGCAGCGCCGGCACACCTCCCGGCTTGACCGCGGGGAACGCTCCCAACTGCAGGGTGAGCACCACGGGAGAGCCGACCGGCTTCGCCTTGCGCCGCATCTTCTGGCTGCAGCAGGGGAGCTCGAAACCGTCATCGGCGACGGAGACGACCTCCGAGAGCTGCGCCACCTTCAGCCCAGCCGCCACCCGCGGCGCGAGGTCCCATCCGTAGGAGCTGTGCATCAACACCACGTAGTCGGGCCTTTCCCGCTCGACGGCGGCGAGTACGAGCCGCTTGTGAAGATCCGGGTTCTGTTCTCCGTACCTGCCGGCGTCGGCGAGATACACGGTCCCGCCGCATTCAGGAAGCTCTCCCTCTTTCCCCACCAGCAGCATGGTGGTGTCCGCTCCAAGCTGCGCCGCGAACCCAAAGAGCTCATAGCTGTAATCGAGAAACTTTCCGTCCCTGCACTCGGCTATCAGCAACGCTTTCATATCTCCCCCCTAGCGCAAGAGCCCCGTCTTGTCCTTCAGTATCCCGATCAACTTGTCTACCTGATCTGGGACGTCCCCTTCCAGCACGATGCCGCTCCCCTTCTTGGGAGGGGAATAGAACCCCGCCATCACCGTTCGCGGTTCCTCGTGCAACATTTCGGAGACCGGAACGGCCCGGATCTCCTTTTTCTTAGCCTTCATGATGTTGGGAAGGGTCGGGTAGCGAGGCTGGTTCAGGCCCAGCTGGCAGGTGACCAGTGCCGGGGTCTTAAGCCTAACCACTGCTCGCAATCCCCCTTCCAGCTCCCGCTTGACAGTGACCGTGCCTTGCCCGCATTCGAACCCGATCGCGGTTGTGGCGCAGGGGTAATCCAGCAGTTCGGCCAGCATGACTCCCACCTGGGCTGAGCCGCGGTCCTGGGACTGCAACCCGGTGAAGATGAGGTCGTAATTTTCCCCTCTGGCGCAGGCCGCTATCGCCGAAGCGACCTGCCAGGGGTCCTTAAGATGGGAGGAGCTGTCCTGCACATGTATCCCCCGGTCGCACCCCATGGCCAACGCCTTCTTGATCCCCTCCACAACCCGGTCGGGCCCCAACGACAGCACGGTCAATTCAGGCTCTCCGCCCAGTTTTTCCTTCAGTCTGACCGCCTCTTCGATGGCAAATTCGTCATACTCGTTGACGCGGAAAGCCATGTCTATCTCCGAGTACCAGACGCCGGAAGCATCGGGCCGGAACCTGGATTCCATGTCGGGGACCTGCTTGATGCACACCAGGATTTTCATGATTACCTCCTCCAAACCATTTGCTGCCGCTGCGGGACTAAAGCCACAAGGTCCGCGAACGCAACACAGGAGAGGATATAGGACGAAGTACCGCTGTCAAATAGCCTCATGAAAGACTAAGGGATCATCAACCCTGGGGTCCGCAGAAAAAACGCAGGATTTCAAAAGCGCGCTTCGGGGGGATGGCAATGGGAAAGGGTGGTGGGAAGGGGGCCGCAGGCCGGAACCGGCAGCGGCCGTAATCGATGAGATACCTAGCTCGTGTAGTTGAAGTTAGCTTCCTCGCAGTAAAGCTCGTCGGATACAGGGGAGGTATCGCTGCCGTTCAGCCGGCGTTCGAGGTCGGCAAGTAGCTGGGTCAACTGGCGGAAAAGGAGGTTCTTCTCGCCGATATCGTCTGTCCTATCCAAAAGCGCCAGGAACTTCAGATACCTGGCGTACGCTTCATCGAAACTGTCCATGGGTGCACATCCTCCGGGTCGGTATAGGCGCTCTGTCGCGCACCCGGATATGTGTACCTTTAAATTAAAACAAACTCAAGATAATTTTATTAGCGTTATCCAACCCACAAAGTCAGACATTCATGCGCTCAACCCGGTTGCGCCCGGCTTGCTTCGCCCGGTACAACGCCTCGTCGGCCTGGCGGAAAAGGGAGTCGATGTTTTCCACAAGGGGAGAGGGATAGGCCGCCACGCCGGCGCTGATGGTGAGGGTCAGATCTTCCATCGGGTGAGGGAAAGCGAATTCCAGCACCGACTGTCTCAGTCGCTCGGCGACCATCTCCCCACCTTGCAGCGGGGTCCCCGGCAGTATCAGGACAAACTCTTCGCCGCCATAGCGGGCGGCGCTGTCGTAGGCACGCAACATCTGCTGTGCGAGCCCGGCCACGGAAGCAAGAACCACGTCGCCGTTTTGATGGCCGTAGGTGTCGTTCACGTTCTTGAAATAGTCGATGTCGATGATGACCATCGAGAGGTTCTCCCGGTTGCGCCGGGCGCGGAAGAACTCCGACTCGAGAATCTCGGAGAGGTAGCGCCGGTTGAAGAGGTTGGTCAGGTGGTCGATGTTGGTCAGTCTCTTTAACTGCTCGTTTGCCTTTTTCAGCTCGTCCTGCAGCGACTTAATCTTCAGCTGCACCTTGACCCGCGCCACGAGTTCGCCCGCGTCGAAGGGCTTGGTGAGATAGTCGCTCGCCCCCTGTTCGAGCCCCTTGATCTTGGAGTTGAAGTCCATCATGCCGGTCAGCATGATGATGGGAAGCCCCAGCAGCTCAGGCCTCGAGGCGACGAGCTGCAGGAACTTGTAGCCGTCCATGCGCGGCATGTCGACATCGCAGATCACCAGGTCGGGCCTCGACTCGATCAGGGTCTTGAACCCTTCAAGCCCATCCCTGGCCTCCAGGTATTCCTCGAAAAGTCCTACATCCTTGAGCGTCCGCACAACCTGCTCCCGAATGGCAGCAGAGTCATCGATGACGAGCACACAGCTGGACATGAAATCTCCCAAAATGGCTTCAGCTAACTTTGACTGATCAACGACAGGTGCAGCTCCGCATCTTGATGCCGGCTTGCTGCGAGAATCCATCTAGTACACGGACTGGGATTGCGACGAAGTACATATCGTCATGGTCTGCGGAAAGGTTTAATAAAGACATAGATTATCAGCAGGAAGGGAAAAGAAGAAAAAGCCGCTACGAGATTGCCGGCATAGAGCTGCCAGGTGCCAAATCCAATGACGGCCAGGGTGAACATGATGATGAAAAGTGCAGCAGCTTTAGTCATGGCGGGGATACTAACCAATATGCCTCGGACTTGTCCAGTGTTTAATCTGTTGGGGTCGACGCGGCAGTGAAGGCTGCCTCTTTTAAGGAGTATTCCAGTCCCAGCAGAACTTCAGTTCATCCTCGGTGACGAACAACTCGCAGCAGGTTTTCTTGAAGTCGGCCTTGTCGGCTGCACCGTCTACCTCCTCCTGCACCGCTTTCTCGATCTCGGAATCGGAAAGATCGAGCGGCTTCTCGAAGGAGCCCTCTATGAGCCCTTCCCTCCACCCGGCGTCTTTCAAATGCTTCTTGAACAGCCCCACGTGAATCGCGTTGTTGACGCCGTAATCGACCAGCAAAAGCACGTTCCTGCGCATCGCCACCTCCGGTAACCGCTGTTATACCGCCCCCCCTTCGGGCCAGATTTAGATTACCACAAAAGCCTGCGTCGGGTTTCAAACTCCATGAGCCTCCCTGTGACCGGGTCCCTAAAGCGCACCCGCCTTGCGAGCAGTTGCAACGGCCGCTCGAAATCGTCGGGTCTCATGGCTTGAAGCTCCGGGTAAAGGCGGTCGTGCAGGATCGGCATCCCGAGCCCGCTCATGTGGACCCGAAGTTGGTGGGTCTTGCCGGTCTCGGGGGTGAGTTCGAAGCGCGCCAGCCCATCTTTTTGCTCCACCAGCCGGATAAGGGACCGGGCGTTGGGGGCGCCTTCCTCCGTGCGCATGGTGAACCAGGGCTCCCCATGCACCAGCCTGTTTTCCACCAGCCACTCGCCCCGCCCCGGCTCCGCGGGAGCTGCCGACAGCGCCTCGTAGCTCTTTTCGATGCTCCCTTCCCGGAACACTCCGCCGTAGCGGCCGCGAGTCTTGGGGTTGACTGAGAAAAGCACGATCCCGGCCGTTTCCCGGTCGATCCGGTGCAGCGGGACCAAGTCGTGGATTCCGGTCGAGTTTCTCAGCCGGTGCAAAAGGCTTTGGTCCAGGTAGGCGCCTCCCGGCGTCACCGGCAGGAAATGGGGTTTGCACGCCACGAGGAGCTCGTCGTTTTGGAACAGGATCTCCTCTGCGAAAGGGATCACCTTCTCGTCATCGAGCTCCCTGAAGTAGAAGATCCTTTTTTGCGGCGCATAACTGGTCGTGCTGGTGATGGGGGTACCATCCTCACCCAGAACCTTTCCCTGGGCTATGCGCCGCTCCCAGCAACTGCGCCCCACCCGCGGGAAACGCCCGACCAGAAAGTCGAGTACCGACGGGTAGGGCTTTTCCATAAGTGGCATGGTGACCTTGGCGCGATACGGGGAGATCCCCATGCTGCCTCTCCTTTCGTGGCGGTGCCGTGCCGGAATCGCTGCCGGCAGTTAGAAGAACGGGCGCAGCATAGCACGTACGGAAGGAAAAGGGGACAGGCAGCTTTTTTTTTCGATTAAAGTGTCATGTCCTTTTTCGGGCAAAAAAAGGGGCAACCCGTCGATTGCCCCAGTACTGGACGGCCCGGCAGAAAGGACCGATCACAAACCTGAATTGTCAGCATGGCTCACTCCACGGATCCGGAAAATCTCCAGGTAAAACCCCGGGACGGCGCAAGAATGAGCAAATGTTTTATTTTATCGATATCAGCCTAAACCAAATCACACTATCCGGCGTCACGGTGCAGGTTGTAAAATCCCAAAATTCAACGACCTTCTATAGCCTTATTCTATTTGAATACACTAAAAACAATGTTTTGTAAATGCCAGTTTTTCACCGCCAGCGGATGTTCTGCTTCAATTCGCCGCAAGAAGAGTCGGAGCTCACCGCGCCTGGCGGTCGACCTTGGAGTAAAGAAGCGCCGTATACCTTGCAGCAGCGGGCCGAAAGAAATTGACAGTCGGGGCGCCATGCACTAGATTATCTTCAACTTTTTCCCCAAGAGGACTCCAATGGACGACATCAAGGATGGCGAAGAAATAACCCCGATCGGGGATCTTGCCATATCGCTCGGGCTCACCACCAGGACCATCCGGTACTGGGAGGAAGTCGGCATCATCGAAAGCGTGCAAAGAAGCGACGGCGCCACGCGCGGCTTCACCCCCTACTACGTGCGCCGCATCAAGTTCATCATCAAGCTCAAGGAACTGGGCCTCACCATCAAGGAGATGCAGGATCTTTACGTGGCCTACGGCGAGGCGAAGCAGACCGAGCGCATGGTTCCGCGGCTGGTGGAGATACTGGACGAGCACATCGAGAAGATAGACGAGAAGATGGCGAAGCTGGCGTCCCTTAGAAAGGACATCGTCTCTTACCGCCAGAAGATCGCCACCAAGTTCGGCGCCAGCCGCGACGGCGACGGCAACAAAAGTGACGCGTAACGCCCGCTGTTTCCCCGGGGCATCGCCCGGCGGCGATGCCCCTCTCTTTTCCGCCCCCCCCCGCTCCCCCCTCGTTCCATCTAGCACCCGCACCGCCTGCTCCAAGCCTTACCGAGGAACTGCCGTGACATTCATAGCCGACCTGCACATCCATTCCCGCTTTTCCATCGCTACCAGCCGCGACCTCGACTTGGCCTCCCTCTGGCGCTGGGGACAGCTCAAGGGTATCAGCGTCGTCGGCACCGGAGACTGCACCCATCCGGCGTGGCTCGCCGAGCTGGAAAGGGACCTGGTGCAGACGGAGTCGGGTCTGTTCCGGTTGTGCCACGCCCCGGCGCAGCAACTGGTCCCCCCCAGTTGCCGCGCCGAGGTACTGTTCATGCCTACGGCTGAGATCAGCTGCATTTACCGCAAGGGGGGGCGCACCAGGAAGGTGCACTGCCTGGTCCTGCTCCCGGACCTGCAGGCCGCGCACCGGCTGAACCTGCAGCTTTGCCGCATCGGCAACCTGGGCTCGGACGGCAGGCCGATCCTGAAACTCGACGCCAAGGAACTGCTGCAGATGGTGCTTCAAGCGGCTCCCGATGCGCTGCTGATCCCGGCGCACGCCTGGACGCCGCATTTCTCGGTCTTCGGCTCGGGCTCCGGTTTCGACTCGCTTGCCGAATGCTTCGAGGAGCTCACCCCTCACGTGCACGCCATCGAGACCGGACTTTCCTCCGACCCTGCCATGAACTGGCGCATCTCAGCCCTGGACGGCATCACGCTTGTCTCGAACTCGGACGCACACTCGGGGGCGAAGCTCGGGCGGGAGGCGACGGTGTTCCAGACGGAATTCTCCTACCGTGGGATCCAGCGGGGGATAGTTGAGGGAAACGGGGTGGCCTCGACCATCGAGTTTTTCCCCGAGCAGGGGAAATACCACGCCGACGGCCACCGCTGTTGCGGGGTGCGCCTCACCCCCGAAGAGACGATACGAAACGGCTACCGCTGCCCGGCTTGCGGCGCGAAGGTGACGGTCGGGGTGCTGCACAGGCTGGAGCGGCTGGCGGACCGGCCGGAAGGGGCGAGACGCAAAAACGCCCCCCCCTTCCAGTCGCTGATACCGCTTCTGGATCTGATCGGGGGGGCTCTCAAGGTGGGGACGGGGACGAAAAAGGCGCAGGGACTTTACTTCCACATGCTGGAGCGGATCGGCAACGAGTTCCACATCCTCAGGGAGGCGCCGGTCGAGTTGATAGAGGAGGTTTCCGGCGCCGCGCTGGCGCGCGGCATCGGCAAGATGCGACTCGGGGAGGTGGAGATCGATCCCGGCTACGACGGCAAGTTCGGCACCGTCTCCATCTCCCCTTAGGTCTATTTCAAAAGCTCATCCAGCTTCTTCGTGTCGGCGCCGATCACCTGCTCGCCTTTCACGAAGAAGGTCGGAGTCCCCTGGATCCCCACCTTCCTCGCCAGCGCCAGGTGCTCCTGGGCCAGCTTCTTCACCTCTTCGCTCGCCGGCTTCGCGAGAGGGGGGATCTCCTCGCCCATCATCATGGCGTCGTAGGCCTCGGCCTTATTCTCGGCGGAAAGGATGTACTCGATCTTCTTGATGGCCGCCGGGTGTGCCAGCGGCGCGAAGAAGACGTACCTGGTCACGTCGCTTCTCTTGGTGAAGTATTCGGAGGCCTTCCTGCAGTAAGGGCAGTCGGGGTCGGTGAACTCGATCACCTTCTTCTTGCCGTCCCCCACCTTGACCGCCTTGTCGAGCGGCAGGTCCTTGACCGCCTCCGCCGCCTTGGCAGCCATCTGGGAGCTGAGCACCTGCCTGCGCTCCGCCGTCCGGCTCTTCAAGTCCTTCCCCACTATCTCGCCGGTGATGATTAGGTCCTTCTCCGGGTAGTAGTAGAAGATGTTGGGCCCGGAGATGACCTCGTAGACCCCATTTATCTCGCTGGGGGAGATGTTGTCGAAGGGAACCTGGGGGAACGCGCTGCGAAAGGCGTTTTCAGGGGAGACCGGGGCGGCGAAAGACACGCCTGCCAGAAGAAGCAGCACCGCTGTGGAGAAAAATACTGCCAGGAATCTCCTAGTGAACCACATAAAGCGCCTCCATTTAATGAAATAAAAATCGCTTAGCCGAGCCAGCGGCAACTATAGCATATGTTTCAGGAAAGGTGAGAGCGCGAGGAGTTTTTTTCGGCATCGAAAGCGGCTTGCGCGGCGCCAAGGACTCCAGCGTCCGGGCCTAAGGCGCCTTTCACCACGCAGGCGGCCGCACCGGGAAGCGCCAGGGTGCGGGAGCGTATCTCCCGGCGCATCGCCGGGGCCAGGAGCTCGAAACTCTCGGACACCCCACCTCCCAGGATCACCGCCTCCAGGTTCAAAAGGTTTAGCACCCCGGCCGCTGCGATCCCCAGGTAGCGTCCGGCCTCCTCGAAGCGGGCGACAGCCGCGGCATCCCCGCTCGCCGCGCGCCGGGCGACGGCGGCGGCGCTGTCGTTTCCCGAAGAGATGGCGGTGGCGAAGGTGTACTGCTCCAGGCACCCCCGGTTGCCGCAGCCGCAGGGGCGGCCGTCCGGTTCCACCGTCAGGTGCCCCAGCTCGCCGGCCAGCCCGTTGGCCCCGGTCCAAAGCCGCCCGTCCAGAATCAGCCCCGCTCCCACCCCGGTGCCGATGGTGAGCATGAGCCAGGAGCGGTACCTCCTGCCGGCGCCGAAGCGCTGCTCGCCGAGGGCGCAGGCGTTGGCGTCGTTTAGGACCAGTACCGGCACCCCCAGGGCGCGCGCAAGCTCCGAGCCCAGGTCCACCCCCTTGAGCGCCGGGAGGTTGACGCTGGATAGCACCACCCCCTCAGCCGAGACGAGGCCGGGGACGCCGATCCCGACCCCTGCGACCCTCACCCCCCCGGCGACGGCCTCCCCTTGCAGCCGCCGCAGCGCCCCCTGCAGCCGGGCCACAAACGGCGCCGACGCCACAACCTTCTCCGTCGGCTCGCTCTCCCTGCAAAGCACCGCTCCGCTTTTGTCCACCAGGGCGAAACGGAGGTTGGTCCCCCCTACGTCCACCCCGATACAGACCCCTTCCATCACAGCTCCCCCGCCGCGCTGAAGAACGGGAGCAGCCGGTCGTAGGTCGCCAAAAGCGCCTCCGGAATCACCCTTACGTCCGCCACTACGGTCATGAAGTTGCTGTCCCCAAACCAGCGCGGCACCACGTGCAGGTGCAGGTGGTCCTCGATGCCGGCGCCCGCGGCCTTGCCCAGGTTGATGCCGATGTTGAAGCCGTGGGCCCCGCTGGAGCGGGCCAGGATGTCCCGGCAAAGCGCCACCTCGCGCATCAGCTCCAGCAGTTCGTCCCCGGTAAGTTCCCCCAGGTCGGCGCTGTGGCGCCTGAGCGAGATCATGAGATGGCCGTTGGAGTAGGGATAGCGGTTCAGCATCACGCGCGAAAGCCTCGTGCGCCGCAGGATCAGGAGTTCCCGGTCGTCTCCCTCCGCACAGAAGATGCATTCCGTGTCCGCCGGTTGTGTCAGATACTCTACCCGCCATGGTGCCCAAAGATTGTCCATTGCACCCCTCCGCTGCCCGCTGTCTGAGGGCCTGATAGAAGAGCGGCAGTCAACGCCGCGACAGAACCAATGTACAACGACCGCCTGCCATTGACAAGAAAGCGCGCTCATTCCCGGCGGCTTGAAGCTCGTTTAGTGCCCGAAACACTCAAAATGCGGCAAGCAGGCCGACATTGTAGCACCCCTGCACCGTGCTATAATTTTGCCTTTCGGCCCTGCGCCTCATCCTTCAGCAATCCGGACCGGAACAATGACAGACAGTAGTTGTTTGGTCAACGAGCTGATAGCTCTGACGGGTAGTTCATCTTGAGGAGGTAGCAATGGCAAAGAATATGGACGCACTCGAATACCATGCCGGCGGCCGCAAGGGGAAGATCGAGGTCATCTCCTCCAAGCCCTGCCTTACATCCCGCGATCTCTCGCTTGCCTACACCCCGGGGGTGGCCGAGCCCTGTCTCGCCATCGAGAAGGACCCGGAACTTGCCTACCTCTACACGGCGAAGGGGAACCTGGTCGCCGTCGTCTCCAACGGCACGGCGGTCCTTGGGCTCGGCAACATAGGAGCCATGGCAGGCAAGCCGGTCATGGAGGGGAAAGGTGTTCTTTTCAAGCGCTTCGCCGACCTGGACGTCTTCGACCTGGAGGTGAAGTCGGAGAACCCGGACGACGTGATCAAGGTGGTGCAGCTTCTGGAGCCTACCTTCGGCGGCATAAACCTCGAGGACATCAAGGCCCCGGAGTGCTTCTACATCGAGGAGGAACTGAAGAAGAGCATGAACATCCCGGTCTTCCACGACGACCAGCACGGCACCGCCATCATCTGTTCGGCGGCGCTCATCAACGCGCTGCAACTGGTCGGCAAGAAAATCGAAAAGACAAGGATCGTGGTCAACGGCGCCGGCGCCGCCGGAATCGCCTGCGCCAACCTCGTCCTCTCGCTGGGGGCGAGAGCGGAGAACCTCTACATGTGCGACACCAAGGGGGTGATCTACAAGGGGAGGGTCGAGGGGATGAACCCGTACAAGGAGCGCCTGGCGAACGACACGCCGCTGCGCACGCTCGAAGAGGCGATGCGCGGGGCCGACGTCTTCATCGGGGTCTCCGCCAAGGGGGCGGTCACCCAGCAGATGGTGCGCGAGATGGCGAAAGACCCCATCATCATGGCCATGGCAAACCCCGACCCGGAGATCACCCCGGAGGAGGCGCTCTCGGTCCGCTCCGACGTCATCATGGCGACCGGGAGGTCTGACTACCCGAACCAGGTGAACAACGTGCTCGGCTTCCCCTTCATCTTCCGGGGTGCGCTCGACGTCAGGGCCAGCACCATCAACGAGGAGATGAAGAAGGCGGCGGTTTTCGCCCTGGCGGAGCTCGCACGCGAGGATTGCCCCGACTCGGTGTGCCGCGCCTACGGCAACGAGAACTTCACCTTCGGTAGAAACTACATCATCCCCAAGCCGTTCGACCCGCGGGCGCTTTTGCGCATCGCCCCGGCGGTGGCCCAGGCGGCCATGGATTCGGGGGTCGCCCGGATGCCTATCGAGGAGATGGCCAGGTACACCGAGTGGCTGGAGGCGCTGCAGGGACGCGCCAAGGAGACCATGCGCCAGATCATCAACAAGGCCAAGTGCGACCCGAAGAAGATCGTCTTCCCGGAGGGTGACAACGAGAAGATCCTCAGGGCCGCCTACGCGCTGGTGGAGGAGGGGATCGCGCACCCGATCCTGATCGGGAACAAGGCAAAGGTGAAGGAGAAGATCGCCGAGCTGGGGATGGAGCTAAACGCCACGATCGTAGACCCGGAGACCTCGGAGTTGACCGAAGGTTACGCCGAGGAGCTCTACAGGAAACGCCAGAGAAAGGGGGTGACCCTTTCGGAGGCGCGCCGCATCATGCGCCGCAAGTCCAGGAACCACTTCGGCTCGATGATGGTGCACATGGGAGACGCGGACACGCTTCTCTCCGGCATCGACTCGCACTACCCCGACACCATCAGGCCGGCCCTGGAGGTGATCGGGAGGCAGCCTCAGCTCTCCGGCGTTCACGGCATGTACATGATGGTGTTCAAGAAGGGGATCTACTTCCTCGCCGACACCACGGTGGAGATCGAACCTACTGCGGAGGAGCTGGCCGAAACTGCACTCCTCGCGGCGGAAAAGGTGAGGCTTCTGGACATCGTCCCCCGCATCGCCATGCTCTCCTTCGCCAACTTCGGATCGGTGAACCACGCGCTCACCGTCAAGGTGAAAAGGGCGGTGGAAATCGTCAAGCAGAAGGCGCCGGAGCTTGAGATCGACGGAGAGATGCAGGCGGACACCGCGGTGACGCCGGAGCTTTTGGAAAACTACACCTTCTCCACCCTGACCGGGCCGGCCAACATACTGATCTTCCCCGATCTCAACTCCGGGAACATAAGCTACAAGCTTTTGCACCGGCTGGGGGGGGCCGAGGCGATCGGGCCGCTTTTGATGGGGATGAAGAAGCCGGTCCACGTGCTGCAAAGAGGCGACGACGTCTCTACTATTGTCAACATGGCCGCGATTGCCGTGGTAGACGCACAGAACCAGTAACCGGCGGCTGTTCCCGCCCCCGGAGGGGTAGGGTCAGGGAGGGGGAAGTAATAGGAAAGGGGACCCGTTATTCGGATCCCCTTTCTTCGTGGGCGTAACTCTTGTTTTCATTGCCATGCTCGCCGCTTATTTGATATAGATAAACGCTGTGTCAGCAGGTAACCAGGCGAGAAGGATGGGCCGTACCCATGGATGAAGTATTAGCGCCGCTTGACGAAGCGGACCAGCCGATAAAGCCGAACCGGCAGTTTATCACCGGCCTCGCGGTCTCTCTGGCACTGCACCTTGTCTGTGCCGTCATCCTCGTGGGCCTTCCCGGAGGGGGGGAACAACCCCGTCCGCAGGTCACCTACGTCGACCTGAACTCCATTGCGACACCGCGCCCGGCTGCTCCCGCGGCAAAGCCGGCTGCCGCCGAACCGGAACTCCCCGAACCCGATCCCGCCAAGGCCGAGCCGATACCGGTCCCCGAGACGCCCCCCGCACCGCCGCAGCAGGTCGAGGAAAAGCAGCCGGAGGCCCAGCCTGCCCCCCCGCAACCGGCCCCCGCCGAAGAGAGGTCCGCGACCACTTTCGGGATGGGACTCACCAAGGGGTACTTCAAGAGCTTAAGCGACGGCGATTCGCTGCGCCCCGATGTTAAGGCGTACTACCAGGAGGTTTTGCAGGGAGTCAACAACAAGTGGTGGCTGGAGCAGAAGGATCAGAAGGTGCGGACCATCGTGGTCAACATAAGCGTGGCGAGAAACGGCGAAATCGTGGGGAGCTTCATCCTGCAGAGTTCGGGGAACATGGTCTACGACCGGATGGTGCAGAAAACCCTGGAGGCCTCGGGTCCCCTGCCGCCGCTTCCCGCAACCTTCCATGGCGAGGTATTCAACGCCCCCATCCGCCTGGTCCCACCGCTGAACCTGTTGGCCTGGTAGACGCCGCTACCCCTCTTCCATTTCCAGTTCGATGATGTCCAGGTGCTCTTCGCCGGAAAGGGCGGAGAGCCTCCGGGAGGCGTCGTGATACCCGGGGTCAGCGCCGATTACCTCCCGGTACAACTCTATCGCCTCGTCCGTCGCGCCCGAATGCTCCAGCAGTACGGCCAGCTCGTAGGAGATGCAGAGCCGCTCGGGCTGGGAGATCACCTCCAGGGCCAGGCCGCGGCGCAAAAGGTCCTCGGCCCGGTCGGGCTCCCCCTTCTCGCGATAGCAGATGGCCTGAAGCGTAAGGCAGTCCAGCCGCCGTTGGGGGTTGCGCGCGGCGATATCGAACTCCTTGATGGCTCCGCCGTACATCCCCATCTCTTTGTAGCCGATCCCCAGATCGTAGTGCGACTCAAGCTCCTGGATGTCCAGCTCAGCCTCCGGGACATCCTCGCTCTCCGGATAGATCTCCTCCCATCCGCGCTGCCGCTGCGAGAGGACGGGCACCTCATCCTGCACCGCCTCCAGCGGGGCGTCCCAATCCTGCGTCTCCGAAAGCCACGGCTCTGCCGCCGGGGGCAGGTTGTCCGGTTCAGGGAGGTCTTCCAACTCGGGCAGCTCCTCCGATTCGGCAAGCGCGTCCGACTCCGGCAGTTCCTCCCAGGGGAGAGCCACGCCCAGCTCCTGCGGCAGGGCGAGTTCAGGCACCGCCTCGGCATCCAGCTCGACCACCGGGGCAGCTTCCTGCTCCAGCGGCTCCTCCTCCAGCGACTGCACCACCTCGTCGAAATCGAGTTCCAGGGAAAAATCGAGCTGCAGGTCGACGCCCTCCGGCGCCTCAGGCTGCACCAGTTCAGGGGCGGAGGTTATCGCCGGAGACGCGGCCTCAAGGTCCGGGGAACTCGCCTCCGGGGCGGGCGCCAGCGGGAGATCGTCGTCCAGGTCGAGCTCGATCTCCTCTTCCCAGGAGGCGAGCGCGGGAGCTTCCTCGGCAGGTGCGGCGGCGAGATCCGGCTCCGGCTCCCAGGAGCCTACCGGGGGGGACTGCTCCAGTTCGGCTGCCGGCAGGGGCTGATTGAAAGGATCCGGGAGTTCTTCGATCGCTTCCGGCTCGCCCTCGCTCTCCCAGGGGGCGGGGGCATCCGCATCCGTGCCGGGGATGTCGTGGGATTCCAACGACTCGATGGCGCCCGGAGCTGTGTCGTCGCGATGTTCATGTCCGGTGGAGGTGACTTCCCTTCCCCTGTCCGGGAAAAGCTGCTGCAGGCGGAACCCCACCACCTCGGCATCCGCTGCGTGACCGCGTGCGCGCAGCGAGGCGGCGAGCTGCTCCAGGGACTGGCAGGACTCTTCCTTGGCGCCGGTAGCGAAGAGGAGCTCGGCGTGTTTGAGGCGGGTGGCGCAGTGCTCGGCATCCACGTCCAGCATCTTTTCCACCACCTGGAGCGCCTCTTTGAGGGCGCCTTCCTTTTCGTATTGCGCCGCGACCTGGCCGTATTCGGCGAGCGCATTCCCCACCAGCCCCTGTTGGTGGTTCAAGGAGGCTATTGTGAGCGTCACCGCGGTGTCGCCGGGAGAGAGACGCTGGATCTGCTTGTAGATGGCAATGGCTTTAAGGAAATAGGAATTATCGGCGTAGTGCTTGCCGATAACCTCATACTGTTGGATCGCCTCTTCCTTGCGGCGATCCCGCACCAGGAGCTCGGCCAGCCGTTGGCGGTAACGGACATCGGAGGGATCCAGGGCCACCACTTGCTGGTAATCCTTAATCGCCTTGTCGATTTGTCCTTTAAGAACGAAGCGCTGGGCGCTTTCGAGGATTTTTTCTTTTTTCGTAGCCACTTAAAGCCTCATGAAGCCGAAAGATGCGAGCTTCTAAAATTAGAACAAACTACGTCCGGTGTCAAGGATCATGCTGACGCAGTTCCCGCACGATTTCCTTCAACCGTGCGAGCTCTTCCCTGCGCAGCGGGCGGTCGCGGTAGACGGCGGCGCCATAGATGGCTGTGAACTCCCGGATCCTGGGATCGCCCAGCCGCGCCGACAGCTCGAAGAGCCCCTCCTCCCCGCTCACCTCCCCGGGGTAGCGCTTCCGCGCGGCCCTCAGCATGCTCCTCAGCACCCTCTCCTCACGGCTTGCCGGCCGTTTCCTGAGCCAGTAACCGATCCCCGCGGCCGGCAGCGCCAGGAACAGCAGGGCCATCGCCCCGCGCACGAAGCCGTCGGGAAGCCGCAGGTCGCGTGCCTTGTTCCCCGCCCGCCTGACCAGCGCGATCTGCTTGTCGAGGTCGTAGCTTACCACCGCCTTGTCCCAGTAGAAGCTCACCGCGTCGACGTACATCGACAGCCCCCTGGCAGCGGCGCCGCGCCTTGCAGCACCTACCGCCCAGGCGCTGGGATCGACCGTCTGCCACCCTGCCCCGTCGAGGTAAGCCTCGACCCAGACGTGCGCCATGTCCTCGGTGACCAGGTAGTACCCCCCCATGTCGTTGTAGCTGCCGCCTCGATACCCCCCCACCAGCCGCGACGGGATGCCTGCAAGTCTCAGCAGCGTGGCGTAGGAGGAGGCGAAGTATTCACAGTTGCCCCGCCTTTTATCGAAGAGGAAGGAGTCCAGCGGCTGGGGCCCGACCGGGAGGTCCGTGTTCGCATAGGTGATCCTCTGGTTGCGGAAGAACCCCTCCAAAAGCCTCATCCGCTCCCGGGGGTCGAGCCCGGCGCGGGCAAGCTCCCGCCCTTTGGCGAGCATGCGCTCTGGGAGCGTCGCCGGAAGCTGCAGGTAGAAGTCGCGGTCGATCCCTCTCTTCACCTCCAGGGCGCCCCCCAAAACCGAGGCCGCGACGTACTTCACCTTCCGGTCCAGAGGTCGGCGGGAGATGAAGACGGCGTCGTTGGCCTCGTCGTGGCGCACCCCGGTGATGCTGCGGGGGGTGTTCAGGGCGAGGAGGTAGGAGTTTTGCGAACGTTCCGGGTAGATCTCCTGCACCACCGCGCTCCCGCGCTGGACCGGGGGTAGCTCCTCGGGGACCGGTAGCCTCACCCAGGAGTTGCCGCGAAAACCGTTCAGCACGATGCCGCGCCAGTAGAGCTTCTCCTCCGGAAGTTTCCCGGTGACCGCCCTCAGCACTGCTCCTTTCACTTCGGTCACGCTCGCCGTCTCCCCCGGTTGTACGCTGTCGGAGAGACCGGTCTTCTTCCCTGCCGCGCCGTTCAGGAAGTGCCAAAGGGGGTACTGGGTCCTCGGCAAGAGCACGAAGAGCACGAGCAGGATGGGAAGCGACGCCACGGGGATAAAGAGCGATACGGAAAGCACCCTTTTCCCCTGCTCGGGGGTAAGGGAGATGGCGGGGTCCTGGGCGTGGAAGGTGAGGAGCACGAGCGACACGGCCAAAAGGAGCAGCAGAAGCAGCAGGTACAGCAAGAAGATGGCGGAAATCTCGTAGAGCGACGAGGCGGCCAGGCAAAAGAGCGACAGCGCGAAGGCCTGCAGGTAATGCCTGCCGCTTCTCTCCCCCAAAAGCCTGACGGCGAGAAAGAGCACCAGGAGGTCCCCGGTCACCGGGACCAGGCGGTCCATGCTGAATCCGACGGCGTAGTAGAGAAAGAGCGCGATGGAGAGCGGGGTGAGCAGGCGCGCCGGCAGCGCTCGGCCGCTTCGCTGCAGGTAAAAGGCGATCATGAGCGATGCCGGGAAGAAGTAGCTCGGCAGCGGGTCAAGGTACGGCTGCAGCGGCAGGTACCCCAGAAGCGCGATGCAGCCGGCAAGGAGGTTCAGCAGCTTTTCAATCTTCAGCTTGGCCATAAAGGGCAAGTTCTCCCAGGAGTTTGAGCCGGTGCGCGCGGGTAGGGGCAGCCGGCGCGATCACCTTCTCCCCCAGCCTGAGCCCTACCTGGCGCCCCCCCTTCACCAGGCGGTTCACCAGGTAGGAGCAGGCGCTGAGGCGCTGCTCCAGGTCGCGGCCGGGAACGCGCTCCAAGTCCAGTGTGAGCGGCTCCCCCGCCGTCGCCGAAAGCTCCTTCACCTTGAACACCTCGTGCTTGGCGGAGAGGCGCCAGTGGATCAGTTTGAGCGGTTCCCCTCCCCGGTAGTCCGAGATCTTGGCGAGATCCCCCTCGTAGCCGGGGGCAGCAGCGGCGACCGCCTCCCCCGTGTCCGGCTTCCCACCCTGCAAGAAAAGCCCGAGAGGTCGCGGCGCAGGGAAGACGGTGAAGGTCGCGGGAAGGTCGAGTCGGGTGTAGCGGATGAAGAAATTGACCGGGAAACGGGAGCTGATCGTGGCACAGGGGAGGCTTCTTTTGCCGCGGGAGGAAAAGGTGAGAAAAAGCGACTCCGACTCTGGACGGCGCGGCGGGAGCATGAGAAACCAGACCGAGCCGGACGAGAGCGCGACGTCTATGAGGAAGGAGGGAAGGATTTTCTTGCGGTTCTCCAGGCGCACCGAGACGGCGGTGGTGGTGCCGGCGTAGACCTCGTCGGGAAGCTGGACCTGCGCGGAGAGCCCCCGGAGGTTCAGCCACCCCAGGACACCGGTCACCGCCATGAAGCCGAGCATGGCGGCCACGATGAGAAAGAGCAGGTTGTTTCCGGTGTTGACTGCGGAGACCCCCAGAAGCAGCGTGGCGGCGATGTACAGCCCTCCCCCCTTGGTGAGCTTTATGTGAGGGGGAGCGGTATCTCTTTCAGGATGGCGTTTAATATCTGCTCCTTGTCCACCCCTTCATGCTCGGGGCGGAAAATGAGGCGGTGCGGGCATACCGCGTGCGCCACGTCCCGTACATCCTCCGGCGCCACGAAGTCCCGGCCGTTAAGGTAGGCCGCTGCCTTGGCTGCGTCGACCATCCCGATGCCGCCGCGGGTGGAGAGGCCGGCCTGGATCAGGGGATGATTGCGGGTCGCCTTGATGATGGCGTAGACGTAGTCGGTCACCTTCTCACCTACGTAGACGCGCTCTTTGACCGCGCGTATAGCCTCGACCAGTTCCTCGTGCGTCACCAGGGAGGGGATATGGAGGATATCGTCCCTGATGCTCCCCTGCCTCAGGATCCCCTTCTCGATCTCCTCGGGGGGGTAGCCGATGCCGGTCTTGATCAGGAAGCGGTCCATCTGCGATTCGGGAAGGGGGTAGGTGCCGACCTGCTCCACCGGATTCTGGGTGGCGAGGACCAGGAACGGTTCGGGGAGCTGGTAGGTCACCCCTTCCACCGTCACCCGGCGCTCCTCCATCGCCTCCAGAAGCGCGCTCTGCGTCTTGGGCATGGCACGGTTGATCTCGTCCACCAGCACGATGTTGTTGAAGACGGGGCCCTTGATGAAGTTGAAACGCCCGCTCTCCCTGTCGAAGACCGAGAGCCCTGTGATGTCCGAGGGAAGCAGGTCGCTGGTGCACTGAACCCGGCCAAAGGAAAGGCCGAGTGACCCGGCGAAGGCGAGCGCCATGGTGGTCTTCCCGAGCCCAGGGATGTCCTCCAAAAGGATGTGACCGCCAGTCAGAAGCGCCATCAGGCTCAGCCTCAGCGCCCTGACCTTCCCCTTCAGGTGCTGGCTGGAAAGCTCCTCCAGCACCCTGTTCATTTCGTCTACCCTTGGAAGTCCGTTCAACCCTTTACCTCCCCGGCCAGATGCCAGCCACTCATTATACCGGCAGCCCCGGAAAATGAAACAGGGGGCCCGCCTACGCCCCCTTGACCCTACCCCAGCCCTTTCTCCAGCCTGGATCCCCGATCTACAGCTGCCCCATGAACTTGTGCGTCTGGGGAATGACCCGGACCTCGTTCAGCCCCGAGCAGAGTTCCTGAAGCTCCAGCATCCTCAGCGCGGGGAGCGCGACGGTGCCGTTTCCCAGCGTCATCGGCTGCAGGATGAGGGGAATGGCGGGGTTCACGTCCAGGATCATCCGGCAGGAGCGTTCGATCTCCCAATCCTCGGTGCTCTGGTCGACGACGATCTTCACGAAGACGCTGGTCTCGGCCGCCGTCTCCAGGAAGGTGCGGTGCGCGTCCCAGAGATCGGCGCAGCCGGAGGTGGACGGCAGCTTGAAGTCCATCCCGATGTAGTCGAGGTACGGCATGAGCGGAGCGAGCGCGTCGGGAAGGGACCCGTTGGTCTCAAGATAAACCGGAAGCAGGCCTCTCAGCACCGGGAGCCACTCCTTGAGTTCTGCGGCGTAAAGCAGCGGCTCCCCGCCGGTGACGCTGATGGAGTGGTGGATGCCAGGCCACCCCGCGGTCCAGCTCTCCAGGAGCGTCGCAACCCGCTCAAGGCCTACCGGGTTCGGCACCTTGAAGAAGTCGCGTCGCCCCGGGGTGAGCTCCAGCAGGCACTCGTCGGGCGTTTCGCTCATGCCGGGGGTATCGCAAAAGGAGCAGTTCAGGTTGCAGCCGGCAAGCCTCAAGAATACCTGGCGCAGGCCGACCAGGACCCCCTCCCCCTGGATCGAGGAAAAGCACTCCACCAGGGGGGCGCAAAGAGCCTTACTCATAGTAGCTCGCGGCGGCGAAATCCGACTCCCACACGGTGACCATCTCCACCTTGACCTTGTCGCTGCCAAGGATCTTGATCAGCTCATGATAAAGGTAGCGCGCGATGTTCTCGGAAGAGGGAGATACCTCCGAGAATGGGGGAAGCTCGTTCAGGTACTTGTGGTCCAGGGTCTTCAAGAGGGCGTTGGTCTCCCGCTTGAGGATCTTGAAGTCGATGCCGAGGCCGGCCTTGTCCAGCTCGTTGGTCGTTACCGAGACTTCGACCTTCCAGTTGTGGCCATGCAGGTTCTCGCAGTCCCCCTGGTAGTTGATCAGGTTGTGGGCTGCAGCGAAGGCAGTGTGAATGGTGAGACGAAACATGCCACCCTCCGGGTTCTCATTATTAACAACCGGCCCAATATATCATAAAAGGGAGGCTAAGGTTAAGGTTAAGGTTGAGGGGGAGCGGATTTAATTGGAGGCGGGGATGACGCGTGTGGCGGGGCCTGGGAACTTGTCTCAGATGTTTATGCTCTCACCCGGTGCGAGCCTCGATGGCGGCGGGTTGGTGAACGAGGTGTAGGTGAGGACTAAGAAGAGGAAAATCAGGGAAAAAAGAAGCAGGATGCTCGATGAAAGACGTGCCTTCGGGTGGGGTGTCTCGCTCTGCAGGAGCCCGATGGCGGCAACCAGGACCCCGAACCCTCCCAGCACGCCGGCCAGGAAAAAGCCGAAGAACACCAGCCGAGCCTCTCCGTCCAGCCCGAGCAGGAAGAACTCGGCGAGGCTGCCATGGAAGAAGGTGGCAACCATGAGGGAGATGATGGCGGCGGAGATGGCGCGGATCCCGCTGCGGACGGTTCTTTTACGCATGGAGTGCTGACCTCGTTACCGACGGGCGCATCATTCGCACCAGCTCACGTCCCCTACCCCCTTCCGGAGGATTTCGGGGGAGTCGCCTATGAGGCTCACCACGGAGCTCACGTCGGCGGAGAGGTCGCCGCCGTCGACCACGAGATCCAGGAGTTTGCCCAGCTCGTGTTCGACCTGCCAGGGATTGCCGATGGGGTCCTCGCCGGAGAGGTTGGCGCTGGTGGTGACGATGGGGTGGCCCAGCTCCTTCACGATGGCGAGACAGATGTTGTTGTCGGGCATGCGGATGCCAACCGTCCTCTGCTTGGTCGTTACCAGGTCCGGCACCACGCTGTTCGCCTCCAGGACGAAGGTGTACGGGCCGGGAAGCAGCCGGCGCAGCTGCTTGAAGGCGTAGTTGGAGACCCTGGCGTAGCGCGAGATCTCGGATATGTCCGAGCAGATGAAGGAGAAGGGCTTCTTGCGGTCGCGCTGCTTGACCTGGTAGATGCGCTCGATTCCCTTCTTGCTGAAGATGCTGCAGCCGATGCCGTAGGTGGTGTCGGTCGGGTAGGCGACCACCCCTCCGTTTTTCAGTATCTCCACCACCTTGGCTACCAGCCGCGGCTGCGGGTTGTCGGGATTTATTTCCAGGAGCATGTCTAGTCACCGGGTTGATTTCCAGAGACGCTCGAAGTGAGGAGGACGCCTTCTGGATCAGGATGTCGCCGGCCGTGGCTCGCCTCGGCGCACCACAGTCTCAGAGCGGAGTTATTTATAATATATAAATGTGGCCCCGTCCACCATTGATCGCAGCTGAGCAGCGACCTCGATCACCTCTGCACCGTTTCCGCCCTCCCTGTTCCTGTCATGCTTCGCTGTCTGCAGCAGGGAAGAACCTCTCCCCCTCCTGCCTGCTGCAGAGAGCCACAACTTCCTAAAGATGGTAATCCCCGGCCGCTTCAGGCTGGTAGAGGATCTTCTTCACCTTCAGGTTCTTCATCCCTCCGGGGACAGGCCAGGTGATGCGGTCGCCGGTCCTGAAGCCTATCATGGCGGTGCCGACCGGCGCCAGGATCGAGATCCTGCCGCTGGCCAGGTCAGCCTCGTTGGGAAAGACCAGCGTGTAAATCAACTCTTCCTTGGAATCGAGATCCTGCAGGCAAACCCTCGAATTCATGGTGATCACATCCGGTGGGATGCCCGCCGGATCGACCACCTCGGCCCGAACCAGTTCCTCTCCCAGCTCTTGCAGGTTCTTGCTGTCTCGCGTCTGGGTGGAGCGCACTTTGTCGATCAAGGCCTCCAAACGCTCCAGGTCAAAGTCGGTGATGACTACGTGGCGTTGCGCGTTGCGCGTGTTTTTCATGGTGAAACCTCCAGGTTATAGTGTCGCTGCTTTAGCAGCATAGAATCAGTCCCAACGGTTCAGCATCAGCATGACCGGCAGTATCGCCCGAGCCCCCTCGACTACGGAGTGTCGCGGGTTGTCGGCGACAGAGATGCTGATGCCGATCCGCTCTTCGAGAAAGCGCCGTACCCCGGGTATGAGAGCGCCGCCCCCGGTTAGGCAGATCCCCGAGTCGATGACATCGCATCCCATCTCGGCGGGTAGATCGCGCACGAAAGAAGAGAGCTTGCAGGCGATCTCTTCCAGCACCAGTTCTATCGAGGCCGCGACAGTGATGCTCCCGATCTCTTCCGGGGAACGGTCCAGGCCGCAGCGGCGCATCAGGTGGTCGGCAAATTCGTCGCCGTACCCGCTGCAGCCCAGGTCTTTCACGATGGCCGAGCGCATACGGGCGCACCCGGTCCTGACCGCGCAGCAAGCACGGATTTCGCTGGAACTGATGATCGCGCAATCGGTCACGCCTTCACCTATATCCACCACCATCCTGGCGTAGGGTGACGATACGTCGATCCCCGCGCCGATCGCGGCAGCCAGCGGCTCAGGAATCACCTCGGCCGATGCCGCCCCGGACCTCATGATCGCGTCGACCAGCGACTGTCGCTCTTCATATCGAGCATCGCTTGGAGCACAGGCCAGTACACAGGGTTTGACGATGCCGCAGACCTTGGCACTGTCCAGTAGCGGCTTCAGGATATGCGATGCTGCCTCAGCGTCTACCACCACCCCCCCGCGCAGAGCCCTTTTCCCATCGATCATCGACGGTTGCTCCATCAACCGGCTACCTGCAGCGATGCGCGTGGTTGCGGTGCCGACATCCAAGGCGACATGCGGCCTCCAGTATGTGGGCTTTAACAAGGGAATCATGACGAAAGCTCCAAATAAAAAGCCCCCCACTGACCTGTGTCGGTGGGGGGCTTTGGAAAAACATGCTGCTTAAGCCTATACTATCCCCTCCGTCACAGTGACAGCTTGCGCGTCACGACGTACCGGAACGATTTCCAGAAGAGAGAATATTTGCTTGAACTGTGCATGAATGGGTGCCATCTGTTTCTCCGTCATTTCTTATCCAGCCTCGAATCTATCAGAAGAAGCGAACTGAGTCAATCCGCTGCAGCTTTTGTCTTCCGCGGGCGACCAATGCCAAAAGGTCGTCTTTCTACTCCCTGCTAAACCTCCGGGTTGAGACCGAGCAGGGGCTCGTGGACGAAGAGTCCGTCCTTCTGGATCAGGATATCGTCGAACCACAGTTCGCCGTCGCCCGCCAGTATCTTGACCATGTCCCAATGGACCGCGGAGCGGTTGCCGTTGTCGCACTCGTCGTAGGCCTGCCCCGGGGTGAAGTGGATGGAGCCGAAAATCTTCTCGTCGAAGAGGATGTTGCGCATCGGCACCGTGATCTTCGGGTTGACTCCGATGGCGAATTCCCCCACGTAGCGCGCTCCGTCGTCGGTATCGAGGATGCGGTTCAGCTCCTCGTCCATCCCCGGCGAGTTGGCGCGCACGATGCGGCCGTTCTCGAATTCGAGGCGGATGTTGTTGAATTCCTTCCCCTGGTAGACGGTGGGGCAGTTGTAGGTGATGTACCCCTGCACCGAGTTACGCACCGGCGCGGTGAAGACCTCACCGTCGGGGATGTTGAGGCGCCCGTCGCACTTGATGCCGGGGAGCCCCTTGATGCTGAAGGAGAGATCGGTGTCCGATGCCTTGATGCGCACCCGGTCCGCCGCGTCGACGCACGCCTTCAGCGCGTCCTGCTTCCGCGATTCCTCCTCCCAGTCCATGCAGCAGGCCGCGAAGAGGTAATCCTCGTACTCGTCCAGGCTCATGCGCGCTTCCTGGGCCGCCGACTGGGTCGGATAGCGGGTGATCACCCAGCGGGTGTGCTTTACGCGCTGGTCGATGATGGGTCGCACCACCTTGGACCAGGCGATCATGCTGGACTGCTTCGCCTTGGCCATCACCATCGAGTTGTCCGCCGCGGTGAGCCCGATGTAGACGTCGGCCTGCTTCATGAAATCGAGCTTGTGCTGCGGGAAGTAGGAGAGCTGCTCGGCGCTGGCGAGGTTGTAGAAGTAGCGGTTGATGTCGGGGATGGTGAACTCGTATTCGACGTACTTTGCGCCCCGCTCCAGGCAGAGCGCGTAGAGTTCCTTGACCAAGGGCGCGCCTTCGGTGCCGGCGCAGGAGATGAGCACCACGTCCCCCTTCTGGACGCGAGCGGAGTAGTCGACCAGGACTTCAGCGAATTGTCTTAAGCGTGGATCTTTCATATGCCTGCCCCCGATGGTTGGTTGAAGAATGGGTGACGCGGCTGCGCGGCGGGAAAACCGCGCGGCAGGTTGTTGTTCCAGTACTTCTTCTGAGAGCCTCAGCCTCAGTCTCAGTCTCAGTCTCAGTCTTAATCTTAATCTTAATCTGTTTTCTCTATCTTCCCGTGTGCCCGAAGCCGCCGGCGCCGCGCGCGGTGTCGCCCAGCTCCTCGACCTCGATGAACTCGGCGCGCTCGCAGCGGGCGAACACCATCTGGGCAATGCGCTCGCCGTCGCTTACCGTGAAAGGCTCGCTCCCCAGGTTGATCAGGATCACGCCGATCTCGCCGCGGTAGTCTGCATCGATAGTCCCAGGCGAGTTCACCAGCGCGATGCCGTGGCGTAGAGCGAGGCCGCTTCTGGGCCTGACCTGCGCCTCGAATCCCGGCGGGAGCTCGATGGCAAGCCCGGTCGGGACCAGCGCCCTCTCTCCCGGTGCCAGCACGAAATCGGCGGCAAGCGACGCGCAGAGGTCGACGCCGGCCGCGTGCTCCGTCATGTAGCAGGGAAGCGGGGTCGCCCTCAACCTCTTTATCCGGACAGGCAGGCTACCCATCTCAGACGTTTATGTCGTCAGCTTTGAAGGAAGGTGTGCCGATCCGCCCCAGCATGACCAGGGTGAGCGCGGAATTGTCGAGGATGTCTACAGCGAGGGTCTGGATGCTCTCAGCGGTGACCCGGTCGAACCCCTCCATGATCTCGGAGAGCGGCAGCGGGGTGCCGAAGTAGATCTCGTTCTTGGCAAGGCGCGACATGCGGTTGTCGCTGGACTCCAGGGAGAGAAGGAGGTTTCCCTTGAGCTGCTCGCGGGCACCCTCCAGCTGCTCGGCCGGGACCGGTTCTTTTTTGAAGCGCCCGATCTCGCGCAGCATGATCTCCAGGAGTTCGGCCTGGTTCTCGGGGCTTGCCCCGGCGTAGACCACCAGCGAACCGGCGTCTGCGTGGGAGGCGATGTAGGAATAGACGGAATAGGCAAGGCCGCTTTTCTCACGCACTTCCTGGAAGAGACGCGAACTCATCGAGCCCCCCAGGATGGCGTTCATGATGAAGGCATCGTAGCGCTGGGGGTGGCTCTGCTGCACCCCTTTGAGGCCGAGGCAGACGTGGATCTGCTCCAGTTCCTTCTCGATCAGCTCGATCCTCCGCTCGTAGACGGGAGGCGCCGATTCGGTCCTGCCGTTGCCGGAGGGGACGGAGTGCAGGTACTCCTCCAAAAGGGCGGTCAGCTTGTCGTGAGTCAGGTTCCCTGCAGCGGTGACGATGACGTCGTCGGAGCGGTACATCCGATCCTTGTAGGCGATGATGGCGTCGCGGGAGAGGCCGGTGACGCTCTCGGCGTCCCCCAGGATGGACATCCCCAGCGGGTGCCCCTTCCAGAAGTGCTGGTGGAACAGGTCGTGGATCAGGTCGTCGGGGGTGTCCTCCATCATGTTGATCTCTTGGAGCACCACGCGGCGCTCCTTTTCGATCTCACCGGGGTCGAAGGTGGAATGGAGGAAGATGTCGGTAAGCAGGTCGACGGCCTTGGGGAGGAACTTGTCCAGGACCTTGGCGTAGTAGCAGACGTACTCGCGGCTGGTGAAGGCGTTCAAAACGCCCCCTACCGAGTCGATCTCGCGGGCTATGTCGAGGGAGGAGCGCCTCTCGGTCCCCTTGAAGAGCAGGTGCTCGATGAAATGGGCGACGCCGTTGGACTCCCGCCTTTCATGGCGGGAGCCGTTGGCGACCCAGATGCCGATGGAAACCGAGCTGGCGTACGGGATACGCTCAGTGATGACGCGTATCCCGTTATTTAGGGTGGTCTTTTTAATCATGGCTTGAACTATACCCGGATTGCCATAAATTGCCAGCTCTCAAATGAGAACGATTATTCGGTGAAAGTCTGACCCAGAGCCTCTTTGCGGGAGAGCTTGATCTTGCCCTGCTTGTCGATGCCGATGCACTTGACCAGGACCTTGTCCCCTTCTTTGAGGATGTCGCTCACGTTCTTGACGCGCTCGGTGTCGAGCTCGGAGACGTGGACCAGACCGTCGGTTCCCGGGAAGATCTCGACGAAGGCGCCGAATTCCATGATCTTCTTGACGGTGCCCATGTAGAGCTTCCCTTCTTCGGCCTCGGCGGTGAGGTTCCTGATCATCTTGATGGCGAGGTCGCAGGCTTCCTTGTTGGTGGAAGCGATATTGATCTTGCCGGTGTCGTCGATGTCGATGGAAACCCCGGTCGCCTCGGTGACGCTCCGGATGTTCTTGCCGCCGGAACCAATAACGTCGCGGATCTTGTCGACCTTGACCCAGATGGTGGTGATGCGCGGCGCGAAGGCGGAGAGGTCGCCGCGCGGTGCGGCGATGGTCTTGGCCATCTCGCCCAGGATGTGGATCCTACCTGCTTTGGCCTGCGCCAGGGCGGCGCTCATGATCTCGCGGGTTACGCCGCCGATCTTGATGTCCATCTGCAGCGCGGTGACGCCTTCTGCGGTACCTGCCACTTTGAAGTCCATGTCCCCCAGGTGATCTTCGTCGCCGAGGATGTCGGAGAGGATGGCGAAGTCGTCGCCTTCCTTGATGAGGCCCATGGCAATACCGGCCACCGGAGCCTTGATCGGGATGCCTGCGTCCATCATGGACAGCGAACCGCCGCAGACGGTAGCCATCGAGGAGGAGCCGTTGCTCTCGGTGATGTCGGAGACGATCCTGATGGTGTAGGGGAAGTCGTCATGCTTAGGGAGCACCTGCTGCAGGGCGCGCTCGGCGAGCATGCCGTGGCCGATCTCGCGGCGCCCCGGAGCGAGACGGAAGCTGGTCTCGCCGACGGAGTACGGGGGGAAGTTGTAGTGCAGCATGAACTTCTTCCTGGAATCGCCGTAGAGCGAGTCGATGCGCTGCTCGTCAACCGAGGTGCCGAGTGTCGCAGCCACGATGGACTGGGTCTCGCCGCGGGTGAACAGGGCGGAGCCGTGGGCGCGGGGGAGCAGGCTTACTTCGGTGGAGATGTTGCGGATGGTCTTGGTGTCGCGGCCGTCGATCCTCTGGCCGTCCTTGATGATGTGCTCACGCACGAGGTCGTACTCGAGGTCTTCGATGAACCCCTTGATCTCCTTCTCGGAGCCTTCGAATTCGGTGGCAAGCGCCGCCACGGTCTCGTCGGCGATGGCGTCGATGGCCAGATGACGCTCGACCTTGGTCTTGATGCGGACCGCCTGCTTCATCCCCTCTTTGGCCAAAGCGGCGACGCGCGCCTTGAGCGCCTCGTTCACCACCGGCGCCGGGATTTCGCGCTTCGGGGTGCCGACCTTCTTGGCAAGTTCCAGCTGGGCCGCGAGGACCGGCTGCACCGCTTTGTGGCCGAAAAAGATGGCTTCCAGCAGGTCGTCCTCGGAAACCTCGGAGGCGGAACCTTCAACCATCAGAATCGCGTCCTGGCTGGCGGCGATCACGATCTCGAGATCGCTCTTTTCCTCCTGCTCAGCGGTGGGGTTGGCGACGAACTGGCCGTCGACACGCCCCACCTTGACGCCGGCGATGGGACCTGCAAAGGGAACGTCGGAGACCATCAGGGCCGCGGAGGCGCCGATCATGGAGAGGATGCCAGGGTCGTTGTCCTTGTCGGCCGAAACCACGGTCGCCATGACCTGGGTGTCGTTCAGGAACCCTTCCGGGAACAGCGGGCGGATCGGGCGGTCGATGAGACGGCAGGTCAGGGTCTCGTTGTCGGAGGGACGACCTTCGCGCTTGAAGAAGGAGCCGGGGATGCGGCCGCCCGCGTAAGCCTTCTCCTGGTAGTTGACGGTGAGCGGGAAGAAGCCCTGCCCTTCCTTGGCGCTCTTCAAGGCGACGGCGGTGACGAGCACCATGGTGTCGCCGCTTTTGATCATGACCGCGCCGCTTGCCTGCTTCGCGATCTTTCCGGTTTCGATTGTGATTGTCTTGCCACAGCATTCTGCTTGTACGGTGTGTACCATTCTTCGGCCTCCAATTTAGAGATTTTTACGGTTGGTGTTGGGGCCGCCGATAAAAGCGCCCTGCGAGCCAGCACAGCAAGGCGGTTTTATCCACGCCCCCAACGAGAAAAAGGGCACAAGGCCCTTAAGTGATGAAAGTGAAAGGCAACATACCCCGTAGAGGCATGTTGCCTTTTTCCTTACCTTACCTTCTGATACCGAGTTTCGCGATGATGGCCTTGTACCGCTCCACATCCTTCTTCTTCAGGTAGTCGAGAAGACCCCTTCTCTGACCGACTATCTTCAGCAGCCCGCGACGGCTGTGATGGTCTTTTTTGTGGGTTTTGAAGTGCTCAGTCAGATAAGTGATACGCTCGGAGAGAAGTGCGATCTGCACTTCAGGCGAACCCGTATCGGAATCATGACGCTTGTGAGCATTGACGATTTCCTGCTTCTTGTCAGTTACCAGCATTTAATTTTCCCCCTTCGTCCTTCTCGTTTATAAATTCTGCCAGCGCCGAGGTTAAGCCGCGGCAGTTGAAGCATCCGAACTGTGTACCATAAAAGCAACAGGCTGTAAAGCACAATACTAGTTAAATACGCGCGCCAATCGGAGCCCTTTGAGCATGTCGTACTCGGCTACTGCAGCAAAACGTTCCCCCTGATAGAGTCGCACCTGCTCGCCCTGCCTGAACTCTCCGGTTGCGGTGGTGAAATCCGCAGCTTGCGGCACCACGCCGTTTTGCACCTTCCTCCCCCCCGCCTCGGTGAGCTCCAGCCGTTGCAGGTGGTCGAGAGCCCGGTCCAGCGGGAGGATCAGGTCCTCCTGGTTCACCGCCTCGGCCAGCGCCTCGATGCTGATGGCGTCGGCCTCGCGGAAAAGGCCGCTTCTCGTGCGCCGCAGTTCGAGGAGGTGCGCACCGCACCCAAGCGCCTCGCCGATGTCGCTGGCAAGGGTCCTGACGTAGGTGCCGCGCGAGCAGGTAACGGTGAAGCAGGCCTCGGGGAGGCGGATCCACTCGAAGCAGAGCGCGTGGATTTCCACCTCGCGCGCCTCGCGCTCCACCTCGATCCCCTTGCGCGCCAGCTTGTAGAGCGGGACGCCATCCTTTTTGATGGCGGAGAACATGGGAGGCATCTGCTTCTGGAGCCCGAGAAATTGCGGCGCGAGCCGTTCCAGGTCCGACGCCTCCAGGTGCGACCAGTCGCGCTCGGAGAGCACCTGCCCGGTCAGGTCCTGGGTGTCGGTGGCGATCCCCAGCCTCAATACGGCCCGGTACTCCTTCTCCGACTCGTCCAAGAACTGGATCGCCTTCGTCCCCTCGCCAACGGCCACCGGCAGTACGCCCGTGGCGAAGGGGTCGAGGGTTCCCGTATGCCCCACTTTTTTCTGATTGATGGCGCGACGCACCTTCGACACGATGTCATGCGAGGTGACACCGGCCGGCTTGTCGATCACTAAAAAGCCGTTCAGCATCAGCGCATCTGCTCCAGTCGGTCGAAGACCAGGGCCTTAACCTCGGCCAGCGTCCCCTTGACCGTGCAGCCGGCGGCGTTGTGATGCCCGCCGCCGCCGAAGGAGGCGGATACCGCGGAGACGTCGACCTTCCCCTTGGACCTGAAGCCGACCTTGAAAAGCCCCTCCTCAATCTGGCGGAAGAAGAGCGCCACCTGCACTCCCCTGATGGAGCGGGGGTAGTTGATGAAGCGGTCGGTGTCCTGGGCGGTGGCACCGGTCTTCTCGTACATGTCGAGCGTGACTGTCACCGAGGCGTACTCTCCGGAGGGGGAGACGGTGAGGTCGGAAAGAGCCAGCGCCAGGAGCGCGATGCGCTGCAAGGGCTCGCTCTCGTAGAGGTTCTCGTTCACGTCCCAGGCGTTCACCCCCTTGCCGACCATCTCGCCGGCGATGGCGAAGGCCTCGGGGTCCGAGTTCGAGTAGTGGAAGCTCCCGGTGTCGGAAAGGATGGCGGTGTAGATGCAGAGCGCGGTGGGATAATCCACCTCGTCGCCGGCTTGCTTGATGATCCGGTGGATGAGAGCCGCGGTGGCGCTCGCCCTGGGGTCGATCAGGTTGCAGACGCCGAAGTTCTCGCAGCCGAGATGGTGGTCGATGTTGATGAAGCGGCCGATCCTCTTGTTCTCGGTGACCGCCTTTCCCGCCCGGCGGAACTCCCCCACATCGAGAACGAAGCAGACGTCGAAGTCACGCTCCGGCATCTCACCGTAGACCTGGTCCGCCATGGGGAGAAAGGAGCAGTTGTCCGGGACCGGGTCGCTCAGGTAGACGGTGACGTCCTTGCCGCGCCCGGAAAGGTAGTTGGCAAGGGCGAGCGACGAGCCGACCGCGTCCGGGTCGGGACTCTCGTGACTGGTGATCAGGAAGCTGGAGCCGTTGTCGATCTCCGCCAGTATCCGGGTTATCTCAGCTTTGGTCGCCGTCATCCGTTGCCCCTATCTCCTTCAGAATCGATTCGATATGCTGGCCGTAATCAAGGGAAGTGTCGTACTTGAACAGGATCTCGGGGACGAAGCGCATCTTGAGCGCCTGCCCGATCTCCTTGCGGATGTACCCCTTGGCGGAATTGAGCCCCGCCTCGCTGTTCTTTTTGTCCTCGTCGGAGCCGTGCACGGTGAAGTACACCGTCGCCTGCCTGAGGTCCGGGGTCATCTTCACGCCGGTGATGGTGAGAAACCCGATGCGCGGGTCCTTGAGCCCCTTGATCAGGAGCTCGGAGATGATCTTGTGGATCTCCTCCCCAACCTTGTCTGAACGCTTTACCATTTTCTTTTTCTCTCTGATCCGCCCGGGAAAAATGCCCGGGCGTAAACGGTTAAGGGGAGAGGGCCTTCCGCGGCCGGGTTGCCGGACGCGGGACGCCGCTCTCCCCGTTTTGTCTTCGTATTACAGCTTGCCGGCTACCTTCTCCATCTCGAAGCACTCGAAGATGTCGCCGATCTTTAGGTCGTTGTAGTTTTCGAGGGACATGCCGCACTCGTAGCCGGTGGCCACTTCCTTCACGTCGTCCTTGAAGCGGCGCAGGCTCCCCAGCTTCCCTTCGTAGACCACCATGTTGTCGCGCAAGAGGCGAACCTGGGCGTTCCTGACGATCTTGCCGTCGGTGACGTAGGAGCCGGCGACCATGCCGGCCTTGGGTACCGAGAATACCTCGCGGATCTCGGCGCGCCCCAGGTACTTCTCCTTGAAGGTCGGCTCCAGGAGCCCTTCCATCGCCTTCTTGATGTCGTCCACCGCGTCGTAGATGATGTTGTAGAGCCTGACGTCGACCCCTTCCTTCTCGGCGAGCGCCGCAGCCTTGACCTCGGGACGGACGTTGAAGCCGAGGATGATGGCGTTGGAGGCGCTGGCCAGGTTGACGTCGGTCTCGGTGATGGCACCGACCGAGGCGTGCAGCACGTTGAGACGGATGGCGTCGGTGGTGAGCTTTCTGAGCGACTCGGCGACCGCCTCGACCGAACCCTGCACGTCGCCCTTGACGATGGTGTTCAGGTCCTTCACCTCGCCCTTCTGGATCTTCTCGTAGAGCTGCTCCAGGGAGAGCTTGCTGTGCTTGGCGAGTTCCGTCTCGCGCAGCTTCATCTGGCGGTGGTTAGCGATCTCCTTGGCCTGCTTCTCGTCGCCCATGGCCACGAAGATGTCGCCCGCGTCAGGAACCCCGTTGAAGCCGATGACCTCGACCGGCATGGCAGGGCCTGCCGCAAGGACCTTGTCGCCGCGGTCGTTCTGCATGGCGCGGACGCGTCCGTAGTGAACCCCGGCCACGAAGTAGTCGCCGCTTTTGAGAGTCCCTTCCTGGACCAGGACGGTCGCGACCGGGCCGCGCCCCTTGTCCAGCTTCGCCTCGACGATGGTGCCGCGGGCGGGCTTGTCGGGGTTCGCCTTCAACTCCAGGACGTCCGCCTGCAGAAGGACCATCTCCAGGAGCGACTCCAGGTTGATCCGCTTCTTCGCGGAGACCTCGACGAAGATGGTCTCGCCCCCCCACTCCTCGGACACCAGCCCGAACTCCATCAGTTCCTGCTTCACCTTGCCGGGGCTCGCCTCCGGCTTGTCGATCTTGTTGATCGCCACGATGATGGGAACGCCGGCGGCCTTCGAGTGGTTCACCGCCTCGCGGGTCTGCGGCATGACGCCGTCGTCCGCCGCCACCACCAGGATGACGATGTCAGTGACCTTGGCCCCCCTGGCGCGCATGGCGGTGAACGCCTCGTGGCCCGGGGTGTCGAGGAAGGTGATCTTCCTGCCGTTCAGTTCGACGTCGTAGGCGCCGATGTGCTGGGTGATGCCGCCGGCCTCGCCGGCTATGACGTTCGCCTCGCGGATGGCGTCCAGAAGCGAGGTCTTGCCGTGGTCGACGTGACCCATGATGGTGACGACCGGCGGACGCTTCAAAAGGGACTCCGGCGCATCCGGCTCCGCTTCCAGGATCTCGTCGACGTCCAGCGCCACGTTCTCGATCTCGTAGCCGAAGTCGGTGGCGAGCAGCGTTGCGGTGTCGAAGTCGAGCGGGTGGTTGATGGTGGCCATGACCCCGAGCTTCATCAGCGCGCGGATCAGGTCGGTGGCCTTGATACCCATCCTCTTGGCCAGCTCACCCACGGTGATCGACTCGGAGATCTTGATGATCCTCTTGATGGCCTTCGGAACCGTGATCTCAGTCTTCTTGCCGATCTGGACCTTCTCGTACTTACCCTTTTTCCCCTTGGAACGGGGGCCCGGTTCGAAGACCCGCTCGCGCTTGTCGAGGATGTCCTTGAAGGTTTCCTTCTTCCCCTTGCCTGCGGCGGCGGGGGCGCCCTTCTTGCCATTTTTGGCGTAATCGGTGCCGCCGGCCGGGGCCGGTTTTCTACCCTTGCGGCGGTCGTCGCCCAGAAGCGGCGGCGCATCAATCGGGGCAAGCGGTGCCGGACGGTCGGGACGCCCACCCGTGGGTCCGCCGGGGCGGCCGGTGGTCGGGCGCTCGCCGGGACGGCCAGGGGCGCCGGCGGGACGCGGTCCGCCCGGACGGGGGGCGGGGCGCTCGGTGCCGGGACGCTCTACGCCGCGCGGCATGCCGGGGCGCGGCGCGGGGCGCTCGCCAGGAGCGGTGCGCTGGTACTCGCGGCGCTCGGCAGGGCGCTGCGCGGGAATCGGGATCTCTACCCGTCCCAGGATCCTCGCCCTGGTGGGGGTCGCCTTTTCCGGCTCCGGCTCTTCGGCCTTGGCGGTGGGCTGTGCCTCTGCCGGGGTTGCCGCGACCGGGGCTGCCGGTGCTGCGGGGGCGGGCGCTTCCGGCTTCGCTGCCGGGGCCTCTGCCGGGGCCGGTGCCTGCGCCGCGGGGGCTGCTTCCGCGGCGGGTGCCGGCGGAGCTTCCGCAGACTTGGGAGCGGCGGCAGCGGGTGCCTGGGGAGCGGCCTTTTCCTTCTCCGGCTTCGCTGCCTCGGCGGGTGCAGCTGCAGGCTTAGGTACGGGCGCAGCCTCAATGATGCGGGCGCGGACCGGTTCCGGGCGCGGCTTGGGGGCCTCGGCCGTCTCGGCCTCTACCTTCTCGGGCTCGGCCTTAACCGGCGCCTCCTCCTGAACGGGAGCGGGTGCGGCTTCGGCGGCTGCTACCTCGGGCTCGACGGCCTTGGCCCGGCGGCGGATCAGGGTCGGCTTGACCCGGACTTCCTCCTGGGAGACTTCTTTGTGGGGTGTCTGCGCAGGGGCGGACAGCGCCTTGATATCCGAATCCTCAAGGACCGCCATATGGTTCTTTACCGACACACCGGCGTCGGCCAGCCTTGCCATAAGCTCTTTATTGTCGATCCCCATCTGCTGCGCCAGCTCGTATACGCGGGTTTTGCTCATCTACTCACGCTCCTCCTCAAAGAAGTTCCTGTACTTTTCCATTTCCAATTCAATCGACCCGACGAAGCCGCTCTCCGTGACCACCAGGACGCTCCTGAGCTCTTTGCCAAGGAGTGCCCCGAGGCGCTCCTTGGTGAACAGGGAGACGCAAGGGACCCCATGGAGCCTGGCAACGCCACGGAATTTCTCGCCTATATCGGCGGAGATGTCGGTGGCCAGGAACATGATCCCGGCCCCGCCCTTTTTGAGCTTTTCCATCGCCTGGTCCGAGCCCGAGACGATCTTCCCCGCCTTGTTGGCCAGGGAGAGGTAGGAGGCTATCCGCTCCTCGAGCTTTTCAACTACCTGCCGCGCAAGCCCTTCCGGGTCCACTGCGGCGACCTCGGTTTTGAAACCGCGGCCGAACTGTCTTTTCTGCGCCGCCTGCTTGAGGCAGCTCCCCTTCATGCAGGTGTAGGCACCGCGTCCGGGTAGTTTCTGCTGCAGGTCGGGGACTACCGCGCCGTCCGGGGCCAGCACCAGGCGAAGCAGGCTCCCCTTGTCCCTGGTCTCACGGCAGGCGAGGCAGCTTCTTTGCGGGTTGGCCTTGGGCATGCTGCGCTAGATCTCCTCTTCTGCGGCCTCGACCTGCGGCTGGACTTCCACCGCCTCTTCGGCCGGCTCCTCTTCCACCTCGGTGCCGTCGTAGGAGGCGAACTGCTGCAGCTCGGCCTCCGCCATGCGGGTCTCGCTCTTGATGTCGATCTTCCAGCCGGTGAGCTTCGCCGCAAGTCGCACGTTCTGGCCGCGCTTGCCGATGGCAAGCGAGAGCTGGTCGTCCGCCACGATCACCTCCATGGCGTACTCCTCCTCGTCCACGTACACCTTGGTCACCACGGCGGGAGCCAGCGCGTTGCAGGCGAAGCGGGCGATGTCCTCGCTCCAGGGGATGATGTCGATCTTCTCGCCGCGCAGCTCGGAGACCACGTTCTGCACGCGGGACCCCCTCATGCCGACGCAGGCGCCGACCGGGTCGACGTCGGAGTCGTGCGAGTAGACGGCGATCTTCGCGCGCCCGCCCGGCTCGCGCACCACGCTCTTGATCTCGACGATCCCCTCGGCGATTTCCGGCACCTCGGCCTCGAAGAGCTTGGCGAGCATGGTGGGATGGGTGCGGGAGAGCATGATCTGCGGCCCCTTGGTGGTCATACGGATCTCGGTGATCAGGGCCTTGACGCGGTCCCCCTGGCGGTAGACCTCGCGCGGGGCCTGCTCCTTGTGCGGCAAAAGCGCCTCGGCGCGCCCGAGGTCGACGATGAGGTCGCCCTTCTCGAAACGGCGCACCACGCCGTTCACGATCTCGCCCTGGCGCTCCATGAACTCGTTGAATATGGTCTCGCGCTCGGCCTCGCGCACGCGCTGGATGATCACCTGCTTCGCGGTCTGGGCGGCGATCCTGGAGAAGCCGGATGCGTCCATCTTCATGCCGATGGAGTCGCCGATCTCTACCTCGGGGTCCTCCTCGCGCGCCTCGTCCAGCTCGATCTCGCGATAGGAATCCTGAACCTCCTCCACGACAGTGACGAACTCGAACAGCTCCACCTCGCCTATCTCAGGGTTGTAGTGCGCCTCAAGGTCGCGGGTATTGCGAAACTTCTTGTTGGCAGCGGTGAGGACAGCCTGCTCCAGCGCCTCCACTACAATGTTCTTATCGATCCCCTTCTCTTTTACGATCTGGTCGATCGTGTGCTTGAGGTTAAAGCTTGTTTCCACGTCACGGTCTCCTTCACTTGCTAGGTATTGTCAATTTTTTAGAATTCGAATTCCAGGTTCGCCTTGGCCACCTTGTCCAGCGGGACGCTGGCATGCTGCCCCTCGGTAAGGTCTATGCTGATCACCCCGTCCGCTATGCCGGCGAGTTTCCCGGTAAAGGTCTTGCGCTTGTTGCCGGCGTCGTCGGCTAGCATCTCGAAGGTCTTCACCTTCACCAGGTGCCCCAGGAAGCGCTCGTAGTCCGCCACCTTCTTGAGAGGACGGCAGATGCCGGGGGAGGAAACCTCCAGCGTGTAGCGCTCCGGCATGAAGTCTTCAACGTCGAGGATGTCGGAGAGCTGCCGGCTCACCTCGGCGCAGTCGTCCAGGTTGATACCCCCTTCCCGCTTCTCCAGGAAGACCCGCACCACCATGTCGCGCCCCTCGCGCTTGTACTCCAGGTCGACCAGCTCGATGCCGAGCGGGGCTCCCACTTCTGCAACAATCTCAGTTACTCTTTCTGCTACGTCGACCTTCGCCATCTCAAGGATTTCCCATAAAAAAAAGCGAGCCGGAGGAGCTCACTTTTGAGTGAACGTTAACATGTTCCCAATATTTAGCATGGAAGAGCTCTTTATGCAAGCGCTTTTTTTGGAAAATACGGCCGTTTTCCAGCATTTCGAGCCGCGTTTGCGGCTGATCCAGCAGCCGTTTCGCTTGTGCAAGAAAGGAGGAGGCGCAAGGTGATGCCGGCAGCTCAATGAGACATAATTAATATTTACCGTGGTTTTTTTTACTCCTGTAGCAACTTTGGCTGCACTGGGGGTATCGATATTGTGTCTGCAATACTTGCCGTAGTGACAGTCCCGCGATGAAGCAGGGCGTTCCGTGCCCGCCCAAATACTGCCAGGCCCAGCAATCGCTTCACTTTTGAACTTTTAACTGCTATATATTGACGTTGCCGAAACGGCAAAACCACCTACAGCAGAAAGAGAATCCACATGAAATACATAAGCACCAGGGGAAAGATAGCGCCGGTCGGCTTCAAGGACGCGGTGATGATGGGACTTGCCACCGACGGCGGGCTGATCCTCCCGGAGGCCATCCCGCAGATCGACCGCGGCACCTTGGCCTCCTGGTCCAAGCTCCCCTACCGCGAGCTCGCCTTCAACATCATCTCCCTTTTCGCCACCGATATCCCGGCAGCGGACCTGAAGGCTCTCATCGACCGCTCCTACGGCAACTTCGAGCACCAAGAGACCACGCCGCTGGTGAAAAAGGACGGCGTCTACATCCTTGAGCTCTTCCACGGCCCCACCCTCGCCTTCAAGGACGTGGCGCTGCAGCTTCTGGGGAACCTCTTCGAGTACCTTCTGAAGGAGCGCGGCGAGAAGATGAACATCCTGGGCGCCACCTCCGGCGACACCGGGAGCGCGGCCATCGCCGGGGTACGGGGCAAGGAGAACATCAACATCTTCATCCTGCATCCGCACCTTAAGACCTCGCCCATCCAGGCGCTGCAGATGACCAGCGTGCTCGACGAGAACGTGCATAACATCGCGGTGGAGGGGACCTTCGACGACTGCCAGAACATCGTGAAGACACTCTTCAACGACCTTCAGTTCAAGAAGGAGTACGCGCTCGGCGCGGTGAACTCCATCAACTGGGCGCGCGTCCTGGCCCAGGTGGTCTACTACTTCTACGCCTGGGGAAGGCTCCCCGAGCAGAAGGAAGTGATCTTCTCCGTCCCCACCGGGAACTTCGGCGACATCTTCGCCGGCTACCTGGCGAAACGGATGGGGCTCCCGGTGGAGAAGCTGCTTCTGGCGACCAACGAGAACAACATCCTCGCCCGCTTCGTGCAAAAAGGCGATTATTCGCTCGGCAAGGTGGTGCAGACCGTCTCCCCCTCGATGGACATCCAGCTCGCCTCTAACCTCGAGCGCTACCTCTACTACCTGTGGGACGAGAACCCGGAGAAGGTGAGCAGCGCCTTCACCGAGCTGCAGTCGACCGGCAGGATCGTGTTCACCCAGGAGCAGCTGCAGAGGGTGCAGGCCGAGTTCATGAGCTGTACGGTGGACGAGGCGAAGACGCTTCAGACAATCGCCTCATTCAACCGCGAAACCGGCTACCTCCTCGACCCCCACACGGCGGTCGGCGTGCGCGGCGCCCTGGAATGCGCGCCGGGGCACCCTAGGGTGGTCTGCCTCGCCACCGCCCACCCGGCGAAGTTCGGTGATGCGGTGGAGCGCGCCATAGGCGCCCCGCCCCCCCTCCCCCCCGCGCTGGCGGCCCTGGTAGGGAAAGAGACCCGCTGCGAGCTGATGGCGCCCGACCACGAAAAGGTCAAGGCGTTCGTTAAGGCCAAGGCGTAAAAAGCAGCATCCGGCGGATCGGCTATAGCGAGCGGTCCGCCGGATCAAGGAACACCCGATGCCCCTCCCCCTGAAAATCGACTGGACCCTCATCGACACCGTGCTTTTAGACATGGACGGCACGCTCCTGGACCGGCACTTCGACGACCACTTCTGGCTCGAGCACGTCCCCATACGCTATACAGAGAAGCACGGCGGGACCATCGAAGCGGCCAAAGAGAAGCTCTACCGCATGTTCCGCTCGCAGGAAAACACCCTCAACTGGACCGACCTCGACTACTGGTCCGAGCAGCTCGGGCTCGACATTCCCGTGCTCAAGGAAGAGCTGGACCACCTGATCGCGGTGCACCCGTTCGTCACCGAGTTCCTGCTCTTTCTGCGCCAGCACGGCAAGAAGACGTACCTCGTCACCAACGCCCACGGCAAGACGCTCAACTTGAAGCTGCGCAGAACCACGATTGGGAGCTACTTCGACGGGATAGTCTCGGCCCACGACCTGGGACTACCCAAGGAGGATCCTGCGTTCTGGGGGAAGCTGCAGCAGGCGATACCGTACCGGCCGCAGCGGACTATGCTCGGAGAGGACAGCGAGACGAACCTGGAGACGGCGCGGCTTTTCGGCATCGGCTACCTGATCCACGTCGGGCGCTTCAGCTCGACCTCGACCCCTTCGATTTCCGAACGTTTCCAAACCATCCACTACTTCAGCGAACTGATCCCGCGCGACAGCGGCATGACCGTCAGTATCTGACCGGCGTCTGCCCCTTCCTGCCCAGGCCGTACTTCTTCATCAGGTCGTACAGGGCGGGGCGGCTCACCCCGAGAAGCTCGGAGGCCCGGGTCATGTTCCCGCCGCTGTTGCCGACCGCCTCCTCGACCATCAACTTCTCCACCTTGTCGCGCGCCTCACGCAGGGTCACCTGCCCTACCAGTCGGGGAGCGCCGTCCGCACCCTCGCTCTCCCAGCTTGACCCGCCCCCTTCGGACGCGACCCCCACCAGGCGAGCCCGGTAGCAAAGGTCCGTCTCCGGCAACGGAGCGCTCTTCCTGGGAACGAAGAGCTGACGCAGCGCCATGCACTGCCCCGCGAGACCCTCTATCCCCGCCGTGGTCCGCTCCAGGGTCTTCTTCAGCGCCTGATGCTGCTCCTCTATCTCATTCAGGTGAAAAGCCCGGCGGATGGTGACCTGCAGCTCCGCCATCCGGACCGGCTTCCAGTGGAAGTCGTAGGCGCCCAGTTGCAGCGCGAGGTGCGCCTCCTCCCGCTGCTCGGGGAGCACGAGGAGCACCACCTTGGCAGATTGCCGCACCTTCAGCATCCATTCCAAAAGGCGCACCTCGTCCGGGTTCTCCGCAGCATCCATGGCGAACCCCAGTCCTAGCAGCACCACCTTCGGGGCATGCTGCAGGAACAGGTCCATGGCCACTGCCCGCTCCGTCCCAGCAACCACTTCGTACTCCAGGCAAAGTTGGGATTCCAGCTGCATGCAAAGGGGCTTTTCTGCCTCGACCACCAGAAGCTTTTCCATAGGTGACCCTTCTCGTAATTGCTACCGGTAAGAGCATCACGTGGGGGAGCGGGGACCTCAGCCACCGAGCGTGCCGGCATTCGCCTCAGGCTTCTGAACGCCTGTTGAGCGGCTGATTTCATTGGCATTTTTTAACACTCACTATTTCTATCGCAGTGCAAACTGTTGTCAAGGAAAGGAATGTCCCTTCTGGGTCAGCGGAGCGCGGAACCTGGGCCGGGCCTTTCTTGACACTGCGGGGCCCATGCATTACTATCGGTTGCATTTCCATGAAATCATTGACGATTCACCAAGCATCCAGGGAGAAACCATGCAAAGCGAACTCAATTGGGATACCACACCGCTCTACCCCTCCCCCTCCGCCCCGGAACTTGCCCGCGCCTTCGAAGACGGGACCGGCCAAGTCGCCGCCTTCCGCGAGCGCTACCGGGGAAAGGTGGCGCTCCTCGACGCTCAGGGGCTCCTGGAAGCGCTGAAACAGTACGAGTCACTGCAGGAGGTTCTGGCGAAGCCCCAGTTGTACGCCCACCTCCTCTTCGCGGCCGACAGCGAAAAAGACGAGCACAAGCGGCTGTCGCAGAAATCCCAGGAGTTCGGCAACGCCATGGGGAGGGAGCTCATCTTCTTCGACCTGGAACTGATCCAGATGGATGAGGAGCCCTTCGCAAAGCTTGCTGACGACCTTCTCCTGGACAACTACCGCCATTACCTGCAGGTTTTGCGCAAGTTCAAGAAGCACACGCTGACCGAGCGGGAGGAGAGCCTTCTCGCGCAGAAGAGCCTGACCGGGGTGCAGGCGTTTTGCAACCTCTTCGACGAGGTCTCCGCCTCGCTGCGCTACCAGCTGGAGATCGACGGGGAGACGCGCGAGATGACCGGCGAGGAGCTCCTGGCGCTCTTGCACCACCCGGACGCGGAGCTGAGGGAAAGGGCCTTCGGCACCTTCCTCAAACGCCACGAAGAAAACGGCATCATGTTCTCGGCCGTCTTCAACAACGTCGCCTTGGACCACTCCCAGGAACTGGAGCTGAGAAACTACGGCCACCCCATGGAGCCCACGAACCTCGGCAACGAGATCCCCAGCGAGGTGGTCGAAAGCCTGATGCGGGTCTCCGAGGAGAATTACCAGCTGGCGCAGGAGTATTTCCGTCTCAAGGCGAAGCTTCTGGGGCTCCCGCGACTTAAGAACACCGACGTCTACGCCCCCATCTCCGAGAGCGACCGCAAGTACAGCTTCGAGGAGGCGCGCGCCATGACGGTCGCAGCCTACCGCGGCTTCTCCGACGAGTTCGCGGAAATTGCCGACTCCTTCTTCACCGGCAAGAGGGTCGACGTCCTCCCCCGCCCCGGCAAGAGCGGAGGCGCCTTCTGCATGGGGATGACCCCTGCGCTCCCCCCGTACCTCCTTTTGAATTTCACCGGGAACCTGCGCGACGTATCCACCATGGCGCACGAGGTCGGGCACGGCATCCACTACCTTTTGGCGCAGCGCCAGAGCATGCTCAACTACCACCCTCCGCTGCCGCTCGCCGAGACCGCGTCTGTCTTCGGCGAGATGCTTTTGACCCGGCAGCTCCTGGAACGGGAAACGGACGTGGAGGTGAAGAAGTCGCTTCTCTGCGCGAAGATAGAGGACATCATCGCCACCACCTTCCGCCAGAACGTCCTCACCAGGTTCGAGGAGCGGATGCACCTGGAGCGGGCCCACGGGCTTCTGACCGCGAGCGAGCTCTGCGACCTCTGGTGGAACGAGAACGCGAAGTTGTACGGGGACGCAGTCGAGATGATAGAGCCCTACCGCTACGGCTGGAGCTACATCTCCCACTTCATCCACGCGCGTTTTTACTGCTACTCCTACACCTGCGCCGAACTGGTCGTGCTCTCCTTGTTCCAACGCTACCTGAAGGAGCGCGAGAGCTTCGTGCCGATCTACCGCGACATCCTGGCCGACGGCGGTTCCAAGTCCCCCGGCGACACGCTCGCCCCCGGAGGCATCGTCTTCAGCGACCCGAGCTTCTGGCAGGGGGGGTACGATCTCCTGGGCGACCTGATCAAGGAGTTGAAGGCGCTGCTGTAACTCTCTCGGCCGCAGGAGAAAAGAAGCAAAAAGGCCCGCCGGTTTCCCGGTGGGCCCTTTTTTTGCCGTTCTTTGCTTTCAGCTCCCGCTGCGGCGTACTGCGCTCTACCTGGTCGTTTCCTGCCTAAACCTCTCGAACTCGTTGTAATCGGGAGGCGCCGGCTTGCCGACTTGTTCGGACGGGGTGGTCTGCAGCTGGTTCCGGGTCCGGATCCCCTCGAACATCCCCCTGGTGACGGCGTTGTTGGAGCAGCCGTAGAAAACCTGGCTGCACGCCAGCAAGAGAAGAAAATACGCCTTGGTCATGTCACCCTCCTGTATGCACTCGCATGGGGAATTTGATGCAGCAAAGAATAACCGAAAAAAGGCCCGCCGGTTTCCCGACGGGCCTTTTTCATTGCTGCAGTTGCATTAATTCTTACATCTCGTCGAACTGGAGGTACTTGTAAACGGTCTCCTTGTTCGGCTCGACCTTCTCCTTGTATACCGCCAGGTACTCGGCCGGGGTCGGGAGCTTGCCGAGGTTGACAGTGACTGCGCCCAGCTCAGCGGAGCCCAGGAACACCTTGGCGCCGTTGCCGATCCTGTCGTCGAAGTTACGGGTCGAGGTGGAGAACATGTTCACCCCGTCGGGCACGCGTGCCTGGTTACCCATGCAGAGCGAGCAGCCGGCGATCTCGACGCGTGCGCCCATGGCGCTGTAGACGGAGAAGTATGCCTCGTCCTTCAGCTTCGCCTGATCCATGCGGGTCGGCGGGCAGATCCAGGTGCGGACGTTGGGGTTGAACTTGGTCCCCCTCCAGATCTCGCCTGCAGCGCGGAAGTGGCCGATGTTGGTCATGCAGGAACCGAGGAACACGTCCTGGATCGGGGTGCCGGCGACCTCGGAGAGGATCTTGACGTCGTCCGGGTCGTTCGGGCAGGCAAGGATCGGCTCGGTGATCTCGGCCAGGTCGATCTCTATGACTGCGGCGTACTCGGCGTTGGCGTCAGCCTCGAGAAGCTTCGGCGCCTTCAGCCACTCGTTGACCGCGTCGATGCGGTTTTGCAGGGTCTGCGCGTCCTGGTAGCCGTCGGCGATCATCTGCTTCATCAGCGCCACGTTGGAGCGGAGGTAGGTGGCGACGGATTTCTCGGAGAGCTTGATGCAGCCTGCTGCGGCGCTACGCTCTGCGGCGGCGTCGGTGAGCTCGAACGCCTGCTCGACGGAGAGGTCGGGAAGACCTTCCATCTCGAGGATGCGGCCGTTGAAGATGTTGACCTTGTTCTTCTTGGGCACGGTGAGGAGCCCCTGCTTGATGGCCCACAGCGGGATCGCGTTGACCGCGTCGCGCAGGGTGATGCCGGGGTTGAACTTGCCCTTGAAGCGGACCAGGACGGACTCAGGCATGTCAAGCGGCATGAAGCCGAGGGCGCCCGCGAAGGCGACCAGGCCGGAACCTGCCGGGAAGGAGATCCCGATCGGGAAACGGGTGTGGGAGTCGCCGCCGGTGCCGACGGTGTCCGGAACGAGGAGACGGTTCAGCCAGGAGTGGATGACGCCGTCGCCCGGCTTCAGGGGCACACCGCCGCGCTCGATGATGAACTGCGGCAGGGTCTTGTGCATCTTCACGTCGGCCGGTTTCGGGTAAGCTGCGGTGTGGCAGAACGACTGCATGAACATCGGCGCCAGGAACTTGAGGCAGGCGAGTTCTTTCAGCTCGTCAGCGGTCATGGGACCGGTGGTGTCCTGGGAACCGACGGTGGTCATCTTCGGCTCGCAAGCGGTACCCGGGAGGATGCCGGTGACGCCGCAGGCCTGGCCTACCATCTTCTGCGCAAGCGAGTAACCCTGGCCTGCCTTCGGCACCGGGTTGACCGGGAGGGTGAAGACATCGGTCGGCGCGAGGCCGAGAGCCTTGCGGGCGCGGTCGGTAAGGGCGCGGCCGATGATCAGCGGGATCCTGCCGCCGGCGCGGAACTCGTCGGAAAGGGTGTTCGGCGCGATGGTGAAGGTGGAGAGGACTTCGCCGCCCTCGCTCCTGATCTCGCCCTTCTTGGAGTCGATCACGATGACATCGCCGGTCTTCATCTTGGTGACGTCGGTCTTGATCGGGAACGCGCCGGAGTCCTGCGCGGTGTTGAAGAAGATCGGAGCGATGACGCCGCCGATGATGATGCCGTCACGGCGCTTGTTCGGTACGCAGGGGATGTCCTGGCCGATGTGCCACAGGACGCTATTGCAGGCGGACTTGCGGGAAGAGCCGGTACCCACGACGTCGCCCACGAAAGCGACCTGGAACCCTTCAGCCCTGAACTTGGCGATGGTGGCGTTGCCGTCCGGGAAGCGGGTCTTGCCCATGGCAAGGGCGTGCAGGGGGATGTCCGGGCGGCTCCAGGCGTCGCCTGCCGGGGAGAAGTCGTCGGTGTTGATCTCGCCGTCGACCTTGTAGACCTTCACCTTCACGGTCTCCGGAAGGCCCTTTTTGGAGGTGAACCACTCGGCATTGGCCCAGGACTCGATGACTTTCTTGGCGGATGCGTTGGTCTTGGAAAGCGCCAGCACCTCATCGAATGCATCGTACACCAGGGTGGTGCCGCAAAGCGCCTTGACGGCCTCGTCGGCAAGCTCGGCGTCCTTGAGCGCTGCGACCAGCGGGGCTACGTTGTAGCCGCCCAGCATGGTGCCGAGGATCTGGACTGCCTCTTTCTTGGAGATGAGCGGGGATTTCTTCGCACCGGAGACGATACCGGCGAGGAAACCGGCCTTCACTTCGGCTGCGGGGTCGACGCCCGGGGAAACCCTCTCCTTGAGGAGCTCAAGCAGGAACGCCTCCTTGCCGGCCGGCGGTGCCTCAAGCAGTTTGCAAAGTTCCGCGGTCTGCTCGGGGTCGAGCGGCTTCGCGGGGATACCGAGTGCTTTTCTTTCTGCCTCTTGCTTCAGATACGCTTCAATCATGGTCCCTCCTAAGATTTTGTGCAGCTATTTACGGCATTTATGGAGACGTTGTCTTGGCAGACGAGCTTCATTTGAGTGGATACTGTATACAGTTTTTACCCCGCTTTGTCAATTGCTGAAAAAGAAGGATAAAACAGCGGTTCTTGCAGCTGCAGCAAGGGATCCAGTTTTGGGAAGCTGGCAGTAACGAAAGCAAAGAGAGTCGGCGGGTCACATGGGAGGAATAAAATGCCGATCAGTCAAAGATGAGAGTCAGGGGTGGGAAAGTGCAAGTTGCTCGGGATGGGCATAGACGGTGAATTTGCCCCCTTTCAGGTAGCCTACGAGGATGATGCCGGCTTTCTGGCAGATGGTGACGGCCATGTCGGTGGGCGAAGTGCGGGAGGCGATGAGAACGATGCCGACTGTTGCAGCCTTTGCCGCCATCTCGGCGGATACCCGCCCCGAAGTCACCAGCAGGGTTCCCTCCAGCGGCACCCCCCGCAACAGCGCCTCCCCCGCCAGGCGGTCGACGGTGTTGTGGCGGCCGATGTCCTCGGCGTGCAAAAGGAGTCTCCCCTCGCAGTCTCCCACCGCCGCGGAATGGACCCCGCCGTGTTTGCTGTACTTCTCGCAGAGAAGAGTCAACCGCTTCATCAGCTCGAAAACGGCCACGGCAGGAACCGGCGGGTTGTTGGGGCTGCGAGGCTCCAGGCTTTCTTCTCCCGGAAGGGAAAAGATGATGCCGGTGCCGCACCCGGAGGTCAGCACCGGCTTGAGGTTTACGGGAATTTCCCCGCGGATCCGGACGTTGGCGATGCCGTAGTCGTTGCACACGCTCAGCAGCAGGAAGTCCTCCGGCGAGGTGACGAAACCCTGGAGCCGGAGGAACCCCGCCACCAGGAAGCGCAGATCATGGGGCGAGGCGATCAGGGTGACCAGCTCGCGGTCGTTCACCCTGAGCAGCAGCGGGAGCTCCTGCACCAGGGAAGCCTCCCCCGGGACCAGCTCGCCGCCTGCATATCTTTGGACCTCTGCCATAGCGCCTCGTCTCACCTACCAGCTTCCCCCTCCCAGCCTCCCCCCTCCGTGGGGAGGAGAAGGTGCACCCTTTTTAGTGCAGCCCCGAAGGGGGAGGGGCAATGCTACTTGACCCCGCCGATGCAGAGGTACTTGACCTCGAGGAAATCCTCGATGCCGTACTTGGACCCCTCGCGCCCGATGCCGGACTCCTTGACGCCGCCGAAGGGGGCCACCGTGGTGGAGATGAGGCCGGTGTTGATGCCAACGATGCCGTACTCTATGGCCTCGGCGACGCGCCAGACGCGGGAGACGTCCTGGCTGTAGAAATAGGCGGCCAGGCCGAACTCGGTATCGTTGGCCATCTGGATCGCCTCCTGCTCCGTCTTGAAGCGGAAAAGGGGCGCCAGCGGACCGAAGGTCTCTTCTTTCGCCACCAGCATCCCGGGCTTCACGTCGGCCAAAACGGTCGGCTCGAAGAAGGTCCCCCCCAGCATGTGGCGTTTGCCGCCGGTCACCACGCGCGCGCCGCCGGCGAGCGCGTCCTGGATATGCTCCTCGACCTTCTCCACCGCTTTCATGTCGATCAAGGGCCCCTGCTGGGTCTCGCCTTTTAGGCCGTCGCCGACCTTCATGTTGGCGACCGCCTGGGCCAGTTTTTCGGCGAAGCGGTCGTAAACCCCGTCCTGGACCAGGAACCGGTTGGTGCAGACGCAGGTCTGGCCGGTGTTTCTGTACTTGGAGATGAGCGCACCCTCGATGGCTGCGTCGATGTCGGCGTCATCGAAGACGATGAAGGGGGCGTTGCCGCCAAGCTCCATGGAGACCTTCTTCACGGTGCCGGCGCACTCTGCCATCAGCTTCTTCCCGATCTCGGTGGAGCCGGTGAAGGTGAGCTTGCGCACGATGGGGTTCGCCGTCATCTCCCCGCCTATTCCCGCAGCGGAGCCGGTGACGACGGAGAAGACGCCGTCCGGGACCCCGGCGCGGCGGGCCAGTTCCGCTAGCGCCAGCGCCGAGTAGGGGGTGGCGGTCGCGGGCTTCACCACCATGGTGCAGCCGGCGGCAAGCGCAGGCCCCGCTTTCCTGGTGATCATGGCGGAGGGGAAGTTCCAGGGGGTTATGGCGGCGCAGACGCCGATCGGCTCCTTCAGGACCACGATCCGCTTGTCGCTTTGATGAGGCGGGATCACGTCCCCGTAGATCCGTTTCGCCTCCTCGGCGAACCACTCCAGAAACGACGCGGCGTAGACAGTCTCGCCCCGCGACTCGGCCAAAGGCTTCCCCTGCTCCGCGGTCATCAGGACGGCCAGGTCCTCCTGGTGCTCCAGGAGCAGCTCCGACCAGCGCCTGAGAATCACGGAGCGCTCCTGCGCGGTCTTGGCGCGCCACTTGGGAAGGGCGGCGTTGGCGGCCTCGATGGCGCGGCGGGTCTCGGCGCCCCCCATCTTCGGGATGGTGCCCAATTTTTCGCCGGTGGCGGGGTTGGTGACGTCGATGGTCTCGCGGCTGTCTGCGCCGGTCCATGCCCCGTTTATGAAGCAGAGCTGCTGGAAAAGGTTGCTGTCCTTGAGAACTAACATCGGCTCCTCCCCTGTAAACCACATTGAATGATATCGACGGCTAAACCCGGCGGCTGCGGCCGATGCCGGGCAGATTGTGTATACCTCATACTTCGCCCGGCGGCAACAGGAAAACCTCAATGATCCTGCGCCTCGCGACGCGGCTCCCCCGGTCTCAGGCCAAGCCCGGCGGTTGCTCGGGAGAAGCCCCTTGAGCCTCAGGGCCCGACAGGCGCTCCCCGCCGGCTCATTCCTTTTGCTGGTCCAGCTCCTGCGATTGAGCCAGATAGTTGGCGGTGAAGATGTAGTCGTCCAGGTAATCCACCTGGCCGTCGCCGTTCAGGTCCGCTCCCGCCGCGAGGAAGTTCCGGAAAGAAGCCTCCGTCACTGCGCTCCCTTGAAGAGTCGGCAGCCGAAGGGCCGGCGTTACGGTGAGCGGGAATTCCTGGGATAGCCCCTGGTAGAGCATGGTGATGCCGGCTTCGACCACCCCTGCCTCAGGCTTCGCCTCGACCTCCCACTCCCCTTCCTCGGTACGGCTGACCGAGACGAAGCGCGCCCCCTTGAAGGAGAAGACCGGCGGTCTCTCCCCGGTCTCCATGGCGATGACCACGGTGACCGTGGCGTTGCCGTCGGCAATCGCTATCGGCGGGAACTGCTGCAGGGGCTGCTCCCCCACCGGCTTGAAAAGGGAGGTCAGGCTGGCGACGCTCCGCTCCCCCTTGAACTGCCGGAAACGCTCCAGCACGCTTTGCAGGTGCACCGGTCGAGTCGGGAGTTGCGGCGCAGCTTTCGCCTCGGGCTCGCGTGCCTCCACCGGCGCAGCCTCCCTGTGCTGCGGCTGAACGGGGGTAAGTTCCCGGTCTTGGGCCTCCTGGGGCACACCCTTAGGCTCAGCCGCCTGGGATTGCTCCTGGGGAAGCGTCACGGTTCCGCCGAGGACGACGGGAGCCGGCCGGCCAGTCGCCTCAGTGGCGTCGATTACCAGCGGCTCGTCCTTGTCCTCTTTGCTCTCGGCGGGATTCCCATCGGGAGGGGTTTCCACGTGGCCTGGGCTTTGCGGGTTCCGGATCGCGGTGGCAGGGATGGGGAGCTTCTTCCCCTTCGCGTCGATGAGGGAGGCCGTGAGCAAGGTGATCACCCCGGCCGAGTCCCCCATCCTTTCGAAGGCGATGGTGGCGATTACGCCGCTTGATGCCGCGAGCGCTTTCGAGCCGACGATGGCGATCCGGATCGGGTTGCTCGGGTTGCTGGAGTTCAACATCCCGTCGACGAAGTTCCCCATGGTGATGCGGGGCGAGGAGAGCGTGTTCCTGTCGTAGCCCACTGCGATGTCGAGCCCGGCGACGCCGGCCATCTGCTCACCTCGCAGCACGAAGACTCCATCCGCCGAAGGCGAGGCAATGGACAGAAAAGGCGCGGCGAACAGAGTTGTTGGCAACAGCACCAGCACGAACAGTATCAACAATCCGCGGCAGGCATTTCTTCTCGACATTGGAAACCTCCTGACAGGTGGAGTCGGAAGCGGGATTGAACAAGGGTTTACTTTAGCCAGTGCAGGTTGGACTGTCAAGAAAGGTACGACACAGACGCAACGGCATAAAAAAAGGAAGGAATAGCAGTACTATTCCTTCCTTTTGTCACTTCAGTTTATCGTCCCATCAGGACGGGAGTTTTCCCATGGTCTTCAGGATCTCCCACCCTTTCAGCAGGTCGAGGGCGCGCAGCACCTGGGAGTCGCTCTTGATCATTTCGTCGGTCTTGTAGGGCGCGGGCTTCTCCTTCTTATCGTCGGTGCCGTCCTTTTTGTCCCCTTCGAAGTGGTTCTCGAGGTCCTTCTCCCTGATGTGCATCCCTTCACGCTTCTCGCTGCTGGCGGCAAGGTCGACCTTCTCGGCGACGATGTCGGGGGTGATCCCCTTGGCCTGGATGGAGCGGCCGCTGGGGGTGAAGTACCTGGCAGTGGTGAGCCTCAGCCCCGAGTTGTCGGCGAGCGGGATGATGGTCTGCACGCTCCCCTTGCCGAAGCTCTGGGTCCCCATCACCACGGCGCGCTTGTGGTCCTGCAGGCAGCCGGCGACGATCTCGGAGGCGCTGGCGGAACCGCTGTTGATCAGCACCACGATCGGGTAGTCAGGCTGCTTGTGCCCTTTTCTGGAGGTGAAGCGCATCTGGGAATCCTTCTCGCGCCCCTCGGTGTAGACGATCAGCTTCCCTTCGTCGATCCAGTGCTCGCTCACCCGAACAGCCTGGTCCAGGAGCCCGCCCGGATCGTTGCGCAGGTCGAGCACCAGCCCCTTGAGCTGCTTCTTATCGCCCTGAAGGGCCTGCAGCGCCTTTTCCAGGTCGTCGTCGGTCTTCTCCTGGAATTGAGCGATCCTGATGTAGCCGTAGCCGTCATCGAGCACCTTGTGCTTCACGCTCTTGACCTGGATGATGTCGCGCTCCAGGACGAAGTCCTTCGTCTTGTCGAACCCTTCACGCATGATGGTGAGGGTGACCTTGGTCCCTTTCACCCCCCTCATCCTCTTCACCGCATCGGTGATGGTGAGGTCCTTGGTGAACTTGTCGTCGATCTTGAGTATCTGGTCGCCGGCCTTGATCCCTGCCTTGAAGGCGGGGGTGTCCTCTATCGGGGAGATGACGGTGAGGATCCCTTCCTTCACGGTGATCTCTATGCCGAGGCCGCCGAAGGAGCCCTTGGTGTCGATCTTCATTTCCTTGTAGGTTTCAGGAGGCATGAAGGAGCTGTGCGGGTCCAGCGAGGTGAGCATCCCGTTGATGGCGCCGTAGACGAGCTTCTTGGTGTCTACCTCCTCTACGTAGCTCTTCTTGACGATGGCAAGCACGTCCGTGAACAACTCGATGGACTGGTAATCGTTGCCGCCCCCCTGGGCGGCGCATCTGCGCTGCATGCCGAAGCCGATCACCAGCGTCAGCAGGCACACGGTTGTGACAAACAGGGTTGTCTTCTTCAATTTGCTGCCCTTGAACATTTTACCTCCCTAGGATTTTGTTACGGTACCCTGCTTATCTGAACCAGGGGGACGGGTCGACCGGTTTCCCCTGGTATCGGATCTCGAAATAAAGCATCGGTCCCTTGCTGGAATCTACGTCGCCCACGCTGGCCAGGACCTCGTTCTTTGAGACCTTCGCCCCGACCCTTTTCGCCATCGATGAGGCGTGGGCGTAGAGACTGAAGAAGCCGTCCCCGTGATCGACGATGATCATATTACCATAGCCCTTGAAATAGTCCGCAAAAATCACTTCGCCGTCGTAGACAGCGTGGATGGCGCTTCCGACTGGGGCTGATACAGAAATGCCGTTGCTGAACGTGAAGGAGTCGAACTCAGGATGCTTGTGCCTGCCGTAGCGGTCCACGATGGTCCCCCTCACCGGCAGGGAGAGCCTCCCCTTCTGCGCCCCGAGCCCCTGGTTCGGTACGGCCACGGACCTGGGAGAAACGGGCTGCGCCTTGGTACCTTGGGCTTTGCCGCGAACCTTGGAACTATACGCTTTTCTACTTCTGGCTTCAAGCTTTTGGATCATGCTCTGCAGGCGTCCCGCATTGGCCTGCAACTCCTTGAGCGAAGCCAGGTACTGCTGCTTGTCCTGCCTCACCTTTACCAGGTAGTTCGCCTTCTTGCTCTTCTCCTGCTCTATCTCGCGCTTTTTGGCCTCTATGTTGCGCCGGATCCCTTCTTTGCGCGCCGCGTCCTGCTCCAGTCTCTGCTTCAACAGGTTCAGTCGCTTAAGGTTCTCGTTGTACTGCTGAAAGAGCTTCCGGTCGTTCTCCAGTATGCTGCGCATGTAGCGGAGGTTTTCTGTCATCTGCGGGAAAGACTCAGAGGAGAAGAACACCCTGAGGTTCCCGGTGTCTCCCCCCTTGTACAGGGCGGCGACGCGGCGGTTGATCTGCACCCGCTTGCGCTCGGCCTCCTGGCGCTCACTCTCGATGTCCACGAGCGTCTTGTCGATCCCCTTTTCCACGGTGGCCAGGTCGCGCCCCAGGGAGACCAGGCTGGACTGCTTCTCGGCCAGGGTCTTCTGGATCTGCACCAGCTCGCCCGAAACCTTGGTCTCCACCTTCTGGGTCTTAGAGATGAGCCGGTTCTTTTCCTTGATCTGTTTCTTTATGGTCTGCAGCTCTTCCTTGGCCCCCGCGCCGCAAAGGGAAGGGATCAGGAAGAGGGCCAGACAGCTTATCAGGAGAATGTGACGCATGCTAGACGTTTATGAACCTCTTCAGCGAGGTCGCGCTGCCGATGAAACCGAGCAGCACCCCTCCCAGTACCACCCCTACCAGGTGCGAGGGGGGAAGAAAGGAAAGACCAGCCGAAGCCGGGTTGATGCCGAGGAAGTCGCCGGCATTTTTCAGGAAGGCGAAGTAGCAACAAAGAAGCGCCAGAAGCGAGATCACCGCCCCCGCGGCCCCCTGCAGCACCCCCTCGATCAGGAACGGGGCCTTGATGAAGAAGCGGGTCGCCCCCACGAGCCCCAGGAGTTCAAGTTCGTCCTTCCTGGCATAGATGGTGAGCTTGATGGTGTTGGAGACGATGAAGAGCACCGTTATGGTGAGGAAGCCGCCTAGGAGCGCCCCCATCAGGCGGAACAGGTTCATGAAGGAGTTGAAACGGCGGACCCACTCCTCACCGTACTGCACCTCGTTGATCCCCTCGAGCCTCTTGAGCTTCGCCACGTAGGCCGCGACCGAATCGTTGTCGCGGTGCTCCCGGTCCAGGCGGATCTCGAGCGATGCAGGGAGCACATCGGCGGAGATCCCCTCCAGGAGGGACTCCTGCCCCTTGAGCCTGTTCCTTAGCCGCTTCTCGGCCTCGGCCTGGCTCACGAAGACTACCTTGGCGGTCCCCGGTATCGCCTGCACCCTCCCCTTCAGCGCGGCCACAGCAAGCGGCGCCGGCTCGGCGTCGAAGTAGGCGGTCACCTGCACCTTGTCGCTCCAACCCTCGGCCATTCCGGAAAGGTTCACGTAGACCAGCAGGAAAAGCGAGGCGATGAGGAGCGCGAGCGCAATGGTCCCCACGGTGACCGCGCTCACGAAGACGTTTTGCCTGAGGTTCGCCACGGCCCGGTTGGAGAAATAGCCCAGGCGCCCGAAAAAACCCTCCTGCGCCAGCTTGGGACGGACTGCCTTGTTACTCCTGGACATCGGCCACCTCCACGATGCGTCCCTTCTCCAGCCGGATCATCCTGCGGTGGGAGTTCTCGATCACGCGGCGGTCGTGGGTTGCCACCACCACGGTGGTGCCGCGGATGTTCGCCTCCTTGAAGATGGAGAGGATCTGCTCCTTGTTCTCGTCGTCCAGGTTCCCGGTGGGCTCGTCCGCGATCAGGATCTTGGGGTCGTTCACGAGCGCCCGGGCCAGCGCCACACGCTGCTGCTCACCGCCGGAGAGCCTCAACGGTGTGGTGTTCACCTTGTCCTCGAGCCCCATGGACTTCAGGATGTGGTACACCTTCTTGCCGATGTCGCGCTTGCCCCACCCAAGAACCTCCAGGGTAATGGCGACGTTCTCGAGAACGGTGCGGTTTGGCAACAGCTTGTAGTCCTGGAACACCACCCCGATGGAGCGGCGCAGGTAGGGGATCTCTTTCCTGGAAAGCCTCGTCACGTTGGCGCCGTCGATCACCACCTGCCCGCGGGTGGGGATGAGTTCGGCGTAGATGAGCTTCAGAAGCGTCGACTTCCCCGCCCCGGACTGCCCGGTCAAAAAAACAAAATCCCCTTTGGGGATTTTGAGGGACACGTCGGTCAGCGCCGTAGATTCGGCCTGATACGACATCGATACGTTGTGCAGTTGGATCATTTTCCTTAAAGCCTCGTCTGTTTCGTGAGGGTTACCACTCGTTGTAGGGCACGCCGTTGGAGCCGACCAGCGTGGAGCCGCTGTGCACGTCGTAGACGCCTGTGGCCGGCTCGCCCGAATCGGTGGCAGGAGGCGCGGCGGTGACCCAGGTCTCCCTGGACTTGGTGAACGGGTCCTTCGGGATCTCCCTCAGGTACTTGTTCTTGTTCTCCACGAGCTCCTGCAGCGTTTCCGGGTACTTGCCCTGGTCTGCGTAGTACTGGTCTATGGTGGAGCGCAGGGTGTAGAGGTCCTCGCGCAGAACCGATTCGCGCGCCCGGACGATCCCCCACTGGTAGTTCGGCGCGCTGATCGCGGCCAGGATGCCGATGATGGACAGGACGATCATCAGCTCGATCAGGGTGAAACCCCGCTGCGTTTTTGCAATCCTCTTCAACATGAGGTCACCAGTCCTTGTATTTCGTGCCGTCGATCGCCGTCCCGTCGCTCAAGGAATAGACGTCGAAGACGTCCTCCCCACCCCAGGTGGTGCTGTCGGGCTCGTCGTTGTGGGAGCGCAGCCCCCACCCGTCTTCGTCCCCCTGAGGCGTGTAAAACGGGTCCGCCGGGATCCTGCGCAAGAACTTCTTCTTGTACCCCAGGTACCCCTTGACGTCGTCCCCTTCCACCAGCACCTTGAGAGTCTCGGGGTACCCCTCCGGCTTATTGAGCGAGGCGATGATCTTCTTCTCATCGACGCCACGGTCGTAGGTCTTCTTGTACTCGTCGATGGCGGCCCTGATCTCGCGCAGGTTCCGCCTGAGCTCGATCTCCTTGCTCCGCTTCGAGGCCATCTGGGCGGAAGGAAGTATCAGCGAGGAGAGGATGATGAGTATGGACATCGTCACCACCAGCTCGATCAGGCTCAACCCGCGCTTGTCTTCAAGGATTTTCCACATGATCTGAAAGCCCCGAAAGGCTACTTTACCTCCACCACGGACTTGAAGGCGGTGACCGGAATCTGGTCACCGGTCCTCTTGCTGAAGTTGGTGTTGTTGATGGCGACGCCGGCCGATCCCGTCCCTATCGCCTTGAAGCCGACGGTCGCCAGGACGCCGTTGGCCATGCCGTTAGACTCCTCGCGCATCCCAGACATCCAGATCTCGCCCTTTTTCTTGTCCACGAAGGACTGGAAGGTAGAGGGCTTGCCCGGCTGCTTCAAGAGGTTTCCCTCCGACTGCGAGACGGGCTCCAACAGCTTCGGGTCGTAGGAGACAACGAATACGGCTTTGTACACCTCCTTCATGCCGGAGCCGTTCACCTGGACGCTGAACTGGTCGTTCAGCTTCACCTTGGCGGGGAGGCTCAGCGCGATCATGGAGTCGGTGAGAAGCGGGATCGATTGCTTCGCTGCGGGTGCGGCAGCGGGGTCTGGAACCGGGGCCGGCACAGGTACAGGCACAGGCGCGGGAACCGGTTCGGGGACCGGTTCTGGGCCCGGTACCTCCTCCTCGGCCGGAACGGCGTCCGGTGCAGGTGCCGGTACTGCCGCGGCAGCGCCATCGGGAGCAGGAGCGACATCGGCCGGAGCAGGAGCGACATCGGCCGGAGCCGGAGCGTCATCGGTCGGAACCGGGGCAGGAGCGACATCGGTCGGAGCCGGGGCAGGAGCGACATCGGCCGGAGCAGGTGCAGCAGCCGGTGCGGCAGACGGTACGGGAACAGGAGCGGGAACAGGAACAGGCACCGGCTTTTGTACCGGCACCAGGCTAGGGAGCACCCTCGGGGCCGGTTTCGCGGCAGCAGGGGCCGCCCCCCCGGCTGCCGGCTCCAGGTTGGCGAACTCAGGTTCCACGAAGGAGGAGTAAGGCTGGTGCGCCGAAGGTTCGTCCTCGCGCCCGGACCAGAAGGCTGCGACGTCGTTGTCGGGAACGGTCACGCCGCGCACGATCCTCGGGGTGATGGCAAGCAGCAGCTCGGTCTTGTCCTTCTTGTCGCTGGTGTTGCTGAACAGCGGCCCGAGGACCGGGATGTCCCCCAAGAGGAATACCTTGCTCTTGCTGTCGGTCTGGGTCTTCTGGATCAGCCCGCCGATGATGCTGGTCTCGCCGTCCTTGAGCGACAGCACGGTGTCGAGGTTCCTGGTGCCGATGGTGACCACGGTGGTGGCCTGGTCGGTGCCGATGGTCTTCTCGTTGAGGATGGAGCTCACCTCGAGCCCCAGCTTGATCGCGACCTCGTTGTTCAACTGGATGGTCGGCTCGGCGTTCACCTTTACCCCGACGTCGACGTACTGCACGTTGACGCTGACGCCGCCGCCCGAGGGCGAGGAGGTGGTGGTGATCGGGACCCTGGTGCCGACGTTGAACTTCGCCTTCTCCCTGTTCTTCACCCTGATCTTCGGGTTGGAAAGGGTTTCGCCGTTGGCGAGCGTCTTGCCAAAGTTGAAGGTGGCGTTGGGGACCGTGAGATAGCCGTTATACCCCCTGACGTTGAAGACGTTCAAAAGGTTGTTCGGCTGTACCGGCGTAGTCGTCGACCCGGTGGTAGTTGTGGTGGTGACTGCGCCCAGTGTGTCGACCAGGAACGGATTGGTGCCGGTGCTTCCGGGCCCGGTCACCCCCATTGAAGTGGCGTACCTGGAGAGGAGCAACCCGAAGGTCTCGGCGTTCTGCTTGGAGAGCTCGAAGACCTCCACCTCGAGGAGCACCTCGGCGTCGGGGACGTCGTTCGCCTCCAGGATCTTGCGCGCCACCTCGATCACGTCCGGGGTGTCGCGGATGACCAGGGCGTTGGCTTCCTCGTTCACGTAGATCTTCTTCACCTGGAGCATGGTGCGCACCAGGTTGACCGCCTTCTTCGCGTCGAGCTTGTTCAGGTAGAAAGTCTGCAGGAAGAGCTCTTCGTACTGCTTCACCTTATCCGGGGTCTTCGGGTAGACGATGATGGTGCTCTCGTTCAGGATCTTCTTGTCCAGCTTCTGCATCCCGGTGATCAGCTCCATCGCCTGCTGGAAGGAGCCGTTCTCCAGGTGCAGCGTGATGTTCGTGTCCTTCACCGCCTCGTCGAAAACGAAGTTGATGCCGGAGAGCTGGGAAAGGATGTTGAAGACCTCCTTGAGCTTTGCGTCCCGGAACTTGAGGGTTATCGGCTTGGTCGACTTGAGGTTCAGTTCGAAGCCGTCCAGCTTCTGGCGCTTGTTGGCAAGGATGCGATCCAGCCCCTGCTTCGCTTCCTTGTTCTCGGGCTCAAACTCGAGGGCATGCTTGAACGCTATCATCGCCTCGCGCGGCTTGCGGTTCTTCTCGAAGTCGAGACCCTCCAAAAGGTAGGTCTGGGCGTTTCTGAGCTTAAGCACCTGGTCCGCCTGGGTCTTGGCCAGGACGTGGGTCGGGTCCATTGCGTAGGCGCTCTGGTATTCCCTGAGGGCTTCGTCGTAGTTCTTCTTGGCGAAGAACGCCTCGCCCTTTTCGAAGTGTGCGCGCGCAGCCGTCTCGGTGATGTTCAATAGCTTTACCCGGTACTCGCCGACGTCGGGGTTGGCAGCGGATACCTCGGCGTACTTCACCAGCGCGGCGTCAAGGTTCCCTTCCCGCTCCAGCTTCTCTGCCTTGCTGAATGCGGTGCGACCGGAGGTGCAGCCCGAAAGGGCCAGGGCCACCAGCATCAGGGTTAAGATCGGTCTTGGTCTATGCATGCAGTTGCTCCTTAACCTTATTACTTGGTGCGGCGCGCGAGCGACCTGTTCTCGACCAGGGGTATCACCATCTGCTGGTCGGTGGTCAGGGACTTGATGGTCAGTGCATCGTCGGTCAGGTCGGTCACCTGGAACCTCGACCCGAGCTTGGTGCCCTTCTTGGCCAGGATGATCTCGTTGTTCCTGGAGAGGAACACAGTCTTCTCCCCGTTTTTCTTCAAGTAGCCAAGGAAAACGAACTTCGCCATCTCGGACTCGTCCACCTGTGCCTGGGTCGGAGGCGGCGGTGGCGGCGGCGCAGGCTGTGCCTGCGGCATCGGAGGCGGAAGAGGAGGCAGCTTGACCGGCGGGGGAGGCGGCGGCAGTTTGAGCGCAGGGGGCGCCTCTTCCTTGAAGATGGGGGAAAAGATGTTGCGCTTAAAGCCGGTGAACCCGGGCTGCGCCTGGTCCAGTTGCGCGAGATGCACGCTCTTGTTGTCGACCGCGGCCGGTTGGACCGGCGCCTTCTTGTTCCTGGATACCGAAGCCACCATCCCCGGGCGGTTCTTCAGCGCGGCCACCTCCTGCTGCCGCGGCGAGCGCAGAAACGAATAGCCGACGGAGCCAGCGAGGACCAGCAGCAACAGGGAAAGCACTAGCTTCTGGCGGTTCATGCCCCCTCCGTCTTCATATACACCGTGGTCTGGACCCTGAGGTTCACCATCTCCTCGGTCTGGCTCTGGCTCCCCAGCGCGATCGAGTCGACCGTGATCAGTTCGTTGTAGCGCAAAAGATCCGCGATGAAGCTCTTCACCGAGCCATAGTGCCCGGAAACGGTAAAGGAAACGCCGTAGGTCGCGATCTGCTTCTGGTCCTTCAACTTGCCGGGCTTGTAGCTTACCCCTTTAAGCGAAAGCGAGTTCTTCTTGGCGCTGTCGTAGATCTGGCTCATCAGCGCCGGGAAGCGCTCCTTGGGCACCAGGCGTTTTTGGAACTCCGCCAGGTCGCGCATGCCGTTGTGGTAGCGCGAGGCGTCACCCACGGCCTCCCCCCTGGCGATCGCGTCCCTCCTGGCGAACCACTCGACCTGCGCCTTCTCCAGCGCGGGGCGCTGCCACAAGGAAAGGTAGAGCTGCACCGCTGTGGCGAGCAGGAGCAGGAAGGCGAGGAAAGCCAGCGATTTGCCCCTGGCGGCCACGATGTCGCGTAAGATCTGGAAATTCATCGGTAACCGACCTTGCAGGAGATGGTGAAGCCTATACCCTGCTGGCTTTTGCCCACCTTGACCTCGTTTTGGCCCAAGAGGTACACCTCCGAGAAGTTGGGAGACTGTTCCATGTTCTCCAGCAGCGTGCGCAGGTTGGAGAAATTGTAGGCGACCCCCGCGAACTTGAGTGACTGCTCTTTCAAAGCCGGTTCCACCTGGGTCAGCGCGACCCCAGGGGGGACCACCCCTTCCAGCTTGTCCAAAAGTGCGAGCCAGTTGAGGGTCTTTTTGTCGATCAGCTCGTTGGCGAAGGCGATCCCGCTCTCCACGGACTTAAGCTGCTCCGGGCTAACCGGCGCAGCACCCGGACGTCCGCTGTTGAGAGCCGCGCTTTCGCGCTTGATCTTGTTGAACTCGACCTGATTGCCGGCTATCTCGCGCACCTGGTACACCAAGAGCGTTGCCAGCAGTAGCCCTCCCCCGATGAGCCAGGCGTTCAAAAGGCGCAGGTTGAGGTAGCGCCGGGTTGCCAGGTTTATGGTCAGTTTCATGGCAGGCTCCTCAGGGCGGCGCCCATCGACCCCGCCAGGGCGTGCAGTGCCGGGCGGTCCAGCCCCAGCGCCGGGGCCTGCTGCACCATGCGCTCCAGGTCGAGCAGTACCGGCTCGATCCCGGCGGCTTCGGCCACGAGCGCCCGGAACGACTCCGCGTCGGCGGGGGCCGCCATGCAGAGGACCTCCCCCACGGCCTGCCCCGGGAAGCGGTCGCCGTAGACCAGGAAGGAACTGTTCACCTCGCGGTAGAGGTTCTGCACGTCGCCCACCCCTTCCTTGGTGCGGTAGAAGCTCAATACGCCGGCATGGAAGATGAGCACCGTCATCGCCCCCTGGTAGAAGGTGACGAAGGCGCCGTCTTCCGAGATGTCCAGCCGCGGCGCGAAGAGGCGGTACAGGTTGAACGAGGTGAAGTCGATCTGCTTGGGCTCCAGCCCAGCCTGGATCAGGAGTTCCTCGTACTGCGTCACCACCGCCCGCGAGACGAGCGAGACCAGCAGCGACACCGAACCGTTCTCCTTCTCCTCCAGGGTCTGGTAGTCCAGGTGCACGGTGCCGATATCGAAGGGGAGGCTCTTTTTCAGCTTCCAGCGGATCACGTCCAGCCCTTCATCGCGGTTGCGGAAGCGCGCCTCCAGGTCGAGCAGCACCACCCGCCCCACCGCGTCAGGAAGGGAGACGCAGACCGAGCGCTCCCGGGTCAAAAGACGCAGGTAACCCTCCCTTAGCGCGTTGACGAACCCCTTGGGGTCGTTCACGTTGGGCTCCCGGCGCGACAGGGTCAGCATCCCCGGCGCAAAAGGGACCGAGAGCCCCGTTTCCACCTTCGGGGTCTTCCCCCCGCTCACCATGGCGAAGCTGAGCCCGCCGGCGGAGATCTCGAGTCCCAGGCCAGTCCTCGCCCTTAGCATGGCTCGCACCTACTCGACGAAAGTGACACGGTTGATCTCCTTTATCGTCGTCTCGCCCGCCAGCACCTTGGCGACCGCGCTCTCCCGCAGGAACATGGTCCCGGCGGCCTTAGCCGCCTTCTTGAGCGCCGCCACCGGCGACTTGGCGATGATCAGCTCCCTGATCTCGTCGTTTAAGTCCAAAAGCTCCACGATGGCGGAGCGGCCGCGGTACCCGGTGCCGTTGCACTCGTCGCACCCCTGAGCCTCGTAGAGGGTGAGGCCGCGGGCGCTTTCCGGGTCGATGGCGGACTCGCGCAGCTCCTCGTCGCTCACGGTGACGGGCTTGCGGCAGGCGCGGCAGATCTTCCTGACCAGGCGCTGCGCCATGACGCAGTTCAGGCAGGCCACGAAGTTGTACGGGTCGATCCCCATGTGGGTGAAGCGGCCGATGACGTCGAAGACGTTGTTGGCGTGCACCGTGGTGAAGACCAGGTGACCGGTGAGCGCCGACTGCACCGCGATCTGCGCCGTCTCCGAGTCGCGGATCTCGCCCACCATGATCTTGTCCGGGTCGTGGCGCAGGATGGAGCGCAGCCCCCGGGCGAAGGTGAGCCCCTTCTTCTCGTTGACCGGGATCTGGGTGATGCCGGAGAGGACGTACTCGACCGGGTCCTCGATGGTGATGATCTTCTCGAGGCCGGTGTGGATCTCGGTGAGGGCGCCGTAAAGGGTGGTGGTCTTGCCGGAACCGGTAGGCCCGGTGACCAGCACCATGCCGTAGGGCTCCTTGATCATCTTCCTGAAGCGCTTGATCTCGCGCGACGCCATGCCGAGGGTCTCCAGGGTGAGCCCACGGAGGTCGCTGGCAATGCTTTCCTTGTCGAGGATACGGATGACCGCGTCCTCGCCAAAGGCGCTCGGCATGATGGAGACGCGGAAGTCGATGGACTTAGCCCCGATGCGCACCTTGAAGCGGCCGTCCTGCGGGATGCGGCGCTCAGAGATGTCCAGCTCGCTCATGACCTTGAGACGGGAGATGAGCGGCCCCTGGAAGTGGGAGTCGATGGGGTCGGTCGCCTTGTAGAGGACGCCGTCGATGCGGTACTTGATGAGGACGCCGTCCTGGGCGGTCTCGATATGGATATCGGAGGCGCGCCTGGTGAGCGCGTCGAGGATGGTGGAGTTCACCAGCTTGATGATGGGACTCGTGTCAGCGGAGACGTTTTCGACCGAGAGGATCTCCTCCCCCTTGTCGGTCTCGGTCACCAGCTGCAGCATGAAGTCCTCGGAGACCTCCTTCAGCACCCGGCTGGTCCCCTCCCCCCGCTTCAGGTGGTAGGCGATTTCCGATTCGGCGGCCACCTTGAAAAGGAGCGGGCGTTCCAGAAGGAGCGCCATCTCGTCCAGCTGCAGCACCGCGGTCGGGTCCGAGATGGCAACGACCAGGAGGTCCCCCTGCAGCTCCAGCGGCACGAAATGGAAGCGGAACATGGTCTCCGGCGGGATGAAGCTGAAAAGGGACTCGTCCGGCCGGACACCCTTTAAGTCCACGTACTCGAGGCCGAACTGCTCCGCCAGCGCCACGGCCAGGACGACGTCGCTGATCAGCCCGTCGGCCAGGCAGATGATGCCCAGGCGCTCCTTGGTGCTCTGCTGCTTGTCCAGCGCGTAGGCGAGCTGGTCCGGGGTCAGGTCCCCCCGCTCCAAAAGGATGTCGCCCAGTCTTTTCTTGCGGAAAGGTTTCAGCATGGTTCCTCTAGCCGACAGTGCTGGCGATCTTGAAGATCGGCAGGTACATGGTGACGATGATGCCGCCGATGAGCACACCCATGACGATCATGATCGCCGGCTCGATGGAGGTGGTCAGTACATGGAGGTCCCGCTCGATCTCTTCCTCGAAGTAGTCCGCGATGTCGGAGAGCATCTCCTCCAGGCTCCCGGTGGTCTCGCCGACGGTGAGCATCCGAAGCGCCAGGGGGGGCATCAGCTTCATCCCTTCCAGCGCCGTGGAGAGCTTGCTCCCCTCCTCCACGCGGTGCACGGCGAGGAGCAGTCCGCGCTCCAGCACCTTGTTGTTCAACGTCCCCACAGACATCCGCATCGCCTCGACGATCGGGATACCGGAGCCGAGCACGGTTGCCAGGGTGCGGGTGAAGCCTGCCAGCGCGTAGCGGCTGGTGATGGCGCCCAGAAGGGGGGTCTTGATCTTGAAGCCGTCCACGGTGTAGCGCCCCGACTCGGTCTGCCTCCAGCGCCTGAAGGCGGCGACCCCACCCGCCACGAGGAGCAGCAACAGCGGCAGGTAATGCCGCAACAGCCCGGTGAAATTGATCAAAATCTGTGTCGGCATCGGCAGGGCCGCACCGGAATCCGCGTAGATGGTGCTGAAGGTCGGCACCACGTAGATGAGCAAAAGGCTGACCGCCACCGCCGCGACCGTGACCAGGATGGCGGGGTAGATGAGCGCGCCGATGACCTTGCCGCGGAACCCCTCGGTCCTTTTCAAAAAGGCGATGTAGCGGCGGATGGTCTGCGGCAGGTCGCCGGTCCGCTCGCCGGCGCGGATCGACGCGATGTAGAGATGGGGAAACACCCGCGGGAACTTTTCGAACGCGGCGGAAAGCGCTATCCCCCCTTTTACGTCTTCGCGGATCGCCGACAGTATCTCGTTCAACTTCCCGCCCCCGGACTCGAGGATGGTGTCGAGCGCCTGGAGGATGGGGAGCCCAGCCTTTAGCAGCACCAGGAGCTCCTGGTTGAACAAAAGGAGCTCCTTGTTGCCGATCTTCTTGCGCCCGATCCCCGACTCCAAAAGGAACTGGAACGGCTTCTTGCGCAGTTCGAAGACGACGTAACCCTGCTCTTCCAGGCTCTGCCGGAGCAGAACTGCGTTGACCGCGTCGAGCTCCTTGACCAGAACCTTGCCGTCCGAGGCGCCTATTTTACAGGTAAAAACGGGCATAAGGCAATATGAGTACCACAAAAGTGGCTGAATTAAAACCTCAAAAGAAAACCGGTTCTGTCTACGCCGGCGTCAGGCCTGGGTCATGCCGATCACCCAGGCGGCGAAACAGATCAAGGCTCCCGCCCCCCATTTCACTGCCGCCAGGCGGTCGAAGCGGTCCCGTGCCGGAAAGGCCTTCAGGATCAGCAAAATGGTGCAGGCTACGAAGCCCCAGAGCCCGCCGAGACAGACCAGGGACCAAAGCGCGTCGCTCATGACACCCCCCGTTCTGGCAAAAGGCCTCGCAGAAGCGACCCTAACTTCAGCTTCCAGACCATGACCACAGCCTCGCGCACGATCCTCTTCGACATCTTCGAAGTCCCGGCGTGCCGGTCTATGAAGATGATGGGGACCTCGCTGATGCTAAACCCCTTCTCCTTGACGCGGTAGTTCATCTCGATCTGGAAGGAGTAGCCGTCCGAACGGACCTTGGCGAGATCGATCGCCTTCAGCGTTTCGGCGCGGAAGCACTTGAAGCCGCTGGTGCAGTCGGAGATGGTGAGGCCGGTGATGACGCGCGTGTAGACGCTGGCGAAGTAGCTCAGCATGAGGCGGCGCAGCGGCCAGTTCACCACGCTTACCCCGTTCAGGTAGCGGGAGCCGATGACCAGGTCGGAGCGCCTCAGCTCCTCGAAGAAATAGGGGATCACCGCGGGATCGTGGGAGAAATCGGCGTCCATCTGCACCACCGCGTCGGCCCCAAGCGAAAGCGCGCGGGCGAAGCCTTCCCGGTAGGCGGACCCAAGCCCAAGCTTCCCCTTACGGTGCAGCACCGTCACCCGGCCGGTCTCAGCCGCCAGCGCCTCGGCCACCTCTCCGGTGCCGTCCGGCGAGTTGTCGTCCACCACCAGCAATTCCAGCGAGGGGTCTAGGGAAAGTACCTGCCGGGCCAACCGCTCCAAGTTGTCCCTTTCGTTGTAGGTGGGTATCACCACGATCGGTTTGATGGGCTTCAAGAGGACTCGCTTTCTTTTGACTAGAGATGACCGGAAAAAGACAAAAAAAGGGCCCAGCCGGGGCGCGCTGCGCCTGGGTTGGGACATCGCAGAGAATAAACGATTTGCCTCGGGCAAGTCAAGACAAAGGGGCGCAGGCTGAGCCGGTCAGGCTGCTGCAGTTTCGGCGCTGGCGGGAGCAAAGGGAAAAAGAAAAAGGGAAGATCGCATCTGCGATCTTCCCTTTCAATGGCGGGGTTGACGGGGCTCGAACCCGCGACTTCCAGCGTGACAGGCTGGCACTCTAACCGACTGAGCTACAACCCCAAGACTTCAAGACGGTTCGACGTTCAAAGACGTCAACCGTCCCGTTCCTGGGTTCTTGGTTCCAACGTTAATGGTTGAACCTTGAACTTTTTCTTTTGGTGGGTGAAGAGGGGATCGAACCCCCGACATCCAGCTTGTAAGGCTGGCGCTCTCCCAGCTGAGCTATTCACCCTTTAGATATGTATGGCGGGGTTGACGGGGCTCGAACCCGCGACTTCCAGCGTGACAGGCTGGCACTCTAACCGACTGAGCTACAACCCCGCATGTACAACTTTTCTGCTTTAGCTGTTTACCAGGTCCTTCAGCGTGTTCCCCGGCTTGAACTTCGGCGCTGCCGAAGCGGCGATCTCGATCTTCTTGCCGGTCTGCGGGTTCTGGCCGGTCCTCGCGGCGCGCTGCGCGACGCTGAAGGTGCCGAAGCCGACGAGGGTGACCTTATCGCCTGCTGCGAGGCAGTTGGTCAGCGCGTCCAAAATTCCCATGAGGGACTTCTCAGCATCGACCTTGGTTAACTGGGCTTCTTCTGCTATGGCGCTTACCAGCTCTGCCTTATTCATTGCTCCTCCCGGTCTGCATCGCAAAGTGAAGACATCTTATACCAGAGCCCCGTCGCGGCTGTCAATCTTTTTTCTGCGGCTTTTTTTCTAATGTGGCACAACTGAATTTTCGGCCACGGCGACGGTCGCATCGCCGTAGAGCGCGGCCGGAGCGAGCCCGACCGGTGCGAGCAGCGCGTACCCCAGCACCTCGTCCATGTGGGCCACCGGGTGCACGGTGATGCCGGCGCGGATCTCCTTGGGGATCTCCGCCAGGTCCTTCTCGTTCTCCTTGGGGATCAGCACGGTCCGGATCCCCCCACGCCCTGCCGCTAGAAGCTTCTCCTTGAGGCCGCCGATGGGGAGCACCGTGCCGCGCAGGGTCACCTCGCCGGTCATGGCGATGTCGCGCCTCACCGGCCTCCTGGTGAGCGCCGAGGTGAGCGCGCAGGCCATGGCTATGCCGGCCGAAGGGCCGTCCTTGGGTATCGCCCCTTCCGGGACGTGAATGTGGATGTCCAGGTGCTGGTAGAAGTCCTTGGCGAAGCCGAGCAGCTCCCCTCGCGAGCGGACGTAGGTCATCGCCGCCTGCGCCGACTCCTGCATCACCTCGCCGAGCTTCCCGGTCACGGTCAGCTTACCCTTGCCCGGCAGGGACACCACCTCGATGTTCAGGAGCTCCCCACCCACCTCGGTCCAGGCAAGGCCGGTCACGAGCCCGACGGCGTCCTCGAGCCCGGCCTCCCCGTACTTGAACCGGGGTGCGCCCAGGTAGCCGGCTATCTGGCGCGGCTGCACGGTGCGGCGCAGTTTCCCGCCGCCTGCCACGGCGAAGGCGATCTTGCGGCAGATGGAGCCGATCTCGCGCTCCAGGTTCCTCACCCCCGCCTCGCGGGTGTAGCGGCGCACCAGCTCAAGGACCGCCGAGTCGGTGAAGCCGACCCCCTTCCCGGCTAGCCCGTTGGCGGCCGCCTGCTTGGGGACCAGGTACTCGCGCGCGATGGCGAGCTTCTCGTGCTCGGTGTAGCCGTCCAGCCGCACCACCTCCATGCGGTCCAGAAGCGGCCTCGGTATGGTGTGGCTGGAATTGGCAGTGGTGATGAACATAACCTGCGAGAGGTCGTAGTCCAGGTCGAGGAAATGGTCGTTGAAGCAGTGGTTCTGCTCCGGGTCGAGCACCTCCAGAAGCGCCGAGGCCGGGTCGCCGCGGAAGTCCGAGCTCATCTTGTCGATCTCGTCCAGAAGGAACACGGGGTTCGACGAACCGCACTTCTTGAGCGACTGGATGATCCGCCCGGGCATGGCGCCGACGTAGGTGCGCCGGTGCCCCCTGATCTCGGCCTCGTCGCGCACCCCACCCAGCGAGATCTTGACGAAGTCGCGGCCGGTCGCCTTGGCGACGGAGCGGGCAAGCGAAGTCTTGCCGACGCCGGGGGGACCTACCAGGCAGAGGATGGGACCCTTCATCCCCGGCGCCAGCGCGTTCACCGCCAGGAACTCCAGGATCCTGAGCTTCACCTTCTCCAGGCCGTAGTGGTCCGCGTCCAGCCGTTCCCGGGCCACCTTGAGCTCACGGTTCTCCTCGGCGTAGGCACCCCAGGGAAGCGCCAAGAGCCACTCCACGTAGTTGCGCACCACCGATGCCTCGGCCGACATGGGGGACATGAACTTCAGCTTCTTGATCTCGCTTTGAATCTTCTGCTTCGCCTCGGGGGAGAGGGGGAGCTTGGCCGCCTTCGCCTCCAGGGTGCGCAGCTCCTGCTTGAACTCGTCCTTCCCTCCCAGTTCCTTCTGGATCGCCCTGATCTGCTCGTTCAGGTAGTAATCCTTCTGGGTCTTCTCCATCTGCTTCTTGACCCTGGCGTGGATCTTCTTCTCGATCTGCAGGATCTCGATCTCCGCCCCCATGAGCGACAACAGGCGCTCCATGCGGCGGGCAGGCTGCACCGCGGCCAGAAGCTCCTGCTTCTGCGCCACCTTGAGGTTCAGGTGCGGGGCGATGGAGTCGGCAAGGCGCGAGGGGTCGGCGATCGCCTGCACCGTCTGCAGGAGCTCGGACGGGACCGAGCTGTTGAGCTCCGCGTAGCTCTCGAAGGAGGCGAGCACGCCGCGCTTCAGCGCCTCGTTCTCGCTGTCGTTGCCGCTTTGCTCCTCGAGCACCTCGACCTCGACCTCGAAGTATTCGCTGTTGTCGGAGAAGGAGGCGATGGAGCCGCGCCGCTTCCCTTCCACCAGCACCTTGACGGTCCCGTCGGGGAGCTTCAGGAGCTGGATCACCTGGCAGAGCGTCCCGACCGTGTAGATGTCGCCGGGCTCAGGGTCCTCAGTCTTCGCGTTTTTCTGCGTGGCCAAAAGGATCAGCTTGTCGTTTTGCGCCATGGCCGCCTCTAGGGCGAGCACCGACTTCTCCCTTCCCACGAAGAGGGGAATCACCATGTGCGGGAAGATAACTATGTCCCTTAATGGAAAGAGAGGGAATCTTTCCGGATTCCCCCTCTTTTTACCTCTGGTTCTGGCTTTCTCAGTCATGTTTTCCTGTATGCTCAGGCGCTTTCCGCCACGTTCTCGTAGACGATGATCGGCTTTTCCTTGCTGTAGATCACCTCTTCGTTGATGACCACTTCCTTCACCATGCTCTGGGACGGGATCTCGTACATGATGTCGAGCATGGCGTTTTCGAGGATGGAGCGCAGGCCGCGGGCGCCGGTCTTTCTCTTCAGTGCTTCCCGCGCTATGGCGACCAGCGAGCCGTCGGTGAACTTCAGCTTCACGTGCTCCATGTCGAAGAGCTTCTGGTACTGCTTGATGAGCGCGTTCTTGGGTTCCTTGAGGATCTGGACCATCGCCTCCTCGTCCAGCTCGGAGAGCGAGGCGAGCATCGGGAGACGACCAACGAACTCGGGGATGAAGCCGAACTTCAGGAGGTCCTCCGGGGTCACCCCGGCCAAAAGCTCCCCTGCCTTCTTCTCCACCTTCTTCTTCACGTCGGCGCCGAAGCCAAGCGTCTTAACCCCGATCCTCTGCTGGATGATGCTGTCCAGCCCAGGGAAGGCCCCGCCGCAGATGAACAGGATGTTGGTGGTGTCCACCTTGAGGAACTCCTGCTGCGGGTGCTTGCGCCCGCCCTTGGGGGGTACGCTCGCAACTGTCCCCTCGATGATCTTCAAAAGGGCCTGCTGCACCCCCTCGCCCGAGACGTCGCGGGTGATGGAGGGGGAGTCGGACTTCCTGGCGATCTTGTCGATCTCGTCGATGTAGATGATCCCCTTCTGCGCCTTCTCGACGTCGTAGTCGGACGCCTGCAAAAGGGTGAGGATGATGTTCTCGACGTCCTCGCCCACGTACCCCGCCTCGGTGAGGTTGGTGGCGTCCGCCATGGCGAAGGGGACCTTGAGGATGCGGGCAAGGGTCTGCGCCAGGAGCGTCTTGCCGCTGCCGGTTGGGCCCAGGAGCAGGATGTTGCTCTTCTGCATCTCGACGTCGCCCGGCTTAACCGCGGCCTCGACCCTCTTGTAGTGGTTGTACACGGCGACGGCCAGGACCTTCTTGGCCCGGGACTGGCCGATCACGTACTCGTCGAGGACTTCCTTGATCTCCTGCGGCTTGGGAAGTTTCCTCACGTCGGTTGCGGAGGCATCCTCCAGCTTGGACTCCTCCGCGATGATGTCGTTGCAAAGCTCGATGCACTCGTCGCAGATGTAGACCGTGGGCCCCGCAATCAACTTCTTTACCTCTTCCTGGCTCTTCCCGCAAAAGGAACAGATCAGCGTGTCGGAACGGTCATCTCTTCTGCTCAATTGGCACCTCCGGTGACGACATTTCTAGTCACGATAGCATCAACGATGCCGTAGTTCATCGCTTCTTCGCCCGACATGAAGTAGTCGCGCTCCGTGTCGGCCGTTACCTTCTCGACGCTCTGGCCGGTGTGCTCGGCCAAAAGCGCGTTCAGTTGATCCTTCATGCGCAGGATCTCTTTGGCGTGGATATGGATGTCCGTCGCCTGCCCCTGGAAACCGCCCAGGGGCTGGTGGATCATGATGCGCGAGTTGACCAGGGAGAACCTTTTCCCCTTCTCCCCGCCGGAGAGAAGGAACGCCCCCATGGAGGCGGCCTGCCCGACGCAGATGGTGGAGACCGGCGCCTTGATGTAGCGCATGGTGTCGTAGATGGCCATGCCGGCGGTAACCACGCCGCCGGGGGAGTTGATGTAGAGGTGGATATCCTTGTCCGGGTCCTCGGCCTCGAGGAAGAGGAGCTGCGCTATCACCAGGTTCGCGACGTTGTCGTCGATGCCGCCGCCCAGGAAGATGATCCTGTCCTTCAGAAGGCGCGAGTAGATGTCGTAGGACCTCTCTCCCCGGCCGGTCTGCTCCACTACTATCGGTACAAGCATGGACACTCCTATTTAATTTCCGCCTTGGGGACTTCGGTCACCTTGGCGCGTTCAAGAAGGAACTGCACCGCCTTGTCTTCCCGCATCTGGGCCATCAGGTTGTCCTTGGCCCGCTCGTTGGTCTTGTAGAGCTGCGACACCTTCTCCAGGTCCTGCCTGGTCTGCTCGGCGATCACGGAGAGCTGGGCCTCGAACTCCTCTTCGGTCGGCTCGATCTTCTCCTTGTCGGCGACCGCATCCAGAAGCAGCGAACCTTTCACCTGCTCGCGGGCGTTTTCGCGGAACTGCGCCTTGTAGCTGTCGTCGGTCATCCCCATCATCTCGAGGGAAAGCCTCTGGGAGGTAAGTCTCTGCTTGGTGCTCTCCAGCATCATCTGGACCTGGCGGTCCACCAGCGCCTCGGGGACCTCGATGTCGTTTTTCTCGATCAGGGCCTTGATGAGGCGGTCGCGCAGCTCGGCGTTGATGCGGCTGGTCTCCTGGGCCTCGTTGATCTCGGCGAGCTTTGCTTTCAGCAGGTCCAGGGTCTCGAACTCCTCGCCGAACTCCTTGGCGAAGTCGTCGTTCAGCTCCGGAAGCTCCTTCACCTTGATCTCCTTGACGGAGACCTCGAAGTCGGCGGGCTTGCCGGCGAGCTCGGCGCTGCCGTACCCCTCGGGGAAGTTGACCTTGATGGTGCTGTTGGTCCCGACGGTCATGCCGACCATCTGGTCTTCAAAGCCGGGGATGAAGCGCCCGGAGCCGAGTTCGAGCTGGAAGTCCTCGGCGGAGCCCCCCTCGAAGTAGACGCCGTCTGTGGAGCCCTTGAAGTCGAAGGTGACGAAGTCGCCCAGGGCAGCGGCATGTCCTTCGGGTGCCGGTCCGAGCTGCGCCATGCGCTCCTGCATCTCCTTCAGGCGGGCGGCGACGACGGAATCGTCGATCTCCAGCTTCTCCTTGACCACTTCGAGGCCGGCGTAATCCTTGACCTCGATTTCGGGGAAGATCTCGACGGTGGCGGAGTATTTGAACGGTTCACCCTTTTTCAGCTGGTCGCTCTCGATCACCGGGTAGCCGACCGGGTTCAGCCCCTTCTCGTTCACCGCGCTGAAGTAGCTGTCCTGGACCAGGTTCTTCACCACGTCCTCGGCCATCTTCTCGCCGTAGTGCTTCTCGATCAGGCCCATCGGGACCTTGCCCTTACGGAACCCCTTTATGGCGGCATGCTTTCTTATTTCGGCATAAGCTTTGTCAACTTCAGCAGAAACTTTGTCTGCCGGGATTTCGAAGTTCAACTTCTTCTTGATGCTGTTGACCGATTCAACGCTGATCTGCATGAAAATTCCTCTCTTTTGTTCACATTATAGGGCAGGCTCTCTGCCGTAATGCCTATTGGCATGGGGTCTGGGCGGGAATTCTGATGACGGGTCGTCGGGGCATCCGCAGGGGAAGCTGCCTCACGGAAGAGGCTTGGGAGCGGCGCTCGTCGTTTGGCGCACGCAACAAGAGGGTAAAGTACCAAAGGGGGAGGGAATTTGTCAACACAGAATTAGATATGTTCTATCAACGCTTTAACCTGCCGCGCCAGGGGGAGAGCCCCCCTCAAAACTGCTCAGGCCGGCGGTGAATCAGCCGCGCCTCCGGACAGGGCCGGAGACGCGGCTGGCGCGCTTTGCTAGTAGGCCTCGTGGTCCCCGGCCAGGGTCTCGGCGCTCACCCGCCCCCGGAAGAGACGGTAGACCCAGATCTTGTAGGCGATCACGATCGGCACGAAGACGAAGGCGACGACGGTCATGATGCGCAGCGTGTAGTCGGAGGAGGAACTGTTGTATATGGTGAGGCTGTAGGCCGCGTCCAGACTCGAAGGTATCAGGTTCGGGAAAAGCCCGACGACCCCGGTAAAAACCACGCCGAGAATGGTGGCGCAGGAGGCCGCGAACGCCGCCAGTGTCTCCCCCTTGGCAAGGAACAGGCGCACGGCCAAAAGTGCCGCCACGGCGATAAGCGGCACCACGGCGAAGACCGGGGCGGCGAGGTAGTTGTCGTAGAGCTTCGTCGCGAAATTGCTGTAGGCAAGGAAACCGACCGCCACCACCAGAAGCGGCACCCAGAGGAACTTCGCCAGCTCCTCGGCACGCCGGCTCAGGGAACCGGTGCTCTTAACGGCCGCGTAGAGCGCGCCGTGCTCCAAAAAGAGCAGTACGAAGAGAAGCCCGCTGACGATGCCGTAGGGGTTCAAGAGGTAAATGAGAGAGCCGTGATACCCCGCCTCGTCCATGGGAAGCCCCGCGAAGATGTTGCCGAAGGCCACCCCGAACAAAAGCGCAGGGATAAAACTGGAGACGACGATGGCCCAGTCCCAGCACCCCTTCCAAAGGGGACCGTCCTCCTTGCCGCGGAACTCGAAGGAGACCCCGCGCACGATGAGGGCGAAGAGCAGCAGCAACAAGGGGGTGTAGAGGTAACTGAACATGAGCGCGTAGGTGGTAGGGAAAGCGGCGAAGGTGGCGCCACCTGCGGTCACGAGCCAGACCTCGTTGCCGTCCCAGACCGGGCCGTAGCTGTTGATGAGGACGCGCCGGTCGGTATCGCTTGTACCGAGCACGCGGTGCAGCATCCCCCCTCCCAGGACAAACCCGTCCAGCATGAAATAGACCCCCCAGAGAACACCCCAAAGCACGAACCAGACGATATGCAGATCCATTTCTTCCCCCCTATTTTCCGAAGGCGCCGGTGGCGCCGGTGCTGGTTTCTTCAGGCCCCTTGCGGGCGAACTTGGCCAGAAGGTAGATGTCGACGAAGCCCAAAAGACCGTAAAGGAGCGTGAACCCGAGCAGGGAGCCGATTACCTGCGACAGGTCGATGCTCTTCGAAACCGCGTCGGAGGTCCTCATGAGGCCATAGACGATCCAGGGCTGTCTCCCCACCTCGGACACCACCCACCCAAGCTGGTTGGCTATATAGGGAAGCGGGATGCAGAAAACCATCAGGCGCAGGAACCAGGGGTACTTCTCCAGGAGGTTGTTGCGGTGGAAAAAGAGCGACACGGCGGCGAGGATGATGAAGAGGGTCCCTAGCCCGACCATGGCGCGGAAGCTGAGGAAGACCGGGAGCACCGGCGGGCGGTCCTCCTTGGGGAAGGAGTTCAGGCCGCGCACCTCGGCGTTCAGGTCATGATAGGCCAGAAGGCTCAGCATGCCGGGAACCGGTAAGGCTGAGACCAGGTTGCACTGGTTCTTCTCGTCGGGAAAGGCGATCAGGTGCATGGGGGCGTTGCGGCAGCTGTCCCAGATGGACTCCATGGCTGCGAACTTGGCGGGCTGGGTCTTGGCGACGTCGACCGCGTGGAAGTCGCCTACCACTGCCACCATAAGCGTCGAGACCAGCGCGAAGACCGCTGCCATGCCGAAGGATGCCTTGAAGAAGGGGCGGTTGCGCCCCCTGAGCAGATGCCATGCCGAGACCCCCATGACGAAGAAGGCCCCCACCGTGTAGCCGGAAACGATCTGGTGCCCGAATTTCAAAAGGCCGAACGGATTGGTGAGGAGCGCCATGAAGTCGACCATCTCCGCGCGCCCGTTTCGGAGCACATACCCCACCGGGTGCTGCATCCAGCCGTTGGCAAGGAGGATCCAGAGCCCCGAGAGGTTCGTCGCCAGGGCGACGATCCAGATGGAGGCTGCGTGCATCTTCTTTCCGACCTTGTTCCAGCCGAAGGCCCATACGCCGATGAACACCGATTCGAGGAAGAAGGCGACCGTCGCCTCGATGGCGAGGGGGGCGCCGAAGATGTCGCCCACGTACCTGGAGTACTCGGCCCAGTTCATGCCGAACTGGAACTCCAAGGTGATGCCGGTCACCACCCCCAGGGCGAAGTTGATCAGGAAGAGCTTCCCCCAGAACTTCGCCATCCGCATGTACATCTCGTTGCCGCTGATCACGTAGCGGGTTTCCATGGCGGCCACGAGAATCGACAGCCCCAGGGTCAATGGGACGAAGATGAAGTGGAACATGCTGGTGATGGCGAACTGCAGCCTGCTCAAGGTCAATACATCCATTTGTGCGCTCCTTTGAATATAATGCACGTTTTTGGGCCGGCGGCCCTTGCTTCTGCTATAACGGCCGGATCAAGGTGAAGGATCCCAGAAGATCAACAGGACCTTCTTTATCCTATTGGTAGGCAAATTTTTTTTGCGCTGCGCTACTGCTGCGGGCCACGCGCAAGGGAGTCGATGGTCACACCGTCCAGGATGTGCACCACCTCGGTCTGCACCTGCTTCCATACCGCATGCACGCGGCATGGGCCTCCCCGGTCGCAGGCGCTTCCGAGAAGGCAGCGGTTGGGAAGGATGGGCCCTTCCACCGCCTCCACCACCTCCCGCAGAGTTATCGCAGAGGCGGGACGCCCCAGGACGAAGCCGCCGCCGGTGCCGCGCGAGGAGCTGACCAGGCCGAGCTTGGCGAAGCTCTGGAAGATCTTGGCCAGGAAGGTCTGCGGGACCTCGGCTGCCGCTGCGATCTCGCTGATCAGCGAGACGCGCCCCGGCGGCTGCTGGGCCAGGTAGATGATGCCGCGTATGGCGTATTCACCCTTTCGGGTCAGTTCCATCATAATAACACCTTTAGGACCAAATTTATCCCTTTTATAACGGAGCATCCGGACCGTGTCAAGCGTAAAACTCCTGGGAAAAATTTTCAGCGGCGGCTGGCGCTACGAAAAGGTCTGGCAAGTCAAGGGGGCGGCTTGTGGACAGCGGAAAAGGGGGCCGTTTGCGCGGCCCCCTTTCATGGGCATGTGTACATGGTTGGTATCAGCCGAGGAGGCTGTTGAAGTTTCTCGCTCTGTTGGCCAGAATGGTCGGGTCGAGGACCTCCCCGCAACAGGTGCATTTCCAGGCATCGAAAGATCTAACGAAGTCGTAATATTTTTCGGCAAACATTCTACCTTTGCATTTAGGACATTTCATAAACCTTACCTCCCAACAAAAAGTTGATTAAAAGACTTCATGTGGGGAGCTATATTTCACCTTGCATGCCAAGATAATGGTTATGAAAATATTGTAATCGTATGCAGTCGCCGTCCTTGAGGAACCATCGATAAAAAGCGGATTTATGGACCATTAGAAATATCTTCTGATAGCTTCAAGCTTTGCGGGCCCGATCCCCGGCACCCGCGACACCCCCTCCAGAGAGCCGAAAGCGCCATTTTCGTGACGCTCCGTCACGATTCTTTCCGAGAGCACCGGCCCGATCCCCGGCAGCAGCGCCCATTCCTTCGCGGACATCCGGTCCGGATCCAAGGGCACCCCCAGCAGCATCCGTTCCCTCACTCCCATTTTAGTGATTGAAATCACAGCTTTTTCCCTTTCGGGAAGGCCAAGGGTGAGAACATCTCCGTTTTGCAGCACCATGGACGAGCTGGCAGGAAGCACTCCTAGAGCCTCCGGATCCGCGACCGTCATTTTAATGGCGGTCGCAATCGAGGTACCGTCGGGAAACCGATAGACGCCGGCCTGGGGGAAATCGCCTGAAAGCCGCACCGCGACCGTCCCTCCCCGATCACGCAAAAAGGCCGCTTCCTCACCCTTCGGGGCGGGAAAGCGGCCTTTTGCGTAGAGAGTCAGGGAGAGGAGCAGTGCGATACACCAGATGGCGAGTCGGCTGCTCGTGGGCATCACGGTTTCGGCGCCGCCGCCTCCTCATCCTTGTGGAGCTTGAACTCGATGGCGTCGACGAGAGCCTGGTAGGAGGCCTCGATGACGTTGGAGGAGACCCCGACGGTTCCCCAGCGACCTTCCTTGTCGCCGGACTCGATCAGGACCCGGATGGAGGATGCCGTCCCCTGCCCCGCCGGGAGCACCCTGACCTTGTAGTCGTGCAGCTTCACGTCGCGAAGCTTGGGATAGAACTTCTCCAGCGCCTTCCTGAGCGCGTTGTCGAGCGCGTTGACCGGCCCTGCCCCTTCCGCCGCGGTGTGCTCGATCTTCCCCCCCACCTTGACCTTGATGGTGGCCTCGGAGATCGGCTGGTCGTCCTCGTGGCGCTTCTCGTCGATGACCCTGAAACCGATCACGGAGAAGAACTTGCGGTGGGTGCCGAGCGCGCGCTTCATCAGGAGCTCGAAGGAAGCCTCCGCCCCCTCGAACTGGTAGCCGCGGTTCTCCATCGCCTTGATGTCTTCCAGGATCTCCAGGGTCACCGGGTCCTTGCTGTCCAGGTTGATGTTGAACTCGGTCGCCTTGGCGAGGATGTTGGCGCGCCCGGAGAGGTCGGAGACGAGCACCCGGGTGGTGTTCCCCACCAGCTCCGGTCTCATGTGCTCGTAGGTCTCTGGATGGCGCTGGATGGCGGAGACGTGCACCCCCCCCTTGTGGGCGAAGGCGGAGTTGCCGACGTAGGCCTGGTGCTTGTTGGGGGCGAGGTTGGCGAGCTCGTAGACGTAGCGGGAGAGGTCGCGCAACTGGCGCATCTGCTGGTCGCTCACGCACTCCATCTTCATCTTCACCTTGAGCGCCGGGATGATGGAGCAGAGGTTCGCGTTGCCGCAGCGCTCGCCGAAGCCGTTGATGGTCCCCTGCACCTGGACGATGCCGCTTTGGACCGCGACTATGGAGTTCGCCACGGCGCACTCGCTGTCGTTGTGGGTGTGGATGCCAAGCTGCGTCGAGACCGCCTTCTTTACCTCGGCCACGATGCTGGCGATCTCGAAAGGCATGGTGCCGCCGTTGGTGTCGCAGAGGATGATGCAGTCCGCACCCGCCTGCTCTGCCGCCTTGAGCGTCTTGATGGCATATTCGGGGTTCGCCTTGTAGCCGTCGAAGAAGTGCTCGGCGTCGTAGAACACCTCGGGCATGCGCGCCTTCAGGTATTCCAGCGAGTCGTAGATCAGCTCCAGGTTCTCTTCCAGCGGGATCCTCAGCGCCTCGTGGACCTGGAAGTCCCAGCTCTTGCCGAAGATGGTGACCGCGTCCGCCTCGGACTGCACCAGCGTGCGGATGTTCTGGTCCTTGTCCGGGGTGATCTTGGCGCGCCTGGTGGAGCCGAAAGCGGCGATCTTCGCCTGGGAAAGCTTCTCTTTCTTGATGTCCTTGAAGAAGGCGACGTCCTTGGGGTTGCTGCCGGGCCACCCGCCTTCTATGTAAGCGATCCCGGTCTCGTCCAGCTTGTGGGCGATGCGGATCTTGTCTTCCACCAGGAAAGAGATGTCTTCTGCCTGCGTTCCGTCCCTAAGCGTCGTATCGTACAGTTTCACCAAGCTCATATCACCCCACCCTTCATTCAAAAGACGTTCAACGTTCGACGTTCAACGTTTTTAAAAGATCAAGCCGCTCGCACGCGCGCCGCCCGACGTCCCAGAACCTCCAGCCAGGGCCGGCAAGATCTGGAACGTCGAACCTTGAACGTTGAACGGGTGTTATTTCGAAAGGCCGAAGACGTCGTGCAGCACCCTTACGGCGAGCTCGGTGTACTTGGCATCGACTACCACGGAGATCTTGATCTCGGAGGTGGAGATCATCTGGATGTTGATCCCTTCGGCGGCGAGCGCCTTGAACATCGTGGTGGCGACCCCTGCGTGGCTTCTCATGCCGAGGCCGACGATGGAGACCTTGCTCACGTTCTCGTCGGAGAGGACTTCCTTGGCGTTGATCGCCTGCGCGGTCTCCTGGGTGATGGCAAGCGCCTTCTTGAATTCGGCCTGGGGCACGGTGAAGGTGAAGTCGGTGGAACCGGCCTCGCTCACGTTCTGAACGATCATGTCCACGGAGATATTGGCATCGGAGAGCGGCGACAGGATCTGGGCTGCGATCCCCGGCTTGTCCGGGACCTGCATGACTGCTATTTTCACTTCATCCTTGGCATAGGCGATACCCGAGACGAGTACTGCTTCCATATCTTTATCCTCCTTGGTAACCATGGTTCCGAGATTTTCGTTAAAGCTAGAGCGGACATGGACGTCGACGTTGTACTTGCTGGCGAATTCGACGGAGCGGATCTGGAGCACCTTGGCTCCCAGGCTTGCCAGCTCCAGCATCTCCTCGTAGGAGATGCGTTCGATCTTCTTGGCGTCCTTGCAGATGTTCGGATCCGTGGTGTAGACGCCGTCAACGTCGGTGAAAATCTCGCAGACGTCCGCTTTGAGCGCCGCCGCGAGGGCAACCGCCGAGGTGTCCGAGCCGCCGCGCCCGAGTGTGGTGACGCTTCCGGTCTCGTCCACGCCCTGGAAACCGGCCACGATGAGGATGGTCCCCTCCTTCAAGTCGCTGCGCATCTTGGTATCGTCGATCTTTTCGATGCGCGCCTTGGCGTAGGCGCTATCGGTCACGATGGGAACCTGGAAACCCAGGTAGGATTTAGCCTTGTAACCCATCGATTTGAGGCACATGGCCAGCAATGCGATGGAAACCTGCTCGCCTGCTGCAACCAGGACATCGTATTCGCGGTTGTCCGGGAATTCGCAGACTTCGTTGGCAAGCGCCACCAGCTTGTTAGTTTCGCCAGACATAGCGGAGACGACCACCACCATGTCGTTGCCGGCATCGTAGGTTTTCGCCACCCTCTTGGCGACGTTGCGAATTCGTTCGACGGAACCCATCGAGGTGCCGCCGTACTTTTGGACCACCAAAGCCATGTCAGTCCTCCTTATACTCAACTGTTAATTCCCGGAAAGCCCCCGGTGGTTTAGAGACACCTTTATTAGCAAGAATAGAGTTCACGGTCAAAACATTTTTTTAAGTAAGAGCGGCCAAGGCACCGGAATGGGTAAATTATTCCGGTCAGGGGAGAATCCCCCCCAAAAAAGAACCCCGCCCGTTGAGGAACGAGCGGGGTTGCAGCGTGAGGTGAAGGTTGTCGCGCGCGCTGCCGCGGCCGGGCAACCCGCTGTTTGAAGATGCTGTTTATGGCAGGTGTCAGGAGGGGAACAGGGACTTCAAAATGACGTTAGGGCGCGCCCCTTTGGCGTGGAATGACACGGAGCGCCCCTCCCCCCGGTGGCTCAGGTTGACGGTGAGGATCTCCTTCGGGACCTCGTCTTCCAGGCGCTCGGCCCACTCGACCACGCAGGCCCCGTCGCCGGAGAAGTACTCCTCGAAACCGAGGTCGATCACCTCGTCCGCACCCTGGAGGCGGTACAGGTCGAAGTGGTACAGGGGGATCCTCCCCTGGTAGACGTTAAGTATGGTGTAGGTGGGGCTTGTCACCGGGGTCTCCCGGTCCACCTCGAGCCCCAGGGCGATCCCCTTGGCGAACTGGGTCTTCCCCGCCCCAAGCTCCCCCACCAGGGCGACGAAATCGCCCGGCTCAAGGAGCCTGCCGAGCCTCGCCCCCAACTCCACCGTTTCCTCGCAGCTGTTGGTCTCGACTGTCGGCATCGGCTACCCGATCATGGTCTTGACCATGTCGATGCGGCCGATGATGCCGACCACGCGACGTCCCTCCACGACAGGCACCGCCTGGATCCGCTTGCTGGTCATGATGTCGGCGACCTCCGAGACCGGCGCCTCGGGCGCCACGCTGAAGACCTCTTCCGCATAGATCTCCCCGACGGTCTGGGCCGTCATCTTCTGCAGCTCCTTCTCGAAGCGCTTGTCGCTTTCCAGGTAGATGACCCAGTCGAAGATGGAGACCACGGTCGGGATGTGCAGGTTCTTGTCCTGCTCGATCAGGTCGCTCTCCGAGACGATCCCTACCAGGAGCCCTTCTTCGTCAACCACCGGCACCGTAGAGATGCGGTGCTGGGCGAAAAGCTGGGCCAGGTCCCTTACGGTGGTGTCGCGGCGCACGGTGATGACGTCTTTGGTCATTATGTCTTTTGCTTTGAGCATGGTGGTTCTCCCTTTATAAGCAGTTCAGTTGATCGATGTTCCGGCCGCGCCGCCCTCCGCGACTGTAAGCCGCTGCAGCGCCCTGGGGAGGGCCTCCTGGACGTCGGTTGCGACCATGCCGCGCGTCCCTGTTTCCTCCGCCATCAGGTCCGCCGCGTACCCATGCAGGAAAACCCCGAGCCTCGCGGCGGCAAAGGGGTGGTACCCCTGCCCCAGAAGGGCGGCGATGACGCCGGTCAGGACGTCCCCCATCCCCCCGGTCGCCATGCCGGGGTTGCCGCTGCCGTTGATGGCGATGGTTCCGTCTGGCCCCGCCACGATGCTGCGGGCTCCCTTGAGTACCAGGTAGACCTGGAACCGGGTGGCGAAGTCGCGGGCGCAGCCGATGCGGTCCGCCTCGACCTCCGGCACGGAGACACCCATGAGCCTGGCCATCTCCCCCGGGTGCGGCGTCAGCAGCGTCACCCTCCCCCTTCTGCGCAAGAGAAGCTCCGGCGCTACGGCCACAGCGTTGAGCCCGTCGGCGTCGATCACCAGCGGCGCATCCAGCGCGGTGAGGAGTGAATGCACCAGGTAAACCGTGGAAGGGGCGGTCCCAAGCCCAGGCCCCAGCGCCACCGCGTCCTTCCCCTTGGCGACGGATAAGAGCTCGCCCAGCGCTCCCGCCAGGAAATGCCACTTATCTTCGGGCCCGATGGGGATGGTCATGGCCTCGGTTGTCTTCGACTCCAGCACAGGGTTCAGCGCCGCCGGGACCGCGAGGCTCACCAGCCCCGCCCCGGCCCGCAAGGCGCTCTGGGCCGCCATGGCCGCGGCTCCCGTCTTCCCGACGCTACCGGCGATGACGAGGCAGTGCCCGTTGCTCCCCTTGTGGGCGATTACGCTGCGGGGCCGAATTATCGCCCGGGCGCTCTCGCGGTCCATGAACTCGCATCCGGGCGCCTCGTCGACTACCGCCTGCGGCATGCCGATGTCGGCCACCACCAGGCGCCCGCCCAGCTCCGCCCCCGGATAAAGCACGTTCCCAAGCTTCGCCAGGGCGAAGCTCACCGTGAGGTCGGCGCGCACCGCCCGCCCCAGCACCCGGCCGCTGCCGGCATCGATCCCGGAGGGTATGTCCACCGCGACGACCGGAACCCCGCAGGCGTTGACGACGTCGATCGCCTCCCCGTAGATCCCCCCGACCTCGCTGTTGATGCCGGTTCCAAGGAGCGCGTCGACGACGACGGTGGCGCTTTTGATAAGTTCCTCCTGCCCGGCGAGCCCCTGCGGCAGCGAGGTCACGACGCCTGAATCCAGGCGCTCCAGGTTCACGGCGGCGTCCCCGGTCACGGCTTGCGGCGCGGCCAAAAGCAGCACCAGAGCCTCCCACCCCCTCTGCGAGAGGATCCTGGAGATGACGAAGCCGTCGCCGCCGTTGTTCCCCTTGCCGGCGACGATGACCGCCTTTCTCCCCGCCCCGTCTCCGAAGCGCTGCGAGATGGCGTCGGCGCAGGCGCAGCCCGCGCGCTCCATGAGCGCGACCCCCGGGACCCCGAACTCCCCGATGGCCCTTTTGTCCATCGACTGCATCACTTGTCCCGTGACCACCTTCATCTAGCGCTCCAGTACCACCATGGCGACGGCGCATCCGGCGTCGTGCGACAGCGACAGGAAACAGGAAGTCAGCCCTGCCTGCCGGAACAACTCCTCGGCCCGCCGGTAAAGCTTGAGCTCGGGTTTCCCCAGCTGGTCGTTGACCACTTCCATGTCCTTCCAGCTGATGCCGTCGCGCAGGCCGGTCCCCAGTGCTTTCAGGAAGGACTCCTTCGCCGCGAAGCGGAGCGCGTAATGCTGCGCGCTCTGTTTCTTTCCCGAGCAGTACTGGATCTCGAAGGGGGTGAAGATCCTGTCAAAGAGGGCGTCGTTACCCTGTTGCAGGAACTTCTCGAACCTCGCGATCTCAACTATGTCAACGCCAGTGCCGTAAATCACAAAAGCTCCTGTCTCCGAAGGGATCTGCCAGAGTCAAGCGAACCCGCAGACCTTTAAATACTATAACCGCTCCCGCTGATACTCACAACATCGCTCACTCAGCCTTCGCGCCGGATGCGGGAAGCGATTCATGCCATTCTCGCAGGATCCCCGGCAGGTCGAGCGACCAGTCCGAGAGGGCCCGCGCCACCGCCTTCTCCATGCTCGCCCTCTCACCAAGGTTCTTGAGCAGGTTCTGCACGGCGTACCAGCCGTAGCGATTCACCATGAACTGGGCCATGGAATGGCTCTGCTGGTAGGCAAGCCGAGCCTCTTGCCCGTCCATCGAGGTGAAGGGGCCGGAGAGGGTTACCAGCGGCAGCTGGTGCGAGGCGTCGACCAGGTTCGGGTTGCGGCCGGGGTGGACGAACTCCTTGCGCCCCTCGATCTCGGCCAGCCCCTCGTTGAGCCAGGTGGGGATGTTGCCGTGGGTGATCTCGGCGATCAGCACGTGGGTGAACTCGTGGAAGATGACGGCGCGCAGTTGCGGGGTCATTCTGGTGATCCCCCCTATGGGGAGCCGGATCTTGCCGTCGTAGAGCCCTCCGGACCAGTCCGGGCCTGCGGTGACGCTGCTGTAGTCGCGCTTGGTGTAGAGAAGCACCGGAATGCGCGCGGTCGGAAAAAGCCCCAGGTCGGCGCCCACCGAGTTGTAGGCGCTCTCCAGGGCGTCCAGCACCTCGGCGGAGAGCCCCGGGGGGAGCTCCGCGTCGAAGCTCAGGTCGAACATGGAGCTGAACCCCTTGTCCATGCGCGACTCCACCGGAAGCTCCCGTTCCGCCTTCGCGATCAGGGCCGCCAGCATGCTGTTTCCAGGCTCCAGTTCGCGGGCGCGGCGCCAATAAGAAAGCGCCCCCTGCAGATCGCCGGTGTCATAGCTGATCTTCCCCAGGTAGACGAGCGGCTCGACGCCGTCACCGGCCTCCAGGAACTCGCCTGCCGCGGTCTGGTAATCCTTGTCCAGGTAGAGCGCGACGCCCCGCAGAAGCCGCAGCTCCATGTTCTCCGGCAAGAGCTCCCGCGCCTCGGCAAGGTAGCGGGCCGCCTTGGCATAGCGCCCCGCGCTCATGTCGCGTTTGGCGATCTCGGTGTAGGTCAGGGCCAGGTTGGTCTTGAGCGACTGCTCGTAGGGAAAGAGCGAGGAGGCCCTCTTCAGCTCGTCGAGCGCCTGCTCGTACTCGCCGCGTTCGATCAGCTGCCGGGCCTTCGCTGCGTAGCTCACGGGATCCCCGGCGACCGCCGTTGCTGCGAACGTCAGGATGAGGATGAAGAGGAGGAAAGAAAGCTTCTTCATGGTTGGCACGGCAGATCGACGCCATCGGCTCCATCCGCCGGTTCCAGAACCGACTCCTGCTGCGCCTGCCCCCTCGCCTTGCGGATGCTCCGGGCAATCCCGGTGGCATCTAGGCCGTAGGCAGCCTTGAGCTCGGCCTGTTCCCCCTGCTCGACGAAACTGTCGGGGTACCCCAGGCGGAGCACGCGGACGCCGGTGACGCCGCATTGCTCCAGGAGTTCCAGGATCGAGGTCCCGAAGCCCCCCTGAAGCACGTTTTCCTCGGCGGTAACCAGGAAGCCGGTAGCCGCCAGGGAGAGGATCAGGTCGCGGTCCAAGGGTTTGACGAAACGAACGTTCATCACGGCGAGGTCCACCCCTTCGAGGGCGAGCGCCGCTGCTGCCTGCTGGGCGGGGTGCACCATGTTACCGACGGCCAGTATGGCGCCGTCTTTTCCTTCCCTGAGCAGTTCCCCCTTCCCTAAGGCAAGCGGCTCCAGGATCTGGTCCATCGGGACGCCAAGACCGCTGCCGCGCGGGTAACGGACCGCCGAGGGGCCGTCGAGCGAGAGTGCGGTGAAGAGCATGTGCTGCAGCTCGTTCTCGTCTTTGGGCGCCATCACGGTGAGCCCGGGAAGCTGACGCAGGTAGGAGAGGTCGAAGACGCCGTGGTGGGTCGGGCCGTCGTTGCCGACCACGCCGGCACGGTCGATGGCGAAGACGACCGGGAGATCCTGCAGGCAGACGTCGTGGCAGAGCTGGTCAAAGCCGCGCTGCAGGAAGGAGGAATAAAGCGCCACCACCGGGCGGAACCCTTCCGCGGCAAGCCCCGCCGCGAAGGTGACGGCGTGCTGCTCGGCGATCCCCACGTCGAAGAAGCGCTCGGGGAACTCCCTGGCGAACGGGGTGAGCCCGGTGCCATCGGGCATGGCGGCGGTGATGGCGACGATCTTCTCGTTGTCGTGCGCGAGCCTCTTGAGCGTTTCGCCGAAGACCCCGGTGTAGGAGGCTGGGCCGCCTTTGGCCTTGTGCACCCTGCCGGTCTTGGCGTCGAACGGCCCCACGCCGTGGAACAGAGACGGGTACGCCTCCGCGGGGGGGTACCCCTTCCCTTTCTTGGTGAGCACGTGGATCAGCACCGCGTCGTCGAAACGCTTCACGTTCTCCAGGGTCTCCACCAGCTTCCCTATGTCATGCCCGTCGATGGGGCCAATGTACTCGAAGCCGAACGCCTCGAAGAGCATCCCGGGGGTGAAGAGGGTCTTCAGCGACTCCTCGGCCCTCTTGGCTACCTTCAGGACCGACTTGCCGAACATCGGCACCCCCTCGAGGAAAGCCTCCAGGTCCTTCTTGGCCCGGTGCACGTACTCGCTGGTTATGGTGCGGGAGAGGAGATTGGAGAGGGCGCCGACGTTCTCCGAGATGGACATCTCGTTGTCGTTCAGGATCACCACCAGGTCCTTGTTCAGCTCGCCCGCGTGGTTCAGCCCCTCCAGCGCCAGGCCGCCGGTCATGGAGCCGTCCCCGATCACGGTCAAGACCTTGTTGCGCTCCCCCTTCAGGTCGCGCGCAACGGCAAACCCCACCCCGGCTGAGATGGAGGTGGAGGAGTGCCCTACGTCGAAGCAGTCGTGGGGCGACTCGGCCCGCTTGGGGAAGCCGCTGATCCCCCCGAGCTTCCGCAGCGTGCCGAAGCGCTCGTTCCTGCCGGTCAAAAGCTTGTGGGCGTAGGCCTGGTGCCCGACATCCCAGATGATCTTGTCCTTGGGGGAGTCGAAAACACGGTGCAGGGCGATGGTGAGCTCGATGACGCCAAGGCTCGGAGCCACGTGACCGCCGTTGGCGGCGCAGGTCTCGACGATCCGCTCGCGGAGTTCCTCTGCCAGCGTTTCCAGCTCCCGCAGCGAGAGCGATTTCAGCTGCCCCGGCTCTTTAATCCCTTCCAGGATGGACGGCATCTACGATTTCCTTTTCACTATGTACGAAGCTATGGCGCGCAAAGGCTCCGCCCGCTCGTCGAACGGCTCCAGCGCGGCAAGAGCGATCTGCACCAGTTCTTCGGCGCGCAGCTTGGACGCCTCCAACCCGACCAGCGCCGGGTAAGTCGCCTTGCCGCGTGCCTGGTCGCTACCCGCGTCCTTCCCAAGCTCCTCGGTGGTCCCCTCCACGTCGAGCACGTCATCCGCTATCTGGAAGGCGAGGCCGATGGCGTCGGCGTAACGGGTGAGCGCGTCGAAGGCCTCCTCGCTCGCACCACCGAGGATGGCGCCGGCGCGAACCGAAGCCCGGATCAGGGCACCGGTCTTGTGGGTATGTATATAGGAGAGGGTCGCCATGTCGATGTCGTGTTTTCCCTCGCTCTCCATGTCGACCATCTGCCCGCCGACCATCCCGCGGGAGCCGGAGGCGTGCGCTATCTCGTGGATCACCCGAAGGCGCGCCGCCGGATCCACCCCCTCGCCGTTGCAGGAGAGGAGGATGAAGGCCTCGGTTAAGAGCGCGTCGCCGGCGAGGATGGCGGTCGCCTCGCCGTACACCTTGTGGTTCGTCGGGTTCCCGCGCCGGAAGTCGTCGTTGTCCATGGCGGGGAGGTCGTCGTGGATGAGGGAGTAGGTGTGGATCATCTCCATGGCGCAGGCAGCGGGCAGCGCCGGTTTCAGCTCCCCTCCCACCGCCTCGCAGGCGGCGAGCATAAGCACCGGCCGCACCCTTTTGCCTCCGGCGAACACCGAGTAGCGCATGGAACCGTGCAAGGATGCCGGGAGCTCCTTCCCGTTAGGGAGAAAGCGCTCCAGCGCCTGGTCGACCAACTCGCACTTCTGCTTCAGATATTGCTTCAGATCCATATCATGGTCTCTCTTCTCGATGAGTGACATTGGCCGGTGCGCGGTCATATTGCAGGTGGTGCAGGTGCATCGACAATGTCCAGTTCTCCTTCCCCCGGAGGGGGGAGGTCGGGGGGGGGAAGAACGGTCTTATTCCTCTTCCTCGAACGGCTTGGTGACGAAGCTGCCGTCGCGCTGCTTGATGAGCGTCTCGACCCGCCGCTCGGCCTCGTTCAGCTTCTTGCTGCAGAAGGCGGAAAACTTCACCCCCTCCTCGAACGCCTTCAGGGACTCCTCCAGGGAAAGCTCGCCACCTTCAAGCTTCTTCACCACGTCCTCGAGCTTTTTCAACGCGGTCTCGAACTTCTCCACTGCCATGAGTATCCTCTCGTCCCTTTAGCCCTGCCTTCAGCGAAGATTAAAGCCGCAGGCGGCGGAAATTATTAAAAAGTGGATGCCTATTATACCGATCGTGGGGGTGCCGTCAAGGACTCACTCTCCCCGTGCGACTGCTCCACGGTGCAAAGCGCGGAACCCGCGGCAAAGCTCAATTCCACCCGGTCGCCGGGGGCCAGCTGGCGGCTGCTGGTCACTACCGAGCGGGCGGGAAGTTTCCTGGTGATGCTGTACCCCCGGGAGAGGGTGGCCAGGGGGGAAACGGCGTTCAGGGTGCCGGTGGCAAGCCCCACGCTCTCCGCGGCGCAGGCAAGCCGCCGGGCGATGGCGTGGTCCAGGCGCAGCGAAAGATTGGAAAGCCGCTCGGAGCTTCTCTGCAGCGTGAGCGCAGGGGTTTGCCGCGACAGCCTCGCGGTGAGCGTCACTATCCTCTCGGAGGCGTCGTCAAGGATGAGCCCCGCCTCGCGCACCAGCCGGGCGTCGAGCGAGTCGACCCGCTGCGCCAGGTGCCCGAGCACACGGCTCGGGTCGGTGACGGCCCGGCTCAACGCGGTCACCAGGGCGCGCGAGCGCTCCAGGCGGCGCTGCTGCGAGACATGGAGTCTGTGGGTCAGTGCCTCCACCTCCGCAGTCAGCTCCTTCTTGCTGGCTACCACGAGCTCCGCCGCGGCCGACGGCGTGGCGGCCCTCAGGTCGGCGACGAAATCCGCGATGGTGAAGTCGGTCTCGTGCCCGACCGCCGAGATCACGGGGATCTTGGAGCGGTGGATGGCGCGGGCGACCACCTCCTCGTTGAAGGCCCAGAGGTCCTCCAGCGAGCCCCCGCCGCGGCCGACGATCATGACGTCGATATTCCCCACCCGGTTCAGGTCGTCGATGGCGCCGGCGATCTCGCGCGCCGCCCCCTCCCCCTGCACCCGGACCGGCGAGATGAGGAGCTCGACGTTGGTGAAGCGGCGGTTTAAAACGGTGAGGATGTCCCTGATGGCGGCGCCGGTGGGGGAGGTGACCACACCGATGCGGCGCGGCAGCTTCGGGATCTCCCTCTTGTGCAGCTCGGAGAAAAGCCCCTCCTTGGCAAGCTTCTCCTTGAGCTGGATGAAGGCCATCTGCAGCCCGCCTATCCCCTGCGGCTCCAGGTAGTCGGCCACGAGCTGGTATTCGCCGCGCGGCTCGAAGAGGGTGATCCTGCCGCGGGTTAGGATGCGCATGCCGTCTCTGGGGGTGAACTTGAGGGAGCGGAAGGCGCCGCGGAACATGACGCAGCGGATCTGGGCGCCGGCATCCTTCAAGGTGAAGTAGCAGTGCCCGGACTGCGGGCAGGCGAGGTTGGAGATCTCACCCTCGACCCATACCTGCTCGAAGTTCTCCTCCAAAAGCCCGCGCACCAGCGCCGTGAGCGCGCTCACTGTGAGTACCCGCCGCTCCTTGAAAAGCTGCACTGAAACCTCCTGCAGATGGGATTCCCCTGCCCCTTTGTCAAAGGGCAGAACGCCAGGCCCCCTTTGGCAAAGGGACCCTCAGGCATACCCTATTGTGTGGGGCGCTCGTCCTGACAAAGCTGCCTGTTGAAGCTCCCACTTTGTCATCAACTCTGTCACAGCCCTTTCTTTCTGCCTGTCACGTCCGCCGTTCTACCATGCCGGTCTGACACTGTCAAACCGGTTGACCGTCGCGCGGTGTCGATGTTAGTATGCGCGCCATGAAAAATTACCCTTATGTAATAACCGTTTCCTCTGAAAAGGGGGGCGTGGGCAAGACCACGCTGGCGACCAACCTGGCGATCTTCCTGAAGGGGCTGGACGAGAATCTTCCCGTCTCCATCTTGTCCTTCGACAACCACTTCACCGTCGACAAGATGTTCTCCATCAAGGGGCAGCAGCTGCGCGGCTCGGTAGCCGACCTGCTCCTGGAGACCAAGGGGGCGGACCTGCTGCACACCGGCCAGTACGGGGTGAACTACATCCCCTCCTCCACTTCGCTTCCGAACCTGAAGGCTTCGCTCAGGGGGCCGATGGTGCTGGCGCGGCTTCTGGCGATGTCGGAGATCCCCGGCATCCTCATCGTCGACACCCGTCCGGACCTGGACGTCATGACCCAGAACGCGCTCTACGCCGCTGACCGGGTCCTGGTCCCGATCAAGGACATGGCGAGCATGGACAACTGCAGGAACATCTTCGAGCTCTTCGACAAGAGGGGACTGGACAGAAAGAGCCTGTCGCTCATCCCCTGCCTGATCGACGAGCGCATCAAGTTCGAGGGGCTCTTCAAGGACCAGAAGACCCTTCTCAAGGCCTTCGCCATCAACCGCGGCTTCCGCTGCCTCGACATCTTCATCTCCAAGAGCCCCAAGGTGGAAAGCCTCAACACGAATCCCGAGGGGAAGATCTACCCGATCCTCACCCATGGCCGCGGCACCGACGTCTACGGCCAGTTCACGGCACTGGGGCAGACCTGCCTTGAGGAGTATTACCATACCGAGGAGCCGAGGGCGCTCTTGTACGACAAGTGGCAAAACGAGGAGAACAAGCGCAAGAAGGAAGAGTACTTCGGGAGGCTTTCGGGGCTCAAGAGCCAGTGCCTGGTCTGCGGAAAGGAACTGAAGCAGGAGTCGCAGGTTTCCTACTACTGCGAGAGCTCGGACGGCGCCGCGAGCGGCTTCATGGAAGCCGACTGCTTCACCGGCTTCCTCATCTCGACCATCTTCAAGATAGAGCGGGAGCTTCCCGCCGACGACCCGACCCGGATGATGATCCACCAGACCGCGCTGGAGTCGGTGTTCGTCTTGAACCCGGGCGACGGCAACGAGCCTGGGAGCATCGACTTCCACCGCTTCGATCTTACCGGGAGCGAGCTCCTAAAGAAGAAGTACCCGCTGGCGCGCGGGCCGCAGCGCGACGGCTTCTCGGGGATCCTGGACGGCACCCTGGCAGGGTACCAGGGGGAGTTGCGCGACGCCTTCCTGATGGTGCACCCGGTAAACGGCGACAACCCCGCCTCCATCTTGGTGGACGAGAACTACCGCGAAATGGCGAAGCTGAAAAAGAGGATCGCGGAACAGCTTTAATACCGAAAGCTGCTCACGCAAAGAAGCAAAGGCGCAAAGGAAACCGGCTAGATACTCCGGATGTCCTTTGCGCCTTTTTTTGTAGGTCAGCAGGTTAGCTGGTTAAAGCGGAAGCGTAGACGAAGGTGATGCCGGTTTTAGCCAACTCCGGCAGGTACGCCTTCAGGGCGCGCAGGGTCGCGGGGTGCGGGTGGCAGATGGCGATAGCCCCGCCCCTTTTCCTGGCGATGGTGGCGGCCTCGAAAAGCTGCTTCCCTATGGCCCCCTCGTCCTGCACGTTGTCCAGGAACACCTGCCTGGTCCCCGCCTTTATCCCCAGCGCGCGGGCGGTCTGGTACCCCACCGAGGCGGGAGAAGTCCTGCTGTCGATGAAGAAAACCCCCTTCTCCTTCAAGACCCCGAGCGCCGCCTCCATCTTGTCCGCATGCTGGGTGAAGCGCGACCCCATGTGGTTGTTGGCACCGACGGCGTGCGGTACGCGGCTGAAATAATCGCTCACCCGCTTCGCTATCTCGGCGTCGTCCATGGCGACGAGCAGCCCTATGCTTTCCATCTTCTGCTTCGGATACCCCTCGGGCTCCATCGGCATGTGCACCATCACCTCCGCGCCGGCCGCATGCGCGGAATCGGCCACCTGCCGCGCGCGGGGGAGGCTCGGGATGATGGAATAGGTGATGGGGAGCCCGATGGATTGCAGCGTCTGCAGTTCCTGAAGGCTGCTCCCCATGTCGTCGATGATGACGGCTACGCGCCCCGGCCCATGCGCTTTGGGAAGGGATGCGGCATGGTGCTTGGGAACCGGGACCCGGGCAGTCGAGAGGGTTTGCTGCACCGGCTTTTCATGCTCGGGAAGCGGGAGATGCGGAGTGGAAACCGCCGGTGCTGCGACCTTTGCCGGCGCAGTCGGCGCCGGCTCCTTGCGGCTCTTCTCCAGAAAGAACAGGGCCAGAGCGATCAGTATGGCGACCGCCAGCAGCGCGACCCACGGCCTGCGCCCCCCCGGTGAAGGTTTACGTCTGTTTACCGCCCTGCCCTTTTTTGCCAAGACCTACCTCCGCACTTGTTCTAAAAGACTGTACGATCACGGAAATATCATGATACTCCCCGGAATTGCAATTCATTTGATCCCTGATGCGTTGACTTTCGCCCAACGGCCACAGATCATAGGCCGAAGATTAGATCTTGATAAGCAACTGCGTCATGCGCTATAAGAGTAGGACTGTTCGCTGGATCATTACCGGGAGGCAAATTGTGGCGATAGAGTGGCAGGACAATCTCAGCATCGGCGTCTTGGAGATAGACATCCAGCACAAGCTTCTCTTTGACAAGTTCAACAGTTTTCTCGACGCGTACCAGTCCGACGGAAATACCGAGGGCACCCTGCGCATGTTCTGGTTCCTCGAAGCCTATGCCGTCACCCACTTCAAGGAAGAGGAAAAACTGATGCAGCAACTGGCCTTCCCTGCATTCCACGCCCACCGTCAGAAGCACGGGGCTTTCATCGAAAATGTCAACCAGCTTAAAGAGCGCTTGAAGGTGGAAGGTCTGAGCCAGGCTTTGGTGACCACCATGACCAACTTCATCACCTCGTGGCTGGTACAGCACATCTCCACCGAGGACCGCGCCATCGGCACTTTCGTGAACAAAAACGCCGGCAGGGTGTAACTCTCGGCAGAGCCTGCGCCGCCGCACGGCTGGCGGTAAAGGCAAAGCCGGCATCTTCCTCCCGCCATCTCCCGATCCCTACCGCTGGCTACTTCCCCCCCCGCACTTTCCCCTTTTCACCTCCAACTTCGGCGTCTCAACCTGGGAACGTTGAACCTTCAGCGGCCATGCCTTCATCAATTTCTTGATCTGCATCATGCCTTTTTTTCCCGTCGGTGCTACCATCTGAAGCTGTAAGGTAGATCACATCTCTTTTCCGGATCGGCGGGGCACCGCTCGAAGCCGGCAGTAGCAAGGAGACCGACCATGGATAAAACAGTAAAGAATTCCGTCGAAACTACCGATTCAGAAACCGTAGGCGCCGTGGTTGCCAGGGACTACCGCGCAGCTGAGGTGTTGGAAAAGTACGGCATAGACTTCTGCTGCGGAGGGAATGTCCCTCTGGAAGCGGCCTGCCGCGAGAAGGGGGTCGATCCGCAGGCGGTGCGGCGTGAACTGGAGCAGGCGGCAGAGCGCCCCCTGGATCGCAGCCAGAATTACGACGCCTGGGAACTCCCTTTCCTGGCGGACTACATCGTCAACACGCACCACGCCTATCTGAGGGAAAGCATCCCGACCATCACCGCCTACTCTCAGAAGATCGCCGAGGTGCATGGCGCCAACCATCCCGAAGTGATCGAGATAGCCGCCATTTTCCGGAAAGTTGGGGGCGAACTGATGCTGCACCTGCAAAAGGAAGAGGAAGAGCTCTTCCCGGCGGTAAAAAGGCTGGCGGAGCTGCGAAAACAGGGAGCCGGCTCCGAGGCACAGGAAATCGCCAAGTTGAAAGAGATACTGGCCGACCTGAGCCACGAGCATGACGATGTGGGGGCTGCGGTGCACGAGATAAGGCGGCTGGCCAACAACTACACCGTCCCCGGGGATGTCTGCAACACCTTCATGGTCACCTACCAGAAGCTGAAGGATTTCGAGGACGACCTGCACAAGCACGTTCACTTGGAGAACAACATCCTCTTCCCCAAGGCTGCAAAGTAGTAAACGATTACATCATTGCCGGGGGGGCCTTCCCCCCCCGGAAAGAAGGAGAAACCATGGTTTTCGTAGTTGCTGGCGTCGCCTTGCTCTGGTTCGTTCTGGTCGCAGTCGCTCTTTGCCCGCTCAAGTGCCGCCTCCGTTCCCGCGACCGGGAATAATCCCTCACATTAGCCGTTTCGGGCCGTCAGTCCCGCTTCCAGTTCCCACCCTTCCCTTCCCGAGCCCCATGCTTTCGATGAGTTGACGCCGGCTGAGGTTGACATCCCCTTCCCCATGTGTATCCTTCTGTTGGTCAAATCATTAGAAGTTGAAAATTATAGATGACAGACAGGGAGGGCGCATGACAGGAAAAGCGGCTCGTCTCATCTTCTGGCTGGGAACCCTCGTCTCAGCCGCCATCTTCCTCTGGATGACCTACGATTTCCACCTGCAGACCCCGAAGTACACGCACACCGACAAGCTGACCGAAGAAGTAGTGGCCGGGAAAAAGGTCTGGCACAAGTACAACTGCAACGACTGCCACACCATCCTGGGCTTCGGCGGCTACTACGCCCCGGACATGACCAAGGCCATCTACCGGCTGGGCGACAACAACATCGCCTCCATCGTTCAGCACCCTGAGGTTATGTACAAAAACTCCTTCAGGAAGATGCCTCAACTGGGGATAACCGAGCCCGAGACCAGGCAGCTTATCGCCTTCTTGCGCTGGACCAGCGAGATAGAGAACCGGAAGTGGCCGCCGCAGGACGAGAAGTTCGTCGAGGCGTACAAGCTCAGGGAATCCCAGCCGCAGAAGCTGGACAAGGTGCACCTGGTGCTGCAGGCGTGCGGCGGCTGTCACACCTTCGAGCACCAGGGGCGCAACGTCGGCGGCGACCTCACCGCCATCGCCAACCGCATCACCTACGACCGGCAGACCCTGATCAACTACATCATCAACCCGCAATCGGTGCGGCCGGGCGTCACCATGCCGCCGCAGGATGTGAGCCTGCAGACTGCCGGCGTCATCGCCGATTTCGTGCTCAGCCTCAGGAGCACCAAGGAGGTGAAGCAATGAAGACCATCGAATTCGAGAGCCAGCGCGTCTCGCTTTGGTACTTTCGGCTGGCCTTGGTGCTGTTCATCCTGCAGGTCATCATGGGGCTCTGGCTCTCCATCAACTACGCCTTCACGCTGCCGCAGGAACTGGTCAACGTATTTCCCTTCAGCACCGCCCGCGAGATCCACACCAACACCCTCGTCGCCTGGATGCTCCTCGGCTTCATGGGGGGGACCTACTACATACTCCCTCCCGAGTGCGACCGCGAGCTCTACAGCACGAAGATCGCCTACCTGCAGCTGATCATCTTCGTGGCGGCGGCGGTGACCGCCGTGATCGGCTTTCTGTTCGGCTGGACCCGCGGCAAGCCGCTTCTGGAGATCCCCTTCCCGCTGAACGCCCTCATCGTGGTGGCCGCGCTCCTGTTCATAGCCAACGTCGCCATGACCATCATCAAGGCCAAGGTGAAGACCGCGCTGCAGTGGATGCTCTTGGGGGGGGTCACCTTCCTGGCGCTCATGTACCTTTTCGGCATGCCTTTTTACCGCAACCTAAACACGGACTATTACTACTGGTGGTGGGTGATCCATCTCTGGGTGGAGGGGGCCTGGGAAATAGTCACCGCATCCATCATGGCGTACATCATCATGAGGGTGACCGGGGTCGAGCGCAAGGTGGTGGAGAAATGGCTTTACGTCGAGACGGGGTTGTTCCTGTTCACCGGCATCGTGGGGACCGGCCATCACTACTACTGGATCGGGGCGCCGGACTACTGGCTTTGGTGGGGCGGCATCTTCAGCGCGCTGGAGCCGCTTCCCATCGTGCTCATGGTGGTCGACACCTGGATGCACGTGCGGGAGCGCAAGAATCCCATCGTCAATCCGCTCACCTGGTATTACATCGTGGGGCTCGCCATATACCACCTGGTCGGCGCCGGGCTCTGGGGGTTCATGCACACGCTCCCACCCATCAACCGTTACACCCATGGGAGCCAGATCACCGTCTCCCACGGGCATCTCGCCTTTTTCGGCGCCTATGCCCTTTTGAACCTGACCATCTTCTACTTCGCCATGCCGCGACTTAAGGGAATCACCAAGTACCACGACACCGCAGGGCGCTGGGGGTTCTGGATCACCACCATCGCGATGTTCATGCTAGGTCTCGTCTTCGGGATCGCCGGGATATTGCAGACCTACCTGGAGCGTTTCCTCGACATAGGCTACAGCACCGCGCAGCAGACCATGATGTTCTGGTTCAGGGTCGCCTTCGGCGTCGGGCTGGTGTTCCTGGGGGGCGTCCTCACCACCATCTGGCACCTGTTCACGCTGAAGCCTTCGGACAAGCTCGCGCCCGAGGAGGTAGTCGTCCCCCCCGCGGCCAATATCTAGCGTCAAACAAAGCGCCAGGCTTTCGGGCCTGGCGCTGAAGGAGCTGAAGCTGCTACTTCTAGATGCTTCGAGCTTCAATTACTACTAAGCAGTTGTCTCCTTGCCCCCTTGCAAAAGGGGGTTTTTTTTTATTGATCGCATGCGACCTGCACGCATACGCGCATAAAAAATGCGCCAGGTCTTTTCGGACCTGGCGCTAAAGGAGCTACATCTGCTCTGGTGCTGCGTGCTGCTGCCAGGAGGACGGTTCCTGTGCTGCCCGTTCCCTCCCTTTTCTTCTATTGCCCGAGGCTAGCCTTGAGGTCGGCGTCGACGGTGCCGATCTGGCTGATGTTGAAGTTGCTGACCAAGAACTGCAGCACGTTCGGCGAGAGATAGGCGGGAAGCATGGGACCGAGCTTGATGTCCTTGATCCCCAGGTGCAGAAGCGAAAGCAGGATGACGTGCGCCTTCTGTTCGTACCAGGAAAGGATGAAGGAAAGCGGCAGATCGTTGACGCCGCAGTTGAAGGCTCCGGCCAGGGCCAGGGCGATCTGGACCGCGGAGTAGGCGTCGTTGCACTGCCCCACGTCCAGAAGGCGCGGGATGCCCCCGATGTCCCCGAACTCGAGCTTGTTGAAGCGGTACTTGCCGCAGGCAAGGGTCAGGATGATGCAGTCCTTGGGGACCTTCTCCGCGAACTCGGTGTAGTAGTTCCTGCCGCTCTTAGCGCCGTCGCAGCCGCCGATCAGGAAGAAGTGCTTGACCGCTCCACCCTTCACCGCCTCGATGACCTTGTCGGCCACGCCGAGGACGGCGTTGTGCCCGAAGCCGGTCAGGATCTCCTTGCCCGGAGCGTCGGGGAGGTCCGGGCACTCGAGCGCCTTGTTGATCACTTCGTCGAAGTGCCAGCCGGCGATGTGCTTGACGCCGGGCCACCCCACCTCGCCCCAGGTGAAGAGGCGGTCTTTGTAGCTGTCGGCGGGGCGCTGGATGCAGTTGGTGTTGAAGATGATGGCGCCGGGGAAGGACTGGAACTCCTTGTGCTGGTCCTGCCAGGCGCCGCCGAAGTTGGCGTAGAGGTGCGGGTACTTCTTGAGCGCCGGGTAGCCGTGGGCCGGGATCATCTCGCCGTGGGTGTAGATGTCGATCCCCTTCCCTTCGGTCTGCTTGAGGATCTCCTCCAGCATCCTGAGGTCGTGGCCGGAGACCAGGATCCCCTTGTTCTTGCGGGTGCCAAGCTGGACCTTGGTCGGGACCGGGTGGCCGTAGCGCTCGACGTGCCCCTCGTTCAACATCCCCATCACCTTGATGTTGAGCTTGCCGCACTCCATGGCGATGCCGACGAAGTCCATCAGCCCCTTGTTCGGGTCGGTGGTGGCGGCAAGCGCGCTGTGGAAGAAGGCGAAGACCTCCTCGTCGGTCTTCCCGAGGATGCAGGCGTGGTTCGCGTAGGCCGCCATACCCTTCAAGCCGTAGATGATGATCTCGATGGAGGAGAGGATGTCGGGGTCGCTGTGCAGGCTCTTGACGCCGCAGGTTTCACCCTGGGCCACGAGCCCTTCCAGGGTATCAGCGATAACCCAGGCGGCGGGGCCGTCCGTGATGGCCGCAGGCGTCCCCCCCTGCTTCTCGCGCCAGGCCCCCTCGTACAGTGCCTTGACCTGTTCCTTCAGGTCGTAGCACCTTCTGAGCTTGCCGGCCAGCTGCACCGGATCGAAATCGACGTTGGTCACCGTGGTGAAGAGCCCTTCGATGAGGAACATGTCGGCGACGGTGTTGCGGGCATCCAGTGCACGCGCCTTGTCGGCATAGATGGCAAGCCCCTTGAGACCGTGGAGCAAAAGGTCCAAAAGCGCCGCCACTTCGGGACTCTTCCCGCAGACACCCATGACATCGCATCCGGTTCCCTTGGCGGCCTGCTCACACTGACGGCAAAACATGGACATACTGTATCCCCCTTTAACATTGAAGTAGTAAAGTTTTTTGAAAGTTCAACTACTATAACGACTAAGGAATCCATTTCAACCGTCTCCGCAGCCAGATTGCGATTAAATTTATTTAATATAATGGCATTAGTCGGGCTATGAGAGAAAATGAGAACTTTCACCGCCAGTTCAAAGAGAGTTGGTCGAACCACTATCAAAGGAGATCCTGCGATGTCGAAAGAAAATAAGCCTCTATGCAAGTGGGACAAGGACGAAATAAAGGAGAATCTGAAGGAATTGAAGAAACTAGTGGCGGAACCGCGCTTCATCTGCCGCAAGTGCGCACGCGCGGCGCACAGTGAGGCGCTGCTCTGCAAACCGGAACCGCTGGACGAGAAAAAAGGTGGAAAGAAACCGACATAGAGGGAGCGGTTCTTTTACCAGGCACAACGTATACCGCTTTGTCGCTTGCTAAACTCGGTTTGCACCATAAACTAACAAGTTGTTGCCGGCTTGGTACTCTCATATTATCTGCCACAGAGATTAGAGATACTGCAAAAGCTGGAACATCCAGTACGTTATGACTGACAATACAGAAGCTGCAGCAAGCGCAGCAACGTCTGAGAGAGCAATTTCCCATCCATCTCCAGGAGGCTGGCATGAATCAACAGGAAGGTTATGCGGACGACGTCGTCAAGGGGTTCATCACCTGGAGCATGGTCTGGGGACTCGTGGCGGTCCTGGTCGGGGTGCTGATCTCGTTCCAGATCGCTTTCCCGCAGTTGAACCTCCCCCCCTACCTGACCTACGGCCGGCTGCGCCCGGTGCACACCAACGCCGGCATCTTCGGCTGGGGGATCGGCAGCTTCATGGCCTTTTTCTACTACATCACCCAGCGCCTCACCCGTACCGGGATCTGGAGCCCGGGCCTCGCTCGGATCCAGCTCTGGCTCTTCAACCTCGCCATTGCACTCGCCGCTGTGACGCTCGCCCTCGGGATGAACCGCTCCAAGGAGTACGCCGAGCTGGAGTGGCCGGTAGCGAGCCTCGTCGTGGTGGTCTGGGTCATCTTCGCGGTTAACATCGTCATGACCATCGTCAAGCGCCGCGAGGAGCAGATGTACATCTCGCTTTGGTACATCCTGGCCACGCTGGCAGGCGTCGCGGTGCTCTACCTGGTAAACAACGCCTCTATTCCCGTCTCGCTCACCAAGTCCTACTCCGCCTACGCCGGGGCCAACGACGCCAACGTCCAGTGGTGGTACGGCCACAACGCCGTCGCCATGGTGCTCACCACTCCCCCCCTGGCGATCTTCTACTACTTCCTCCCCAAGGCGACCGGGGTCCCCATCTACAGCCACCGCATGGGCGTGATCGCCTTCTGGAGCCTCATCTTCATGTACCTTTGGACCGGGGCGCACCACCTGCTCTGGGCGCCGGTGCCCGACTGGGTGCAGACTCTCGCCATGGGGTTCTCGGTGATGCTGATCGCCCCCTCCTGGGCCGCGGTCTTCAACGGCTACTTCTCCATGAACGGCCAGTGGCACCAGATGCGGGAGAACTACCTGGTCAAGTTCCTGATCTTCGGCATCACCTTCTACGGGATGCAGACGCTGCAGGGCCCCTCCCAGGCCATCAGGACCTTCTCCGCCTTCATCCATTTCACCGACTGGGTCCCGGGGCACGTGCACATGGGGACGCTGGGATGGGTCTCGCTGGTGCTGTTCGCCGCGATCTACTACACCGTCCCGCGCATCTACGGTACCGAGATCTACAGCGTACGGCTGGCCAATATCCATTTCTGGCTGGTGCTCGCCGGGCAGCTGATGTTCTCCATCAGCATGTGGATCGCCGGGGTGCAGCAGGCGGCGATGCTGAACGCGACGAACCCCGACGGAAGCCTCCACTACAGCTTCATGGAGACCATGATCGAGATCTACCCCTACTGGCACATAAGGGCCATGGGAGGGGTGGTCTATCTCGCCGGGCTCAGCGTGTTCCTCTACAACATCTGGAAGACCGTCGCCGGCTCGAAGACGCATGCCGCGGCGCAGACGGCCTAGGGAGGAGACGCCATGATAGAGAATAAACCGATCGTTTTCCTGCTCCTGGCCACCCTCACCATCCTGGTCGGCACCGTCATCACCATGGTGCTCCCCTTCCGGTGGATCAACGACCCGAAACTCGCCATCGCCTCGGTGAAACCGTACACGCCGCTCCAGCTCGAGGGGCGCGACATCTACATCCGCGAGGGGTGCAACAACTGCCACACCCAGACGGTGCGGCCGCTTCTCTCCGACGTGGAGCGCTACGGCGAGTACTCCAAAAGCGGCGAGTTCGTCTACGACCAGCCCTTCCTCTGGGGCTCCCGCAGAAACGGCCCGGACCTCGCCCGGATCGGCGGCAAGTACCCGGACGCCTGGCACGTGAAGCACATGAAGGATCCCCGCTCGATGGTGCCGCGCTCCAACATGCCCGCCTACGCCTTCATGCAGCAGCCGCTCGACACGAGCCTCACCGAGCGGAAGATGAAGGCGCTCGGCTTCCCCTACACCCAGGCGGACCTGGATGCGCTCAAGGGTAAGACGGAGTTGGACGCCATGGTCGCCTACCTGCAGAAGGTGGGTAACGACATACCCTGGAGAAAGACCGGCCGCGCCGAGGTCATGGGAGAACTCAAGAACCCCTTCCAGGACAACAAGGCAGTGCTCCCGGAAGCAAAGGCGCTCTACCGAGAGCACTGCGCCCAGTGCCATGGGGAGGATCTGAAGGGCGAGGTGGGACCGGACCTGCGCGACATGGACAAGCCGGACGCGGCGGTCTTCGGCATCATCTACAGCGGCACCCAGGCCGGGATGCCCGGCTTCGGAGACTCCCTCGGCAAAGAGAGGACCTGGAAGGTGGTCACCTACATCAAATCCGTGCACAGGCGCTAACATGGATCTGGCGAGCATCTACTACCTCGGGGTCACTATCGCGCTCTTCCTGATCTTCGCCGCCATCGTGGCACGGACCTACAGCAAGAAGCACAAGGCCCGCGGCGAGGAGCCCAAGTACCGGATGATGGACGACGACCACCCCAAAGAGACAGACAAAGGAGGACGAGATGTCCGACGAAAATAAGGAATACGACGGCATCAGGTACCGACCGGAAAAGAAATCCCCCCTGGTTTTCAGGATCCTGTTCTACGGGCTGATCCTTTGGGCCATCCCCTTCATGGGGTATTACCTCTTCAGCGGCTGGAGCTCGTACGCCGAGTTCGACCAGATCAAGAAGGCAAAGGAGGCCCGGCTGGCGGTCCAGAAAGAGAAGCACGAGGAGGCTTCACCCCGCAGCGCCAACGAGGAGATCCGGAGCACCGACCTGATCGCCGAGGGGAAGAAAGAGTTCGGCGAGCGCTGCGCCGCCTGCCACGGAGCGGACGGCAAGGGGGGCATCGGCCCCGACCTGACCAGCAAAAATTACAAGTACGGCAGGAGCGCCCCCGAAGTGACCACTAGCATCGTCGACGGCCGCCCAGGTGGAATGCCGAGCTTCAAGAACGACCTGTCCGGCGACAAGGTGCAGGGGCTAGTGCAGTTCGTGCTGTCGCTTTGAAGCAAGGGGTGAAGCCGCAGGGGCGCCTGGCCCCCTGGCGCGAGGGCGTACAGTGGCTGGTCTCGCTCCTCTTGCTGACGATTCCTTTTCTCCAGGCCGGGGGGCAATCGCTGCTGCGCCTGGACGCCGGCAGCAGGACCCTCCTCTTCTTCGGCGCGAGCCTGCGCATCGAGGAGTTCTACCTCTTCCTCATCGTGGTGCTGATCCTGGTCTTTGGCTTCCTGTTCGTCACCATGCTCTTTGGCCGGGTCTGGTGCGGCTGGCTCTGCCCCCAGACCACCCTGTGCGACCTGGCCGACTGGGCCGACGCGAGGCTCGGCGGGCTCCCCCCCGCACCCTGGCAGCGGCTGGCGCGACATATTTCCTACCTCGCCCTCTCCGCGCTGGTCGCCTCCAACATGGTCTGGTACTTCATAGCACCGCCGCAGTTTTTCCAGCGGCTTACAAGCGGGGATATCGGCGCTGTCGCCGGGATCACCCTCACCTCCGTGTTGCTGCTCGTGTACCTGGACCTCGCTTTCGTGCGGCGCAGCTTCTGCAAGAGCGTCTGCCCCTATGGCAGGATCCAGCTCATGACCATGGAGCGCGGCACCCTGACGCTTGAGTTCAACCCGGCCCGCAAGGATGCCTGCCTTCGCTGCGGCTCCTGCGTCAGGGCCTGCCCCATGGGGATCGACATCCGCGACGGCCTGCAGGTCGAGTGCATCAACTGCGGACGCTGCCTCGACGCCTGCCGCGAGGTGATGGGCAAACGAGGCGGCAAGGGTCTCATCCGCTACAGCTTCGGCAACGCGCCTGGAGAGCCGGTCAGGCTGAACCGGAAGGCGATCATCCTGGGGGCGCTGCTCCTTTTGCTGGCGACGCTTCTTGCTTTTGGTATCGCGGGGAGGAAGGAGGCGACGCTGAAACTGCAGCGTGCGGCCGGCGCCCAGGTGAAGCTCCTCCCCGATGGCTCACTGGTCAACTTCTACACCGTCTACCTGGAGAACCGCGCCACCCGCGGCGGAGCCTTCTCGCTGGAAGCGGCGCCGCTGCCGGGGCGCCGGGTGGAGCTGATCGGTCCGGTTCAGGGGTTGCGGATACCGGGAAACGCGAACCGGAAGGTCGACCTGGCTCTCAAGGTGAACCCGGCGCCCGCGGGCGCGCTCACTGGCGAGCTGAGGCTCGTGTCGGAAGGAAAGGTGCTGGCGGCGACGCCGCTCCCTGTGGCAGTAGAGTAGCGATAAAGGACGAATCTCATGACCAAGCGCACCGCGAAAACCACCTGTTGCTACCGTGTCGTCCTGCTGACGCTCTTCGGCGTCTTCATCGCGGGGATGGCCGCGACGTTCTTCGCTTCCGGCCACCTGGGTAGCCGCGTCACCGACCCCGACTACTACCAGAACGGGCTCAACTACGACCGCACCGAAAGCGGCGCCAGGAACCCCGGGCTCGACTGGACCCTGACGGCGACGCTTTCCGGGCGCGACCTGCTGGTCCGGGTCTGCGACGAAAAGGGGGCGCCGGTTGCCGGCGGCAAGCTTTCCCTGCACCCAACAAGGGAAAAAAGGGCAGCCTCCCCGCTGCAGCTTCTCGAGAGCGCGCCGGGGGTATTCCGGGCGCCGTGGCCGGCAACCGCTGAAAGCGAGCTTCAGGGGGTTTTGCGCTTCACCAGAGGCGAGGCCAGCGCAAGCCAGAGGGTGGTGTTCTTCAATTGACGACTCCCCACTTCCCATGCTTTCACTGCGGAGCGGAGATCCCCGCCGGGGTGCTGGTCGAGGAGCGCGCCGGCGGCGCCACCCTGAACTTTTGCTGCCACGGCTGCCATGGAGCCTACCTCGTTATCAGCGGGGCGGGGCTCGACGACTTCTACCGGCGCCGGGAGTGGCGGGAAACGGGGCTATCCCCCAAGGCCTTCCAGGGGAAGTACCAGGACAGCTACCTTGCCCGCTTCGTCTACACGGCGGGTGCGGGAAGCGCCATCGACATCATCATCGACGGCATCCGCTGCGCCTCCTGCGTCTGGCTCAACGAAAAGATAATCGGCAGGATCGCCGGCGTGCTGGAAGCCCGCGTCAACTATGCGACCGGCAGGGCGCGGGTCATCTTCGACGGCTCGCGCACCTCGCCGGCGCAGATCTTCTCCAGGATAGACGAGCTGGGCTACCTCCCCCGCCCCTACACCCGCAACGCCGCGAAAGAGGTGGCGCTAAAGGAGCAGAAGGACCTCCTCTTTCGCTTCGGCACCGCGGTATTTCTCTCCATGCAGCTCATGGCCTACGCCTTCGCCCTTTACGCGGGATTCTTCCAGGGGATCGACCAGCAGATGAAGAATTACCTGCAGCTCTTCTCGCTGCTTGTGACCACGCCGGTCGTCTTTTACTGCGGCTGGCCCTTTCTCCGCGGCGCCTGGCGCGGCATCGTCAACGGCTCCCCCAACATGGAGCTCCTCGTCGCCACAGGCGCCCTTTCCTCCTACGGCTACAGCGTCTACGCGACCTTCGCAGGCGGCGAGGTGTACTTCGAGACCGCGGCCATGATCGTCACCCTGATCCTCGTGGGGAGGCTCTTGGAAAATGCGGCCAAGCGGAGGGCCTCGGGGGGGATCGAGAGGCTGATGGAGCTTTGCTCCGGGGAGGCGCAGCGCTTCAAGGGGGAGGAACTGGAGCCGGTGGACCCGTCGCTTTTGCGTCGGGGTGACCTGATCCTGGTTGCGCCAGGGGAGCGCTTCCCGGTCGACGGCGCCATAGCCGAGGGGGCCACGGACGTCGACGAATCCGCCGCGACCGGCGAGCCGCTCCCCCTTTTCAAGAAAGTGGGGGACCAGGTGATAGCCGGGAGCTGCAACCTGACCGGGGCGGTCCGGGTGCGCTGCGAAAGGGAGGCGGAGGAGAGTTTCATCGCGCGGGTGGCGCGCCTGGTGGAGCAGGCGCAGAGCCGCCGCGCGCCGATCCAGCGCCTGGCCGACCGCGTCAGCGCCTATTTTGTCCCCGCGGTCTTCACCCTGGCCATCGCCACCTTCTGCTGGCACTACTCGCGCGGCGGGGAATTCGGCTTGAGCCTCATGACCTCCTTGGCCGTCGTCGTCATCGCCTGCCCCTGCGCCCTGGGGCTTGCGACTCCCACGGCAATCCTCGCCGGGACCGGCGCGGCCGCCTCGGCAGGGGTGATCTTCAAGGGGGGGGATATCCTGGAGCGGCTGAGCCGGGTCACCGTCGCCGTCTTCGACAAGACCGGCACCCTCACCTGCGGGGCTCCCATGCTGGTCGACGTCCAGCCGGCTTACGGGTTCTCCCGCCGGGAGGTGCTTTCCTGGGCAGCGGCGGTGGAGCGCGGGTCGCTGCACCCCATCGCCAAAGCGGTGCGCGACTACGCTCAGGCGAACGGCATCGCCTACCCGGTGGGAGAGGAACTGGTAACTCTCGCCGGCGGCGGGGTCACCGGCCGGGTCGCCGGGGAAGCGGTCGCCGTCGGCAGCGTCTGCTTTCTGAGGCGGACCGGCGCCGGCGGCGTGCCGGACCGGGTCGAGTCGCCGGAGGGGGGGATCGTGGTAGGGGTCGCGCACAGGGGTCGCTACTGCGGTTGCCTGGTGTTGAAGGACCGGATCAGGGAGGACGCTCCCGGGCTCGTCTCCTACTTCAAAAGGGAGGGGATCGGGACGCTTCTTTTCAGCGGCGACCGGCAGGAGTGCAGCGAAAAGGCGGCGGCCGCGGCCGGCATGGACCGGGCCTGGGGGGAGCTTTCCCCGGCGGAGAAGGCGGCGAAGGTCGAGAGGCTGCGCGAGGATGGAAGCACGGTGCTCATGGTGGGCGACGGCATCAACGACGCCCCCGCCCTATCGGCTGCGGACGTAGGCTGCGCCGTCGCGGGGGGGACCGACATCGCCATGGAAACCTCCGACCTGGTGCTGGCCAAGCCCGACCTGGAGCGGCTGGCCCAGGCGCACCGGATGGCGCGGCGCACCATGGCGGTGGTGCGGCAGAACCTGGCCTGGGCCTTTCTCTACAACGTGGTCGGCGTACCGCTCGCCATGACCGGGCGCTTGACGCCGGTATACGCCGCCGCAGCCATGGCGCTCAGTTCGATCTGCGTGGTCGGCAATTCGCTCAGGCTGATGAGGAGGAGAAATGGTTAGCTCGCTTATCGCGTTGATGGGACTGTCGCTCTTTCTCGGTTGCGGATGCTGGCTCTTCTTTCTCTGGGCGGTGCAGCGCGGGGAATTCCACGACATGGAGCGCCCCAAGCACCGGATGCTCGAGGAAGACGAGCGGGAAACTCCAAAGAAGTAAACAGGCGGCGGTTCTCCCCCACCCCAATTCTCACCCTCCACTGGGGGGAGGAGCTTAGGAAAGAAGCAGGAAAAAGTTGGAGGTTCGATGCTGGTAGTATGGCTGGCTTTTTTGGCGGGGATCACGGGAAGCTTCCACTGCATTGGGATGTGCGGCGGTGTCGTGGCGGCGCTTTCTCTAAGGGACAGCGGCGCTCCGCTCGCGGCGCGCATCTGCTCCCAGCTCTGCTACAACCTGGGGCGGGTCGCCACCTACACCCTGCTCGGAGCGGTCGCCGGGCTCGCCGGCTCTTCACTGGACCTTGTGGCCCTCAAGTCCGCCTCTTTCTGGTTTCTGGCCGGCGCGAACCTCCTGGTCGTCATGCTCGGGCTCAGCTCCGCGCTCGGCCTGGAGGCGCTGAATCTCTCAACGTTCGAGCGGGGCGCGGCACGCTTTCTCTCCGGCCCGCTGAAACGCGCTCTCTCAACCAGCACGCCCCTGGCTTCACTCCCCCTGGGACTTATCCTGGGGCTCCTTCCCTGCGGCATGGTCTACGCGCCGCTCGTGGCCGCAGCGGGAACCGGCAGCGCCTTCACCGGCGCCGCCACCATGGCGGCCCTGGGGGCAGGAACCGTTCCGGTGATGCTGGGCCTTGGTACCGCGTCAAGCGCCATATCCGGGAAGCTGCACCGGGTCATGCTCCGGCTGGCCGGCGTCGCCGTAGCACTGATGGGGCTCGCCGGGCTCTGGCGGGCAGTGGGAAGATAGTGCGACGCGGTTGCGCCCGCTGGCTTTGGCGTGGTACAGCGCCCGGTCCGCCTCCTTTATGAACCATTCCGGTTCCTGGCCGCGCGCCACGAGTCCCCCGGAAACCCCGACGCTGATGGTCACCACCCCAAGCTCCGACTCCTCGTGCGGCAGCGCTTTTTCCTGCAGCATCCGGCGCAGCCGCTCTCCGAGCACCTCTGCAGTTTCCGGCGCGGTGTCAGGGAGCACCACGACGAACTCCTCGCCGCCGTAGCGCGCCGGCACCTCGCCCGCCCTCTTGAAGCTTCCCTTGAGCAGATCCCCCAAGGCCTGCAGACACCTGTCGCCGGCCACGTGCCCGTAATGGTCGTTGTACCTCTTGAAGAAATCGATGTCGCAAAGGATCAGGGAAAGGTAGCGCCCGTTGCGCATGGCGCGCTGCAACTCCAACTGCAGCATCTCGTCCAAATGCCTGCGGTTGGCGACGCCGGTCAGCCCGTCCACCCGGGCCAGCACCTCCAGCGCGCGGTTCTTCTCCTCCAGCTGGGCGGTGAGCTGCTCCAAAAGGTCCGAGCTCCGCTTGAGCAGCAGGTGGTTTCTCACCCGCGCCAGGACGATGGGGGGGCTGATCGGCTTGGTGAGGTAATCGATCGCCCCCAGCTGCAGCCCCTTCGTCTCGTCCTCCTCGTTGCTCATGGCGGTGACGAAGACGATCGGGATCCTCGCGGTCAGCGGGTCCCCCTTGAGCGCCTGGCAGACCTGGTAGCCGTCCATCCCCGGCATCATGATGTCCAAAAGGATCAGGTCCGGCAGCTGCTGCTGCACGATCCGGATCCCGTCCGCCCCGTTCTTGGCGAAGAGGACGTCGTACTCCCCCTTGAGGATCTTGTAAAGGATCTCGATGTTGGCCGGCGTGTCGTCGACGATCAGGATCTTCTGGCGCGGGATTTCATTTCCGTTGTTCATCACGATAGCTCCAGGTTGTGCATGATGTCCCCCAGGATGGTGCCGGCGTCGCCGAAGTCGAGCGCCTGCAGCGTCACTTCGAGCCGGTCCGCAAGTTCCCCGCTTACAAGAGGCCTCATCTCCTCCCACAGGCCGAGCGCGTTCATGTTCTGGTCCTCCAAAAGCCGCTTCAGCGTCCGCGCCAGGGCGGCCACGTGCTCGAGCTCCTCCGACGAGACCTTGAGCTTCTCACCGCCCGACGCCGCCTCGGCGACCCCATAGCTCTGCTCCAGCAGGCGTATGGAGTCGAGGGCCTCCTGGAGCTTTTCGTTGAAATTCTCCAGCGTCTGGTGCAAAAGCGGGGCGTCGTCGCCGCTCATCGCCGTCTCCAGCGAGGCAGCGGCGCTGCAAAGCCTGGTCGCGCCCAGGTTGCCACCGGAGCCCTTCACCGTGTGGATCAATCGCCTGGCCAGTTGCAGGTTCCCCGCCGCAGCGGCTTCCCCGAGCTGCTCCATGAGCGACTCGTTCTCCTCGCGGAACCGGGTCAAAAGCCGCATCAGTTGCTTGGGCCCCTCCAGCGCCCGCAGCGCCCGCTTCAGATCCAGCCCCGGCGCCTCATCGAGAAAGCCGCTTGGCTGCGGCTCCGCCTGCGCCGCATCGGGCTCGGCGGCAACAGGCATGGTTCCGACCCAGCGCCTGAGCGTGGCGAAAAGCTGGGGGACGTCGATGGGCTTGCTCACCTGGTCGTTCATCCCCGCCTCAAGGCAGAGCCGCCGCTCCTCGCTGAAGACGCTCGCGGTCATGGCGATGATGGGAAGCCTTGCCAGGTCTGGATCGAGCCGTATGCGCCGGGTCGCCTCCAGCCCGTCCATGACGGGCATGTGCACGTCCATGAGCACGGCGTGGTAGGAGGCCTGCGGCAGGTGCACCAGCGAGAGCGCCTCGGCCCCGTTGCGCGCCACGTCCACCGTGATCCCCTCTTTCTCCAGGATCAGCCTGGCCACCTCCTGGTTGATCTGGTTGTCCTCCACGACCAGGACCCGCACCCCGGTAAGGGCCGGCGCCACCGCCGCTTCGGTCCCCTCCCCCCCCGAAGCGGCCAGCCCCACAGCTGTCCCGGCCAGCAGGAAGTGGGCGATGAAGCTGAAGGTGCTCCCGCAGTCCGGTTCGCTCACCACCCACATCCTCCCCCCCATCAGTTGCACCAGCTCCCGGCTGATGGCTAGCCCGAGCCCGGTTCCGCCGTACTTGCGGGTGGTGGAGCTGTCCGCCTGGGTGAAGGGGGTGAAGATAGACTCCTGCTGTTCACGGCTCATCCCGATCCCGGTGTCGGCGACGGAGAAACGGAGCGTCACCTCCCCCTGCTCCTGCGCCAGGAGCGCCACCTCCACTTCGACCTTACCCTTCTCGGTGAACTTTATGGCGTTGCTTGCGAGGTTCAAAAGCACCTGTCCCAGCCGCAGCGGGTCCCCTACAAGCTGCTCCGGGATGTCTGCGCCGCACCTGGTACTGAACTCGATAGGCTTCTCCCTGAGCGTCGCCTGCGATACCGTCAGCAGGTCGGAGAGTACCGCCGCAAGGCTGAAGGAGGTACTTTCCAGCAGCATCCTCCCCGCCTCCACCTTGGAGAAGTCGAGGATGTCGTTGATAACCCCAAGCAGCACCCCGGACGCAGTCTGGGCCTTCTCCAGGTACCCCTTCTGCAGTTCGGAGAGTTCCGTCTGCTGCAAAAGGTAGAGCATGCCGAGCGCCGCGTTCATCGGCGTCCTGATCTCGTGGCTCATGTTGGCCAAAAACTCGCTTTTCGCGCGGGTCGCGGCCTCGGCGGCCTCCGTGGCCCGAACAAGTTCCGCCTGCGCGCGCTTTCTTTCGCTGATGTCGAAGAAGGTCACCACCCCACCGACCAGTTCGCCGTCGTGCAACTGCGGGTAGGACCAGTACTCGACCTCGAAACAGGAGCCGTCCTGGCGCCAGAAGACCTCGTCGTCCTTGTGCTCCCCCTCGCCCCCCCTGAGCACCCGGTAGACGGCGCACTCCTGTACCGGGTTGGGCTTACCGTCTGCGGAGGTATGGTGCGTGAGCAGATGCATGTTCTTCCCCAGCAGCTCCTCCGGGGCCGCGTACCCCAAAAGCCTGGCGCAGGAGGGGTTGGCGAAGGTGCAGTTGCCGAAAAGGTCGATCCCGAAGATGGCCTCGGCGGTCGACTCCAGAAGGAGCCGTATCTGCTCATCGCTCCTGATCAGCGCTTCCTCGGCCCGCTTCCTCTGGGTGATGTCCTCCATGACCCCCACGAAGTTTTTGATCTCCCCACCTGGGGATTTCACCGGCGATATGGAGACGCTCTCCCAGTAAAGCTCGCCGCTTTTCCTCTTGTTGCGGATTTCCCCGCGCCATTCCTTGCCGGAGCGGAGCGTGTCCCAGAGCTCCTGGTAGAACGCTTCCGGATGGGCCCCCGAGCCGAGCACCTCCCTGGGGTCTTTTCCCAGTGCCTCTTCCGCCTGGTACCCCGTCACCCTGGTGAAGTTTGGGTTCACGTACTCGATCCCCATCTCGGAGTCGGTGATCATCACCGTAACCGGCGCCTGGTCTATGGCCAGCCGCAGCTCGCGCGCGGCCATGCTCTGCCTCTGGATCTCCTGCACCATCCGGTTGAAGGCACGGGCCAGGGTGCCGATCTCGTCGCCGGTGCTGATCGCCACAGGTTCCAGTTCCCGCTCCTGGTCCCCCATCCCCTGCACGTGCCCGATGAAGGCGAGCAAGGGGGCGGTGAGCCGGCGCACGAAGAGGTGGGTGAAGAAGACGGCGCCGCAAAGGGAGGCGAAAAGGGCCAGGACCAGCAGCGTCTTGGCTTCCCTGAGCGGCGCGTACGCCTCCTGCTGGGGGTAGTCCGCCCCGAGGATCCATCCGGTGGAACTCAGGGCCTTGAAGGAACTGAGCGCGGGGACCCCGCGGGAAGTGACCGTCTCCCCCGCCCCCTCGAAGCCGAGCAGGGCCTGGTCCAGGAGCAGGTTCGCCCCGGGCGGCACGTCCTGCTTCATGATCCTGCCGCGGTCCGGGTGGACGATCATGGTGCGCTGGCTGTTGAAGAGATAAAGGTGCCCTTGCTTGCCGATCCGCACCCCTCCCAGTTTTCCCAGGTAATTGTCCGAGAGGAGATCGATCATGCCGCCGATCAGGCCATAGAGCCTGCCGCTTTTGTCGATTAGGGGAACTACGAAGGCTACTGTTGGGTGGCCGTGATGCTGGGTGGTGATGAAGGGTTCGGAGATGACGGTCTTTCTGGTGCGCAGAGCCTTCTGGTAATACTCCCGGAAGGAGTAGTCCCTGCCGACCATCTCACGCTCCAGGGGGTTTATCGCCAGCATGACCCCTTCCGGGGAGAAGAGCATGATGCCGTTGTCGAAGACCGAGAGGGCCTCCGGGTGCAGCTGCAGAAACTCCTGGGCGCTTTGCGGCCCGGCCAGCACATCCGGATCGATGGTGCCGGCGAGCGCCTCCAATTGCTTGCGGGTGCCGTGGATCCTGGCGTCGATCTCCCCGGCCATGGACGACACCATGCTGAACTGCTGGTTGAAGACCGTAATCCGGAACTGTCGTTCGAGGTACCAGCAGGCCCCAAGGGTCAGCAAAGAGAGGATCAAAGTCACCATCAGCGAAACCATGGCGCTCATCTTGGTGGTGAGACTCAAGCTTTTCATCTCTGCCCAGCTTCCTTTCGGTGGCGCCAGAGCAGCAGGCGTCGGTTCTGCTTCTTTTCGGCCCCTGCTCCCATTTCCTTAATTAATAAATCACTCTCCCATCTATCCTCGGTCCATTCCCTCTCCCACCTGCGGACCGGAGCCTACTGTTGGCGAAAGGCCCGGTGGCAGAGGGGGACCGACAGCCCTCTCCCGCTTGTCCGCCTGCCGCCGGCTGCTATAATCTCGCATTGATCATCATTAATTCGCAGAAAGGGGGAGCGCCATGGCTGAGCACCGGCAGGAAAACGGCTACCACCGGCTGATGCAGCGCGTGAACAAGTTCCCCCAGGGGGCGCCTCCGTCGGAGCTCTTGCTGAAGATCTACTCCCTTTTGTGCAGCGAGGAGGAGGCGAGGCTTTTGAGCCTGCTGCCGCTGCGCCCGTTTTCCGCGCTCAAGGCGGCGCGGGTGTGGCGCATGGACAGGGAGGCGGCCCGCGGCAGGCTGGAGCAGATGGCGTCCCGGTCGCTCCTTCTGGACATCGAGCGGGAGGGCAAGATGGTGTACGTCCTCCCCCCTCCCATGGCCGGGTTCTTCGAGTTCTCGCTGATGAGGCTGCGCCCGGAGCTGGACCAGAAAGAGCTGGCCGGGCTTTTTTTCCGCTACATCAACGTGGAGGAGGATTTCATCCGCGACCTTTTCGCCGGGGGGGAGACGCCGCTTGGGAGGGTGCTGGTGAACGAGGAGGCGATACCGGAGGAGAAGGTATGCCAGGTGCTGGATTACGAGCGCGCCAGCGAGGTGATAAAAAGCGCGACCCACATAGCGGTCGGCCTTTGCTACTGCCGGCATAAGATGCTGCAGGTGGGAAAGGGGTGCCGGGCTCCCCTGGACATCTGCATGACGCTGAACCTCGCCGCCCAGTCCCTGATCCGGCACGGGGCCGCCCGCAGCGTGGACAGGGTGGAAGGGCTGGACCTGCTGCAAAAGGCGCGGGACCTGAACCTCATCCAGTGCGCGGACAACGTGCAGCGGCAGATCAACTTCCTCTGCCACTGCTGCGGCTGCTGCTGCGAGGCGATGATCGCCGCGCGCCGGCTGGCGATCCCCAACGCCATGTACACCACCAACTTCATCCAGGCTACCGACCCCGCCCGTTGCGACGGCTGCGGCAGGTGTGTCGCGGTCTGTCCGGTGGACGCCATCTCGCTCACGCGCGCCCCGGAAGGAAGCGGCATGCCTGGCAAGGCGCGGCTAAACTCCGAGCTCTGCCTGGGATGCGGGGTCTGCGCGCGCAACTGCCACACGACCGCGGTGCGGCTCGAAGCCAGGGAGAAACGGATCCTTACCCCGGTCAACACCGCGCACCGGCTGGTGCAGATGGCCCTTGAGCGGGGAAAGCTGCAGAACCTGATCTTCGACAACCAGGCCTACCTGAGCCACCGCGCCATGGCCGCGATACTCGGCGCGATACTGAGGCTTCCCCCGGTGAAACGGCTCACGGCAAGCCGGCAGCTCAAGTCGCGCTACCTGGAACGCCTGATGGCCGACGTCGAGGTTACCCGCTTTTCCAGGTTCGACTGAGTTTTAGCCCCGAAACAGCCCCAAAAGCTCCACCCCCTCCTTGAAGAGGAGCAGCGCGAAGAGGACGAGGAGCCCCCCGAGAATACGCATGATCCAGAGGTAGAGCCTGCCGGAGAGAAAAGCCTTCGACCGTCCGACCGCCACGGCGAGGACGATCTTGGCCCCCACGAGAGAGAGGTAGAAGCTCCCCACGAAGGCGAAGAAAGCGATCCAGCCGATGTTGAGCGACTTGGTCAAAAGCGGCGCGCCGACGGTGATCCAGAACAGGTAGGGGTGAGGACTGAGAAAATTGGTCAGCACCCCTTTTCTCAGTGACTTGGGGGGCTCTTTCGGGAGATCGAGCTGGACCGGGCGGGTGCGCAGCGACTCCCACCCGGTGGCAAGGACGAAGAGACCACCGGCGAGAGAAATCCCGCCGAGCACCCCGTGGTAGCCGGAGACCTTGACCAGCAAGAGCAGGGTGGCGAGCACGATGGGAAGATCGGTGATAACGGGCGAGAGCGCTACCCGCACCCCGGACCTGGTTCCATGGTGCAGCGTCTCGGAGATGACCAGCATGAGCAGCGGCCCGGGCGAGAACCCGGCGGAGAGCCCGAGTACGAGCCCTGCGGTGATAAAATCGAACATCTTGAGAGGCACCTTTCCCCGCGGCTCAGCGCTCCTGCTTCGGCATGGGAGGCTGTTCCGCTGCGGTTTCCATTCCTTCTGCTACTTCCTTGATGATCCCCATACGGACATAGATCGGGCGCACCAGTTGCCTTATGCGCGGCAGGTGCCGGGCGAAGAGCACGGCTCCCGCGAGACAGCAGATAGCGCCCAAAAGAAGGGTGTCCCTGGGGCCGATCATCCTGGTCATGGCGCCGGCTCCCAGGCTCCCGAAGGGGGCCATCCCCATGAAGGCCACGGTGAAAAAGCTCATCACCCGCCCCCTTTTATCCTCCTCCAGGATGGTCTGCAGGATGGTGTTGCAGGAGGCGACGAGCGTCATGGCCCCGTACCCTGCCACCACCAGGGACAAAAGCGACAGCCACAGGGTCTCGGAGAGCGCGAAGCCGGCTACCCCCACGGCAAAAAAGACCGTCGAGGTCACGATCAGCCTCCCCAGTCCCAGCACCGTGCCGCGGGAGGCAAGATAGACGGTTCCGGCGAGGGCGCCGCAACCGGCCGCCGTCATCAGGAAGCCGAAGGTGTGGGCGCCGCCGTGCAGGATGTCTTTGGCGAAGACCGGGACCAGGATGGTGTAAGGCATGCCGGTCAGGCTCATCAGGGCCACGAGCAGCAGGATGCTCCTTATCGGCGCGAAGCCGAAGGAATAGACGAAACCTTCCTTCAGTTCGTGCAGGACGTGCCGCCCGGGTTTCGCACTCGCTGCGCGGGGCTCTATGCGCATGGCCGCGAGTGCCAGCAACACAGCCAGGTAGCTCGCACTGTTCAAAAGGAAGCAGATCCCCTCTCCCACCGATGCCACCAGGAGGCCGGCCACCGTCGGGCCGATCAGCCTAGCACCGTTGACCATCGAGGAGTTGAGGGCGATGGCGTTACCGAGGTCGTCTCGGTGCGCCACCATCTCGACTACGAAGGATTGCCTGACCGGGATGTCGAAGGCGTTCACCACGCCGAGCACGAGGCTCAGCGCTACTATGTGCCAGACCTGGACCACCCCCATGAGCACGGCCGCGGCCAGAACCGCCGCCTGCACCATGGCGAGAGCCTGGGTGAGCATCAGGATCCGCCTGCGGTTCCAGCGGTCGGCGAGCACACCCGCCACCGGCGAGAGCAGGAAGGTCGGGATCTGGCTGGTGAAGCCGACGACGCCAAGGAGAACGGCGGAGCCGGTCAGGCGGTAGACGAGCCAGCTCATGGCGACCTGCTGCATCCAGGTCCCCACCAGCGACACGCTTTGCCCCGCGACGAAGAGCCTGTAGTTCCTTGAGCGCAAGGCCCGCAGCAGGGTTTTCATTTTGGAGATGTCCATGGTCCCCTCCGTCCAGCCGCTTCATGATGAGGAGTACCGCGCGGCGCTTTTCAGGCGCCGTTTTCAGCTACTTGACCACCCTTACCTGTACCACGGCGACGTCGGGTGCGTTGCGAAACCAGCCGAGGATGTCGTCCGCAGCCCGATCCACCTGCTGACGCTCAGGAGAGCCGACCGGTAGCGCATTCCCTTTACCCCTTAGCTCCCGAAACTTCTTTCCCTTCTCTTCCGCGACCCTGGTCAGGCGCGCCTCGACCTGGCGGCCGTTCTTGTCCGCGGAAAGGAGCAGGCGGGTCTCTTTGTCGTCGACCACCTCGATTGCCTTGTTGCCGGAAGTGGTCCCCGCCGCTACCTGGACGCCGTCGATGGAGCAGTTGTTGGCGAAGCATTTTGCCTTCAGCTTCCCTTCTCCCCCGGCGGCCTTCAGCGCGGTCTTCGCCGCCAGGCCGAGCCTCGCCCCGATGAGGGAACCGGCGCAGGCGTGGCCGTGGAACCTTTCGAGGGTCTCGAAGAGGGCGCCGTTGCCTGTGGGTGCCGGTGCCAGGGCATCGGCTCCGGAGGGTAACAGCATCGCCAACATGACCAGGATCCCCTTTCTGAAGCTCGCTGCTGTCACCATCTCTGCTCCTTCCTGGCGTACTCCACCACGCTTTCCACGTGAATCGCCGTCGTGTTCAGGAATGGTATCCCGAATTCGTCCTTTAAAAGTATCAGCGGCAGCTCAGTGCAGCCGAGGATGACGGCGTCGATTCTCTCCTGCTCCTTCATCCGGCCGATCACGGCCAGAAGCCCTTCCCTCGTCTCTTCCCTGAAGATGCCCAGCTCGATTTCGGTCATCAGCTTTTCCTGGATGTACTCCCGGTCGGCAGCAGGCGGTACCACCACGGAGATGCCGGCGGCAGAAAACGGCGGCGCGAAAAAGTTCTCCTCCATGGTGAACTTCGTCCCCAGGAGCCCCACTTTCTTCACTCCCAGCCCCTTCGCCTTTTCCAGCGTAGCGGTGACGATGCTGATAAGAGGGATGGTGGATTTCGCCTGGACCTCGTCGAAGACGACGTGCGGCGTGTTGGCCGAGATGAAGGCGAAATCGGCACCGGCTTTCTGCAGCGCCTTCACCTTCGCCGTCAACAGGTAGACGAGGTGGTTCCACTCGCGCCGGGCCGCGAGGTCCAAAACCTCCTGCAGGCTCACGCTGTAGATGATGATCTCCGGGGTATCGAGGGTTCCGGCCCCTCTCGACGCCTCGATGATGCGCTTGTAGTAATCAAGCGTAGCTTCCGGGCCCAGGCCGCCAATCATGCCGATGGTTTTCATAGGTTATCCCGTCCCCTTTCTTGGATTTTGTATCAGTTCTTCCGGCTAATCGGGTCGCCCCCTGCGCTACGTAAGTGCTATCCTTCCCGCCAGCTTGGTCAGGCGACGGTGGGATCTGTGGTTCTGCACCGCCATGGCGAGCGCCTTCGCCTCGCCGATCACGACCACGAGCTTCTTTCCGCGGGTGACGGCGGTGTAAAGGAGGTTTCGCTCCAGCATGGTGTAGTGCTGCATGGCAAGCGGGATCACCACTGCCGCGTATTCCGACCCCTGGCTTTTGTGGATGCTGGTGGCGTAAGCGAGGCTCACCTCGTCCAGTTCGGCAAATTGATATTCTACCAGCCGGTCCTCGAAGTCCACGGTGAGGGCGCCTTCTTCCGGCCGGATCTCGACGATGCGGCCGATGTCCCCGTTGAAGACCTCCTTCTCGTAGTTGTTCACCGTCTGGATCACCTTGTCGCCGGGAGCGAAGCTGGTGCCGAAGCGCTCCACCTTGGGCGCAGCCCCGCCGTTAAGCACCCCCTGCAACTCGGCGTTCAGCGACCTGGTCCCCAGCCCGCCCCGGTTCATCGGCGTGAGCACCTGGACCTCGCGCACCGGATCCAAGCCGAAGCGCTTGGGGATGCGCTCCCTGACAACCTGCAGGAGCTTGTCGTGGATGTCCTCGGGAGTCGCCGCCGGGATGAAGTAGAAGTCGGCGAGTTCCTTCCCCTCGTTCTTCAAGGGCAGCTCGCCCCGGTTGATCCGGTGGGCGTTGACGATGATCCTGGAGCCCGCGGCCTGCCGGAAGATCTCGGTGAGCCGCACGGTCGGGACCGCGCCGGACTCGATGATGTCGGAGAGGACGCACCCAGGCCCCACCGACGGGAGCTGGTCCACGTCCCCGACGATGATGAGACCCGCATGGTCCGGGATGGCAGGGAGGAGTTTGTTCATCAGCACGACGTCGACCATGGACGCCTCGTCAATAACCAGGAGGTCGGTGTGCAGCGGATTCTCCCTGCCGCGCTTGAAGCCGAAGCTCTGCGGGTCGAATTCCAGCAGCCGGTGGATGGTCTTCGCCTCCATGCCGGTCGACTCGGTGAGGCGCTTCGCGGCGCGGCCCGTCGGCGCACAGAGGGTGACCCGGAGCGGCTTTCTGCCGATGACGCCCAGGATGCTGTTGACCAGCGTGGTCTTCCCCACCCCCGGCCCGCCGGTCACCACGACAACCTTGCTCTTGAGGGCGAGGCGGATGGCGTCCCTCTGCGAGGCGGAGAGTGTGATCCCCTTCTGGCTCTCCACCCAGGGGATCGCCTCTTCCGCGACGATGCCGCCCCAGGGAGGGGTGCCGGCGCTAAGGCGGGAAATCCCTGAGGCGACGCCGACCTCGGCCTTGTAGAGCGGCGCGAGGAAGAGGCAGGGGGAGCCGGAGATCTGGTCCGCGACCAGGTTCTCCTCGGCGAGTTCCGCCTCGATGGCGGATTCGATCACCGGTTGCGGGATCTCCAGCAGCCTGGCTGCGCTCTCGGCCAGCTCTTCGCGCAGCGCGGCGCAATGGCCGCCGGCCGACATCTCCTGCAGCACGTGACGCACCCCGGCCTGGGCGCGGATCATGGAATCGGGGGGGATCCCGAGCTTCGCAGCCAAGGCGTCGGCGGTCTTGAAGCCGATGCCGTGGATCTCCAGGGCCAGCCGATACGGGTTCTCCGTCACCTTGAAGATCGCTTCGTTGCCGTAGCTCTTGTAGATCCGCACCGCGCGGGCGGTCCCAAGGCCATGGGACTGCAGGAACACCATGATCTCGCGGATCGCCTTCTGCTCCACCCAGGTGGCGGCGACGGACTCCATCCGCTTGCGGCCGATCCCCGGGAGCTCAAGAAGCCTCTCCGGGTGTTTCTCGATGACGTCGAAGACCGCCTCGCCGAAGGATTTCACCAGCACCTTGGCGAAGTGATGCCCGATGCCGTGCACCATGCCGCTTCCAAGGTACTTCTCGATCCCCTCCAGCGTGGTTGGGGGGACCACCTGGATGTGCCCGGCCTTGAACTGCATGCCGTGGGTCCGGTCGTTGTGCCAGGAGCCGGTGCACTCAAGGTACTCTCCCGGCGTCACCGAGGCGGCGGCGCCGGTCACCGTCACCAGGTCGCGCTGCCCGGCCACCTTCACCCGCAGCACGCAGAACCCGGTCTCCTCGCTGTGGAAGGTGACCCGCTCCAGCGAGCCGGCGAGCCGCTCCACGTTTTCTGTTGGGGGTGCCTCTTTCATGGCAGGTCCGTTCGGGTCGGCAGTGGGAAAGCCACAGGCAAGCCTGCTGACATCGCATCAGTTTTTAGGGGAACCTTTCAGCGGTATTAATGCCCCGAAGAAAAAGGAAGGTCGAAGATCTGTCCGCCGCGCATCACCCGGACCTTGGTCTCCTTGATCTCCACCACCCGGGCGCCGGCGATCTCGGCTCCCTCTCCCACCAGGACTCCGTTAAGGACCGCCCGTCGCATGCGCCTCTCGTCCTGGTAGGCGATGCCCGAGATGGAGATGTCCTGCGCCCCGGACTGCACCCCGGCGGGTTCCCGCAGCCCCCCCACCTCCCCTTCTGCAGCGGCCGGGCGAGAGGAGGCCGGCGCCGGTTTGGGTCTGGCAGGCGCGGCGGCTGCCGGCAAGGAAGCGCTCTCCCCCTGGGAGGAGGGGGGTGGAGCCGTGACCGCGGCCGGTTGCAGGGAAGGTGCTACGGCTGGAGCGGCAGGCAGTGGGACGGCGGGGGGAGCTGCGGGGAGCGGCTGGGGAGCCGGAGCGGCCGCGACCGTCTCCTCCCTGGGCGCCTCGCTCCGGTTTCCCTTGAAGAGCACCCCCGCGCCGACGCCGACGCATAAAAGCGCCACGCCGATCAGCACCACTGGATACCGGGCCGGCTCCTTCGCCTGGGTCGCCATGCGGTAGCGGAGCACCTCCGGGCGCAGATCGTTAGCCGCTCCGCGCCGGCTCCTGCGCTCCTGTTCCATCTTTCTCAACGCGTCGAGGATCAGACTCATCTAGATTCGCCCCTGGTTGTGGGTCAAGGTTTGCAGCCCCGGCGGGAAAAATCCTCCGGCGCGCCGGTATAGCATCATCAGCGTCTGCCCACCGAGTTTCCCGTCCGCGGTCAACTGCTCCCGGCGCTGGAATTCGGCCACGCCCCCCTGGGTCTGTACGCTGAACACCCCGTTCACCGCGCCGTCGTAGCAACCCACCTGTTTCAAAAGCTCCTGCAGCAGCTTCACCCCGGCCGCCTTGTCGGCAGCTTTGCCGCGGGAGGAGATGCCGTGGAAGTCCTTCCAGAGCACGGTCGCCCCGCCGCTCCAGATCTGCGCCAGTTCTGCGCGGGTGAGCCTGTTCTTCCCGGCTATGGCCGGCGCCACGCCCACCGAGTCACGGTCGATGCTGAGCAGGGCGACAAGCCGCTCCCCTCCCCCCGGCACCGCTACGTGAAGCAGCGCCGGGGCGTCCAGGCGCGCCAGCGCGTCCAGGTTTCCCGACACCTTGGTCGCCGTCATCCCACGCTGGCGGGCGAGGCCGCGCAAAGTCGCCGGCTGTCCGGGGGTGGCTTGCGCCGCGGGGGCCTGCCAGGCGGCGAGCACAGCGTTCATTGAGGCAAGGAGGTTCTGCTGCTCCGGGGCAGCCGCAAGCCCTGCAAGCGCCGCTTCGCGCGACAGCGCGGGAGTGGTCTCAAGAGTGGCAGGCTCCGTCGGCAGCAGCGATCCGGAGAGCACGGAGAAGCCGGCGACGGCGAGGATGCAAAGGGCCACCCCCGCCGAGAGCGCCTTCATCGGTACGGCGCGGCGCCTTCGGGGAAGGGACTTGCGCAGGTCGGCTATGGCAAGAGCCGCCATTTCGGTGGAAACCTCCTTGCGTTCCTTGGTGTAGGCAAGCAGCAGGGCCCGGTCGCAGACTCCGTTGATGAGGCGCGGCAACCCCCCGGAAAACTTGAAGATGCGTCTGAGCGCGCCAAGCGAGAAGGTGAGCGGTTCCTGCCCGTTTGCGGCGAACCGGATGCGGTGCCTCACGTAGGCGCAGGTGTCGTCGAAGCCCATGGGCCTCAGGTGGTAGCGCACCGTGATGCGCTGGTCCAGCTGCCTCAGCTCCTCCCGCGACAGGAGCGCGTTCAGCTCCGGCTGCCCCACCAGCACGATCTGGATCAGCTTGTCGCTGTCGGTCTCCAGGTTGGAGATGAGCCGGACCTGCTCCAGCACCTCGACCGAGAGGTTCTGTGCCTCGTCGATCACCAGCACCACGGTGCGGCCGGCGCGGTTCTCCTCCAGGAGGTAGGCGTTCAGGGTGGTGTGCAGCTCGCGCATGTCGCAGCTGTCGCAGTTAAGCCCGAACTCGGAGTTGACCTCCTGCAAAAGCCCCAGGGGCGAAAGCGTCGGGTTGAAGATGAGAGCGGTGCGGTAGGTCTCCGGGTCGAGCTGGTTTAAGAGCGTGCGCACCATGGTCGTCTTGCCGGTCCCCACCTCGCCCGAAAGCTCGATGAAGCCGGCGCGGCTCTCGATGGCGAAGAGCAGGTGCGCGAACGCCTCCTGATGCGGTGAACTTAGGAACAGGAACGAGGGATTAGGGGTAAGCGCGAAAGGCGCCTCTTTGAAGCCGAAAGATTCCCAGTACATATATCCCCATTGGCCCCGGTGAGGGGGGGAGACGGATTCGGGTGGAGAAACGAGCCATTAGTCTATAGGTATTTGGGGCGGGAGTGTCAAGCAATTACTGGTGAGAGATGAAGGGGCGCTCATTCCGGGTGCGGCCCGCTCTACTTGCTCTTGTATCCAACTGCGAAATCCATGACGCACATGTTCCGGTACATCGGGTGCGGACCGCAGGCGACGCCCGCCGTGCCGAAGGAGGGCTCGAAGATGTTTTTTCGATGCCCGCGATCGGATACGCCGTCGTCAACGATAAGCTCCAGCACCATGCGGCGCGCCGTGTCGGGACCGTAGCCGATGTTTTCGGCGATGCTCCCCTGCCAGGCGCCGAAGCGCTCGATGCGCTGCTTCAGGTCGCCGCTCGTCCCCTCGTGGCCGGTCGCCCCCGAACCGGCCTGCTCCCGGACCAGTTCGGCTGCCGCCCGAGCCAGCCCCGGCGACCAGGAAAGGGCGGAAATGGGGCGCTGCCGGGAGAGAAAGGCGATCGCCTCGTCGACGGCGGCCACACCTTCTTTGGTCATGACCAGGTTGAAAGAACCGGGAACCCGGTACCCCTTTCCGATGAAGTACCCCCTCATTTCCTTGAGGTAGCCGACATAGCGGGCGGGGTCGGAGCGGGCGACGTTGGTCTCCAGCAAGAGCTCGCGTGCCATCTCCCCGCGCGACGCCTGCGCGGACGTCACCGACAGCAAGAGCACGATCCAGACCGCCAGTACCGTTTTCATGCCTTCCTCCCCTCAAGCATCGCCAGCCTCGCTTCAAACACCTTCATGGCGTCGGCCAAGGTCGCCTCGATGTCGTCCCCATAGACGGTGAAGTAAAGGTAGTTCCCCGAGTAGTGGTGCCAGTTGAGATCTTCGACCAGGAGCGGCTCCAGGTAGCGCTCCATCTTCTCGTAAGAGTAAAACGGGTCGCCGTTGGGCCAGGTCCGCCTGAGCTTTTGCGCCTGCCCCTCGGTGAGGGGAATCCGGTAGCGCACCGAAACCACTTCAGCCTTCATCTGAAACTACCTCCTTATCCCTCACCCCATCCACTCTCCCAGAGGGAGGGATTGACCGCTCCCGGAAAAGAGCCCGGGGGAAAGCATATAGGGAGAAGCGCGCGTTGACAACGTGGCAATGCCACAGCGCGAAGGACGCCGCGGGGAAGATGTCGGCGCCGGAGCCGGTGAAGCAGCGTGGAGCGCGGCTGTTCGAGCTGCGCCGGAAAGAGATGAGGGAAAGATAATTAAGGTGACAGGCTTGATTTTTCACGCAGGTCGGCTTTATTTTTATCTTGTCAATCCACCCACAAAAGCACAGGTGAGCATATGCGCCTTTCACTTTACCTGGAACATGGAGAGCAGTTTTCTCGGGCCGCCCTGAAACTGCCGGTACGCACTCCCATAGACATTGAGTCGACCCTTTTGAACTGCTTCATCGAGGTGTTGCCGGTAGCGGCGTCGCACTACGTGGGGCCGGACCACCTTCCGGGGATAGAATTTCCGCATCCTGAGATGCGGGTGGTATTCCAGCTGAAGGAGCATCCGCAGGTTGCGGCGATCTACTCCATCGACGTCTTTGTCACCGATGCGACCCTGAGCCTGGTGAGCCATGCCCAGGGGCACACCCACGTCGAGATCAACCGCAGGTCCGCCCATATCGAGCGGCTGATCGCCAACAAGCAGAACGGGCTCCTGGAGCTGATCGGCTGCAGCCACACGCTGTTGATCGACAGGCTGTCGCAGGCCTTTCTCGATCTGCGCGGCGCCTATCTAAATGCACTGAACGAAGAGGGGTGCCTCCCAGTCCCGCACCACTACTAATTGGCTCCTCCCCCCAGCGGGGGGAGGTTTCCTCAGATTTTCTCCTTGCCAGCGGTTTCGACTGTCAGATGCAGCCCCTTTACCTCCACCACCCGCACCCTCTCCCCCGCCCGGATAGTTTCGCCGCTCACCGCGTTCCAGTACTCGCCGCGCACCAGCACCCTCCCCTCGGGGTCTATGTCGCTGTCCGCCACCCCCTCCTCACCGAGCATCCCCTCCGCGCCGGTGATCGGCTTTTCCCGGTGCGCCTGCACCACCTTGGCTACGACAACGATGAAGAACCCTGCGGTGAGGAGCACGGTCGAGATGAGGACGCTCCAGGAAAGGCGCAGGTACGGCTCCGGCGAGGGGAAGAGCATGAGCGAGCCGAGCACCATGGAAACAATCCCCCCGACCGCGAGCATCCCATAGGAAACCACCTTGATCTCGGCGATGAAGAGGACGATGGCGAGCAGGATCAGGGCGATGCCGGCGTAGTTTACCGGCAGGGTCTGCAGGGCGAAGAACGAGAGGAGCAAGGAGATCCCCCCGATCACCCCCGGCAGGATCACCCCAGGGTTGGAGAGCTCGAAAAAAAGCCCGGCGATCCCGAGTAGCATCAGCATATAGGCGACATCCGGGTTACTGATGGCGTCGAGGATCTTGTCCCGGGTCCCCATCTCGTAGCTTTTCACCCGCGCCCCGGAAAGGTGCAGCACCGCCTCCTTCCCCCCCCGGAGCACCTTGCGCCCTTCCAGCTTCTCCAAAAGTTCCTGCCGGTTCCCGGCAACCAGGTCGATCACCCCCTGCTGCAGTGCCGCCTCAGAGGTGAGCGAGATGCTCTCGCGCACCATGCGCCGGGCGAGCTCCACGTTGCGGCCGCGCTTTTTCGCGATGCTGTCGACATACGCCTCGGCGTCATTGACCACCTTCGACTCCATCACCTGGTCCGGCTTGCCGCCACCGAGCCCCACCGGGTGCGCGGCGCCGATGTTGGTGCCCGGGGCCATGGCCAGGATGTCCGCCGACAGCCCTATCACCGCCCCGGCCGAAGCGGCCCGGGCTCCTGAAGGGGTGACGTAGACCGCGACCGGAACCGGGCTCGCGAAGATGGCCTGCACCGCGTCGCGCATCGCCGTGTCGAGCCCCCCAGGGGTGTCCATCTCGACCAGAAGGAGCTGGTCACCGCGTCTTCCCGCCGCCTCCAGGCTCTGCTTCAGGAACCCGGAGGTGACCGGGTTGATCGGGCCGCGCACCGAGATCACCGCCACCCGGGGCTCATCCCCGAAAAGCCGCATCGGCAGCACCAGCCCCAGAACCAGCAACAACAGGAGTAGATGTCTCATCACGGACCTCCACGCGCTACCCTCTCACCCTCGGGGAGCGGGTCATCATCGCCTAAAAGCGGCGCCTTGGGATCGTAGCTGAAATCCCCCAGGATCACGCGGTCGATGCCGCGCAGGGAGGAGAGAGCGGTTGAAACGGTGAGCGAATCGGCATCCGCCTCGGTCACCACCGCCAGCGCCCGGGTCTCGGCGAGATGGTTGAGGCCGATGACGGTACCCGCCTCGGGCGGGGTGAAAACGGGGTGCACCGGTGCGCCACGGTGCAAAAAGACGAGCCTGCGCGTGGCGATCATCGTTTCCCGCGCGCCTTCAAGGTGCGCCGCCAGCCTCGCCTGCCGGCGCCGTATGCGCTGCACCGGGCTGCGGCGCAGCACGTGGTCAGAGGGAGGGAGCCGGACGATCTCGACCCTGTCTGGCACCGCACGCAGGATGGGATCGAGCTCGGAGCCGCCGGTAACGGCAACCACGAGTTCAGGGGCGACGGCGCGGATCTTGGCGAGCTTCAGCGCCACTCCCAGCGGACCGTCCACCAGTCCGGTGCTGTCAACGAGGGTAAGTGGGGCTTCCTGGCGCGAGTCGAGCACCATCCTGCCGGTCTCGGCGGCAAGCAGCGAAAGGATGGGAGCGGGGGTGACGGAGCCGAGAAAGGAGAGATGCTCCCAGCGAAGCGGGCCCTCTTCGGGAGCGGCGCGGAAGCTGCGCCGGCTCACCGCGCCGGGGAGCCCAAGAGAGGACTGCCCGACGTCGGCGTCGACGAGCGCCACCGGGTGGCCGGCTTGGCAGAGTTGCGTCAGCAGGTACCGGATCAACGTGGTCTTGCCGGAATCGCTTCGCCCCAGGAAGAACGCGCTCCCCTTGAGCGAGGCCAGCCGCTTCAGGAGTTCCTCCCACCCGGGACTGGGGACGATGGTCATGGCGCGCTCCGTGGCTGGCGGCTCTGGCCTTGAGTATCAGGGCTGAGCCGACAGCGTAGACGGCTGCTGATCCGGGTAAAGCTTGGCGATCTGTTGGAAGGAATCCAGGCAGCACTCGAACAGCACCTCAACCAGCTCCGGGTCGAACTGCTTGCCCGCCTCTTCCCTTATGGTGTCCAGGACCTTTTCATGGTCCCAGGCCTCCTTGTAGCACCTGCTGCAGGAGAGCGCGTCGTAGACGTCGGCTATGGCGACGACCCTGCCGAAGAGGGGGATCTCCGCCCCCCGCTTGCCGCGAGCCCCCCCCTGCCCCGTCTCGAACCCCGGCAGCGGCTGGCGCGTGCGCGGGTCGATGTGCCCGGGATACCCCTTACCGTCCCACCTCTCGTGGTGGTTCATGATCACCACCGCGGCCGACTCGTCGAAATCCGAGTAGATGTCGCTGAAAAGGTCGGCGCCGTAGACGGTGTGCAGCTTCATGGCGTCGAATTCCTCCGGGGTGAAGCGCCCGGGCTTCTTCAGGATGGTGTCCGAGATCGCGACCTTACCCACATCGTGCAGCATGGCCGCCATGCGCAGCACGTCGCGGTTCTTGTCGATCTCCTGCTGCGGCAGTCGTTTTCTCGTGGCCCAGGCCTCGTAGAGCGCGACGGCGTAAGAGGCTACCCGGTTCACGTGCGGGCCGGTCTCCTTCGGGTCGCGCATCTCGGCCATGCGGTTCATCCTCAGGATGATCTCGCGGGTCATCTTGGCCCTTTCCACGGCGTTGGCCGCGGAGTTGGCGAAATAGGTGATGATGTCGTCGTTGTTGCCGGAAAAGGGGATCACGCTCCCGTCGCGGTCCATGGCGTTGATCAACTGCAATACGCCTATCACGTCGTCCCGGTGGTTCTTGAGAGGGACGGTGAGCATGGAGCGGGTACGGTAGCCGGTCATCTCGTCGTAGTGGCTGTTGAAGGAGAAGGGATAGACCGGGTCGATGCAGGAGACATCGGGGATGTTGAGGATGGAGCCGTTCAACGAGACGTAGCCGGCAATCGAGCTAGTGCTGATGGGAACGGTGAAGGTCGCGTAGGGAAGCTTGCGCCCGACCGGCAGCCGGCGTTGCATGGTGTCGTTCTGGGCATGGCTGAACCTGAGCAGGTCCCCTTCCTTCACATAGATGGAACCTGCGTCGCAATTGGTGAAGCTGCGCGCCTCTGTCAGTATCTTCTCCAGAAGCAGGTCGATATCCTTTATCTGCGATATCTCCAGACCGAGATGCAGTGCCTTGATCAGCTTGCTGTCTGGTCCACCCATAGTCTCAGGCCCCTCTTCAGAGAATAACCGCCAAAAGCTCGCGGTATTGTTCCATTAAAGAGGGGTTTTTGCAAGATCTAAGCAAAGAAAAGCACTCTCCCCACCTCTGGCGGCAGGGTGAGATACTACCGGCTTATCGGTTCTCCCCGGGCGGGGGTGGCGAACTCCTAAGGAGGGTCACGTACTCCAGCATCTCGTCGAGTTCCTCTCCGGTTATGAGCTCCCTCGAGAAAGCGGGCATGGCGCCCGCTCCGGCCCGCACCTGCGCCTTGATCATGAACCCGGGCAACGGCTTGTTGTTCAGGGCAAACGCGAGCCCCTTCTCCCCTCCGGGATGGCACTTGTTGCAATGGGCCATGAACCCACGCTCCCCCCGGGCCAGCTTGGCGTTGTCGATCTTCAACGGCTCCGAGACAGGCTCCCCCCGCCGGGCGGAGCACCCGGCGCAAAGCGCCAGCATAAGAGCGGCTACGATAACAGTACGCATTTCTCCCCCTACTTTTGTTCTTCCCGCGCTATGCGCCACAAGACGCCGTCTTCGGGCTTCAGCGCCCGCACCCCGTCCTGCGGCAGCACGGTCAGCTTTCCGCCGCCCGAGGTGGGGCGCAACTCGTAGCAGCCGCACAATGCAGCCCCAACGAGCAGCGCCAGGCACCATATTTTAATAAGTTTCGCCATCGCCGGGTACTTATTGATGTTTTTTAATCCAGCCAATTATAGAGAACGAAGTAGCCCTGTCAAGCGGACCGGTCAGTTTGACTGCCCTTCCCCTCTTTGTATAATTGGCGAATTCTAACCAAAGGAGGTTCAACGTGAGCTTTAATCCCTTCAAGGAACGCGGCATCGCCGTCGACAAGCAGCTGAGGAACTGGCAGGAGTTGAACGTCAAGCCCTACGACAAGAACGAGGCGCATCCCTACACCAAGGCGCGCATCATCCTGATGAACGGCGTGGAGGTAGAGGGGGCCATCTTCTCGCACCAGTTCGCCCGCAACTGCAACGACCCTGAACTGAAAAAGCAGCTGGCCCTCACCCGCAGGGTCGAGCAGCAGCAGCAAAAGACCATCAACTGGCTCTCGCCGGGCGACGAATCGCCGCTTGAGACCACCATCGGCTACGAGCAGGTCGCGGTCGATCTGACCGCCTTCCTCGCCGCCAACGTTCCCGACCCGTACGTGAAGCAGGTCTTCGACTTCGGCCTTCTGGAGGACTTCGACCACCTGTACCGTTACGCCAACCTGCTGGAGATGACCCAAGGGGTGAAGGCCGAGAAACTGGTCGGGAAGCTGACCGAGATCACCCCGGGGCGCCCGACCATCAAGGAGCACCGCCACCCCTTCGATGACGTGAGAAAGCCGATGAACCGGATGGCGGCGGACCCGCTCACCAAGCTCTACACGCTGACGCTCGTGGCGGGCGAGCAGCAGACCATGAACTTCTACATGAACATCGGCAACACGCTGCAGGATCAGGTCGGGCGGGGATTGTACCAGGAGATCGCCATGATCGAGGAACAGCACGTCACCCAGTACGAATCGCTGCTCGACCCGCAGACCCCCTGGATCGAAAACGCGCTCCTGCACGAGTACAACGAGTGCTGGCTCTACTGGTCCTTCCTGCAGGAAGAGACCGACCGGCACGTGAAGCCGATCTGGGAACTGCACCTGGGCATGGAGCTCACCCACCTCCAGAACCTCGGCAAGATCGCCGGCAAGATGGGGGTCGACCTGGATCAGGTCCTGCCACAGAGCTTGCCGGCGCCGCTGCAGTTCAAGTCCCAGGTGAATTACGTCAGGGAGATCCTGGCCACCCAGATCGACTACAACGTCTTCGAGACCGAGATCGGGCCGCCGGACCAGCTCCCGGAAAACAGGCGCTACGTCGAGTGCCAGGACCTGCTCAACGCGCAGGGGGCGCCAAGCGAGGAAGTGATCAATATGAACCAGCGCAAGAACGGGCAGGACTACCGCCTGGAGCTGGCGGGGCAGCACCCGGTGAAGGAACTGCGCCAGAAGAAATAGACTGTCCCATCAGGATCAGGCGGGGTGAAAGCCCGCCCTATACGACCGCTTCCGTAACTACGGAAGCGGTTTTTTCATACCCCTTATTTCCGTATTTACAGCCACTTAAAAATTTCATACCGAGGGCTTAAAAAAATAGTTTGACATTCAATCGATACAGTATTAGCTTAACATCAATCGATAAAACATCGAATGTTTCAGGAGAGGTTACCGTGGCAGAGAAAAAAAATTCATATCGCGCACTGAACACCTACACCAAGCTGATGCGGGCTTCCGAGTCGGTAACCAGCAGGGTGGGTCGGAAGATGTCCGAAGCGGGACTCACCATCAGCCAGTTCGGGGTCCTCGAGGCGCTGTTCCACAAGGGGGCCATGTGCCAGCGCGACGTGGCCGCGAAGATCCTCAAGAGCACCGGGAACATCACGCTCGTCATAGACAACTTGGAAAAGCAGGAGCTGGTCAGGCGGGAGCGCAGCCTGGAAGACCGGCGTTATTACACCGTCGTTCTCACCGACAAGGGACGGGCGCTGATAGAGGTCGTTTTCGCAGGGGTCGAGGCAGCCATCGTGTCGGAGATGAGCATCCTGACCGAACAGGAACAGGAAACGCTGGGAGAGTTGTGCAAGAAACTTGGAATACGGGAGGGACAGGGATAACAGCAAAGCCTTTTTTTTCAGCAAATAATTCGACATCAAAACACATAACCTAAAACCATTAAACAAAAACCTAAAAAGGAGTACACCATGAAAAAGATATTTGCATCCATCGCAGCCATAGCAGCACTGGCACTTCCCGTCATCGCCTCCGCCTCCACCTGGAACATCGACCCGGACCATTCCAACATCGGCTTTAAAGTGCGCCACCTGATGGTCTCCAACGTCAAGGGGAGTTTCGAAAAACACCGCGGCGTCCTGGAACTCAACGACAAGGACATCACCAAGTCCAAGGTTTCCGTCACCATCGACACAGCATCGGTCAACACCAATGTCGCCAAGCGCGACGAGCACCTGAGGAGCGCCGACTTCTTCGACGCCGCCAAGTACCCGACGATGACCTTCACCTCCAAGAAGGTGGCCAAGGCCGGCAAAGGCAAGCTCAAGGTGACCGGCGACCTGACCCTGCACGGCGTGACCAGGGAAGTGGTGCTGAACGTTGAAGGACCGGCCAAGGAGAGCAAAGACCCCTGGGGCAACCTGAGAAGCGGCGTTGTCGGCAGCACCAAGATCAACCGTAAGGATTTCGGCCTCGTGTACAACGCGGCCCTTGAGACCGGCGGCGTCGCAGTAGGCGAGGACGTCGACATCACCCTTGAAATAGAGATGATAAAGGCGAAATAACTAAGACAGCCTCTTTTCAAAACATAAACTCCCCGCCGGCAGCCCCGGCGGGGAGTTTTGTTTTTTGTGGTCGTTTTTGGTAATTAGGACGAGGTCCTGCGCACCGGATTTATCACCAGTGACCGATCAAACGCACCTGGCGCCCGGAAGCGGAAATCCAGAACTGGCCGTTCACAAGCTCTCCCAAAACGGAACCGGTGCCGGCTCCCAGGGCGCCCGCAAGAAGATCTGGCCAGCTGAAGTGGTAGCCTGAGAACTCGTCCACGCACTCGATGATGAATCCCGGCACCAGGGCTGCGCCCGTGGAGGCAGCAACCCTCTCCCCCGGTCCCATCTGGGTCGCGGTGTGATAGACAACGCTGTCTGCGACCCCCCCCAAGGCGGCACTCCCCGCAAAATGCGACACCTTGTCGGACTCGACCGCGAAGGAAGGGTTGGCAACAAGTAAAAGCACGAGCAAGATTACTGATCTCATCGTGACCTCCCCTGAATGGTTGTGTGTAGACTCGCCACTCAGGGCTAATAATACCGGATTTTTCCCGAATGGCAGTGATCGCTGCCCCTTCACCCATCCCGTTCTGCGGTAGGAAGAACCTTACTTGCAAACGGTGCAGCACCAAAGAGACGACCATCTGCGGGTAACGCAGGAAGGTGGCAAGAAAGGATGCAAAGGCTGGGCGCAAAAAACAAAAGGGCTACCCGTTAGCGGATAACCCTTTGAAATCGTAAGTGGTGCGAGAGAGGGGACTTGAACCCCTATACCTTGCGGTGCCAGATCCTAAGTCTGGTGCGTCTGCCAATTCCGCCACTCTCGCGAACTTTGAGTGCTGAAACAACAAACCCCGCTTTTAGACGGGGTCATTAATTATTGGGGTGGGTAGTGGGATTCGAACCCACGTATGAACGAGTCACAGTCGTTTGTGTTAACCGCTTCACCATACCCACCATATTAAATTTTGGCACGCCTGAGAGGGTTCGAACCTCTGACCTACGGCTTAGAAGGCCGTTGCTCTATCCAGCTGAGCTACAGGCGCAGAGAAAAGCTGACTTGAGTGGTCGGGGTGAGAGGATTCGAACCTCCGGCCCCCTGCTCCCAAGGCAGGTGCGCTAGCCAGGCTGCGCTACACCCCGATTCAAGAAGCACGTTTATAGCACAGCATTTCCGGCTGTGCAAGCAGATTTTTCCCGTAAACGGCAAAACTATTTGGCTCGCACAATAGAAAAACTATGAGTCGTCAGATGTATGAAAGGGATCACGATGAAGAACAAAGCTCATGTCTTATCCCCTGCATCCCCTTCATCCCTGTTGGACGGGTTTTTCTTTGCGTCTTAGCCTCTTAGCGTAAGAAACTCTCCCTCTTTTGCAGCGCCTCTTTCAGCATCTGCATGGCGCGGCCACGGTGGCTGATGGCGTTCTTGATCTCCATCGGGAGTTCCGAGAAGGTCTGCCCGTACTCGGGAACGAGAAAGAGCGGATCGTAGCCGAATCCCCCCTCTCCGCGCGGCGCCTCCAATATCTCCCCCTTCAGCATGCCGTCGAAGGTCTGGCAGCTTCCGTCCGGCAGGCAAAGGGCGATGACGCAGTGGAAGGCGCCGGTTCGCTCTGCTTGCGGCACGCCTGCCATCTCCTGCAAGAGGAGCGCGTTGTTGGCGGCATCTCCCGCCCCTTCCCCGGCAAAGCGCGCGGAGTAGACGCCGGGGCGCCCCCCAAGGTAGTCGACGCAGAGCCCGGAGTCGTCGGCCAGAACCGGCTTACCGGTGAAAAGCGCCGCCGAGCGCGCCTTTTTCAGCGCGTTCGACTCGAAGGTATCGCCGTCCTCCTCCACCTCGGGAAGCCCCGGGAAACCGGCGGGCGAGAGGATGGTCTCCACCACCCCCTCCAGAAGCTTCTCGAATTCCCGCAGCTTCCCCTTGTTCCCCGATGCTACCAGGAGCTCCTTCATGCCTGCAGAGCCTCCTGCTGGATCTCGAAGAGGCGGGAGAGGCCGAGCATCGCGTGGCTGCGCATGGCGTCCATCTGGTCGAGGGTGAAAGGCTCCGCCTCGGCGGTCCCCTGCACCTCTACAAAGCGCATCGACGAGGTCATCACGAAGTTCATGTCCACCTCGGCGCTGGAGTCCTCGGGGTAGTCCAGGTCGAGGAAGGGAACGCCGTCGACGATCCCGACGCTCACGGCGGCGACCGCCTCCCTGAGCGGGTTCTTCGGGAGCTCGCCGCCATCGACCAGGCTCTGCAGAGCGTCCGCCAGGGCCACGTAGGAGCCGGTGATGGAGGCGGTGCGGGTGCCGCCGTCGGCCTGGATCACGTCGCAGTCGATGACGATGGAGCGCTCGCCCAAAAGCTCCAGATCGACCACCGCGCGCAGCGACCTCCCGATCAGCCTCTGGATCTCGTGGGTGCGGCCGGAGAGTTTCCCCTTGGCCGATTCCCGCTGGTTCCTGGTGTGGGTGGCGCGCGGCAGCATGCAGTACTCGGCCGTGACCCAACCGCTCCCCTTCCCTTTCAGAAAGGAAGGGACCTTCGCCTCGACCGTTGCGTTGCAGATGACTTTGGTGTCCCCGAACTCAACGAGGACAGAACCCTCGGCGTGCTTCAGGTAGTTGCGGGTGATCTTGACTTCTCTCAAGGCGTCGGCCGCGCGGCCTTCTCTGCGTATCATGTATCTCCATCCTCTCTGGGTAAAAAAACGTGGTGATCTTTTACTGTTTTTACTTGGAACCTGCTTCAGGCGGTGCTGCCAACCGCGGGGCGGAGAGGACTTTCCCCGCGCCCCCGTTGTCGTAGATCTTGGGTCCGGCCGCCCCCCACCAGTTGCCCGGGGCCCGGAACTCCTCTTTGCCGGCGTTGTAGAGGTCGTAGCCGTTGTCGTAGATGGCGTTGTCCCAGGCAACGGAGGAGCCGTCGAACACCAAAAGCCCGCTGTTGCCGTTGCCGGTCACATGGTTCGCCGTGACCCTAATCCTGGAGGAGGTGAGCGAAATGCCGTAGTCGCTGTTGCGCGCCACCTGCACGCCAGTCACCGCCCCTTCGCTCTCGTACAGGGTGATCCCCCTGCCGTTGTCCGACACAGCCCCCCCCTGCAGTTTGACGCGGCAGTCGTCGCACGAGAAGGCGGAGCCGTTCATGGAAAGGCTTCCCTCCTGCAAATACACGGAACTGCGCTGGGCGTCGACCCCCTTGCGGTTCCCGATCACGTGCAGGTCGCGCAGCGTCGACTCGCTCTCGGAGAAACTAAGGCCGGTATCGCAGTCGCTGCTGCCGCCCCCCTCCATCACGACGAGTGCATCCTGGAACCTCATACCGGTCTTGCTCCGCTCGGCCCGCACGTTCTTCAACGTCAGCTTGGAGAAGATGACTTCCAACCCGGTCTGTGCGCCGTCGATGCGGCAGTTCTCAAAGACGTTCCTCTTCTCGCTTCCCAGGAGCATCACCCCCTGCCAGTCCCCTGCAGCGGGAACAGCGAAGCCGGAGGTGAAGACGATGGGGGATTCCTTGGTCCCTTCAGCGGCGATCCTCCCCTGTACCACCAGCACTGCACCGGAGGGGTCTTTCCCCCCGAAGCGAACGACGGTCCCCGGCTCGATGGTCAGGGTCGCCTGAGGCGCCACGGTCACGGCCCCTTCCACCAGCACCGCCCCCTTCCAGACGGTGTCCTCGGTGAGCAGGCGGTCCCCGTAGCGAAGCGATGGGGTGAACTGCGCCTCGGGCCTTGGCTGTGTCGCCTCGACGGCTCCCGGCGCAGCGGTTGCAGGGGGCGTCCCGGCGGAAGCGGGCGCGCCAAAGCAAAGGGCCCCCACCAGCAGGAAGCCCGGCATAAAATGTATCCGGTATAGGTTCATGGCGCGGGGATCTGTAGGCTTTCCTGGTGATATACCTTGTTCTTGCCGCAGCGCTTGGCAAGGTAAAGGAGCGAATCGACGATATTGAACAGCTCGTCCATCTTGTCCGCGTTTTCGGGGTAGCTCGCCACGCCGATGCTGACGGTGACGCCGCGTCCAGCCCCGTCGACCGGCCGCTTCGCTGTGCCCACCTGCACGCTCTCGCGCAGGCGCTCGGCCGCGAGGATTGCCTTGTCCAGCTTGGTTTCCGGCAGCAGCACGATGAACTCCTCCCCTCCGTAGCGGAAGGCGACGTCCACCCCGCGTATGGTCTGCAGGATGATCTCCCCCATGAGGGCCAGCAGCCTGTCGCCGGTGGCGTGGCCGAAGCTGTCGTTGTACGACTTGAAGTCGTCCACGTCCATCATGATGATGGAAAACGGCTTGTGGTAGCGCTTGGCGCGCCCCATCTCCTGCCTGAAGTACTGCTTGAAATAGCGGTGGTTGTGCAGCCCGGTAAGCGAGTCCGTGATCGCCAGGATCTTGGTCCGCTTGTGCAGCGTGGCGTTGTGTATCGCCATGGCTGCGAACGAGGCGAGGATCGAGAGGAGGTTCATCTTTTCCCGGTCGAACTCTCTCGGCTTGAAGTCGTCCAGGTAGAGTATCCCCACTATGCGGGACTGGAATATGAGCGGCACGCAGACCAGGGAGCGGATCCCCTCGTTCAGCGCGATCGGGTTCTTGAAAAACGGGGTCTTCTCGGTGTCCTCGATCAAGAAGATCTCACCGGCAGCCAGCACCTGTTCTGTAAGTCCCCCCGGGGCCACCTCCCAGCGCTCCTTCTTGACGAAATCCGCCGTGAGCCCCGAGTGGGCATGCAGGCTCAGCTCCCGTTTGGCATCGTAGTAAAGGGCGATGCTCCCGGCGGGGGTCTCCGCAAGTCCCATGGCGCTGTTGAGGATGGCCTGCAGCACCGTGTCCAGATCGAGCGTCGAGACGACCGCCTTGGCGACCTCTATCAGGTCCTTGAGCGCCTTAACCTGTGATTCGAGCGATTCTTTTTGGGTACCGCAACCACACTCTGGCATGTGAGCTCCGTGGAGAAGTTTAGAACCGGATATAAATACCACAGCGCCGGCCATGTTGTAAATGGCGTAGGCAGTTGTCCTCTGCCGGGCGGGACTTTTTCCCGGCCGCCGCGTTTTAATCTTTTAAATCTTGACTTCGTCATACATCTTGTGGTTTATTTCTGCCCGGCCACTAAATGTGGTGTCGGCGCAACCAGCATGGTGACATGATATTTATCCAAGGAGAACGAAACGTTATGAAGAAAACAGTCGAGAAGGGAGTAATACCGGGCCTGACCAAGAATGCATTGACCGTACTAGAGAAGCGCTACCTGAAGAGAGATCAGACCGGCAAGACCCTTGAGACTGCCTCAGACATGTTCCGCCGCGTGGCGACCGCCATCGCGCAGGCCGACGCCGTTTTCGACAAGAAGGCCGACATCGGCGCCCTCTCCGACAAGTTCTACACCATGATGACCAACTTCGAGTTCCTGCCCAACTCCCCGACCCTGATGAACGCCGGTCGCGAACTGGGCCAGCTCTCCGCCTGCTTCGTGCTCCCGGTGGGCGACAGCATGGAGGAAATCTTCGAATCGGTCAAGTACACCGCGCTGATCCACAAGTCCGGCGGCGGCACCGGCTTCTCCTTTTCCCGCCTGCGCCCTGCCAACGACGTGGTCATGTCGACCACCGGCATCTCCAGCGGCCCCCTCTCCTTCATGAGGGTTTTCGACGTCGCCACCGAGACCATCAAGCAGGGGGGCACCCGCCGCGGCGCCAACATGGCGATACTGCGCGTCGACCATCCGGACATCATGGACTTCATCATGTGCAAGGCGGACCAGCGCCAGCTGAACAACTTCAACATCTCGGTCGGCATCACCGAGGCGTTCATGAAGGCCGTCGACGCGGACGAGGAGTACACCCTCTACAACCCGCGCGACAAGCAGCCGGCCGGTAAGCATAACGCCCGCAAGGTGTTCAACCGCATCGTAAAGCAGGCCTGGGAAAACGGCGAGCCGGGGATCATCTTCCTGGACCGCCTGAACAAGGACAACCCGACCCCGCACATAGGGGAGATCGAGTCCACGAACCCCTGCGGCGAGCAGCCGCTGCTCCCTTACGAGTCCTGCAACCTGGGCTCCATCAACCTGGGGAAGATGGTCATCCACGGCAAGGTCGACTGGGACAAGCTTAAGGATGTCGTGCGCACCTCCGTCCACTTCCTGGACAACGTAATCGAGGTGAACAACTACCCGCTGCAGCAGATCGACGAGATGACCCGCTCCAACCGCAAGATCGGCCTGGGGGTCATGGGTTGGGCCGACATGCTGATCATGCTCGGCATCCCCTACGGCTCCCAGGAGTCGGTGGAGCTGGGCGAGAAAGTGATGCAGTTCATCAACGACGAAGGGCACGCGGCGTCGCGCCAGCTCGCCAAGACCCGTGGCGCATTCCCCAACTTCAAGGGCTCCATCTACGACAAGCCCGGCGCAGATCCGATCCGCAACGCGACCGTCACCACCATCGCACCGACCGGCACCATCTCCATCATCGCCAACGCCTCCTCAGGCGTCGAGCCGCTCTTCGCGGTCTCCTACGTGCGCCAGGTGATGGACAAGAACATCCTGGTGGAAGTGAACCCGCTTTTCGAGAAGATCGCCAAGACCGACGGTTTCTACACCGACGACCTGATGCAGCGGATCGCCGAGCACGGCACCGTCCAGGACATCAGCGCCATCCCCGATGCTGTCCGCGAGGTTTTCGTCACCGCGCACGACATCACCCCGGAAGAGCACATCACCATGCAGGCCGCCTTCCAGCGCCACACCGACAACGCCGTCTCCAAGACCGTGAACTTCCCGCGTGAAGCCACCATCGAGGACGTCGAGAAGGTCTACCGCCTGGCCTACGAGAGCAACTGCAAAGGGGTCACCATCTACCGTGATGGCTCCCGCGACGAGCAGGTCCTCTCCGTCGGCAAGAAGGAAGAAGTCAAGGCCGCAGCGCCGGTGCATGCGGAAGAAAAGCGCACCGCCAAGCGTGAGCGTCCCAAGGCGCTCAAAGGGTGGACCTACCAGATGCAGACCGGCTGCGGCCCGCTCTACATCACCATCAACGAGGACAACACCGGCCTCTTCGAAGTCTTCACCACCATGGGCAAAGCCGGCGGTTGCGCCGCCTCCCAGTGCGAGGCGATTGGCCGCATGGTATCGCTCGCCTGGAGAAGCGGCATCCAGGGGCGCCAGGTAGTGAAGCAGCTTTTGGGCATCTCCTGCCACGCACCGAGCGGCTTCGGCGACAACAAAGTGCTGTCCTGCGCCGATGCGGTAGCCAAGGCGATCCAGTCGCACCTTTCCCTGACCGGCGTAGCCGACGTCATCGAGGCCCCCGCCTTCGACAGGGGCGCCTGCCCCGAGTGCGGCGGCGTGGTGGAGCACGAAGGGGGCTGCGCCGTCTGCCGCGTCTGCGGCTACTCCGAGTGTGCGTAGGGAGGTAGTTGAAACTCACTATTGCGAGGGGTCTTAGAAAGACAGGCTGAGCAAGAATAGGATAAGTAGAAAATGAAGGGGACCCCACAGGCCATGCGGTCGCTTCGGCAGAAATGCTGAAGCGCCACATGCTGGTGCGGTCCCCTTTTTACGTTGCTGGCAAGAGAGTCAGGGCGTCATCGTTGGTGATCAATGCCACTGACAATATCCTGTATCGCATGAGCATCCTTGAAGGATGCACGGACAGCTGTTGCGCAGGCGCCCCGCATCGCCTCTTACAAACGGCAGACGCGGGATAAGCTCTGATGGACTGAAATCCTGGAAAAGTATGGAGGTAGCCCGACATGCCGGAACTGATGCCCGCGATCTTCTTGGGACATGGAAATCCGATGAACGCAATATCGACCAACAGCTACACCGAAAGCTGGCGGCGCATCGGAGCACAGATAACGAAGCCAAAAGCCATCCTCGCGATCTCGGCGCACTGGTATGTGCCGGAAACCAGCGTCACGATCAGCAGCATGCCGAAGACCATCCACGACTTCGGCGGCTTCCCGCCTGAATTGTACCGGGTGCAGTATCCCGCGCCCGGAGACCCACAGCTTGCCCGCCGCGTCCAGCAACTGCTCGCGCCCTTGCCCGTCAATCTCGACGACTCCTGGGGGCTCGACCACGGAACCTGGTCGGTGCTCGTGCATGTATATCCGAAAGCGGAAATTCCTGTCGTGCAACTGAGCATCAACGAAACCGAGCCCGCCTCCTTCCATTTCGAACTCGGCAAAAAACTCGCGCCGCTGCGGAACGAGGGCGTCCTGGTCGTCGGTAGCGGAAACCTCGTCCACAATCTCCACACCTACGCCTGGGGACGGCACCTGCCTGAGCCATATGATTGGGCGGTTAAGTTTGAGTCGGAGGCAAGACAGATGATGCTTGCCGGGGATTTCGAGCCGCTCGTCCGCTATGAAAGGCTGGGACCGGAGGCAAAGCTTTCCATTCCTACGCCGGATCACTACCTACCGCTACTCTACGTGCTTGCCACCCGGCAACCGGGAGAAAGCATCACCTTCCCAGTCGAAGGCATAGACGGCGGATCGATCTCGATGTTATCAGTTTGTGTAGGCGGATAAAGCGCTCTGCCCCTGCCGCGAAATCAACCTCTCATCGCGCTCCTCACTTTTGCGCAACCCGCAGTGCAGCCTTGCTCCCATATCTCGAAAGTTCCGAGGCAAAAGATGCATCGGGGCCAAGGCACAAGACACGGCATCTATCGAAAACCCTATATTTCCGCAGGGGTAAAGAAGTTGCTCAGGGGAATGCATTTCTCGGCGCGGGAAACACAAAAGTTACTCCGAGAATGGCAATTCCGCTCCGGGAAATACCAAAGTTGTTCCGGGAATGACATCTTCCGCTTCGGGAAATACCAAAGTTACTCCGGGAATGACATCTTCCGCTTCGGAAATACCAAAGTTGCTCCGGGAATGACATCTTCCGCTTCGGAAAGTACAAAAGTTGGTCCGAAAATGACATCTTCCGGTTCGAAAAGTACAAAAGTTGCTCCGGAAATGGCATCTTCCGCTTCGAAAAGTACAAAAGTTGCTCGGGGAATGACATCTTCCGGTTCGAAAAGTACAAAAACTGCTCCGGAAATGACATCTTCCGCTTCGGAAATACCAAAGTTGCTCCGGAAATGACATTTCCACCACCCGATGGATACGGACGTGGGGGAGAAAGTGGACTTGGTCAGATTAGGGATTCGGGTAATTCGTCCGGAGCCCCCTAATCTGACCTGAACCTCCCCTACTCTATTCTCAGCTTCTGTTTAATTTCCCGGGCAGAGGCACTGGTTGCATATACGGAAGTTCCAACGTCGAAAAGCTTCGAGCTGCGCAGACCTCCAATGATTACAGGCTCCAGACCCGCTTTCTGTGCCAACTCGACTGCGGCGTCCAACCCTTCCTGATCGTCACTTGCGATCGGGATGCCGATCTTCTCGCCGTTCTTGTTGACGGTCTTCTTCAGGTCCTCGAAATAAACTGAGTTGAAGGCCCGCACGATCCTCGCTCCTGGGAGAAGACGCGCCACGACACCCCCCATGCCACCGGGATCCTGTCTCGCCTCAACTGCCATCACTCCGTCCCTTTCCGGGTAGGGGTTGGAGGTGTCGATGACGATCTTTCCTTTCAGCGCCTGCCTGGTTTCGTCATCCAATTCCCTATACGCCTTCAGCGGCACGGACAGGATGACAACGTCGCCAAAAGCGATCGCTTCGTCCACCTTCCCGGCTCTTGCGGTTGGCCCCGCGGCTTCTACCAGGCCCTGTATATTTTCCGGATGCCTCGAACTGAAGAAAACCTCATATCCAGCCTTGGCAAGCAGAACCCCCAGGTTGCCGCCAATGTTCCCAGATCCGACGATGCCTACTTTTTGTATTCTCATATCCCATTCCTCCTAATGTCGCCCACGCCTTGCCCGTTCAACGCCACAGCATGGCGCTGACTTTCGGGGGTCGTTCGTGGACTAGCTACCATTTTAGTACAGCTGCAAAATAATTGCCCGATATTGTTAACTTTTTCATTCATGGCGGAGAGGGGAGCTGAAGAGACATGGACGCTGGCAACAAGGGTATGGGGCGGCTAAAGGAAGCGGCAATGTTAAGGTCGTCACCTCTGTTGGTAAAAACAGAAGTCGTTGACAACGTAATATCGAGATACTACATTGGCGGCGCTGCCCCGTGGCCTTAAGAGTGGTATCAGGGCAGGAGAATCAAGAGCTTCGAAAAGGATGCAAAGGGGGATACTGCTATTTTTCATCGACTGACACTGTCATTGTTATTTTTACTGCTGACTTCGATGTGTGCTTTTGCTGCGGCACCGCCGTCCTCGATCAACGTCAGCGTGGAAACCTCCGCCGCAGATCTCGCTACCATAATCAACCAGTCTCTTCCCAAGGAACTGTACAAAGGACAGGGAGGACTCGGGACCTCCGTCTCCGTCCTTCGCACCGGGCCGATGGCGGTTAGCGCAACCGACAATTACCTCTACCTGACCTTGCCGGTCCAGCTCACCTTCAAGTACGCCCTGTATGAGAGCTACCCGCTCAAGGCTGGGCTCAGATTCAAGGTGAAGGCAGACGTCACCCCGGATTGGCGTCTCAAGACCGAAGTTTACTATGCAGGGCTCTCAGACAACCTGGCCGATACCTTCAAGCTGGGGCCGCTGTCGCTCAAGCCCAAAAGCATGGTCGACGGCATCAGCCAGCCGGTACAAAGGCTTCTCGCGCCGATCATAGACACGAAGGTCAACGATGCCGTTCAACTAAGGCCAAAGGTTGCCCGACTCTGGCAGAATGCCTTTTCCCCTACCCTGGTCAGCAAGGAATTCAGCGCCTGGCTGAAGCTCGCCCCGGAAAGGATCGTCGTCACTCCGCTTTCGGCTATGAACAACCAGGTCCGGCTCAGCATCGGCATCGTTACCGGCGCCGAGATAATCGTCGGACCGAAACCCGCCCCGGCTCCGGTGAAGGCGCTGCCCCAGGTACAGCAGCTCCAGTCTTTCGACAAGACCTTCCGCATCCAGCTCGGCACCGACGTCTTTTTCGCCGACCTGGTCGAGGCCCTGAAGCCGGTGCTGCTGGAGAAGACCTTCGGCGAAGACAAGAAGATCACCGTGAAGCGTTTCAACCTCAAGGGTGAGGATGGCCGGCTGGTTGTGGTACTGACCGCGACCGGAGACTTCGATGGCGAGTTAACGGTTCTGGCAAAGCCAGTGTACAATCCGCAGAATAATTCTCTCTCCTTCGAAGAGGTCGATTTCGACACCAGGGGGGCGGGGGTGCTCATCAGCACCGGCAGCTGGCTCTTCAGCAGCACCATAAAAAAGACCATCAAGGAGAAACTCGACAGCTCGATCGTCGAACAGTTGGAGAAGGCCCGCGTAAAAGCGTCTTCTGCATTGGGGTCGGTGCAGATCGCCGGGCACGTCAAGCTGACCGGAGCCGTCAAGTCCCTGGGGTTGGGCGAGCCCGTCGTATTGAACGACCGCTTGTCGCTTCAGGTGGTCGCGCAAGGAGAGTCCAGCGTCAGCCTGAAATAACAGCTCCATTCCCCCCTGCAGCTTCTCGCCGATCAGGAGTAATATAGGGAGAGGTGGCAATGGCAGCAAGAAAGCCATCAAGAGGGGGAACTAGTCATGAGCAAAACGATACATCACGGGCATCAACGTCACGTCTCAGTCCCGATAGAAGCAAAAGCCCAGCTGCAGCAACAGCAACAACAATTTTTCGCCGGAGCCGACCTCACCCCGGGCAGGGATCCCGCTGAAGGCCCTGACATCGGGTTTTCGTCGCCAGTCCATGAAAGATGGGCGCAGGACACTTTCGACCGCGATCCCGCCGAGGGGCCGGCCTTAGCGGCGCCGGCGCCTGGAGCAAAGGCCGGAAGAGCACGGTGAGAAGCTGAAAAATTAAATAGGAAACAGGCAAAAGAGCTGACGATATATTCGCCGGCTCTTTTTTATCCATTTCTCCCTCTTTTAAAGGAAGAATCGGGACAGCTACAGCCGCCGGCAGGTAGGCAACGAAGCAGCTTGTGTTATCCTGTTGCTTCAGTTTCGAAAGCCAAACCAGAGCAGCAAAAGGAGCGCATCGATGGCAAAAGAAGGTTTGCAGAGGCCGTGCAGAGTACCGTCTGGGACGAAGCTGAAAAGCTCAATGGCAAGGTCTGCGGTTTGCCTGTTGTTACTAGCTATCTCGACCTGCCTCGGTTGTGCCCATAAGGAAACAGTGGAAACGACGCGGGCGCCGCAGAGTGTGCCCGACAGCCAGCTGAAGACGGTCATCACCTTCAAGGGGGCACAGGTCACCGGGGTTACCTCGACCGGTACCGGGCGGCTTTTCGCCAATTTCCCCCGCTGGCGCGAAGGTGTCCCTTTCTCTGTGGTGGAAGTGTCGCCTGACGGCTCTTTTGCCCCCTACCCGGACGCGGAGTGGAACCGGTGGGATGGAAACCCGCGGGTAAACCGTTTCACCTGCGTGCAATCGGTAGTGGCGCACGGAGACTCTCTCTACGTGCTCGATCCCAGCAACCCTGAGTTCGCCGGGGTGATCGGGTCGGCAAAGCTTTTCGTCTTCGACCTGAAAACGAACCAGTTGAAGCGCAGATACGAGTTCGACAACGGGGTCGCGCCGCAAAAGTCCTACCTCAACGACCTGCGCGTCGACGATGCCGCCGGCAAGATCTATATCACCGACTCCGGCCTTGGGGCCATCGTCGTTGTCGACATGGTGACAGGCAACACCCGCCGGCTTCTGGCCCAGCATCCCTCGACGAAGGCCGAGGAGATCACGCTCCGGATAGACGGCAAGGAGTTCCTGCGTAACGGCAGGGCTCCGCGCATCCACTCCGACGGGATCGAGCTCGATGAGAAGCGGGGATACCTGTACTACCACGCACTCACCGGCTATCACCTCTACCGGGTTCCCACCAGTGCGCTCGTGGCGGCGTTCTTCGATCCGAAGCAGGAACCAGCCCTTGAGGCGAAGGTTGAAGACCTGGGGAAGACTCCCGCCCCCGACGGGATGATGTTCGACGCGGAGGGGAACCTCTACCTGGGCGATCTGGAGCACGATGCCGTCGTCTACCGCACTCAGGCAGGCGAGATCCTGACGCTGGTCCAGGACCCGCGCATTCGCTGGGCCGACACCTTCACCATCGGTCCGGACAACTCCCTCATCTTCACGGCCTCGAGGATCCATCAGGTCCCGCAAAAGGGGGGGATAGAGGATATGGAATTCCCCATCTATTCCCTGCCGCTGGCCCCCTCGCCTCGTTAAAACAAAAATGGGGAGGTCCTTTCGGCCTCCCCGTTTGGCAACAACCGCACCACTCCTTTTAGAAGCGGTGGCTTAGTCCCAGGTGCAGCGCCACATCCGGGGAGGCATTGACGTTCAGATCCTCGGCGAGGGCGATATCAAGGGCGGTAGCCGGCGAAAAGGCATAGGTGCCGCCGAAGAGCAAGACCACGGCCGGGGAACTCAGAGGCTTCATGTCGCTGTCCTTATAGAAGGCGGTGTGGGAAGAGAATTCGACCTTCAGGGCGAACTTCTCCATCGGCGACCACCCAGCACCCAGGCTGCCGAACCCCACCAGGTTCTCCCGCTGATCTTTCAGCACATCTCCGTCGGTCATCGCCATGCCCCCCAAGGCCCCGAACACGGTGGCATGCCCCCAGGAGAGGGGGTAATCGCTGCTTCCGCTCAACCAAAGGGCCAGGTCCGTGCTGCCGCTACCGGTCAACCGGGAGCTGCTGCCGGTGGGAAGCTTGAGGCTCGCCCGCAGCGCCAGAGCCTTCGAATTGACGCTTGCGTCCTGGTACAACTGCCAGCCGCCGGATACCCTGACATCCCCGATGCGGACGGTGGAGTTGTCCATCCTTAACCGTTCCTGGCCGTTCTTGTCGTACTGGAAGAGGAGATGGTCCTCCTTCGTCTCGGTCCGGTTTCCCTGGGGCAGGCCGAAAACCCTGTGCCACTCCTCGATGAACCCGTCGAAGATGCCCCCGCTGTAGGCAACCACCGGGACATCAACCCCCACCTCCACCCCCCTGGCAACGCCATAGCGCAGAGCCAGCGTCATCCGCTCGCTCTCACCGTCGAGGGTCAGTTTTTCCTGTGCCGTGTCCCAGTCATAGGAATTGTTCACGATATCGAGGGCCAGCAGTCCCAAAGCCTTCCCGACAGGCTGAACGGTGGCGCTTTCAGCGGCAGGAAGCCCGTAAATCTGGACCAGAGGAGACTGATTGAAGGTGTAGAAAGGGTCGATAACCAGGGGATCGGCATAGCCGGGGCCTTCCATGACCCCCACTAACAGCAAGATGGCGACGAGATGTTTTAGGTATTGCAATAGATACTCCCTCCTCACATGAATTCATGTCATAGGCGCCCGTCCAGGAAAGCAGGACAGATGTTTTTACCACAATTGGACTGTGCAGCAAATCAGAAGCTGCCGCGCTACCTGGAAAAAAGATCCTGCAGCCGCTTTGGTTCCTCCCCCAGCCATTGCGGGTTGCTTGCGGTCCCGTCGAAAAGTGAAGTGGTCTTGAAAGGTTCGTAGTACCCTGTCATGGCGGCTTCGGCAGTGCGCGCCAGCAACTCTCCCACCTCCGCCCCGGTCAGCGGCCGGAAGGACTCCACGGCCTGGATCGCCTGGTCCAGAACCTCCATGCTGTCGATCCCCGTTATCACCACCGAGGTGGGTAGGGTGAGCGCGTAATGCAGGCACTCGATGGCGGTGACTGTGCCGGATTTAAGGAGGATGCCGTTGGCCATGGACTTCATGCCGAGCACCCCGATCTTCTCCCTGACCAGTTCGGGGAGCACAAGGTTCTCGAAACTGCGGAAATGTGCGTCCATGACGTTGAGAGGCATCTGGACCGTGTCGAATCTGAAATCGTGCTGTGCCGCGACCTTGAGCATGTGCAGGTGGATCTGGGGGTCCTTGTGCCCGGTGAAACCTATGTAGCGGATCTTCCCGGCGGCCCGCGCCTCCAACAGGGCCTGATTCGCCCCCTCCTCGTCGAAGATGCGGTGGGGGTCCTCGAAGCGGAGCACCTCGTGGTGCTGGACCAGGTCGATCATCTCCACCTGGAGCCTCTTCAGGGACTCGTCCAGTTGCCGGGCCGCTTCCTTTTTCGACCGTCCGTCTATCTTGGTCATCAGGAAGACCTTGCCGCGGTAGCCGTCCTTGAGTGCCTGCCCCATGCGGGTCTCGCTGATCCCCTCGCCGTAGTCCCAGCAGTTGTCCATGAAGTTGATGCCCCGGTCGATGGCGCTGCGGACGATGCGGATGCTGTCTTTCTCGGAGACCCGGGGAAGCCCCAGGTGCCAGCCGCCTACCCCGATGGCAGAAACCTTCTCCTTTGTGCTACCCAAAGTGCGATAGATCATAGCTCCTCCCAGTCCTTACAGGGGTGATGGTTTGGAGACGCTCAGGGAAGCAGTATCGTGCACCCGGTCGTTTTGCGCCCCTCGAGGTCTCGATGTGCCTGCGCGGCATCTTGCAAGGCATAGCGCTGGTTGATTTCCACCTTGACGGCGCCGGAGGCTATCACCTCGAAGAGCTCGGCTGCCATCTGTTCCAGGTCCGCACGCCTGGCGGCGTAGGTATTGAGCGTCGGGCGGGTCAGGTAGAGCGATCCGAGCTGGGAGAGGATGGAAAGGTCTACCGGCGGCACTGGGCCGGAGGCGTTGCCGAAGCTGACCAGCAACCCGAAAGGACGCAGGCAGCGAAGCGAGGTCTCGAAGGTATCCTTGCCGACGCCGTCGTAGACCACGGGGACCCCTTCGCCGCCGGTCAGCTCCCTCACCCTTTCGACGATGTTGTCGGTACTGTAATTGAGGCAGGCATCCGCACCGTGCTGCCGCGCCAGCTCGCACTTCTCTTCGGAACCGGCGGTGGCGATCACCCTCGCCCCCAGATGTTTCAGCCACTGGCAGGCGATGAGCCCGACGCCCCCGGCTGCGGCGTGAAAGAGCACAGTATCCCCCTTCTGAACCCGGTAGGTCCTCCTGATGAGGTACTGGACGGTGAGCCCCTTGAGCATCATCGCCGCCGCCTGTTCGAAGGAGACCAAGTCGGGAATGAGGACCAAGCGGTCCGCGGCAACCGTTCTCTTGTCGCAGTAGGAGCCGAGCGCGCCGGCATAGGCGACACGGTCGCCGACCTTGAACAGCGTCACCCCCTCCCCGACCGCCTCGACGACGCCGGCACCTTCGTTGCCGGCAACAGCGGGAAGCGCCACTTTGTAGAGACCGTTACGCTGGTAGACGTCGACGAAATTGACCCCGACGGCCTCGTGGCGGATCAGCGCCTCTCCAGGCCCGGGAGATCTCACCTCGACATCGCATAAGCCGAGCACTTCCGGTCCGCCGAACTCTTTGAAGCAGATCGCCTTTGACATAGTTCCTCCTGAAAGCGGTTCCGATCGTAGCAACCACAAGAAGATACCTTAACTCTCGGCAAACTCCAGGCTCAGGAGATGCAAAAGAAGCGTGCCGAGCCCCACATAATTAGCAAACCCTAACAATTCTTCAATTTTCCTTATTACGACAGCACTTAAAGTCCCTTCTTCTGTTATAATGGTTGGCAAGTGGTGACATAACCATAGGCTCTTTTCTGTGGCAAAAGGAGGACACGAGATGAACGTATTCGATTGCGCTATCAAAAGAGAAGAGGACAGCAGGAGCTACTTCATGGGGCTAGTGGAAAAGGCTACAGATCCAGAGTTGAAGATCCTTTTCTCCATGCTGGCCGACTGCGAGGATGAACATAAAAAGAGACTGCTGAAACTCAAAAGGCGGATGGACGGCAAAATGAGCGTGCTGGAAGACCTCGACGTTTCCGTCTGCAGCTACCGCCCCTTCCTTACCCAGAGCGAACTGCTCGAGGACAAGGGCAACGACCCGGACCTGTACCTGTTCACCGTGAAGAAGGAGGAGCAGGACATAACCTTTTATCGGGAACTGGCAGAAAGGGCGGCAAACGAACAGACCCGCAAGAGCCTGCTGATGCTGGCTGACGAGGAGCGCCGGCACCTGGAACGGATGGAGGAGATCTACGCCTTCGTGGAAACACCCAGGACCTACCTGGAAAGCGGTGAATTCAGCAACCTGAGACCTCTTTAGGGTCAGAGACCGCTGCAACTGAAAAAGCCCGCAACAAGCGGGCTTTTTTTTCGAACTCGGCAATACCGGAAAGGTGTTCAGGGCTCTTCGGCCAAGGCGTCGTCGTAGGCGCTGTCGGGGTCGCATTCCGGCCTCAGATAGCGCTCCAGTTCGTCGAAGAGGCGGTCCGTGGTCAGTTTCACCGCCATCAGGGTATCCATTTCGAAGCTGATGCCATGCTGCAAGTAGCTCGCGTGCATCCGGTCCACCAACCCCTTCAACTGCTGGATCGAGCAATAGGTATCCTTCAGCATGAGGTAATTGCTCTCTCCCAGTTCCTGCAACCGCTCTTCCCTCAATTCGGTAGTCATAGCCATTCCTCCGGGCCCGGAACTAGCGCCAGTGTATGCAGTTCACGGGGCAGCTGTCTATCGCCTCCTGGATCTTCGCCTCTGCCGCACCGTTTTGGGCATGCACCTCCGATACACCTGCATCGTTCAATCGGAACACCTCCGGCACGATGCTCATGCAGAGCCCGCACCCGATACATACCTTTTGGTCGACGTACACTTCCGCTGCCATCTCCACCCTCCCTTCCCAATTTTGAATTGCCTGCGGCACGAAGATGAAAGGATACCCGACTACGCGCGAAAGTCGATTGCGGTCGGTGACCTGCAGCCTGCGGAAGGGATGCGGGAAGGGGGCGAACTCGTTTGGGTGGGTCGCGGCGTAACTGCGGACGGTTACTTCGGCTTGTAGGTGAAGCAGTCCGGATGCGACTCATGCATGCCGACATCGACGGTTTGCGCGGTGCATTCGAGAGACTGGTTGTAGCTGCAATTCTCCACCTTGCAGGCGCCGACGCCACCTTGGACGTCCATAACGCCTCCCTTTTGGTTGCTGTGCAGGTAGGTGTCGCATTGGGGGCAGAGATCGCCGGGGCCGCCGACCGTGATGGCCATAGTGTGGCAGGAATTATGTTTGTTGTATGAGCAATCCGTTACGTTGCAGGATGCGATCTTGACCATGGGCTTATCCATTATTTCCTCTCCTTTTTCGCCGCCCCCTTCCGCGCACTAGGAATGTTTAACAGTTTTGAAGGGATAGTCAAGAGTCGCAAAGGCCGGCGTGGGGCACCGGAGGGAGGAATGAAAAAACCGTTACATATCGATGAGTTAAGGAGTGAAAAGGCGGCAAAGCGGCAGTGCCGTTAGCCGCAGCAGCCGCTGCCGCCGAAACCGGGGATCCTCTTCTCCCTGAGCCACTCGTTGATGAGCCCGCTGGCGCAGCCTACGCCGGCATCGACCTTCAGCGCCGCCGCCGGGCAGTTGAGTGCACAGGCGCCGCACTCCATGCAGGCGTCGCGGTCCGCCAGCAGGGCCCGCTTTTCTTCCAGGCGGAACACCTGGTGCGGGCAGACCTCGATGCATCTGCCGCAGCCGACGCAAAGCTCCCGGTTTAACTCCAGCGTAACCACCCCTTCCAGGTACCTGAATCCCTTCATGCGGTTCTCTCCATAATCACAGTATCCTTGCCGCCGTCACGAGGAACAGGGCGGCGAGAAGCGCCCCCCCCATGACCGGAAGGCCCAGGCGCATCTCCTTTTTCACCCCGGACTTCGAGGTGTAGGTGGTGCAGCCGGTGAAATTCAGGGTGTAAAAGGAGGTGACGGCGGCAAAGGCCAGGAAGGCCGCCAGCGTCACCGGCAGGCTCCAGCTCTCGCCTCCAGCCGCCATCCGGAAAATGAACGTGTAGACCAGGCCGGCGACCCCTCCCTTGACGGCAAAGCTCCTGGAGGGGAGCAGGGGAAGCAGCACCGGCGCCGCGGCCACCCCGGTAAAGACGGCACCGAGATACCCGGCGACCAAAGTGGCGGCCGCGCCGGAACCTGCCACGAGCCAGGCGGCAAGATAGAGGAAGACGGCTACCGGAAGAGACGGTTTCAGCACCAGGACCAGTTCCACCGGGACCAGCACCAAGCGCTCGTACCAGTTGAAGCTCAGCTCGCGCATGGCCTGGGTGGTCCTGCCGCCGTTGTCGAGGTACTCGGGAAGGTCCTTTGCCCTGATGGCGGCGTAGGCCACTTCGAAGCCGCAGCGCCGCTTAACCTGGTGCGCCGACACCCCGGGCGCGCCCAGGATCGGGAGGATGAGCCTGCGGTGCGAAACCACCTCCGAGAGAGCTGTCGCCCCGACCCGCCGGACCAGCTCGCCGGTCCCAAACGTCCCCTTACCCGCCGCGCACCAGACGTTGATGCCGAAGGTCTCCAGCACGAGGAGCCAGACGTTGCTCCCGGCAAGCGCCTGGCGCACCAGGTCGAAGCTCATCTTGTAGTTGGCCGTGACGACGACCGGCGCTTGCGCATCCGGGGTCCCGACGGCGTAGAGGCCGGCGGGGACCAGGTAACTCATCCGGTTGATCCCCCAGCGCGCCTTGCAGGCTCCCAGGCGGTCGGCCAGGGTGAGGCTGGTGGAAAGCTGCGGCACCCGCCCCTGCCCCGCCGGATACCAGCCGAGAAACCCCGGGACCTTCTCACTTACCTCTCCGCCGCCGGCGGAGGTACGCGGCCCTCAGCAGGGGGGGGCGTCCGGGTCCTGCGCTGCACCGGGGGCGCATCCGGACGCGGGCTTTGGCTGCAGCACCGTGATCTTCTTGAACTGACGCGTCTTCATGGTTCCACCTTTGTCGCTGAAATCATCCAGGTTTCCATATATCCCGCAATCGGCGCCGCTGGTCAAGAGATTCCCGACCTGGCAAAAAAAATGAGGGGACTGCCGCGCGCCGTCCCCTCTTCTTCACGACTGGTCCCTCATAGGGTCACAGGCGCCGGGTCACCTCCGGCTCCCCCAACCAGTGCACCTTCATCAGGTTGGTGGTCCCCGCCGACGAAAGCGGGCTTCCCATGGTGATCACCACCACGTCCCCCTTCTTGAGCCACCCGGTATCGAGTACCGCCTTTTCCACCGAGATGATCTGGGACTCGGTATCACCCTCGATGTCGACGCGCAGCGAATGGACCCCTGCGTAGAGGGCGAGCAGGCGCCGCACCTCTTCGGACGGCGTCACCGCGATGATGGGCTGCGCCGGGCGGCACTTGGAAACCAGCGCCGCGGTCCCCCCGGTCTGGGTGAAGGCGAGGATGGCCGCAGCCTTCACGCTCTCCGCCGCCCGGCAGGCGGCAAGCCCGATCACCTCGGATAGGTTCGGCTCCGCCTCGGTCTGGACGATGTGGCAGCTTTGCGCCATGAGCTGCGGGTCAGCCTCCACGTCGAGCGCCACCTGCACCATCATGGAGACTGCCTCCACCGGGTACTTGCCGGAAGCGGTCTCGGCGGAAAGCATGATGGCATCTGTGCCGTCCAGTATGGCGTTGGCGACGTCGGAGGTCTCGGCGCGGGTCGGGCGCGGGTTGTTCACCATGCTCTCCAGCATCTGCGTTGCGGTGATGACGGGCTTACCGGCGTCGTTGCAACTGCGGATGATCCGCTTCTGGATCAGCGGGACCTTCTCGGGGTTCAGCTCCACCCCCAGGTCGCCGCGCGCCACCATGACCCCGTCCGAGACCCGCAGGATGGCGCCGAAGTTGATCACGGCCTCCGGCTTCTCGATCTTGGAGATGATGCGGAGCTTGGAGCCGCGGCTGTCGATGATGCCTCTCAACTCCTGCACGTCGGAGGCCTCACGCACGAAGGAGAGGGCGACGTAGTCCAGTTGCTGCTCAATGCAGAACCCGAGGTCGTCGCGGTCCTTGTCCGTCATGGCCGGGGCGGAAACCTTGGCGCCGGGGAGGTTGATTCCCTTGCGGTCCTTGAGGAGCCCTCCAGTCACCACCAGGCAGCGCACGTCGTCCCCTTCGACTGCCAGCACCTTCAGCTCCATCAGGCCGTCATCCAAAAGGATCCGGTCGTCGGGCCTCACGTCCCCGGGGAGCCCCTGGTAGATGGTCGGGATCAGGTTTCCCTCCCCTAAAAGCTCCCGGGTGGTGACGATCACCTCGGCCCCGGCGGTGAGCTGCATCCCGCCGCCCTTCATCAGGCCGGTGCGGATCTTTGGCCCCTGCAGGTCCCCCAAAATGGCGACGGAATGTTCATGGTGGTCGGAGAGCTTGCGGATGCTGCTGATGACGGCGGATTTGGCGGCGTGGTCGCCGTGGGAGAAGTTGAGGCGGAAAACGTCGACGCCGGCCTTGATCAGGGCGCCGAGCATCTCCTCTGATTCGCTGGCCGGTCCGACAGTGGCAACGATCTTGGTGTGACGGAACATGGGATCTCCTGGTAGACGGGGATGAGCGGCCGGCACGGCACCAAGGGCTTCAAGAGCCATCGCGCGTGCCGGCGCCTGTACAAATTACCCGAAATCCGTCTCCCGCGCAATTGCTGTTACCGCTTTTCTCCAATGTTCCCGCAAAGCTCCGCCCAGCGGAAGCACTTCACCGTATGGTCGTTCACCATCCCCACGGCCTGCATGAAGGCGTAACAGATGGTGCTCCCCACAAAGCGAAAGCCGCGCTTCTTGAGGTCGCGGCTCAGCTGGTCGGAAACGGCGGTCGAGGCGGGAACCTCGGCCAGGGTGCGCCGTGCGGGTTGCAGGGGGATTCCGTCGACGAAGCGCCAGAGGTAGGCGTCGAAGGAGCCGAACTCCTCGCGCAGCGTCAGAAAGGCCCGGGCGTTGTCGCGGGTTGAGGCGATCTTCAGCCGGTTTCTTACGATCGCCTCGTCGCCGGCAAGACGCACCAGGTCGGCGTCGGTGAAGCGCGCCACCGCCTCGGGGTCGAAAGCCGCGAAGGCGCGGCGGTATCCCTCGCGTTTGCGCAGGATGGTGATCCAGGAGAGCCCCGCCTGGGCACCCTCCAAGGTAAGGAACTCGAAGAGGAGGCGGTCGTCGTGCACCGGCACTCCCCATTCGAGATCGTGATAGGCGCAGTAGAGAGGGTCGCTGCCGGCCCAGGCACAGCGGTTCACGGAAGTTGTCTGCATGGGGCTCCCTGAACGTCAATTGACAATGGACAATTGACAATTGACGGTGAAAAGCGCAGGCGAGTCCTTCAACTGACAAGGCCTCCCCCTCGAACCGGTTCGAACTGGCGCAGACCGCATGAAAGTGACAATGGACAAAGGCAACAAAGCGTTGCCAATTGTCCATTGCCAATTGCATCATTAGTCGCGGCCGCGACGCTCCCCTTCGCGCCTGTCGTCGCGGCGCTGCTCCTTGTCGTAACGCTTGTCCTCGCGGCGCTGCTCCTTGTCATAGCGCTTGTCCTCACGACGCTGCTCCTTGTCGTAACGCTTCTCTTCGCGGCGGCGCTCCTTTTCGTAGCGCTTGTCCTCGTGTTGAGCGGCCTTCCAGTAACCCCTGTCGGAACGGTGCCGGCCGCGGTAGTGGTCGCGGTCACGCTGGTAGATCGCGTACTCCCTGGTCCGGTACTCCCTGATCCGGTCGATCCGGTGCCTGCGCATCGGGGGGGGGAGTTGGCGGTAGCTCACCGGGACCCAGCGGCCACGGCTGCTGTAGGACCTGAGCCAGCGGCCGTCCCGGAACATGAAGTAGCTGTTGTTGTAGAAGAAGAGGTCGTAAGGGACCCCCACGGCCACGTAGAAACCGAGCGGTTCCGGATAGACGAACTCGACCTCCTCCTCGACGTCGTCGTAGTAAGGGGTCTGGGTCACCACGGCAGGAGGGGGGGCCACCACAACCGCGGGAGGGGGGGCCACCACCACCGGGCGCGGCTGGTTGCCGAGATGGATGTTGACGTCAACCCCGACGTTGGAGGCGTAAAGCTCCTGAGCCGACAAAACCGGCAGCGCCGCGACCTGCAGCAGCAGCGCCAGCGCAATGCTTTTTCTGGACATGGGTGTGTTCTCCTTTTCTCTGGGTGCCTGTGTGAAGGCAGTCTCTTTGCGGCTGAAGCTCATCGCTTTCGGGCAAAAAAAACGGGTTGCCGGGTATCTGGTCAGAGATATTTCGGCAACCCGGCTGTCTCTTGGAGACCCTGTAGGCTTTCCGCCCCACCCTCGCGGGTGGTTTAGTATTATCGTGTATCGTCTTTTCGCGCAGCTGCGCCCCGGCAGGAGCCGCCCGCCTGCCCGCCGACTAGACCTTTAACCAGAAGCCGCGGGAAAAGTCAAACAAAATTAAGCATACGGATCGCTTGAAGCCTCCGCCCTCGGCTGGCGCAGCGGCACGGTCACGGTCACCTCGGTCCCCTTCCCCACCGTGCTGCGCACGTCGATGTCGCCGCCGTGGCGCTTGACGATGCCGTATCTCACCGTAAGACCCAACCCCGGCCCGCGCCCGGCGGGCTTGGTCGTGAAGAAAGGATCGAAGATCTTGGAGAGGTTTGAGCTCGTGGGAGGCTGCACCATATCACCCACAGAAACCGGGCCAAATGGCGCAGCAATTGAAAAATATTTTCCCATTGTTTGATAAATAATGTATATATGGATATCCTCATAGACGATTGTGCAATGAAGGGATTACATGACCAACAAGACCGCATTTTGGTAGTTGACGACGGGGGCGGAGGACTACTTCGGCAAGCGGCTCATGATGCTGGGAAGCGAGCACCTGAGCCCGGAGATCACCCAGAGAAGCAGACCAGGGACCAGCTGATGCGGGCCAGCAACAACAACGAGTTCGCCGGAGAGCACATCCAGCTCCTCCCGGAGGGGATATCCCTGGAGGAGCTGGAAAAACTGATCATACAGCTGGCCCTGAAGAAATCGGGCGGCAACCAGACCAAGGCGGCCAAGTACCTGAAGACCAGCAGGGACACCTTGCGCTACCGGATGAAGAAGTTCGGCCTGGGGGAAAACGGCAAAGAGGAGGGGCGGTTTGATGGCGAGGAGTTGGAGGGGGAGCAGATTGCCCCATGCGGAGCATGACAGAGTTACTGAGGAGTCCAGCCGACGGGCAGCCTTACCTTGCGCCGGCCCGGCGGGAGGGAGGTCATGAGCGCTAAGTGCATCGTCATCCTGCTGCTCGCCATCGCCTGCCTGGCCGCGGCGATAGCCACTTCACCCAAGAGCCCGGACCTGCGCGGCCTGCTGGACCAGGAGGAGCGCCCGGTGGCCCGGCAAGGTGCCCTGCTCTCTTCCGCAGCCCCGGTGGCAAAGGAGCAAAGGGAGCAAACCTGCAGCGGCGGCGCCCTTCCCAACTGCCACCGCAAAGACAGGTAAGGTGCCTGGGAAAACGTGTCCCAGCGATAATAAAAGGGGCGGCACCGCCAGGCGGTCCGCCCCCTGCCGTACCGGGACCCTCTTTTACTTGAGCAGCAGCTCGACCGAGTGGGGGCTTGGTCCGGGGCCCCGGGGAAAGCCGCCTTTGCCGCTTACTGGGTCAAATCACCCAGCGTCAAATCACCCTCCCCTTCACGCCGCTGCTCCAGCTCCTGCAAAAGGCGCAGGAGCTTGTCGGCGTCGTAGGGCTTGGGCGAGGCGGCGCAGAAGCCATAATCCCGGTAGCGCTGCATCACCTCGTCGTCGCTGTAGCCGCTGGAGACGATGAGCCGGGCCTCGGGGTCGAGGGCAAGGATCCGGCGGGCCGCTTCCTTGCCGCCGCTGCCGTTGGCGACCGTGAGGTCCAGGATCGCGGCGAGGTACGGGGTGCCCAGGCGGTAGGCCTCGCCGTAGAGGAGGGCCGCCTCTTCTCCGCTGCCGCAGACGGTGACCCGGTACCCCTGCGAGGAGAGCACCTGGACGGCTAGGTTGCGGATCATTTCCTCGTCGTCCATGACCAGGATCTCCCTTCCCGCGACGGTTGCCGCGGGGAGCGGGGTTGCTCCTGAAGGGGCGGATTGCCCCTTGCTCCTGAAGACCGGGAGGTAGAGGGTGAAGGTGGTTCCATCCCCCAGGGTGGTGTCGAAGGTGATCGCGCCGTCGTGCCTGGTGATGATGGAGTGCACCGTGGCGAGCCCGAGCCCCGTCCCCAGCTCCGCCTTGGTGGTGAAGTAGGGGGTGAAGATGTTGGACTTGTCCTCCTCGCGGATGCCGCACCCCTGGTCCCGGAAGCTGAGCTCGACGTAGCTGCCGCAAAGAGGCGCCGGGAGCCCCTCCTGCGCAGAGCCGACGCTTTTACCGCTCACGGTGAGCACCCCTCCTTCGGGCATCGCCTGTACCGCGTTGATGCAGATGCAGTTGAAGGCCTGGCGCATCTGCCCGTCGTCCACGTACACCGGCGGGAGGTCGGGTGGAAGCTCGATCACCGCGGTCACGTTGGAGCCGCTTGTGGCGAGCTGCACCGAATCCTCCACGAGCCTTGCCACCGGCACCGCCTTCCTGATCGGCGTCCCCCCCTTGGCGAAGCTCAGAAGCTGGTTGGCGAAGCCCGCGGCACGCAGGGTCGCCCTCTCGGCGTGCAAAAGGAGCGAGTGCGCGCGGTGGGACTGGTCCAGGTACTTTTTGGCGAAGGAGATGTAGCCAAGGACCCCGGTCAGGGCGTTGTTGAAGTTGTGTGCGATTCCCCCGGCCAGAACCCCGATCGATTCCAGCTTCTGGTTCCGGACGATCTGCTGCTGCAGGAGCTCCCGGTCGGTCAGGTCGATGATGATGTCGACGGTGCGAGAGCCGGAGCGCTGGTTGCTGCAGCTGAGATGGCGCTGGGAGCCGTCGCTGCAAAGGGCCTTCACCTCGTAGAAGGTGACCAGCTGCTCCCGCTCCCACCCCTCGATGGCGGCGCGGCGCTGGAGGAGGACCCTTTCGCGGTAGCCCGCATCGGGGCAGACCCGGCAGAGCCACTCGTCGACGCGGCGGGTGTCGCTGTAGCCGATCCTCTCCGCGATGAAGGCGTTCAGGTACTCGATGACCCCCTCGTCGTCGGACCAGATGATCCCCAAAGGGAGCTGCTCCACCAGGTTCTTCAGCTCCTGCTGTGCGCGGGTCCTCTCCGATATCTCCTTCTCCAGGTCGGTGTTGATGGATACCAGCTGCCGCTTCGAGGCGATCTCGAAATCCATCGAGGCCATGAGTTCCCTGTGCAGGCGGCGGTTCTCCTCTTCGCGCTGCCTGAGCGACTCGGCCAGCTCGTTCACCGAGGCCGACGCCCTCCCCGGCTCGTCGTCCGAGGTTACGGCGATGCGAGAGACGTAATCGCCGCCGTGCACGTTCTGCAGCCCGCGCATCAGCGAGTTGAACGAGGCGGTGACCCTTCTAAGGAGCAGGTAACAGGAAAAGGAGACCAGGAGCCAGCAGGCAACGGCCAGGACGCAGGAGAACCAGGCGAGCCTGCGCCCGGCCTGCCAGAGGTCCTCGGTGCTGCGGTAAAGCCGCACCTCCCCGACCAGGTCCCCCTCCCCCTGAAGCGACGGCTCCTGCGAGAAGTGGGGCGGCAGGGTCCGCACCTGCGCCGCTGCCACGATCAGCTCTCCGCGCGGGGCGGTGGGAAGCGGTGGGACCCTCACCTGCACCTTGCCGTTGCCCCCAACTATCTCGACGCAGCGGATTTTCGGAAGACGCAGGGTTTCCCGCGCGTACCAGTCGAGGAGCTCCAGGTTCTCCGCGTAGAGGGGAAGGCGGACGGAGTTTGCCAGGCTGCGGGCCTCGAGCCGGAGCTGTTCGGACACGTGCCGCTTGTCTTCCTTGATCTGGTAGATGACGAAGAGGGTGACGCAGACGGCGGTGATGACCGCGGCGAAGAGCGTGAAGCGGAGCAGGAGCTTGAACTGGAAGCTGGAGCGGAAGGTCGAGAGTCTTTGAGGGAGTGCCATGCCCGTCTCCGTTGGAATCTCTCGTGGCCCCGGGGGGGCGTGCCGGCCGGCGCTAGACGCCGTCTTCAGGTAAAACCTGGCCGGCGCGCTCGGCTAGGCCAGGTACAGTCAAAGCCCGTAAGGGCGCATAGGAAATGACTTACACGAACACTCAGAAAGCGTTCGACATCACATACCGGCGCAGAGAGTTTAAGCAGTTCCTCTAACTATACCAGAAAGGGGAAATACTAAATACAGTTAATTCAAATTTCTTTGACAGAATAATGCCAAACTGATACGAATGTCGGCGCCGTAATTTTGTTTTTTTCAGAAATTTTCGCTGCTGTCAACCAATCTTTTGCGACAGGCTCCTCGTTTGAGACCTAACCCGATGAAGAAATTGCTGTTTCGTTGCGCCTTCCTCTGCAGCGTTCTCGCCGCCGCTCCCTCGCTGTGCCATGGGGCGGACGAGCTCAGCAGCTCCTTGGGCCTCTACGATTCCCCACCGCCTCTCGCGCGCTTCCCCCGCCCTGCTTCCCGCATCGCCGAAAACGTCACCGTTATCACCTCCGAGGAGATCGCCCGCATCAACGCACATACCGTCGCGGAGGTGCTGCAGACCCTTCCCGGCATCCAGATAGACCAGCTGCAGACCCCCGGGAGCGTCACCTTCTTCGAGATGCTGGGCGCGTCGGGGCGGCACGTACTGGTGCAGATCGACGGCGTGGCCCAGAACTTCATCGGCTCCGAGAACGTGGCCCAGGTGGGGCTGATCCCTGTGCAGATGGTCGAAAGGATCGAGGTGGTGAAGGGGGCGGCCTCGGCCGCCTGGGGGTCGGCGCTGGGGGGGGTGATCAACATCGTCACCAAAAGCCCCGCCGCGGACCGGGTCGCCGCCGGCATGGTTTCGGCCTCCAGCGGCAAGAGCGCCACCCGGGACCTGCGCGCCGAGGCAAGCGGCAGCGGGGAGCGCTTCGGCTACTACCTGACCGCCGGCAAGCTCCGTTCCGACGGCCTCGTTGCCGGCAACGACACCGACATGAACCACGGCTTCGGCAAGCTGAACTACGGCTTTGTCAACGGCGGGGAGCTGGCACTCAGCATAGACGCACGGCACAGCATGGTCGGTCTCGAGGAGTCGCGGCTGCTCGACATGCGCGACACCGGCGCCGCCACGCACACAACCGGCAACCTCGTGCTCAAATACCCCCTGGCCCAGCGCCTCGAGCTGGAGGCGAACGCGCATGCGGGGAGGCGGGAAGCTCTCAGCCACGCTGCCCGCCTCACCACCGGCACCCCCTTGTACAACGCCCGAGGGGAGGAGGCCTTCCGGGGAGCCGACGCCGCGCTCAACTGGGGAGACGCAAGCCACGCCCTGAAGGCGGGGGTCTCCTACGAGGAAACCGAGGTTGGTCTCCACGAGTCGGTGCGGCGGCTGCCGCAGCAGAACTACGATCTTGGACTCAGGCGGGAATCGGCCTATCTAAACGGCATTTACACGGCGGGAAGGCTCTCCATCCTGCCGGGAGCGCGCCTGGACCGGCTCAGCCTCATGGAGGACCCGGTAAGCTTCACCCTGGGCGCCACGGTGAGGCTTACCGACAACACGCTTTTGCGCGGCTACGCGGCGTACGGCTACAGCATGCCGATCATCAGCAACATGGGGATGGTGAACGGGCAGGTGCAGCGGGACCTGCAGCACGTGCGGACCGTGCAGGCGGGGGTTGAGAGCGCCGACCTCCCCTTCGTCTGGGTGAAAGCGACCTTCTTTTACGCCGAGGTCTGGAACATCCAGAACTTCGACCGCCCCACGCCCAAGCTCGACCAGCAGGTGAAGCAGGGGGCCGAGCTGGAACTGAAAAGCTCCCCCTTTTACGGGTTCACCTTGACAGGCGCCTACAACTTCACCGACGCCCGGGACCACAAGACCGGCGAGAAGCTTTCCTCCATAGACGCGGGCCCGCGCCAGGCGCTGAAAGTCGGGGTAAGGTACGACAACGAGCGGACCGGGAGTTCGGCAACCCTTCTGGGCGACTGGGCGAAGCTGCACGACCTGGGCCCCCTGGGGAAGGCGAAGGGTGAGTTGTGGGACTTCCATCTCGCACAGAAGCTCGCTCCCGGCTCCGAATCGTCCCCAGAGCTGTTCCTGTCCTGGCACAACATCTTCAACAGCGACCGGTACATCTACGACTTCCGGGCCAACGCGCCGCGCTGGTTCGAGGCGGGAGCGAGGTGGTTTTTCTGATGCGCGCCTTTGCCCTCTTCCTGCTACTGGCATTTTGCCTCCCCCCTCTCCCCTGCGCGCAGGGGGCGGACCTGCTGATCCTGGAATCGAGCCGGAGCCAGATCTACAGCGATGCGCTGCGCGGCTTCCGCTCCGAATGCAGGAGCTCGGAGGAGACGGTCCACCTCTCCGACTACGCCGAAGTCGACGTGCAGCGCCTGGTGAAGGAGGAGCGCCCCAGGGTGGTGGTCGCGGTCGGGGACCGGGCACTTGCCGCCTCCCGCAAGGTCCGCGAGGTGCCGGTGGTGGCGCTTTTGTCGCTCAGCCTGAACCGGCATGCCCCCGACAGCGTCGGCGGGGTAGCCATGACCGTCCCCCCGAGGGAGTACCTGAAGCTGTTCCACGAGCTCGGGGTGAAGCGGGTAGGCGTCTTCTACGACCCGCAGAAGAGCGGGCAATACCTGAAAAGGGCGCAGCAGGAGGCCCGGCAGGAAGGGGTGTCGCTGGTGGCCGAACCGCTGCGCAACCCGCGCGACCTGCAGGGGAAACTGGCCAGGATGAAGGGGGAGATCGACGCGCTCTGGATGCTCCCCGACGCCACCGTGGTGACCACGGTGAACATGGAGGCCCTGCTCCTTTTCTCGATGACCGAGAACGTCCCGGCGGTAAGCTTCGCCAGCCACTACCTTAAAAACGGCGCGGCGGCCGCGCTCGACATCGACCCGTTCGACATCGGGACCCAGGCGGGCGAGCTCGCCTGTTCGCTGCTCAAGGGGGGGAGCCAGCACGTCCCCGTCCTGGACCCGCGCAAGGCGCAGCTGAAAATAAACGAGAGCGTCTTGCGCAAGCTGCACCTCAGGGTGCCGTGACCCCCCTTCTTTCCTCACCCCTCAAACGGCAAAGAGGCTGGCGCGCTTAGCGGCCAGCCTCTTTTTTTGCGCCTGAAGCGGGCGGGTCAGGTCAAAACGGCGTGGACCGGGGTATGGGCAAGCCCGAAGGCCTCGGCCACGGCGCGGTAGGTGACGAGCCCAACGGCGATGTTGATCCCCTCCTTGATGCCGGGGTTTCGGCGCGACGCCTCCTGCCACCCGTGGTCGGCGAGCGCCACGGCGAAGGGGAGCGTGGCGTTGGTGAGCGCCACGGTCGAGGTGAGCGGGACCGCCCCCGGCATGTTGGCGACGCAGTAATGGAGCACGCCGTCCAGGAGGTAGACGGGGTCGGTGTGCGTGGTCGGGCGCGAGGTCTCGAAGCACCCTCCCTGGTCGATGGCCACGTCCACCAGCACCGCGCCCGGCTTCATGCTCCTGAGCATCTCGCGGGTCACCAGCTTGGGCGCCCTGGCGCCGTGCACCAGCACCGCGCCGATCACCGCGTCCGCCTGCGGCAGGAGCTCCCGGATGGCAGCCGGGGAACTCATCAGCGGGAAGCAGTTTCTGGGCATGGTCTCGCAGAGGTGGCGCAGGCGCTCCAGGCTCAGGTCCAGGAGGTAGACCTTCGCCCCCAGGCCGCAGGCCATCTGCGCCGCATGGGTTCCCACCACGCCCCCTCCCAAAACCAGGACCGTCGCCGGTTGGACGCCGGGGACCCCGCCCAGGAGGATGCCGCGCCCCCCCTGGGCCCGCTCCGAATACTTGGCGGCCTGCTGGGCCGCCATGCGCCCCGCCACCTCGCTCATCGGGGTCAGAAGCGGCAGCGTGTCCCCCGGGCCGGTGATGGTCTCGTAGGCGATGGCGACCGCCTTGCTCTTCATCATGGCGCGGGTGAGCGATTCGCTCGCCGCGAAGTGGAAGTAGGTGAAAAGGACCTGCCCCTCGCGGATCAGCTCGTACTCCGAGGGCTGCGGCTCCTTCACGTGCATGACCAGCTGTGCGCGGGCGTAGAGCTCCGCTGCCGTCTCCACGACCTCCGCCCCCGCCTTCAGGTAGGCGTCGTCGCCAAAGCCGCTCCCCACCCCCGCCGACTTTTCCACCAGCACCGTATGGCCGTGGCGCACCATCACCTCCACGCCCGCCGGGGTCATGCTCACCCGGTTCTCCTCGACCTTGATCTCCTTCAAGACCCCTACGATCATGTTAGCTCCCTTCACCGACCAGGTTAATTAGCTCCTCGGTTAGAGGGATTGTACCGCATGAGGAGGCATCGCGCCTCCTCCGCCCGACGCCTCCCCTTCGTTGCCAGGCCCCCCTCTCCCGGATTGAAGAGCCTACTGACGCCATAGTGCGCCTCCCCATTCTCGAACGTCATCGAGGCGTACCAGGCCTTCGACCTGAGGAAGGAAGGGTGGCTAAAGGTGCAGCTGCAGATGCAGCCGGCCCCCTTTCATTCACATTTCCACCCGGGTCACGACCCCCTGGAGCTTCGCGGGGGGGAGGTTGTGGAACTGCACGAAGTTGGGAGTCTGCCGCTTGATGGTGGCGAAGAGCTTCCAGACCGGGTTGTCGGTGACTATGTCCTCGACCCCGTAGAAGATCACCTTCTCCTGAATCCCGTTTTCCTTCAAGACCCCCTCTATGTTCAGGATCTCCAGGTAGCCTGCGCGGATCTCGATGGCGTCGAGCCCGGCCGAGAGGGCGCGCTTCAGCTCCACCTTCAGGCCGTACGGCTCGTCGGTGCGCATGATCGAGATCAGGACGTTGCGCTCGTAGATGATGTTGCTGCGGATGATGCAGTGCACGAGGTAAGGGGGGATCACGCTCCACTCCTTGACGAAGAAAAGCGCGGTGCCGGGGATGTTCTTCCCTTTGGCGTAGATCTGGCGGTAGGCGAGGTCGAAGGTGTCGAAGTCGAGCGGCTTGAGCGCCCGGTACAGGGCGCGCTGTCCCCGGGTCCAGACCATGATGGTGCAAAAGGGGATGGAGCCGAGCACGATGGACCAGTAGCCGCCGTGGGGGATCTTGTTGAGGCAGGAGAGGAAGAAAACGAGGTCCACGACGGTCACCGCGACGGCTAGCGGGACCTTCCACTTCTTGGTGGTGCGGGAGAAGATCATCACCATCATGATCCCGGTGATGGTCATGGTCCCGGTGACCGCGAGCCCGTAGGCCGCGGCCAGGTGCTCGCTCCTTTTGAAGAAGAGCATCACCACGAGGACGGCCAGCATCAGGGTCCAGTTCACCGAGGAGAGGTAGATCTGCGACTTCAGATGGGTCGAGGTGAACTCCACCCGCAACAGGGGGAGGATCCGCGTGGTGATCCCCTGGTAGACCACGGAGAAGACGCCGCTGATCATAGCCTGCGAGGCGATGACCGTTGCGAGCACGGTGAGGATCAGGAAGGGTATGTAGAAAAGCGGTGCCTGGTGCTGCACCATGCCGAAGAGGTAGTTCTTCGCCTCCGGGTGGTCGAGCAGGTACACCCCCTGGCCGAAGTAGTTGATCACGAGGGCGGCGAAGGCGAAATACCAGGCGCGCAGGATCGGCCTGCGCCCCAGATGCCCCATGTCGGCGTAGAGCGCCTCCCCCCCGGTGGCGCAGAGGATCACCTCGGAGAGGACGAAGAAGCCTCCCAGCCCGTGATGCAGCATGAACTGGAGCGCGTAGTAGGGGTTGATGGCGCTCAAAATGGAGGGCATGGCGCTGATGGAGGCAAGGCCCGATAAGGCGAGCGCGGAAAACCAGAGCACCATGATCGGGCCGAAGGCGCCGGCCACCTTGTCGGTTCCCTTCGACTGGGCCAGGAAAAGCCCCACCGCGATCACCGCGGCGATCAGGATCAGCTCCCCCTGGCCGGTATGCTCCAGCCCCGGTATCAGCTCGAGCCCCTCCACCGCGGAGAGGATGGAGATGGCCGGGGTTATCACCCCGTCGCCCAAGAGCAGGCAGGCCCCCAGGTAGGAGAGGAAGACCACGAAGGCTAGCTGCCGCCCGGGCTTCAGCATCCGGACCAGGATCTCCTTGAGGACGATGGTCCCCCCCTCCCCCTTGCGGCTCAAGCTCATGGCGAGCCAGGCGTACTCGGCGCTCACCAGCAGGGTCAGGGTCCAAAAGACGAGCGAGAGTATCCCGAAAACGTTTTGGAGCGTCGCGGGGGTGAGGGCGAAGATGACGGTGAGGGTGTAGATCGGGCTGGTGCCGATGTCCCCGAAGACGAGCCCCATCGCCTTGACGATGCCGCTCCAGTAGGAATCGGGCGCTCCGTTTTTCATGATTGGACCTGCTTCAACCGGTACCCCACCCCCGGCTCCGTGGTGATGTGCCTGGGGCGCGAGGGGTCGCGCTCGACCTTCTTCCTCAGGTTGCTGATGGTGACCCTGAGCACCTGGGGCTGCTCCTGGTACGCCACCCCCCAGATCTGCTTCAGGATCTGGCCGTGGGTCATCACCTTGTCGGCGTGGGCTATGAGCAGGCGCAGGAGGTCGTACTCGTTAGGGGTCAGCTGGACCTCGGCGCCACCGACCGTCACCCGGCGCAGGTTGAGGTCCACCTTCAGGTCGCCGCTGGAAAAGACCGGCTCGGGGGGCTGCACTGCCGAGCGGCGCAGGGAAGCCCTCATGCGGGCGAGCAGTTCCCCCACCCCGAATGGCTTGGTCAGGTAGTCGTCGGCGCCGGCGTCCAAAGCCGCCACCTTGTCGTCCTCGCGCTCGCGCACCGAGAGGACGATGATGGGGACCTGGGACCACTCGCGGATGCGGCGGATCACCTCGATCCCCTCCAGGTCGGGAAGCCCCAGGTCCAGGAGGATCAGGTCGGGCCTGAAGGCCGCGGCGGCGGAAAGCCCGCTGTGCCCCGAGTCGGCCTCGTGCAGGGTGAACTCCTCCGAGGAAAGCGCGGAGTGCAGGAAGCGGCGGATGGCCGCCTCGTCGTCTATGACCAGTATCCGCTGCCCGGTCGCCTCTCGGGTCTCTTTCATGGTTCCTCTACTCCTTGGTCAAGCGGCAGCAGGATCTCGACGGCGAGCCCCCCCTCCGGGCGGTTGCGGGCGGCGATGCTGCCGCCGTGCGCCTCGACGATCCCCTTGCAGATGGAAAGCCCAAGGCCGGTCCCCCCGGTCTTCTCGGGGACCTGCACCCGGTGGAACTTCTCGAAGATGTGGAAGAGCTCCGCCTCCGGGACCCCCGCCCCCCGGTCGGCTACGGTCAAGGAGAGCCAGGCGCCGCAGATGCGCGCCGTCACCTCGATGCTCCCTTGCGCGGGGGCGTACTTGTTGGCGTTGTCCAGCAGGTTCACCAGGACCTGGGTCATCAGCACCAGATCCAGCGAAACCAGGGTGAGCCCCTGCGGCAGCTGGAGCGTCACCTTGCGGTCGCCGAGCCGGACCTCCATGGCCGACATCGCGCAGCCTACCAGCTCCTGCAGGTCGCACGGCTCGATCCTCGGGCGCAACGCTCCCGCCTCCAGGCGGCTCAGGTCCAGGAGGTTCCCCACGAAACGGTTCAGCCGCTCCGCCTCGTCGTTTGCCGTCTCCAGGAGATCCCGTCTCGCCTCGGGGGTCAGGCGCTCCCCCTGCTCCTTCAACGCCGAGAGCGCCCCCTTGATGGAGACCAGCGGTGTCCTCAAATCGTGCGATATGGAGTTCAAAAGCGCCCGCTCCAGGTTCTCGCGGGCTTGAAGGATCCTCGCCTTTTCCGCCTCCTGCGAGAGCCGCTCCCGCTCCAGGGACTGCTCCCGGACCTTGGCCACCAGCGAGCTTATCATCACCCCGACCACGAAGAAGCCGAGGAAGGTGACCAGGTACTCCTTTTCGGCGACGCTGAAGGTAAGCCTGGGGGGGACGAAGAAGAAGTCGAAGGCGAGGACGCTGAAAAAGGCGGTCGCTATGGCGGGGCGACGGCCGAGCTTGGCTGCGGCCGCCACGACGGCCAGAAGGTAGACCATCACCATGTTGGTCGGGACCAGGTGCGGCCGGACCTGCTCGCAGATGACCGTGGCGCCTGCGACGAGGAGCAGGCTGATCAGGTAACCCCGTATCGCAACCAGAACGCTCACGAATTTTTCCCCGGTTCCTTCTGAAGTGTTCAGGAAAATCCTGAAGAGCGTACCAGTTTGCCGCTGGTTTTCCAGTGGACTGAGCTGACTAAGAATTGCCGCCTGTGAATCGGTGAGCGCCCTTACTGTGACAGGTTTGTATTTTGCGCCACTTTCAAAATCATCCAGCGCTGTGACGTCACGCTGAAGACAGGAACCTCACCCTTGCGGTAACGTGGAGGGGCTATCGGAGTCAGTGCGTCAACCGTTTCCAGGTCCCGCTCATCCAGAAAACCTTCGCCTTGATAGACACCGCTTTCGGGGCTGAAATAAAAGACTCTCATTGCGCTCACCTCGCTCTAGAACATCTCCGCTGTCGCACGGGCCTCGTCTAGTATCAGGGTAGAGCATGAAGCGTAAATTATGCATCAAAAAGCGGGCCGCCGGGATAAAGATTTCGTAAAGAAATGAGGAGAGGTTTGGGCCATGCGGGGGACTGCATTGGAGAGACGAAAAGGGCCAGCCGCGCGGCTGACCCTTTTCTTTTGGCAACGGCCGCAATCGCTGCTAGGCCCCGAGCGCGTGCTGCAGGTCCTGTTCAGCGGTCGTGATCGGCCCCAGGTCGTAGTTCTGCACCAGGAAGTCGAGCACCGCCGGCGAGACGTAGGCGGGAAGCGAGGGGCCGAGGCGGATCCCCTTGATTCCCAGGTGCAGCAGGGTGAGCAGGATGACGTGCGCCTTCTGCTCGTACCAGGAGAGGATCATGGAGAGCGGCAGGTCGTTCACCTGGCACTGGAAGGCGTCGGCGAGCGCCAGCGCGATCCTGATGGCGGAATAGGCGTCGTTGCACTGCCCCACGTCAAGGAGCCGGGGGATCCCCCCTATGTCGCCGAACTCGAGGCGGTTGAAGCGGTTCTTGCCGCAGGCAAGCGTCAGAATGACGCAGTCCTTCGGGACCTTTTCGGCGAGCTCGGTGAAGTAATTGCGCCCGCTTTTGGCGCCGTCGCAGCCGCCGATCAGGAAGAAGCGGCGGATGGCGCCGTTTTTCACCGCGTCAACCACGGCCCCGGCCACCTTGAACACCGCCTCGTGCCCGAAGCCGACCAGGATCTCCTGCCCCGGGTTCTCCGGGAGGTCGGGAAGCGAGAGCGCCTTGTCGATCACCGGCGTGAAGTCCCACCCCTCGAGGTGCGGGATGCCCGGCCAGGCGACCTCTCCCCAGGTGAAGAGCCGGTCGGTGTAGTTTGCATCGGGCTTTTGGATGCAGTTGGTGTTGAAGATGATGGCCCCGTTGAAGCCGGGGAGCTCGCGGGTCTGGTTCTGCCAGGCGGTGCCGAAGTGGCCGGCGAAATGGGAGTACTTCCTCAAGCCCGGGTAGCCGTTGGCGGGAAGCATCTCGCCGTGGGTGTAGACGAAGATCCCCTTCCCCTCGCTTTGCTTCAGGAGCTCCTCCAGCATCGGGAGGTCGTGGCCTGAGACCACGATCCCCTTGCCGCCGCGGGTGCCGAGATTCACCGACATCGGTTCCGGTGCCTGCAGGCGCTCCTCGTGCCCCTGGTACAAAAGCTCCATGGTGCGCAGGTTCATCTTGCCGCACTCAAGCGAGAGGGCGACGAAATCCTGAAGCGTCGCCTGGGGGTCGGTGGTGGCCGCAAGCGAGCGGTGGATGAAGGCGTAGATCTCCTCGTCCTCCTTCCCCATCTCGGTCGCGTGCCAGGCGAACGCCCCCATCCCCAGCAGGCCGTAGATCAGGATCTCGATGGTGGATAGGATGTTCGGGTCCTGGTGCCAGGTGAAGATGCCGTACTGACGCCCCTGGTCGATGAGCGCCTTTGTGTCGCCCGCGGGGGTCCAGGTGGCGGGCCCCTCGGTGATCTCGGGGGCGGGGGAGCCCTTTTGCCTCTGGTGGGCGTCCTGGTACAGCGACTTCGCCCGCTCCTTCATCTGGAAGCATTTCTGCAGCCGCCGGGCGATGTCGTCGGGGTCGAAGTTGACGTTGGTGACCCTGGTGAAAAGCCCGTCCAGCATGAAGCGGTCCACTTCCTGGTCCTTCTCCCCCAACTCGCGCGCCAGGTGCGCGTAGACCGCCGTCCCCTTGAGCCCGTGGACCATCAGGTCGAGCAGGGCCGATACCTGCGGGTCCTTGCCGCAGTTACCCATCACGTCGCATCCCACACCCCGGGCCGCCTGTTCGCATTGGCGGCAGAACATCGCCTGTGCCATGACAAATCCTCCTTGGATTAGTTTTTTACAATCCAAAGAGTCTTGCAGAAAAGGAAGACATTTCAAGGAAGTTTACGCCACGGCTCCAAGTCGGACCGGAATAGGTCCCGAAGTTCGGCCGGCATGAAGTTTCTTCAGGGAATTCCGGGAAACATCTGGGGCCCCTCCCCCAGCGGGGGAGGGACAGGGTGGGGGATGTGGGGCGAATCAGACGGTGAAGACGCTCACCTTCTCGCTCAGGCTGTGGGAGTGGTCGTTCAGTTCGGAGACCCTTTCGTCGAGGCTTTTCGCCACGGTCATGTTGGCTATCGCCTGGCGTCTTACCTCCTCGATGATCTCGATGATCCGGTCGGAGGCGCTCTCCTGCTCGGAGGTGGCACCGGCCACCGTTTTCAGGCTCACCAGCGTCTCCATGATCGACTGGGAGATCTTGTCCGACTCCTGGGCCTGCACCGAGACCATCTCCTTCATCGACGTGATCAGCTCGCGCATCTCGCCGGTGGCGGTGATGATCCCTTCCGAGATCTCGCGCTGCTGCTCGGTGTTCTGGTTGATCTCGTTGGCCATGGCACTTACGTGCTGCATCGCGTCGGAGACCATGCCGATGCCGGTGGTCTGCTCATTCGCGGAGCGGGCGATGACCAGCGCGTTGTCGAGCGACTGCTCCGTGCGCAGGATGATCCCTTTGAGCGCCGCCTCCGCCTCTTGGGCGTCCGTGACCCCCGCGTCGACCTCGGCCGCGCTGCGCCGGGTAGCGCTGACCGCCGAAGTTGTGAGCCGCTGGATGGCCTGCACCATGTCGGCGATCTCGTTGGTGGAACCGGTGACCTGCTGGGCCAAAAGCCGGACCTCTTCGGCCACCACGGCGAAGCCGCGGCCGTGCTCGCCAGCCTGGGCCGCAAGGATGCTGGCGTTGAGCGCCAGAAGCTTGGTGCGGTCGCTGATGTCGTTGATGATCTTCACCACGCGCCCCACTTCATCGGAGACCGGCACCAGTTCGTCCATCGCCTTGATGGTCGCGCTCACCTCGGTGCGGATCCGCCCCATCCCGTCCTTGGTCTTGCTGATGGCGGCAAGCCCAACCACCACCGCCTCCTCCTTGACCGCACGAGCCAGCTCCGCCTGGTCCTCGGACCGGCCGTTGATCTCCTTGGCGACGGCGCTTACCTGGAGCGCCGAGGCGGCAACCTCTTCGGCCCTGCGGGTGACCGACGCCACGTTGTCCGCCACCGCCTGGAAGGAGGTGAGGTTTTTCAGCATCGCCTCCGTGGTCTGATCGGCCTTGGCGTCCAGGTGGTGGGTCTTGCCGGCGATGTCCTGCATGGTCGCCGAGATCTCCCCTGCCGAGGAAGAGATGTTGACCATGGAGGCCACCACCTCCTCGGTATCCCTGGTGATGCTGCGGATGGCGGCGTCGAGCTTCTCGTTGGCGGTCACTGTCTCTTCAACGGCGACGACCTGATGCTCGGCGGTGCTGCGGATCTGCTGCGACGATCCCTCGAGCGACCCCGCGGTGGTGTCGAGATGGCCCGACACGACAGAAATCTCGGTGATGGTCCCCTGGAGGTTCTCGGCGAAACGGTTGAAGGCAAGACAGAAGGTCCCCACCTCGTCGTCGGTCTGAACCGGGAGGCGCTTGGTCAGGTCGCCCCGCCCCGAGGCGATGTCACCCAGCATCTCGCCCACCGAGCGCAGCGGCCGCATGATGCTTCGGAAAAGGAACCTTCCCCCCAGGGCGAGCAGCAGGCAGACAACCACGACGACCGCGAGCAGCACGTCCTGCGAGAGCCGTTTCAGGGAAGCCGCCTCCGCTTCGTTCTTTTTGTAGGACCCCGTTATCCGGTCCCCCATCGTCTTCAACTGGGAGAGAAGCGGCTCGGCGTACTGGTAGTCCATCTCCTCCATCATCTTCGGCAGTCGCGGGTCGCCGTGCTGCAGCGCCATGATATTCAGCGTCGTCTGGCGCGTCTTACCGTACAGCTGATGGACCTGTGCGATGACGGTGCGTTCCGCCGGTGTAAAAAGGGGCGACGCCTGGATCTGGGTGAAAAGCGCCTCGACGGTCCTGTCCTGCTCCGCGAAGGCGTTCTTGTAGGTGGGGCTGCCGGTGATGATATAGTCATTGCCCGGCATTACGGCCTTATACGCCGCGAGCTCGAGAGTGGAGACAAGGTGGAGTTTGGTGGCTTCCTGGGTGAGGAACTGGAGCTGGTAGTTCAGGCGGCTCTGGGTCGTCAGGGACACCGCTCCCAGTGAGAGGACCAGCAGACATACTGCGAATACACCAATCTTGAACTTGGCTCTGATTGATACGCCCATCGGGTCGGAACTCCTTAGCGGGGATGGTCGGGAAATGCGGCGGTGACTCGTGCAACACCTCACCAAGTGTTATCGGCATCGAACCTCGGTTCTGTAGTGTTTTAATATGGATTGGAGAAAAAAGGAAGGAAGTATTTCAGTAGGTTGAGCAGCCGATGCCGCGAGCGCTCCATAGTCGATGGCCGCTGGCGGCACCCCCCGCCGGACACCTTTAGGAAAGTTAGAGCCTACCCATTTTAGTTTTCGTGTCAACCTGACACCCACCGCCATCTTCAATTCCCCCAACTGCTGCAACAAACCAGCACATCCCCAGCCTAACGATAGCCACAATTCCAACAGAATTAGCTTGATCCAAAGATCCCTTTAATTTAGATTGCCACAGGCAACGCACGCAGAAACAGATACGCCGCTGCTGAGTTGAGACACAAAGGGAATATCTATGACAGATGTAGAAGTGAAGATCGTGCGGACGGATGAGAGCGAGGTTGAGGGGATCCTTGAACTGCAGGATGCCAACCAGGCCAGAAATGGCGGCACCTTGTCCGCCAACCTCCCAGGCTCCCGTCAGTCTTGTTGAACCGGAGAATCGTCTATGAGACAGAAAAGAAGATCCGAGGCAATCGATCACGCCATCGGAATCTTGATGTCAGTGGTTATAGTGGTTGCCGCTGCACAGATAATGGAAGTAGATCTGACGACCTTTATTTTTGGCGCCGGGAAAGAATCGGCCCCGTCCTCTCAACAGATCGCATCTATGCCTTCACAGAAAGCATCAACACCCGCTTCGCAGGCCGAGACGCAAACAGATCCATCGGGTTACCAACGCTACACCGATAATAATGGGAATGAGGTAGTAGTTGTTCCGGCCCGATATGAAGCCCCACGTGCTGAACCGGCACCTATTCAAGCAGCACCTCAGCAAGTTTTGCCTCAACGATCACCGTTGCCCTCTCAGCAGGTCATTCCGGCAACCGTTACCCCCACAAAGGCCGCCCCACCGATAAATCTCGCCTTAGTTGCTATGAATGCAGCAAATGGCAATACCAGGATGAACGTATTTGAATCGTGCCGGTGCAGTAACGGTATAGCCACGAAAGGCGACTCAAGGGAAGAGGTGTTAGAGAAGTGTGCCCAGCCTGCGTCGCATCAGTATTCCAATAGACGGGACTGTGATGAGATCTGGCTATACAACTTTGGCGCTAACGAGTTCATGCAGGGCGTGTGTTTTAGTGGAGATCGCGTGAGCAAAGTTCTCAGTCTCGATTATGGCTATTGATAGCCTGCGTTTAGGTGAAGTCACCATGTGAAGATGAGGCCGCAGAAATGGCGATCATGAAATTGAGGATAAGTTACATAAGTAACCAACGTCCCTTCAGCTTCTTCACCGAAGGCATGAGGCGGCAATGACAGCTGCTTCCCAGCAGCTGAGACTAATTCATGCGAGGAGGGCCTTATGTATAGAGGAAGTAGAAAACATGTGCTGGACTGGACCGAGAAAGCCTCTTTTCTTGATGAACTGGCAGATCTAGTGTCACCTGCCCCTGTCAAATTTACACGACATCGTCAATATATGCCGCGTGGCAAAGCCCTTGCTGACGAGGCACGACTGGAGTCCTTCGGGCCGTCGTGGCTACCGGAATCAGATGTGTGGCATAAGATTCAGAATTGGTGGCTCGTCCATAAGGCGGGTGCCAATACTCCCAACTGGGATATTGCTGCAACGTGTGAGATTGAAGGACGTGCTGGACTTGTTCTTGTTGAGGCAAAGGCAAATTGGCCAGAGCTGAAAACAGTTGGAAAGCCTCGGCGGCGGGATGCGTCCGTCAAGAGCCAAGAGAATCATGATCGAATCGGATTAGCCATCGATGAGGCCTGCAAAGGTTGGCGGTCGCTCGATCCCCGCCTTTCGATGACCCTAGACTCGCACTACCAGTTGGCTAATAGGCTTGCTTTCACGTGGAAGCTTGCCACCCTTGGATTGCCTGTTGTCCTAGTTTATCTAGGCTTCACTGGCGATGAAGGCATCGCTGACGCGGGTCGCCCCTTCGCAGACGATGCTGATTGGCAAAAAGCATTTACTGCACATGTATCTCCTATAATTTCCCAGAGCCTTTTCGAACAGCGGCTAGAAATAGAAGGAGTTCCGGTCTGGCTTTTGAGTAGGAGCCGTAAAGTTCTCGAAGTTTCTCCTCGCCGCCCATACACCAAGGACAATCCTGGGGACAGAGCTGTACGCCAACAGGGCAAATTCAAGCTCTGACCCTCCGCCCGCATAAATTGACACAGCATCAGGATACTGGCGATTGCTGCTGAACCGGCAGGCTATCCGACCGCTGCCTAGCAACAACTTCTTTAGTCTCAAATTCCGGCTGACTACGTGAGCCTAAAGGAACGGAACATGATCGTAAGATTCAGCTTTAGGCTGCTGCTTATAGTACAAATTTTTCTTCTCTACGGATGTCTTTACAGAGGCGAGGGCATCTTCAAGAAAATTGGAGATTCCGATTACAAGGCGCAGCTGCATTTCCAGGGCCTTGTCGGTGTCGCAGATGGTGGCCTGACCGCCGTGAGCGGCATGGTGATGCAGGAAGATCACCTTACTCCCCTGAGAAACGTACCGGTACGCCTTAGAAGGAAGAGCGAACCGGGTGTTGTATCAAGGACTCAGACGGATAATGTCGGCAGGTTCTCCCTCACAGGGATCTTGTACAACGACTCGTACGTGGTGGAAATTGAGTCAGGACAGTACTCCGGCAGCAAAGAGATCGTCGTCAGCCCAAACCGCGTGAACTGTCATGAAATCTTTGCAGAGAGGCTTTGAGAACCGGGTTGGGAAGAAGCCTGAGGTGACGCAGAAGAATAAGGAAGCAAGTTGAAGAAAGCGATTCTAATAGCGGCAATAATTGGGTTGCTTCTCTTGACCACGTTAACGAACCACATGACATCTAGGTTTGTGATAGTAGTTATTTTTTCTCTTCTTACCGTTATAGTTACCTTTTCCTTCTGGCTGCTGACCGGACGTAGGAAGTCATTTGCAGTGGAGTTATTGTCTGAACGAAATCAGGGAAGAAACGAAGGATTGGCCACAGTTTTTATACTCCTTGTCTTTGGACTAATTGCTTACATCAACAACAGGTAGACCCGGCCGACAAGCAGGTGGAGAGTGCATGGGTGCTGGGCTTCAAATGGTAAAACTGCTATTCACGCTCTGCCCCTCCGTCCCCCTAGCCCCGTCGAAATGGACATGAGCAAGAATAAAGATTTGCCCCCAGGCTCATGTTAACAAGGGCCAACTTATCGAATCAGAACTGGAGGAGAGTAATGATTGCTGAAACTGCAACTGCACTAGCAAAAACTGCGCTGACGCAAGTGGTAAAGGATGGCTTTAAGAGCATCATCTCTGCAGGGTCAAAAAAGTACAACCAAGCCAAAATTGAAGAAATATCAGACAATATATACAAAAATATCTCTGAAATAAAAGAGGTAAAAACCATTTGGCAAACCAACAAAACAGTTAATATTACCGATTTTTACTGCGACCAATTCATAAAACATGGTACTTGCAGAAATATAGTACGTAGAATTAGCGACCTACCGAGCAATCGCTGCATTCTTATCGAAGGAATTGCTGGACAAGGCAAATCTACTCTCTTGAAATACTTGTCCGTGAACGAAATCAATAAAGGTAGATACATACCAATTTTCATTGAGTTAAAAAACATTAGGGAAAATAATAATTTGTTGTCAGTGATATCCTCTGTGACAAATGCGCTTGGCATAGGAAAGGTTGACTTAGATATTTTGTCTGAACTTTGTAATAACGACAGATGGTATTTCGTATTAGATGGTTTCGATGAGATCGCACACGACAAAAAGGCTGGAACTATTCTAGAAATAGAAGAAATATTACGCACAATAAAAACAATGAAAGTGGTAATTACATCTCGTCCAAATAGTGGGCTTGAAAACTCAACTTTATTCGAGGTAATAAAATTAGACCAGCTAATCAACGATGAATACAAAGCATATATAATGAAGCTGAGTGATAATACAGAAATGGGCACACAGCTTATAGATAAAATTGAAGCTCACAAAGGAGAAATCAAAAAATTACTTTGCACACCTCTTCTAATAACTCTCCTCGTGATAACATACAAGTCCAACAGCATTCTACCCGACAACCTTTCCGAGTTTTACGAGTCACTATTTGGCACCTTGCTTCAGCGTCATGACGGCGTCAAACCGGGCGTATCACGTAAAAAGAAATGCAATATCAACGATTTTGAAATAAGACAGATTTTCGAAGCCTTGTGTTTTGTTTCCAAGGCTAAGGATGATGTTATCTTTCCCTACAAAGATTTATACAAATGGGTGACGAAGGCAAGCGAATTGCAAAAAGTATCCATAAACCCAGAGTGTTTCATAGAGGATATAGTAGAAATTACCTGCTTGGTCCTCAAAGAAGGCGATGAATATCAATTTGTCCACAAAAGCATTAGAGAATATTTTACTGCTGCGTTTGTCCAATCAAATGAAGAACCTTTTGCTCTAAAATTTTATACTAACCGCCTCTCGTCTTTTCATAAATGGTCCCAAGAATTGCGTTTTTTAAGCGAAATCGACAAGTACAGATACATAAAACATTTTAGAATCCCGCAGATAGAAAATATCTTTGGGAGCTCTTTTCATGATTTCGAGTCCGGTCTTTTTACCCACGAGGCAGTTGCTGTTAATATCTTGAAATCGCTTGGCTTACTAATAACATCTTTCAGAAATTCGGTTTCAAACGGATTAGGTATGGATAAGAATTTTTCAGACTGTACTATACCAAATTACAATAAACATGTTGCCTCACTCTTCAAATTAATTAGGAAGTTTAAGGTATATCATTCACGAGACAATAAGTTCATTATTGAGTATGATGACCATACTTACGAAGTAGAAAACGAGCATGCATCTGGAGATAAGAATAATTTTTATTTGCATTTTGATACTTTGTATGCCAATAAAGTTGCAAAAGATCAAATTTATTCAGTCATTTCTGATGTAATTTCATCCCTTAGATCCGAAATGCATGCGCATATTGAGTACATCAAGCATGAGTCAAACAAGTATGAAATGCTAGATGAGATATGAGAGGACATTTGGACTAACGGTGGTAGGCTAGACATCAGGACAGTCGCGCCTCAGTTGAGTTATTATTGCAACGCTGCACTACAACCATGCCCACTTCGAGTAGCAAATCGACTATGTCCCACCTTTCCTCTACCCCCCAGACCGCTCCAGACGAGAGGGAGACTGGTCTGTTGGTTGAGTTACGGCGTCTCCCATCCTTAGCGACACATTGTGTCGCTTCCCCCTGGGAGCAGGAGGGGACGTAGGTAACTTATTTAACTTATGACGGTGAGGAAATGGTGGGACGGGACGTGATTAAGTTGCGCAATTACAGGCTACTTTGCCAGCCGGGAAAACAGCTGGAAAAGTAGCCTGCATATGAAGCCAGAGTTTAGCCGCGGTGCGGGTTCCTGATGACTCGATAGAGGACCAGGAGAATAATCGCGCCCACGATGGCCAACACAATGCTCAACATGTTGAACCCGGTAATCGATCCTATCCCGAGCATGGAACCTATCATACCGCCCAGGAATGCCCCTGCGATACCAAGCAGGATCGTCATGAAGATCCCGCCGGGATCATCGCCGGGCATCAACAACTTCGCTAGTGCTCCAACCACCAGACCTAATATGATCCAAGTTAAAATTCCCATTGTTTACCTCCCGCGCCTTTCGCGCTTCCTGGGGCACCTCTCTCTCCATATCCTGCTGTCCCCGCGTCATCTCTTCTCGTCACGTTACGGTGCTAAGAATATTGTAATACTCGCGCCAGCAGAAAAGAAGAGTAAAGACGTTTAGGGAGGTCGGATTGGGGAGTCCAGGGGGACGTTGTCGGTCAGGTTTGCGGCGCGGAAGCATTTGAGCAATTACGGTCAGGATTCTCTCTTGAAGTTGGTGTAGGATGAGCAACGAATCGAGAGGGGAGATGAGATGGACAAGGCAAAGGCATACGCAGAAAGGTTCGACAGGGTGTTGCGCTACATCGAGCGGCACCTGGACGAGCCGTTGACGGTTGAACGGTTGAGCCGGGTGGCGCATTTCTCGAAGTTCCACTTCCACAGGCAATTCTCGCTCTACACCGGCATCGGAGTCTTCGCCTATACACGGCTGCTGCGGCTTAAGCACGCTTCCTACCGGCTTGCCTACCGCAGGGAGGAGCGCATCATCGACATCGCGCTCGACGCCGGATTCGACAGCCCGGAAGCGTTTGCCCGCGCCTTCAAGCAGATGTTCGGACACTCCCCCTCTCAGTTCAGAAAATCACCCAAATGGCAGCCCTGGCGGGAGCGCTTCCGGCTGCCGACCATCGAAAGGAGAGGAGACATGGACGTAAATATTGTGGAGTTCCCCGAGACGCGGATCGCAGTGCTGGCGCACCGGGGTGCGCCGGAAAAGGTGGACGACTCGGCGCTTAAGTTCATCGAATGGCGCAAGCAAAGCGGGTTTTCGCCGGTGAAGCAGTGCCGGACCTTCGGCCTTGTCTACGACGATCCCGCGGTTGTCGAACCGGAAGAGTTCCGCTTCGACATCTGCGGCGAAGTGTCGCAGGAGGTGCCGGAGAACCCGCAGGGGGTGTTCAACAGCGTAATCCCCGGCGGCAGGTGCGCGGTGGCGCGGCACCTCGGCTCTCACGACCGAATCGGCGACAGCATTTATCCGCTCTATCGCGACTGGTTCCCCAAAAGCGGAGAGGAGCTGCGGGACTTCCCGCTCTTCTTCCACTACCTGAACCTGATGCCCGACGTGGCCGAACACGAGCTGGTCACCGACATCTACCTGCCGCTCAAGTAGTTGGCCCCTGTCGCGGGTGTTAAGTTGTGCATTGCGATCTACATCTCATATACCGCGATATGTAACTCGTGCATTGCTAGCTGTAACTCATGCACCACGATATGTGATTTGCACACCACTTTATGCAACTCGTACAGTGCGGTCTGAAACTCATACACGGTGGCCTGTAATTCACATATCACAGCAAGAAACTTGAACATCGCGTTATGTAAGCTACACATAGCTGTGGGTAACCAGCACATTGCTAGCAGGTATCTCATGCCTCAGAGCATGTAACTTGCACATCGTGTTATGTATCTCATGCACCACGATATGTAACTCACACATCTCGATGTGTATCTCATGTATCGAGATGTGTAACTCGTATACCGCGATAGGTAAGTCATGCATCGCGGTATGTAAGTCATGCATCACGATGGGTAACACTTATATCGCAAGGGGTAACACGCATACAGCAGCGGGGTGAACTAGAAGGCAGGGGAAATAGGAGTTTACGCGCGGGCGACGGCTTCAGAGATATCTGGCTGCAAAGGGAAGTAAGTGAGAGGGAAGATACGTTGAGGGGGGTGCCTGACGCCCCCCCCAGTTCAACCTTTTTTCGAGCTCAGGTACCGCTCCCACCTTGTTCCTGTTCGGCCGTAGGTGCGCCAGGGGCTGCGGGAACTGTCTTGGACCTCGCGTGTCCCCTTCTCTCTTTGGCGCAATCGAACCCGGAGGCGACAAGGATCTCGGAATTGCGAACAGCGGCCATTTCCAGGAGGAGCGCGATCTCGTCCAGTTGAATGACGAGTTGTGCCTGGAGTACCTCGCGTTCGGCAATCACCAGTTTGCTCCCCAACATCGACTCGTGATACACCGCATCGTGCTTCGCAGATGCCGCAAGGTACGATTGGAGCACCCCAGGACTCCCCGCCCAAATAGACTCTGGAATCCTGGTTTTGTCAGCCAGAGAAGTTGCTACCCTCTGGTTGAAGGCATGAAACGCCGTTGGCCCGATTTGCCGATAATTCCGCAGTAGTTGCTGCCCCATCTCGTACCTCCCTTCCTCCGCCTGAGTTAAGCGCAGGATCCTGGATGATTAGAAAATTTCAATCTGCAATTCCCGTTGAGCATACAACGCAGCGGTAGCTATGCAAGTAAGTGGAGACAAAAAGGGAGATGGTCAACCTGTGCGCCCTCATCCCAACCCTCTCCCAGAGGGAGAGGGAGTGTGGACGGAGTTGGTGTGTATGGGTGTAGTAACGCTGGGGGTGTTGCGTGAGCTATGCGGAATTGCAGCGGAATCAGGGCGAACGTAGAGAGGAGCGGCTTCTCGTGCCCCTGCGGCGGCGCAGCAGGGCAGGCGAGCCGAGGGCATCCCTCATCAGCTCGGACATGGTGGTGTTGTGAAGCTCTAGCAGACGGGTAAGATACTCCAGCTCCTCGTCGCTTACCCGGACCGAAATTATGTGCCGCCGCTGGCGGCCATCATTGCTTTCCATGTAGTCCATCTGCTCTCCTACTGGCACGTTCTTCCGTCCCGTCAGATGAAATGCAACAAATGCCCCATCTTCTCCCGCTTGGTCTTGAGATACCTCGCGTTTTCACTTCCGGGGGGCAGCTCCAGCGGCACCCGTTCTTCGATGCCGATCCCGTATCCTGCAAGCCCTACCAGCTTCTTCGGGTTGTTGGTCATGAGCCGGATCTTCTTTATGCCTAGGTTTGAGAGGATCTGGGCGCCTATGCCGTAATCCCGCATGTCGGCCTTGAACCCCAGGGCAACGTTTGCCTCGACCGTGTCCTTGCCCTGGTCCTGCAGCGCATAGGCCTTCAACTTGTTGGTCAGTCCGATGCCGCGCCCCTCCTGCCGCATGTAGAGGATCACCCCCCTCCCCTCGGCCTGCACGTGCTGCATGGCCAGGTGCAGTTGGTCGGCACAGTCGCACCTGACACTGCCGAAGACGTCGCCGGTCAGGCACTCGGAGTGGACCCGCACCAGGACCGGTTCGTCCCCCCCTATGTCACCCTTGACCAGGGCAATGTGCTCCAGGCCGTCCACGTCGTTTTCAAAGCCGACGGCGCGGAATTCGCCGAACTGTGTGGGGAGACTGACCTCGACGCAGCGGCGGACCAAAGACTCGTGCTGCATCCGGTAGGCGACGAGGTCGGCGATGGTGCAGATCTTGATTCTGTGGCGCAGGGCGAACTTCTTCAGGTCGGGCATCCGGGACATGGTGCCGTCTTCGTTCATGATCTCGCAGATTACGCCGGCGGGCTCGAGCCCGGCCAGACGCGCCAGGTCGACGGAACCCTCGGTCTGCCCGGAGCGGACCAGGACGCCCCCTTCCCTTGCGCGCAGCGGGAATACGTGTCCCGGCCGCGCCAGGTCGGCGGCGCAGGCGTCGGGGGCCACGGCGGTGAGAATGGTGTGGGCGCGGTCGGCGGCGGAGATGCCGGTGGTGACGCCGCGGCTCGCCTCGATGGAGACGGTGAAGGCGGTGCCGAAGGAGGAGGTGTTGTCCCGCACCATGGAGGGGAGCGCCAGCCTGTCGCAGCGCTCTCCGGTCATGGTGAGACAGATCAGCCCCCGCCCGTGCATGGCCATGAAGTTGATCACCTCGGGGGTCACGCACTGGGCGGCGATGGTGAGATCGCCCTCGTTCTCGCGATCCTCGTCATCGACCAGGATGACCATCTTCCCGGCCCGGATGTCCTCGATTGCCTCGGCTATGCTGGCGACTGACATGGCTCTTACCCCCTTTGTTAAAATCCCCGTGTTCTTCATGATCAATCAGATTTGTATCCGTGTTATCCGCTAAATCCGTGTGCGACGCCCTTAGAAGTTCGGCCGTGCGGCGGAGAGCTTGCTCCGCCGCACGGCGCTGGTCCCAGGCAGTGTCCCGAGCCAATTTCGCTGGGGCTTTCGCCCCACTTCGGATTCCTTCTTCCGGCTACGCGGCGCGCAGCTTCTCCATCAGCACCGGGGCGAGTTGCAGTACGTCGGCTACTACCATTACGTCTGCGGCCTCGCTGATGGGGGCGTCCTTGTCCTTGTTGATGGCGACGATGAAGTCGGATTTCTTCATGCCGGCCAGGTGCTGGATGGCGCCGGAAATGCCGCAGGCGACGTACAGCTTGGGCGACACGGTCTGACCGGTGGTGCCGACCTGGTGGCTGTGCGCGACCCACCCGGCGTCGACCACCGGACGGCTCGCCCCCAGTTCGCCGCCGAACGCCTTGGCCAGCTCGGCGATGATGGAGACGTTCTCCTTCTTGCCGACACCGCGACCGGCGCTGACGATGATCTCGGCCCGGCCCAGATCGACGTCCTTTTTCTCCGCGGGCTCGTAGCCTACGAACTGCAGCTTTGTGCTACCGGCGGCGTCAATTGCCTCGACCTGCGCGCTTCCCGACGCCTCGACCGCGTTGAAGGCGCCTGCCTGGATGGTGAGTACGGCGCGCGCCCCCTTGGGGGATACGGTGCGGCGCAGCTTGGCGTTGCAAAGCGCCAGCTCGAACTTGCCGTCGACGATGTTGACGATCTCGGAGACCTGCCCCACCTTGAGCGAGGCCGCTACCCTGGGAGCCAAATCCCAGCCGTAGGAGGAATGCACGAACACGACGTAGTCGGGATTCTCCTTCTGGATCGCCTCCAGTACGACCTGCTTGTGCAGGTCCGGGTTGTACTCGCCGAACTTGTCGACGTCCGCAAGGTACACCTTGGCGTCGACCTTGGGCGCATCTTTACCGACGAGGACCAGGACCTTCTCGGCGCCAAGCCGATCGGCAAAGGCCACCAGCTCATAACTGGTGTCGAGGATCTTCCCTTCCCTTTGTTCACAGACAAGCAGTGCTTTCATGGCTCACCTCCTATTTCACGACCGTAGTCTTTTCCTTGAGAATCCCCAGCAGGCGATCGGCGATCTGCGCCAGATCCCCTTCCAGCACGACGGCGGAGCCGGTCTTGACCGGCGGGTACAGCTTTTCGGTGGCAACCGCCGGCTGTTCGCTCAAGAGATCCGCAGCCGGGACAGTCAGGAATTCCTTCTTCTTCGCCTTCATGATGTTGGGAAGGGTCGGGTAGCGCGGCACGTTCAGGCCGAGCTGGCAGGTGACCAGGGCCGGAAGCGGGAGCTTGACCACGCTCTTCACCCCGCCTTCGAGCTCCCTCTTGGCGGTGACCACGCCGTCGGCATAGCCGAAGCCGACCAGGGTGGTGGTGCAGTTGTGCCCGAGCCTTTCAGCGACGGTCACCCCTACCTGGGCCGAGCCCCGGTCCTGGGACTGCATCCCGGTGAAGATGACGTCGAAATCTTTCCCTTTGGCGAAGGAGGCGATGATGTCGGCGATCTGCCAGGGATCCTTGCGGCAGCTGTCCGGGTCCTGGACGTGGACGGCGCGGTCGCACCCCATGGCCAGCGCCTTCTTGAGCGCGTCCCCCACCCGGTCCGGCCCGATGGAGAGGACGGTGACGTCGGGGGCGTCGCCCAGTTGCTCCTTGAGCTGTACCGCCTGTTCCACCGCATATTCGTCGTACTCGTTCATCCGGTAGGCGAGATCGGCTTCGTCGTACCAATCGCCGCTCCCGTTGACCTTGAAACGGGATTCCATATCCGGTACCTGTTTGATGCAGACTAGAACTTTCATTTTTGCCTCCTATCTAGTTGATTGCCTCGGCCATTACCTCTGCTATGTCTTTCACCCGCACCTTTTCCGCGCCCTGGTCCTTCAGGCCGTCCTCGATCATGGTCATGCAGTAGGGACAGCTGACGCAGATGGTGTCGGGCTGCTGCTTCAGCGCCTCGTTGACGCGGTCGTGGTTGATCCTCGTGCCGGTCTGCTCCTCCATCCACATGCGCCCGCCGCCGGCCCCGCAGCAGAAACCGTTCTCCTCACGGCGTTCGAACTCCGCTGGAGCGGCGCCGGTCGCGGCCTCGATCACCAGGCGGGGTGCTGTATAGGTGTCGTTGTGGCGCCCCAGGTAACAGGAGTCGTGGAAGAGGGTCTTGCCCAGATTCACCCTTTTGGCCGAGTTCAGTTTCCCCTCCTGCACCAGCCTCGTGATCAGCTCGCTGTGGTGCAGCACCTCCAGTTCCAGGCCGTACTGCCGGTAGTCGTTCTTGAGCGTGCTGAAGCAGTGCGGGCACTGGGTGACGATCTTCATCACCCCTTTCTCCTTGAACTTTGCCACGTTCTCGCGGGCCATCCGGTCGAAGACGAACTCGTTCCCCAGGCGCCTCACGCTGTCCCCGCAGCAGAGTTCCTCCCTGCCGAGGATGCCCCAGGTGACGCCTGCCTTGTCGAGGACGGTGGCGAGGGCCACGGTGGTCTGCTTGGCGCGGCTGTCGAAGGAACCGGCGCACCCTACGAAGAAGAGGTATTCGGTCCTGCCGGCTACAAACTCCCTATCCCCCAGGAGGTTCGCCCACTTGCCCCGCTCGGTGGGGGCGATCCCCCAGGGGTTGGAGCGCTGCTCCATGTTCTCGAAGAGGTTCAAAAGTTCTTCCGGGAACCGTGCCTTTTCCTGGACCAGGTGGCGGCGCATCTTGACGATCTTGGGCATGTGCTCGATGAGAACCGGACAGACCGAAAGGCAGGCGCCGCAGGTGGTGCAGGACCAAAGTGCGTCCTCGCAGCTGGTACCCTCGGCCTTCTCCCCGATGAGCGGGAGCTGCTTCTCTCCGGAGTTGGCGACGCCGTTCTCCAAGAGGTTCACCTTGATGTCGTGGATGATCCGGCGCGGGTTCAAAGGCTTCCCGGTGTTGTGGGCCGGACAGAGGTCCTGGCAGCGCCCGCACTCGGTGCAGGAGAGGGAATCGAGGAGATCCTTCCAGGAGAACTGCGTCACCTCGCTCACCCCGAAGCGCTTGCCGGCCTCGAAGCTCTCGCGCGGCTGCACGTTGGGCTTCTCCAGGCTGCGGAAGTAGCAGTTGGGAATGGCGGTGAGTATGTGCATGTGCTTGCTGCGGGGCAAAAGGTTCATGAAAAGAAGGAGCACCACGGCGTGCACCCACCAGGAGCCGGAGGCAATACCTTCGAGCGAGTCTTGCGGCATCCCCTGCAACAGGGAGGCTACAGCACCCGAGACCGGCCTCAACGCCTGGTCCGCGCCCAGGGCGATCTGGGCGGCGTTCAGCAGGAAGAAGGCGACCATCAAGGTGGCGATAAGGGCTAGGATCAGGAGCGCCTCGCCGCTGCAGGCCTTGGTGTAATCGTTACCAAGGTACGACGGCGCGAAGAAGAGCCGGCGCACGAGCGCCACCGCGACAGAGACCAGCGCGATGAGGGAAACCACGTCGAAGGCAAGCGCAAGGGCGTGGTACAAAGGGGCCGGTAGCGCCGAGAGCGTGAAGCTGGGAAAAAGTCCCTCCGCAAGGAATGATGCGTTTGCGACCAGGAGCAGCATGAAGGCCCAGAAGAGAGCGAAGTGGTTCAGGCCGTAGGGTCTTGCCAAGACCCTCTCCTGGCCGAAGGCGTACCGGAACATGCCGGCCAGCCGCTCGCCGGGCCTGTCGAAGCGATCCTCTGAGGCGCCGACGGCGACCAGTTGCAGGCGCTGGTAGCAGCTGAAGCAAAAGGCCACGACGGCGATGACGAAAAGCGGCAGAAAATACAGTTGATTGTTTGGCATGACTACCTCGAAAATCTCATGGTTCAACTGGGTTTAAATCCCCCCAGCCCCCCTTTTACAAAGGGGGGAGAGTGCTGTGTCTCCCTTCGCAAAGGGGAGAGGAAAAGATCACACCGCGATCCGGTCGGGGACTGACCCGCCGCGCTCCCCTTTCATTTGGCGGACCCTGCGCGTCAACGCCGGGATCACCTGGAACAGGTCTCCCACTATCCCGTAGGTAGCCACCTGGAATATGGGGGCTTCGGGGTCCCTGTTGATGGCTATGACGACGTCGGAATCCTGCATCCCCACAAGGTGCTGGATAGCCCCGGAGATGCCGCAGGCTATGTAGATCTTGGGACGCACGGTCTTGCCGGTCTGCCCAACCTGGCGGCTGTGCGGCATCCACCCCGCGTCGACCGCGCTTCTTGAGGCGCCGACGACGCCGCCCAGCTCCACTGCCAGCTCGTGCAGGAGGGCGAAGTTGTCCTTGTTCATCAGCCCGCGGCCGCCGGAGACGATGATCTCGGCGCCGGCGATGTCGATGTCCTTGCCCCCCTTGTCGCTTATGGTCTCGATTACCTTGGCAAGCACGTCCTGCTCCCGCAGGTAGAACTGCTCCAGGATCACGACGCCCTTGCTGCCGTCCTTACGCTCCGGCATGGCCATGACGTGGGGCCTGACCGTCGCCATCTGGGGACGGAAGCGGTCGCACATGATGGTGGCCATGATGTTGCCGCCAAAGGCGGGGCGGGTCTGCATCAGGTTACGCTTGTCGTCGATGCCGAGGCCGGTGCAGTCGGCGGTGAGACCGGTCTTTACCACGGTGGCCACGGCACCCGCCAGGTCGCGCCCCTGGCCGGTGGCCCCCATGAGGATCACCTCGGGCTTGTGCTTTTCGACCAGGTGGCAGACGGCATCGGTGAAGGGCTTGGTCCGGTAGTCCTTGAAGACGCTCTCGTCGAGGACGATGGCCTGGTCAGCGCCGTAGGCGAAGGACTCGTCGCAGAGGTGGGCGACATCGTGCCCGATGATGAGGGCGGAAAGCTTCACTCTGAGCTTGGCTGCCAGTTCCTTCCCGGCGCCGAGGAGCTCCCAGGAGACCTTGGCGGCCTCGCCCTGGTACTGTTCGATGAAGACCCAAACGCCACGGTACTGCGCCAGCTTGGCGCGAAGCTCCTTCTCCGCCGGGTCGAGCTCCTCCTCGACGGCGCCGTGCTGGGCCTCCCACTGTTTCAGCAGCTCCAACTCCTCGGGGGTGTAGAACATCTCCAGCGCGCCCGCGGCACAGACTTTCACGCACTTGGCGCAGCCGATGCACTTCTCGACGTGGATGGAGGGCTCGCCTGCCTCGCTCATCAGGATGCCGCTTACCGGGCAGGAACTCTCGCACCGGGCTCCGCAGGCGATGCACTTGCCGGCCACCAGCCGTGCGATGCCGCGTGGTTTCTTGATCTTCTTGTCGTTTTGCATCACGAACTCCTTGGCGAACTAGAAAGCTAACAGGTCCTTGGCCAGCATCTTGTCAAGCAGCAGATGCGCGGTTCCTTCCGGATCGTTCACGCCGTCCCCGATGATCTCCCCCTGGTCCCGCTCGGGAGAGAAGATCTTGCTGACCCAGGTGGCCGAACCCTTGAGCCCCACCGTTTCCACGTCGAGCTGCAGCACCTGGTTGTCCCAGAGCGCGACCGGCGTTTCCTGGGCGGCAAGGCGCATCGGGACTGTCGGGTAGCGGGGCCGGTTCAGCTCGCGCACCGCGGTTATCACCACCGGCAAGGGCGCTTCCACGATCTCGTGCCTTCCTTCCAGCCTCCTCCTGACCCGGATCCTCTTGTTGGGGACGTCGAGCCACTCGATGCGGTCCACCAGGGTGAGTTGGGTGAAGCCAAGCCGTGTGGCGATGCCGGGGCCTACCTGCGCGGTGTCGCCGTCGATGGTCTGCTTGCCGCAAAAAACGATGCCGACCTCTTCCTCCTGCCCCAGGCGCTCTATGGCCGAGGCCAGCACCTGGCTCGTGGCCAGCGTGTCGGCGCCGCCAAAGGCCCGGTCGGAGAGAAGAATCGCCTGATCCACGCCCAGCGCGCACGCCTTCTTGAGGGTCGCCTCGGTGTTGGGGGGGCCCATGGAGATGGCGATGGCCTTGAGGCCGTAGCGGTCCTTGAGCGCCAGCCCCTCTTCGAGGGCATGGGTGTCGTAGGGGTTGACGATGAAGGGGATCCCCTCCCTGACTAGGGTGTTGGTGACCGGGTCGATCTTCACCTGGGTGGTATCTGGCACCTGTTTGATGCAGGAGATCACAAGCATGACCTTCTCCTTCGGTTGGACTTCGATCTTTATCTTAGAGGAGAAAATCCCCCCTGTTCCCCCCTTTGCGAAGGGGGATTTAGGGGGATTTGCAGTTGATGCAGTTGCTTCAGTTGGGGCTAGGGGGACAGGCACCAGGCGGAGCCAGTCCCCCTTCCCGCTATCTCCTACGATGCCGCGGCTGCAGCAGGTGCATTTACGTAGTGATGTGTCGCCTTGGAATCCGGGCGGTAAACCTTCATCAACGCCTGCGCCATCTCGGCGGGGGTGGCCGCCACGCTGATGCCGCAGGACTCAAGGATGGCCACCTTCTCGGCTGCGGTCCCCTTGCCGCCGGAGATGATGGCGCCGGCGTGCCCCATCCTTTTTCCCGGGGGGGCGGTGCGACCCGCGATGTACCCTGCCACCGGCTTGGTCATGTGCTCTTTGACGAAGTAGGCGGCTTCTTCCTCGGCGCTGCCGCCAATCTCGCCGATCATGATCACGGCCTCGGTGTTGGGATCTTCCTCGAACATCCTGAGACAGTCGAGATGGCTCGTGCCGTTGACCGGGTCGCCGCCTATGCCGACGCAGGTGGACTGCCCCAGGCCGTAGCCGGTCAGCTGCCAGACCGCCTCGTAGGTGAGGGTGCCGCTGCGGGAGACGACGCCGACCTTGCCCGGCCGGTGGATGTACCCCGGCATGATGCCGATCTTGCACTGGCCCGGGGTGATGACGCCGGGGCAGTTGGGACCGATCAGGCGGGTCTTCTTACCCTGCATGTATTGCTTCACCTTGACCATGTCGAGGACCGGGATCCCCTCGGTGATGCAGCAGACAAGATCGAGGCCGGCGTCGATTGCTTCCATGATGGAGTCGGCGGCAAACGGCGGCGGCACGTAGATGACGCTCGCGGTGGCGCCGGTCTTCTCTACCGCTTCGGCGACCGTGTTGAAGACGGGGAAGCCGTCGACGCTGGTCCCTCCCTTGCCGGGGGTAACGCCCCCTACCATCTGGGTGCCGTACTCACGGGCGCCCTGCGCGTGGAAGAGGCCGGTGGCCCCGGTGATGCCCTGGGTGATGACCTTGGTGTTCTTGTCGACTAAGATGCTCATGCTCTCCCCCCTTTGGCGGAAACGGCCATCACTATTTTCTGGGCGGCGTCGGCCATCCCGTCCGCGGCGACTATGTTCAGCCCGCTTTGTGCCAGAAGCTCCTTCCCCTTCTCCACGTTGGTCCCTTCCAGCCGGACCACCAGGGGAACCTTGAGGGCAACCTGGCGCGCGGCCTGGATGACGCCGGTGGCGATGACGTCGCACTTCATGATGCCGCCGAAGATGTTGACCAGGATCCCTTCCACGTTCTTGTCGGAGAGGATGATCTTGAACGCCTCGGTGACGCGCTCGATGGTCGCCCCGCCCCCGACGTCCAGGAAGTTGGCCGGATCGCCGCCGTAATGCTTGATGATGTCCATGGTGGCCATGGCGAGACCGGCGCCGTTCACCAGGCAGCCGATGTTGCCAGTGAGCGAGATGTAGGAGAGGTCGTGCTGCGAAGCCTCGATCTCGTTGGGGTCTTCCTCGTCGAAGTCGCGCATGTCGCCGATCTGCAGGTGGCGGAAGAGCGCGTTGTCGTCGAAGCCGAACTTGGCGTCGAGCGCCAGGAGCTCCCCTTCGCCTGTTACCACCAGCGGGTTCACTTCCAGCATGGCGCAGTCGCAGGCGACGAAGGTGGTGTAGAGGTTCTCGAACATCTTGACCGCTTTTGTCACCTGTTTCCCTTCAAGTCCGAGATTGAAGGCGATCTTGCGGCATTGGAACTGGGTCAGCCCCACCAGCGGGTCAATGGTCTCGGTGAAGATCTTATCCGGGGTCTTGGCCGCCACTTCCTCGATGTCCATCCCCCCTTCGGTGGATGCCATGACCGCTACCTTGGAGCTGTTGCGGTCGACGACGAGGCTTATGTAGAGCTCGCGGGCGATGTTGCAGCCGTTCTCGACCAGGACCCGGTGCACCACCTTCCCTTCCGGGCCGGTCTGGTGGGTCCGCAGGGTCATGCCCAGCATGTCGCGGGCGATCAGCTGCACTTCGCTGGCGCTCTTGGCGAGCTTCACGCCGCCCCCCTTGCCGCGGCCGCCGGCGTGGATCTGGGCCTTCACCACCCAGGGCCCCTCGCCGAGCCGCTTGGCCCACTCACGGGCGCTGGCGCCGTTATAGCAGACATGCCCGTCCGGGACCGGCACGCCGAATTTTCTCAATATCGCTTTTGCCTGATACTCGTGAATGTTCATCGGTATCCTCCAAGGCCAGGTGATCCTGCGGTGTGCTCCCTTCCTTCGGGAGCTGTCAACCGGCGGGATGGACCGGCCTCCTCTTGATGTGCATTAAAGTACTTTTTTACCATTATGAGCCGACAAAAAAGGCGCTCCGTTTTTCATGGAGGATTAAGCAGATGGTTGTTTCTCCTGATACGCAGTGTCATCGGTACCATCCCTCCTTTCCCCGCCCAACCTCCCACTTATTCGCTTTAACGGCGCAGAGGCATCGCACGCGGATGACGCGGATCTAAAAACGATAACTTCAGATCAAACAAACCCACCTTCCTAGATTTAATCTGATTTTATCCGCGTTATCCGTTACATCCGTGTGCAATGCTCTTAGTCGTTGGATGCCCAACCGACGAGACCACCTTTTCCACCAGGATCTCCGCGATGTCTCTTGGGACCAGCAGTCCGTCCAGCTCGGCTCCCTTGATGCCGTCCTCGAACATGGTGAGGCAGAAGGGACAGTTGGAGACCAGCATGCCGGCGCCGGTCGCGGAGGCCATCTGGGAACGCTTGACGCTGATGCGGCTCCCAAGCTTTTCTTCGGCCATGATGCGGCCGCCGCCAGCTCCGCAGCAGAAGCTTTCCGCCTGGCTCCGATCCATCTCGCGGATGGTGCCTCCGGCCGCCTGAACCAGCTCGCGGGGAGCCTCATAGGTGTCGTTGTAGCGCCCGAGGTAGCAGGAATCATGGTAGGTGCACTCGAAGGTGCCCGGGGTCAGCTTCAGCAGCCCCTCCTTGATGAGACGGTTCAGGAAGGTGGTGTAGTGCTCAGTCTCGACGTCGAAGCCCAGGTCCCGGTAATCCTTACTGAGCGTGTTGAAGCAGTGCGGGCAGGCGGTGACCACCTTCTTCACCCCGTACTCCTTGATCATGGCGATGTTCTCGGCGGCGAGGGTCTGGTACAGGTACTCGTTACCCATCTTCCGCATCGGCTCGCCGCAGCACTTCTCTTCCTTGCCCAGGATGCCGACCTTGATGCCGGCGGCGGCGCAGAGCTTCACGAAGGCGGTGGCGACCTTGATGTTCCTTTTGTCGAAGGAGGCGTAGCAGCCGACGAAGTAGAGTATGTCGACATCGGCACAGTCGGACATAAGCGAGACCGGCAGGTCCTGCGCCCAATCGCCGCGGGAAGCGAAGGCGAGCCCCAAGGGATTGCCGTTGACCTCGACGTTGCCCATGGCGGTGGTTACCTCCTCACCGGGGAATTCCCCCTCCATGAGGACCAGGTTGCGCCGGACGTCGACCACCTTGTTCACATGCTCCACCGCGGCGGGACAGATCTCCTGGCAGGCGCGGCAGGTTGTGCAGGACCAGACGGCGTCTTTTCCGAGCGTCTCGACCAGGTTGTCTTCGGCTTCCCCTCGTGCGATCTCCCCTACCTGGTCGATGACCTTCATCGGCGAAAGCGGCTTGTCGGTGCCGTGGGCCGGGCAGCGGTCCTGGCAGCGCTTGCACTTGGTGCAGGCGTCGGTGTCGAAGATGTCCTTCCAGGTGAGATCGCCGAGCTTGGCGGCGCCGAAGCTCTCCGCGTCCCCTTCCATGTCCAGCGTCACCAGCGCCCCCTTGGGACCCAGCGGCGCAAGGAAGTAGTTGGCCGAGGTGGTGAAGATGTGGCGGAACTTGGTGAAGGGGATGGAGCAGATGAAGCCGGCGACCAGGGCGAAGTGCAGCCACCAAAGCGCCACATGCAGCGAACGGAGCCCCTGCTCGGAAAGCCCCGGAAGCAGGTTCGCCACCAGGAGTCCCACCGGGGACCAGTAGGCGAGCTCGGGCTGGTAGACGAGCTCGGTGGCCGCCATGCGCGCACCCTCGATGAGAAAGCCGGTGATAAGGATGGCGAAAAGAAGGCCGTGCATGATGGCGTCGTCGCGGCTGCTCTCAAGGCCTGCGGGGCGCACCAGATAGCGGCGCACCGCGAACCCGGCCAGCATCAAGGTGGCGGCAAGGCCCGCCAGGTCCAGGACCAGCGAGAAGAGCTTGTAGAAGCTGCCGGTGAGGAAGCGGATATGGAAGAGGAGATCGGTGCCGTCGGCCTGCAGCGCCACCAGGGCGGTCCCGATGAAGAGGAGCGCAAAGGACCAGAAGAAGAAGCCGTGGGCGAAGCCGGGGGCCTTGACCCTAAGCACCTTTGACTGCAGCAGGACGTTTTGCAAGAGCATCTTTACGCGCTCGGCGCGGTTGTCGGTCCTGTCCACCGGCTTGCCCTGGCGGTAGATGGCGAGGCGCCGGCTGCCGTAGTAGGCGAGCAGCCCCAGGGCCGCGAAGGTGACCAGGTACATCGGGACCAGCACCGCCGCCCCGTGGCCTATGTTCCAATAAAGTTCGCGCGTAGCTTCCATGATCTACTCCTTGATATCCCCTACCCCCCCGCAGGTGGAGGGGGACTTTTTATGCACCCACGAAGGCCGGTTTCCTCTTTTCGATGAAGGCCGTCATCCCTTCCTTCTGGTCCTTTGTGGCGAAGAGCGAGGCGAAGTGTATCGCCTCGTACCCCAGCCCCTCGGCGACGCTCATGTCGAGGCCGGCTTTCACGGCGTCCTTGGCGTGGGCGACTCCCAGGCGGGAGTTGCCGGCGATCTTGCCGGCGGTCGCCAGGACCTCGGTCATGAGATTCTCGGCCGGGAACACGCCGCACAAAAGCCCCCAGCTCTTCGCTTCGGCGGCGGTGATCAGCCTGCCGGAGAAGATCAGCTCGTTGGCACGGCTGCGGCCGATCAGTCGCGCCAGGTTCTGGGTGCCGCCGAAACCGGGCATGACCCCCAGGGTGACCTCGGGGAGGCCGACCTTGGTGTTCTCGGAGGCGTATGCGAAATCGCAGGCCATCATCAGCTCAAGCCCCCCTCCGAGCGCGAAGCCGTTGACGGCGGCGATCACCGGCTTGGCTATCTTCCCGATCAGCGTCATCAGTTGCTGCCCCTTGCGGGAAAAGGCAAGCGCCTGCTGCACGTCGTAGTTCTTCATCTCGGCGATGTCGGCCCCGGCGACGAAGGCCTTCTCGCCAGCACCGGTAATGACGACCACCCGCACCTCGCGGTCCAGGGCGAGCACCTCGAAGGCGTGCAGCAACTGGTCCAGCACGGCGTCGTTCAGACTGTTCATCGCCTTGGGACGGTTGATCTTCAGCAGCGCGACCCCGTCGTTTTTCTCCAGCAGCAGATCTTGATACATGGCGCACCTCTTTTATGCGTAGTTGTAGAAACCTCTGCCGCTCTTTTTCCCCAGGTAGCCGGCCTCGACCATCTTGGCCAGAAGCGGGCAGGGACGGTACTTGGGATCCTTGAACCCCTGGTAAAGCACCTCCATTATGGCAAGGCAGGTATCGAGGCCGATGAAGTCGGCCAGGGTGAGCGGCCCCATGGGCTGGTTGGTACCGAGCTTCATCGCCTTGTCGATGTCTTCCACCGTGGCGATCCCCTCGAAGAGGGCAAAGGCCGCCTCGTTGATCATCGGGATCAGGATACGGTTCACGATGAAGCCGGGGTAGTCGGCGGAGACCGCCATCTCCTTGTCGAGCCGCGTCACCAACTGCGAGATCGCCTGGAAGGTTTCCTCGCTGGTGGCGAGGCCGCGGATCACCTCGACCAGCTTCATGACCGGCACCGGGTTCATGAAGTGCATGCCGATGACGCGGTCCGGTCTACCGGTCACGGCCGCTATGCGGGTGATGGGGATGGACGAGGTGTTGGAAGCGAGGATCGCTTCGGGCTTCAGGGTCTCGTCGAGCTTTTTGAAGATCTCCAGCTTGAGCGCCTCCTTTTCGGTGACCGCCTCGATGGCCAGGTCGCAACCGGCGAGGTCGTTCAGCGAGCGGGTGGTGCGGATCAGCCCCATCACCTGGCTTACTGCGGCGGCGTCCAACTGCCCCTTCTGCACCTGGCGCTCCAGGTTCTTGGCGATCCCGGCCTGGGCCTTGGCGAGCTGGGCGTCGGCTATGTCGTAAAGGAAAACCTCAGTTTCGCGCTGGGCCAGCACCTGTGCGATACCGCTTCCCATCTGCCCCGCGCCGAGTACTCCGACCTTCTTGATCATGACCCCTCCTAAACCCGTTCCAGGATTACCGCCACCGCCTCGCCGCCGCCGATGCAGAGCGTGGCGAGTCCGTAGCGCAGTTTGCGTTGATGAAGTTCCCGCACCAAGGTGGCGGTGATGCGCGCGCCGCTTGCGCCCAGCGGGTGGCCGAGCGCCACCGCGCCGCCGTTGACGTTGACGCGCTCAGGATCGATGCGCAGCCGCTGGCAGGCGATGAGAGGAACGGCGGCGAAGGCCTCGTTGATCTCGAAGAGATCGATGTCTTCGATGCTGATCCCCGCCTTGGCGCAGACCTTGGAGATGGCGCCCACCGGGGCTTCGGCGAACTGGTCGGGATGGACGCTGTTGGTGGCGTAGGCCACGAGGCGCACTTTCGGCTTCAGCCCGTATTTCGCAACGGCCTCGCCGCTGGCCAACAGCGCTATGGCTGCGCCGTCGTTGATGGTCGAGGCGTTCGCCGCGGTGATGGTGCCGTCTTTCTGGAAGGCCGGACGCAGCTCAGGGAGTTTCTTGAAGTCGACCTTGTTGGGCTCCTCGTCCTCGCGGACGACCACCTCACCCTGGCGCGTCTTCTTCACCACCGGGACGATCTCGTCGTTGAAGACGCCGTCCCTGAGCGCCGCCTGCGCCTTCTGGTAGGAGGAGAGCGCGAAGTTGTCCTGGAGGGTGCGGTCCAGCTTGTTGGATTCGACGCTCTGCTCGGCGATCGACCCCATGTGCTTGCCGCTGTAGGGGTCGGTCAGGCCGTCGTGGACCAGCAGGTCGAGCATCTCCCCGTTGCCCATGCGGTAGCCGTAGCGACCCTTGCTGAGCGCGTAGGGGGCAAGCGACATGTTCTCCATGCCGCCGGCCAGCACCACGTGGGCGTCGCCAAGCTTGATGGAACCGGCGCCGAGCATGATCGCTTTGAGCCCGGAGCCGCAGACCTTGTTGATGGTGAGGGCGGGGACCGAGTCGGGGAGCCCTGCGTAGCGCATGGCCTGACGCGCGGGAGCCTGGCCGGAGCCGCCGGAGAGGACCTGGCCGACGATCACCTCGTCTATGGCGTCAGCGGAAAGCCCGGTGCGCTCCAGGATGCCGGTGATGACGGTGGCGGCAAGACGCGGCGCCTCTACATCGCTGAACGCTCCGCCGAAGGAGCCCAACGGGGTACGCAGTGATTCGATGACATAGACATCTGACATTTCGTTCTCCTCTTCATCCAGCCGCTTGGGCCGGGTCTGATCAGGCGCGCCCTCCACCTTTTGGTAAATAAGTACTACAATACCATTTTGCTGTCAACAGAAAAAAAACGGTTTTCTATTAACCCGAAAAGCATCACCAAGAGGCGTTGCACGCGGATGACGCGGATTGAAAACGATGGACGCGGATAACAAAAAAGGGTGTAGAACCTCACATCTCTACACCCGCTTTTCTGATTAATCTGCCTTATCCGCTTTTTCCGTTAAATCCGTGGGGTGCGATGGTTTTATGGCAGCGCTTTGCCGAGAAAGGCCCTGGGGTTGACGCTGCAGACCTTGTGCAGCACCTCTTCGGGGAGCCCGAGCCCGCGCAGGGCCTCCAGGTACTGGACGATGGAGCCCATGTCGTACAGGAAGGCGTCGCTTCCCAGGCAGACTTGATCCTGGTAGTGGATGATGAAATCCCGGTAGCTCTCCGGGTTCTTTCTCAGGTGGGAGATGAGGTTCGCCATGTCGGTGTAGACCCCGGGGTGGTCGTCGAGGATCTTGCTGAACGGCTTGCGCCCGATGCCGAAGTGCGGGAAGTTCACCCGCACCCGGGGGAAGTCCTGCATCATGGCGGCCATGGTGTCGGCATGCTCCCGGGCGTCCATGTGGTAGAGAAGAGGCAGGTCGTTTTCCTGCGCGTAGGAGAAAATCTCCCACTCCCGCCGCCGGTATTCCTCGGAAGTGATGCCGAAGGTCTCCGGGACCCCTTTCACCCCGATATCGTTGTTGTCGGTGAGCCAGATCCCTTTGATGCCGCGCACCCCCTGCTCCAGGTAGCCGCTCAGGGTGCTGGCGACGTCACCCCAAAGGTAACGGGTGTCGACCAGCGGGATGATGAAGCCCTCGGAGCGGCGGGCGTGCTCCAAGAGCTCGTCCAACTCGTGGTACTGGGGGTTGCCCCGGTTCTCGACCCAGCCGGGGATCAGGGTCCGAACCTCGTCATAGCTCAGGCGGGTGTTTACCATGCCGATGGCGACGACGTGGGAGAACCCCTGCCGGCGCAGCTCTGCGCTCTGTTCCAGCACCTGCTGCGCCCAGGCGCTTCCAGTGAAGCAGTGCAGATGCACGTCGATGAAGCCGGCCGCCTGGGCCGGAGCGCTCCCCTGTTCAACTCCCGGTAAGGTCAAAAGCTTCATTCCCCCTTGTAGTGCGGATCTCTTTTTTCGAGGAAGGCGTTCACCGCCTCGACGTGGTCATCGGTGTGGTGCGCAAAGGACTGGAAGCAGGCGCAGAGGTCGAGGAAATCGGGGAGGTCGCTTCTCTGGGCCAGCTTCATCATGCGCTTGGTGAGCCTCAGGGTCACCGGCGGCTTGGAGGCGATCTGGCGCGCGAGCTCCATGGTGCGCGGCATCAGCTCTTCCGGCTCCATAACCTCCAGGAAGATGCCGAGCTTGAGCGCCTCTGCGGCCTCAACGACACGGCCGGTGAAGGTGAGCTCCGCGGCCCTTTGGTACCCCATCAGCCTCTGCATGAACCACGCGCCCCCGTCTCCGGGGGTGATGCCCAGGTTGATGAAGGTCTCCCCCACCTTGGCGCGGGTGGAGGCGAGGCGGATGTCGCACATATTGGCGAGGTCGAATCCGGCCCCGATGGCCGGACCGTTCACTGCGGCGATGACAGGGATCTCGGCCTTGTGCAGCACGAGGGGGATCTGCTGGATGCCGCGCCGGTACTTGTCCTGGACCTGCACCGGGGAGCCGCCGAAGATGCCGCTTTGGGACTGCATCTCCTTCACGTTGCCGCCGGAGGAGAAGGCGGACCCCGCGCCGGTCAGGACCAGCACGGATACCCGGTCCTCGCTGTTTACCCAGTTGACGGTGGTAATGATGTCTTCGGCAAGCGCGGTTCCGGTCAGGGCGTTGCGGACGTCGTCACGCTGGAAGGTAAGTACTGCGACCCTATCCTCCAGGGTCAGGGTGCAATCTTTGAGCTTTGGCATGACCGGACCCTCCTTTGGATTCGGTATCAGCGACAAATTCCTGGCTCGACTTTTCATGGTGAACCTCCTGACCTGCGGTTGAAGCTAAATCCCCCGATGTGAGCTTCCATTTTTTCGTCCCCTCCCCTGGAGGGGGAGGGGCAGGGAGGGGGAATCGGGTGGTAACGCCGCCCGTTGCGCCCCCCCTCCCGACCTCCCCCCTCCGGGGGAAGGAGAGCGGGGAGAAGGCTGCGCGGGCGATCAATGGACATCCCGTGTACTATCAATTCTCTCCTGGCGCCTGGAATACGGCCTCTACCAGGGTGATCCTCCCCTCTTCCAGGTTGCGGAGCTGGTTTCCGGCCATCTTCGGAAATCCCTCGCCAAGAAGCAGGTGCAGCCCGAAGGGGTTGTCCCGTCCCTCGCGGCTCTTCTGCTGTCTGCGGCGAAACCAGTCGAGCCCGTCTTTGGTCACGTCCTGCCAGAACAATGTCTGGAATCCTTCCTCGGCGAGGAGGCGGCGCAGCTCATCCTGGCTTGCCAGGAAGCTCGCCGACGGGTCCCTTGCCCACGGCACCGGAAAATGGACTTCCCCTCCCGGCCCCGAGAGGATCTCGTAGCAGGCGAGCCTGCCGCCAGGTTTCAGCACGCGCCGGATCTCGCGGTAGAGCCCTGGCTTGTCCTCGATGTTCATGGACAGGTGCTGGATCCAGACCAGGTCGAAGGCGGCGTCGGCAAAAGGGAGCTTCAGCGCGTCGGCCTGGAGGTAGGCGACCCTGTCACTCATGCCAAGGTGCTCGGAGAGCTTCCTCGCCGCGTGGCAGTAATCGGAGCTTTGGTCAACGCCGATGACGTGGCAGTCCAGAAGACGCGCCAGGTAGCGCGACGCGCCTCCCAGCCCGCAGCCGAGGTCCAAAACCAGCAGTCCCGGCGCGGGATCGAGCGCCGCGGCGAGCTCCTGGGTGGCAGCCGCCCCCCGCACGTGGAATTCGTCGATCGCGGCGAGATCTTCCGGCCTCAACTGGTCCGGGTTCTTCCCCGCCGCGACCAGCGCCGCAAACACGCGCGATTCCAGGTCCGGGGATCGGTAGTGGCCGGCGACGGCTGCAGTTGTGATCGGCTCGTGTGCGGGCATCAGGGACGCCTCCTCAGGCTCCGGCGAAAGCGCCCGCGAACGCGGCCGGGCGGCTGGCCTTCTTTCCCGGCGCGTCGGCCGCTGTTGCCGACTTGCCGCAGTTCTGCGCGTCCACGACGGCGATGGCCGCCATGTTGACGATGTCCATGACGTCGTCCCCCTGCTGCAGGATATGCACAGGCTTGTTCATCCCCATGAGGATCGGTCCGATGGCGTCCGCACCGCCCAACTGCCGCAGCAGCTTGTAGCAGATGTTCCCCGAGGTGAGGTCCGGGAAGACCAGGACATTAGCAGCTTTTTTGAGCGTGGTGAAGGGGAAATTCGCCTGCAGCAGCTCGGAGACCACGGCGGTGTCCGCCTGCATCTCCCCGTCGATGTCGAGCCCGGGCGCCCTCTGCTTCACAATCTCAACGGCGCTTCTCACCCGGTCGGCCTGCGGATGCCGCACCGAGCCGAAGTTGGACATGGAGAGCATGGCGACGCTCGGGTCGATGCCGAGCATGGCCGCCTTCTCCGCGGAGAGGATCGCCGTCTCGGCGAGCTCGCCCGCATCGGGATCGATGCAGACGGTGGTGTCGGCCAGGAAGAAGATGTCCTTCTTGAAGACCATCATGTAGAGGCCGTGTACGCTGGAGAGTCCATCCTGCTTGCCGATCACCTGCAGCGCGGGGCGGATGGTGTCGGCGTAGTTGGCGTCGACCCCGGCCAAAAGCGCGTCCGCGTGGCCGCGGCGCACCATCATGCAGCCGAAATGGGTGCGCGACTTGCGGCTGATGAGCCTGCGGGCCTCGGAGAGGGTGAGCCCCTTTCTCTGCCTGAGCAGGAAGAGTTCGTTGGCGTAGGATTCGGAGTGCTCCGAGTTGGCGGGGTCGATGATGGTAACGCCGCCGTTCAGGTCGATGTCGAGCGATTTCAGGGTGCAGCGGATCTTGTCTTCGTTGCCGAGAAGGATGGGGCGCGCGATTCCCTGCTCGACCAGCATCTGGGCTGCGCGCAGCACTTTGTCGTTCTCGCCCTCGGGGAAAACCACCGTCTTCGGGTCGCATTTCGCCTTGTTGATGATCTGGCGCAGCGTTTCCTTGGATTTTCCCTGCAGCGACTCCAGGTGCTCCACGTACTTGTTCATGTCCGCGATGGGCTGGCGCGCGACGCCCGTTTCCATTGCCGCCTTGGCTATTGCCGGGGCGACCCGCAAAAGGGCCCGGGGATCGAACGGTTTGGGGATGATGTAGTCGCGGCCGAAGCTGAACTTGACGTCGCCGTAGGCGCGGCAGACGGAGTCAGGGCATTCCTCGCGGGCTAGTTCCGCCAGGGCGAAGACCGCCGCCTTTTTCATCTCCTCGTTGATGGTGGTGGCCCGGACGTCGAGCGCGCCGCGGAAGATGAAGGGGAAACCCAGCACGTTGTTGACCTGGTTCGGGTAGTCCGAGCGCCCGGTTGCGATGAGCACGTCGCCGCGGACCGCGTGCGCCTCTTCCGGGGTGATCTCCGGGTCGGGGTTCGCCATGGCGAAGATGATGGGGTTCGGCGCCATGCTGCGGATCATCTCAGGGGTGAAGGCGCCTTTGGCCGAGAGTCCGTACAAGACGTCGGCTCCGACCACCGCCTCTTCCAGCGTGCGCAGGTGGGTATCGGCGGCGAAGCGCTCTTTGTACTTGTTCATCCCCTCGACCCGGCCCTTGTAGATGACCCCCTTGGTGTCGCACATGATCAGGTTTTCCAGCTTGATGCCCAGGGAGATGGCGAGGTTGGCACAGGCGTTAGCCGAGGCGCCGGCGCCGTTCACCACGATCTTCACGTCCTCTATCTTCTTGTCGACGAGCTCCAATGCGTTGATGAGGCCGGCCGCCGAGATGATCGCCGTTCCGTGCTGGTCGTCGTGGAAAACCGGGATGTTCATGGTCTTCTTCAGCTCTTCTTCAATGTAGAAGCACTCCGGCGCCTTGATGTCCTCAAGGTTGATGCCGCCGAAGGTGGGCTCCAGGAGCTGACACGCCCTGATGATCTCGTCCGGATCCTCGCTGTTGAGCTCGATGTCGAAGACGTCGACGTCTGCGAAGCGCTTGAAGAGGACCCCCTTCCCTTCCATGACCGGCTTGCCCGCGAGCGCGCCGATGTTGCCGAGGCCGAGGACCGCGGTGCCGTTGGAGACCACGGCAACCAGGTTACCCTTGGCGGTGTACTTGTAGGCGTCCTCGGGGTTCTGCTCGATGGCGAGGCAGGGCTCGGCGACCCCGGGGGAGTAGGCGAGCGACAGGTCCTGGGCGGTCTGGCACGGCTTGGTGGCGATTACCTCGATCTTCCCCTTGCGGCCAGTGGCATGGTATTCCAGTGCATCGGACATCTTCTTCATATGGGATCCTTTTAGAGGCAATTGACAATTGATAATTGACAATTGACAACGCTTACGGTGTTTCACTCGACAGTCGGCAGAGCCAAGTTATGGCAATTGACAATTGACAGATTGGTGACGATTGGCACTGCTATAAGTCCCCCTTTGCGAAGGGGGGAACCCGACTGCTCGTGCATCGCCGTGGGCAACTCCAACCATCCACCAACTGCGGGGGAGTGGCAACGGGGGAACGCGAGTGGCCACTTCCCACAAAAAGGGGGGAGTGGCAGGTGCGCATTACTCGACGGTCAAAAGAAGCTGGCCGATATCTACGGCGTTTCCTTCCTGGATCATGATCCGGCTTACAACCCCGTCCTTTTCGGCGAAGATCTCGTTCTCCATCTTCATCGCTTCGAGGATCAGGAGCAGATCGCCTGCCTGCACCGCCTGCCCCTCGTTGACTTCTATCTTCCAGACGTTGCCGGCCAGGGGCGCCATCACCCCTCCCTCCGCCGGGCCGGCGGCTGTGGCCGCGGCGGCCGGGGCGCATGCACAGGCCGCGGCATCGCCCTCGCCGGCTATGGTCACGAGCGCCGCGCCGATGTCGACGGCGGTACCTTCCTCGATGTGAATGGCGCTGACTACGCCGTCACGGTCGGCGAAGATCTCGTTCTCCATCTTCATCGCCTCCAGGATCAGGAGCAGATCGCCTTCCTGCACCTGCTGGCCCGGCTCGCACTCGATTTTCCAGACGTTGCCCGCCAAAGGCGAAACGATGGTCTTGCCTGCGGCTGCAGCGGAAGCCTGCGCCGGTGCGGCTCCGCCAACCGCCGAGGCTGCCGCAGCCGCCGCAGCGGCGGCGCCGGTTGCCTTGGCCACCTGGACCACGAAGGTCTGGCCGCCGCCGGTGACGGTGTAGGTGTCGCCACCGGAGAGTTCAGGCGCTGCTGCCGCTTTCTTGGGCGCCGCTTCCTCGGCGGAGGGTACCGGCTCGAACATGCCCGGGTTGTCGCGGTGCTCCAGGAACTTGAGCCCCACCTGCTGGAACAGCGCGTAGGTGAGCACGTCCTCCACCTCGTGGTCGCCGAACTTCAGGTGTTTCTCCTTGGAGAGGCCGCGCAGCTCCTCGGTGAGCTTGTCCATCTCCGCGGTGAGGAGGTCCGCCGGGCGGCAGGTGATCGGGTCGGCGCCGGCCAAAACCTTCCGCTGCAGCTCCTTGTTGACCGGGGCAGAGGTCGCTCCGTACTCCCCTTTGAGGACGGCGGCGGTCTCCTTGGTCATCGACTTGTAGCGCTCGCCGGTCAGGACGTTGATGACCGCCTGGGTGCCGACGATCTGCGAGGTCGGGGTGACCAGCGGGATCATCCCCAGGTCCTCGCGGACTTTCGGGATCTCGGCCAGCACCAGGTCCATCTTGTGCCCGGCGTTTTGCTCTTTGAGCTGGCTCTCCATGTTGGTGAGCATGCCGCCGGGGACCTGCGCCGTGATGATGCGGGCGTCGACCCCTTTGAGGGAGCCCTCGAACTTCGCGTACTTCTTGCGCACCACGGTGAAGTAGTCGGCGATTTCCTGCAAAAGCACCGTATCGAGGCCGGTCGCCTTGTCGGTGTCGGCGAAGATGGCGGCCAGCGTCTCGGTGGGCGAATGGCCGTAGGTCATGCTCATCGAGGAGATGGAGGTATCGACGTTCTCGACACCCGCCTCGATCGCCTTCACGTAGGCCGCGGTGGACATGCCGGTGGTGGCATGGCACTGCATGTGGATCGGGATGGAGATCCCCTTCTTGAGCGCCTTCACCAGGTCATAGGCGGCGTAGGGGGCCATGAGCCCCGCCATGTCCTTGATGCAGAGCGAGTGCGCCCCCATGTCCTCGATGCGCTTGGCGAGCGCCACCCACTTGGGGATGGTATCCACCGGGCTCACCGTGTAGGAGAGCGTCCCCTGCGCATGTTTGCCCTGCTTGATCACCGCCTTGATGGCGGTGTCCAGGTTGCGGGGGTCGTTCATGGCGTCGAAGACACGGAAGACGTCGATGCCGTTGGCCGCGGAGCGCTCCACGAACTTCTCGACCACGTCGTCCGCGTAGTGGCGGTAGCCGAGGATGTTCTGCCCCCTGAACAGCATCTGCTGCGGCGTGTTGGGCATCGCCTTCTTCAGCTCGCGCAGGCGCTCCCAGGGGTCCTCGCCCAGGAAGCGGATGCAGGAGTCGAAGGTCGCGCCCCCCCACATCTCGATGGACCAGTAGCCGACCTGGTCCAGCTTGGCGGCGATGGGAAGCATGTCGTCCAGGCGCAGGCGGGTCGCGAACAAGGACTGGTGGGCGTCCCTGAGGACGACTTCGGTGATCCCTAACGGTTTCGTTGTCTTGGCCATTTTTTAACCCCTCGCGATTGTGAGTTGATTGTGTCTTTGCTCCTCCCCCTGGAGGGGAGCTCGGGAGGGGGGAACATATAGCCGTCCCTGTCCCCCTCCCTTCCCCTCCCCCTCCGGGGGAGGGGAACTTAATTGCTATCCCCTGATGATCCTCGGGAGGAGCATCTGGTGCACCGGGGTGATCGACTTCGGGTTCTGATAATTCGCGCCGGCGAAGGCCTGGATGTACTTGCGCAGGTCGGGAAGCGTGACGATCTCGTCCACGAATCCGCTGGTGGCGCAGTAGGCCGGGCGCGACTTCTCCTGGTAGTCCTGGATCATCTGGTTCATCTTGCCGATTACCGGTGCCAGGTCGTTGCCGGAATCCTGCTCCTTCACCAGGCGGCGGGCGTAGGAGGCGGCGGCCGCGGTCTCGCCGTGCATCACGTAGATCTCGGTGAGCGGGGTTCCCAGGGTGAAGGCGTTGTTGTTGTTCGCCTGCGGGCCGCACATGATGTAATGGGCCGCGGCGGTCCCCTTCCTGAGCACGACGCACATCATGGAGAGGTCGGTCTGCTCGATGGAGTAAACCAGCGACTGCCCCAGGGCCAGGAGCTCGGCTTCCTCGGCGAGATCCCCCACGTCGATGCCTGTTGTGTCCTGTAGCCAGACGATGGGAAGGTTGTCGCGGCCGCACAGCGTCACGAACTCGGCCTGCTTGATGAGCCCCTCGCGGTAGTGCTTGCCGCCAACGGCGGGGTAGCTTCCCTTGGCGTACTCGGGGTAGCCCGGGAAGACACCCTGGCGGTTGCCGATGAAGGCGACCGGGAAGCCGTCGACCTTGGCGATGCCGGTGTAGACCTCGCGGCCGTAATCGGGGCGGTATTCCATGAACTCGCTGTTGTCGGTAAGGCGCGCGAGGATCTGGATGGCGTCGTAGGGGCGCTTCTGGTTCGCCGGGAGGATCATGTTGAGATCCTCGACCGGGAAGCGCGGGGGCGCGGGGGCGGCGACGCGGAACATGGCCGGGTCGTAGGCGGGCATCATGCGCATGTAATCCTTGATGCCGTCGAGGACGCCGGTCTCCGTGTCGTGGACCTCGCGGAAGTAGGCGGTCTGGTCGAAGTGGGTCTCGACGCGGCCGGGATCTTTCGCTTTGAAGTTGCGGGTGGCGTCGATCAGCGCCTGCGCTGCCTCGACATCTATGTGACCCTTGGGGTTCATGCCGCCGACGATGCCCGCACCCCCTACGGCGATGTTGGCGCCGTCATGGGCTAAAAGGATGGTCGGGCTGATCCCCTGATAGCCGCCGCCGGCGGGGTTGGTGCCGTAGATGCCGTTCAGGATGGGAATGCCGAGGTGGTTCAGGTCGGCGTGGCGGTAGAAGGGAGCGCCGCTGGAGCGGCGGCCGGCGTAGACGGTCTCCTGCTCCATGAGCTTCACGCCGGAGCAGTTGGTGAGCCAGACCAGCGGGACGTTCAAGCGCTTGGCCATGTCGGTGACCATGAGGATGTTCTCCGACTGCCCGGCGATCCAGGCGCCCGCCATGACCTTGTTGTCGAAACCGATGATGACCGCCCATCTCCCTTCGATACGCCCGATACCGTTGACGACGCCGGTGCAACCTTCCTCGTTCTCCTTGGGGTTGTAGAGCGTGTGCAGCGGCGCCCAGGTCCCGGCGTCGATCAGGTACTCGAGGCGGTCGTAGATGGTCATGCCGCCGCGATCATGGACCTTCTTGGCCGGGATGCCGGCGTTTTTGACCCGCTCGGTCTCCTTCTCGATGAGCTGCACCTGCTCCTTGACGAGCTCCACGTTTTCCTGCGAGCGTTTCACTTCCGCATCGCTCAGCGCCTTGCCTATGTCGGCCATCTTCTCGAAATACGGGCGTAGCGGTGTTTGCTTTCGTGCCATGGTGGGTTCCTTTCATTGAATGGGATCAGACGATCGACAGCCAAGGCTTCGCATGGCGTTCACACGCTGCACCAGGCGGTCATTTCGATTAGAGTGCTCCTCCCCCCGGAGGGGGGAGGGGACATTGCAGCACCCCTTGTCTAGCGATTCACCGCGTCGCCCAGGGCGAAGCCGGCGATGATGGTCTTCTGGATGTTGCTGGTCCCTTCAACGGTCCTAAGCGACATGGAGTCGCGCAGCCAGCGCTCGGCCGGGTACTCGGTGGAGAAGCCGTAGCTCCCGAAGATCTTCATGGTCTCGGTCGCCGCGTGGACCGCTGCTTCGGAGGCAAAGAGCTTCGCCATCGAGGTCTGGTACTGGTTGGGAAGCCCCTGGTCCTTGAGCCAGGCGGCCTGGTACACCAGAAGACGAGCCGCCTCGTGCTCGGCAACCATCTCGGCGATGGAGGCCTGGATCATCTGGTACGAGCCGATCTTCTTGCCGAACTGGGTCCTCTCGTTGGCGTAGCCGATGGCTGCCTCGATGGCGCCGGCTCCGATACCGAGCGCTCCGGCCGCACAGCTGATGCGGGTGTTGTTCAGCTGCCACATGCAGATCTGGAAACCCTGCCCTACCTCGCCCAGGACCGCGTCCTTGGGGATCTTCGCCTGGTTGAAGGAGATCTCGCCGGTCGGGGCGCAGTGAAGCCCTACCTTGGACTCGATGGCGGCGGTGATGATCCCCTCGTTCCCCTTGAGGTTGATGATGAAGCAGGTCATCCCCTTATGCTTGGCGGCGCGGTCGGTGACGGCATAGAGAAGCCCCCAGTCACCCACGTGGGCGTTGGAGATCCACATCTTCTGGCCGTTGATCTCCCAATGGTCGCCGCGGTCGGTGGCGGTGGTCCCCATGCTCACGACGTCTGAGCCGGAGTTGGGCTCGGTGATGGCGAAGAAGCCGAAGGACTCGGCGCTGACCCAGTCCGGGATGAAGCGCTCTTTCTGCTCCTTGGTGCCGAACTTGTTGACCGTCAAGGAGGGACCTATGTTCTGCATGTTCAGCGGCAGCCTCGACGAGCCGCTTACGGTGGCCAACTGCTCGGCCAGGATGACGGACTCCAGGAAGCCGCAGCCGTTGCCGCCGTATTCCTCAGGAAGGGCGCAGCCGAAAAAGCCCAGACCGGCCATCTTCTTGACCAGTTCGGGGCGGAAGGTGTGGTTTATCTCGTCTTCCTTGAGCGTGGGCAGGATTTCCTTCTGCGCGAAATCCCTCGCCATATCCTGCATCATCTTCTGTTCATCCGTTAGCCCGAACCTCATCGGCCACCTCCTGAGTTATTTTGTTTCGCATCAGCTTGTGTAATTTAGTACTAAAATACCAATTTGCTGTCAAGCACTAAATGGCAGTGGAGTACCAATTTATGAAACTTGGTTCTAATCATGTACTTCAAGCGTGGGTCAAGCAGCGCAGCAGGAGAAAAGGCCCAGGGATAGCCCCCGGGCCTTTTCCGCGAAGTGCCCGCAATCCACTCGCATCCGTTTGCAGCACCTGTGGGCTGCCCGATGGAAAGCCGGCACCCGCTTTTTGGTCTCCCCAACTTCCCTGGAGAAAGAACTTTTTTCCAGTTCCCTCCCCTGAAGCGGGACTCTTTTCCTCATCCCCGGAGGGAGGAGAGTGGACAGAGTTTCCTCGACTAGCCGCCGCAGCACCCTGAACTGCAGGAGCAGTCCGCCTCTTCTTCCGGCTGCTCGGGGAGGAGCGCCTCGGTCAGCACGTAGGCCGCCTGGAGCGCGGAGGTGGGACAGAGCGGGAAGCATTCCTTGCAGTCCCAGCACTCCTTGGCCGCAACGTCAGGGATGAAGCTGATCTCGCGCCTGGGGCCGCGGTCCATGTACCCTATGGCGTGCTTTTGCTTCACCTCGGCGCAGTACCTGACGCAGAGCCCGCACAGAATGCAGAAAGAGGGGTCCTTGTCGAAGCGGTCCTTGTCGGCCCCGTACTCCTTGGCCAACTCGACCAGCTGCGGGGCGTCGGGCGCGTGGGCCAGCATCTGCTCCACCAGCACCTTGCGTATCGAGTGGAGCTTCTCGGTCTTGGTCTGCACCACCATGCCGCTCTCGACCGGGTAGAGGCAGCCGGCGACCAGGGTTTTCCTGCCGTTGCTTTCGGCCTCGACGGTGCAGATACGGCAGGCGCCGTACGGCTCGAGCTTCTCGTGGTGGCACAGGGTGGGGATCTCGATCCCTACCGTTTTCGCCGCCTCAACTATGGTCATCCCCTCCTGGGCCTTGACCTCTTTTCCATCTATCTGCAGGACGATTTCGCTCATGTTGTATTCCTTTCAGGCGCCCCCCTCGCCCCTCGGGAGAGGGGCTGGGGGTGAGGGCGCTGCCACGAAGCTTGGATTGTGCCTGGTACGGACTCCCTCACCCCGCCCCTCTCCCAAAGGGAGAGGGAGGAAAAAAGGGAGTGGCTGCAAAGTTGTCCAGTTAGGCCAAGGCCCGCGCCGACGGCGCGGGCGGCTCCGGCACCGGCACTCCGGAAAGCTTGCTTATGGCCTGGAAAGCCGCCGGGCAGGCTTCGATACAGGTGCCGCACTTGGTGCACTTCTCCTGGTCGATGACGTGGATGGTCTTCTTGCCACCCTCGATGGCGTTGGCGGGGCACTTCCTGAGACAGCTGCCGCACCCTTTGCACTTCGCCGGCTCGATGTGGAAGGCGATCAGCTCCTTGCAGGAAAGCGCCGGGCACCTCTTCTCCTTGATGTGGGCCTCGTACTCGTGACGGAAGTACTTGAGGGTCGAGAGGACCGGGTTGGGAGCGGTCTTGCCGAGGGCGCAGAGCGCCGCCCCTTGCGTCGCCATCGCCATGTTCTCCAGGAGTTCGATGTCCCCTTCCTTACCCTTGCCCTGGGTGATGGCGGTCATCACCTTGAGCATCTGGCGTATGCCTTCACGGCAGGGGACGCACTTGCCGCAGGACTCGTCGCTCAAGAACTCCAGGAAGTACCGGGCGATGTCGACGAGGCAGGTGTCCTCGTCCATGACGATCATGCCGCCCGACCCCATCATGGCGCCCATCTTCATCAACTCGTCGAAGTCGACCTTGACGTCCAGGTATTCCTCGGGAATGCAGCCGCCGGAAGGGCCGCCGGTCTGCACGGCCTTGAACTTCTTGCCGTTGGGGACCCCGCCGCCGATCTTGAAGATGATGTCGCGAAGCGGCATCCCCATGGGGACCTCGACGAGACCGGTGTTGTTGACCTTCCCCACCAGGGAGAAGACCTTGGTCCCCTTGCTGCTCTCGGTCCCGATGGAACTGAAGTACTCGGCCCCCTTGTTGATGATCACCGGGATGTTGGCCCAGGTCTCCACGTTGTTGATGTTGGTCGGTTTGCCCCAGAGGCCGCGGACCGCCGGGAAAGGCGGCCTCGGTTTGGGCTCGCCGGGCTTTCCTTCCAGCGACTGGAGAAGGGAGGTCTCCTCGCCGCAGATGAAGGCCCCCGCGCCGCGGTGCACCTTGACGGTGAAGTCGAATCCGGAGCCGAGGATGTTTTTCCCCAGGAAGCCGTGTTCCTCCGCCTCCCTGATGGCGACGGTCAGGTTGTCGACGGCGAGCGGGTATTCCTGCCGGACGTAGATGTAACCCTCGCTCGCGCCGATGGCGTAGGCGCCGATCAGGAGCCCTTCGAGCACGGTAAAGGGGTTACCTTCCATGAGGGCGCGGTCCATGTAGGCCCCCGGGTCCCCCTCGTCGCAGTTGACCACGACGTACTTCTGGTCCCCCGGCGCGTTGCGGGCGAACTCCCACTTGGTCCCGGAGGGGAAGCCGGCGCCGCCGCGTCCCCTGAGCTTCGCCTGCTTGACCTCGCCGATCACCTGCTCCGGGGTCATCTGCAGGAGCGCCTTGGCCATGGCCTGGTAGCCGCCGACGGCCAGGTAATCCTCCAGGCTCTTCGGGTCGATCTTGGTGTTGAGCCCCAGGATCAGGCGCTGCTGGTTCTTGTAGAAGGGGATGTCGTGCTCGTGGCTCGACTTGTCCCCGGTGTTCGGGTCCACGTAGAGCAGGCGCTCGACCAGCTTCTTCTCCTTGAAGGTATGGGAGACGATCTCGCAGACGTCCTCCGGCTTCACCTTCAGGTAGCTGATCCCTTCGGGGTAGACCACGAGGATCGGTCCCTGCTCGCAGAAGCCGTGGCAGCCGGTCCTCCTGACGTCGACCTGATCCTTGAGGCCGTGGCTCTCCAACTCGGCCATGATCGCGTCGGCAACCTTCTCGCTCCCCGTGGCATGGCAGGCGCTGCCGGAGCAGAGCGTGATGCAGGGCCTCTTGTCATCCCGTTTGGACAGGATGGCTCTCCTGAATTCTTCCAATTCTGCGGGCGAATTTATCCTTGGCATAAGAATCCCTTACTCGTAGTTTTTCAGCACTTCCGCCGACTGCGCAGGCGCCACGTTGCCATGATACTCACCGTCGATCACCATGACCGGCCCCAGCGCGCAGCATCCCAGGCAGTTCACGGTTTCGAGGCTGAACTTAAGCTCCGCATCGGTCTCGCCGGCCTTGATCCCGATCGCGTCGGAGATGGTGTCCAGGACCCTTTGCGCGCCACGGACGTGGCAGGCGGTGCCCATGCAGACATGGATCTGGTGGCGCCCCTTGGGAACCTGGCTGAAGGCCTTGTAGAAGGTGGTGATGTGCTGGATCCGGCTCATCGGCACGTCCAGCCTCTCGCCGACGCGGTCCAGTGCCTGCTTGGGGAGCCAGTTGTGCTCGCTCTGGATGTCCAGAAGGATCTGGATCAGCGAGCTCTGCTCCGCGTTATGCTTGTCTATGATGTTGTCTATCTTCGCGATATCCATGCACATGGTGGCCGTCCTTCCTTAAAGGGTTGCTATTTCCGCTACCAAAATCCTTCTGCTCTCGGGGCCGGATGGGGGGACAGGCTCCGAAGGTGCCTGTCCCCCTCCCGTTCCTTACTTAAGCCAGCGCGTACGCCTTCAAATCCTCGTCGTACTTGACCAGCCCTTTCCTGCTCGATGTCTTGATGTGCCTGTTGACGTCGGCCGCGGAGAGATTGAGCGCCGAGGCGATCTCGGCGGTTGAAAGCGGCTTCTCCTTCAAAAGGAGCGTCATCTGGCTCACGGCCAGGTTGTCCGTCACCAGGTCGTCGAAGAGCGACTCCAGCTCCTCGCTGGCGAAGTAGGCCTCGTACTCCTCCTCGGTCTTGAAGCGCTGCCTGATCCTCTCCCTCTCCACCAGCTTCACGTAGGGGACCAGGTTGTAGGCCGCTTCCATCCTGAGCTTCAGGGAGCGCTCCTCGATCCCCTCTCCCTTGCCCAAGGCGCCCAGTTCCTTCAGGTTCTTGCCGAACTCGTTCATCACCTCGGCGTAGCGCATCCCCTCCGAGGCCGAGATCCACTCGAGCCTCAGGCGGTCCGGGTTGATGCCGATCCTTTGCAGCATCTTCTTGGCGATATGCACGTTCTTCAGTACGTCGTAGTTACCCTCGGTGACGTAGTGGCATTCGCCGGGCCAGCATCCCCCGATGAACACCCCGTCGGCGCCTTGCCTGAACGCCCTGAGGATGAAAGCCAGGTCAACCCTGCCGGTGCACATCACCCTGATGATCTTCGTCTCTGTCGTATATTGCAGTCTGGAAACTCCAGCCAGGTCGGCAGCGCCGTACGCTCACCAAGTGCACAGGAAACCGACGACCCTGGGCTTATGCTCTTTTCCGGTTGTCATTGTCTACCTCCTTTCCAGGCATCTCTCCTGGCTTTGTTTACCCCCCGGCGCAGCCGGCCGGGGGGGCTTGTCGCCGGTTTTCATTCCCCACGAAGGGGCGGAAGCGCCGCGTCGATCTGGGCGAATATCGCGTCGTCGGTGTAGTGCTTCAGGTAGATCGCCTGGGTCGGGCACTTGGCGTTGCACAGGCCGTCCCCTTTGCAAAGGATCGGTTCCACCCGGGCCTTTTTCCCCTTCGGGGTGTCCGCGAAGCTGATCGCCCCGTACTTGCAGGCGGTGATGCAGGCCCCGCAGGATACGCAGTTATTCTCGTTCACGTCGCAGACCGAACCCGATGCGGTCACCGTCTCCTTGGAGAGGATCCCCACCGCGCGTCCCGCGGCCCCGTAAGCCTGGCTGATGGTCTCGGTCAGGTGCTTCGGATAGTGGGCCGTGCCGCAAAGGAAGACGCCGTCCGCGCTGAAATCCACTGGCCTCAGTTTCACGTGGGCCTCCTGGAAGAAGCCGTCCGGGTTGTTGGAGACCTTGAAGAGCTTCCCCGCCTCCTGGCTTGCCTCCGACGGTATCACCGCCGCCGCCAAGACCACCAGGTCCGCCTCGAGCTCCATCAGCTGCCCCAGGACCGGGTCGGGCACGGTGACCTTGAAGCCCGCCCCTTGCGCCTCGACCACCGGCTTTTTGTCCGCCTCGTAGCGGATGAATTTCACGTTCTGCTCGCAGGCCTGCCGGTAGTAGACCTCTTTCAGGCCGTAGGTGCGCATGTCGCGGAAGATGACCTGCACCTCGATCTCGGGGTTGATCTTTTTCAGCTTAAGGGCGTTCTTGATCGCCTGGCTGCAGCAGACCCGGCTGCAGTAGTTCCGGTCGGTCTGGCGGCACCCTACGCACTGGATCATCACGACACTCTGGGCCGCCTTCACCCTTTCGCTTTCCGCGACGATCTCCCCTTCCAGCTCCAGCTGGGTCAGGACGTTCTCGTTCTCGCCGCAGAGGTACTCGGTCGGCTTGTACTCGGCGGCGCCGGTGGCGAGAAGCGATACCCCGTGCTTCACCTCGCGCACCCTCCCCTGGCTTTCCACCTGCGTCGTGAAGTTACCCACGTATCCCGTGACGTCCAGGATGGTGGAGTCGGTCCAGACGTGGATCGACGGGTGCCGGTACACCTTCTTGACCAGGTCCTCCAGGAAGGGCTGTACCTCGGTCCCCTCCAGGGTGTAGTGGAGCCGTCTCGCCATCCCCCCCAGGTCGTCGTCCTTCTCGACGAGGTAGATCTCGAAGCCCTGCTCCGCCATGTTGAGCGCGGCGGTCATGCCGGCCACCCCACCGCCCACGACGAGCGCCGTGTGGTCCACCGGGAGCTGGAATTCCTGCAAGGGCTCCAGGTGCGCGGCGCGGGCCACCGCCATCCTGACGATCTCCTTCGCCTTTTCGGTCGCGTTCTCCTTCTCGCGGGAGTGGACCCAGGAGCAGTGCTCGCGGATGTTGGCGAACTCGAAGAAGTACTGGTTCAGCCCCGCCTCGCGGCAGGTGTCCCTGAAGAGCGGCTCGTGGGTCCTCGGCGTGCAGGCCGCGAGCACCACGCGGTTCAGCCCCTTGGCGACGATGGCATCCGAGATCTGCTTCGCGTTTTCCGTGGAGCAGGCGAAGAGGTTCTCGCCGGCCCAGGAGACGTTCGGGAGCGTCGCCGCGTACTCGATCACCTCCGGGATGTTGACCACGCGGCCGATGTTGGCGCCGCAGTAGCAGACCACCACCCCGATCTTCAGCTCCTCCTTGGAGACGTCCTTCTCGTCGGGGTAGACCCTCTCCCGCTCCAGCTTGTGGCGCCGGTAGGAGAGAAGCTGTCCGCAGAGGGCGTCGGCGCCGCTGGCGGTCAGGACCGACTCGGGGATGTCCAGTGGGCCCTGGAAGGCGCCGGAGACGAAGATCCCCTTCTTCGAGGTCTCGATCGGGTTGTAGGGGTTGTTCTTGCAGAACTTCTGGTCGGTGAGCTCGATGCCGAACTTGGCAGCCAGCGCCTCGACGTCCTTCGGGGGGTTCAACCCCACCGAGAGGACCACCATGTCGAATTCCTCCTCCTTGACCCCCTGGTCGACGGTGGAGTAGCGGATGGTGACGTTCTTGGTGCTCTCGATCTCCCTCCCCACCGTGACGTAGCTCCTGATGAAGCGGACGTCCGGGAGCTTCTCGGCCCTTTGGTGGAACCTCTCGAAGTCCTTGCCGTAGGCGCGGACGTCGTTGTGGAAGATGGTGGCCTCAAGGGTCGGGCTGTGGTCTTTCGCGAGGATCACCTGCTTTTGCGAGTAGGCGCAGCAGACGGCGGAGCAGTAGTTGTTGCCGCCCGGGGTCACCTGGCGCGAGCCGACGCACTGGATCCAGGCGATCTTGTGCGGGTGCTTTCTGTCCGAGGGGCGCAGCACCTCCCCCTCGTAGGGGCCGGTGGCGCAGAGGATGCGCTCGAAGTCGAGGCTCGTCACCACGTTCTGCATCTTGCCGTAGCCGAAGTCGGCCCTAAGCTTCGGGTCGAAGGTGGAATAGCCGGGGGAGAGGATGATGGCGCCCACCTCGATCTGGAAGGTCTCCGGCTTCTGGTGCAGGTCGATCGCGTTGGTCTTGCAGGCGCCGACGCAGATCTGGCACTTACCTTCCTTCAGGTAGAGGCAGGTTTCCGGGTCGACGTAGGTGACCAGCGGCACCGCCTGGGAGAAGTAGATGTGGACCGCCTTGTTCTCGGAGAGGTTCTGGTTGAACGGGTCCGGGATCTTCACCGGGCAGTAGTCCACGCAGATGTTGCACCCGGTGCACTTCTCCTCCGAGATGTACCTGGGCTTCTTGGTGAGGGTCACCTTGAAGTCCCCGGCCTCCCCTTCCACGCGATCCACCTCGGTGTAGGTGATGATCTCGATGTTGGGGTTTCGGGAGCACTCGATGAACTTCGGGCTCTCGATGCACATGGAGCAGTCGTTGGTGGGGAAGGTCTTGTCCAGCTGGGACATCTTCCCCCCAAGCGCGGGGGACTTGTCCACCAGGAAGACCCTGAACCCGGAATTGGCGAGATCCAGCGCGGCCTGAATACCGCTGATCCCTCCACCGACAATGAGTACGTCACCAATATTTCTCTCTGCGGTATTCATAGAAGTTTTCCTTCGACTAGAGTTCGTTGGATGCAAGCCACGGTGGTCAGATCACCTCGGCGATGATCTCGGTCAGGTCCTTCACCTCCACCTTCTCGTGATCGGCCAGGTCGAGGCTCGAGTCGGTGAAGTTGGTGATGCAGTAGGGGCAGGAGGTGGCGAGCACCTCGGCCCCAGCCTGGACCGCCTGCCTGAGCCTCAAGTCGGCGAAGCGCTCCTCCTTCGGGGTCTCCATCCAGATCCTGCCGCCGCCACCGCCGCAGCAAAGCGACTGTTCGCGGTTTTCGGCCATCTCGGTGAACTCGAGGCCGGGCACCTTTTTCAGCACGTTCCTCGGTTCGTCGTAGACGCCGTTGTGGCGCCCCAGGTAGCAGGGGTCGTGATAGGTGACCTTCTTGGCGAACTCCCCCTTGATCTCGAGCCTCCCCTCGTTGATAAGCTGCTCGATCAACTGGGAGATGAAGACCACCTCGAAGTTCACCATGAACTCGGGGTACTCGTTCTTGAAGGTGTGGTAGCAGTGGGGAGAGGAGACGATCACCTTCTTCACGCCGTGGTCGATGAAGTTCCTGATGTTCTCCTTGGCGAGCTTCTTGAAGAGCTCCTCGTTGCCGGTCTTTCTGATGCTTTCCCCGCAGCAGCTCTCCTTGTCGCCGAGGATGCCGAACTTCACCCCCGCCTTGTTGAGTATCGTCGCGGTGGCCTGGGCCACCCTCCTCATCCTGGGGTCGTAGCTTAGGTAGCAGCCGGTGAAGTAGAGGGCTTCCATCCCCTCCGCGTACGGCTTCACCTGCAGCTCCTTGGCCCAGTCCCCCCTTTTCGCGCGCTCGCCGCCGATGGAGTTCCCCTCGCTGGTGAGGCTCGCCACCACGTTCCTGATGGTGCTTACGTGGCCGGGGTAGACGTCGTACTCCGCCCCCATGGTCCTCAGCGCCACCCCCGCCTCTATCTGGTTCACCCCCCTGGGGCAGCGGCTGGGACAGGTGCCGCAGGTGCTGCAGCGCCAGATCTCTTCCTGCTCGATCTCGGTGAGGCCGAAGACCCCCTGCCTGACCACCTTGCGCATGCTGAACTGCCGCACCCGGTTCCAGGGGCAGACCGAGTCGCAAAGACCGCACTGGTAGCAGTATTTGAGCGAATCGCCGCCCTTGTCCTTGATGACATCGATTATCTCTTTGAATGGAGTCACGGTTTCCACGATAGCACCCGTCCTTTGTTGTTAGCTTCGTTAGCCTTTGGTGATCTGGCCCACCGTATCGAGGAGCTTCTCGGTCCCGAACCTCTTCATCAGGGATTGGAGACCTACCTCCAGCTCGTTGTGCTTCTGCTCGTCACTCGGTTCCTCGATCTCGCGCTCGGTCACCGACAGCGCCCCGACCAGGCACCATTTGACGCAGAGCGGTTCCGGCTCGCCGTCGCAGAGGTCGCACTTCAAGGGAAGGCCTGAGTCCGGCTCGCGGAAGAGGTCGCGCGAGGGGCAGGAGGTGCGGCAGAAGCCGCACTCGTCGTATTCCTTGCCGTCGATCACGAACTTGTCGCGCCCCATGCACTCGCTCTCGGTGTAGTCGCCCGCGTAGAGCGGGATGTAGATGTCGCGAAGCGGGTCGCGCACCACGCGGACCCTGGAGCGGGCCGGGTTGTTGCTGCTGTAGGGCGGCATGGCGTGGAAGGAGGAGCAGATCACCTCGCAGGCGCGGCAGCCGTTGCACTTGTCGGCGTCGATGTTTATCGTTTTGATGGTTCTTTTCCTGGTCTCGCTCACGGCTGTACCCCTCCACTTAAAAGTGTCTCCTGCTGCGTGGCCGCGGCGGTTACGGCGGGCTTTCCGTCATAGACGCCGGTCCTTTCGAACTCCCTCGCCACGTAGCCAAGCCCCAACTCCTCCAGGGTCTCCTTGGTCGGGATGCCGTCGTCGTTCCACCCCTTCAACTTGTAGTAGGAATCGAGAAGCTCCTTCTCCAGCTCCGGGAACCTGTTCTTCCAGTGGTTCGCCGGCGGCTGCTCGTCGACCCTTCTCATGCCGCGGCGGATGTTGATGGCCCTAACCAGCGTGCGGTAGCGCTTGGCGGCCTTCATGAGCTTCTCCTTGTCCATCTCGATGCCGGCGCCGGCGGAGATGAACTTCGGGTAGTTGTGGATGTGGTACGGAGGCTTGAGCGGGAAGGAGGATAGCCCCGCGCACTGCCCCAGCGCGTCGTCGATGTAGTGCATCATCTCCTGCCAGTCCACGATGTCGCAGCACATGTCCACGGTCGGGAAGTTGGGCATCGACTTCTCGCCGCGCGGCTCCCACTGCAGGAAGATGTCCTTGAACTTGTCGTCGGGAACCTGGATCCAGTCCTTGACGAACTCCTCGCGCTGCTCGACTTTCGGGTACGGCGCCTGCGGGAACTGCCCCTCGATCTGGGTGATGTTGATCTTCTCCCCGGTGCAGTACATCAGGTAGTAGATGGGGTTCAGCATGGAGAGCTTCAAGGGGAGCTGCTCGTGCTTCTTGATGTTGTTGTGGGCGAACTCCTCGGCGCCGTTGCCGATCTTCCTCGCGGCCCAGTAGGTACCCTCGGCCAGGATGTCGCCGATGCCGTCGCGGTTGACGATCATGTCCAGCAGGTAGAAGAACTTCGCCTCGTTGTCCTCGGGCATCCCGGGGAAGTCGCTTTGTTTCAGGATCCCCTTCTCCAAAAGCTCCAGCGCGAAGGCCATGACCTGCGGGGTGGAGAAGCCGTCCAGGCCGTACTCGGTCGCCTTCTGCGCCATCCTCAGGCCGAAGTCGAGGTCGGAGAAGGCCGCCATGGTGTAGGTGAGCTTGGTGAAGCACTTCATCATGTAGGTGGGGAGCCCCTCCATGGAGATGGTGGCGCCGCACTTCATGGGACAGTTGAAGCAGCTGATGAGGCGGGTCCTCGCCTTTTCCATGGTCTCGGCCCAGGCGTGGTCAACCTCCTCGGTCCAGAAGTCCTTGCGGCGGGTGCGGGCGTTGCCCCAGTTGAAGTTCTCGGTGTGCCACTTCTCGTCGTGGACCTTCATCTCCTGCGGGCTGCCAAGCCCTGCCAGGATCGGCATCACGTCGGGGATCGGGTTGTCCTCGCGGTGCTTGATGTAGTCGAGCACCTCGCCGCAGAGGTCGTTGAACTCCTTAGGCTTGGCGACGCAGAGGTCCTTGGTGCCGCGAACAACAACCGCCTTGACCCCCTTGTCCCCCATCACGGCTCCGATGCCGCCGCGGGAGGCGGAGGATCTACCCTGCTCGATGGATGCGTAGAAGACCCGGTTCTCGCCGGCGAGGCCGATGGCCGCGACCTGTGCTCTCGGCTCGTTCAGCTCCTTCTTGATGAGCTCGGCGGTCTCGATGGCCCCCTTCCCTTTCAGGTGCGAGGCGTCGCGGATCTCAACCTTGTCGTTGTTGATGTAGAGATAGACGAGGCTTTGCGACTTGCCGCGCAGGACCACCTTGTCGTACCCCGCGTACTTCAATTCCGGCGCCCAGAAACCTCCCATCATCGAGAAGGCCATGAGCTTAGTCTGCGGAGAGATGGTGGAGACTATGGTGCGGTTGCACCCGGTGGCCGGCGTTCCGCACAGAAGGCCGGCGGCGAAAATAAGAAGGTTGTCCGGAGAAAAGGCGTCGACGTCAGCCGGGACGCGGTCCCACAGAAGCTTGGCGTTGGTCCCTAAGCCGCCCAAGTAAAGCTCGGTGTCCTTGGGATCGGTCGCCACCCTCTCGATGTTCCCCTTGGTCAGGTCGACTTCCAGCACGTATCCTGTCTCTGCATACCTCATATAGTTACCCCTTGGTGGTTACCTTGAGTTCGGGCTCCGACGATCGGGACCGATGCCGTTTGCGGCATAAAAGTACTTTTTTACCATTTTGAAGCGTGCCGCGGAGAGCTCGCGCACCGCCGCGGCACATCTTGATCCGCCTTACCTCTGCGCTCCCGGCATCAGGCTTTCCACGAGCTCCTCGGTCCACGGGGTCCCGACGGCGAGTCCCTGGCGCAGCTTCACGAATTCGATCTCGCGGCCGGTCTCCTTGGTCCCCTCGTTGAAGGCCCTGAAGCCGGTGCGCGCCTCGTTCATCATGTTGAGCGCGAGCCACGCCCTGGAGTTCTCCTTGTTGGCGTTCCAGGCGTTCAACTTCGGCTTCCTCAGTTCTTCCAGGCTCTTGGTCATGCACTCGGGGAAGGTGTCGATCAGCTTGGCGCAGAGCTCCTCCACCTTCTGGTCCAGCATGGAGAGGTCGATCTCCCCTTCCTTGATCAGCGCCAGACCTTCCTTGAACTGGGTCCCGGTCCTGAACTCGCCGTGGATGACGCGGCCGTACTCGTCGATGAACTTGTCGGTGACGACGGTGGGGTTCGGGACGAACTTGCCGTCGATCTTGAGCGCCGGAACCACGTCGGCGATGATCCCCAGACGCGCCGCCTTGTGGGCGGAGAACGGCTCGCAAAGCGTGCCGGAGACCATGGCCTGCTCGCAGCCGATCATGACCGGGAGAAAATCGGTGGCGCCGCCGATGGCCGCGGAGCCGTGCTTGGGGCCGGCCTGGCCGAAGTTGGCAAGATCGTGCGCGACGGAGAAGTCGCAGGCCATGCCGATCTCCTGACCGCCACCGATCCTCATCCCGTTGACCCTGCAGACGACCGGCTTGTCGCACCCAAGGATGGCGGAAACCATGTCGTTGAAGAGCCTCATGTACTGGCGGTACTCCTGCGGGTTGCCCGCGTAGTACTCGGCGTACTCCTTGGTATTGCCGCCGGTGCAAAATGCCTTCTCCCCCACGCCGGTAAAGACCACGGCGCTTACCTCGCGGTCGACGGAAGCGCGGCGGAAGGCCAGGATGGTCGCCTTCACCATGTCGGTGGTATAGGAGTTGAACTGCTTGGGGTTGTTGAAGATGATCCAGGCGTTGTACAGCCCCTGCACCCGGCTTCCGTCCTTTCTCTTCGCGGGACGCTTCTCGTACTTCACCATCCCGTCGCACAGGCTCTCCACCTCGCGGTCGATCAGGTTGTGATCGATCAGATGGGACGGTGCGGTTCTCTTGATGATCTCGTCGGTAGTTGCCACGGCTTCCCCCTTAACTTCTTTGTATGGTTTGAGTTGCGCGTCAGATTTCTATTTGAGTAAATAAGTACTTTAATACCACTTTTCTGTCAAGAAAAAAACTGCTGTTTTAGGAAAATACAAAATCGTCCAGCTGCAGGTAACCAGCGTGGTCCATCACGACGCCGGGGGCGCCCTTCTCGAAGGCACGGCGCAGCTCCGGCGGGATCTCCACCTTTTGCAGGGTTTTGGCGTCGACCAGCACCCGGACCGTCTCGGCCGAGGCGATCACCGCGTCTTTTCCGGCGCTCCTGAAGTCGGTGACGATGGTGAGCGAACTGTTTCCCACCTCCTTCACCGCCACCGATATCTCCAGGACCTCGTCGAAGCGCGCCGGGGAGCGCCACTGCACGTTCTGGCTCACCAGCATGAAATCGAGGTCTCCCTGCAACAGGTCCCACCCCGCGAGCGTCCTCAGGAATTCCGTGGTAGCCAAACCCGCGTAGTTGGCGTAGTTCGCGTTGTAGACCACCTTCTGCGCGTCGCACTCGTAGTAGCGGACCCTGAGATAGTATCGAAACTGTTCCATGACCACCCCGCCTTTTCCTCGCCCCCGGCTCAACCGGCAGCCGCCTCGACATTTATCAGAACAACGTTTCAATTGCGTTAAATTGGTATCACTATGCCGAATTAGGGTCAAGAAAAAATAACATATGCAAGATATTTCCCAGGTAACGCTTGCGAACTTCCTGCCTTCATGGTACTAAATTACCAATTTCCACTCCCCCAAGAGCGGGGACCAATCCCAACAGCGATCAGCCGCCTCCCCGGCCGGGGGGAGCGCCTTGCGGCGCACGGCAATCGCGAGCGAGTCGAGAAATGAGCAAGATAACCATCAGGGACGCCATTCCAAGCGACTTGGAAGCCATCATCGCTTTGGACCGGACGCCCAACGAGGACAAGACGGGGTACTGGCAGAGCATCTTCCAGCATTACGTGGTGGCTGGACGTCCGGACCGGGTCTTCCTTGTCGCGCAAGAAGGGAAGTCGCCGGTTGGCTTCATCATCGGCGAGGTCCGTGCCTGGGAGTTCGGCTCCCCCCCCTGCGGCTGGGTGTTCGCCCTCAGGGTGTCCCATACCACCCGCGAAGGCGGGATCGGCACCAGGATGTTCACCGAGATCTGCCAGCGCCTGAAAAAGGCCGGCGTGGACACGGTGCGCACCATGGTGGACATCGACAACAAGCTCACCCTCTCATTCTTCCGCGGCATGGGGATGCGGACCGGGCGCTACGTCGAGCTGGAAAAACGAATCGACTGACGGCGCCCCGGCGCCTGCATTGGAGCGAGACGATCATGAAGCTAAACAAGGCAAGCCTTTTCGCGCTTATCTCAGTCCTGGAGCTGGCCAGCGACCCTGAGCGGCAGCTTTCCACCTCCGACATCGCCGACAAGTACGGCATCTCTTCGCACCACCTGGCCAAGGTGATGCGCAACCTCGTGCACCAGGGTGTGGTCCAGGCGATGCGCGGCGTAGGGGGCGGCTACCGCTTCGCCGGCAACGTGAACCGCACCACCTTGCTGGACATCATCCAGCTCTTCGAGACCCTGGAGAGCGAACTCGACCTCCCCCACTGGAACAAGGCGGCGGAGCCGGTGGTCTCGGAGCTGCACAGCGTGACCAACGAGATCGACACGGTCACCCGCGCCATCCTCGACACCATAACCCTGGCCACGGTGCTGAAGAACACGCGGGCGACCGGCGAGGGAGCGGCGGAGGCAAGCCCGCCGGGCAGGGCCTCCAAAACGGCTGCAGGTTGAGCGGGGCTTCCCGCCCCCTCGACCGCTCTCATCCGACCCCATCAATTGTCGGCGCAGGTCTGGCTGCCTCATAAGTTCCCTCCAGCTCCCCGCTCTCCTTCCCCCGGAGGGGGGAGGACGGCGCCGTCCCCCTCCCTGCCCCTCCCCCTCCGGGGGCGGGGACTCTGTTTTTCGGTTCCCAAGCTCCGGCTTTTCCTGGTTCCCAAGCTCCAGCTTCGCATAAGGGTACCTCTGCCCACAGCTCTGCACGAGACCTCGCGTCCCCCCCTTTGCAAAGGGGGGACAGGGGGGATTTGCCTCTGATGAACCAGGTTTGCTAGATCCTGTTCATCCTTCTTGCCGCTTCCATCAGTTCGCCGCGGAAGTCCGGGTGCGCCACGTTGATCAGGTTCATGGCGCGCTGCTTCGCCGTCTGCCCCCTGAGCTTGGCGACGCCGAACTCGGTCACCACGTGGTCCACGTCGTTCTTGCTGGTGGTGACCGACGCTCCCGCGGTGAGCGTCGGCACGATACAGGAGATGGCGCCGTTTTTCGCGGTGGAGGCTGTGGTGATGAAGGCTTTGCCGCCGCGCGACCTGTTGGCGCCGCGGGCGAAGTCCGCCTGCCCGCCGGTCCCGCTCCACTGCAGGTGACCGAACGATTCGGAGCAGCACTGCCCTAAGAGGTCGACCTGGATGGTGGCGTTGATGGCGACCACGTTGTCGATGCTCCCTATCACGGCCGGGTCGTTCACGTAGTCGACCGGGTGCATCTCGATCATCGGGTTTTCGTGCATGAAGTCGAACAGGCGCTTGGTCCCGAGCGCAAAGGTAGCCAGGGCCTTGCCGCGGTGGATGGTCTTTCTGGAGTTGTTGACCGCGCCGGCCAGCATCAGGTCCACGATCCCGTCGGACATGAGCTCGGTGTGCACGCCGAGATCCTTCTTGCTCAAAAGCGCGCGGGTGACCGCGTTGGGGATGCCTCCCCAGCCAAGCTGCAGGCAGGAGCCGTCGGGGACCATCTCGGCGAGGTACCCGCCGATGGCCTCCTCGACCGGGGAGATTTTGGGAATCTCCAGCTCCTTGAGCGGCTCGTGGCACTCGATGATGTGGTCCACCTCGGAGATGTGGATATGGCAGTTGCCGTGGGTGCGCGGCGCGTGCGGATTGACCTGCACCACCACCTTCTCCGCCTTCTTCACCGCCTCCATGGTGTAGCCTACCGACAGGCTGCAGGTGAAGTAACCGTACTCGTCCATCGGGGAGACCACGGTTCCGGCAACGTCGACCGGCCAGTACTCGCGCAGCAACTTGGGCACCTCGTGGAAGTGGTTCGGGACGAAGTCCGCCCACCCCTTCTGCACCGCCTCGCGGGAGACGTGGCTGGTGAACCATGCGTTGACCTTGATGTGCGGGGTCGAGTCCTCGGTGAAGTAGTCAGGGCAGAGATGATGCTGCTGGTTGACCACCACCCCCTCGAGCTCACGCTTTCGTGCCGCGAGCGCCTTGACGAACAAGGTCGGCTCGCCTACGCCCAGTGGAAAGCAGAGGTGATCTCCCGATTTGACAATGGTGGCAGCTTCGGCAGCCGAGCAGAGTTTTTGCCGGTATTCCTGTTCGAAGTTGCTTTTTGCAAGGGCGATGGTATTCACGGGTGCTTCCTCCTGTTTGTGGTTGTTGTGTGCGGCCTGGCCCGCAGGCGGCTTCTGGAGGAGGTTAATAGCAACTTGGATACCAAAATATGGTTTTCCTGAATGAAACAAAAACAAAACTGACAAAGGCGCGTAAAACCAGCAAAACGATGTTCGTCTAATTGCGGATTGGTTGAAAACAAAGACGTCCCCGCTGTAAACGATTGTTGACGCCAACAGGCGACACTTATTACCTGCCCACGCAATTTCCGATACTTACAGCTGTAAACAGCACCTGGTTATTGTATACAAATCGTTTACACGGAAAAAATCACGTTAATGCACAACAAAAACTGGAGTTTCGGGGGGGCGAGGTGAGATCGGAAAATCCGTAATGCCTGCGGCGAGAAATAACGTCGTTAGTCGCAGATGATAGATAGTGGAATCCCACCTTTCCCTGCGGGCGGGAGTTATGGGTGGGGGGGCAGGGGCCGGGATAGGGAGAGCAGGAAACGGCCTGATCCATTTAGTGCGAACAGCGGAGACCTGCTGACAAGGGGGCGGTGCGGGGGCGAACGATCACTGGACTCAGTGGTCGGACGCGTCGTCGTGATGCTTCTTCTGCAGCTTCTTGTACAGCCATTGCCTGGAGATGCCGAGGAGGTCTGCGGCCTGCAGCTTGTTGCCGTTGCAAAACTGGATCGCGGCCTCCACCAGCAGCTTCTCGAACTCCTCGACGATGGCGGGAAGCGGCTTGCTCCCAAGCCTTGCGCGCAGATAGGGGCCGATATCGTGCGGGATGCCGGCGTTGCCGTCCCCGAGCATCCTGGAGAGCTGCTCCGGTAGGTGGTCCTTGAGGATGAGAGGACCGGTCACCACGTTGAAGGCGCTCTCTATCACGTTGCGCAGTTCCCTCACGTTTCCCGGCCAGTCGTAGTGCATGACGACGTCGCGGGCCTCCAGGCTCAGTCCCTGGACCTCCAGCCCGAACTCCTCGTTGAACTGCTGGATGAAATTTATGCTGAGGGCGCGGATGTCCTCCTTGCGCTCCCTGAGCGCGGGGATGCAAAGCGTCACCACCTTGAGGCGATAGTAGAGGTCCTGCCGGAACTTACCCTCCCGCACCAGGGCCTCCAGATTGCTGTTGGTCGCGGCGACCACCCTCACGTCGACCGTTTTCGGCGCGTTGCTCCCCAGCGGCGTCAGCTCCCTCTCCTGCAGGACCCGCAGCATCTTTGCCTGCATGTAAAGCGGCATGTCGCCGATTTCGTCCAGGAAGATGGTCCCCAGGTGCGCCTGCTCGAATTTCCCCAGCTGCCCCCCTTTCCTGGCCCCGGTGAAGGCCCCCTCGGCGTAGCCGAACAGTTCGGATTCCAGCAGATGCTCGGGGATCGCGGCGCAGTTGACCTTGACGAACTGGGCGTAGCGGCGGTTGCTGGCGGCATGGATAGCGTGGGCGAAAAGCTCCTTCCCGGTCCCGCTCTCCCCCAGAAGAAGGATGTTCGAGTTCTTGGAGGCCACCCGCAGCAAAGACTCCTTCAGGTCCTGCATCTTCTTGCTCTGCCCGACGATGCTGTTCACGTCGTAGCGCGACATCGATTCCTTACGCGCCACGCTCCCGGCCGCCGCGCGCGTCTCGGAAGCGCCCTGCAGCCGGTTCGCGATCAGGGTGATCTCGCGGATGTCCTTGAACAGGATCTTGCCGACCCCCCCGATGACCTGGCCATCCTTGACGATAGGGTAGAGCGAGGCGTAGACCTGCTTGCCGTTCAGGTAATGGGTGATGCCGATTTGGGGGGTGGCGCTTTCCATCACCGCGGGCAGTTTAGAGGACTGGGAGTTGGGGTAGGCTTCGCTGACATGCTTGCCGATGATGGCGTGGGGGGTGGTGTCGAGGATGTCAGCGAAGGCCTGGTTCACCATGACCACCACCCCTTCCCGGTCCACGATTACGATGCCGTCGTAGTTGAGATCGAGGGAGGTGCTCCCCGACTGCAAGAGGGCCTTCAAATCGATGGAGGGATCGGAGAGCTGTTCCGGGAGGAGCCGCAGGACGGACAAAATACCCCCCACCAGCTGGTCGGACTCCATGGATGGGAGGAAGTCGCAGGCCAGGCGCCTCTTGCCCACCTGCAGCGCCTGGTTGTTGAAGACGGTGCCGCTTTTCATCAGGGTGCTGAGCTCGGAGAGATCCGCCACCTCGTCGAGCCTGCGCCCCAGGAGGCTCTCCACGGGCATGCCGATGAGATCGGCGGCGGCCGCGTCGAGGTAGGAGATGCCGAGGTCGGCGTCCAGCCTCACGATTCCGGAAGCGTTGCCGCAGCCGGTTCTCCCATCGAGCTCCGTTATTTCAGCGACCTGCACCATAAGCGCCTTCTTTCTCTGTTTTGCTGTGACTACTGCCAAAGACCTAGTCTCCCGTCGCCTTGCGGTAGGTGCAGTGGTCCCCCGTGATGGGAGGAGGGAGACTGGAAACGGTCTGGTTTTTAGGCCATTAAGAGCTTTTTGTATACATGAAATCTGCTATTCCCGTCAACACATCCATCACAGCCGGGGTCAGCTACCCGCCCCTGCCAGGCCGAGCCGGTCCGGATGGCTGTATATGTCGAAGCGGTCCGCCCGCACGTAGCCGATCATGGTGATCCCGGCTTCGGCGGCCATTCTCACCGCCGTATCGGTCGGGGAGGTGCGCGAGGCGACGACCTCTATCCCCAAAAGCGCCGCCTTGGCGACAAGCTCGGTGGAGACGCGTCCCGAGGTGACCAGCATCATCCCGGAGAGGTCTATTCCTTTCAATAGCGCCTCCCCCGCGATGCGGTCGATGGTGTTGTGGCGCCCGAGATCCTCGGAATATAGGAGGACGTTGCCGTCGCCTACCGCGGCCGAGTGCATGCCGCCGTGGGTCCGGTACCCCTGCGCCTTCCGGGTCAGCGCGTCCATCATCGAGAAGACGGCGGCTGGGGCCCAGGTTCGGCCCGATCCCCCGGCGCGCTGCGCGGAATCGACCTGGGGGATGGAGAAGCTGATACCGGTGCCGCAGCCGGAGGTAAGGACGGGCTTGAGCTTTTCCGGGAGTTCCTTCTTCACCTGGGCGCTGGCGATGCCGTGATCGTCGCAGACCGAGAGCGCGTTGAAATCCTCGACCCGGTCCACGAGCCCCTGCAGCCTGAGAAACCCGGCCACCAGGAAGCGGAGCTCGTGGGGGGAAGCGATCAGGGTGGCGAGTTCGCGGCCGTTCACGTGCAGGACCACCGGCACTTCGGCCACGACTTCCCTCTCGTCTGCGGAAACGGTTCCTTTTTCGTAGCGGTAAACAGAAGCCATGCCCCCTCCCTTTTTATCCCCCTACCCCTGACATGACGAACGCGGCGGCGCCGGATTTCTCGTCGAACCTGTGCCTGCCCGGCTTGTCGAGGACGATGCTGCGGATACCGTCGCGCAGCAGGGCGTCGTCGCCCGAGGCAAGAAGCGGTCTCAGATCCACCCCCTTCCCCGCCAAGAGGCACCCCTTGGCCGTGCCGGAGGCGGTCACCCTGAGCCGGTTGCAGGCGTCGCAGAAGTGGCCGGTCATCGGGGTGATGACCCCGAGCGAGCCGACTGCGCCCTGAACCCTGAAGTTCTTGGCCGGTCCGGAGCGCTCGTTTCGCTCCAGCTTCTCGATCAGGAAACGCTCAGCGATCCGCTCCAGCACCTCGCTTCCCGGAATGCAGAGCGAACGCCAGTCGGTCGTCTGGCAGGTGGGCATGTACTCGATGAACCTGACAGCGTAGGGACGCTCCAGGGTGAGCCGCACGAAATCGAGGATCTCGTGGTCGTTCACCCCGCGCATCAGCACCACGTTTATCTTGTGCGGCGGAAAGCCCGCCCGCTCGGCCGCCTCAATCCCCGCAAGCGCCGCTTTTAGATCGCCACCCCGAGTGATACGGGCGAAGGTCGCCGGGTCGAGGGAGTCGAGGCTGATGTTCAGCCGCTGCACCCCGGCGTCCTTCAGTCCCCGGGCCATCCCCTTGAGGAGCGTGCCGTTGGTGGTCAGCACCAGTTCCTCGAGCCCCGGTATCCGCGCCAGGCGCTCCAGGAACGGGATGATCCCCTTTCTCACCAGGGGCTCGCCGCCGGTCACCCGGATCTTCTCGATCCCTGCGGCGACCGCTTGCGTCGCGACCCGCAGAAGCTCCTCGTAGGAAAGCACCCGGTCCTGCGGCAGGAGCTCCACCCCCTTAGCCGGCATGCAGTAGCTGCAGCGGAGGTTGCACCGGTCGGTCACGGAAAGCCGGAGGTAGTTGATACGTCTGCCATAAGCGTCGATGAGCGACACGATCTCCTCCTTTGCCGCGAGGCGGCGGTCACCCCAGGTTCAAAAGCCTTGCCGCGTTGCCGCCCAATACCGCGCTTACGCCTTCTGAGCTGAAGGGGAGCGCGGCGATGGCGTCCATGTTATGCCGGATCCGGCTCATCCCGGGCCAGTCGCTGCCGAAGATGACCTTGTCGCTGTGTTTGGTGAGCTCGGGGAAGTAGGTCAAAAGCTTCGCCGGAGGAAGTCCGGAAAGCTCCATGTAGAGGTTCCGGTGCAGCTTGGAGAGGAAGAAGGCGCGGTCGTACCAGAAACCGCGCCCGGAGTGCGCCATTACCAGGTTGAGGCGCGGGAAGTCGTTGGCGACGTCGTCCAGGTAGATTGGGTCCCCGTACTTGATCCTCGCCCCCTTGAAGACCGAGGAGCCGGTATGGATCAGGACCGGGATGCCCAGCTCCTGCGCCGCCTGGTACAGCGGGTAGAGGCGCGGGTCGTTCAGGTAGTAGTGCTGGTAGGTGGGATAAAGCTTCACCCCCCTGAACCCCTCCTCTTCCACCTTGCGCCTGAGGCTGTCGTTAAGATCCGTGTAGAGGGAAGGGTTCAGGTCGCAAAAGGGGATCAGCCGCGACCTCCCCCGGCAGAACTCGCGCACCTGCTCGTTGCTGCACGAGCCGGTGGTGACGTGGCTCAGCTCGGCGAGAACGCAGGCGTAGTCGACCCCTTCCGCGGCGAGAAGCTCCTCGAAGGCGCCGGGATCGCTGTAGCGCCTGGCGTACTCGTCGAACCCGGCCGGGTTGCTCTTCCGGATCCACTCGGTGACCCAGGGGTGCATGTAGCCGTAGTCCGCCATGTGCACGTGGAAGTCGATGCGCAGGGTTTTCGGATTCTCCTCATGCTTGGCCGGCATACTCCCCCCTCTTACATCCCTTTCAGACCCTCTCCACCACGGTGGCGATCCCCTGCCCGAGCCCGATGCAGAGCGAGATCACGCCGTATCGGGCGTTGCGCCGCCGCATCTCGTGCACCAGGGTCGCCGTGATGCGGGCGCCGCTTGAGCCTAAAGGATGGCCTATGGCGATGGAGCCGCCGTTCACGTTTACCTTGGCCGGGTCGATCCCCAGCTCGTTGATGCAAGGTATGGCCTGCGCCGCGAAGGCCTCGTTCAGCTCAAAGAGGTCGATGTCGCCGATGGTGAGCCCCGCCCGTTCCAGCGCCTTCCTGATGGCCGGAATCGGGCCGAGCCCCATGAACGAGGGGTCGCAGCCGGCGACGGCGCTGGAGAGAACGCGCGCCAGCGGCCGGTAACCAAGCTCCCTGGCGATCCCCCCTTCCATCAGGAGCACGGCGGCGGCGCCGTCGTTGATGCCGCTGGAATTACCGGCGGTGACGCTGCCGTCCTTCTGGAAGGCAGGCGGAAGTTTGCCGAGCTGCTCCAGCGTCACGTCCGGGCGCGGGAACTCGTCCCGGTCCACGACCTTGGGCTCCCCCTTCTTCTGCGGGATGACGACCGGGACCATTTCGTCCTCGAACTTCCCCGCGGCCTGGGCCTCGCCCCATTTCCTCTGGGTCGCCAGCGCGAACGCGTCCTGCTGCTCGCGGGTGATGCCGTAGCTGTGCGCCACGTTCTCGGCGGTGTCCCCCATCCCCTCCTTGGCGTAGGGCTCGGTCATCCGGGGGTTGGTGAAGCGCCACCCGATGGTGGAGTCGAATACCTTGATGTCGCGCGAGAAGGGGGAATCGGCCTTGGCGAAGACGAAGGGGGCGCGGGTCATGGACTCGGTGCCGCCTGCGATGAAGATCTTCCCCTCCCCCACCTTGATGGCCTGGGCCGCGCTGTTGATGGCGTTAAGCCCGGAGCCGCAGAGGCGGTTCACCGTATGCCCCGCCACCGAGTGCGGGAGCCCCGCCAGGAGCGCCGCCATGCGCGCCACGTTGCGGTTGTCCTCACCGGCCTGGTTGGTGCACCCGAGAATAACGTCCTCGATGAGCCCGGGGTCGAGCTTGTTCCGCTGCACCAGCTCCATGATGCACAGTGCCGCCAGGTCGTCCGGGCGCACGTCCTTCAGGGCGCCGCCGAATTTCCCCACCGGCGTCCGCACCGCATCGATGATAACCGCTTCTCGCATTGCAACCTCCATGATCGTTTTAGATGTACTGGCCCGAGTCGACCCGGATCACCTCTCCGGTGATCTTCCCCGCCGCGTCCGAGAGGAGGAAGGTGACCGCGTTGGCGATGTCCTCGGGTTTCGCCAGTTCGGGGAGCAGGCACTCGTTCTTCGCCCGGTCCAGGATCTCCTCGGGAAGCGCCAGCGCCATGTCGGTCAAGACCATGCCCGGCGCCACCGCGTTCACCGTTACCCCCTTGGGTCCCAGCTCGCGCGCGAGCGTCTTGGTGAGGCCGATGAGCCCCGCCTTGGAGGCGGAATAGTTGGCCTGGCCGAACTTGCCGCGGATGCCGTTTATCGAGGTGATGTTGACGATGCGGCCGTAGCCTGCGTCCCTCATCCCCGGAGCCAGCGCCCGCGCCATGTTGAAGGCGCCGGTGAGGTTCACCCCAAGTACCGAACTCCACTCGTCGTCCGACATCTTGAAGACGCTGCGGTCGCGGGTGATCCCCGCGTTGTTCACCAGGAGGGTCACCGGCTCGCCGATGGCTGCGACCGCGGCCGCCACGCTCGCAGGGTCGGTGATGTCCACCTTGTGGAACTGGTAGTCATCCGCCCCCTCGCCAGGCGCCACGTCGAAGACATGCACGCGTGCGCCATGCCTTAAAAGCGCGCGGGTGATGGCAAGGCCCAGGCCGCGCGCGCCGCCGGTGACCACCGCGGTGCGTCCGTTGAAGTTGAGAAAGCTGCTCATATGCCCCCCTGTCGGCTCAAAATATGGGTTGGACTCTGGGGGGCTGCCGCAGGTGAAAGAACGGCAGCCCCCCTTACTCCCGGGGTCGGGAGGCGAGTTCCTATGACTAGCGGTCCAGCCAGGTGGGCTGCCGCTTTTCGATGAAGGCGGTGAGGCCTTCCACCGAGTCGTGAGTCTTCATCATCTCATCGAGGTAGAGCTTCTCTACGAAGGCAATCTTGGCCCTGATCCGAAGAGCCGTGTCCTGCCGCGCCGCGCGCACCGCATAGCGCAGGGTGCTGGCGGAAACAGGGGCCAGGTGCTTGTCGAAGTAGTCGAGAGCGGCCTGGTCCGGGTCCTCGGCGATCACCGATACCAGCCCCATGTTGAGCGCCTCTTCTGCGCTCACGCTGCGTCCGGAGAAGAGGAGGTCCTCCGCCTGGGCCTGCCCGATCCGCTCAGGTAGGAGGCAGGAGGCGGCAGGTGCGAAGACGGCGAGCTTTATCTCAGGCTGACCCAGCTGCGCGTTGGGTGCGGCGAAGATCAGGTTGCAGGCGGCGACCACCTCCAGGCCGCCCCCAAGACACTGGCCGCGGACCGCGACCAGCACCGGGACCGGGCTCTCGACGAGCCTCAGCACCAGCTCGTGCAGCGACTTCAGCATCTGGGCGCAGGAGTCGGGAAGATGCTCGTCCACGCTGGCTCCGAAGCTGAAATGCGGCCCCTCCGCGGTGAGCAGCACCCCCCTCAGGCGGGGTTCTTTCAGGTGCCGCTCCATCGCCTGCAAGAGCGCCGCGATCATGGCCGCGTCGACTATGTTGGCCTTGGGACGGGCAAGGGTGAGTTTCAGCAGGCGGCCGTCGCGCTCAAGCGAAACCTTGAGCGGCGAGTCGGCGGCGGCACTTTGCTGGACTGTGGTAGCTGCGGCTTGGCTCATGTCGTCCTCCTAGGAAAGGCCCGGCACGAGGATGGCGCGCCTGGTGAGCTGGTGAGCATGTGCGGAGGCAAACACCTGGTTGATGTTGTCCAGGGGATGCTTCTCGATGAACGGCGTCAGGGCGACCTTGCCGTCGAGCACGAGGTCGAGGGCCGCCGGGTAGAGCTCGGTCAGGCAGCCCCAGTTCCCCAGGGCCCTGGCGTGGAACGCCATCAGGTTGGAAAGGCGCAGCTCGATCTTGTCCATGGTGAAGCCGACTACGGAGAGGGTGGCACCGTAGGTGAGGAGGCCAAAGGCGGTGTCCTGGCCGGGGGCGCTGCCGGAGCATTCGAAGATCTTCCAGCAGGTCTGCTTGAGCCCTTTCGCTTTAACGAACTCGTTGATCGCCTTCTTCAGCTCTTTGCCGGCGATCTCGCGGGAATTGAGGGTGAGGGCCGCGCCGTGCTTGGCCACGTTTTCCAGCTTCACCGGGTCCACGTCGATGGCGATGACGGTGGCGCCCAGGGCGTTGGCCACCTGCACCGCGTAGCCGCCTACACCGCCCACGCCGATGACGATGGCGACGTCGCCGGGCTGGACCTCGGCCTGCACCGCAGCCTGGTACGGGGTGGTAACCGCATCGGCCACGACGGAGATGTCGGCAAGCTCAAGACCAGCCGCGGCAAGGCGCTTCTCGTCCACCGGGCAGAGCGTCTTCGCCGGGACGACGATATGGGAGGCGAAGCCGCCGTGGATGTCGTTGCCGGGCATCTGCTGCGCGCGGCAGATGGTGCCGTGGCTGGAGAGGCAGAGGTCGCACTCGCCGCAGGGGATGACCGCCGGAATCAGCACCGCCTTGCCAACCCACTGGCCGGCCCCCTCGCCCGCTGAGATCACGCGGCCGCTGATTTCATGCCCCAGCGTGAGCGGAGCGGGGTGGTTGAAACGGACACCGCTGTAATAGAAACCAAGGTCGGTGTGGCAGACGCCACAACCCGCGACCTCGACGACGACTTCTCCCGCGCCCGGCGTAGGGGCGAACTCACCCTTTTGCATCGGCTCACCGACGGCGGTCATGGACCAGCGATACGCTGACTTGGACATAAAGCTTCCTCCTTCTTGAGTGGTTTTATCGAATCGTTTCCGGTGGCAAATCGCGTTATGGTAAATAAGTACCACAATGCTTATTTTGCTGTCAAGCGGATATCTTTTGTTGAAAGGAAGAAATAAAACAGTTTTTTGTCTCACCTCAAACCAGCAGCATCTTTACCCCCGCTACAGTCAAGACCACCGAGAGCGCCTTGACGACCTTCCGCACCGGCAGGAAGCTGCTCCCCAGGAAGGAGCCGACGCACCCTCCCAGAAGCGCCGCCACCGCCAGAAGGGGGGCGAAGCCGGGGACCAGCTGCAGGCTGCTCGCGTGCCCCAGAAGCCCGGCGCAGGAGTTGACCAGGATGAAGAGGGCGGCCACCCCGGAGACCTCCCTCGCCCGCCCCCAGCGGAGCAGCATCAATAGGGGGCTCAAGAAGATCCCCCCTCCCACCCCGGTGAGCCCGGAGAGAAGCCCCAGCACGGCGCCCAATAAAAGCGAGGCGACAAGCGGCGGGCGCCGCAGCGAGGCCGCCTCCGGTTCCTTGTGGACCAGGAGCCGGCACGCGGAGGCCAGGAGGACCACCCCGACCAGCGGGCGGTAGAGATGCTGCGGCAGGCTCAGGTATCCACCCAGGAAGCTGAAGGGTATGGAGGTAGCGGCAAAGGGCCAGAAGAGCCCCCAGGAGAAATGGCCGGCGCGCCGGAAGGAGTAGGCGGCCACCGAAGCCACCATTATGTTCAGCAGCAAGGCCGTCGGCTTGAAAACCTCGGGCACCACGCTGAACAGGGCAAGCACCGCGATGTAGCCGGAGGCGCCGCCGTGGCCGACGCAGGAGTAGAGGACGGCAACGGTCAGGATGGCGCTGAAGAGAATGAGGTAGGTCTCTGTGTTCATGACTGGATCCTTTCTCTGCTGTTGTTGAAGGATAAAAAAGTGTTGCGGCATTTATCGCTTTGAGAAGTTTCTTCCCGGAGTTCCAAATCCCCCTCAATACCCCTTTGCGAAAGGGGGAAGCTGGACCGAGCTGAGAAGAGCTTGGCCACCCATTCCCAGCTCCAGCAGCCGCCGGTAATCGGCGGCGGTGTCTATGTCGAAGTGGATGGCGGCGTCCTCGACCGGGACCGGCAACAGGCGCTCCTGGTACTGCTGGAAGAGCGGCCGGGCGCCGCAGTCGGCGTCGAGATTGTCGATGTCCGGGAACGTCTCTCGGTCGAAGAGCACCGGGTTGCCGCGCCTCCCCCGGTACACGGGCATCACGATCGGCGCCGGCGCGGCCTGGTAGGAGCGGACCAGGGTATCCATCAGGGCCGGCGTGATCAGCGGCTGATCCCCCAACAGAAACAGGGCCGCATCGCTTTCCGCCCCCAGGAGCCTCAGCCCGCATTTGAGCGACGAGCTTTGCCCCCGCCGGTATTCCTGGTTCAGCGCCACTTCCACGGGGCGCCCCTCCAGAAGGGGAACGATCCGCTCCGCCTGATGCCCCACCACCACCACGACCCGATGCAGCGACGCGGCAAGCGCGCTATCCACCACCCACTCCAGCATGCTCTTACCCCCGAAGGGGAGCAGCTGCTTGGTCCTTCCCATGCGGGTTCCCTCCCCCGCGGCGAGGATGATTCCGGCGACCCGTTTCATGGCGCCCCCAGGGGGTAATGGGCATGCAGGGCGACGCCGTTCAGGGCCTGCCCCACGAGTAGCGCTTCGGCGACGAAAGGCGCCTCCTCTTTCACGGCGGCAGCGATTTCCGCCGCACGGGACAAACGCTGCGGGGTATCCGCCTTGTTAAGGAAAAGGAAACGCCGCGCGCCTGCGGGGGCGCCGGTGAAAAGGCCGCCGGGATGGGCGATGAGACGTGCCAAAGCGGCAGCGCCCACGGTCTCGCCAATGGCAAGCCCCATGAGAGGGGCGGCGAGCTCTGGACGGAACACCCACTCCTCGGTCAGCGGCTGCCCCATCACCTCCAGCCCCGCGACGGCCACGACCACCGTGCTGCAGGAGGGGATCACCGGTTCGTGGGGCGCATGGGCCTTGAGCGGGCGCCGGGCCGACCCGTCGGCCTCGACCACGATCCAGTCGAAACAGCCGCAGCGCTGGAAGGATGCGATTGCCTCCGGCGGGTACCCGATCAGCTTCCCCGATTCCGGGTCGCGCCGCGACACCGCGGCGACCGGCTCGTTGCCGCAGCGCAAGGAGGCCCACCCCGCGATCACCTCCGGGTCCGCATCGACCAGCACGGTGCCCCCCTGCCTGGCAGTGGGCGGAAGGATCTTGGTGGTGGTGGTCACCAGCACCCTTTTCCCCGCCTGGGACAGAACGCGGGCCAGATGGAACATGAGGCTCGTCTTGCCGCCTGCCCCGGTAAGGCTCAAGACCCCGCCGGGTGCGGAGCAGATCACTTCTTCTATCCCTTGCATGCCTCCTCCTTTACTCCACTCCAGGTCGCCTGAAAACTGCCTCGCATGCGAGAGATCTGTTCGTAAAAACGTGAAGCAAATCCCCCCTGCCCCCCCTTCACAAAGGGGGGGACGTTAGGTCTCGTGCAGCGCTTGGTGGGCAGATACACCTTGGCTCCCCGCTTCGCGGACATACAACTCCTGCTAACTGTTGTAGCGGGCAAGCAGCGCCTCGATGACCGCGCCGCCCAGCGCCCGGGCCTTCTCAGACACCGTGGAGCAGTAATCCTTCCGGGAGCGCGGATCGACGTCCCCGATCTTGAGCCCCGCCTTCACCACAGCACCGGGCCTGATCATCCCGCGCAAGACGCCGTCGATCGCCGCCCTCACCTCGACCGCCCCGACCCGCCCTACCGGCTCCCCCGCAAAAACCAGGTCGCCTATCATCCGGTCGCTCTCGAAACGGCCGGCAACCGGCGCGCGCAGGACCCGTTCGCTGGTATAGCCGCCGATGGCCCCGGGAATGCCGGTATCGGCCTCAGCCTCGCCCGCATCGATCACCCTCCCCAGGTCATGACCACGGTTGGTCTCGATCACTTGGTGGCAATCCACCCCGGCGGTAAAGCCAGGCCCGAGGCCTATCACCAGCGGAGCGTCCCCAATGGAGGTCCCCAAGTTGCGCTTGGCGAGCGTCGCGTCCAAAAAAAGGTCGGGCTGCACCAGGGGAAGGCTTGCCGCCTCCGGGTCCACCAGGACCGCGATGCCCCCGGCACCCCAGATCGCAGCGACCTCCTCAACCCGGCCGGCCCGCACCGCGGTGATCCCTTCCACCGTCATCTCCCCATCGTGCACCGCCTCGCAGAAGGAGACCAGCCGGCGCACCGCGAGGGGAGATGCGGTCTCCAGCATCAGGATGCGGCGGAAGTTGGCCCGGTAGAGGCGGCAGGCGATGCCGCTTGCCTGCTCCCCCGCCCCGCGGATCACCACCACCCGCTCCACTAATCGCCTGTCCCTGGCGCTATTCGCGGCCATGGCTGGTGGCGAATAGCTGGCTTGCGATGCTCACCGCGATCTCGCGCGGGGAGTTGCCGCCGTTGTCGTGCCCGACCGGACAGCGCACCCTGGAGAGGTCGTGCCCCAGCCCCTCCAGGTTCTTCTGGATCTTGCCCCACTTGGACTTGCTCCCCACCATGCCGATGAAGCGCGCCGGTTTCGGCAGCACCTCGGCCAGCACCTGCTGGTCCACCGCCCCGTTGTAGGTGAGGATGGTGGCGTAAGTCCTTTCATCGCACCAGTTGGCCTCGCGAATGAAGTCGCTGTAGTGGCGCTGGTGCCTGATTACGGCTGCGGGGAGCGCGGGCGAATTGATCCACTCGCTCCTTTCGTCGACCAGGTGGACCCGAAAGTGGGTGCCGTCCAGCACCTGGCACAGCGACTGGGCGATATGCCCCGCGCCGAACAGGTACAGGCGCGGGTTGTCGTTCACGAGTTCCATGTAGAGCTCCATGGTCCCGCCGCAGGCGGGGAACTCCCCCCGCTGCTCAAGTGGCACGGTGGAAGTGGCGCCCTGCATCAGCTCGAAGCACTTCCTCGCATCCTCCAGTGCGAAGTGCTCAGGCACCCCTCCCCCCACCGTCCCGTAGAAGTTCCCGTCAGGGAGAACGATCATCTTCGCCCCTTTCTTGCCGGGGGTCGATCCCGTGCTTTTGGTCACCGTGACCAGCACCGCAAGCTGGTCACGACGCCTGAGTTCCTCAAGTTTTCCCACCCAGTCCCACATATGACCTCCCTCTCAGCTTGGGTTCGCGTACACCGGCATGGCGCCGTCCGTTTCCAGCGGAGCCTCCGCCCGCCTCGCTTCCGGCTTGCGCCGGGCTTCGTCCTCCTCCCGCTCGCGCTTTTCCTTCAGGGCGCGCCACACCTTCTCGTAGCTAAGCGGCAGCGAATTCACCCGCACCCCCATGGCGTCGAAGATGGCGTTGGAGAACATCCCCAAGGTCGGGTTGGTGGCCCCTTCCCCCACCTCCTTCACCCCCCAGGGTCCGGACGGCTCGTAGCTGTCCACCACCTCGGAGGTGATGGGGGGCATGTCCACCGCGGTGAGGAGACGGTAGTTGGCGAGCTCGGCGTTCTTGATCCGCCCCTTGTCGTCGAAAAGGACCTCCTCCCAGACCGCCTCCCCCATCCCCATGTAGAGGGCGCCATGCACCTGGCCGTGCAGAAGGCGCGGGTTGATCACCTTGCCGCAGTCGTGCACGTCCCAGATCCCGACGACGGTGATCTCGCCGGTCTCCTCGTCGATCGCCACCTCCCCCACCTGGGCCCCGAAGCTGTAGGCGGGCGAGGTGCCGACGGCGGCTCCTTTGAAGTTCCCCCCGAGTTTCGGCGGCGTGTAGGAGCCGCGCCCGAGCAGCGGTCCGCGGAGGACGAAGTGCTTCCTGGCCACCTCCTCGAAGCTGAGGCTCTTGCCGGGGCGGGACTTGGAGAAGATCTGCCCGTCGGCGCAGTCGAGATCTTCCGCCGGGAGCCCCAGCATGACGGACGCCATCTCCAGGACCTGCCGCTTCACCTCCTCGCCCGCCTGCTTCACCGCCGCGCCGGACATGTAGGTCTGGCGGCTCGCGTAGGCGCCGAAGTCGAGCGGGGTGATCTCGGTGTCGGCGGCGACGATCTTCATCTGCTCGTAGCGATACCCCATCGCCTCGGCCGCCATCTGGCAGAGCACCGTGTCCGACCCCTGCCCTATGTCCACCGAGCCGGTGTAGAGGGTGGCGGCGGTGCCGTCCTCGCAGACCTTGATGAAGGCGGCGGCATGCGGCAGGTCGGTGCGGTAGATGGGATACCCCGCGCCGGTGACGAAGCTGCCGGTGGCGACGCCGATCCCCCTTCCCAGCGGGAGGTTTTTCTTCTTCTCATCCCAGTCCGACATCACCCGCACCCGCTCCAGACACTCCTTGATCTTGCAGGAGTTGACCCGGAAGTCGTTGGGGGTGACCGTGTTCGGGCGCCGGGCGTTGATGATCCTGATGTCCATCGGGTCGATCCCCAGGTCCGCCGCCACGTTGTCCAGGTGGCTCTCGAAGGCGTATTTCGGCTGCGGTGCGCCGTGGCCGCGCTGGGCGCCGCAGGCGGGGAGGTTGGTGTAGACCCGGAACATGTCGAACTGGTAGTTGTCGAACTCGTAGGTGAGCGGCAAAAGCGCACCGGCGTAGTAGGCGCTGGCGATGCCGAGGCTCGTGTAGGCGCCGCCGTCCATGAGGAAGTTCGCCTTGGCGGCGAGGATCTTCCCGTTTTTGTCCACGCCGGTGGTGATCTCCATGTACTGGGCGTGACGCCCGCGGTTGTGGGCGAACATCTCGGCGCGGTCGTAGAAGGTCCTCACCGGCCGGCCGGTGAGCTTCGCCAGCACCGCCCCGGCGAACTCTAGACCGGTGGGCTCAAGCTTCCCGCCGAAGCCCCCCCCCAGGTACGGCTTGATGATGCGCACGTCCCCCATCGGCATGTCGAACTCGCGGGCGATGTAGTGCTGGAAGTAGTGCGGCGACTGGGTGCTTGAGTAGATGGTGAGCTTGCCGCCGTCCCACATGGAGATGGCGGAGTGCGGCTCGATGGGTGACTGGTAGGTCCTCTGCCCCACGAAGGTGTCGGTGCGCACGTGGTGCGCCTCGGCGAGCGCCTTCTCCACGTCACCGAACTCCTGGTGGATCTCGGTGTTGATATTCCTCGCGTACTCCTCGTGCACCTGCGGCTGCCCCTCGTCCATGGCGTGCAAAAAGTCGAGCACGGCTGGGAGCACCTCGTACTCCACCTTGATCAGCTTCAGCGCCTTGTAGCAGGTGTCCTCGTCCAGGCAGGCCACGGCCGCCACCTTGTCGCCGACGAAACGGACCTTGTCGCTGCAGAAGATGCTCTCGTCCCAGCGGGCCGGGCTCAGGCCGTACTTCAAGGTCGGCACGTCCTTGTGGGTGATAACCGCCTTCACCCCGGGAAGACGCTCCGCCTCGGAGGTGTCGATGGATAAGATCCGGGCGTGGGCGTGGGGGCTCGTGAGGATCTTCCCGTAAAGCATGTTGGGGAACTTCAGGTCCCCTGTGTACTTGGCCGCCCCGCTGACCTTCTCCGGCCCGTCGATGCGGGGGACGCTGCGGCCTATTACGCTGTGGTTGTCGCTCATCTCTCTCTCCTTAGTGGTCGTCCGGCGTTACCCGCCCCTGGGCGGTGGCCATGACGGCCTCCACGATGTGAACGTACCCCGTGCAGCGGCAGAGGTTGCCGCTGATCGCCTCGCGCACCTCCTGCTCGCTCGGGTTCGGGTTCCTGGTCAAAAGCGCCTTGGCCGACAGCACCATGCCGGGAGTGCAGTAGCCGCACTGCACGGCGGCGTGGTTGATCATCGACTGCTGGATCTCGTCCAGCCTGCCGTTTGCCGCCACCCCCTCGATAGTGGTGATCTGGCGGCCGTCCGCCTCGACCGCCAGCACCAGGCAGGAGTCGACCGGCTTTCCGTCCAGAAGCACGGTGCAGGAGCCGCAGTCCCCCAGCTCGCACCCCTTCTTGGTCCCGGTGAGATCGAGTTGGTCGCGCAGCACGTTGGTAAGTATCGCGTTTCCCTTCACCAAGACGGTGTGGGCGTCGCCGTTCACGTTGAGGGTGATCAGGTAGCGCTTCACCCCGTCCTTGTCGGTAATTGCCTGAGCCATTTCTCCCTCCTCCTTTCTAGGCGTGACCTTCTTCGATCGCCTTTCTGAGCGCACGTTTCGTCAACACACCGACCAGGTTCTTTCTGTACTCGGCGGACCCGCGGATGCTGTCCCTTGGGCGGCTCGCCTGTGCCGCGAAGTTCCCCGCCTCGGTGAGGAGTTCGTCGTCGATCCTGCGCCCGATGAGGCTCCTTTCGGCGGCGGTTACCCTGAGCACGGTGGGGGCGGCGGAGGCGAGCACGATGCGGACCCCGTGCAGGGTGTCTCCAGAGACCTGCACCGATACGGCGGCCGCGGCGACGGCGAGGGCCCCGGAGCGGCGCAGGCCGAACTTCATGTAGGTGCTCCCCGTCGTCTGCTGGTCCGGGATCGAGATCTCCGTGAGGATCTCACCCGGCTCGATGCGGGTCTGCGCCGAGCCGTAGAAAAAATCCTCCAGCGGCAGGGTCCGCTCCCCCCTGGCGCTCGTGAGGCGGATCGAGGCGTCCAGCGCGATCAGGATCGGGGGGAGGTCCGCCGAGGGGACGCCGTTCACGATGTTCCCCCCCACGGTCCCCAGGTTGCAGATCTGGTTCGAGGCCATGGTATGGGCGGCCAGCGGGAGCGACAGGTAACGCCTTTGCAAGAGCCGCGAGTTGTAGATCTGGTTATGGCTCGCCAGGGCGCCGATTACCACGCGGCCCGGTTCCTCCCGGATCTCGCGCAGCTCGTCCAGGTTCTTCAGCGACACCAGGTGCTCCGGGGTGAGCTTTCCCACCTTCATCTTGTGTAGGACGTCGGTCCCCCCGGCGAGCACGGTCGCGCGGTCCCCCAGTTCCGCCAGGATGGCGCATGCCTCCGCAACGGTATTCGGGGCGTGATACTCGAAATCGGGCACGTACATGGTTGATCTCCTTGATGTTATTTTCTCCGGCAATCTTCGGGCCTTCCCTGCTTTCAAAGCAGTAAAGGAGGCCATTGCGTTCCCCCCTTTGCAAAGGGGGACTTCACATCTCTGCCTCGATGCCAATAATCTCTTGCATGCGAGGGATGCCGGCAAAAAAGGAACCGGGCTCACCCCTTGATGCAGCGCAGGAAGCGCTTGCAAAGTACCTTCTCCTCCAGCGAGAAGCCGTGCAGCAGCGCGTCGTTGGTGCGGTGCACCGCGCTGCAAAGCTGCGGGATCACCTCCCGCGCCTTCTCGGTCAGGTAGACCCTGGCGACCCGCCCGTCCGCCGGGTCGCTTTCCCGCAGCACCCACCCCCCGTTCACCAGCCGGTCCAGGATCCCGGCCAAGGTGGCGGTATCGAGGGCGATGCGGCGTCCAATGTCCCCGACGCTCAGCCCGTCCTCGCCCCAGAGCGACTCCAGGAACAGGCACTGCATCGGTGTGATCCCCAACGGCTGGAGGTGCCCCTTGAGCACCCCCTGGGTCTTCTGGTGGGCCTTCGCGACCAGGAACACGATATTCTCGTTTAGAGGGAGGTGATCAGACATCGGCGTCGATCTCCTTGGGCTCCTCCGGTTGCGCTCCCTTCCTGAAGCTCTTCAGGGCGCCCCCCAGTGCTCCGCCCAGCTGCGGCAGCTTGGCCGGCCCCACGACCACCAGCAGAATGGCCAGCACTATCAACAGTTCCGGTACTCCGAATCCGAACATGTGACTCTCCTTCCCCCGCGCCTTGGCGTCAGGAAACGTAGGTGGCGATGGCAATCGAATAAAGCTTGGTATCGGTGGTGTCGGCCCGGGAGGTCATCACGATCGGGACCTTCGCCCCCACCACCGCGGCGGCGACCTTCCTCTGCGAGAGGTAGGTGAGCCCCTTGTGGATGGCGTTTCCCACCTGGAGGTTCGGGACCAGCACGATGTCGGCCTGGCCGGCCACCGGGCCGCCGATCTTCTTCTGCTTCGCCGCGGCGATGGAGATGGCGTTGTCCAGGGCGAAGGGTCCGTCCACCAGGGCGTTGCCGATCTGACCGCGCTCTGCCATCTTGGAAAGCACCGCGGCGTCCATGGTGTCCGGCATGCTCGGGTTCACCACCTCCACCGCGGAGAGCACCGCCACCTTCGGCTGCCGGTAGCCGAGGCTCATGGCGAGCCCGACCGCGTTCTCGATCAGCTGCTTCTTCTCTTCCAGCGTGGGGGTGATGTTCATGGCGCAGTCGGTGAACATCAAAAGCCCCTCCCCTTCCGGTTTCTCGGTCACCGTGATCTGGCTGATCAGGTTGCCGCCACGGAGGCCCTTCTCCTTGTCCAGGAGCGCCTTGAGAAAGAGCGCGGTCTGCAGCTCGCCCTTCATCACCAGGTGCGCCTTCCCCTGCACCACGAGGCTCACCGCCTTTTCCGCGGCTTCCTTGTGGCTTTTAGCGTTGTGGATCTCGAAGTCGGTCGGCTCCAGCCCCTGCTGGCGCAGAAGCTCGGCGATGCGCTCTGCGTCGCCGGTGAGGATGAAGCGAGCGATACCCTTTTGCGTCGCCTGCTGCACCAGCTTGATGATCGCCTCGTCCTCGGCCACCGCGACGGCGATGGACTTGACCTCCTTCTCCTTCACCGCCGCGTAGAGGTCCTCCAGGCATCTGATCATGGTCTTTCTCCTTTAAAGTCCCCCTTTGCGAAGGGGGAAGCAAATCCCCCCTGTCCCCCCTTTGCAAAGGGGGGGAACGCAAGGTCTCGTGCATCGTTTCTTTGTCAACTCTTTCCTGGCTCCCCAATCTTCACCGTCACCCCTCCCGTCACCCCCCCGCGATCCAGGGGGCGAGGTGCAACACGTCGCCGTGGCTTAGCGGGTGGGCCATGGGGGCGTGGCGACCGTTCACCAGCGCCATCCCCACCTCCTTCTCGCAGATCCCGAAGGCGGAGACCATGCTCCCCACCGTGGTCCCCTCGGGGACATGCTGCTGCTCCTCTTTGAAACGGTCGGTGCGAAACGTTGCCAAAAGATTCACCGTCACCTCGATCATGGCTCGCCCCCCCTCTAGAAGTTCCAGAACTGGTCGATCTCCTCGCCGGTGAAGTCCCAGACTGCGCCGCTTGGGGCCAGGGGCTCCCTGAAGAATTCGGGGAGGCGGTCGTGTTCGTTGGTGAAGCCGGCGGCCTGGTTGAAGGCACGCTCGGTCTTGAGCGTCGTCACCCCCAGCCCCCCGAACCACTCCGGAGTAAGCTCCAGTCCGAAGCGGGCGTTCAGCATGTCCACGATGGCCGGGACGCAGGTCGGGTCGTCAGCGGAGGGGAAGCCTATGAACAGGCAGAGCCCCACCGAGTCGAGCATCACCGTGGCGATCTGCAGGTGCCGCGACAGTTCCACCTGTCCGTCCTTCTTGAGCGGGTCGACGATACCTCCCCCCACACCCATCAGGTTGGTGGCTACCGCGTAACCGGCCGTGTGGTCGGCGCCCATGGTGCTGGTGGCGTAGGTGATGCCGATCCCCTTGATGGCCCTGGGATCGTAGGCGGGGATCGCCTGATTCTTCACCACCGGTACCCGGGTCACTCCGTACAACTTCCCGACATTCCCCGCGCCGCTGCCGATGGTGCGCCCAAGCGGGGTCCCAGGCCGGAGTTCCTCTCGCAAAAGCCTCAGCACACCCTGTCCGTCGCCGAAAGGGAGCACCCCACCATCCATGGCGACCCCGATGGCGACCGAAGTCTCGATGGAGTCGATGCCGATGTCGTCCATCAGGTGGTCCGCCTCGGCGATCACGTCCAGGTCGCCGATCATGGCGTTGGCGCCCAGGATCTCGATGGTCTCGTATTCCATGCCGGAGGTGACGTACTTACCCTTTTTGTCCAGGAATACCTGGGAGCACTTGATGATGCAGCCGGCCTGGCAGCCGTGGCTCGGGTTGCCGCCGCGCTCGATGATGGTCTCGCGCAGGGTCTCGCCGGAGATCTTCTCGTTGTGCTCGTACTTGCCGTGCAGGAAGTTACGGGTGGGGAGCCCCCCCGCCGCGTTGACGATGTTCACCATCTCGGCGGTGCCGTAGGTGGGGAGCCCCTGCCCCGTCCCCGGATGGTTCATGATCGCCTTGGCGAAGGTGCGCGCCGCCGCGGTGAACTTCCCCGGATCCGCCAGGGGGACCGCCGGGGCGTCGGCGCCGTCGAGAGCGATGAACTTGATCCTCTTGGACCCCATCACCGCCCCCAACCCGCCGCGGCCGTGGCTTCTGAGCTTGCCGTCGGCGTCCCGCACCGAGATGTTGGCCGAAAGCATCTTCATTTCGCCGGCCGGGCCGATGGTGAGGACGCCGGTTTTGCCCAGGCGCTGTTCCAGCGCCTCGATGACCGCGAAGTTCCCCTTGCCGATCAGCTCCTTCTCCTCGACGATGCGAACCCCCGTCTTGTTCACCAGCAGGCCGTACCAGCCGTCCCCCTTGGGGATCCCCTCGATGATCAGCGCCTTCACCCCGAGGCGGGCCAGCACCTGTGCGGCGGTGCCGCCGGCGTTACTCTCCTTGATGGTCCCGGTAAGCGGGCTCTTGGCGCCGGCCGAAAGGCGGCCGCTGTTAACCGCCGTGGTGCCGCTCAGCATCCCGGGGGCGAAGACCAGCTTGTTGTTCGCCCCCAGCGCGTGGCAGGTGGGTGGAACCTCCTGGGCCACGATGGCCGAGGTGAGAGCGCGCCCCCCCAGCGCCGCCCACGCGCTCGGAACCGGCTCGACCGTGCTGTTCAGGGCCGACATATCCACACGGAAAATTTTGTCCATAGTTATCCTCTCCTTTGCTGCGAATTTTCCCGGGGGAGCTGCCCTACTTGATCCGGGAGCGCGGGAGGCCCAGGCGCCTTCCCGCGCTCCCGCTGCCGGGTCTCCTAGTGGAAGGAGAGCCCGCCGTCGTGGACGATCATCTGCCCGGTGATGAAGGCGGAGTCGTCGGTGGAGAGGAACAGCGCCAGGCCGATCAGGTCCTCCGGCAGCGCCTCGCGCTTGATGCAGCGGGCGTTCAGCTGCAGCGTCTCCAGCGGCGGGATGTCCATCGCCTTGTTCTTGTCGAAGTTGTTCCCCCCCTCGGAATGGGTGAAGCCCGGGGCGATGGTGTTCACGTTGATCTTGAAGTCCCCCATCTCGCGCGCCATGGAGCGGGTGAGCGCCATGATGGCCCCCTTGGAGGCGACGTAGTGCGGCATCCCGGGGACCCCCTCGTTGATGGAGGAGGAGCCGATGTTGACGATCTTGCCGCCCTTATCCTTCATGAAGGGGAAGACCGCCTTCATGCAGTGGAACTGCCCGACCACGTTGATCTCCAGCACCTTCATGAACTCCTTGGTGCTGTACTCGGTGAATGGCTTCATGACGATGCTGCCGAAGACGGCGGCGTTGTTGACCAGGATGTCCACGCCGCCGAAGCGCTCCTTGGCGGCCGCGGCCATGGCGTCGCACTGCGCCTGGTCGGTGACGTCGGTTTTCACGTAGATCGCCTCGCCCCCCGCCCTCTTGATGTCTTCAACCGCCTTCTGTCCGTCGAGAACGTCGGCGATCACGATCTTCGCCCCTTCCTTGGCGAACCCCTGTGCGTATGCAGCCCCGATCCCCTGTGCAGAACCCGTGATGATGGCAACTTTCCCGGTCAGTCTTCCCATGGTCGTATCTCCTTTTTTGGTTGGTTTTATTCCTGCTGAGTCGAGCTCCCTCCCCCTCCGGGGGAGGGGACGTTTATTCAAGCACTCGGTAAAACTACGAGTACACGGCCAGTTCCTCTTCCCTGTTGAAATACCTAAGCACCGCGTCGGCTAGGGCCTCCATCTCGTTCTCGCCCGGGTTCAGGTGCACCGGGGCGATGAAGGAGATCTTTTTGAGCAGGCTCTCCAGGAGCACCTTGGAGTAAACGAGGCTCCCGGTGAGGGCAATGGCGTCCACCTTCCCTTCCAGGACCGCCGCGGCGGCGCCCACTTCCTTCCCAATCTGGAACGCCATCGCCTCGTAAACCTCGGCGGCCTTTTGGTCCCCCTGCGCGATGCGCCTCTCGATCTCTATGGCGTTGGTGGTGCCTAAGTAGGCGTAGAGCCCGCCCCGCCCGGTGAGAAGCTTCAGGATCTCGTCTTTTGTGTACTCCCCGCTGAAGCAGAGCTTCACCAGGTCCCCGGCCGGCAGCGTCCCGGCGCGCTCAGGCGAAAAGGCGCCGTCGCCGTCGAGCGCGTTGTTCACGTCGACGATCTTTCCCTCCTTGTGCGCCCCGACTGAGATGCCCCCCCCAAGATGCACCACGATCAGGTTCACCTCCTGGTAGCTCTTCCCGAGCTCCGCCGAGACCTTGCGCGCGGTCGCCTTCTGGTTCAGCGCGTGGAAGCTGCTCTGCCTGACGATCTGCGGAATCCCGGAGTAGCGGGCCGAGGTGCAGAGCTCGTCGGTCATGGGGGGATCGGCGGTGAATACCGGGATGTCGTACTCCCTGCCCAGGTCGTAGGCGACAAGCCCCCCCACGTTGATGGGGTGCGCGCCGTAGACGCCGCTCTTCATGTCCTCGATCATCCTGCCGCAGACCCGGTAGGTCCCCCCCGGAAGCGGCCTCACGTTGCCGCCGCGGCAGGCGATGGCGTTCATCTCCCGGACGGAGAGCCCGTTATCCGAAAGCACCCCGAGGATGGCGTCCTTTCTGTAGTCGTACTGGTGCCAGATGGTCGGGAACTTTCTCAATTCCTCGTCCGCATGCTTCACCGATTGGTTCACCTTCATCTCCCCGTTAAGGTGCACCCCGATCTTGGTCGAGGTGGAGCCGGGGTTGATGATCAGTATGCTCTTGGCGCTGTTCATGGTTGGCTCCGTTGTCAAAAGGAATAGACCAGGTCGATCCAGGTCTGGTTCGCCTCGATGCGGTTCTCGGCCGACACAGGGATCACGTACTTGCCCAAAAGGGCGAACTTCCCGTTCTGGTAGCGCGCAGCAGGCCCGATGGAGAATTCGCGGTCCTTTGTGTCGGGGCGCTTGGCCCCGCCTATCTTGTCGTCCTCAAGCCCCTGCCAGACCCACCCCGTTACCCCCAGCTTGAAGCTGGGTGCGACGGCGTAGTTCAGCATGTAGTCCATGTGGACCGCCTGCCCGGTCTGGTACCCCTTGAGGCCGGTCCCGGCCTCGACGTACTTCGAGTTCTTGGTGTGGTAGGAGTACATCAGCTTCGCGCTCGCCTCGATCCCGTTGTCGAAGAGCCCGGTCACCGCGACCACCGGCTCGATGATGAAGGCGTTGTTGCCGGCGTTGATCGGCTTCTTGGCATCGAAAGCGCCGGTGGGGGTGATCACGTCCAGCACGGTGAGCCAGTGCCAGGTCTTGGTGTGCCAGGCCATGCCGACCCCGAAGTAGACGTCACCGAGCCCGCCGTCATGCCCCTCGACGTTGACCGGGCCGCCCGGGGTCTGGGCGGTGACGTTCGCCTCTACGGAGAGGATCGGGATGATGGAGTGCATCAGGAAGTTCCCCCCGAAGAGCCCCTTGTCGGAGACGTAGATGGGACGGAAGGCGACGGCGGTGAGCGAGCCGTCCCCCTCGGTGAGTCCCTGCCCCTTGTTCTCGATCTTCTTGATATCCAGAAACACGTTGTAGTCGATCAGGTGCAGCCCCGGCGGCGGCGCCGCCCCGGCGTAGAAGTCGGCGGTTCCGTTGAAGGAACTGCTGTTGAATGCCTGGGCCGGGCGGCAGAGAAAGAGTACGGCCAGCAAAAGGGCGAAGATCGGGATCCGTGCGTGCTTCATTGATTCCTCCTGTCGTTATTGCATGTAAGGGTCAGGCCAGGGTGATACCCGACTTGCCCGGGGCCACGATGTTGTTCGGGTCGAGGGCTTTTTTCACCGTCCTGTTGAAGCGCCGCAGCGCCGGGCCGTAGCTGTCGGCCACCTGCCCCATGAAGGCGGGGTTGGTGCGGTTGATCCCCCAGCCGCGCTTGGTGAAGGACCTGGTCAGCTCGTCGTAGCACTGGTGCGCCCGCCGGGCCTCGCCGGCATCGGCGCGGTTGAAGCGCAGGTCGATGACGTGGCGGGCGTCGCGCCAGAAAAAGACCAGCTCGCTTAAGTAGTCGAAACCGTGCCGGTTCACGATCTCGGTGGCCAGCTTCACCTGCTGGGCGATCTCGCCGGGGCGCGCCGCCGCCGTGGGCTGGAAGCGCATGGAGCCGCCGCCGGGGCGCCAGGAGTCGAGCGGGTCGTTACTGGTCACCCCTCCCTTCATGAGCTGGGCGCGGTACTGGAAAGCGGGGTCCCCCTTGGCCTCCTTCTCGGTGATGATCTTGATCTTGTTGCCGAAGGCCTTGGTGAAGGTGCCGTAGACGTATTTCCAGTTCAGCTCCACCTGCTCGGGGGAGCCGTACACCGCGCCGTAGAGGTTCCAGGCCCCGACGCCATAGCCGTCCATCACCTTGCGGGTGGCAAGGGTCCCCTTGCCGCCGTTCACGAACCCCTTCTTCTTCCCCTGGGCCACCGTGGCCGCCTCCCACCCCGCGTTCACCAGCGCGCAGGCGTTGGGGACTATCTGGGTTTCGCGCAGGAACATGAGCGGTTTGACGATGTGCTGAACCATGTCGGTCGAGGGGAACCTGATGCAGAAGGGCTTGTACCCTCCCGGCGGCGGGGGCGGCATGAGCCAGGCCCCCACCTTGGTGACGACGCCGGAGTTCCCCTGCGAGAAGAGGCCGTCCACGTAGGGGCCGAAGCCCCATTTGAAAACCTGCCAGCTGGTGGTCCTGGGGATCCCCCCCATGCCGGTGCGGATCAGGCTGCCGTCACCCAGCACCACCTCCATGCCGCAGGAGAAGAGGAAGGATTCGCTGTACGGGGTGTAGCCGGTGCCGCGCTCCAGGATGTTGCCGGCGATGCTCACCCCCGCCGCCGGGGCCGGCGTGTCCAGCCAGAGGTCGATCCTGTTCTTGGCCAGGTAGCGCTGCAGCTCGTCATAGGTGACGCCCGGCTCGACCAGGCAGTACCCGAGCTCCCGGTCCACCTCGAGCACCTTCTTCATGCCGCGCAGGTCAAGGACGATCTGCCCGTCTGTTGCCGGGGCCGCGGAGCCGTAGCCCCGGTTCTCCCCGCCGTAGTAGGTCCAAAGCGGGGTCTTGTAGCGGTTGGCGATCCGGACCACCCCCTGCACGTCGCTCTCGTTCGAAGGATACAGGACGGCCGAGGGGCGGTTCGGGGCGGCGCTGGGGGCCACCGTGTTGGCGAGATATTGCTGCAGGGCCGCCGCGTCGGTCCGGACCCGGTTCTCTCCCAAAAGGGAGCGGTACTCGCGGATCGCCTTGGCGAAGGTCTCTTCCTTTATCCCCTTGGGGAGTGCGATAAAGCTGCTCATCTAGATGCCTCCTCGACTGTGGTGGTCTGTTGCCCGGTCCCGGCGCTAGGCCTGGAGGTTGATCCCGGACTTGCCCGGCGCCAGGATGTTGTTGGGGTCAAGCGCCCGCTTCAGCTTGTGGTGGATGTCGCGCATCCCCTCTCCGTAGCTGTGGGAGACCTTCTGCATGAACGCGGTGTTGGTGCGGTAGGTCCCGTAGCCGTTCTTGGTGAAGACGGTGAGGAGCTCGTCGAAGCACTTGTAGGCGCGCCTCATCTCCTCGGGCTGGGTGCGGTCGTAGAGCAGGTCGATGATGTGGTGCATGTCGCGCCACCCCACGATGAACTCGGCGACGTAGTCGAAGCCGTACTTGTTGAGGATGTCCGTCGCCACCTTCATCTGCTGGTCGCACTCGGAGGGGCGCGCCGCCGCAACAGGCGCGAACCACATCGATCCCCCGCCCCCGCGCCAGTTGTAGAGGCCGAACTCCTGGAGGGTGGAGCCCCCCATCATCAGCTGCCGGCGGTACTCGAAGATCGGGTCGTCTTTCGCCTCCCGCTCGGTGATGATGCGGACGTCCTTGCCGAACTTCTGCTTGAAGGCCCCGGAGACGTACTTCCAGTTGAGCGCCACCTGCTCCGGGGAGCCGTAAAGCGCCGCATAGAAGTTCCAGGCCCCGACGTCGTACTTGTCCATGATCTGCTGGAAGACCTTGGGGGGGAGCGAGTCCTTACCCTTGTAGAAGGTCTCCCGGTTGGTCCCCTTGCCGTTCTTGTCGTAGGTGAAGTAGCCGGCCGCCTCCCAGCCGGCGTTGACCACGATGCAGGCGTTGGGGATGATCTGGTTCATGCGCAGGGGCATCAGGGTCTTGATGATCTCCGGGAGCATCTCCACCTTGGGGAACTTCATCAGGAACGGGAAGTACCCTCCCGGCGGGGGGCCCTTCATGAGCCACACCCCGAGCTTGGTGATGATCCCCAGGTTCGACTGGGTAAAGAGGCCGTCCACGTAGGGGCCGTTGCCCCACTTGTTGGTCTGCCAGGAGGTCGAGTTCTGGAGCCCGCCTGTGCCGGTCCGGATCAGGTCCCCGTTGGCGAGCACCACCTCCATGCCGCAGGAGAAGAGGAAGTGCTCCCCGTAGGGGGTGTACCCCACGCCGCGGTCCGCGGTGTTGCCGACCGGGCTCGCCATCGCCGACGGCGCCGGGACGTCGACCCAGAGGTTCATCCGGTTCTTCTTGAAGTGCTGCTGCAGGTCGAAGTAGGTGACGCCGGGCTCCACCAGGCAGTACCCCAGCTCCTCGTCCACGTGGATGATGCGGTTCATGGTTTTGAGGTCCAGGACGATCTGGCCGCGGGTTGCCGGAGCCGCCGTGCCGTACCCCATGTTCTTCCCGGTGGAGACGGTCCAAAGCGGCGTCTTGTACTTGTTGGCGATGGCGACGATCTTCTGGATCTCCTGCACCGATTTGGGGTAGATCGCCGCCGACGGCTTGTGCAGCTCCTCCGACTCCGGGATCATGATCTTCATATAGGACTGCAGGGAAGCGGGGTCGGTCCTCACCCTCCCCTCGCCCAAAAGCGCGCGGTACTCCTTGATCGCCCTGGCGAAGGTTTCTTCCGATACTCCCTTGGGAAGCGCAACGAAACGGCTCATCTTGATACCTCCTGGTGGTTTGGCGTCCTATACCTCTGCGGAGAAGGTGACCCGGTCCCGCCCCTCTTGAGTCACGTAGTGGAAGCGCCCCCCGCGATCCAGAATCGCCTCGTGCACGACGGCGAAGCTCGCCTGGTCCAGGACCCCCACGAAAGTGTTGGTCTTCCCCCTCCGCGCGTCATCGAAAAGAAGCGCCGCCTGGAAATAGCAGTCGGTGAGAGAGCCTGAGAGCGGCTGCACGCTCCAGTTGCCCGGCGCGCTCTTTCGCATCGCCTCCACGAAGTCGCGGGCCGTCGCCAGCCCCGGGGCGTAGAGGCAGATGCCGTCGATGGCGGAGGCTTGCGCGGCTTGCGCGCGGCCGGCGAGAGTGCCGGTGCCGGAGACCGCCATGGCCGCTCCGGCGGCGAAAACCGTCTTGAAAAAGGACCTTCTGTTCTGGCTGGTCATTTCTTTGCCCCTCCTTTGGCCGGAGCCGGCCGGTAATTCGGGTTGGTCTTGCGGTAGGCGGCGACATCCTTCAGGTACGCCACGAATCCGTCCAGCTCCTTGGGCGGCACCTCGGAGAGCCTGAAGGCGGGCATCGCCTTCATCCCGAAGCGGACGTTGTTGCGGATGTACTGCTCGTGGAGCGGGTTGCCGCTTTTACTCTGCATGTCGAAGATGCCGGTGGGGCCGATCTGGACACCCTGCTGGTGGCACATGACGCAGTACATCTCGAAGGCGTAGGGCATCCTGGGGGGGGCCGGCGCGGCCGGTGCCGGCGTCGCGAGCGCCCCCAGGGTGAGCGCCGCCGCTATGGTTAAGACGGTTCTTTTCATGTCTGGCTCCTGTGTCTTCCGTTTAAAGGCGCAGTTCCTTTTTCACGTCCGGTTCCGCCTGCGAGCTGTTCAGTCCCGGCTCGGGGAGCACCGTGTCCACCCGGGGCGGCACGAAGCCGGCGGAGAGCTTCGGGGTGTACTTCCGTGTGAACTCCCTCTGGTTCAGGCTCAGCACGTAGCTCGCCAGCGCCTCGACCTGCCGCTCGCTCATGGCGTAGGCGCGCATGGAGGAGCCGGGGGAGACCCGCTGCGGGTCGCTGAAGTGCTCGATGACCCAGTTCTGCTTGGAGCGGCTCCCCTTCAGGTTCTCCATGGGGAAGTTGCTCGGGTCCTTGTCCGCGAAGCCGCTCAGGTCGGGACCGACGGCGCCCCCCTGGCCGTTGATCTGGTGGCAGCCGGCGCAGTGCAGCTCCTGGAAAAGGGCGCGCCCCTGGATCAGCTTGTCAGCCTTGATCGCCTCGAAGTCCTTGTGGCAGTAGCCGCAGCGCGACTGCATCAGCCCCTTGGAGACGAGCGTCACCGGCCAGTTGTGGATCGTTTCATGCGAGGAGCCGTAGTAGGTGGTGGCGAGCCCCTGTCCCCCGTGGCAGATGGTGCAACCGAACTTCTCCACCGGGTGCTGCTTCAACAGCTCCGGGTGGGGATGGGTCTTCAGCGGCTGGGCCGCCTGGGCGAAGAGCGGGTCCTCGATGGAGATGTGGCAGGTGACGCAGCGATCCACCGTCTGCCATTCGCCCACCACCACCTGTTTGAGCTCCGGCTTCATCTGCACGATGCGCTGGTACATGGCCGGGTTCTTGTCCCGTCCCACCTTCCCCAACAGCTTTTGCCGGTAATCCTCCTGGTAGTACTTCCATTCCCGGTTGGTATCCCGGAATCCCGCCACTCCCAGGAGGACCAGGCAGACGAGCCCACAGACGATGCAGAGTGTGGTGAGCCTACGTATGACTGCTTTTTCCATCTGCTTGTCCTCCTTAGACGACGAGTTTGGTCCGCTCGCGGTTCACCTTGGAGGTGTCCACCACGAGGGCGCCGGTGTGGTCCATGTACATCTCGAACCAGGGGAGGTCCTTGGGGGCCGGCCCGCCCAGCACCTCCCCCTTGTGGGCGAAGGTCGAGCCGTGGCAGGGGCAGGCGTAAGCCACGTCCGGGTCGTTCTCGACCTGCTTCACCAGGCAGCCCAGGTGGGTGCAGGTCAGGGAAACTGCGTGGATGCCGTCGCGCTCCCTGACGATCTCGACGCCGCGCCCCTCGATGACGATGCGGCTGCCGATCGGGAAGATGGAGAGGTCCCCCACCTTGAAGGCGCGGGCCGGCTCGTAGAGCACGTTGGGCTTCAGAAACCGCCCGGTCTGCAGCGCGATCCCCCCCACTCCCAGGGCGAGGGTGGTGGCCGTCACCTTCTTCACGAAACTCCTGCGACCTTCGTCCAGCTCGCCGGGCATGGTCGTCGCGCCCCCACAGTTGTTCAGTTCCATGACGTATCCTCCTTGTTGTCTTTCGCTTTGAAGTCCCCCTTTGAGAAGGGGGATTTAGGGGGATTTGGTTTTACCGCGGAGAGGCAAATCCCCCCTGTCCCCCCTTCGCAAAGGGGGGAACGCAGGTCACTTCCAGGGGAGGTAGAGCGTCCAGTTCGGCCCGCGCAGGAACTGCCCGATCACGGTCAGGACCAGCATCGTCACCACGAATACGGTGAAAAGTGCGGTGGCGACCCTGCGCTCCCTGGCGAACCAGACGCCGACGCCGGCGGGGTTGCGGTCCAGGTAGGGGAGGAACAAAAGCGACAGCACGATGGCCGCCGGAGCCACGATCCCCCCCAGGAACGCGGAGTAGCTGACCAGTTCCTGGATCCCCACGAAGTACCAGGGGGCCTTGGCCGGGTTGGTGGAGTGAAGCGCGTTGGCCGGCTCCTCGAGCGGCGCGTTGAACAGAAGCGACACCCCCACGATGACGATCCCCACCACCAGGAACAGGAGCAGTTCGCGCAGCACCAGGTGCGGCCAGCTGGAAACGGTGTCGCCCGGGTCCTTGTCCACCTGGAGCGAGTCCCCTTCCACGATGGCCATCAGCGAATAGGTCTTGTTGGGGTCCCTCGGAAAAATCTCTTCTTTTTTCACGACGTGCATGGCTGCACCTCCTTTGATCTGTTGAACGCTGCCGCTAATCGGCCGCCGGGCGGGAGAGGCCGCCGTCCTTGCGGATCCTCCAGAAATGGACCCCCATCAGGATGAGCGCTAGCACCGGGAGCAGGGCCACGTGCAGCACGTAGAACCGGATCAGCGCCATCTGCCCCACCTCGTTCCCCCCGAGCATCACGAAGCGGATCTTCTCCCCGATCCAGGGGGCGTACGCCGCGATGTTCGAGCCCACGGTGATGGCCCAGAAGGCGAGCTGGTCCCACGGGAGGAGGTAGCCGGTGAAGCTCAAAAAGAGGGTCATCAGGAGCAGGCAGACCCCCACCACCCAGTTGAACTCCCGCGGCGCCTTGTAGGAGCCGGTGTAGAAGACCCGGCACATGTGCAGGAAGACGCAGGCGACCATGGCGTGGGCCGACCAGCGGTGGATGTTGCGCAGGATCACCCCGAAGGAGACCACGTACTCCAGGTCTTTCATGTTGTGGTAGGCAAGCTGCGTGGACGGGGTGTAGTAGAACATGAGGAGCGTCCCGGAGATGGCCAGGATCAGGAACAGGTAGAAGGAGATCAGCCCCAGCCCCAGCGTGTAGCCGAAACGCAGGGAGTTTTCGTGCACACGCGCCGGGTGGATGTGCAAGAAGACGTTGCCGAACACCGCCGCCGCCCGCGCCTGCTCCGGTGTCCCCTCCACGGGGCGGACCACGGAGGTCCTGATGTTCTTGGGAAGGTTCTTGATGGAATCTCTGATGGTGTAGACCGTTGCGCTCATAGGTTTTCTCCTCTTATTCCCATTCCTCGTCCAGGTTGAACTCCGCCATGGTGATGGCCCCGCCGGGGCAGCGCCGGGCGCACATGCCGCAGGAGACGCACCTAGTCTCGTCCTTGATGATCGCGGTCCTGGCCTTCGCCGCGGGGGCCCCCTTTTCCAGGGCCTCGGTGAGTTGCACGAGCTTTTCGTCCCCCTCGATCTCCTCAAGGCGCACCAGCTTCAGCGTCCCCTGCACGCAGGTGTCGACGCAGGTGCCGCACAAAAGGCAGCGGGAGCGGTCGAAGACGGTCTGGATGCTGCACTGCCGGCAGCGGGCCGCCTGCTCGCGGGCCTGTTTTTCCTCGAACCCCAGGGTGATCTCCTCCCGTGTCCTCACCCTCTCCCCCGCCTCCCTCTTGGGGATCTTGGCGGCGGCGATGGTGTCGCAGCGGGTGTTCTGGAAGTCGACCGGCAGCGCCCTCATGTACCCCCTCTGCCTTACCTTGAGCGACTCGCCGCGCAGGTAGCCGTGGATGGAGCGGGCCGCCTTCTGGCCGTCGGCGATGGCCTCGGTGGCGTTTCGGGCGAAGCGCCAGCGCACGTCGCCACCGGCGAAGACCCCGGGGAGGCTGGTCGACATGTCGTCGCCCGCCTTGATCTGCCCGGCGGGTGTGATCTCCAGCCCCTCAAGCCCCTTCAGGGAGGAGAGGTTCGAGGCCTGCCCCACCGCGAGGATCACCGAGTCCACCCGGAACACCTCCACCGAGTCCGGGACGTAGCTCGGGTTGAACCTCCCCTCCCCGTCCAGGATCGACGCCACCTTCATGAACTGGACCCCGGTCACCCTCCCGTCCTCGCCCAAAAAGCGCTGCGGCCCCATGCAGGGATGGAACCGGATCCCCTCTTCCTGCGCGTCCTCGATCTCGACCCGGCTGGCAGGTATGGTCTCCCACGATTCCAGGCAGGCGATCATCACCTGCTCCGCCCCCTGGCGCACCGCGTGCTGGGCGCAGTCGATGGCCACCCCCCCGCCGCCGATGACGAGGCAGCTCTTCCCCAAATCGATCTTTTCGTGATGGCGGACGTAGTCGATGCCGTTGTAGACCCCGTACAGGCTGGTCCCCTCGATCTGGATGCGCATGGGGTCCTGCAGGCCGATGGTGAGAAGGACCGCCTGGTAACCCTGCTCGCGCAGCTGGCTCAAGGTGAGGTCGGCGCCGATGGTGGTGTTCACCTTGAGCTCCACCCCGAGCTCCAGGATGGCGTCGATCTCCTTTTGCAGCACCTCCTTCGGGAGACGGAAGGCCGGGATCCCGGAGCGGAGCTGGCCGCCGGCTTGCGGAGCCGCTTCGAAGATGGTCACGCCGTACCCCAAGAGCGCCAGGTCGTGGGCCGCCGAGAGCCCGGTGGGGCCGGAGCCGACGATCGCCACCCGCGCCGGCTGGGCGCCCCCCTTCCCTTTCAGCCTCGCCTTCCCCAGGTGCCTGGAGAGGTTCAGCACGTGGTTGCCGGCGCGGTCGCTCACCCAATCGGAGCGCCGGGAGAGCTCGTCCAGCCGCTGCACCACGAACTTCGTCGAGGCGGCGCCGTGCTGGTCGCAGGCGAAGCGCTTCAGCGCCCGGATGTCCACCGGGTTGCCGGTCGCCCCCTTGCGGCAGGACTTCTCGCAGGGCGCGGTGCAGACCCTGCTGCAGACCGAGACCAGCGGATTGGTCTGCCTGGCGATCAGGTAGGCCTTCTCGTAATCACCCTTGGAGATGGCGCTGACGTAGCGCTTGGTGTCCGTCCCCACCGGGCAGGCGCTCTGGCACGCGGTAAGCGCCCGATACTCCTCGATACCCAGGATCTTCACCTGGTACTTGCCGGTTTGCTTTTCCATTTCCGACTCCTCCATAAAGTGACGGGGCGGGTGTCTTGTCTCCCCTCGCCCTCCGTAGGCTCCGGTCCGCAGGTGGGAGAGGGGCGTGGGTGAGGGTAACGGCCAGGGGCCCTACTCCGGCGCGGGAGGAGGACCGCTCGGGGCAAGCGGCGCCCTCAGGAAATAGAAGTTGTGGATCAACGTCAAAAGGGCCACGAAGTGGAGCGTGAACAGCACGGAGACCACGTTCAGGTCGAAGGGGAGCCCAGCCGCCTGCGCCTTGGCGAGGACGGGTGGCATGATCAACCGCATCAGCGCGATCCAGCCGAAGGCGAGGACCAGCTCGGTCACGAAGTTGCAGATGCCGCGCTTGGGCTGCTTGTACTTCGCGAAGGGGTAGTAGCCGAAGATGGCGCCGTGGAAGTTCTGCATGCCGATGATGGAGCCCCCGACAGCCGCGAAGGAGAAGGTCGGCGACATGAACTTGAGGCTCACGGTCCAGCAGAGCCAGCCGAGCAGGATGCAGACTGCGGTGTTGGCGATCTCGCCGATAGGCTGCGGGAGCTTGTAGAAGGGCCACTGCTGGAAGCTGAGCACGTTGGAGAAAGCCTGGATCCAGACGATGATCCAGACCAGCAAGCCGAAGAACCACTCCGCCTGGAAGGGGCCCCCGGGATCGTAGGGGGCGCCGGCGAATGGGGTGCCGGAGAGGTTCACCAGCTGCCACAAAAGCGCGGTGATGCCGACGATGACCGCCGCCCCCCCGATGCCGCGCAGAGCCGGCGAGCATTTCTGGTTCAGCGGCCACCCGTTCCAGGTGAAGGCATACCAGAGGGTCACGGTGAAGAGGATGATGCCCCACCAGAACCCGACCGGAAAGAGCGGGAAGCGGGGGTAAAGGTATGTCGTGGCCAGGGGGCCCGCGACGGCGATCGCGGCTAACAGCGCCGTGCTCGACAGCCCCGGCTTCCAGACGCCGTCGGCCGGTTTCCAGTTGCCGAGGGGGGGCGCGAAGGGCCAGCCACCCGAAACGAGCGGGCAGAACACCACGATGCTGAAGAGCACGTAGAAGGATGCAGGGAGCAGCACGGTGAAGAGCAGCCCCGTCGGGATGAAGTACATCATCGCCCAGCTGAGCCCCATGAACAGCGCCAGGTAGGCCGCGAGCTGTCCGAAGCTCGGAGCCGCCGCGGCCCCGGCGGTGCTTGCCGCATCGATGCACGCAGTCTCCATTGTTTCCATGGTCACGCCGTCTTGCCCATCACCCGGTACACTCATGGCTCGTCCTCCTTCCGATATGGTGCAAACAAATGTTTTACTGAAAATGAGACCTGCAGCGCTTGACAAAGCGGGATTGGCAGCAGTGGCGCTGCCGACTCAAATAGGCTTCAGTACCGACTAGTTACACCACCAGCCCCTGCCCGCCCCATGCAGTCCGTTCTCTCGGACCTGCAGCGGGAGTTTTCTCCCAGGCACATATCACCTATTAGCATGCAGAGTGCCAAAACAATGTTATCGGTTGTGTGCGAGGTTTTAGCTTCCGGGAATACCCTGAGATATCTAGGGATTGCGGGATCGGAGGGAGAGCATATTCTGCCGCATGCGATTTATCCGCGGCCGGAAGGGATTGAGGACCGTTTCACCATTTGATGAATTCCGGGGATGTGCGCCGAGGCGGTTTCATCATTTGATGAAACGATGCCGCAAAGCCTATCCGCCCCCCCCACGAAGCGGCATGAACACTTCGCTGATTTCACAGGGTAAATGACCCCAGTGCCGGTTTCCGGGCAAAGATGGACCCGGCCGGTGGATTGGTTGCGGTTCATTTCTCAAGGTTCGACTGTGACTGCGGGAGGGGGGAAACGGGCGCTATCGGGAACTGCGCCTGAACGTATACGCGGGATACAAAGAAAGCGGCTTGCAAATGTCTACGATTCTATATAACATTGTTTTTCAGGAATTGTGGTATTGGAGTACCATTTTAACTATTCCCTCTTCCCGTCCACGGAGGGCGCTTCCAGCTCTCCCCCTCCGTGGACGGGAGGGGGAACCGTAATACGCTGCAAGGTTATTCGATGAAAATGAGGGCTCTGGAGGGGCGGGCAAAGATGAGCAAATCGCAGAAAAAGAAAAACATCTCAGCGGAGGCGACAAGGAACAAGGTACGCTCCCTGGTCCATTTTTGCGCCGACACCGGCAACATCTGGCTGCACGAGCACCGCATGCTGCTGATCCACGCGGAGGCGCAAGGGGCGATGCGCAGGGAGCTGATCGACACCCTCGGCATGGACCGGGCGCGGGCCCTGCTCATGCGCATGGGATTCGCTTCCGGCGCCCAGGACGCGGAGGTCTTTAAAAGACAGCTCGAGGGGGTTCCGGACCAGGAGGCGTTCCTCGTCGGGACGCAGCTGCACACCCTGGAGGGGATCGCCAAGGTGACCACACTTGAGCTGGACGTGGACCGTGCAGCAGGCAAGTTCTCCGGCCATTTCATGTGGGAGAACTCCTGGGAGGGGAATTGGCACAAGAAGCACTACGGGGTTCATACCGCCCCGACCTGCTGGAGCCAGCTGGGGTATGCCTGCGGCTACACCTCGACGCTGATGGGGCGCCCGATCCTCTACAAGGAGGTGGAGTGCGTCGGCAAGGGTGACAGACATTGCCGCACCGTCGGCAAACCGCTTGAGGAGTGGGAGGACGCCGCCGAGTTCAGGAGGATATTCCATCCCGACCCCATAGTCGACGAACTGATAGAACTGCAGACCCAGGTGGTGGAGCTGCGCTCGGCGATCAACGAGAAGGAAAAGCTGCCGGCGGACGTGGTCGGCAAGTCCCAGGCCTTCACAACTGCCTTCGGGCTGCTCAAGCAGGCAGCGGCAAGCCAGATCACGGTCCTTTTGCAGGGGGAGACGGGGGTGGGCAAGGAGGTGTTCGCGCGCACCCTGCATGAGCGCAGCAGCAGGAGCAAGGCTTCGTTCATCGCCGTAAACTGCGCCGCCATCCCCCACGACCTGGTGGAATCGGAGCTCTTCGGCGTGGAGAAGGGGGCCTACACAGGCGCCCTGACCTCGCGCCCGGGACGCTTCGAGCGGGCCGACGGCGGCACCTTGTTCCTGGACGAGATCGGCGATCTGCCTCTGCCGGCGCAGGCAAAACTTCTGCGCGTGCTGCAGGAAGGAGAAATCGAGCGGCTGGGGGACCACAAGGTCCGCAAGGTGGACGTAAGACTGGTGGCGGCGACCAACATCGACCTGAAACAGCTGGTGCAGGAGGGGAAATTCCGCTCGGACCTCTACTACCGCCTGAACGCGTTCCTGGTCAAGATTCCCTCTTTAAGGGAGCGCAAGGATGACATCCTGCTCCTTGCGGAGCGCTTCGTGGAGAAATACGCGGCCATACAGGGAAAGAGGCTGCGTGGCTTCACCGACAAGGCGAAGCGGGCCCTTTTGGCTTACCACTGGCCTGGAAACATCAGGGAGTTGCAGAACATGGTGGAGCGGGGGGTGATACTGGCCCAGCCCGGCTCGCGTATCGAGCTGGACCAGATGTTCTCCTCCACTGCGGAGGAGGGAAGCGTCGAATACGGCGTCAGCAGCACAGGTAGCCTCGACATCAACCGCGACTCGACCGGAAAGGAGCTCTGCGAGGCGGTCCTCGACGGGGGGCTGACGCTGGAGCAGGTGGAAAGCATGCTGATCCGGGCCGCGGTGGAGAAGGAGGGGGGGAACCTTGCCGCTTCGGCAAGGGCCCTGGGGCTCACCCGCCCGCAGCTTGCCTACCGCCTGGGGAGCCTGCAGCAGAAGGGGGACAGCTCTTTCCGCCTCGAGGACCCATTCGCGAACCCCGACCTCTACTGAGATCTAGCCGTAGATGCCCCTTCTCATCCTGTCCTGCATCATCTCGTGCATCCGCTCGTCGACGTTGGCGGCCGTGATCCCGGATTCCCTGCAGAACTTGCGCACAGGCTCGACCTGGTCCGGGCGCTTCAGATCGTCCAGGCGCAGCAGGCGACCCGTCCTCTTCCCCACCTGGAACAACATCCGCTGATCCGGCTCCAGCTCCAGGAATCTCCTCGGGACAGCGACCAGGCGCTCCTTGCCTGCCGGGAAAGCGCCGTTTATCTCCTGAAACAGGTTGAAGCCATGGTCGCTTCTGACCGCGCTGGTGATGCCGTCGAGCGCGGCGAGGAAGGCGCCGATCTCCCGGGCCAGCACCTGGTCCGACGCGAAGCGGAATTTTTGGTCCCCGCTTCCGGGGAAGAGCTCCACCCCTTCCCGGATGTGCAGCGTCCTGAAGCGGATGAAGTCGGGATTTATCCTGTTGATGACCTCGGCGCTCTCCTCGGCATGCTCAAGGGAGAGCTCCGTCCCGCCGAGCCCGGCAAGGAAATACTCGGAGAGTTCGATCCCCGCCCCCTTCACCTTGAGCCCGGCTGCCACCTGCCCCTCCTTGTCGACCCCCTTTTGCACCAGCTTGAGCAGTGCTTCAGACCCGGTCTCCATCCCTACGTGGATACGGTTCAGTCCCGCCGCGGCCAGCTCCCTGAGGGCGGCGTCCGGGGTACGGGCGAGGCTCTCGGAGCGGGCATAGCAGGTGATCCGCTTCACCCCCGGGAACCTCTCCTTAAGATGACGGAGAATCCGCACCAGGTTTTCGGGACGGTAGGTGAGGCAGTCGGCATCCTGCAGGAACACGGAGTGCATCCCGCCGCAATACCAGCTCCAGGCCGCCAGCACCCCCTGGTGGTCCCCCGGCAGGGTCTGCGGCGGCACCCCCTGGGCGATCTGCTTGATCAAATGGTGAACGGTGTCGATGTCGCGGATGACTTCCTCCACCGGCCGGATGGAGAACCTCTGTTTCTTGTAAAGGGAGCAGAAGGTGCAGCGGTTCCAGGGGCAGTTCCGGTTCACGCGGATCAACAGGCTTTCGGCTTCGCTGGGTGGGCGGATCGGACCCTGTTCGAATCCGGCGTATGGTGGCATGAGAACCTCCTGAAGTTGGCGCTTACCGGTTCAGCAAATCGACCGCCTGCCCCACCCCGTCCAGCGTCAAGGGGAACATGCGGTCCCCCATCAGCTGCCGGATCAGGCGCACCGACCGGGTGACTTCCCACTCCCGCTGCGGCGCGGGGTTCAGCCAGACGGCCCGCGGGTACTGGGCCAAAAGCCGCAAGAGCCAGGTCGAGCCGGGCTCGGCGTTGTCGTGCTCCACGCTCCCGCCGGGCCACTCGATCTCGTACGGCCCCATGGTCGCGTCCCCGACCATGATCAGCTTCCAGTTCGGGCCGAACTGGTGGATCAGATCGAAGGTGGCGAGGTGATGCTGATGGCGGCGCCGGTTGTCGCGCCATATCTTTTCGTAAACGCAGTTGTGGAAGTAAAAGTGCTCCAGGTGCTTGAACTCGCTGCGGGTGGCGCAAAAGAGCTGCTCGCAAAGTTCCACGTGGGGGTCCATCGACCCTCCCACGTCCAGAAGCAGCAGCACCTTAACCTTGTTGTGCCGCTCCGGGACCATGCGCAGATCCAGGTAGCCGCCGTTGCTGGCGGTGGCCCGGATGGTACCGGGGAGGTCCAGCTCCTCCCTCGCCCCCTCGCGGGCGAAGTCGCGCACCCGCCGCAGGGCCATCTTCATGTTGCGGGTCCCAAGCTCCACCGAGCCGTCGAGGTTGCGGAATTCCCGCTTGTCCCACACCTTGACCGCCCGCCGGTGGCGCGACTCAGCCTGGCCGATCCGGATCCCCTCGGGGTTGTAGCCGTAGGCGCCGAAGGGAGAGGTGCCGCCGGTCCCGATCCACTTGCTCCCTCCCTGGTGCCGCTCCTTCTGCTCGGCCAGCCGCTGCCTCAGGGTCTCCAGGAGCTTGTCGAGTCCCCCCAGCGCCTGGATCTGCCGCTTTTCCTCCTCGGAGAGGAACTTCTCCTTGATCTTGCGCAGCCACTCCTCCGGGATCTGCGCGAACAGTTCGCCGCCCCCAAGGGTCGCACCCTCGAAGAACTCCATGAAGACGCGATCGAACTTGTCGTAGTTGGCCTCGCTCTTCACCAGGACCAGGCGCGCCAGATAGTAGAACTCCTCGGCGCTGCCAAAGGCGAGCCTTCTCTTGAGAGCCTCCAGAAGGGTCAGGAACTCGTTCAGCGTCACCGGCACGCCGGCGCGCTTTAGCCCCAGGAAGAAGTCGATCAGCATCGCCTCAGGCCCGAAAGCCCAAGCCGGTGTGCCGGGGCTGCCCCTGGAAAAGCTGCAGGTCCTGCTCGTTTTTCAGGAGCGCCCCGTGCAAGGGGGGAATCAGCCTCTCCTTTCCTGCAGCCTGCAGAGTCTGCGGCGCAACCCCCTCCGCGACCAGGATCTTCAGCCAGTCGAGGAGCTCCGAGGTCGAGGGCTTCTTCTTGAGCCCAGGCATCTCCCTCACCCCCAGGAACACCTCCAGGGCTTCTTTCACCAGGGCCCGGTTCAGGCCGGGGTAGTGCACCGAAACGATGCTCTCCAGGGTCTCCCGGTCCGGGAAACGGATGTAATGGAAGAAGCAGCGGCGCAAAAACGCGTCCGGGAGCTCCTTCTCGTTGTTGCTGGTGATGATGATCGCCGGGCGGTGCTTTGCCTGCACCAGCTCCCTGGTCTCGTAGACGAAGAACTCCATACGGTCCAGCTCGCGCAGCAGGTCGTTGGGAAACTCGATATCCGCCTTGTCCACCTCGTCGATGAGAAGCACCGCCTGCCGTTCCGACTCGAACGCCTCCCAGAGCTTCCCCTTGACGATGTAGTTCCCTATCTCGTGCACCCGCGCATCGCCAAGCTGCGAGTCGCGCAGGCGCGACACCGCGTCGTACTCGTAGAGCCCCTGCTGTGCTTTGGTGCTCGACTTGATGTGCCACTGGAACAGCGGCTTGTCCAGGGCACGCGCCACCTCCTCCGCCAGCATGGTCTTGCCGGTGCCCGGCTCCCCCTTGACCAGCAGCGGACGCCCCAGCACCATGGCCGAGTTGACCGCCAGCTTCAGATCCTCGGTGGCGATGTAGGATTCAGTTCCGTTGAATTTCATGTCTTTCATCCCCTGTAATTTCTTTACCCTATCTGCTGCAACCAGCTTCGGCGCGCCCCCCGCGCTTCAGCTTTAATAGCCAAGCGTGGCGGAAATGTCCGCTGCTCCCTGTTTCAAAAGCGGCGCAAGCTCCTGCTCTATCCGCTCGGGATGAAAACGCTGTGAAGGCCCCAGCATGCTCACCGCGCCGATAACGCGCGAGGTGTAGTCGCGGATGGGGGCTCCGACGCTGTTCACGCTAAGGTTCAACTCCTCGAACTCCACAGCGTACCCCTGCTGGGCGATCTCCCGCAGTTGGTCCATCCAGCTCTCCGCATCGGTGATGGTGTGCGGGGTGTGCCTCTCGAATCTGTTGATCGAGGTGTACTTGGCGATCGCCTCCTCGCCGAAATGCGCCATGAACGACTTCCCGGGAGCGGTGCAGTAGGCAGGGAGCTGCACGCCGAGGGTGGGCATGACCCGCAGGTTGTGGTCGCACTCCACCGAGTCGAGATTAATCACGCTGTAGTCGGACATGATGGAAACGCAGGTTGTCTCGTTGCACTGGCGCACCAGCCGCTCCATCACCTTCCGGGCCCCACCGAGCCCCCGCTGCCAGAGGGCCCTCTGGGCCAGCTCCACCGTCATGAACCCCAGCTGGTACCGCTCCGTGACCGGATCCCTGGATACGTAGTTGCGCAGCTGCAGCGTGGCCAGCAACCGGAATATGTTGTTCTTAGGCAGCTTGAGGCGCCGGCTCAGCTCCGTCAGACCGATCTCGTGGTCATCCAGGAGGAACTGCTCCAAAACGTCCAGCGCGCGGCTGACGCTTCGGTTACAGGTCCTCTTTTCTCTAGCTTTTTTCATGACTCGGTTCCTCTGAACTGCCCTCCGGATCTGTGCAAAAAAATAGATAATGGCAATAAAGTACTTCAATACCACAATAGCGCGAGAGTGTCAAACACGTATCTGTCGGAGTCCTGTTCGGCCGTGATGTCGCGTCTCCTGAATCGACAGCTTTCACTCCGCCGCACAGTTCGCACCATCATTTCAGCAACAGCCTCGCTGAGCCATGTCAGAGTAAGCCTTGAACAGTAACTAACTTCTAATAGCTGGCAGAAACGATGCCGCGGTCTTTAAAGGGGGCTATGAAACTGTGGAGGGGTTGAAAGGAGAGGTTGGTACAGGCAAGTGATCATGCCTCTGCCTGCGTCAGCAACTGCGTCAGACAAACAAAAAAGCCGCTTAGCTTTGTGGGCTAAGCGGCGTTATGTTTTGGTTGCGGGGACAGGATTTGAACCTGTGACCTTCGGGTTATGAGCCCGACGAGCTACCAGACTGCTCCACCCCGCGTCATTGAGTCCCACTTTGTACCACAGGCTTCGAACTACAGTCAACCATTTTTTCGAAAAAATTTTATAAGCTGCCCCTGCCTTCCTGTGACAGTCCCCGCGCATTCAAAGAAAGAGGAGAAGGGACCGGTGTCCCCTCTCCTCTTCAGTTCGCGTCCCTCGAGGTGCTCGGAAGCTGACGGCCCTACGGGAAGTTGATGTCGAGCTGGGTGGTGAAGGTGTTCTCGCCGGCGAGCTTCTTCTCGTTGTAGATGTCGTAGCCGAAGATCACGGAGACGTTCTTGGCAAAGGCCCAGGAGGCGCCGAAGCTGAGCGCGCCCAAGGCGTTGTCGCCTCCCTGGTAGTCGACCGCCACCCAGAGCTTGTCCGAGATCTCGCTCATGGTGCGGTCCCAGGAGAGGAGCACGCCGTCGTTTTCCTTTTTGCCGTCGACGTCGAGCAGCAGCTGGTCGTTGCCGACGTAGTAGCCAGCGGAAAGACGCCCGACGACGGGGAGGGTCTTCGCGGCGAGCCCGTAGATCACGTCCTGGTCGGTGCGGTAGGCGCTTCCCTTGTCCCTGTTGGTGCCGAAACCGTAACCGCCGACGGCGAGCGCCGGAGAGCCTTCGAAAAGGGAGCCCTCCGGGGTCCCGAGCTTGGCGTTGAAGTACAGCGGCTGGCTGTCGTAACCGTTGTTGCCGTTGGTGATATAGTCGATGCCTACCTCGCCCTGCACCTTCTCGAAGGGGAGCACGCCGGCGGTGAGCCCCAGGTCGTTGACGTGGCTCACGGCGGAGTTGTTGGAGGTGCGGGTGTAGTTGTCGATGCCAAGGTGCAGGCTCTTGTAACCCTGGACGTCCGTGGAGGGGATCCAGATCTGGGTGGAAGGGGTCGCCATTGCGGTTGCTGCGGTTGCCATGGTCAGCGCCGTTGCCATTACGAGGGTCTTGATGGTCTTTTTCATCTGCTTACTCCTTTGTAATCTTGGATTTTGGTGCTGCTTAACCTTGTGAGCCTGTCAGCCTCCGCGGCTGATCCTCCCCCTTTCGCTGAATAAAAAAAGGCGCCTCCCACCAAGGTGGAGAGGCGCCATTGCCTGTCTATCGTCCGCGTGCACTTCGTTGTGCTTCGCGTCCTGCCAATAATTAGCAGAAGCCATGCCACACCGGCAAGCCCCCCACTAACATGTCGATTTAAAAGGAGTTCACCGGCACGCGCGCCGCCCCCCGCATGCTATTCCCAATGAAAAAACAGGCAGAAGAGCCTATTGTTTGTGCAGCGGAGCCGGCAGCGGCAATGCGTTTGCAGCCGTCCATACGGCAGGTAAGACACCTTGCAAGCCGCTGGCTTCTTCTTGAAAAAAAGGGGAAAGAGAGTGGGAAAGAGGGTGGGAAAACGGTGGATCAAGGTGCGGGAGAGTCATCGACGGCGGCACAGGGATCTGGCAGAGGGTATGGCCAAATGCCGAGGCCGCAATCGCGGTGAACGAACGGTTTGGAGGAACTACGGAGCTTATTCTTCCCGGCGGGTGCCGGCGTTGATCTTTTCGCGGGCCTTCTCCTGGAGCTGCCGCCTGCGCGGGCCGCTCACCAGCTTCTCTTCCAGGAAAGCGATGCCGAATATCCCTACAGTGACGAGCGCCGCCACACCTGCCAATTGCAGCCAGAACATCTTTACAGAACCTCTTTTCCTTCGGATTTCCAACCCGGCTAATGTGCCCGAACCGTCACCGGTTGTCAACCCGGCAACTCCACCTCCCCCTCCTCTCCCCAACCACGGCGGCCGCTGCGGCAAAGGTACCAAAACGGCAACGAAAAAATTAATCTGGAACAATCGGCGTTCTCATGTAGAATGGGCCGCCCTTTACGGTGCGAAGTGCGTCAGACAAAGAGACTTTCGGGTATTTTCCCGATTTCCATCAAAAGGAGGAGAAACATGAAAAGCAGCAAGTTAGCAGGCAGGATCGCAGCGCTGGCAACGGCGCTGGCAGCAACGGCAGGGATAGCTTTCGCCTCGGGCGCGGCTGCAGGGGTCAGCGCCGACGAAGCGCTGCAGAAGCTGATCGACGGCAACAACCGCTACGTGGAAAGCAAGATGAAGTCGTCGGCCCTTTGCGACGCCACCGCCCGCGGCAAGCTGGCCAAGGGACAGCAGCCGTACGCCATCATCCTCTCCTGCTCAGACTCCCGGGTCCCGCCAGAGATCGTCTTCGACCAGGCCCTGGGCGAGGTGTTCGTGATCCGCGTGGCCGGAAACGTGGCTGACCCGCTGGTCCTGGGAAGCGTCGAGTATGCGGCGGAACACCTGCACCCTCCGCTTGTCATGGTGCTTGGGCACGAGCGCTGCGGTGCGGTGACGGCAACCGTCGGGGCCAAAGGAAAGGCCGAGGGGAACATCGGGGCCATCGTAAAGGCCATCGAACCGGCAGCCAAGAAGGCCAAGGCCAAGTACAAAGGGAAATCCAAAGAGGAAATCATCGAGTGCGCCGCTGAAATCAACGCGAAGGACGTGGCTGCCGACCTGACCAGGAAATCCAAGGTCGTCGCCCACATGGTAAAGGAAGGGAAGCTGAAGATCGTCTCCGCCAAGTACGACCTGGACGACGGCAAGGTCACCATCCTCAAATAGAGGCGCGTCGCCGCAAAAAAGAGCAGCCGCCTCCGGTTGGACCGGAAGGCGGCTGTTTTCGTTTCAGGAAAGGAGATGCAGCCTCGGCACCAGGCCCGGATTCACCTCGGCCATGCGCCCCTCGCCCAGCGCGGATAGCTCGTCAAGGAACCTTGCGGCGTCCTTTTGAAGCCGCGCCACGTCGAGCTCAAGACAGACAGACGACACCCGCCTCAGGCATTCGCCGCCCCCCTGCAGCAGGATCAGGGCCCCCTTGAAGTTGCCGTTACGCCAGTGATGCAGCGCGACCGCGATCTGCAGCACCCCCTGGTAGAAATCCCTAAGCTCCCCCTTCTCCCCCACCCAGAGCTCTTCCAGCGTCTCGTGGCACTCGAACCATTCCCCGCGGTTGAATTCCTCTACCGCCTTGACCAGTTCGCCGGGGGGCGCATTTGCGCGGCATGGCACGGCGCGCCTCGCTAGTTGACCAGGACGGGGCGCAGCCCGAAGAACTGCCTCTTGGAGGCGTTGTCGCAGCCGACGCAGGAGATGCGGTCGATGTACAGCCCTTCCCCGCCGGGGGCGCAGGAGATCGCAGGCTGGTCGGCGCGCCCGGAAGTCTTGCCGCAACCGGGCTCCCCGCCGACGCAGATCCGGCTTATGCGCACCAGGGAGTACTTGACCACGGTGCGCGGCTCAAACGCCTCCCCCGCCTGCCCTCCCCCGCAATCGGCGGCAGGGACCACCACCCACCACCCCGCGAGCCTGCCGTTTTGGTCGTACTCCTTGTTGGGGCTGTCCACCTTCGGGTCGTACATCATGGCCTTCAGGTCGCGCAGGATGGCGTCGTCCTTCATCGCGGCGGTGAAGATGGGGAGGCCGCAGACTTCCTGCACCGGCATCTCCTGGCAGACCAGATCGCTCATGGTGTTGGTGATGGTGACCGGGTGCAAGAGCGAGGTATAGAGGTAGCGGTTGGCGCTGGTGCTTTTGACATTGGGATCCCACGGCAGGTGGCTCATCCTTCGTTCCTGGACGCTGCAGACGTCGGGATAGCTGCAGGAAGGGTCGCAGGCAGCGGCGCAGATGGCGATGTTGGAGCGGGTGCCGGGGACCAGGGCGGCCACGGCCACCGGCGTGGAACCGAAGGAGGCGGTGCCGCTTATCTTGGCGACGAAAGTGCCGAGGCTGCCAAGGCCTACGGAGCTGCTTTCGGCAGTGCGTCGCGCCCGCACCTGCATCGCGTTCACCGGGGTTCCCCCCGGGGTGTAACTGCGGCTGCTCATGTTCCAGAAGCCCACGGTTATGTCGTTGTTTTCGGAGAGGGCGTTGCCGTTATCGTTCAGGAGGGCCACGAGGGCCGAGGCGCTGTGCTTTCCGGTCGCGGTGTCTACGGCGGTGCTGCGGGCCGCGGACTGCACGGGGTCGGCGGAGACCTGCGCCAGCTTTTCCGGGGACTGCTGCGCCTGGACCAGCAGACGCTTTTTGAGCGACTCGGCTCCGGTCAAGGCTGACATTTCCGCGGTATGCTGCAGGTCCTCGTCGCTTACGTACATGTAGCCGATGTCTATGGCGAGACCGGTCAGCACGAGAAAGACCACCAGCATGATGGTGACGTAGGAAGTATCCATTTAAGATCCTCTTGACTACTCAGAAGGTGAACCCGCAGGTGCGCCATGATAGCATCAGTTAAAAAAAGGGCCATGCAGAAAATGCATGGCCCCGCTTTTTATCATCTTGACGCCAAAGCCGGTTCTATGCGGAGACCTTGACCGCGACCTTCTCTCCGACCACCTCGGTAGCCTCGACTGCGACCGCCTTCTTCTCGCGCAGGAAGAAGGTGATGACGGTGCCCAGGGCAAGGCAGGAGCCCGCGAGGATGAAGGACTTGTTCAGGCCGCCGGGCTGCGCGTTCATCATCTCCGAAACGCGCCCCATCACCAGGCCGCCTACGCCCCAGGCGCTGAACAGCGCGCCGTAGTTGAGGCCGTAGTTCTTGAAGCCCCAGTAGTCCTTGGCGAAGGAGGGGAAGAGGGTCAGGTTGGAGCCGTAGTTGAAGCCGATGAAGGAGGCGAGGAGCACCAGCAGGGTGGCGGAACCGGAGCCGACGACGGGGACGGCTGCGAACATCAGCACCGCCTGGAAGCTGAGCATGATGGTCAGGGTGGCGCGGCGGCCGATCTTGTCGGAGAGCACGCCGGCAACCACGCGGCCGGAGGCGTTGCCGATCGCCATGATGGCCACGGCGACGAAGGCCATGGGGCCCATGCTCTTCTTGGCGAGGCCTGCCACGGAGCCGATCACCATAAGGCCTGCGCCTGCACCGATGAAGAAGGTGGTCCAGAGCATGTAGAACTTGGGGGAGCGGAGCATCTCGGAAACGGTAGCGTCATGCACGGCCTTCTTGGCGACGGCGGGCTTGCCTTCTTCGCCTTTAACCACCGGTTCGGCGGGAACGTACCCCTTGGGCGGGTTGGCCAGCACGAAGGAGAGGCCGCAGACGATGACGGCGAAGCCGGCGGCTAAGATGTACATCGACTGCTGGATGCCGTAAACCCCCAGGAGGTAGCTGGAGAGCGGCGCGATGTACACCGGCGCGAGACCGAAGCCGGCGACCACGATCCCGGCGATGAGGCCGGTCTTCTTGGCGGAGAACCACTTGAGCGCCGGCGGGGTGGCTGCGGAGTAGCCGAAACCGAAGCCGGAGCCGGCCAGGACGCCGAAGCCGGTGACCCAGGCTGCGTAGCTGTTGGAGTAGCCCATGAGGCAGAAGCCGGCGCCTACCAGGATGCCGCCGATGAGCGCGGTCTTTGCCGGGCCGATCTTGTCCTGGCACTTGCCTGCGACGATCATCGAGAAAGCAAAGGCGAGACAGCAGAGAGCGTACGGGTCGTTGATGGAGCTCAGGCTCCACTGGAACGCATCGGGGCCGCCCTTTTCGATGGACGCCTTGATGGCACCCTTGAAGATACTCCAGGCATACAGCACCCCGAGTGCCAGGTTGATTCCGGTTCCGGCGATGACTACCTGCCACCCCTTGTTAGATGTTGTTTTGGACATGCCTTTATACCTCCATGTTGGGATTGACCGCTCTTACCGTATACGTTAGCAACTTGCATACCAACGTTTTACCATTTCGTATATCGGTCAAAATTGTCGATAATACGTAGACTTAGACAGGACGCTCACCGCTTGCGCGGGCGGCTGCCGGGCGCACTTTTTCGCACAACAGCAAAAAGCCGTGCTGCTGAAACAGGGTCAACTTCCTGCGATGCGGCCGTAAAATCAGCACGTTGATCACTGCTAATGCTCCCGGGGAAAGCATTCGCAGATATGCGAAAGGGAAAAAGCTGTTTTGCAAATTTGTGAATTTGTCGCAATTCGTATAACAAGGATGAAAGTTGAGGGGGAAGATGGGAGGGGGGAAAAGGGGCGGCAAGGGGGGGGGCGCCGCCCGGAAACTGCGAAGGCCGGCCCAATCAGGGTCGGCCTTCCGTCTGCGCCGGTTGCTCTTCTAAAGCTGCACGATCAGCAGAAAAGGACGTTGCCTCTGCGCTCCGGACCGCGGTAGTTCTTCCCCCCCATTCCTCTCACAGCGTCGGTACCGATCTGAACACATTCGCCGTCGCTGCGAAGGAACGAGACAATGCCAGCCTGCTCGATCAGTTCCTGAAGATCTTCTGCCTTTACCAAGCCGCGCCTTTCGTCTGCAAACACAACCGGAATTTTCATGGCACCCCCCCTAAGAGATCATTGTTGCAAGCGTTAGCACATTCTAGCAATGGAATGCCGCCATATCAAGGTCTGCTGCCGCAAAAAAGATAAGGTCCTCTCTCACAGGGAGGCCAGATAGCATTTCCATACTTCTTCCACATTGCCTACACAATCCCCCATTACTCTTCCTTCCATACCGTGCCTTGGCGCACAGAAACCACATCGAAAAGGAGCCTCATCATGAAAAGGAATCTGAGAAAGCTCGGCCTGGTTGCCTGCATCACCGCAGCCGCCGCCTTCGGCGGCCAGACTGCGTTCGCCGAGTACACCGGCCAGGGCCCGACCCCCGCAGCCGGGCAGCACCAAAAACACAGGAAGGGGCACCGGGACGGGCATTTCTTCAAGCGGATGGCGAGCGAGCTGAACCTGACCGACCAGCAGCAGGCCCAGGCGCAGGAGCTGTTCAAAAAGAGCCGGCAAGAGCACAAGCCGCTCATGGAGAGCCTGAGGGCGGAGCGGAGCCGATTGCAGGACCTGGTACATTCGGGGGGCGCTGACGAGGCCGCCATCAGGGAGCAGGCGGCCAAGGTGGCGGCGGTGCAGGCGGACCTGGCAGTAGCGAGGGCGCAGGGGGCGAAGCAGTTCCTGGCGCTGCTCACCCCGAAGCAGGCGGCCCAACTCAAGGAGTTCAGGGCCAAACGCGGGGAGCGCTTCTCCCGGTGCGGCGGGCCTGCGGGTCCCGAATTCTAGATTCAGCGGCTTTTATCCCCTGCCTGCTCCCCTGGCCATTTGCCGGGGGAGTTTTTTTTTGTCAATTCCTGCTCCTCGCGTACAATTAGAAGCGCCAAAAGGAGGGACATTCAAATGAGACCACTGATCGGCTTACTTTTGCTCTTGGCAACACTGACCGCAGGGTGCGCCACGACTGCGCCCGACCACCGCCAGCGTCTCGAGGCGCTGCCGGAGCACTACCGGCAGTTCGACCTGGTGATGGGGTGGGAGACCAGGGTAGACAACGGAGGGACCGCGGTCGAGGGGGTGGTGCAAAACGTGCGCTACTTCCTGATGCGCGACCTGGAGATCTGGGTGGCACTGCTTGGCCCCCAGGGGAAACCGGTGCAGCGCGAGGTGAGCTTCGTCATCCCCACCGACCTCAAGCAGGACGAGATCGCGCCCTTTTCGGTGCGGCTGCCGATGGCGGTCAAGCCGGGCGACAGGCTCCGCTTCACCTACAAGTACCGGGCCAGCGAAGGCGGAGACGGCCTGGAACGCGGCAACTCGTGGATGCAGAGCTTCGAGCGGGTAGTAGCTCCGCGATAGCGGACGGGGAAAAGCCATGGCCGACAAAGAGCTGACTGCCAACCCCGGAGCGCGCAAGCAGCAAGAGCCCGAAAAACTGCAGGGCGACCTCCCCTTCCGCCTGATGGTGGAGCAGGTGAAGGAGTATGCAGTGGCGCTTCTGGATCCTCAGGGGAACATCACCTCCTGGAATGCCGGCGCCGAGCAGATCACCAGGTACCGGGAAAGCGAGGTGCTGGGCAAGCATTTCTCGCTGCTACACCCAAAGGAGGAACAGCGCTCCGAGGCTCCAGAAAGGGAGCTCGCCGTGGCGCACTCGCTGGGGAGCCTGGAGCTGCAGGGGTGGCGGCTGAAAAAAGACGCAAGCCGCTTCTGGGGCGCGGTGACGCTGAACCCTTTTTACGACCAGCAGGGAACGCTCGCCGGGTTCGCGCTCATCATTCACGACAACACCGAAAAACGCGCCTCGGAAGAGGCGCTTTTGAAAAGCCGCAACATGCTGGAGCGGCTCTTCGAGACGGCACCCGACGGCATCGTCGTCGCGGACGGCAACGGCGTCATCCGCAGGACGAACCAGCAGGCGGAGATCATCTTCGGCTACATGCGCGAGGAGATGCTGGGGCAGCGCATCGAGCTGTTGATCCCGGAGCGTTATCACAAGCGCCACCGCCAGCACCGTCGCAACTACTTCGCCGACCCACGCGCGCGCAAGATGGGAATCGGCCTGGAGCTCTACGGGCGCCACAAAGACGGGCACGAGATCCCGGTGGACATCATGCTGAACCCGATCGAGACCCCTGACGGGACCTGGGTCTTCGCCGTGATCCGGGACATCACCAGCCAAAAGCAGGGGGAGGCGAAGATACTGGAGCTGAACCTCGCCCTGAGAAACCAGCTCGAACAGCTGGGGGCCAGCAACCGCGAGCTGGAGTCGTTCAGCTACTCAGTCTCTCACGACCTGCGGGCGCCGCTGCGCCACATCATCGGCTTCGTCGACCTCTTGAACGCCAAGGCCGGGGACGCCCTGGACGAGAAGAGCCGCCACTACCTGCAGGTGATCGGCGAGGCCGCCAGCAAGATGGGATTGCTGATCGACGACCTGCTGGCCTTTTCGCGCATGGGTCGCAGCGAGATGATGAAGGGATGGGTCGACCTGGGGCTACTGGTGAGGGAGATCGTGAGCGAGTTGGAAGGGGACAACCGGGAGCGGGAGATCCAATGGGAGATCGCCCCGCTGCCTGTGGTGCTTGGGGATGCGGCAATGCTGCGCCAGGTGCTGATCAACCTCATCGGCAACGCGGTCAAGTTCACCCGCTCCCGTGACAAGGCGAAAATAGCCGTCGGCGCGCTCGACCGGGAGCAGGATACCGAGATCTTCGTCAAGGACAACGGGGTGGGGTTCGACGAGGCGTACGCGAGCAAGCTTTTCGGCCTGTTCCAGCGCCTGCATGCCAACGAGGAGTTCGAGGGGACCGGTGTCGGGCTGGCCATCGTGCAGCGGATCGTGCTGCGACACGGCGGGAGAGTCTGGGCGGAGGGGGCGGTTGATGGCGGTGCGACCTTCTGGTTCTCGCTGCCAAAGGGAGTGACCCAGCCCCCCTAGAAGGCGGCAGATTCCCTGCGGAACCTCCGGGGCCATGCTTTCAGAGTTTGTTCCGCAGGGTTTCCTTCAGCTCCAGGATGGCAAGCGTCTGCATGTACCCGCCGAGGAACTCGATGTTCTTGAAGGCAACACCCTCTCCGAAATAATCGTCTATCTCGTGGATCGCCTGTTTCATAAGCTTTTGCCCCGGAGTCAATTTCGCAAGATCAGGGTTCATCTTTCACTCCTAACAAGATTTTGGTTATGCTGCCACTCCTCTTCAAGCGCTTCCTAGCAAGGCCTCTCTGTCACAATTAGACAATTCTAAAGGCATGCTCGCGACTGTCAATCTGCAGTGCGCGAGTCACTGCCTCAGAAGGTATTTTGTCTTTGCCAATAGCGGTCATTTCGGGTTATTGTCTGCCCGATTGGCACCCAGAATCAAATCCCCCCCCGATGAGCCTGATGACAGCAATCGCCCGACGAAAACCCGCCTGGTCCAGTTTCTCCGCCACAGCAACAGCCCCGGCAAAACCAGAAGGAGGAGAGTGGATCTCCTATGAAGGCAAAAAGGGGAAATGGGTGGCCACGACCGACCCCGAATACCCCGTGGAACTGATCGACACGGTGGAGAACAGGCGCTGGCGCGCAGGCTACAGCGGCTCCAAAGGTGTCCTGTACATCATGAGCGGCAGCATCTGGTACGAAGGGAAAAAGGCCGAGCTGAAGAGGAAGTAACGTGGCACGCCCGGAGAGATTCGAACTCCCGACCGACAGGTTCGAAGCCTGCTGCTCTATCCAGCTGAGCTACGGGCGCACGCGCCGAAAACATACATCATTAAGGATTCCTTTGTAAAGCCAGAAAACGGTTGCCCGGACGAAGCCTAAGTTGCTATAGTGCCCGGCGATCGAAAGCAGTTGAGGGGGCGGCGATGTCGGATACCGAAAACCAGATGGGATTGTTCGAAACAGGAGAGGTCCTGCCGGAAAAGCCCCTTGACCCACCGACGCCCCAGGCGCCCCCGACGCACCCCGAAGCGCGCCCACTCCCCGCCGCAAAGACTGTTGAGCCCCCCGCAGCCGCCCGGAGCGAGAGAGCGGCACAAAAGCCGTCCCGGAAGAAAGAGCAGGCGAAGGGCGCGGCGAAGGGCGCCAAGGCCGTCTCCGGCCTGGTCCCGGAGGGTGACGTGCGCCTTACCGCCAACATCAGGCAGGACCTGCACCTGAAGCTCAAGATCGCCTCCGCATACCGCAGGACCACCATCGGTGAGATCATCGAGGAGCTGGTGGAGAAGTACGTCTAGCCGGCTTGGGCTGAATCAAACCAATCGAAAGGAATCAAAATGGCAAAAGTAGCTCTTATCACCGGTGTCACCGGGCAAGACGGCGCATACCTCGCTGAGTTCCTGCTCAAAAAGGGTTACATCGTGCACGGCATCAAGCGCCGCGCCTCGCTATTCAATACCGACCGGATCGACCACCTGTACCAGGACCCGCACATAGAGAACCGCGACTTCATCCTCCACTACGGCGACCTGACCGACTCCACCAACCTGATCCGGATCATCCAGCAGGTGCAGCCGGACGAGATCTACAACCTGGCCGCCATGTCGCACGTGGCCGTCTCCTTCGAGACCCCGGAGTACACGGCGAACGCCGACGGGCTCGGGACGCTGCGGATCCTGGAAGCGATGCGGATCCTCGGCATGGAGAAAAAGACCAAGTTCTACCAGGCTTCCACCAGCGAGCTTTACGGGCTGGTGCAGGAGGTGCCGCAGTCGGAAAAGACCCCCTTCTACCCCCGCTCCCCCTACGCGGTGGCGAAGCTCTACGCCTACTGGATCACGGTCAACTACCGCGAGGCCTTCGGCATGTACGCCTGCAACGGCATCCTCTTCAACCACGAGTCCCCGATTCGGGGGGAGACCTTCGTCACCAGGAAGATCACCCGCGCCATCGCCCGTATCTCGCTGGGGCTGCAGAACTGCCTCTACCTGGGGAACCTGAGCGCCCTGCGCGACTGGGGGCACGCCCGCGACTACGTGGAGATGCAGTGGCTCATGCTGCAGCAGGAAGAGCCCGAGGATTTCGTCATCGCCACCGGTAAGCAGTTCTCGGTGCGGCAGATGGTGGAAGAGGCGGCCAAGGGTGTCGGCATCGGCATGCGCTGGGAAGGCGAAGGCGTGGACGAGGTCGGCATCGTGGCGTCCATAGACAGCCACGGCACCAAGACCGAGGGGGGCGCCGCCGGGCACCCGCAGGTGGGGCAGACCATCGTGAAGGTCGATCCCCGCTACTTCAGGCCCACGGAAGTTGAGACCCTTTTGGGTGACCCGAGCAAGGCCCAGCAGAAGCTCGGGTGGGTCCCGAAGACGACCTTCCAGGAACTGGTTGCCGAGATGGTGCACTCGGACCTCGAGGAAGCGCGCCGCGACGAGCTCTGCAAGCATCACGGGTTCAGCACCTACAACTACCACGAGTAGAGCGAGGACAGTTGGTTCAGACATGAATAAAGACGCCAAGATATTTATCGCGGGCTCTAACGGGCTCGTCGGTTCCGCGCTGACGCGAAGCCTCAAAGCCGCCGGTTACCACAACCTGCTCACCCCGGGGAAAGACCGGCTCGACCTCACCGACCACCTCGCGGTCAAGGCCTTCTTCGAAAGCGAGAAGCCCGAGTACGCCATACTGGCCGCGGCCAAGGTCGGGGGTATCCACGCCAACAACACCTACCCCGCCGACTTCATCTACCAGAACCTGGCGATCCAGAACAACGTGATCCACGAGGCTTACCGAAACGGCGTGAAGCGCCTGCTCTTCCTCGGCTCCTCCTGCATCTACCCGAAGCACGCGCCGCAGCCGATGAAGGAGGAGCACCTCCTCACCGGACCGCTGGAGCCGACCAACGAGCCGTACGCCATCGCGAAGATCGCCGGCCTTAAGATGTGCGAGTCCTACAACCGCCAGTACGGCACCAAGTTCATCGCCGTGATGCCGACGAACCTGTACGGCCCGGGGGACAACTTCGACCTCGCCAACTCCCACGTGCTCCCCGCCCTGATCCGCAAGTTCCACGAGGCAACCCTGCAGCGGCAGCCTGAGGTCGTGATCTGGGGGACCGGCACGCCGCGCCGCGAGTTCCTTTACGTGGACGACATGGCCGAGGCCTGCGTCTACCTGATGAACCTCCCGGACGCCACCATCGCCGAAGAGCTCACCAACTACCCCAAGCCCTGCTTCGTCAACCTGGGCACCGGCATCGACGTCACCATCCGGGAACTGGCGGAAACCGTGCGCGACGTGGTCGGCTTCGAGGGGGCACTTGCCTTCGACGCCAGCAAGCCCGACGGCACCCCCAGAAAGCTGCAGGACGTATCCCGGATGAAGGCGCTGGGATGGGAGGCGAAGGTGGGCCTTAAGGACGGGATCGCCAGGTCTTACCAGTGGTTCCTGGAAAACCAGGGGAACATCCGCAAATAAAGGAAACGGGGAGAACTTTCCAGTGAGCAACCTGCACTGCTTCAAAGCCTACGACATCAGGGGGAGAGTCCCCGACGAGCTGAACGAGGATCTCGCCTACCGCATCGGCCGGGCCTACGCCGCCTTCCTCGCGCCCAAGAAGGTCATCGTCGGCCGCGACGTGCGCCTCTCCAGCGAACCGCTCTGCAGCGCGCTCGCCAAAGGGCTCACAGACAGCGGCGTCGACGTGTACGACATCGGCATCTGCGGCACCGAGCAGGTGTACTTCGCCACCTTCAGCGAGAAGATGGACGGCGGCATTATGGTGACCGCAAGCCACAACCCCATGGACTACAACGGCATGAAGCTCGTGCGCGAGGGGTCCCGCCCCATCAGCGGCGACAGCGGCCTGAACGCCATCCGCGAGCTGGCGGAGCAAAACCGCTTCGGGGAGGTTTCGGCCAAGGGGAGCGTGCAGCGGCTCGACATCGAGAAAAGCTACATCGACCACCTGCTGGGGTACCTCGACCCGGCTACGCTCAAGCCGTTCAAGATCGTGGTCAACGCCGGCAACGGCTGCGCCGGCAGGACCATCGACCTTCTTGAGTCCCGCCTCCCCTTCAGCTTCGTCAAGGTGCACCACGAGCCCGACGGCACCTTCCCCAACGGGATACCGAACCCGCTGCTGCCGGAGAACCGCTCCGCGACGGCCGAGGCGGTGCTCGCGCACGGAGCCGATCTCGGTCTTGCCTGGGACGGCGACTTCGACCGCTGCTTTCTCTTCGACGCCAGGGGGAACTTCATCGAGGGGTACTACATCGTCGGGCTTCTGGCTGCCGCCATGCTGCAGATGCATCCCGGCGCCCGGATCATCCACGACCCAAGGCTCACCTGGAACACCGTCGACGTGGTTACGGCTGCGGGGGGCGTACCGGTGATGAGCAAGACCGGGCACGCCTTCATCAAGGAGCGGATGAGGAGCGAGGACGCGGTGTACGGCGGCGAGATGAGCGCCCATCACTATTTCCGCGACTTCGCCTACTGCGACAGCGGCATGATCCCCTGGCTCCTGGTGCTGAACATCATGGGGAAGACCGGTAAATCGCTGACAGAACTCGTCGAGGAGAGGATGCGTCTCTTCCCCGCCAGCGGCGAGATCAACAGGAAGCTCGACGACCCAGCGGCGGCCATCGAACGGATCGGCAAGGCCTACCGGGAGGGCGCCTTGAGCATCGACGACACCGACGGCATGAGCATGGAGTTCGACAAGTGGCGCTTCAACCTGCGCTGCTCAAACACCGAGCCGGTGCTGCGGCTGAACGTGGAGTCGCGGGGCGATCAGGCGCTGATGGAGGAAAAGACCGGCGAGCTCCTCGCGCTCATCGACAAGGTGTGAGCCGCGATTTTGCCCTCTTAAGCAAGCGCTGCCGCAGGCAGAAAATGAAAAAGGCGCCGGAGTTCTCTCCGACGCCTTTTCTTTATTTTCCGGCGGACCAGCAGGAGGCCACGCTACATGATGTGGCAGGTGAGGCAGAGTCGGCTGTTGCGGTCGTCCTTGGCAAGGTGCCAGGTTATCAAGATGACCCGAACGACGAAGGGAAATAGCACTGGATTACTGAGGTTGCCAAGCTTCAGGCGTGCCGCGAGCCCCCCTATTTGGGTTTCACGCTGCCAAGTTCCAGAATCACCCTGTATTTATATCCAGACCCGAAATCTTTGTCCTTGGCTATGGTCCCAGATATGGTCACTACGTCCCCAACGCCTGGAAGGGCATTCGTGGTAACCACCAGATCGTTGTTTTTCTGCATTGCAGAACCGGTGCCGTCCTGTATGTGAAGCCAGTTCCGGCCCATAATCCGGGGAGTGACTTTCATCACCTTCCCAGAAACCGAGACCGTCTGTTTGTCAAGTTGGTCGATTTTGTCATAGATGTCGGCGATAGTGTGTGCGTCAGCACCTTTAGCCGCTTCAACAACGATCCCTTCCTTCGATTCCGGCACCTGTCCGCTGCTACCGGTCGACTTTTTGCTGAGCAACTCCGTCTGCGCCTCAGACAGGGGAGCACCGCAGAACATGATCAGATCAAAAGTCCGTTTCAAAGCCTTGCTTTCAAAGTCCATCATGGGAGTGCATCCCGTAAACCCAAGTTGCTGCCCCAACTTCACGTTGGCCATGGGAGGACAAGCTACCCATGCCTTTTTACCGTCTTTCTCTAGGTTGATATAGGTATAATCCCCTGCAGTCGTTGTCTCTACAACCTTGCCAGTCACCCCAGAGTTCACCGACATGGCGCCCCCCATGCCGCTCGGGGGAACATCGGAGCAGGCCCCAAACCCAGGAGCAGAAGTTACTAGGACTGCGGTCAACATGCTTATCATCTTTTTCATCACAACTCCTCGCTTTTGAAGTGGTGCCAACTACCCGGCATAATCGTTTTATCGCCAAACAAAATACCACTACTGGCCACACGGAAACAAGCAGATATGTGTGCGCGAAGAAAAACATCCTCCGTGACAGAATCATCCCGCGAAGTGGCATTTTCACAACCGTAGGCTAGAGAAGGGGGGCACTGCCTAATAAAATTGTGTGAATGCGGGAGTGAATCCTATCATTTCAGAAGATCTGCCTCTCCGCGGTTAGCGCCGCCCCAAAGTATTGGGAGGCTCATGCTATAGAAGAGGATAAGATCAGCTTCATACATCTTTTGACTCTTGCGGATAAATAAAGTATAGTTTCCCCCCACTTAAAGTCACTAGGCATTACAACAAATCGCAGCGCGGGATGCGAAATGCTGCATTCCCAGTACGAGCAGATTCCAATGCTATGAAAGGGTCGCAATAATGAACGCTATAACGCGCGTGCTCACTCCACCGGTACTGATTGCTTTACTGCTGATTCTACACACGCAATGCCTAGCAGCAGACAAATACGACAGTTTCACCACAACCCCTGTAGTGGGTATCTTCATGCCAGGCAGTTTCAATTCACTGAAGCCGGGTTTAATGACAGGGGTCAAGATTGACAAACAGCTGACAGACGCTTTTGGGATTGAGGGAGATTTCAGCATGGTAGGTGCCGACGCAAAATCGTCCGGCAGCACTACCCTCTACCTGGCCACCTTTCAGACTATTTATCCTTTTCTCGAACGCCCCAATCTCACTCCATTCTTGACGTTCGGTGCTGGCGGAGTCATAGCTGACAAAGGGTCATCGAGCCCTTTAGTAAATTTCGGTCTAGGAGCCAAGTACTTCATAAAAAAGGATGTCGCCGTCAGGTTTGATTTCCGAGATGTCGCCGCAAGCAGCCTGGGAAACAGTTTCGAACTGACTGCGGGGGTAAGTTTTGTCTTCGGCGGAGAAAAGAAGCAGCCCCGCCGCAGGCCGCGCCCACAGATTGCCGCAGCGACACCTATGACGAATCCGGCGTCCACCGCAGCCTCGACTAACCTGTCGACACCAACGGCTAAAGACCAGCCTGTTGTAACGCAAAGGAAAACCCCTAAACCAGTTCCCGCATCCCCCGCATCTACAACTGTTGCAACGACGCCGCAGAGTGTTGCCGTTTCAACGATCGCCACGCCCGGCATTGCCTCCTCTGCATCAAGCGTGCAGCCTTCCCCTGTGGCTGCAGAGAAGACGGCACAAGCGCCGCGAGAGAACGACAGCACCGAAACAACAGATCAGGCAAAACAAATAGTACCTGGCGCCGAAAAAAAACAAGCGTCAACACCTTCCGTGCCAGTTGCCGCCCCATTACTCCAAGCCACCTTCGAGTTCGACCTCAACAGCTACAAAATCAAGCCGAGCTTCACCGATGTGGGTAGAAAGATCGGCCTGTTCATGAAGCGCAACCCACAGATCATTGCACAGATCCATGGACACGCCGATATTACCGGCAGCGATGACCACAACCTCGCGCTTTCAGAGAAACGCGCAGTGCGAACAAAGCAGTACCTGATGAAGATGTACAACCTCTCTGCCGAGCGGTTCGAAATTCGCACCATGGGCAGTTCCGAACCGATCGCCGATAACACGACAGAGGTCGGCCGCAAAAAAAACCGCCGGGCCCTCGTCATCATTTTAAAGTAACCCTTCCCCCCACAATGCCTTTTCAGAGACAACCGTCCCCCTGTCTTCTCTGAAAATGCACCTCTTCCGCCGGGGCAGTAAACGACCTGCTGCCCCGGCGCCTATGCACTGTTCAAAACCTGCACCGCGCCAACACCTCGTAAACCATTAATAACATCGGCAACTTAGCTTCAAGAGAGCCAAGATCTGATCAGAGCTTTGTCTGCTTGAAGAACACCCGCAAAAGATAACCGTTTTCATAGTTCTCATGACCAGAGCATATTTTCATTTTAAATTCAATACGATACAATCTTGCCCCCCATTTTTAACGGTATGGCGTACAATTTGTAACAGGTGGTGAAAGCAAAAATGAGGGAGGAAAACCATCATGCTCACGACCTGCCTTAAGCGCACACCAGCCAGAATGTTTGCAATCCGTCTCGTGGTGATCGCAAGCATCTTACTCTGGGTCAACAATTCCCATGCAGCATACTTGGCCGGCAACGCCAAGCCCTTTCACAACGGCGGAACCGGAGAGTGCAATGGGTGCCATTCAACCGGCGCCGTCGAGAGTGGAGTACCCAGACGCGGAAACCTGTTAGGTAGCGATGCAAGTTCCACGTGCCTCCGGTGCCACCAGTCCACCGAAGGGTTCCAACACGATGAACCCTATCAAGTCGCTACCAGCGGTATCACGCTAGTCGAAGGGATCGCTCCAAGAAACCTCACTCCCGGCGGGGACTTCGGCTGGTTGAAAAAAAATTACCGATGGTCCGGTGAAGGCCGGGACAAAGAAGCCAGCCAGGGAGAGCGCCACGGTCACAACATCGTAGCCGCAGATTACGGCTATTCAGCGGACACCAGACTTTCGATAGCGCCGGGAGGCAACTTCCCTTCCAACTCGTTATCCTGCATCAGCTGCCACGACCCGCACGGCAACTACCGCAGGTCCGTCGACGGAACGATCAGCAATGCCGGCAAGCCCATCATCGCTTCAGGCTCCTACAACGACAGCCCTGATCCAGACGGACTCAGCACCGTCAGCGTCTACAGGATGCTGGCAGGCAAGGGGTATCAAGGCGCGCCCGGTGTCGAGTTCACAGCCGACCCGCCGGCTGCGGTGGCGCCATCGGCCTATAACAGGGAGGAATCCTCAACTGACACCCGGGTCGCCTATGGAAGCGGGGTGTCCGAATGGTGCAGCAACTGCCACGGCTCGATTCACGATGCCGGCACCGGCAGAGCCACCCAGCATCCTTCCGGGAAACAGGGCAAACTGAGCGCAGAGGTCACTTACAACTACAATGCCTACATTTCCTCAGGAAACCTGAACGGGTCCTCTGCGACCGCATACAACTCTTTAGCGCCTTTTGAAATGGGAACAGACGAGTACTCTGTGCTCAAGGCGACGGCCAACAGCAACGGTTCCAACAAAAGCGGTGCTACGATGGACTCCAACGTCATGTGCCTGTCCTGCCACCGTGCCCATGCCTCGGGTTGGGACAGCAGCATGAGGTGGAATGTCAATACGACCTTTATCGTGTACGACGGAAGGTATCCAGGCACAGATAACGGGGCACCTGCAGCCATAGCGCAGGGACGTACCTCTGCCGAAGTGAAGATGGCGATGTATGGCAAAAAAGCATCTGATTTCGCCGTTTATCAGAGAAGCCTTTGCAATAAGTGTCACGCCAAAGACTGATTCGCTGCGGGCGCCAAGGCTATTTTCTGAACACATCGATGGTAGTAAAAGCTGTTAAAATCCGATCTAGAGTGTTATAAATAGCGGCGGTTATACCAATTCCAATCAATCAAGGAACCAATTGCAATGACTAGATCAACCACAGCTTTACTGGCCTTCGCACTGCTTTTACTGTCCATCAACTGCCATGCCGCTACCATTCCCAACGGGTATGAGGACATCAGATGGGGCACCATGTTTCACAAAATCGTGGAAGCCTACCCCAAGGGTAAAATGGCCGAGTACAACAAGCAGATGGTGTACACCCAGGAGAAACCGGATGAAACCATAGCTTCTCGCATGTTTGTCTTCAAAGATGGTTTAATGGTGAGCGTCGCTGTCACATTTGAAGGTAAATATGTATCCAAAACGGGCGTGGAGAAACTAAAGCAAATGTTCATCCAGCAGTACGGCAAAGGGAAGGCCGGCAAGCAGGGTACGCATATGTCGACCTACGTTTGGAAAGGAAAGCAGTCAAAGGTGTCGTTCCTTTATGTCCCCAATCATCCTGAGATGACCGTGCTCCAGTTTGAAAAGATGTAGTTGCGGCAGGTTATGCGGCAGGTTTTAGTGGCAAAAAAGCCTCCTCAAAGGCGTTATCTTTGGGAGGCTTTTCTTATGTCGTCGATATTCACCGCTGCTTAATTGCTCTAGTCAGTTCCCTTTGTGAGCCTTTTCAAGGCGTCTTTGGCAGGGGCGAAGCCCTTGAAAGAAGCTTTTTTAAACCACTTTATCGCCTCGCTCTCGTCCTTGTCGACCCCGTAACCATTGGCATACATCACACCAAGCCGGTACATGGCCTTGGCAGAACCCTTCTCGGCCGCTTTCATATACCATTCACTAGCTTTCACACCATCTTCAGGGACGCCTTCGCCGTGCTCATACATATAGGCGACCATGTAAAGCGAGCCCTGGTCATCGTCGAACATGAACTCTTTCATGGCGTTCTGATAGTCCTTCATCAGATACAATTCACGCCCTTTGCTGTAGTCGGCTCTCAGCGGCGACGTCAAAAAGCAAACACCGGCAATAACGGCAGTAGAGAGGATGTACCTTTTAAAGATTCTTCTTTTCATCAAGTTCTCCTTGGTGCCTTGGTGATACCTTTACTTCGTCCATAAAGTAGTCGTTACTCCTTCACGAACTTGTCGTCCTCGATGACGAGTACTTTCTTGCCTTCGAATCTGGCGAGCACCTCTTTTCCTATAGGGGGCTGAATGCTCAACTGGACGGAATCATCATCGCGTACCGCCCAGATAAACTGGATGTTGTGCGGAAGATTCACACCAGCGGGAGGGTTCATGACCCCGGTCTTGTTTTCATTGAACTGAAAGCTGCCGCTTTTGCCAACCCATTTGCCAAGAAGCCTGCTTTCGGGTTTGCTGCACGATATGATGGCGGCCAGGGAAACAAACACCAGAATTCCCACAACAAATCTTTTCACACCCTACCTCCTGACCTACTGAATTCCCTGAATTTTACACATGTTTTTTCAGCTTTTGAGGGTACCTTCTCCTACTTCCCGAGCAACTGAAGTTCAGATGCGGCATTATGGTTCCCTTGCGCCGCTGCCTTGCGAAGCCATGCCACAGCCTCGTCAGCGTTGCGTGCGACACCTTTACCATGCAGGTAGCACTTTGAAATCTGATACTGCGCATCGGCGTGCCCAGCCTTGGCCGCCAGCAGCAAAAACCTGGCGCCCTCTACCACGTCCGGATCGATGCCGTCACCTTCAGAAAGCATCAGGCCGTAGTAGTACTGCGCCTGAGCATCGCCCTGCCGGGCAGCCTTGCTAAACCAGAGGGCTGCTTCGCGCTTGTCCACCCCAAGATCCTGACCAAAGTAGTAGACCAGACCCAGATTCACCTGGGCTCGCACTATGCCGCGCTCGGCGTCACGTCGATACCATTTGGTCTCCATGTCTTCTTTGAGGGCGTACAAGCGCTCAAGTTCGTCCAGCGCCTCCTGATTGCCCTGCGCACCCGCTTTGCGGTACCACTTAACGGCCTCGGCGGGATTCTCCTCCACGCCGTCGCCGGTTCTATACATCTGCCCGAGGTTCACTTGAGCATCCTCATTGCCGAGAACGGCCGCCTTCAAGAGCCAGTGCACCGCTTCGGCTTTGTCCTGCCGGACACCATCTCCTCTGTAATACATCAACCCTATGTTATTGAGGGCCTGCGCCCCGCCATCCGCCCTGTAGAGTTGCAAGGCCGTTTCATAGTCTCCGTCGTTCAGGGCTTTTTCGGCCAGTTCCAGATTGCCGGCCGCAATTGCAAGGGAACAGATTAGAGAAGATGCCAACAGAACAAAACCGGGCAGAGATTTCTTCATCGTCGCTTTCCTCAGCCATGCAATAGTCCGGGTGGCAGGTCACCCGGTGGTATGGAGGTGACGCTCTCCCAAGGCGCTACTTGGCGCTCTCGAAAACCTGAACCCGGGAGTTCCCACGGTCGGCTATGAAGACATTCCCGTTTTTGTCGAAGCAAATCTGGGTGGGGTAATACAGTTGGCCGGCTTTCCAGCCCAAACCCAACTGGCGCCCCTGAAAGCTGCCATCCGGGCCTATGGTCACGACTGCACCTCCATCCTGATCCAGCAGGTACAGTTCCCCACCCCGGCTCGCGGTGGTCACGAAACCAGCGAAATTCAGGTACTCATGCAGGTCCTTAGTGAGCGGCGTGAACTGCGTCGCGTCTTTTTTCGCCACGTACAGCCTGGAGCCAACCGAATCGAGCAAAATCACATCAGCGCCAGGGGTCACGGCAAGATCCGTTATAAAACCAAATCCGGCAGGGAAAGGTATCTGGCCAAGAAGTTTACCGTCCATGGCCACATGCAAAACGCGCTCGCCGCCTATGTCAAGAAGGTAGACACTGTTAGCGCCGTCCACCTTGAAGCTCTTGATGACGTACTTATCCGGGTTAGTCACGCCATAGGGGGTTACGAAACCGGCGAAACTGCCATCAGGGTTGAGGTGTGCAAGCTTCTGCTGCTTGCCGTCAAGGACAAAGATGTCGTTCTTTGCACCGAACTGCACTTTAACGGGAACCTGCACCTGGGGGAGTTTAATCTCCTGCCCCCCCTTGAGGGTCCTGTCCTGAAAGGTGTAACGCAGAAGGCGTCCGTTGCCGGTGTCGGCGACCACTACTTCCGACTGGTCGTTGCAGGCGATACCCTCGGGGCTCTTGATGAGCCCCTCCTTGTCATCGGCGCTGATGGTGGTAAGGAACCGGAGCTTAAGTGACCCAGCGGCAAAAGACTGGACCGGCACCAGCAGGACCAGAAGCAGAAGGTTGGCGTATATCAAGGCTCGCATGTCAATTACCTCCGGAATTTTTCGTGGCACTGGACGCACAGTTCACTTACCGTATTGAACGGCATCAGGCCTTTGTACTCGGTTCCATGAGAACGGTGGCAACTCAAACAGTTAAGCGTTGCATTCTTGTTTCTGGGATCCTTGTACTTATCGCCGATGGGGTGCGTAGAGTGCTTCATCCAGTCGTGGCAGGTGGCGCACACGTCTATGACTGAGCCCTGCTTTACGAGCAACTGGTAGTTCGAGGAATGCGGATCGTGGCAGGCAGTACAGTTTCCAGAAGCCACCGGCTCATGCTTGGTCACTGACTTGTTCTGTCGCTGAATAGTGTCAGCATGGCACTTGCCGCAAACAATCAACATCGGCTCCTTCAGTAACCCCTTTTCCTTACCCGCATGCGGGTTATGACAGGTCAGGCATCCTTTCTTGCTGAACAGCGGTGAGTGGACCTTGTTCTTGCCGAAGGCCGAGTTGTACATGTCATTGTGACAACCCTTGCAGAGTTCGCCGCCCTGACGTTTGGTCTTCAGGGCGTTGGGCGATGCGGCGTCTTCATGGCACTGGTTGCACATCTTGCTTGCCACCGGCTTGTGCACGTTGTTGTACAGGATCCCCTGCACGCTAGAGCCGTGAGGATCGTGACAGGAGGTGCAATGTGTGTTCGCCATGGGGTAGTTCATGTGACGCTTGATGAACATAGGCTTGTCTGTTTTGTGGCAACCGCTGCACAGCGCACTTACTTTGTCCTTCAGGAGAAAATCCTCCTTGACCGACATGTGCGGGTCATGGCAGATGGTGCAGTCCTTCGTCACAGGCGCGTGTTGGAACTTCGCCTTCGCGATGGCGTTTTTCAATGCCTTGTGGCACTCAAGGCACAACTCGTTCCCCCCCTTGAGCAGGTTGTTCTTGATGGCGGAAGAATGCGGGTCGTGACACTTCATGCAGTTGCCTTCAACGACGACCTTATGGTTGCTTATCGCGTTCGCAGACAACAGGTCTTTATGGCAGGACGAGCATATCTTGGAACTGTCGGCAGACAATAGCTTCTTGAAATTCGAGCTGTGCGGGTTGTGGCACCCGGTGCAGTCCCCTTTCTTCACCGGGGTGTGCACATAGGTCTTCTTCAGCTTCTCCTCGAAGGTCGTATGGCAATCCTGGCAGAGTTTACCGAAGGCCCCCGGTTTAAGCCGGAATTTCGCGGTGTTATCTTGAGCGTTGGCTATGAGGCCGACCATGAGAGAGCCGATAACACCAAACAGGATCAATACCTTGTGTCTATTTATCATTGTAAAGCTCCTCAAATGACTATTGTTTTAGGTGGCAGTCATCGCACGTTCTGCCGGCAAACGGAGGATGCACGACATCTTTGAAAAACTTGGGATCGTTCGAAGCGTGCGGGCTATGGCAGCTGATGCAATCCATGTCGGCTGCCTTGATGCCTATATGAGCTTTGACGAAAGAAGGTTTTTCGACTTCATGGCATTCTGCGCACATCGTCTGCAACGGCTCGACCAGAAGAGACTTCTGCTTGGAGAGATGCGGCAGGTGGCAGGTCGAGCAATCTTTCTGCGCGGGGGGGTGGGGCCTTTGCCGGGCGATCTTCTCCTTGATGTCCTTGTGGCAGTTGACGCAGAGGTCGGGGCTCTGCGCAAGAAGGAGCTTGTTGAGTTTCGCCTTGTGCGGGCTGTGGCACTTGGTGCAGTCCCCCTTGGTGAAGGGAGCATGGCTGCTCTTGGCGTCCTTGGCGTTCTTGTTCAGGTCGCTGTGGCAGGTGACGCACAGTTCGCTTTGGTTGCTGGTGATCATCCCCTGGATGTTGCTGGCATGGGGATCATGGCAGCCAAGGCAGTCCCCGTCGGTGAAGGGCTGGTGATTAACCCCTTGGCTTACAGGCTTCATGAACTCCGCGTGGCACGACGTGCACAACTGCGCCCCGTCAGCCTTTAGGAGCTTCTTCAGGTCCGACGAGTGCGGCTTATGACAGGCAGCACAGTTGGAATCCTGGACCGGCTTGTGAGTGTAGTTCTTCTTGAACCTTGTCTCCGCGTCGCTGTGGCAATTGAAGCAGACAGTATCCATGCGGTCTTTCATCATGCCGGGGAAGTTGGAGCCATGCGCATCGTGGCAACTGCTGCACTCCCCGCCTGAGAACGGCTCGTGCAGGCCCTTACCTTTCAGCGCCTCTTTGGTCTTCGCATGGCAGGAGTAGCACAGGTCGGCGCCCTCGGCGACGAGAAGCTTCTTCTTGGCCGCAGCGTGCGGTTTGTGGCAGGACAGGCACCCCTTGCCATCGATCACAGCCTTGTGCTTGAAAAGGTGCGATGCCGTTTCCGACGCATGACAGACCTTGCAGAGATCGTTGCCCTCCTGCACCAACAGCTTTGTCTGTTCGGAAGCATGCGGATTGTGGCACAACAGACAGTCACCTTCCTTGAACGGCATATGCTCGACGGTGCCGCCCCCTTTGAGGGTGGCGCTTTCATGGCACTGGGCGCACAGTTCTCCCTTCTTCAGAGAAACAGCAAAGGGATTGGCCGAATTGGGCGGGTTGTGACAACCGTCGCAACCGGCGGAGGCAACAGGGTTGTGCACGCTGCCTTTGAGCAGCTTTGGTTGATCGGAGGAGTGAGGGTTGTGGCATACAGTGCAGTTTTTCTGGTCGACCGGGTAGCCGCCGTGCGACTTCTTGAAGGAGGCGCTCCCCTTGTCGTGGCAGTTCAGGCAAAGTTTCGGCACCTCGGACGAGAGCAGGTTGTTGTAATCCGAGCTGTGAGCCAGATGACAGGCACTGCAGCCTTTGTCGGTGAGCACTTTGTGCACGACCTTCTTTTCGAACGCTGATTTCTTATGGCACTGGAAGCAGGCTTCCTTCCCGGCAGACTTCATGAAATAACGGGAATCAGAGCCATGGGGGTTGTGACAGGTCGTACATTTACCCTTAACAATGGGGGTATGCACCTTGGGCTTGGTCAAACCTATCTTGTTGGCGGGATGGCAGTTCAAGCAGAGTTGGTTGCCATCGTGCTTGAGAAGCAGTTTCGGGATAATGCCGTGACGCAGGTGGCAGTCCTCGCACTTCTTGTCGTGCACCATCGGGTGCACATACTTGACGGAGGAAAATTTGTCGTCGAATTTTTTGTGACAGTCCGAACAATCCTTACGGACAAATGCCTTTGCGGCGAGGGCGGTCCTGCTACCGGTGAGCGAAACCATCACCGCCAGCAGCACCGTCAGCATAAAAACCAAAAATCTCCTGCCGTTACGCATATCGTGCATTTTCATACCGTCCCCTTGGGCTAATTTTGGCATTTTAACCAATCCGGCATTACCGCGATTCAAGGTAAATCTTCACGGGATAGGCTTCCCTCAGCTTCTTGAACCATTTCTCTATATCCTGCGTCATGTTCAGCCAGGCAACTTTCTGGCCGACCTCATCTTTCACCTCTTCCAAAGGACGCGGTTTCGCCTCTTCTTTCTCCTTGATGAACAGGGCATAGGCATACCCTTCCGGGCTTTCATACAACCTGTAGTCTCCTTTGCGGGCGCCTTTCACCACCTTCTGCATCTGCTCCGGCATGTTCTGCAGCGTAAGTGCCTCATCGTTGAACTGGAGCAGGCCACGCGCGTTCTTAGCCACCTGGCCGTCCGCGTTGTTTTTTAGCCAGGCGAAATCCACTCCCTCCCTCAACTTGTCGATCGCTTTCTGTGCATCCCCCTCCTTGGTGAAGGCGATGCCGGCTATCTGAAAGGTTTCCGGCCCTGCGTAATCCGAAAGATGCTTCTCGTAATAGTCCTTGACCTGGGTCACCGTGAAGGTGACGTCGGGTTTGACAACCTTTTCTATAAAGGCCCCGAACAGCACCGAAGTCTTGTGGTCCTCGATCCTCTTCAGATACTCTTCAGACTTGTCCAGCCTCTTCTCCAGGGCTTCCTTTTTGAAGACCCGCACCGACTCGAGTTCGTCGAGCGCCAGCAGTTTTTCCCTATTGAGCTTCTTCTCCTTGATCGCATTCTCGATGCCGTGGAAAAACTTGGAGTTCAGAGCATCGGCCAGGTCTCTGACGCGAATCGGTTCCTCCCCCTTGATGGACATAACCACCCGCTTGTCCGTGAGAAATTTCTCGAACCCCGGCTTCTTGGCCTCGAAATCAAGGGAGTTAACCAGTTTGGTGTTTTCCTTCGCGTACTTCTTGACGAGTTCGGCCTTGTACCCCTTCAGGCTGTCGAGCTTCATCTGGCTGAGCACCTTGCTGCGTGCCTGCTCCAGGGCCTCTGGATTATCGATATAGCGGATTTCCTCGACCTTGGCGATGATGAAGCCGTTCGTGATCTCGATGATGGGGCTGACGGCCCCGGCTTTGACGTCGGCGAGCTCCGCGCTGACGATGGGCCCCAGGGCTGCATTGGTGGCGAACTGCCGTTCGTCCTGCCCTACCGCTTCAGCCCTTCCTTCCTTCAGGACCTTGTCGCGCAGCTCCTCAAATTTCTTGCCGTGCTTAATTTCCTCGAGGAAGGCCTTGGCGTCCTTCTCCTTCAGGAACATCACGCTTTTAAGCTTCATTTCCTTGATCGCGTCGCGGTATTCCTTTTGGACCTTCTTCTCGTCCGGCTTGATGTCCTTCACCCTTTCAAGGAAAAGAACCTGCCTCAGTTGCTGATCCGCGAACTTTTCGAGGTTGCTCTTTATTTCAGCCTGCTGGTCGAGCTCCATGTTTTTCGCTTCTTGCACCACGAGCTTGACGTTGATCAGGCGCTCCAGCGGCTCCATGAAATTTTTCTTCGCCGAGACTTCCTTCTCCTCGGTCATCTTTTCATGCAAGGACATCAGGGCTTTTTGCAGGTCCCCCAAGGTGATTTTCTCGTCGTTCACTGAGGCTAGAGGCACATCGAAGAAAAGTGGGGAGTAAAACGGTGCCTTCAGGTGGATGTAGACCCCGTCGGCCCTGGCCTCGTCGCTAACCGGCTTTGTGACTGCAACCGATTCCGTTTTAGCCGTACCAGCTGTGCCGGCTTCCGGGGTTGCGCCTTTCGGCTCGGGGGTCTGAACCGGTTGCGCGACTGCCTGAGGTGCGGGCTGCTCAGATGCGAAGCCCGGGACTTCCATGCACAATACCATGCCGGCCATAACTGCAACGGTTCCAGTAGTAAGTAACTTAGCTTTCATTGCTCCTCACTTTCCTTTGGTTGAGTAACGTATGACTCCAAACGACGATCAATCTAGATAAATTCGGAACGAATAGCAACCTCAAAAACGCCCCTGTCCTCCCGGCGGAAAGCTGTTTGACCTATCTCGCCCGCACCATGTTCAGTACCACGCTGCGCGCCATCTCCTCAGCCATGACAGCGGCATTGTTCTGTTTGCCCCGGTCGAAAAAGTAAACGCCGTCTGTCCCCATATTCGAACTCTTGGATTTGAACACGACCTTGCGGTCGGACTTCCGCATCAGCAAGGTGGTGAAGTCGACCACAGGGGTTCCGTTGCCGCCTTGCGGATCGTAATAGTCGAACACCGTCCCCGAAAGGACATAGTCAGCCCCAAGGATATAGGTGAGGATGTCAACATCCCTCGCCGAGATGCCTTCGCGCATGATCATGCGGGAACTGAGCATCTTCTCCCGGACAACGCCGGGCTCGATGGGTTCGACGCTCCCGGTCGCGAGCAACTGGCGGATGAAATGGAGCTGCATTATCTCGCCTGAGCGTTTTCTTTGGCTTGCGTTGTACAGGGGCACGACGGCTACCGTCGCTTTTTCCGCCTCCCGCATGGGTGATTGGTTGTACATCAGTTTGGGACTAAAGCGCCGCTCAACAGCGCCGTCAGAGACGTAACGCCGCTGCTCGTCAAGCCAGTTGCCGAAGGAATCGGCCAAATGCCGCAAAGCCAGTTCCTGTAGCGTCTCGTAATCCTTGATGAGGCCCAGGTCGAGCAAGCCAGGGGCATCGTCCCCTGCCATGCCGACGCTGTCCATCCAGAGGATCCTCGGCGTCTCCTCGGTCGAGACAACTCTCACGGTCACGGCAAGCTTGGGCGGATACATCTCGCGATAATATTCCAGGGAGGTGATGAATATGGCGCCAGCGCCGGCCTCCTCCCGGAAGGCTTTCGCAGAGACGGAATCGACCCCCGAGACAGACCGTATCCGGTGCTCAGTCAGGATCTTTTCCCGCGTCGCATCGGTGATCAAGGGAATCTCGAACTCCTGAAGCTTACTAAGCCACGCCTTGCCGAATTCCCTGGTAGGGGCATAGGCTCCGGTCAGGTTGTCGACAGGGAAAACGACAAACGTGAACCCGGGAGGGGTCGCGGAACCTGCCGGTTGTGCGACTTGGTGGGCAGCACACCCTGGCAGGCAGATCAGGGCGGCCGACGCCAGGATGGCGACCTTTCTAAAAAAGTTTGCCCAGGAGATCATAAACCGCCTTTTCCGTGATGACGTTGAGCGGCTGGCCGCCGCCTCCCAACAGGCGGTCACTAATGCTGATCCCCCCCTGGGTTGAGTCCCCCGACCAGATGACCTTACCTGTCTGCCCTTCGATCATCTGCATGCTCATCGAAAGAACGTTGGCTGTGGCGGTCCCAGACCGCAGGTCACCATATTCACGGATCACCCCGGTAAAAACGGCGTCTGTCTTGGTCGCCTTGCAGAACTTGACCACCTCGTCAGCTGTGGGGCTACTGGGGTTGGCGATGCCGGAATTGACGATGCCGCGCATGACTTCACCGGGGGGGGTCACGTAGATGCCGCTGCTGGCCATGAGCGCCGTGCTGAAGACGTCACGGACCCTGTCCGCTGCCTGTTGCTCCCTGGTAAGGTTGGCAAGCGGCATGACGGCCACGGAGCGCACCGCACCGAAGTCCATGGTGGAGTCCAGGTAAACACCGGTTTTGCCGCCGCAGCCGGGGAGCAGCAGCGCCACTGCCAGCAGCATGCAGAGTACGAGGTTCCATGCTCTCATCTTTCTAGGGTTTGTCATATTGTGGAGCTCCTATAAGGCTAGAGTGTTATCCGCAATTGGGCGCTGAAGGCTCTAGTATCGGTTGAGCCGGACAAATCGCTTGTCGTCTGCTGGACGCTGTAGGATGTATCCAGGCTGGCGCCCGGGCGGATATTCCACCTGAGGCTGGGCGCCACGCTTTTCGTCTTCTGGTTGCCTGTGGAGTCGAGAACTTCGCTATACCCGAATGCGAACTGCAAATCGCCGTCTCGGAACGGGGCCCAGCCGATGCTGTAATTTTGGAGCGTGACGTTAGCCCTGTCGTTTTGCATCGTCAGGCCGTATCCGCCGGTAAGATAGAGAGCATCGAAGGGTCGATAGGTCGCATTCGCCGTTGCGGTTCGCGTATACGTTTTGCTGTCGGGCTTCCCGCCACCGCTTTGCAGCCCGGTCTGGTCCTGGTAGCTGAGGCTCACAGTCACGTACCTGTTCGGCACGATATCTGCGCCGAAGGTGAAGGTGACCGCGTCCGACACCTCGCCGGTGGACCGGCTGGTGGTGCTGTACCCTGCGGCGAGGACGGATGAGAGCCCCTGGTAGAGCTGGGCCGAGTTGTTCAGGAATATCGAGTTGTTGATCACCGTCCCCCCCTCGGCGAACTCGGTCCTGCCGCCATAGACCAGCGAGTGCGTCAGGGTCGGCAGCGACATCAGCGAAAAGGCCGCGTTGTAGGTCAGCGTGTTCCTGATTTTGCCTTCAGGGTCGAGGCTGAACTCTTCGGTCAGACGGCTGTTCAGGGAGGCGGCGTCGCTGACGCGGTAGACCAGGGAAAGCCCGTTATTGACCAGCGTGGTCGTGCTGAGCGACGCCTGGTCCGTCTTGCTGTGGGCAAAGACCAGCCCGAGGTCATAGGAGACGTTGGGCGAAAGCAGCGCCCTGGCGTTGAAGTTGAAAATACCGCCGGAACTGCTGGAAGAAGCGGATTTACCTGGGGCCGCCTGCAGGACAGTGAAAGCCTGCAGGCTCTTGGCCATGATACTGTCCTGGTTGATGTCCACGGGAAACGGCGCCGTCAACTTGACCGGCGTTTCGACAATCTTGATGTACCTGGTTCGCACCACAGGGAAGGTGAAAACGAAACCGGTCTGGTCGGAGCCCGGAGCGGCCGGGTTGCTGCCGGCGCGAACCTCCAGCGTGACCCCGGACGGGATGGACCAGTTGATCCCGTCCTTGCTGGTGTAAAGCTGCCAGGTGAAGAGCCTCCGGTAGCCTTCGAGGCTGCCGACGCTTGGGTTCGTCCCGCTTAACGTCGTCGAGCTCACTGCCAGGAAGAGGGTGCTCACGTCGGTATCCGAGGCGAAGGACATCCCGATGTTGTTCTGGGTGGCAACCTGGTCCCCCCCCACCTGGGGGAGGACCAGGTTGAGAGACTGGAAGCCCTGCAACTGCCCCTCGGTAACCGTCGGACTCACGTTGCCGGTGATTAGAGACAACAGCTGTCCAACCTGGGGAAGGTAGCCGGTCGCACCGCTGTCGCCCTTAGAGGAGATTTGCGAATTCTGTATATTGAAGTTGTAGCTGGTCTGGTAGGTTACCTGCTTCCACGGCAGCTTACCCGCATAGGCGGCGCGTACGGCGTTATTGAGCAAGGTGTTCTCCGACTGGAGCAGATGGTCTTGCATCAAGCTGTAGCCGCCGCTGTAGTTAAGTTCGAGTCCCTGCGACGATCTGTAGTTGCTGGACCAAGTGAAGTCGTCGAGCGAGATATTCTGCATGACGCGGTTTTCGTCGTACAGATCCCTGTGCCCGTAATTGAAGGACAGCGTGGGCAGGTCCGACGGGTTGAGCCCGAAATCGAAGGTGTAGATATCTTGAATTTCCTTGGGAGCGGAGACGCCGTTGGCGCTGGACATGTCCTCCCTGCGCCTGTAGCCGATGCCTGAACCGACAAAAGGGTTTCTAAGGCTCAGTTCCAGATATGGGCTGAGGCGCTCCGCGGTCGACCTGCTGTCCCGCCCTTCGAAACTGCCATGTTGGGTGGTTTGTTCAAAAAGTCCCCCCCCCTTGAGCTGCAAAGACGGGTACAGTGACCTGTCGAAAACGAGGTTGTAGCGTTGCAGGAAGTTGCTGCTACTGCTGTTGGAGGTTGCCCCCGATATGTCTCGGGCCTTGTTGTTGGCGCTGCCGAAGCCATACTCCAGGAAGCCGCTAATGCCATCGGCAAGGGCAGCACCGGGCGCTGCCAACAGCGTCAAGACCAGCGCCAAGGGCACTCCGTTCTTCACCACCGGGGACACCGTCGTCACTTTCTGACTACGAATCAGCACTCCCGGTTACCTCGCGCCCATTATGGCAGACCAGTTGGGTGCGCTGCCGGTGTCCATAAGAAAACGGTTTTTCTTGCTAATCAGGTTGATGCTCTGAAGGGCGTTCTTCTCCGGCAGCACCAACAAAAGGTTGTTTTCATCCGCGTCTATGAGCATGTAAGACGCCCAACCTCCCGCTTCAAGGAAATCGATCGGTATCAGGGAAAAAGGATCATAGATCTCGATAATGGCGCTGTCTTTTTTGGCCACGTACAGGCGATCGGTGGCGCGGTCTACCTTGATGGCGCTCACCCCGAGCCCAGTGTAAATCCTCTTCAGCACAGTCAGGGACGCGGTATCGTAAACCAGCAAGGTGGGAGACCACTGGTGAAAGACATAGAGTTTGTCCCCCTGCCTGTTGAAATCGCCCCGGACCGGCACAGACTCGGTCGACACGGTGGCAAGGACCACCCGCGCATTTACATCCAGCACGGAAAAATTGCTGGATAGGGTGTTGAAGACGTACGCCCTTTTGCCTTGGGGGTCGAGGATTATACTAGCCGGGCTGTTGCCCACCTTGACCCGGGTCGACTCGAAATTGGAGTTGGGGTCGATGAAGCTCACCGAGTTGGTGCCCTGGTTGACCACCATCAGCGTCGCCCGGTCGGGGGTGAGGAGCGCGTCGCTGGGCTGGTCGCCGTTGTTGAGGCGTATGGTGTTGACAGGCTGGCCGGACCGGATGTCAATGACTTCGATGGCATCGTCCGCCGAGGCTACCACGTAGGCCCGCAACTGCTCCTTATCGAATACGACGGTCTTAGGCGCGCGCCCCGTCGCTATGACATCTAGAGCTTCGCCCGATCTTTTGTCGAAAACGGTGATATCGCCGGCGGCATAATTGGTGACATAGCCGGTCAGGTTCGTCAATGGTTTAGGCAAAGTGCCGAGGACGAAGATAGGCATGAACCCTTGAACTCTCCGCAGTGACTCCCCCACCTTGAAGGACAGGGAAAAAAGATCCGCCTGTCTACGCTTCACTGTGAAAGGGAATACCTGCAGCTCCCGCTTCTCGTCGATGGCCAACTCGTTCTCGCCCTTTTCCCCAGCCAAAAACGCCTGTTCCGCCTGGAAGTAAAAACCCTGATACTGGCCGGGAGGCAGAAAGCCGTGCGCCAGCAGCCGCTGCCGGTCAGAAGTTCCGGGCCTCAAGTCCGGGAGCATCACGGTGAGCGGCACCTCGGCGCCGTCTCCTTTTACCGCGATCACTTGTTTGAGGCGGAAACGCAGGCCTGTCGCCTCTTGCGGCAGCGGCTGCGCGTACAGGTAGACTTCACCGTCTTCGGTCGGCACCGGCTTAAGCCTGGTCACCTGCGATGTGCAGGCGCCACAGAGCAGAAGAATCAGAAGTATCGCAAACGTCTTGATAGGCATTCTCATCTCTCCAGGCGAAAGGCTTTCCGGATGTGGGCAGAGCCGCCGCTGCATGCACGGATCATTGCGGCAGCGTCGAGTGACACTTGTAGCAAAGCTTCTGCTGGTTGGGGTCGAACCTCGTTTCGGGTATCTGGTAGTATCCCTGCAGCGCCTCGGCCTCGGTGCGCCCCTGTCCGTAGGGCTGGTAGAGCGCCCCCTCTTCGGAATACTTGCCGTTACGTTCGATTTGCGCCGTGTTCGTATTCCACCTGGCGCCCCTGTCCCAGGCGCTCGCGTGAGCACGGTGGCAGGAAAGACACATGACCGAAGGTGTGCCGTCCGCGCTGTCCGGCCCCTTGGTCGGGGTATTCCCCAGGATGCTCTGCATCACGTAATAGCTGCTGGTGCCGATTTCAAATGGAACCAGGGAGATGTACGCTGTGGCTTGTGTTCCCGTCAGGTCGCCGGTCTTGACGTAACTGTCGTAGTAGGCGGTCATCACGGCATCGAGCGTACCAGTGGAACTTCCGGAGGCGGATCCCGAGGTGGGATGCTGAAAGCCGAAGCTGCCGTTGTGGATGTTACCGGTATGGCAGTTCCGGCACCAGTCCGACATCCCGGAGCCGTAGGCCACGCGGGTTTGGGAAGTCGCTTCGGAACGGTTGGCGGTCAACGGCGCCAACGCGACCGGCGGGGGGTACACAAATGCCAGGGAGCCGCCAACCCCCTTGGGGGCGTAGCCTGAGCCGGCCAGCATCCGATAGGAACCGACCGAAGTCTGACCGTCCGGTGCGGGACTGACATCGAACGAGCCCGAGGACTTAATGGGGCGTCCTTCCGTGGTGACGGTGCCATCCAGGTTACGGCGGTACTTGCCATGCGGATCATGGCAACTGATGCATGAAAGCGACTGGGAAGGATAAACCCCTCCGGGCGCGGTAAGGTTGGTACCGTCCGGTTGGTATCCGAAATCCAGCGAGACCACGTTGTGGCCATGGCGTTCGCCAGGGCTGGTGTTGAGCGGTGACACCATATCCGGATACCAGGTGAAGGTCTTCTTGAGCCAGGCGAAGTCACCTCCGGGGCTCAGCTGTTTGGGCGGGGCGCCCGCCAGGATCTCGCCGTCGGGGGTGCTGACGTGGAAGGTAGTCGGGCCGGTGAGGTTGCTCGCCTGGTGGCATAGAAGACATGTGGAGGTCGCATCGCTTCCCTTGAGCAGTGCCGCACCGCCGGCGCCCACGTTGGTCCCTTCCTTGGAGTTGTGCATGGTATGGCACCCTTCGCACTCACCTACCCCGCCGGAATGAAACCCTAGAGCCGGGTGGGAAGATATAAGAGCGCCGCAGACCGCACCGAAGAGAAGCAAGGCGAAAAGTTTGGATATCCTCAAGAGTGACCTCAGGTTGAAAAGCATGGATCAAGCCCCCCACGCAACAGCCTTACGTCTTTTGACGGCATGTCGCCCCACTGCCTCCGCCATAAGACCAAGGTCACATGAGGGAATGGCGAGATCCCGATCCACGGTGCTACCCCAGCCTCCCCTGCCGTAACCCGGGGAAGTAGCGATTTTGCTGTTTTTTGCAAGGCAGCGAGGACTGAAAAGAAGGACAAGCTGACCCGGCCGGTCGGCAAAGGTTCAGCACGGCGACCTAGGGGAGCGCTTACTTTTTGCAATTAACATTCCATCTGCACAAACAGCCCCCGGTCACCGACGGCCGGACCGGAACCGAGACGCGACGCTATGCTAGCTGCAACGCGCCCCAAAGTCAAAGGATTATGGTAAAGAAAAGGCAAAAAAAGGGCCGGCATTGAGCCGGCCCTTCATGGCATGACAGAGTGTCAGACTGAAGTACTAGTCTTTAGCGTGGCACTTGTTGCAGTAGTCACGAGCATACGGTCCGAAGAGGGTAGCCGGACGGCCGTTGTAAGCGTTGGTCTGCTGGGTGACGTCGTAGCCGGTGTTGATTTTGGCCTCGGTGGTGCTGCTGTCGTATACTGCGGCGTTGGTTGCGTCAGCGACGGTCATGAACTCGTTGCCCAGGTAGTAGCGGGCCATGCTCTCGAAGCCGGAAGCGTGAGCGCGGTGGCAGGAGAGGCAGAGCACGTTGTTGCTGGTGCTGGCGGCAGCGGGAGCGGCCTGGAACGCCTTCAGTGCGGTGTAGGAAGCCGGGGTGCGATCGGTCATGCCTACTTCGAACGGTGCCAGGGCGCTGTAGCCATTGGCAGCCGGGGTGCCGGCGATGCCGGAAGAAACGTAGGCATTGTAGTTACCAGCGATAGCGGCGGTCAGCTTGGCGCCGTTGCCAGCCGGGTGAACCGTGCCGCTCGCACCGGAGGTAAAGGTGCTGTTGTGCATAGCGGTGTGGCAGTTAGCACACCACTCGGACATGCCCTGACCGTAAGCGACCTTGTCAAACGTACCAGCGATGGTGGTGTTGACGCCGTTGTAGCTGCTCGGAGCGACTGCGTCCGGGGACGGGTTGGTGAAGGCGAAGGAGCCAGCGAGGGACTTCGGCTGGTAGCCTGCGCCGGCAAGGAGACGGTACACGCCGACTGCGGAGACGCCGGTGATCGGGTCTTTGCTGTTGGTGTAGGAACCGGAGTTGAAGATCGGCGCGCCGGTCGTGGCCTGGGAGCCGTCAGCAAGACGACGGTACTTGCCGTGGGGATCATGGCAGGAGGAGCAGGCCAGATTGCCTGCCGGGTAGGTGCCGCCAGGAGCCGCGGTCAGGACTTTGTCAGCGGTGTAGCCGAAGTCGGTAGCGATGACGTTGTGGCCGTGGCGATCGCCTTCCCAGGTAGTTGCCTTGCCGCGGATGGAGCCCGTCATGGATTTCTTCAGCCAGGCGAAGTCGCCGCCGGGGGTCATTTCGACCGGAGCGGAGCTGTTGTTCGGGGTTACACCTGCGGTGGAGATGTGGTAGCCGGTCGGTGCGGTGTCTGCAGACTCATGGCAGTTAAGGCAGGCGCCGGACTGATCCTGAGCTTTCAGGAGGTACGGGCCGGACTGGTACTGAGTCATACCGGTCACGTTCGCTGCACCTTCGAACGAGTTGTGCATGGAGTGGCAACCTTCGCACTCGGCGACGCCGCCGGAGTGGAAAGCAAGGGCGCTACCAGCGGTAGCAAGACTGAGGACTGCTGTTGTTGCGAGAATCTTGGTCAGTTTCATTTTTCTCTCCTTTTTAGTTTGTACTGCCAGTGAGATTTCAACTGCATTACATGGTGCTACTCGAAACTTTGCTGCTTGACCGACTTTGTCATCCATATAGCACGTCACATGCCAAGCGTAAAAAAAAAATGTCTTCCGTTTACTTTCAACTATTTAGCGCAAGGGGGCATTTCATCCTCACGGCCGACCCCGCGTTTTACCCGTGCTTTGGCCGGAAGCCACCGGCTATTTCGCCGCCCCCCAGCCATACCACCGTCCCGGGCAGCGCCCCATCTGCTGGGACCGCGCCTACCGACAACCGCTGCATCCCAAAACAGAACAAGCCCCGCCTTTTGCAAGGCGGGGCTTGTTCGTGTTGAAACGGCTAAAAGTCGGGGATATCAGTCGCCGTAGCTCAACTGATAGATATTCACGCCCCGACGCCTCATCTGGCTGACATAGACACGGTTGCGCACGGGGTCCACAGTGATCTCGCTGGGTACGATAACATTACCGGGCTGGGTGCCGCGGTAACCGAACTCTTTAACGAATTGGAACTCCTTGTTGTAGATCATGATCACAGCGCGCAGTTTGTCGGTAATGAGCAGATTGCCGTTGCGGTCCGAGGCGATTCCCCCGGGGACGCCGAACTTGCCCGCGGAACTCCCCCTTTTGCCAAAAACAGCCAATTCGCCATCGAGAGTACCGCGGCATGCTTTGCCGTACGAGGACGCGACGAAGAGCATGTGTCCGTCGCGGTCGACGGTGAAGCCCCCCAACCCTGCGTCGGGACGGTGATCGTCGGACACACGCATCATTGCCCCGAGATCGTAGCCCCTGATGAATTCACCGTCCGCATCCACGACGACGACAAACATACCGCCCTGGTCCACAAGGTAGATCTCACCGTGGCGCACGATCATGCGGCCGGGGCGAGCTTCGGCGAAATCGGGGGGGACATGCCGCAACGGTACCGAAGAAAGCGGCTCGCCGCGATAATTGCAGGTGACGATGCCATAGTCCCCTTTCTTGTTGGTCAGCAGCAGGATGTTCCCACTGTCGTCGAGTGCAGCGTCATACACTCCGCCCAGTTCGCGGTCGTAGTCGACGTGGAAGGTCAGCATGCCGCTGGGGTTGTAGATATCCAGCCCGCCACTGGTGGAGACGTAGACCTCGCCGCGCGCCTCATCCACGAAAGTCCTGGCGGCGTTGTATGGGATGATCCCGTCGAAGTCCGACAGGTTGAAGAGATAGGCGGCGTTGACGTCCGCAGCCAGCGAAGGTGCCGCGCCAAGTAACAGCAGCGACACCGCCGTCCTTAAGGACCGTGCTAAGCGAGATAGTGTGTAATCCATAACCGTTCCCTTCTCAGGTGTAATCTCCGCGCGAACCAGCTGCGGAGTCTAAGCCGACATCCTCCCGGTGTCAACCACAGAGCTGTCTTAGCCAGCCGTTACTTCCTGCCGATCCTCTCCAGCCAATTGCGGGCCGCTACTGTGTCGGGACGGATGGCGAGAACCCGGTTGAATTCCAGGGCAGCCTCGTCAGGACGCCCCAACCCCGCCAGGGCGACCCCCCTGTTGAAATGGGCCTCCACCGAGGCCGGATCGATGGCGACGGCACGGTTGAACGAATCGAGCGCCTCCGCCAGGCGTCCCTGTTTCGCGAGCGTCACTCCCAGGTTGATCGCCGTCTGCGAAGAAAGCGGCGCCAACTGCCGGGCCGCCTCCTCGTGCTCGAGCGCCTCCTCCGGGCGGCCAGCCTTGGTAAGCTCGGCGGCGAGCGCCAGGTGGACCTCTGGAAGCCTGGGGTCAATGGCAAGGGCCTGCCTTAACTTGGCAATGGCCTCTTCGCCGCGGCCAAGCCCCGCCAAGGCCTTCCCCATCCCTTCCATAGCGATGGCGCTGTTGGGCGTAATCTCCAGGGCTTTGTCATAATACATCAGTCCGTCCTGGTACTTCCCCCAGCGGACGCTGAGCGCACCCAGGTTGCTGTAAGCAATGGAGGAGCGAGGATTGATGCGCAGGGTTTCCTGGAACTGCCGGTAGGCCCCGGCGAGATCCCCCCTCGCATCCAGGGCAATGCCGTAGTTGTTGGTGATGAGGTAGTTGTCATGGGTGACCGCGAGGGCACGGCGGCAGATGGCGATGCTGTCCTTCCAGTAGTCCAGTTGCCGGATGCTCACCGTGGTCAGCGCGGTGAGTGACACGGCTCCGGCTGCGAAAAGAAACGCTCGCTGCACGTGCCACCCTTTAGTCAGGTCGGCGACGAGACAGCAGATGGCGAGGAAAATCCCAATCAATGGGATGTAGGTGTAGCGGTCCGCCATGGACTGTCCACCAACCTGGATCAAGCCGATCACGGGGAGCAGCGTCACCAGGTACCACAACCAGCCGGTGGCCAGGTACGGGTAGCGGCGGCGCAGGATAAAAACAACCGCGGTGAGCATCGCAAGCATGAGCGCAGCTGCGACCGGCTGCCACAATGGTACCGACTGCGGGAAGGGGTACAGGATTGCGAGCCCCCGGGGCCAGAACATGAGCCCGAGGTACTTCGCGCAGGCGACCAGAGAATTCTCCACGCGCAGATAGACGGGGGCTTTGGCCAGGGTCGCCATCGCCCCGCCATGTTGCTGTCCGTAGATGGTGATGATGGAGGAGAGCGCGGAGAAAAGGAAAAAGGGGATCTTCTCCTTCACCAGCACGACAAGCGTTGTAACCCTCGCGGTGCCGACACCTGCCCCGCCCGTTTCCACCTCGGAGAACAGACGGCGAAAGGGCCAGTAATCTAGCAAAAGAAGTACCACGGGAAGGGTCACCAGCATCGGCTTCGCCATCAGCCCCGCCACGAAGGTGAGCAGGGCGCCTAGGTACGGACGCGGACCCGGTCTTTTCACATAGCTAACCCAAAAATGAAGCGACACCAGCATGAGTAGGCAGCTCAGCACGTCCTTGCGCTCGGCAACCCAGGCAACCGACTCCACGTGAAGCGGATGGAGGGCGAAGAGCGCGGCAACGGAGAAGCCGAGCCAGACACCTCCGACGGCCCGGACCAGGAACAGGAACAAAAGGAGCGCCGCCGCGGCATGGATCGCGACGTTCATCAGATGATGCCCGGCAGGGTGCAAGCCGAAAAGTTGTACGTCGAGCATGTGGGACAGCCAGGTGAGAGGGTGCCAGTTCGACATGGCGGTAGCGGTGAACGCCCAGGAGAAGCCGGCGGCGCTGAGTCCTTGCTGGACCACAGGATTCTTCGTGACGTAACCGGGGTCGTCGAAGTTTATGAAATCGTTGCCGGCGGTCTTGGCAAAGACCGCGAGGGTGGCGACGACGAGGATAACTGCAAGAAGGATCGTTTTCTTCGCATCGTTTTTCAGCATAGGCGCGTCTCCATCAGGGAGCGAGAGTCCGCTCGATCCATGGGCGGTAGGGTTTAAGATTCGTGTAAAGGCCGATATCCTCGCAGATGCCGTATTCGAATCGACCGTCGGCTGCACGCTGGACCGCCTGGGACTGAACTCCCATGACAAGGTAGCGCTCTTTGCCGGAAGCGTCCGGCGTGGTCTTGAAGAGAGGGCTCCCCGAGTCGCCGCTGCAGGGGCCTGCTCCCACATGCTGCAGCTCTATCAAGCGCCCCTCTTTCTTGACGGCGAGTTTCGCCCCGGGCAGCACCAGTTTGCGCAGCACCCCCGGGTCGTTGCGAAGAAACTTCGAGACCCCGTAGCCGGCGGCTAGGAAGCTGTCTCCTTCGGAAATGCCATAGTCGCTTTCTTCTGCGAACTCCGCCGGGAGGTAACCCGGAGGGGCGGGTTCCGCGAGTCGCACGATGGCGATGTCGAAGTTACTCTGCTCCCGGTTCAGTTCGGGGACGTACTGCTCAGGCACCTTGATTGAGGAAACGTGCAGGACGCGGCCGCCGTGTCCGGGCAACAGGTTTGTGCCGAAAACAGCAAGGTACTTCTCGGGGTCACGGGAACCGTCGAAGCAGTGGGCGGCGGTGAGGACCGCATCCTTGCGCACGAGGATACCGGTACAGACCGCATCGGCGGCAGGGTTGACTATGCCGACCAGGCTTTTCCGGAAGGGCTCGTCGCTGCCGACGAGAGTCCCCCCTACTATGGCGTGGCAGGCACCCGGCCGGATGACGGCCAGTGTCGCCAGTGATGCTATGAGGATCGCCGCACGCTTCATGTGCTCCACTTTGCTGCTTATAGAGATTCGATGTCGGTAAGGCCGACCGCCGGCCCCGGCGGTCTATGGCTGGTGGCGCCCTCGGCGATTAGCTTTTGCTCCAGAAGCTTGATCCTGCGTAGGGTATCCCCCTTGTACTCGATGTAGGTAACGGGAGCCGCCTTCATGAACAGTCGGTAGTGCTGCAGCGCCTGCTTCAGGTCCCCCCTTTTCTCGCAGATCTTGCCTAGGTTCAGGTGGGCCATGGACTTATTCGGGTCCGTCTCGCCGGAAGGGGCCTGCAGGGCAGCAAGGTAGTAGGTCTCGGCGGTGCGAAGATCCCCGCCGATGGCCGCCAACGTCCCCATCTGCATCATGGCCTCGGCATGCTTTGGGTTGAGCGCGAGGGTCCGCTCCCATTCGCGCCGGGCCGAGGCCAAGTCGCCGTTTTCCATGTAGGCGGTCCCAAGGTTGTAGTGGGCGCCCGGAGACTCGGGATCGTTGCGCACGCCGCTGGAGAAAAGCGACAGACCGCTGCGCCAGTCGAGATTGCGGTGCACGGTGACCGCCGAGGCGGCGACGAGGATAACCACGACCGCCGCCTTGGCAAAGCGCGGGGTTGCCAGCGCCAAGATCCAGGAGAGCACGGCGCCGAGACCGAAGAAAAACCCGACGGCGGGCATGTAGAGATACCGCTCGGTGATCTGCTCGCTCGGGATGGGTACGATATTGGAGATGGGAGCGTAGTTGATCGCGAACCAGACAAGACCGAAAAGCGCGACGCGGTTGCGGCTGCGCAACGCGAGCCAGACCATCCAGGTCAGGAAAAGCATGGCAGCGAGGTGCCAGAAAGGGGAGAAAAGCCCGCCATTTGGCACCTTGTGGAACAGGGTGAGGTCCGCCGGGTAGAGAAGCAGGGCCAGGTACTGCGGGATGATGTGGTAGTTCTGGGCCAATCGCTCCAGCACCCCCGAAGCTGGGACCGGGGTGCCTACGACCCCCTGCAGCGAATAAAAGCGCATCCCGAAGTACACCAGGGTGAGGATGAAGTACGGGGAAAGCAGGATAATGCGGTCCTTCCAAGAAAGCCGCGGCTCCCCCTCCTGCAAGGGGAAAAAGGTGAGCACGAAGAAAACGGCGGACATCATGAGCCCCGTCTCCTTGCTGAGCAGGCCGCAGAAGTAAAGTAAAGGGGAGGCGACCAGCAGCGTCTTTCCTTTCAGCCTCCCCTCCAGATAAGCCAGAAGAGAAGCGAGGCTGAAGAAGAGCGCCATTAGGGTGTTGCGTGCGGAGACCCAGTTCACCGCCTCGCTGTTCGCCGGGTGCACAGCGAAGAGCAGTCCTACGGCAAGCGCGGCCCATCGGTCCGACAAGAGGCGCCGGCAGATCAGATAAAGAAGCAGCGCGTTTCCAAGGTGTATGACGATGTTCACGCCGTGATACCAGACCGGGTTCATCCCGGCGACCTGGTAGTCGAACAGGTAGGTGGCTCGGTTCAGCGGACGGTAGTAAGGCTTGACCAGGTCGGGCGCGAACAGCACGTCGGGCACGTTACGCAGGCTGAGCGTTTGCGGGTTGTTCACGATGATCATCTCGTCGTCGAGAACGAAACCGTTGAAGAAGCTGACTGAGTAGACCAGCAGCGTCGCCGCAGTCAGAACCAGGAGAGGGAGCCAAAGCCGCCTGCTTGGGCGGCGGGTGCCGATAGTTGCCTCGGTCATTTTGTTTGTTCCTGTGGCGATTGGGCCCGGCCGGCGACTACGATCAAGGTGCCGCCGCGCCCGAGCATTGTGCTCACGGCAAGAGCCGGGAGAGACAAGAAGGTAAGGAAGGTGCCAGCGACCATGGCGAAGAAACGGCTCGCCAGTCCCGCGTCGCACCGCTTACCGGTGAGCAGGTAAAAGAAGAGGTTTGGCTTTTTCTGAAGCCGATTCAGCGCGCTCTGCGACCATCCGAGCAGGTCGTACTCGAATTCCTGGTGACGCCAGGTGTAAGGAGTCAGGCCTGCAACGGCAAGGCTGCATTCCAGCGCCTTTCGGTTGAAATGATAAAGGTGCCTCGGCACGTCGGCATGGAGCCAGGCAGGACCGAAGAGCCGGGCCTGCAGCCCCCCGAAATCAGGAACCGCGACGATCAGTCGTCCCTTTGGTTTGAGGAGTCTCGCCACCTGCGACAGCATGGACGGAATGTCGCGCATGTGCTCCAGCGTGTGCCACATGGTGATGCAGTCAAACTGCGAGGCCCCTCCGTACTCCTCAACGGCTTCGCGGACGTCGAACCCCGCCGCGCGGGCGGGAACGGGGTTCAGCTCGGTGCCGGCCACCTGCCAGCCTGCGGCACGGGCCGCCACCAAAAAAGAGCCGTCGCCGCAGCCGATATCCAGCAGTCTGCCAGGGTTGCCTAGATGGGCCCGCCGTACGAGCCTCAGGCGACGCGCCGTGCAATAGCCGCCGGTAGCCCCGTGCCGTTTGCCGTAATACTGCGCCGTGTAATAGTGAGTCAAGTCATGAGGTTGCGGCAGGGTATGCCCCAGTTCGCAGCGGGAACAGGTCGCGATGGCAAACCGTTCACCGGTCATAGGATCCGGCACTTGGGGCATCAGGGGATGCAGAGACCCGCCGCAGACATTGCATGTGTCCGGCATGTTCATCTCCCTTTCATAAGAAATCCATCTCATCCACGGCAGCGCTCAATGTACCTCAAGGCGTCAGCAACAGGCAAGTGTTTACCGCCCCGGCAACCAACCGGGGCTCCAATGAAAAGTGCTTCCCTTGCCGAGCTCTTATGCAGTATGATGCTTCCCGCGCCTGCCGTGCCACCTTTAGACGCTTCAGCAACGGGCATCCGCTAGGCGCGACATCAAATTGCAAGGAGCCCGTTCCCATGAAACTGTCGGTCGTCATTCCGATTTACAACGAAAAGGAAACCATCAGAGCCATTCATGCCGCCGTGCAGGCTGTGCCTATGGACAAGGAGATCATCCTTGTGGACGACTATTCAACCGACGGCACCCGCGACATCCTGAACGAACTTGCCGGCCCCTCCACCCGGGTGCTGCTGCACGAGCGGAATATGGGGAAGGGAGCCGCGCTCAGGACCGGATTCCGGAATGTGCTCGGAGACATCGTGATCATCCAGGACGCCGACCTTGAATACGACCCCCAGGAGTACGTCAAGCTGACCCAGCCAATACGGGAGGGTAAGGCCGATGTCGTGTACGGTTCCAGGTTCGTCACCGGTGAGTATCGCAGAGTCCTGTTCTTCTGGCACATGCTGGGCAACAAGTTCCTCACCCTTCTCTCCAACATGATGACTAATATGAACCTCACCGACATGGAAACCTGCTATAAGGTGTTCCGGCGAGAGGTCTTGGAAAACATCACCATCGAGGAAAACCGTTTCGGCTTTGAGCCCGAAATCACCGCGAAGATCGCCAAGATGAATGTGCGCATCTACGAAGTCGGCATCTCCTACTCCGGCAGGACCTACAAGGAAGGGAAGAAAATCGGTTGGAAGGACGGGGTTGCCGCGCTCAAGTGCATCCTGAAGTACAACCTGCTACGCTGACCCCGTTTTTTCGCTCCGGCCGTAGCGCCACTCCCAAAACAGCAGCGCAAGCAGAGCCCCCGCTCCGCAAAGGGTAAGCGCCCACCCGACCCTCACCTCCCCCGGCGCGTAGCGCATTTCGAGCACATGCCTTCCCGCGGGCCAGGGCACGGCCCGCACCAGGTAGTCCGCACGCCAAAGCGGCACCTCGCGCCCGTCGAGTGTTGCCTGCCAACCGTCCCAGAAGGTGTCGTTGACGACGAGCACGCCGCTACCTTCGCAGGTTGCCTCTATCCTCAGATAATCACCGCCCCGCTCACTGGCGAGCACCCTGCCTGGAGCGGTCTCTCCCACTCCCGGCGCCCCTTCCAGCACCACTGTGGCGTCGTTTCGACCCGCGCTCTCGATCACCCGGTTCAGCGCCTGGCCGGCGTCTGGCGCCGTCTGCACGCGTGTCGCGAAGAAAGCCCAGGGACGATGCGGCACCTGCCAGGCGCTGAACCCCCAGCGTGCATCTTCCAGTACTTTTACGCCTCCGGCGCTCGATAGCTGTGCGACCTGAAGCTCCCGCGGGGTATACGGATCTTTTATGACGGCATGGGTGATGCCGTAGCGCCGCAGGGCGAGCACCGCCTGTTCCCCCAACTGCTGTGACATGCCGAGGGTGAGCAGATGAAAACGCTCAGGCACCAGCCCCGTGTACGTGTTGAACTGGTCGATGCGGGACGAGACGTTGAAAGCCGGCTCCCCCATGTGTGACTGCACGGCCACCTGGGCGTCATTGTCATCCAGGTCGTGAGGATAGAGAAAGTTCTCCTCGATCGGAGTGAGGATGCGAACCTGCTCTCCCCCCTTTTTAAGCTGAGCCAAAGGCGCCTCGTCGCGCGCATCGGGTCGCCCAGGGTGCAACGCGAATCCGGAAGCAAGGGCGAGTTGCAGCAGAACCACGAAGGCGCACGCAGCTGGAAACCAGCCGCGTTCACCTCCCCGGCGCCGGCAGATTTCGATGATTCCCGCCAAAACGGCAAGCCCCGCCCCGGAATGCAAGAGCCCGACGGCAAGGTTTTGACGTGCCTTGATTGCGGCGATGCGGACGGAGGGGTCGGAAAAACCTGCCTCGAACCCGGTCCAGTTCGATAAGGCGAGTGCCGCCACAAGGGATAGCGACGCCGCTGCCGCCACGGCCAGACTCCATTTCACGCCGGGGCGCCGCGACAAACGGTCCACCCCGAAGGCGGCGAGAAGCGCGAGGCAGAGCGTGAAGGGGCCAATCATCTTTTCGGCGTAGCGGAACTTGTTCCAGACCGGCAGGAAGGCGCCGACCGAGTCCGCACCGGCGTTGCACCCAAGGGCCAGCCAGAACAGCAGCAAGGCGGCGACGCAAAGGATCCGGCTGAGACGCTGCCGCGAGATCCCAGCAGCAGCAAGAGCCAGGACCGTGCTTCCTACGTAGACACTGGGGACGAAGGGAATCTCGAAACCGCTGCGCGTCAGTCCCCCAAGCCACATGAAGACCGGCCATTTCTCCGCGCCGGAACTTACACTGCCGAAGAACCCCGGTGCGAACAACTCGAGAGTGCGCCACGGGGCGAAAGCCCACTGCACCTTGTCCAAAGCATCTACCCCAGCCCCACGGGAGGCTTCCTTCAAAAAGGAGAGCGTAGGAAGAAGCTGAACGGCAGCGACAACGGTACCGAGAAGAGCGGCGGCTGCGGCGCGCTTCAGTCCGGCCCATGCAGCCGCGTCCGCCGCGAGAGCCAGGGCGAGGGCAACGGCAATACCCGCCCACTGCGGGTCGCCGGCAAACCACTGCACGGCCAGGGCGAGCGCTGCAGCCGGCACCCCGAAGCGGCGCCCCTCACCCGCCAGTCGGAAGGCCGCCAGCATCCAGGGGACCACCGCGGCGGCGCTAAGGTACTGCACGATCGAACTCATCCCGAGGGTATAGCCGGACAGCCCGTAGGCGAAACCGGCTACGCCGGAGGCGCCGAACGAGCCCCCGAGGGTTCGTGCCAGCACGGCGGCGCCCAGGGTGGCCAACCAGAAATGGCCGACTATGAAGAAGTCCATCCCGGCATCAGGGAACAAGAAGGCGCCCAGTAGGGAGAACGGGTGTAAAACACCGTGCATCATCTGGGCGAAGAGCGGTATCCCCAGGGCTTCGTGTGGATTCCACAGGGGGAGTTGGCAGTTGCGCAGCGCCTGGACAACAAGGGAGCGTACCGGCAGGAACAACTTGGCCGTGTCGCGCCAGACCAGCGTTCGGCCGGCGGCCAGGTAGCAGCCTGCAGGGATCAGGGAACCGAGGGAAACCAGCAAAAACCAGATCAGGTTCTTGCGGTAGTTTTTCGGCGAGCAGGATGATGCTTTCATGGGGAACCTGTTGCAGATCTCTTAGTTTAGGGTTCGACGTCCAGGACTTCGACGTCAAAGACCAAAGTGGCTTTTGGCGGGATCTTGCCGCCGCTCCCCTTGTCTCCGTAGGCGAGCACCGGAGGGATGATGAGCCTGCGCTTGCCGCCCGCCCTCATCGTCTGGATACCCTCATCCCAGCCGCGGATCACCTCTCCCTTGCCGAGCGTGAAGGTGATGGGTTTGTTGCGGTCCAGGGAGCTGTCGAACTTGGTGCCGTCCTGAAGCCACCCGGTATACTGCACCCGGACCTTTTTGCCGTTTACGACCTTCGCCCCGTGCCCCGCCTTCAGATCCTGGTAAGAAAGACCCGAGGCGGTCTTAACCGTCCTGATCGTCTTGCTGCTGCGCATCTCCGCGAGGAAGGTCTCTTTTTCCTTTGCCTTGCCGACCTCGTTGAAGGCCTTGAAGTTGATGGTGAGCTTGTCGATGATGCGATACAGCAACGAGGACGGGAGGATTTTTTTCCGCAAGAGCTCCGTCTTCTCGCTGTAAGGCCGCCCGTCGATGATCTTGCCGGCCTCCTCCTCGCCGATCCCAGGCAGGGTCATCAACTGCTCCTTGCTCGCCAGGTTGAGATCAACCAGCCCGGATGCGGCAGCAGCAGCCGCCGGCGCAGGGTCGGACGCCGACGCCCAAACGGCTTCGCAAGAAAAACAAACAGCTATAATCGCAACGATCCAAACTCTCGTCATCAGCTCCCCCGTCAAATCACCTCAGTTTTCCCAAAGCATCGCGGGCCTCGGCAATTCCGTTGGCCGCGGCTTTTTCCATGAACTCCAACCCCATGTTCCGATCGGTGCGGCCTAACTCCCCATTGAGGCACATGACCGCGAAGTTGTACTGTGCCTGACCGTTTCCGCCACGAGCCGCGGCAAGATACCACATGGCGGCAGTGAACTTGTCACGCGGAACGCACCAGCCGTTGTCGTAGAGAAAGCCCAGCAAGCCTTGAGCGGCCGCATCTCCGCGCCGCGCCGTGAAGTCGAACAAGCGCGCGGCTTTGCAGTAATCCTGGCAGACCCCGTCGCCTTGGTAGTACATGACCCCTAGACTGTAGGCGGCATTGACGTCTCCCTGCGCCGCAGCCCTTGTATAGAGTCTTGCCGCCTCGGCCTTGTCCTGAGTGACTCCTTCACCCCTGTAGTTCAGGACGGCCAGGGTGGTCAAGGCCTTCACATAGTCGCCGTCGGCAGCCCGGTGCAGCCAGGACAGCGCCAGGACGGGGTCCTTCTTCCCCCCGCTCCCGTTGGAGTAAAACTCGTACAGACTGCACTGGGCTGGGGCATAATCGTTCTTTGCAGCCTTTAGCAGCCACTGTTCCGCCTGTTGCGCGTCCTTTTTGACTCCATCTCCCTCAAGGTACATTTCGCCAACCCGGGCTTGGCTCGAGGCGTCACCCCGCTCGGCGGCGGAGAGGTACCACCTGAACCTCACCCCTTGGCTCCCGGAACCGGTAAAGCCACCGCCCCTGGCGATGCCGTAATAGCGAGCCGCCAGGTCCGGGTCCCGTGGTGCCCCCTGCCCCAGATCGAAGATACGGCCGAGGTAGAAGGAAGCCTCGGGGCTGTCGTCCGCGGCGAACTCACGCCGCGCAGCTTCGAAGTCCCCACTGTCGTACGCCGCCACGCCGGCTCCAAAGTCGGCCGCCGCCGGCGACACCCCGTAAAGCGGGGACGTGAATAAAAAGAGGAACCACAAAGGCAGAACATGGCTCCACCCGGCTCCTCCACTTCTCATTTTCCCACCTCTTTCAATTCAGCCGCCGCTGTCGGCTCTCCCTGTGCCGCGGCTTTCCGCAGCCACAGGATGGCCTCCTCCCTGTCGCGTCGCCCTCCAATACCCTGCAGCAAGCATCGGCCCATCTGGTACTGGGCTTCCCGATGACCGGAGGAAGCGGCCTTTCGCAGCCATGCGACTCCTTCAGCCGGAGCGTTTTGCACGCCGTCTCGTTGCAGCAGCATGAGCCCCATCATATACTGCGCCGGAGCGTTCCCCTGTTCCGCAGCCTTCAGGTACCACTTCGCCGCCTCGCGCCTGTCCCGAGGCACTTCTTCACCATAATAGTAGGCGTCGGCAAGGTTATACTGGGCCATGACATGACCGAGTTGGGCGTCCTTGCGGTACCAGCGGATCCTTCTCGGCTCACTCTCCGCGCGCAGGCGGTCAAAATCGTGCTGGGCGCCGGGATCCCCGCCAGCGGCAGCTTTGCCGTACCACTTCATAGCCTCCGCAACGTCCCTGGTGACGCCATCGCCGGTTTCGTACAGTTGGCCGAGGTTGACCTGCGCTTCCGCACTCCCCATATCCGCCGCCCGGCGAAACCAATGCAGCGCCTCACTCACGTTCCTTCCGACGCCTAGGCCATTGTAGTAAAGCACGCCGAGTTGGTTAAATGATTCTGGTGTCTCATCAGCCCGGTATAAGGCTAAAGCGGAAGAATAATCACCCTTGTCGAATGCCCTCTCGGCCTCCTTAAAATCCGCGTAGCACGAGCCGCTCCAGCAAACCAAGAATGCGATGAGGATTGCGGGTAATCGTCTTTTCATAGCCAGCTCCCGTTTTATTTACCGACGCTTCCCCGCAGGGTTCAGGCGCCAAAGCTTACGCCATAAGCGGAACTTTTACAATTCAAACTTTATATGATACATTGGGCGCCCTGTCCGCCCTTGACTGATTTCGCCTCAGCTAACAACCACTTCCTAACGACAAAGGTACCTATCAGCATGACGTACACACGCCCTACCCAAAAGCACCTCCTGGTGTTTCTGATTTTGGCCCTCGCGGGCCTCGCGGCCTACGGCAACACCTTCTCCGTTCCGTTCCAGTTCGACGATGACGCCTACATCGTTAACAACCCCGCCATCAGGGATTTCAACGCCTTCATTTCACCGGGCGCCGTCACCGGAGGAGCAGAGCTCTCACCGACGGCCATCCCGCCTGCCCTGCGGGTCGCATTCATGACCCGCATCTTGGGTTACCTTTCGCTGGCAGTCAACTATCATATGCACGGACTGCAGGTCGCCGGCTACCATATCGTCAACCTTGCGCTGCATATCGTGAACGCATGGCTCGTTTACCTGGTGCTGGGGCACCTGTTCGGGATCAGGGGCAAGGACGAGCACGAAGAAAAGTCCGAGGGGATAAGCCCCCTGCCGCTGATCGGAGCACTGCTGTTTCTCTGCCATCCGATCCAGACCCACGCAGTCACCTACGTCACCTCGCGCTTCGTCCTCCTGGCCTCATTCTTCTCACTGCTCGCCCTGACCTCCTACCTCGGCTTTCGCAAGGCCCACGGGCGCTCCGGACTGTTTTATCTCGCCCTTTCCGTCGTCTCCGCCTCGCTGGGGATGCTGACCAAAGAATTCACCTTCACCCTCCCCTTCGTAATCGCGCTTTACGAGTTCTCCTTCTTCCCCGGCACCTGTCGCGATCACCTGCGCAAGGTTTGGCCGCTTGCGCTTGCCGTTCCGATCATCCCCGGTCTTATCTTCCTCCAGAAGGGGCAACTCACCGCCCTCGGCGGCACCATGCGCACCCTAACCGCCGCGGACTCGTCCGGCATCGGAAGGCTCGACTACCTGCTGACCCAGTTCAACGTGGTGGCAGGCTACCTGCGCTTGCTGCTCTTCCCTGTGGGGCAGAACGTCGACCACGATTTCGCGGTTCAGCACAACCCTTTCGCTCCAGCCGTCCTCCTACCGCTTCTGCTGCTGCTATGCCTGTTCGGCTGGGCTGCCGTCGGGTACATCCGTTCCCTGCGAGCCGGGGACGCCGCAGCGAGGGTGGTTCCGTTCGGCATCCTCTGGTTTTTCATCACCTTATCGGTCGAGTCAAGCATCATCCCGCTCGGAGAGTTGTCCGCGGAGTACCGGCTTTACCTCCCCTCCCTTGGGGTCATCATCGTGCTGTGTTGGCTCGCCGATCGGATATGCCTGCGCCTGTCGGTGGGAAGAAGGGCCCGGTTCGCGGCTGCACTTGTCGTCATCGCGATGCTCGGTACGCTGACCATCCTGCGCAACAGCGTGTGGCAAACAGAAATTTCATTGTGGCTGGACGCGGTGAAAAAGAGCCCGGCGAAGCTCAGGCCCCATCAAAACCTGGCGCTCTATTACGGAAATGCTGGACGGCTGGAGGAAGCAAGACAGGAACTGCAGAAGGCGATCGCCATCAAACCCGATGACTTCGAACTGCACAATAACCTGGGCATCGTCTACCGGCAACAGGGGAATCTCGATGCCGCCATCCTGGAGTACGAGCGCACCCTGCAGCTAGAACCCAACGATGCGATGGCGCGCTACAACCTTGGCAACGCCTACCTTGGGCGGGGAAGGTACCGGGAGGCGCTTGAGCAGTACCAGTCATGCCTCAAACTGATCCCGGATTACGACGAGCTCCACAACAACCTGGGCATCGTCTACAACAAAGCCGGACAAAGCGACGCCGCAATCAAGGAGTTCCAGGAGGCCCTGCGCCTCAATCCGGCAAACGTCCATGCCAGGAGGAACCTGGAGAGCAGCATGAACCGGGCGACGAGGTGAAGCGGGCACGGCCGCCTGGGAGATACCCCATTCAGCGGCCGGCTGCGCATCGTTCTCCTTTCAGTCCGCGTTACGGAAAAATCCCGCTCTTCACGAGCCCAAGTTTCTGCAGCCTAAATTGGAGCGACGTCTTCAGGACCCCGAAGCCGTAAGTCACGCTGCGTCGGAAATTGATTGACGATGCATCCTCGAAATACTTGGTGGGACAGGTCAGTTCACCGATACGGTAGCCGTACCAGATGATCTGTGCCAGCATCTGGTTGTCGAAAACGAAGTCGTCGGAGTTTTCATCAAGCGGCAATTGCTCGAGGATGTCTTTTGAGAAGGCACGATAGCCGGTGTGGTACTCGGAGAGCTTGTGCCCCAGCATCAGGTTTTCAAAGAGGGTGAGAAAACGGTTGGCGACGTACTTGTACAGCGGCATGCCCCCCTTCAGCGCTCCGATCCCCAGGATGCGGGAAGCAAGAACCGCGTCGAACTCGTCATAGGCTATGAGTGAGGCCATGGCGGGAATGAGTTTTGGGGTGTACTGGTAATCGGGATGGACCATTATGACGATGTCGGCACCGAGTCCGAGGGCCGCCTGGTAACAGCTCTTCTGGTTTCCCCCGTACCCCTTGTTGTCGGCATGAACGATAGTGTGGATACCAAGCCGTCTCGCTATGTCCGAGGTCCGGTCGCGGCTTGCATCATCTACGAGCACCACTTCGTCCACGATCTCGAAGGGGATCTCGTTGTAGGTCATCTCGAGGGTTTTTTCGGCGTTGTACGCCGGCATCACAACGACAATTTTTTTTCCATTTAACATATCAAGTCCTCGTCAACATTGGTATACCAGCCATAAGCAAACTGCGACCGATGATAGCAAGAACAGTCGTTGAATGCATAGCAAAAACATCAACATGCCCCCTTCCCCGCTCCGGGTTGCGCCGGGGCTCCACAATATCGTTGAAATAGCAGCGCGCCAAGGCTATAGTACCTCCACACTTTATCCTTATGCCACCGAGGGGTTTGCGATGACCACTTTGACGCAAAACGTGATCTTCTTTCTCATCACCTGCTTCCTGCTGGGCCCGGTGACCGCCTTGGCGGCGGAGCCCCACAAAGAGATTCCGCCCATCGTAGACATGCTTCAGGGGGGAGGCGCCAAACTCAGCTCCGACAAGAAATACATCGTCAACGACAAAGGGGAGATCATCGCGAAGGAAACTGTGAACAGTTACAAGAAGAAGAGTGCCTCCGAGGCGGCGATGACGCTCGCTGCCGAGCCGGGAAAGGAAGGCGCACCGGCCGCCCCCACGGTGGTTTTCTGTAACAAGAAATGCGGCCTGATCCAAAAGCACTGCTACACGGACAACGACGGCAACATCGTCTGCATCAACAACTGCGAGAAAGAGCTGATGATCTGCGACTAACCTATACCCCCCTAGAACCCGACCGGTTTTTGGGCAATCAAACATAGCAGAAGGAGATATGCATGAATGCTTACGTGAAAATTTTTGTTGTGGTACTTGCCATTTCACTCCCAGCCGTCGGCTTATGCGCCGACAAAGGCGCAGCAAACGAGAAAGCGGCCGCAGGCAAGGTATATCGCGTCAGTGATGTATTCAAGAACAAGGCGCAGTTGAACAAGCAGTCCGTCACCGTTAAAGGGAAGATCGTCAAGATCTCCGCCGGCATCATGGGCAAAACCTGGATTCACCTGCAAGACGGCAGCGGCAGCGCAGCCGCCAAGGACAACGATCTGACCGTGACCACGACGCAGGACGCGCCGTCGACGGGTAAGACCGTCACCGTCACCGGTACCGTGGCGAAGGACAAGGACTTCGGCAGCGGGTACTTCTATCCCGTCATCATCGAAAACGCCACCATCAAGTAACACCCCTCACCGCTACCCCGAGCCCCCTGCCCTGCAGGGGGCTTTTTCATGTCGCAAGAGCGATTAGCAAAAGTAAACTTCGTATCAACTCCACGCTCGATTTCGGATGGCTTTCCGTCAAGTAATGTATGGTCAGGACGCAAAACGATAGGCTTCCCTGGTTTTTCTACCCAGTGCGATCTCAAGCGGCCCGGATAGGCCGTGCCGGATATCAAGGATAGGCGGCTGCGAGTTTGCACGCGAAGACGGCAGGCCCGGGGGGTTGGGGATGGGCTAACCATAGGACAAAGCTAACGATGTTCTTGACAAAGAAAGTTTCGTTGGTTATAGATTGAACCCATTCTTTTCGCCGTGCGGCATGCTATCAGGAACCCTGTTATGTCTTTTATGCGGATCTCAATGCTGGTTATTGCTGCGGCGGTAATGCTCTGGACTGCGGTGCAAGCCTCCGATGTGTTCGATATCGTGTTCAAGCCGCGCTACGGCGGCGAAGTCGTCTTCAGCCACGGCATTCACACCAGCAGCCCCAAGATCGCGGATAACTGTCCGACCTGCCACGAGAAGATCTACAAGACCAAGAGCAAGAAACCAGTCACCATGGCGCAGATGGAGAAGGGAAAATCCTGTGGCGCCTGCCATGGCCGGATCGCCTTTCCTCTCTCAGCCTGCGGGCGGTGTCACGCTATCAGGACCATAACCTTCGCCGTGCCCTACGTAGGTAACGTCAACTTCCTCCATAAGCCGCACACCGACAAGTTCCCGTGCGACGCATGCCACAACAAACTCTTTTTCCCGGGGAGAAATCCCCATGCCACAATGGCCGAGATGGAAAAGGGAAAGTCATGCGGTGCGTGCCACCGCGGCCAAAAGGCCTTCGCCCTCAGGGATTGCTCCCGGTGTCACTTGGCGGGAAACCTGCTTATGAAGGTTGTAAACGCAGGCCCCGTGACCTTCAGCCATGGCTTTCACACCGCGCTCTACCGCTGTACCGATTGCCATCCAAAGATTTTCCCTCTCGATTACACCACTCCGAGGGTGAGCATGAATGAGATGGAAAGCGGGAAGTCATGCGGCGCATGTCACGACGACTACACGGCATTCACCATCAGGGAAAACTGCGTCAGATGTCATGACATGTAAGCTGTCGGCGTGACTCGACCGACGGCCTTGTAATTGGAGATAGCCTTGAAATACCGCAACGCAGCTCCAGCCCTTATCATCCTGACGACCCTGTCGGCAGTAGGCGCCGCCGCACAGGACAAGGCCTGTTTATCCCTGCAGGGGATGGGGGCGGCAGATCTGCGCAAATCAAAAATAGTCGACGCAGCCCATCCGGCCGGCGCCCCCCAGAACGACCGTTTCTTTTCAGAACTGGCAGGGGACGGAAACGCCGCCGTCACCAACAACACCGGTGTCGACTACGCCACTGGCCACAACATAGAGCGTAACGTTGCCGAAGCGTTCAACTGCTTCTCCATTTCGGCACGGCAATCGCAGCTTGAGGCTGCATACAACCTGGGGGTCATGTACGCATCCGGTCTGGGCGGCAAAAGCGATTACGCACAGGCGGCGGCTTGGTTCAAGGAGGCGGCCGATCGAGGCGATCCCCAATCACAGTACTTCCTGGGAAACATGTATCGTGAAGGATGCGGCGCACCACGCAACATCGCCGAGGCACTGAAATGGTACCGGCTCGCGGCAGAGAAATGGCACATTGGTGCGCAAGAAGGAATTGCCCAGATCTACCTCGCCGGAAATGGCCCTCCGGACTCCGGACAAGCAACGAAGTGGCACGCTCTTGCCGCCTTGCCCCCTGCCGAGGCGGCCTACCAGGTGGCGCTGCACTGCGACAAAGGCCCCGGGAACGCTTGCCACCCGTCAGATACCGCCGTATGGCTGCGCATCGCGGCGGCCTGCGGTAACATTGCAGCGGCTTACGATCTCGCCCAACTATATGAGCGACATGCCGCGAAGTTCAACACCGGAGCCGAAGCGACGAAATGGTACCTCGTCGCTGCCATGCACGGCCATGCGGAGTCCCAGTTCCGTATAGGCCTTTGGTACAACACTCAGGGGCACTCCCGCGACATGGTGCAGGCCTGGGTGTGGCTGGATTTCGCGGCCCGACAAGGCGTGGAAAAGGCTGCCGAAGTGAGGGAAGCTGTGGTAAGGGAAATGACGCGTAGGGAGTTTTACGCCGCACAAAGACTTAGAAGGGACATGGAGCAGGTTGCGGGGATCCTTCCCCGCGAGTCGCGCTAGTCCCCCCAGCGGTTTAAAAAACGAGTGAGAAGTAAACAAGGGGCAGCCGGGAAAAGGCTGCCCCTTGTTGTTCAGCTAAGGATTTGGCTAGGCACCCTAATGGCAGCCGAAGCACCACGATTTGAAGGTTGCCTGCACCTGGACCGAGCCGTTCGCATGGAGGCTGGGGTCGGTGATGGTGTCGCCGATACCGTTGCCCGGACTGGACGCGTCAGGATGGCAGAACTGGCACTGGTTAGCCTCTCCTGTTGGCCCTTGGTTGGCATGCTTGCCGCTGTGCCAGACGTTGCTCCCATTGGAGCCATTACGAGGAGGGTCGTCGTGGCAGGCGGCGCAACCGGCGGGACCGGTCGAGTACCATGAGGGCGTGGCTCGTGGCACCCCGCCGCCGTAAGTCAAGGTGCAGAGGACCACAGCATCCATACCCCAGTCATAGGTGTAGTAGCTGAAGGTACCCGATATGTTGTGGCACGCCACGTTGAGGCAGGTCTTGGCGCTGGCGTCAAAAGTTGGAGCAGGCTTGCCCGCCGCATAGGCAGGCCCATTTTTATCGAAGACAAGTCGGCCGCCGACCTTGTGGCACACAGAGCAGTCAAATGTGTAATGACCAGCGACCGCCATGCCTGGCGCGCCGTGGGCGCCGGTCGGGGTACATGAAGGATCCCCGTCCACGCAGACTTCATCCTGCGTCATCAGGGCAGCAGTCTTAGAAAGGGTAGTGCCTTTCTTCACGTAATAGCTTTCGACGGTGCTGTCATGCGGCACCCACATCTTGCCGTCGTAGATGAACTCCTTTCCGATCGTGGTATCGAAATAGGTCATGCCGAACACAGCAACCGGGGGGGGGGCAGAAAGCCTCTGCCGCGCTTGTACCGGAAGTTTGCTGACATCCGCGGCGGAGGCAGCAGATATCGTCTGTTTACTTTCGGATGCGCCGGTTTCTGACGCGCCTTGGGTGACAGTGGAGACGTCGCCGCAGCCGGACACCAGTAACAGCACCAAAGCAAAAAAATACCGGGTGAAATCGAGGCTCTTTAGGTTTACATATCTCCCAGACATGAGTCCTCCTTTTGCAGAGAGTTCCGCAGGATACGGCTGCCACGTCGAGGGATCGACCCTCATTGCACTCCAAGCAGGTCCTACTACAGATCCACGGCAGATGTCCGCGATGAATTCCAAGCTCACCTGTCGTTGGGATTCAAAGTAATCTCAATGGCAGCCGTAGCAGGCAGAGGTGAATACTGCTGACACATTCGCCGTCCCGTTTGCATGCAAAGTCTTATTGGTGATGGTATCACCGATGCCGTTCCCGGGGCTGGAAGCATCTGGGTGGCAGAACTGGCATTGGTTGCGCTCACCGGTTGGCCCCTGGCCGCCATGGTTACCGCTATGCCAGACGTTGCTTCCGGTGGAACCGTTGCGGGGCGGATCGTCGTGGCAGGCGGTGCATCCGGCAGCCCCGGTGGAGAACCACGACGCCGTCGGGCGGGGGGTCGAGCTGCCATAGGTAAGCGTTGTCAGGACCGTGGTGTCGAGGCCCCAATCGTAGACGTAGTAACTGTACGAGCCGCTCACGACGTGACACGCCACATTGGAGCAGGTCTGAGTGGTAGTGTTGTAGGTTGGAGCCGCGAGCCCAGACGCATATGCCGGACCGCTTTTTAAAAAGGAAACACGACCGCCAACCTTGTGGCATACGGCGCACTGATAGGCGTAATGTCCGGCAGGAGTTGAGCCGGGACCTCCGTGGGCGCCGGAAGGGGTGCAGGCGGGGTCTCCATCGAGGTAAACGTCCGACTGGACCATGGATGCCGCCGTTTTCGTACCAGTCTTTGCAGCGCTTTCCGCCTTACGCGCTGCATAAAAACTATCCACGGTATTGTCGTGTGGAACCCAGGAATTGCCATCAAAGATGTATTCCTTGCCTGTGTTGGCATCGATGTAGATCATCCCGAAAACAGCTACGGCGGGAGGAGCGGAAAGCTTCTGTTTCCCGCGGGCGGGAAGGGTGCTTACTTCGGCGCTTGTGGCCACCCTGGTGGTCACTTTGCCCAATGTGGTTGCAGATTGACCGTCAGCCGGTCCGGCAGACGATGAAGTATCCTGGTTGCATCCGGCGACCAGTAGCACAGGCAAAGCAAAATTAGCAAAAACAAGCCCCAAGTGAAAATGCCTGACGGACATGATGCCCCTCCCTTGCATATCAACGACAATTGTTCATTTATGAGCCAACAGTTTCACGCTGTCACGCCGTTCAAACAGGAGTTCCACTAATAAAGCTACGACATCAACTGATGAAACGTTGATGCATGCAGCCTAAGTGAAACTAATCACAGGCTATACCATAGCCACGCTAACGTGTCAAAAAACATTTGGAATTTTATAAATTAAATTTGAGACATTAACAGGAAGATCAGTGCCGACGAACTAACGGCAGAGTCTTAAAACCGTCCTGTTAACTGAGATGTGTTAAAAGGAAGGTCGCTTAGAGAGGACGTTGAAGTCCAGATGCGGGCGGGGGCACAAGTTGAGTTGGGATAAATGAAAGGGGCGTCAGGTGCTCTGACCGCCCCTCGGCCGGTGAGCCGCATATAGAGACCTATAAACTTAGAACGCTCTTCCTTTCACTTCTCGCTCGCAACTAATGCAAACTGTTGCGTCTCCAACAGTTCCAATTTTTTAGCCCGGCGTAAAAAGCCCACAGACTCTTTTTTATTTCGCACTACCCCCCACCCCATTCCGTACATAAGACTGAGGTAAAAGTTGGCTTTCGCGCTATCGCACTTTTTGAATTCTGTGGCCGCCTCGACATAGCGCTGCTGACGAAAGGCGTTCAAGGCAGAATCGAAATCAGCCAGAACCGGTTGACCAGAAATTGATAAAAGAAACATCGCCAGGAAGAGCCTGCACAGTCCTTTCATTGTTATCCCCCAACTCGAATTTCACTTCGCTGTTGCATGCTCTGGAGTTCAGCAACGGGCATGCCAACACGGGCCTCAACATAACCGGTTGATTTACCGCCATTGACGTGCGAAGCCGCGGGAGCGGCAGTACATCAACGATTGAACACTTGGACGAACAAACAACGGAATGCACCGGTTTAACTGAAAAAAAATTCGAACAGGAGTGTTGCGCAGAACTAGAACAGCAGAAGAGAAATCACCGGCGGAAAGGGCGAGGAAGGTGTACTTAGGTTAGAGGTGAGAAGATGGAGAACATCCATGCAAGGTAAAGGTACTCCAAGTCCCGGAGTCCCGGAGTCCCAGCGTCCCAGAATGCCGGCTAAAGGTGGATTTTGTGACATTGGTTGATTCTGCCGCTGGAGGAGAAGCGGGTCAGCGCGTTGCTAATCTTGTTGCTACCTTTGAAACGAAAATGGGATGAGAGGTAAATAGCACCATCCAGAGAACATTTCAATATTAGAATATTACATATCCCCTCACCCCTCTGGCGGAAACATGGCGGGGGGGGTGAATGAACGGGCGAGGGAAGGAGCGCTGTGCCCTACCCCTCGGGGTAGTCGGAGAGCGCCAGGAACGTTTCCTTGAGTTCGAACGAGAAGATGGAGAACATCCTCTCGGCCAGGCGCGTGGTAAGAAGGGGGGGGAACAGCGGGACGGCCAGCCGGTAGATCAGGTCGAGCATGCCGTCGTGCGGGTTTTCCTCGAGGAAGAGCGCGCCGTACTGCAGGACCGGCGCGAACAAAAGCGCCTCCTCCATGACCGCGTCGTCCTCGCTGAAATAGGGGAGGATCATCTCGAGCGAGAAGCAAAGACCGGTGCCGCCGGCATCCTCGGAGATGCTGAGCAGCACCTCGTCCTGCGGCGAACCGAACTCAAGAGATTCGGGGGAAACGCTGCCGGCGGGAAGCACCAGCACCTTGCCGTGAATGGGATCGATCCCATAAGGCGCACCCCTGCCGGCCAGGAAGCGCTCCAGGGTCTGGTAGCCCTTGGTCTGCAGCCTTCCCATGCCGCGGTAGAATGCCGGCCGGAACAGGTCGCGGTTGGCGATCAGCTCCTCCAGCGGCACGAACTCCTGCTCGGCTGCCGCGGGCCGGGCGCTCCGGATCTCCGGGTTATTTACCACGAGCTTGAGGTGACTCCTCTTGCGCTCGTCTTTGTCCTTGGTCATCTATTCTCCCCTGGTGCTGTCTCGACTATGTTTAATACACCGGGGGGCGGACGGGTGTCAAGAAATGCCTCGAAGCGGGGGAAAGCGGCATCAGGGGTGGGGAACCGGCAGGGGCTGGGGGAGGGTTCCCCCCCCCCGCGGACCGTGGTGCGGCGGAGGGAGGGGACACCCAAAGTTTAGAAGAAGCGGGCGCCGGCCTTAAGGTCGGTAACGGTGATGCTGACGTTCGCCGCGTCGATTTTCGCCGGGAGATGCGAGGGGTTGCAGCCGCCGCTGCTGGCAGCTCCGATGCGGGCCGTAGCGAACTTCATGCCGCAGTTCTTGCAGACCATCTTGTCTCCCTGCTGCTCGTACCCTTTCTTTTCCCGGAAGCAGACGTCGCAGGCGTCGAAGGCTGTGTGCAGCACCCCGTCGCTGCCCTTGACCAAGAAGAAGTTGATCTCCTTCCCGCCGTCTGTGAATTTGTAGTAGTGGGCCTTGCCGTCGCTTACCTTGGAGACGGGGATGACGACGCTGCCGTTTACCGGCTTCACCTTGTCGTACTTCCCCATCCCGGGGATGGTGAAGGCGAAGGCGACGGTCGCCGCGACGACGAGCGACAGGGACACCAGCAAGAGGTACTTCAGGCCTTTTCTGCAGTGACAAACCATTAGTTGCTCCTTTTCACCCGGGTCTGCCGGGGCATTCGTGCTGAAACTTGCAGCAGAGGTTGATCTAGACTTCATTCCGGCTCTTATTGGCGGCTGTTGCAACCGCGCGGGCCGCAGCACCCCCCAGGGGCGGACTGGGCGCCGAGCTCCCGTCCAGCAAGTGACTTGAACTGTTGGGGCGTAAGCACCTGTGCCACCTCGGAGTTGAACCCGGTGGCGGCAACGGTTTTTGCCAGCCGCTCAGGCGCCACCTGCTTGGAATCGTACCCGGCAATGACCACCCCCCCCGCCAGATCGACCTCGGTGGCGGCCACTCCGCGCTCGGATTGCAACGCCTTGGTTATCTTGCCGACACAACTGCTGCAGGTCATCCCGGAGGTGCGCAGTACCACCACCTGGTCGGCCGTCGCTCCGACCCGCACGTGGAAGGCCGCGACGACGAGGATGACCACCACGGCGACAACCAGGCAAGAGTTGACGATTTTGAACCTTATGTTTTTCATGCGCTTGCTCCATTCGCCAAGGCGCCGGAAAAGGCGCCTGCCACAGTGAACGGGCAATGCAGGTACAAGTAGCGTGCCACCGTTGATGCCGGCTGCAACTACTGGAGATCATTGGCGGCGCCGTCCCGAGCGCCGACAGCGGCCGGTGGGACCCTGTAGAATATCCCGCAAGCGTCGTAGGATTTTCCACAATACCCACTACCCCTAAGCCGGTAGCCGGACCCTGAAGCAGGCCCCCTCCCCCGGCGCGCTCTCCACCTCCAGCGTCCCGCCGTGCCCCTCAAGGATCTTCCTGGTGATGGAGAGACCGAGACCGGTGCCGCTCCCCTTGGTGGTGAAGAAGGGCTCGAAGATCTTTCCGATCGCCTCGGCAGCGATCCCGGGACCGTTGTCGCAGAAGCGGATCTCGATGCTGCGGCTTTGGCTGTCGAAGCTGGTCGTCACCTGGACCCTCCCCCCCGGCGCCGAGGCCTGGATGCCGTTAAGGATGATGTTCATGAAGGCCTGGCGCAGTTTTTCGGGGTCGGCCGTGACCGCCGGGATCTCCCCGGGGGCGAAGTCGAGCTCCACCTCCTCGCCTTGAGCCTGGGCGGAGAGGAGCATCACGATGTTGGCAAGCTCGTAGTTTATGTCGCACTCTTTCTTCACCGCCGGCTCGGGGCGCGCCATGCGCAGGAAATCCTCCACCACGCGGTTCAGGCGGTCGGATTCCTTCACCAGTATTTCCAGGAACTCGTCGCGGTTGGCGGCCGCCCCGTCCCCCATCAGGATCTCGGCGGTGCCGCGGATCGAGGCGAGAGGGTTCCGTATCTCGTGGGCAAGGATGGCGGAAAGCTCGCCCAGAGCGGAGAGGCGCTCCGCCCGGCGCAACTGCTCCTCGATCCTGATGATGAGCTCGGACTGGCTCCTCAGCTGCCGGTAGGAATCCTCCAGCCCCTTGGCCGTCTCCTCCAGCTGTTCCCTGCGGGTCCGCTCCTGCTGCGACAGCATCCCGGTGATCCCCCCGACCACGTTGTAGAGGATCACCTCGAGATACTTCTCCATCTCCATGGCGATATGCCCCCCCCACTGGAAGAGGATATGGGGGGCGTAACAGAAGGTGACCAGGAGGGCGCAGCCGATGCCGCCGCGAAAGCCGAACCAGTAGGCGGCGAGGATGATGGGTATGTAGTAGAGGCGCTGGAAGATGTCGTGCAGCATGGCAAGCCGCAGCGGCGTGAGGTAATGCAGGAGGCTGATGCCTATGACGCAGGCCAAAAGCGCCATCCCCTTGGCGAGGCCGGTCTTCTTCACGGCGCTCCCGGTCATTCCACCCACACGATGCAGGAGACCGGGCAAAGGTCCACCGCCTGCGCCTGGATGGTCTCCGGGTCCGCCCCTTCAGGGTCGTAGCACTCCGACTTGCCGTGCGAGTCGAAGCGGAATACCTGCGGCAGGTTGCCGATGCAGATACCGCAGCTTATGCACTGATCCTTGTCCACCCATGGTTTACCGGCCACCTTGTCCTCCTTCAACTCCCCGTTACTGCTGGATCTTCCGCCTGAACGCCGGCGGAAGACACTATACCTCAGAAGCCGGCGATCTTCCCAATGAAAAATCGGCTTGACTTTTCCCCCCGCCCCAAGAGAATCAATTAGTATTTTCCAATCAAACCCAAAAGGGCCGCGGATGCAGCAAAAGCCTGAGACTGCAAGCTGCAGGGCTCATTTTCGGGGAGGCTTCATGCCAGCGGGGGTGCCTATGAACAGACACGGATGCACGACGGCGATCCTTTGCGCCTTGCTGTTTCTCTCCAGCAGCGGCCCGGCGCGGGGGTCCTTCTACACCTATTACCCCTACCAGATGTACGAGGAGTACCACCGGCGCTACACCGAGCCGCGCCAGCCGCAGCCGCAGCAAAACGGCCGCAGTCAGCCACAGGGGGTAAAACCTGCACAGCCGGTGAAGCCCGCGGTGAAGCCTCCCCCGGAATTCCTGTTTCCGGCGCGGCTCGGGGTCGGGGTCGCGGTGGGGGTGCCGGAGGACCTTTTCTACCTCCCCCAGGGGTACTACCTCTGGCGTGAGGGGAGCTGGTACCGCTCCAGCTCCTACGACGGCCCCTGGGGCGCGGTGCGCAAGGGGAAGGTTCCCCCGCAGCTGCTGAAATACGACCTGGCGACGATGAGGGAGCTCAGGAACCAGGAGTACCGGCGCTACTGGGAAGAGCGGGAGAAGTACCGGGGTCAGCGGTTCCGGCCGGCCAGAAAGCCGACGCGACTCCCCAAGGAGCCCCCGCAGGATAAGCGGCCTAACTAGGCCACGATGCTCCCGCCTCAGGTGAAGCCGGCGCCTACCGTGCAGGCGAAACAATGGTCTGCGGTGGGGATCGCTGTCCCGGGCGGGGGGAGCTCGGCAAGCGCCGAGATGTGGGTCTCCCCCCCACCGTGCCAGACCCCCTGCGCCAGGTGGAAGTCGCAGTCGTAGAGCCTGCCGCGCCAGTCGACGGAGAGCTGGTAGCGGCACATGAGCCCGGGGACGCTGCAGGGGTTGAAGCCGTCGGAGAGCTTGGCGAGGTACGCATCGAGGTTGCCGGAGCGCTCCAGGAAACTCCGGAAACGCCCCAGCGGCACGTTGGCGAAGGTGTAAAGGGAGTGGAAGCTGATGCCGTGCCTGCGGAAGAGATCGCTTCTGAACTTCTGCTCGGCCTGCTGCTGCGGTGGGGGGAGAAAGGCCCCTGACGGGTTGGAGACCAGGTCGAGCCTGAGCGGGCTCTCCGGCATCCCGTACCCCAGCGCGTTCAGCTTCTTCAGTACCTCGATGCTCCGCCCCCAGACCCCCTCCCCGCGCTGGGCCTCGGTCTGGGAGGCGTTGGTTGCCGGCAGGGAAGCCACCAGGGCCACCCCCAGCTCCCGGTAGAGCTCGCAAAGAGCCGCGCCCCTTGCGCCATCGAGCGCCACGAGGTTGGTGCGCACCATGAGCCTGCCGGTGAGAGGGGCGAGCGCGCGCACCAACCGCTCCAGGTCCGGGACCAGCTCGGGGGCGCCCCCGGTAAGATCGATGCTCTCGAACCTAAAGCGGCGGGCGCAGTCGATCACCGCCTCCATGGTCTCAAGGTCCATCACCTCGTCCCGCTGCGGCCCCGCCTCCAGGTGGCAGTGGCGGCAGCTAAGCCCGCAGGCAAGCCCGACGTTCACCTGAAGCACCCGGGTCTCCTCCCGGGTCAGTTGCAGGCCGTGCCTTTCCAGCGCCTCGTGAAACGCTCTTCCTCCCATTTGTCCGTTTGCAGCCATCGGCATCCCCATCCCCTTACAGCGAGAGCTTCTCGGCGATCTTGCGCATCTGCACCGCATGCACCAGGGAGGCTCCACCGCGGATGGCGGTCGCCACGTGGACTGCCTCGGTCATCTCGCCCAGGTGTGATCCCTTCTCCAGGCAGGCCCGGGTGTAGGCGTCTATGCAGTAGGGACACTGGACGGTGTGGGCTACGGCAAGGGCGATGAGCGCCTTCTCCCGCTCGGTCAGCTCCCCTTCGGCGAAGACCTCGTTGTAGTAGGCAAAGAACTTCCCGGCAAGCTCAGGCGCGTCCTTTGCCACCTCGGCGAAGCTCCCGAGGTCCTTGGGGTCGTAGTAGGTTTCCATGCTCTCTCCTTTTATTTCGCGTCGCTTGCGCCGGCTCCGGAAACTCCCGGGGGCAGGCCGCGAAATGATACCCAAGTTCCGGCTACCGGTAAAGCACAATCCCTCGGGTGAGCGCCGCGTCTGTTCATTAGATTGTGAGCTCTTCAGCGAGCCCCTTCCCTGCGCCTGGGGCGAATTCAAGGATCCGGTGCGAAGGTGAGGCGGCGACAAAGGCCATTTTCATGAGCCTGTGGCACTTGAAATGGCAGGGGCAGTCATTATACTTGAGCCGAACCAGAAAAGGGCAACCGCGGGAGGGTGCATGGATAGTGAGGGCAGGAGGAAGTTTTTAGGGGTGTGTCTGGCCGGGACAGCGGCCGCTGCAGCAGTTGCCGCGGGCTACCCGGTCTTTCGTTATCTGGCTCCCAGGTCCGGGGCGACGGGGCTGCAGAAGCTGGTGATCTCGGCCGCCGACCTCCATGAAGGGGAGGCGAAGTTCTTCGAGTACGGCGGCTCTTCCGCGGTCCTGATCAAGACCAAGGGTGGGGAGATGGTCGCCCTTTCCGCGGTCTGCACCCACCTCGGCTGCATCGTGCAGTGGGTGAAGGAGCAGCAGCATTTTCTCTGTCCCTGCCACGGCGGCCAGTTCGCCATAGACGGCACCGTGCTGGCCGGCCCCCCTCCCAAGCCGCTGGCGAGGATCCCGGTGACGGTCACCGGCGGGAACATCACCATAGGTTAGTCCTTTGCCGTACATGGAGGCGCAATGTCCTTGCTAAAACGTCTGTACCGTTGGGTCGACCTGCGGGTCGGCATCGGCGAAATCGCGGATAAGGAGCTCACCGGCTACCTGCTCCCCCGCAACATAAACGCCTGGTATTCCCTGGGCAGCGTCCTCTTGGTCGCCTTCGCCATCCAGGTGGTTACCGGAATGCTGCTTCTGGTCTACTACGTCCCGGACGCGGAGAAGGCCTTCAAGAGCGTCAACTTCATCATGAACGAGGTCCCCTTCGGCTGGCTGATCCGGCTCTGCCACGCGGTGGGGTCGAACACCATGATCGCCGCGCTGATCCTGCACATGCTCTCCACCCTGGTGATGGGAAGCTACAAAAGCCCGCGAGAGATGAACTGGCTCAGCGGCTTCCTGCTCTTCTCTTTAGTGCAGGGGATCTCGCTGACCGGCTACCTCGCCCCCTGGAGCCAGCTCTCCTTCTGGGCCACCACCGTCGCCACCAACTCGGTGAGCGCGCTCCCTGTGGCGGGCCCGTGGATGGTGGAATTCCTGCGCGGCGGCAAGCTAGTCGGCCCGGCGACGCTCGGGCGCTTCTTCGCGCTGCACGTGGCCTTCCTGCCGCTGGTGATCGCGATGGTTATCGTGGTGCACATCTTCCTCTTGAAGCGGACCGGCGTCTCGCCCCCCCCCTTTGGCAGAAGCGACACCGCGACGCCGTTCCAGCCCGAGCGCTACCGCTACCAGAGCCACCCGGGTGGCATCCCCTTCTTCCCGAACTACATGCTGGAGGACACCACCTCGATCTGCATCTACCTCGCCATCTTCCTCGGGGTGGTCTTCTTCTGGCCCTCGATGCCGTTCACGCCTGACGCCTTCGTCCCGGCGGACCCGTTCAAGACGCCTGCGCACATAAAGCCCGAATGGTACTTCCTGGCCAACTACCAGACCCTGAAGATATTCCCGAACGAGCTTCTGGGGCTCACCGTGCAGGGGGCGGCCATGACCTTCCTGGCCCTACTCCCCTTCGCCGACCGCTCGCCGGAGCGGCACCCGCTGAAGCGCCCGCTTTTCCTGACGCTAGTAGTAGGCGGGATCCTGCTCTGGATCGCTCTTACCGTATGGGGGCACTTCTCATGACCCGGACCCGAAAAACCCTGTTCATCCTGATCCCCCTGCTCCTTCTCGCCTTTTCCGCCTGGAGCGCTGAGGCGCCGCCTGAGAGCGTCTGCCTGCAGTGCCACGGCTCCCTACCGGACCGGCTGGGCGCGCCGGTGAACCTCTGGAAAAAGAGCGTGCATGCCCAAAACGGCATTTCCTGCAACAGCTGCCACGGCGGCGACCCAACCGACGCCCCCACGGCAATGACCCCCGCCAAGGGGTTCCTCGGGGCGCCAAAGGAGACCGCCATCCCCGCCTTTTGCGGCCGCTGCCATCCCGGGGTGCTTAAGGACTACCTCTCCAGCGCGCATGGCAGGGCTCTGGGCAATGGTGGCCCTACCTGCGTCACCTGCCATGGAAACCACGAGGTGCTAAAGGCTTCGCTTGCCCTGATCAACGAAAAGAGCTGCAGCCGCTGCCACAGCTTCGAGAGGGCAAGGATCATCAGGGACGCCATGCAGCAGACCGAGGCGCACATCCAGGGGATCGAGGGGAGGCTTAGCCGGTACCAGTCCATCGGGGTGGACACCGAGAGGCTCGGCAAGGAACTCTTCTCGGTCCGCAACAGCTTCCACTCGCTCTTCCACGAGGTGAACACGGCGCTGGTCAAGTCGGAATCGGGGAGGATCAACGCGGAGCTGTCCAAGCTGGACGGGGAACTGCAGCTCATTGACGACGAACAGGGTAGAAGGAGGGTTGTGGGGGGGATCGCGGTGGCGCTCCTGCTGGCACTGGCGCTTTTCGCCTACCTTTTAAGAAAAACCTTCCGGGACTAGAGCTTTTTCAGGCCGAAGACGAAGCGGTCGTAGTCGACTTGGCCGTCGCTGGTCAGGGGGTGCGTGATGCGCGCCAGCGGGGAAGCGGGGGTGTGGCCGAAGAGGACCCCCGGAGGGACCGACTTCGTCACCACGCTCCCCGCCACGACAACCGATCCCGCTCCTATGGTGACGCCGTTGAGGATGGTGCAGTTGGGGCCGATGAAGGCGTCCTTTTCGATCACCACCCTCCCCTTCCCGGTGTCCAGCGGCCGGTCCCCCAGGTAGAAATGGGCGAAGATGGTGCACCTGAGGCCGATGGTTACGTTGTCCCCGATGCTGATCTGCTCGGGGTGTATCTCGTCGATGTAGACCAGCTGGCTGATCCAGACGTTCTTCCCGATCCGGACGCCGCGCATCCTGTGCAGCCAGGGCCTCAGTGAGAACCCTCCGGGGACCACCATGGCGAGCTTGCCCAGCATCCTTTGCAGCACTTTCCCTAACATGATCCGCTCCCGCTCAAGCCGCGCCGTCGGCGCCGCCTACCGCCACCTCGATCTCGTCTTCCACCAAAGCCGCCATCTTCATCTTGCTTTCCACGAAGACCGCAACCTTGTTGACCGAATCAAGGTTCTCCGGGATAAGATCCTCGTCCTCCACAACCACCCGGTACTGTTCCTGGATGAACTCGACCAGTTGCAGTATCCCGGTGGAGTCCACAATCCCTTCCTTGATGAAGGAGCTGTCGTTGTTAAGGTTTCCGGCGTCCCCGAAGAGGAAATTGTCCACGATGAAGCTTCTGATCTCTTCTAGCAGGCTCATATGCGTCTCCTTTGGTTGCGATCTGCTGCTTCACTGCCAGTTGACCGCCTCCACCAGCAGGGGAGGCAGGTGCAGGTATCGGGTGCTGCTTCTTTTCACCTCGATGTCCTGGAATACCAGCCGGATCTGGTCCGGAGAAAGCCCCAGGACTTCCGCCACGCTTTCTGGCGCCACCCCGTGGTTCTTGGCGAAAAGGCAGAGATCCATCTCCTGGTAGGGAAGCGAGAAGTAGAACTCGTCCTGCCCCTGCGCCAGCGAGTAGGTGTCCGTGGTCGGCTCTCTGCGCCGGATCTCCTCGGGCACCCCTAGGTACTCGGCCAACTGGTACACCTGCGACTTGTACAGGTGCGCGATCGGCTTGATGTCGGCGGCGCCGTCCCCAAGCTTCACGAAAAAGCCCTGGTCGTACTCCAGGCGGTTCGGGGTGCCGGCCACGGCGAAGTTGAGCCGGTCCGCGTGGTAGTACTCCAGCATCTTGCGGATGCGCTGCTTGAAGTTGGTGGCGGCGACGATCTGCAGGTACGGCTTGAAGGGGAGGCGGACGCGGGTCACCGCCTCGCCCCGGTCCTGGGCCACGAGATAAAAGGAGGTGAAGCCGGGATGCTCCATGTTGTTGGTGATCACGATCTTCGACTTCCACCCCTCCCCGTAGTCCGGGAGCACCATCCGGACCGCCTCGTCGTACTTGCGGTAGCACCCCACCGCTTCCAGGGCTGCCGAGATCTCCTCGAGCACCGTCTCGATCCCGAGAGAGGAGGCGAGCTTGCCGCTTAGCCTCTGGCTCTCTTCGGACGAGAACCGTTCGGGCATCTCCAGGCCCACCACCCGCTCCTTGCCGATGGCCCTCACCGCGAGGGCCGCGGTGACGCTGCTGTCGATCCCCCCGGATAGCGCCACCACCAAGCCGCGCCGTTTCACCTGGGTCAGCATCAGCTCTCTCACCCTGGCGCAGATCCGCTCCACTTCCCGTTCCGGGTCCAAGAGGAGCACTTCTTTGGAAAATTTGCCACGGTTCATATGGTCACCCTTTTCACCTTTTTCTCAGTCTCCCCAGCATCCCTAAAGCTTCGGGACGTCCAGGGGTGGAGCCTCCAGGCAGGCTGTGCGGTCTATCTTGCCGCTGGGGTATTTGGGCAAAGCGGCGACGAACCTGACCTCGGAGGGGATCTTGTGCCTGGGGAGCCTCGCCAGACAGCGGGAGAGGAGCAGTTTGTCGCTTGGGTTCTCCTGGAGCGGCACCGCGACCGCCACCAGCCTTTTCCCCAAAAGGTGATCATCCACGCCCAGCACCGCCACCTCCAGGAGTTCGCCGGTCGCCATCAGCGCGTCCTCGATCTCCTGGGGGTCCAGGCGGTGCCCTCCCACCTTGAGCAGATGGTCCTTCCTGCCGGTGACGTAGAGGTAGCCGTCCGCGTCGCGGTACCCCATGTCGCCGGTGTGGTAGCCGTTGCCGTCGAGGACCTTCTCGGTGGCCGTGGGGTCGTTCCAGTACCCCAGCATGATGTTAGGTCCCGAGGCCACCAGTTCGCCGACCTCACCCTCGGCTACGTCCTCCCCTCTTTCGTCAAGAACCCGGACGGTCACTCCCGGTATGGCCCTGCCGATGGAATCGATCTTCTCCACCAGCAGTTCCGGCTCCACATAAGTGAGCCGGGCCGCGGCCTCGGTGGCTCCGTACATGATGTAGAGCCTTGTGTGCGGCGGGAGGGTCTCCAGGAGCCTCTGCTTGATCTCACGCGCCATGTGCCCTCCGGCCTGGGTGCAGTAGCGCAGTGCAGGGAGCTTGTCCCGGAAAGCCGCCAGCGGCGACCGATGCAGCAGATAGGCGTAGGTCGAGGGGACCCCTGAAAACCCGGTCACCCCCTCCCGCGCCATCTGCCGTATCACCGGCGCACTGTAGGCAAATTCGTTGTTGACGACCACGGTCCCCCCTACCGCCACGTGCGTGTTCAGAAGGGATTTACCCATCACGTAGAAAAAGGGGAGCACCACCATCTGGACGTCGTTCTCGTTCAAGCCGAGGTACTGGATGATGGAGCAGGTGTTGCTGACGATATTGCGGTGGGAGAGCATCACCCCCTTTGGGGTGCCGGTAGACCCGGAGGTGTAGACGATGCTGGCGAGGGTGGGGGCGTTGGTGGCCAGGCCGTGGTCGGCAAGCTCGGCGTCGTGCACGACCTCGTCCCAGGCAAAGACCCTGGCGCTCCGGTGTGAAAAGGAGCGGCTCGGGTCCTTGATCAGCAGGAGCCGGGCCCCGAAGGTGTCGCTGTCGATGCTATGCAGAAGCTGCTCCCCTTCGCTGCCGCAGATCACGGCTGCGGGGTGCAGTTCAGCCAGGAGTTCGCCGAGCCCCTCCGGGCGCAGCTCGCAGTTCAAAGGGACCGCGACCGCCCCCGCCTTGAGGATGCCGTAGTAGCTCGCCAGGTACTCGATGCCGTTTCTAAGCAGCATGACTACCCGCTCGCCGGCAAGGACACCCTCGTCGATGAGCCAACCGGCAACCCGGTTGGCGCGGCTGTTTACCTGGCGGTAGGTGACGCGCAGATCGCCCTGCACCAGGGCCACCTTGTCCGGACGGATCCTCGCGCTGTTTTCCAATAGGTTGTGTACCGCAGGCTCCATACCTGACTCCTTTTTCAGATGCGTCCGTACCGCACCAGGTCCGGCTCCACAACCGGACTGCGCCGCAACGATGCACCGGCGATGAACTGCCGGTGCAGTATCTGCGTTGAGAGTGCGCCGATGAGCGCCATGTTCTCGAACTCGCCGACGGTACCGGGGGGAGCCCCCTTGACCTTGGCATAGAGGCGGCGGATCTTGTCGACGTTGAAATAACCGTTTTCCTTGAGGCTTCGCTCCGAAAGCGACTCGTCCACGTAATCGGGGGGCGCGCCCCCCCGGAACAGTTCGCTGATCGGAGCCCGGTAGGGGTGCTTCCCCCTTCTGGCGATCGCCTCCGGCAGCATCCCCCGGAAGGCGTGCCTCAAAAGGAACTTCTCATTGAGCCCCCGCACCTTCCATTTGGCCGGAAGGCGGAAGGCGAAATCGACCACCCGGTAATCCAGAAATGGGTGACGCATCTCGACGGAGTGGGCCATGGCTACCCGGTCCCCCTGCGAGGAGAGCAGGAAATTGGAGAGGAAGATCTCCATCTCCAGCACCTGGGCCCGGGACAAGAGGTCCCGGCGCAGGAAACTCTCCGGGAGCCACCGGGCGAGTTCCTCCAGCGGCCGGTATTGCGACAGGAGGGCCAGGCACTCCGGCGCCAGGAAACCGAGGTTGCGCTCTCCGGCGTGCCAGCGGACCGCATGGGAGAAAAAGGGCTCCTGCATCTGCTCCCGGGATACAGCGAAGAAGCCCTGCAGGAAGCTGCGGCCGCGGCCCGGGTTTTTGAAGATGTAGGGATAAAGCCGCTCCAGAAGCAGCGGACGCCGCGCGGAGTCCGGACATCTCCCCCAGTAGTCGCGGATCTTCGCCTCCTTGAAGGAGGTTGCCATGCTTCCGGAAACGAGCATTGTCATCGCCGCCTACAACGAAGAACAGAGACTGCCGGCATCGCTTGGAAAGATCCAGGCCTACCTCGCCGAGAAGCAACATGAGGCGGAGGTGGTGGTGGTCGACGACGGCAGCACCGACGCCACCGCTTCGCTGGTGCGGGAGATGGCCCAGCGGATGCCGGGGCTCAGACTGATCAGTTACCCCAAAAACCGCGGCAAGGGATACGCCCTCAGGCAGGGGGTGCAGGCGTCCCGGGGGAAGCTGGTGCTGGTGAGCGACGCAGACCTTTCCACCCCGATCGAGGAACTGGAGACCCTGAAAAAGCTCCTCGCCGCGCGCAGCCACCAGATCGCCATCGGCTCCCGCGCCCTGCCGCAAAGCGAGGTGGTGCAGGCCCAGCCCCCCTGGCGCCGCGGCATGGGACGGCTTTTCAACAAGGCGGTCCGACTCCTCGTCACTGACGAATTCAGCGACACCCAGTGCGGTTTCAAGCTCTTCCATGGGGAGGTCGCACGCAAGCTCTTCGGACAGGCGCGCATCGACCGCTTCGCCTACGACGTGGAGATCCTGGCCCTGGCCAGGCGCCACGGCTACAGCGTCGCCGAGGTCCCGATCCAGTGGAAAAACTGCGCCGCCTCGAAAGTGAACCCCGCGCTGGACTCGCTGCAGATGCTGGGCGACCTGGTCAAGATCCGGCTCAGCGTCGGCCGGCAACAGGACGGATTGATTCCGCTGGAAAAGCTTCGTTCCGGTTCGCTCACCCCCTGACCGGCCGCCACGCAGGTAACCGGCGCCGGGGTTTTGCCCGGCGCCGCCCCTCCTTCCCCCAGGCAGTCCCACCGCCTTCTCCTGCGCATCCCCACCTCCCGTGTCCTTCGTGTTTCGTCCCAGCGGTCCCCCAGGCACCCCCACTGTCTTCTCCCGTTCGCGCGCGGGTTGAGCGCGCTTCGCCCCCCTTCAGCCCCCCCATTCCCATATGTTTTCCACGGATTTATCGACCCTGAGACTGCTGTCCAGGGCGCCCCGTCGACCGTTGCACAACGGATAGGAGAAAACGAAAACCCATTAAAGTTCTCGCCTCGCTTGCCGAAGAAGAAAATATAAAACAACGGTTGTATATATGGAATACAAAACGGCAACAATAATCATGTGTTCGTAAGTCCAGTGGAGATCAATGGAATCGAGCGAAATAGTATTTGTTAATGACAGTCATGTCACGTTCAAGGGGGCCTGTTCCCGGGAGGAGGCCTTGGCGCTCCACCAGGCGCTCGTTTGCCGGCTGAACGAGCTTGTCGAGCAGAAATTTGAAACCGTCGAACTGGACCTCCGCCAGGTGGACCACATCGACGCCTGCGGCTGCCAGCTGCTGGCCCTGTTCCTGGAGCATCTCAGGCGGCACGGCATCATGCCCGCCGTCTGTCTGGGACCGGAAGTCGCAGCCGAAATATCCCTTCTTGGCTTTTCAGAAACGTTCTCTGTTTTGCCCTCCCTTTAACCAACGAACCTCGGGGACTCCCGGTTTAGACGACGAAGCAGGCAAGGAATCCAGCATGACCACTCCAACAGGTGGAAACGACAGTATCGATCTCAAACGCTTCAACCAGGTCTTCTTCGAGGAATGCGCCGAGAACCTGGCCGAGATGGAGCAGATCCTCATCGCTTTGGGGGACCGCGAGCCCGACCACGAGCAGTTGAACGCCATCTTCCGCGCCGCCCACTCCATCAAGGGGGGGGCCGGGATCTTCGGCTTCGAGGACATGACCGTGGTGACCCACGTCATGGAGTCGCTGCTCGACCTCTTGAGAAACCACGAGATCCCCTTCCGGCCGGAGATGATCGACCTGTTCCTGGAAGCCGGCGACGTCATATCGATGCAGCTTGCCGGGCACCGGGAAGGAAAGCCGGTATCCCAGGAGGCGATCGACCAGGTGCGGGCCAAGCTGCAGCAACTGGCGGCGCCGGCATCGAAAGGCGGCGACGTCCGCCAAGCCCCGACGGAAACGGCGCGGGCGCAGGATGCTTCCCCCCTCCCCGTCCGCTACCGGCTCACCTTTTCCCCGGACCCGGAGATCTTCCACCGCGGCATCCGCATGGAGAGCATCGTCTCCGAGCTCTCTGAACTCGCCCTGGCTGGCGAATTCCACTGCCGCGCCTTCTTGGCCGAGACACCGGAGCTGGAAGATCTCGACCCGATGCGCTGCGTCACGCACTGGGAGTTCACCCTCGTTTCGCAGGCGGGGAGAGAGAAGCTCGTCGAGGCCTTCATGTTCGTCGCCGAGGAGGAGCAACTGCAGATCGAGGAGCTCCCCTGGCAGGAGCGGCGCGGGGAGGACGCAAAGGAGGACGCTCCCGGGACCGTCGCCCCCGCCCCCCCGGGCAGGCGAGCCTACGACAGCAACGAGATGGCCCCCGGCGCCTTCGGACGGCGCGGAACCGAAACCGAGTCCTCGATCCGGGTGAACGTGGGGAAGGTTGACCAGCTGATCAACCAGGTGGGGGAGCTCCTGATCACGCAGGCCATGCTGGCGCAGATAGCGGTCGGGCTCGACCCGATGCTGCACCAGGCGCTGCAGAGGGGGCTGGCGCAACTGGAGCGGAACACCCGCGACCTGCAGGGGAGCGTGATGTCGATACGGCTCGTCCCCATCAGCGTGGTCTTCAGCCGCTTCCCCCGGCTGGTGCGCGAACTGGCCGCGAAACTCGGCAAGCAGGTCGAGTTCAAGACCACCGGCGAGGGGACCGAGCTGGACCGGGGGCTGATCGAGAAGATCGCCGACCCGCTCACCCACCTGGTGAGAAACGCGCTGGACCACGGCCTGGAGACGCCGCAAGCGCGCCTTGCCGCCGGAAAGGAGCCGACCGGGACCCTGCAGCTTAGAGCCTCTCAGGTGGGTGGAAGGATCGTCGTCGACGTGATCGACGACGGCGCGGGGCTGAACCGCGGCCGCATCCTCGCCAAGGCGCAGGAACGGGGGATCCCCTGCTCCGACTCCATGCACGACGACGAGGTGTGGCAGCTCATCTTCGCCCCGGGCTTCTCCACCGCCGAGGAAGTGACCGACCTTTCCGGGCGCGGCGTCGGGATGGACGTGGTGCTGAAGAACGTGCAGTCGATCGGGGGGCGGGTCCAGATCGCCTCCGAGGCCGGGGCGGGGGCGCGCTTCACCATAAGCCTCCCGCTCACCCTCGCCATACTGGAAGGGCTCACCGTCGCGGTGGGGGGGGAGAAATTCATCATCCCCATCAACGTGGTGATTGAATCGCTGCAGCCAAAGCCCGACCAGTTAAAAACGGTGAACGGCAGGCAGGTGGTCCAGGTGCGGGGCGAATACCTCCCCATCATCAGGCTGCACCGGCTGTTCAACCTGGAACCGGAGGTGCAGGAGCCCGAGCGCGGAATACTGGTGCTGGTCGAAGGGGACGGAGAGCGGGGAGCAATCCTCGTGGACCGGCTTCTGGACGAGCAGCAGGTGGTGGTGAAGAGCATAGAAACCAATTTCAGGCGGGTCGAGGGGAGCGCGGGGGCGACCATCTTAGGGGACGGGCGCGTGGCGCTGATCCTGGACCTGACCGAATTGTTCCAGATGCACAAGAAGTCCTAGGAGAAAGGAGGCAGGAAAAACATGCAGACAGCTCACGGCAGCGTCGAGCAGGAGACACGGTTGGAGGGGTCGTCGGAGTACCTCACCTTCACCCTGGGAAGCGAGAGCTACGGGATCGACATCCTGAAGGTCCAGGAGATCAGGGGGTACGACTGCGTCACCCGGATCGCCAACACCCCTTCCTTCATCAAGGGGGTGATCAACCTGCGCGGGGTGATCGTGCCGATCGTGGACCTGCGCATCAAGTTCAACGTGGGAGAGGCCACCTACCACGAGTTCACCGTGGTGATCATCATCAACGTGCTGGGCAAGGTGGTGGGGATCGTGGTGGACGGCGTCTCCGACGTGGTGGCGCTCCCGGCGCAAAGCATCAAGCCGCCGCCGGAACTCGGCGCCGCCCTCGACACCCGCTACATCACGGGGCTTGGGACATTGAACGACGAGATGCTGATCCTGGTGGACATCGAGAAGCTGATCGGCAGCGAGGAGCTGCAGATCGTGGAACAAAGCGCGGAAAACACTCAAAAAGAGGTGGTGAACATATGAAGACAACGGCATTCAAAGACTGGAAAATATTGACCAAGATCCTCAGCATCTCCGTGGCGACCATCGTGATGATGGTGCTGGGGGTGATGTTCTACGTGCTCCCCTTCGTGCAGAACAAGCTGATGGCGGAGAAAATCGACGCAACCAAGGCAGTAGTGGACGTGGCCTACGACGTCCTGACCAACAACTACAACGCCTACAAGGCGGGGGCGAAGACCCTGGAGCAGGCCCAGGCCGACGCTCTGAAGCAGATCGGCGAGATGCGCTACCAGGGGAACGAGTACTTCTGGGTCAACGACCTCGACACCAAGGTGCTGATGCACCCCATCAGGCCGGAGATGATCGGCAAGACCCAGTACGACAACAAGGACCCCAACGGCAAGAAGCTCTACGTCGAGTTCGTCAACGTCTGCAAGGAGAAGGGCGAAGGGGTGGTGGACTACATGTGGGCCAAGCCGGGCTCCACGGTCCCGGTCCCGAAGATCTCCTACGTGATGCTGATGAAGGAGTGGGGCTGGATCGTGGGAAGCGGCATCTACGTCGACAACGTCACCGCCGAGATGAACAAGATGAAGTGGCAGATCATCGGCGCGACCTTCGGGCTCTCCGTTTTGATCTTCGCCTTCGCCTGGTTCGTGGCGAGGAAGATCAAGGAGGCGCTGGACCTGGCCATCGCCGCTTCCAAGCGGATCGCCTCGGGGGATCTCACCGCCCACATCGAGGTCAAGAGCAAGGATGAGACCGGGGAGCTTTTGACCTCGCTCTCAGAGATGAACGAGGGGCTCGCCCGGATCGTCGGGGAGGTGAGAAACGGCGCCGAATCGATCGCCACGGCGACCGAGGAGATAGCGGCAGGAAACGCCGACCTCTCGCAGCGGACCGAGGAGCAGGCAAGCGCCCTGGAGGAGACCGCCTCCAGCATGGAGGAGCTCACCTCCACGGTGAAGCAGAACGCCGACAACGCCCAGGCCGCGAACCAACTCGCCATCAACGCCAGCGGCGTGGCGGTCAAGGGGGGCGAGGTGATCAACCGCGTGGTGACCACCATGGAGTCGATCACCGACAGCTCCAAGAAGATCTCCGACATCATCGGGGTCATCGATGGCATCGCCTTCCAGACCAACATCCTCGCTTTGAACGCCGCGGTCGAGGCGGCGCGCGCAGGCGAACAGGGGAGAGGCTTCGCCGTGGTCGCGGCAGAGGTGAGGAGTCTCGCGCAGAGAAGCGCCGCGGCGGCCAAGGAGATCAAGGCCCTGATCGAGGACTCGGTCGGCAAGGTTGAGGACGGCAGCCGCCTGGTCGAGGAAGCCGGGCGCACCACCCAGGACATCGTCACCAGCATCAAGAGGGTGACCGACATCATGGCGGAGATCTCGGCGGCGTCACTGGAGCAGTCAAGCGGCATCGAGCAGGTGAACACGGCGATCACCCAGATGGACGACGTGACCCAGCAGAACGCGGCCCTGGTGGAGGAGGCCGCGGCCGCGGCGGAATCGCTTGAAGAGCAGGCCCAGCAGCTGGTGCAGGTGGTGGCCCGCTTCACCCTGGAAAGCTCGCCTAAAGCACAGGCTCCCGCGGAGCGAAAGTCCGCTCAGGGCTCCGCGCAAAGGCAGAAGGCCCCCGAGAAAAAAGGAAGGGCGCTCACCGCGGCGGGGGTGAAGCCGAGGGAACAGCGTCCGGTCAAGGCGGCTGCGGCAGCGGCAGAAGCGGCCGAGCTCGACGATGACTGGAAGGAATTCTGAGACCGCAGCGTGAACATAGCGTGGAGCGGCGCTTGTCGGGAGGGGGGTTCGCCTCCCTCCCGGACGCGTTCCACTACGAGCTTACCGGCGACGACTTCGCCCGCGTGCGCGGGCTCATCTACCGCATGGCCGGGATCTCGCTGGCGCCGGGGAAGTTCGACATGGTCTACAGCCGCCTGGCGCGCAGGCTGCGCGTGCGCGGGCTCGATTCCTTCGCGCAGTACCTGAGGTTGGTGGAGATGGGGGACGAGGAGGAGTCGGAGGCGTTCATCAACGCCCTCACCACCAACATGACCTCGTTCTTCCGGGAGCCGCACCACTTCCGGATGCTGGCGGAGCGCCTGCAAAAGCGCCGCGGCCGCCCAGTCTCCATCTGGAGCTGCGCCTCCTCCAGCGGCGAGGAACCGTACTCTATCGCCATGACGGCGCTGGAAACGCTCGACGACCCGTCGGGGCTCGAGATCCTCGCGACCGACATCGACACCGCGGTTCTTTCCAAGGCGAGGCAGGGGGTCTACCCCATGGACCAGCTTGCCAAGGTGCCGCTGCACCTGCGCAAGCGCTTCTTCCTCAGGGGGGAGGGAAAAAACGACGGGTTCGCCCGCGTGAAGGACGAGCTGCGGCAGGCGGTTTTCTTTAAGCGATTGAACCTTCTGGACGATAAGTGGCCAGTGTACGGAAAGTTCGACTTCGTCTTCTGCCGCAACGTCATGATCTACTTCGACAGGGAGACCCAGCACGCGATCCTCAACAAGATCGCGCGGGTGCTGAACCCCGACGGGCTGCTCTTCGTCGGGCACTCGGAAAGTTTCCATCACACCCAGGAGCTGTTCAGGCTCTGCGGCACCACGGCTTACGCGCTTAGGGGATGAAGGGAGAAGCGATGCTGGCAGCTGAGCGGCACACCGGCAGGAGCAGTTATTTCGAACCGGAATTCGGCACGGTCGCCGTAAAGATCGTCGCCGGCGAGTGCTTCGCCACGGCCGACTCCGTCGCCATAACCACCGTGCTCGGCTCCTGCGTCTCGGTCTGCCTCTACGACGTCGAGCGCGGGGTGGGAGGGATGAACCACTTCATGCTCCCGGAGCTTTTGCAGGGAAGAAGCGCCGCCCCCTGCTCCCGCGCATGCAGCAGCAACTGCTGCGCCCGCTACGGAAGCTGCGCCATGAGGCTCCTCTTGCAGCAGCTGGAGCAGCTGGGGACGCACCGGTCGCGCCTCGCGGCGAAGGTGTTCGGGGCCGGGCGGGTGATGGCGATGGCGACCGACATCGGCGCGAGCAACGCCTCCTTCGCGCTGGAGTACCTGAGGCAGGAGGGTATCCCGGTGGTCGCGTCTGACCTGGGGGAGTGCTGCCCGCGCAAGCTGGTCTTCTTCCCCCGGACCGGGAAGGCGTGGGTGAAAAGGATGCGGGACCTTCCCGCCGCAAGAGGATAGATGGCAATAAAGGTTCTCATAGTAGACGATTCCGCCCTGATACGCTCGCTGCTCACCGAGATCATCGACGCCCAGCCCGACCTGCAGGTGGTGGGCACGGCGCCCGACCCGCTGGCGGCCAGGCAGCGGATCAAGGAGCTGAACCCTGACGTGCTCACCCTGGACGTGGAGATGCCCAAGATGGACGGGCTCGCCTTCCTGGAGAAGCTGATGCGTCTGCGCCCCATGCCGGTGGTGATGGTCTCCTCTCTCACCGAGAAGAGCTCGGCTGTGACGCTGAAGGCGCTGGAGATGGGAGCTTTCGATTTCGTGACCAAGCCGAAGATCGACATCCGCAGCGGCATCATGGAGTACGCGGGGGATCTCACCGAAAAGATCCGCTGCGCCTACCTCTCCGGGCGCAGGAACAAGGTGGCCAGGCAAGCGCAGCTCTCCCCGGTACAGGAGAAGCTCTCGGCTGATGCGGTCCTCCCCAGCCGCCGGGACCACTTCTCCTCCACGGAGAAGGTGATCGCGGTCGGGGCCTCCACCGGCGGGACCGAGGCGCTGAAAACCTTCCTCGCGGCGCTCCCCCCCGACTGCCCGGGGATACTGGTCACCCAGCACATGCCGGAGACCTTCACCAGGACCTTCGCAGCGCGCCTGAACGGCCTCTGCCAGCTGGCGGTCAAGGAGGCGGAGCACGGGGAGCGGGTGCTGCCGGGCCACGCCTACATAGCGCCCGGCAACCGTCACCTGATGCTGGCCAGAAGTGGCGCGAACTACACCGTGGCGCTCGGGGACGGCCCCCCGGTATCCCGGCACCGCCCCTCGGTGGACGTCTTATTCCGCTCCGCGGCCAACTGCGCCGCCGCCAACAGCCTCGGCATCATCATGACCGGCATGGGAGACGACGGCGCCGCCGGTATGCTGGAGATGCACGCGGCGGGGGCGAGGACCATCGCCCAGGACGAGGAGAGCTGCGTCGTGTTCGGCATGCCCAGGGAGGCGATAGCCCGCGGCGGCGTCGACGAGGTGGTGCCGCTTGGCGACATCGCGGGGCGCCTGCTCGGCTGGCTCGCCTCGCACGGCAGGAGAAGTTTCAGGGTGTAGCAGCAAATGACCCGCAGCATGAGGCGGCATCGGAAGTGAAGCCCGGTTGGGCAGAGGGAACATGTGAGATTACCGGCAAGCAAAATTTCCGTTGTCGTCCTTTTCAGTGCGGTGAGCATCGCGCTGGTGATGATGGCGGCAAGCCACCTCATGCTCGGGCAGATCAGGGAAGAGGCCGTGCGCCAGGCCACCCGGCAGCAGGAGAGCAGCATGTCCGCCATGTGGGAGCAGATGGCGCGCCGCGGCAGGAACTTCCGCATCGAAGACGGCAAGCTCTACGTGGGGGACTATTACGTCCTGAACGGCGACAACGAGATCCCGGACCGCATCTTCGCTATAACCGGGAGCAGGGCCACCATTTTCATGGGGAACGTCCGGGTCGCCACAAACATCATGCGATCCGACGGCACGCGCGCCATAGGGACCCGTATGATCGGCCCCGCCTACCAGGCCATCTTCCGTGAGGGGACCCGCTACCGCGGCGAGGCCGACATCCTCGGCACCCCCTATTTCACTGCGTACGACCCGATAAGGGACATGCACGGCAAGATCATCGGCGCCCTTTTCGTCGGGGTGAAGCAGAGCGAGTACCTGGCGAGCTACGACCGGATCAACCTGAAGATCCGGGCCATCAGCGTCATGCTGGGCATGTTCTTCGTCCTTCTGGCCGTGCTTTTGGTCCAGGTCCGCAAGCGGAGCGAGAATGCGTTGCAGCAGCAGTTGGCCTTCCAGCAGCTGCTCTTGGACACCATCCCCAGCCCGATCTTCTCCAAGGACGCCCAGGGACGCTACAACCTCTGCAACAAGGCCTTCCAGGATTACGTCGGTGCCCCGCGCGAGGAACTCCTGGGGAAGAGCGTCTTCGACCTTTGGCCCGGGGAGCTCGCGGAGCAGTACCAGAAAATGGACCAGGCCATCATGGAGAGCTCGGGCACGCAGATCTACGAGTCGCAGGTCAGGTACGCCGACGGCACCCTGCGCGACGTCCTCTTCCACAAGGCGTCTTTCCGGGATGAAAAGGGGATGCCGGGCGGGCTGGTCGGAGTGATCCTGGACATCACCGAACGCAAGGAGGCGGAAATGGAGAACAGTAGACTCGCGGCGCAGATGCACCAGTCCCGTATGGTCGAGTCGCTGATGATCCAGCTGAACCACGACCTGAACACCCCGCTCACCCCCCTGTTCGCACTGCTCCCCATGATCAAGAAGCAGGTGGACGACCCGGGGCTGCAGAGGATGCTGGAGATCTGCCAGCAGTGCGCGAACCAGATCAAGGGGTTGGCGGAAAAATCACTGGACCTGGTCAGGATCTCGTCCGGGCACCCACAGCTCATCCCGGTGAGGCTCGCCGCCACGGCGGAGTACGCGCTCGGGGAGGTGGCGGACTCCCTGATGCAGCGCGGCGTCGCCTGTAACAACGAGATCCCTGCCGACCTCTGCGTGCTTGGGAGCGCGGAGCAGCTCACGCTGCTGTTCAAAAACCTGCTCGGAAACGCCGCGCGCTACGCCTCCACGAACGGGGAGATCAAGCTAGGAGCCGCCCTTAGGGAGGGGATGGTGCAGGTCTGGGTCCAGGACGACGGCGAGGGGCTGGACCAGCAGCACCTGGCACTGGTATTCAACGAGTTCTTCAAGGCAGATGTCGCCCGCCACGACGTCAACACACAGGGGCTGGGCCTTGCCATCTGCAAGCGGATCATCGCCAACCACGACGGGCGGATCTGGGCCGAGAGCCCCGGGAAGGGGCTCGGCACCACCATCTTCTTCACGCTGAACGCCACCGGCGCTGCGCCGGAAGAGGCGAAACCCGAGCAACCAGGGAGTTCCCAAGTATGAGCCGCCTTTCCATCGACCAGCTCAAGGCTCGCATCGGCATCACGGTCGGCATCATCGTCGTCGCCGTTTTGTGCGTCTCCGGCCTCGGCGTCGCCCCGAAGATGTCAGCCGCGGCCAGCGGCGGCACCGGCAAGGATCTGCTGATCGGCGTCTCGCTGCAGCATTCGCTTTTGACGCTGGTGCTCTGCCTTTTGATCGTTACCCTCACGACCCTTTTGTTCCGGCACCTGGACAGGTTGAAGCAGGTGCAGCTCATGGTGGAGGGGCAGAAGACGGAACTGGCGATAAAGGCGGCCCAGATCGACGCGGCCAACGACAGCATCCTGCAGGTTGACGAGGAGGGGCGGCTGCTCCATTTCAACCAGGCGCTCTGCCGGCTGACGGGGTACGCCTGCGACGAGCTTGCCTCGATGCGGCTGCAGGAGATCGAGCCGCCGGAATGCGCCTGCCGGTTCGAGGAGATCGTGGCCAGGTTGAGGGAGTCGGAAGAGGCGACCTTCGAAAGCGTCTACCTCACCAGGACGGGGGCGGCCGTCCCGGTCGAGGTCCACTCCCGCCTGCTGGAAAGAGAGGGGCGCACCCAGGTCCTCGCCATCGCCCGGGACATCACCGAAAGAAGGCGCAACGAGCAAAGGGAGCGCAACCGCCTGAAGGCACTGGAGCGGATAGCGACCGACGCCTCCCTCGAGGTGCTTTTGGGGTGCGTGGTGGGGTACGTGGAGCAGGAAATACCGGGGTCCCTATGCTCGGTGCTCCTGGTGGACGAATCCGGGACCAGGCTGCGCCACGGCGCCGCCCCCTCGCTCCCCGAGGCCTACAACCAGGCCGTCTGCGGTCTCAGGATCGGCAAAGGAAAGGGGTCCTGCGGGACCGCCGCTTTCCTGAGGCAACGGGTGGTAGTGGAGGACCTCGCCACGCACCCTTACTGGAACGGGTTCCAGCCCGCACGGGACGCCGGGCTGGCCGCCTGCTGGTCCGAGCCGGTCTTCGCCTCCAACGGGATCCTCTTGGGGACCCTGGCCGTCTACCACCGCGAGCCCCGCACCCCCGGCAGCGACGACCTCCGGCTCATGGAGGCGGCGGCGCACCTGGCCGGGATCGCCATCGGGCGGGTGCGTGCCGACGACGGCCGGCGGGTGCTGGAGGAGCAGTTGCGTCACAGCCAGAAGATCGAGGCCGTAGGGCAGCTGGCGGCGGGGGTGGCGCACGACTTCAACAACCTGCTGACGCCGATCATCGTCTACGCGGACATGCTGCTGCAGCACTGCGACGCGGGGAGTCCCCAGGCGCGCATGGTGGACGCCATGAGCCAGGCGGCGCAAAAGGCGAGCGACCTTACCCAGAAGCTCCTCTCCTTCGGGCGCAAGCAGGCGCTCCACGTCGAGCATTTGGACCTGAACGAGGTGATCGTCTCCTTCCGGGACATCCTGTGCGCCACGGCCCGGGACAACGTCTGCATCGACCTGAGGCTCTCCCCGGGGGCCGCCAAGGTGCAGGCGGACCGGGGACAGCTGGAGCAGGTCCTTTTGAACCTGCTCTTGAACGCCCAGGACGCCATCGAGGGGACCGGCTCGATCTGCATCGAGACCGGCCATCTGATCCTGGACGAGGAATTCCACCGGCAGCACCCGGTGGCCCAGCCCGGGCACTACATACTGCTCGCCTTCTCGGACGACGGCTGCGGCATGGCGGAGGAGACGCTCAAGCACATGTACGAGCCTTTCTTCACCACCAAGGAGACCGGCCGCGGCACCGGGCTTGGGCTTGCCACCGTGTACGGCATCGTCAAGCGCCACGAAGGCTGCATCGACGTGAAGAGCCGCCCCGGAGAGGGTACCAGGTTCAGCATCTACCTCCCGGCGAGTTCCAGCAGCGTCGACCCTATCATGGTCCCTCCCCCGCGCATTGCCATCCCCCCCACAGCCGGCAAGGGAAAGACCATCCTTTTGGTCGAGGACAACGCCATGATCCGCGAGGTGGCCGAGGAACTGCTCACCTCCTTCGGCTACGCGGTGCTGGCGGCCGAGACACCGTCGCGCGCCCTGGAGCTTGCCGGGGAAGAGCGGCGGGTCGACCTTCTGGCGACCGACGTGGTCATGCCGGAGATGACCGGGCCCGAGCTCTACGAGAAACTGCTTGAAACTTACCCGGGGCTCCCTGTACTGTACATCTCCGGCTACAGCGCCGGGCTGCTGCCGCTAAACGAGAGCCAGCGGCAGGACGCCATCTTCCTGGCCAAGCCCTTCACCATGGAGCAGTTCATGGCGAGGATCGGGGAGATGCTCGGCTCGGATCTCCTTTTGGCGGCGCAGGCGCCGCTGGACCACCAGGCGATGGCAAGGCTGATAGGAAAAAGCTCCCCGCGAGGCAAAGACAGGCGGATAACTCCGCCACAGCATAAAGGAAGGTGCTTATGAACAATCGGATCATGATAGTGGACGACAACGAATACGTAAGGGCGTCGGTCGAGATAATATGCAGTTCGGCGCAGCTCGACCTGGCCACTGCGGCCAGCGGGCAGGAATGCCTGAAGCACCTGGAGGATGGGTTCAAGGGGATCATCCTCATGGACATCATGATGCCCGGCATGGACGGCTGGGACACCATCAGGGAGATGGTGGCCCGTGGGCTTTACGACGGGAACATCATCGTGATGCTCACCGGGATGGGGGAGCCGGACTCCAAGATGGACGGCCTGCAGGAATACGTGTCGGACTACATGACCAAGCCCTTCGGCCCGGACCAACTGCTCGAATCCCTGGAGTACTATCTGACCCTTTTGAACACCCCGGTGGATTATGAGCGCTAGAAACCTCGTGGTCATCGGAGTTTCCACGGGGGGGCCCATGACCCTCAAGGCCCTGTTCCGGGAGCTGCCGGCGCTCGATGCCGCCTTCATCGTGGTGCTCCACATCACCCCGCAGATGGACTACCGGATAGCCCAGGGGCTCGACGCCGTCGCCTCCATGCCGGTGGCCCTGGCCGAGGACCAGGAGTTCCTCCAAAGCGGCAGGGTCTACCTCGCCCCTGGCGGGTTCCACCTGAGGCTCGACGGCAACCAGCGGGTCGTGCTCTGCGAGGGACCGCGCATAAACTACGTCCAGCCGGCCGCCGATGTCGCCATGCTGTCGCTCACCCGGCAGCTGAAGGGGAAGCTCGTGGGAATCATCCTGACCGGGATGGGAAGGGACGGCGCCGCGGGGATCAGGCACATCAAAGAGATCGGGGGGATCACCATGGCGCAGGACCAGCAATCCTCCACCATCTACGGCATGCCCAAGGCGGCCGCGGAGACCGGCGCGGTGGACTTCGTGCTCCCCCCTAATAAGATCGCCGCCAAGCTCAGGGAGATCCTGGACCCGCTTTAGCCCTCACTTTTGCTCCGCCTGGCTGCGCCACTCCTCCGCCGCGTGCTGCAGCAGAAAATCGACGAAGGCACGGTTGGCCAGGGAGAGATAGGTATCCTTCTTCCAGGCGATCAAGAGGTCCAGGTGCAGCGGGGGATCGAAGGGAACTGCGACCAGGTCCGTATCGGCCGCGACAACCATCCTCAGAAAGATCGAAATACCGGTGCCGTTTCGCACCAGCGACTTCACCAGCGAGAAGAGGTTGGTCTCGAAGACGATGTTGGGGGCGCTGCCGGCTCCCTTCAGCACCTCCAGGAAGAACTCCCTGATGTAATACCCCTCCTTGTAGAAGACCAGCGGCTCGCGGATGAACTCGGCGAGGGTCACCGAACGGCGCCCGGCGAAAGGGTGACCGGGCGGCACGCAGATCACGATCTCCTCCCGCAGGAACCGGCGCACCTCCAGCGTTTCCGGGAAGTTCCCCCCCGCCACCACCCCCATGTCCAGCTCCCCCTGCCCGATCATCTTCTGGATGCGCCAGGCCCCCTCCCCCAGTACCGAGAGGCGCAGCTGCGGGTAGCTGATCTTGAAGTCCCGGATGATGTCGGGGAAAAAATAGGCGCTGATCATCGGGGGGATGCCGATCCTCACCTCACCCTTGCTGAGCCCTTTAAGCTCCGCCATCTCCAGCTCGGCCGCCCTCAGGTCTTCCAGGATGCGCCTGGCGTGTGGCAGGAAGATCTCCCCCTCCGCGGTGAGCGAGACCTTCTTGTCCTTACGGTTGAAAAGCGCCAGTTCCAGCTCCTGTTCCAGCCTCTTCACCGCCATGCTGACGGCAGGCTGCGCTATGTGCAGCGCCTCCGCCGCCTTGGTGAAGTTCTTCACCCTGGCCACCTCGACGAAGTACCTCAATTGCCTGACGTCCACCACGACCTCCATAAGCCTTGGTTATCAAAACGATAAATATTATATATTTTTCTTATTGTGAAGCAACCGATATAGTCGTTCCAATGAGAGAGGTACAGCAACCATGGGATCGATAAAAAGCGGCACCAAGAGATACCGGCAGATCAACCTCGCCTTCTTCATCGCCGGCTTCGTCACCTTCATCACGCTCTACGACGTGCAGCCCCTTTTGCCGGAATTCTCCAGGGAATTCGGGGTCGCCGCCGCCTGGGGGAGCCTGCCGCTCTCGATAACCACCTGCGCTCTAGCCATCGCCATGCTCTTCGCCGGAACCATCTCGGAAACGATGGGGCGCAAGAAGGTGATGGTGGCCTCGCTGGTCGCAACTTCCATCCTGGCCTTCGTCACCTCGCGCACCTCAACGCTTCCCGAACTGGTCGCGGTGCGGCTGGTCCAGGGGATGGTGCTGGCGGGGCTCCCCGCCGTGGCGATGGCCTACCTGAGTGAGGAGATAGCCCCGGCTTCCCTTACCTCGGCCATCGGCCTCTACATAAGCGGCAACGCCATCGGCGGCATGACCGGGAGGATCTTCACCGCCACCATGACCGAGTTCGTCTCCTGGCGCTCCGCGCTCGCGGTGATCGGTGTCGCCTGCTTACTGCTCAGCCTGTACTTCGCCAGGTCGCTTCCCCCTTCCGAGAACTTCAAGCAAAGGCCCTTCGCGGCCCGCTACTTCTTCACCTCGCTCTTCAAGCAGTTGCAGGACCCGGGGCTTCTCTGCCTCTACGGCATCTCTTTTCTGATCATGGGGAGCTTCGTCACCCTCTACAACTACATCACCTTCAGGCTTCTGGGCTCCCCGTATTACCTGAGCCCGTCGCTGGTGAGCCTGGTCTTCCTGGTCTACATGCTTGGCTCCTTCAGCTCGTCCATGGTCGGGGGGCAGGTGGAGCGCTTCGGCAGAAGCCGTATGCTCTTTCTCACCATCGCCACCATGGTTGCCGGTGCGCTGATCACGCTTGCCGGGGACGTCCCCACCATCGTCGCGGGAATCGGCGTTTTCACCTGCGGCTTCTTCGGCGCCCACACCATCGCCTCGGCATGGGTCGGGAGCAGGGCCAAAAGCGCCCGCGCGCAGGCCGCCTCTCTCTACCTCTTCTTCTACTACTTGGGGTCGAGCGTCTCCGGCACCGTCGGCGGGCTCTTCTGGGCGCGCTACGGCTGGGGGGGAGTGGTGCTGTTGATCATGGGGCTTCTCTGCCTGGGGCTCTTCCTTTTGAAGGCGCTCACGCTCTGCGCGGAAGGAAGCTGCAACGCCAAGAACGCCGTGGCAAGCCTGGACGCGCTGCGCAGCTGAGCTCTCAAGTTCCGGACCTTGGCGCCGATATGTCCCCTATCAGCGACAAGGAGCAAGCCATGGCGGACTTAATACGTGTAGCAAACGGGGTAGCCATACCCCTTGAAATGCTGGGCACCTGGGACCGGCTCTCCGAGCTGGCCGTCAAATACGGGCCGGTATTCGAAGCGGACCTGGGGCGCCTGGGTTTCAACCTGCGCCCCATCTACAACCTCAACAACTCCATCGGCGGCGAACAGGCAATATCGGTCGGCACCGCCACCTCTTCGAGCCTGCAGTTCATCGTACGCCCCGACATCTACCACGCGATGGTGGGAAGCATCGTCCACTGAAGCATCCCCCGCTGCCCAAGCACCATCACTTCCAGCTTCCATCCTCCCCTACCCTCCCCCGCTGGGGGAGGGAGCAAAAATCCCGGCCTCGAAAGACACAACCTTCCTCCTTGCCATGCTCCAGCCAGGCAAACACGGGAAACCTCCATTTGCCTCCATCCCCCCTCTCCTCCTTACCACCTCCCCCTCAAAAGACCAAAAAGATCCCGATAGCCAGAATCTTCTTTTTATGACTTAGGTCAAGGCCGCGCTCCACGTTTGCCGTTAATGTGGCTCCATCAAACGACGGCACCCGTTACCCCCATGGGGTACGGCCGAAGATAATACGCCCAGGGAGAACGGATGAAGAACTTGATCAAAAGCTTATTTGGAATTTCGACCTCAACCAACAACAATGAGAAAAAGGGGGAAACGATGGAAAACATGTTCTGCTTTCAGTGCGAACAGGCTGCAAACGGTGGTTGCTCGAAGGTAGGCGTCTGCGGCAAGCAGCCGGACGTCGCGGCGCTCCAGGACCTGCTGGTCTACACCATGAAAGGGATCGCCTTCTGGGCTGACAAGGCCCGCGCTAAAGGGGTCAAGGACGCAGAGATCGACCACTTCATGATCGACGGCCTCTTCACCACGGTGACCAACGTCGACTTCAGCCCCGAAGAGGTAGCGAAGCTGGTGCGCAAGGGCACGACCCTGCGCGAGAAGGCTCAGTCCCTCTTCGAAAAGGCCAACGGCGGCGCCTACGCCGGCGCGGTCCCCGAAGCGGCCAAGGGCTTCACCGCAACCACCACCGCCGAGCTAGTCGCACTGGGCGCAGCACACGGGATCAAATCCGACGCGATCGATGCGGACGTGAAATCGGTCCAGGAAATCATCACCTACGGGATGAAAGGTTACGCCGCCTACGCTCACCACGCGCTGGTGATCGGCCGCGAAAACGACGAGATCTACGCCTTCACCCACAAGGCGCTGGCCGCCACACTCGACAAGAGCCTCGGGCTCATGGACTTCGTCGGGCTCGCCATGGAGTGCGGCCGCATCAACCTGGTGACCATGGAGCTCCTCGACAAGGCAAACACCGACAGCTTCGGCCACCCGGTTCCGACCCCGGTGCAGTTGGGGACCAAGGCTGGCAAGGCGATCCTCGTCTCCGGCCACGACCTCCGCATGCTGGAAGAGCTCCTTAAGCAGACCGAAGGGAAAGGGATCAACATCTACACCCACGGCGAGATGCTCCCGGCGCACGGCTACCCCGGCCTTAAGAAGTACGCTCACCTGGCGGGTAACTTCGGCGGTGCATGGCAGGATCAGGCGAAGGAGTTCGTCAACTTCCCCGGCGCCATCATCTTCAACACCAACTGCATCCAGCGCCCGGCCGAAAGCTACAAGGACCGCCTCTTCACCTGGGGCCTGGTACAGTGGCCGGACGTCAAGAACATCAACGGCATGGACTTCACCCCGGTGATCGAGAAGGCGCTCGCACTTCCCGGCTTCGAGGAGAACCCGGGCAAGGAGATCCTCACCGGCTTCGGGCACAACGCGGTCCTCGGCGTGGCAGACAAGGTCATCGACGCGGTCAAGGCGGGGCAGATCCGTCACTTCTTCCTCATCGGCGGCTGCGACGGTGCTAAGAGCGGCCGTAACTACTACACCGAGTTCGCCGAGCAGGTCCCCAACGACTGCGTGATCCTGACCCTTGCCTGCGGCAAGTACCGCTTCAACAAGCTCGACTTCGGCGACATCGGCGGCATCCCGCGCCTGCTGGACATCGGCCAGTGCAACGACGCCTACTCCGCGATCCAGATCGCCGTGGCCCTCGCCGGCGCCTTCAACTGCGGCGTCAACGAGCTGCCGCTCTCCTTCATCCTCTCCTGGTACGAGCAGAAGGCGGTGGCGATCCTCCTCACCCTGCTGCACCTGGGCGTGAAGAACATCAAGCTGGGACCGAGCCTGCCGGCCTTCATCACCCCGAACGTTCTCAACTTCCTGGTCGAGAACTTCAACATCGGCCCGATCGGTACCGCAGAGGGCGACCTGAAGCAGATCCTCGGCTAAGAACCAAAACCCTCATCACAGAGGGGCACAGACGTTCACAGAGGAAAATTTAAATGACGTAAAGAAGGCGGCCCCTGATTCGGGGGCCGCCTTTTGTTTTGGCAGCTCTGTTCCTGCTGCAAGCCCGTGCCATCCTCACCAACTTTCCCCACGTCTGCGTCTGCAAACCCTGCAGATCCTGTCTCAACCAGCCAGCGCAAGGCTGTTCGCAAGCCCTCCTTTTCTCCGGTCAGGATGGTGTACTCGCGGACCGAAGCGCCACGGCGGCGAGCCCGGCAAGGCGGAGAACTTATGGCAGCCCGATCCTGGCCCTGCAGGTCCCTGACCGGGAAACTGCCGGTTCCAGCCACCGCTCGATGACGACCACGCTGCTGCAAGGAGTCGCCATAGCCGGCTGGACGGTGCCTGCGCGCCAAGCGCCCTCCCGGGAAAAGGACAAAAAAAAACGCCCCTGCCTATGGCGGTGACGTTCTCTGCGGCAAAGGCGCCCCCGAAATCGGGGGCGCCTTTGCTTTTGCTGCTCTGTTTGCTGCTCTTCTGCCTAGTAGACGACGACCGCTGCGTACTTGGCGGCGGAGACGTTGCCGGCCGTATCCTTGACCCAGGCATAGAGCCTCTTGCTGCCGGTGGTGGCAAAGGTGTAGCTGGTCGGGAAGGTCGCGCTCCAACCAGTGGCGGTCGCAAGCGGAGCCTTGCTGCTCTCGGTCAGGAGGTACCCTGCGACGGCCATGTTGTCGCTCGCGGCTCGGGTGAGAACCGGCACCGTACGCCCGGTATTGCTGGCGGGGAGCGTGAATGCGGATACGACCGGTTTGGTGGCGTCTACGACGGTGGATGTTGTCCGCGCCAGCGAGACGTTGCCGGCTCCATCCTTCACCCAGGCGTAAAGGGTCTTGTTGCCGCCGGAAGCCGTCTTGTAACTGACCGTAGGGGTAACGCTCCAGCCGGTGGCGGTGGCAAGCGGCGCAGTCGCGGTTTCGGTGACGCGGTACCCTGCAACGCCGGAGCCGCCCGTGTCGCTGCCGCTCAAGGCGCGCACCGGTATGGTAAGCCCCGCGATGAGGGAGTCGACGGTGAAGGTGGCGACGGTCGGCGCCGCGGTCTCGATAACTACGGTCGCGGCCTTGGCTAGCGATACGTTGCCGGCGGTGTCCTTGGCCCAGGCGTAGCAGGTGTTGGAGCCTGGCGCGCTGAAAGTGACCGTCACTGCCGCTGTGGTTTTCCAGTTAACGCTGGACACGGCCGGAGCGGTGCTCCCGGTGGTGACCATGTACGCCGCGGCCTTGACGTTGTCAGTCACGGTGAGCGTCACCGGAACCGTCAGGCTGTTGTAGAAGGCGGGGATCTTGACGACAGTTACCACCGGGGCCGTCTGGTCGATCGCTACGGCAGCCACCTTCGCCGCAGACACGTTGCCTGCGGTGTCCTTGGCCCAGGCGTAGAGCTTCTTGCTCCCTGTGGTCGCGAAGGTGTAGCTAGTCGGTGCGGTCGCACTCCAGCCGGTCGCGGAAGCAAGCGGCGCCGTGCTGCTCTCGGTCACCCGATAGCCGGTGACGGTCATGTTGTCGGTGGCGGTGTAGGCGCTGATCGGTATGGTGAGCGCGATGCTGGCCGCGGGGACCGTGAATGCGGTGACGACCGGCTTGGAGGCATCGACAACGGTCGACGCGGTCCGTGCCAGCGAGACGTTACCCGCCGTGTCCTTGGCCCAGGCGTAGAGCACCTTGGAGCCGCCGACCTTGGTCTTGTAGCTCACGGGCGGGGTCAAGCTCCAACCTGCTACCGAGGCCAGCGGGGCGGTCGCGGTCTCGGTGATGAAGTACCCGCCGATCCCGGCGCCGCCCGTATCGCTGGCGCTGAGGGCTCGGATCGGGATCACCAGGCCGGCGATGAGGGGATCGACGGTGAAGGAGCTGACCGTCGGGGCGACTGTTTCGATGAAGACGGTGGCGCTTTTGGAGAGCGAGACGTTGCCGACCGTGTCCTTGGCCCAGGCGTAGCAGGTGTTCGCCCCGCCAGCACTAAAGGTCACGGTGGAAGCGGCGGTCGTTTTCCAGCTGGTGCTGGAGGAAGCCGGGGCGCTGGAACTGGTGGTCACCAGGTAACCCGCAACCTTGACGTTGTCCTTGACGGTAAGGGTGACCGGGACGGTGAGGCTGTTGTAATAGGCCGGAATTGCCACGGCGCTCACCACCGGGGGAGTCTGGTCGACCACGACCGCGGCTGTCTTGGCCACAGAGACGTTGCCCGTCGTGTCCTTGGCCCAGGCGTAGAGCTTCTTGCTACCCTGGGTCGTGAAGGTGTAGCTGGTCGGGATCGAGCCGCTCCATCCCGCTGCCGACGACAGCGGCGCGGTGCTGGTCTCGGTAACCAGGTAGCCGGCAACGGCGATGTTGTCGCTCGCGACGAAAGAATTGATGGGCACGGTAAGGGCCGCGGCTGTTGCAGGGACCGTGAAGGTCGTTACCAACGGCTTCGTGGTATCCGTGGTGAGGGTGACCATGACGTTGGCGGTCATGGTGGCGCCCTTGGCGGAGACCGAGGTGATCCCCCTGTTACTCACCGCACCGCTGTAAAATTTGGAGCTCGGGGCGGTGGCAGAGGTGAAGTCGGTGTTGTTGCCGCTGTAATAGGTGGTCAGGTAGTTGCCGCGGCAGCTGTTCGCGGAGCCGCTTGCCAGCATGTTGCAGACGGAGGTGCTCGCCTGCACCGGCACTACCCCCTGGCGCTGCCCCGAGACGTAGCGGTTAATGTCGTTCGCCCCTTGGGTGCCGGCGGTGATGTCGATGTGGGTCACCAGGAGGCCACCGCCATACCCCGAAGCGAGGCCGGTGATCCCTTCGTCCCAGCCGCCGGCAACGGGGTGCCTGTTCTCGGCGAGCCAGTACTCGTTGCTGGTAGTCGACGGGTTGATGAGTTTAAGCGCGTTGTTCGCCGAAGCAAGGGCGGCTGACAGGGTAACCGCGCCGCTGGCAGTCGGGGTATTGGGCGCGGTCCATCCCAGGTACTCGCGGGACCAGGCGTCGAGGGCGACCGGGGTGGTACCGCCGTTTTCCGTCGGGGTCCGCCCCCAGCTCCCACCCGCCATCAGCGAGAAGTAACCGAGGCCGGCATTGGTGTAGGTGGTGTCGTAGAGGTCCGGCAGGCCGCACAGGGCATGGCCGAGCTCATGGGCGATGACGCCCATGGGATGCTGCTGGTCGACGTTGTTCATCTCGCCGTTCAACGCCCACCTCGTGATGGTGAGGCCGCCGCCGCTGACGCTCCCCCCCCACGCGTGCGCCCAGATGCTCGGTGTCTTGGCGCTCCCCGACGCCTCGTACCCTGCGTAGACCAGGTAAACCTCGCCGTTCACCGTGTCGAACCCGCTCAGGTCCACGGCTGCCGCGGCCTGCGCCAGCGCATGGCTGATGATCGTGGTTTCGACCGAGTAGGTGGTGTTCTGGCCGCAGTTAGGGTGGCTGTCGGGGACGGTGACGCTAACTACCCCGGGATGAGTGCCGCCGGAGAACGCGGGGACGACGTTTAGTTTGCCGAACGAGTTTTCCTTGTAATAGTTGGCCACGCTCTTGACGCCGGGGGTCGTGTCGAACACCGTGCGGTACCAGCTGTCGGCTGTGGTGACGAGGGTGCGGTTGGCGAAGTTGACCAGGATGATCAACAGCTGGCGGTTTCCGGAAACCGGCGCAGGAGTCCAGTCCCCGGCCGCGAAGGTCGCGTAGCTCGTGGCGCCGGTCGACGTCGAGCCATCACCGAGAGTGGAGCCAAAAGAAGGGGCGAAGCGGTCCTGGAACTGCTTCATCTGCCGCTCGGTCTGCTGTTTCTCCCTTACGACGTCCCGGTCCGGCTTGACCCCTTTGGGCAGGAAAGAAGGGGCGTTCGCCCCGGAAGGGTCAACCTTGACGCCGGAAGCCTTCAGCGTGCCGTCGGGCTCTTTCTCGGCATATTCCCAGCGCCCGGTCGCCTTGTCCTTTACCACGGTATGGCCGCTGTCCACCTCGACCCAGCTCTGGAACTCGTCGCCATGGATCTTGCCCTTGAACTTCACCCCGTCCGGCTGTTGGATGTCGAGCAGGTCCGGAGCTGCCGGCCCGGCAAAGGAAGCTGAAAACGAGAGAAGGACGAATAGCATGGTTAAGAAGATTCTTTTTGGCATAGTAATATCCTTTCTTTGTCAGCATTGCCGATCGTAGACTCACGGATGCGGGTGAGGAGACGGGCTGATGCCGCTGCTTCAAAAAGGATACCAAGACGACGTTGCGGGAGCACCAACGGTTAAGGCTTTGTATTATTGATCTTTTTGGTGAAGGCACACCCATGGCATGATAAGCAGATTCAACATGTGCTGTTCAAAAAAAGTACAGCCGTGAATAGGGAAGGGGTTTTAGAGGAAGGAGCTGTTCAAAAAAAATGCCGCCTTATGGGGCGGCATTTCTCCTGGAGCGGCGGGAGGTCTTCGGAGCTACTCTTCTGGCTTTTCCCCGCCGACGCTGTCGCAGATGATTTTCTTACTGTACTTCATGTCCGAGTATTTGAATCCGCCCCCGAGGGTCGCTGGCGAGCAGACGTTGTCGGGCGAATTGGCGTTCACCAGGCAGATCGAGCAGGTAACCGTCGGGTTGTCGGTCAGTTTCTCCACCTCTTCAACTTTTCCCTTACTGTGCAGGTAGCAGATGTGATGCTCGTGATCGCCTGCACAAACGTATGTTTCTTTCGGTTCCATCTGGGTCTCCCCCTGTTTTTGTTGAGCACCACAACATGCTAGCTCTTTTAGCCTTCGCTGTCACCCATCGGCAGTTTAGAAGATGTGCGATGTTTCAGTTTCTCAGCTTCTCTTTGTGTGCTCCGTTGGCTGATGACTTCGGGGTCAGCGCTGCTGCAGAGGCTTTTTCTTCTGTTTCAGCGATTCCTTCAGCCTTTTCTGTGCCTGCGCTATCAGCATCTGGTGCGTCCCCTCGCCGTTTTCCCCTTCCGCGGGCTTTCTCTGCACATAACTGCCGTCGGGCTGCATCTCCCAGGCGGAGCGGTGGTCGGCGTCGTAGCAGTCGAAGACGGCCCGCAACTCGGCGGTAAGCTCGGGAGCCGTGACCGGGCAGAGGATCTCCACCCTCGCCTCCAGGTTTCTCTTCATGGCGTCGGCCGAGGCGATGAAATACTCCTCGCCGCCGCCGTTTCTGAAATAGTAGAGACGTGCGTGTTCCAGGAAGCGCCCGACGATGCTGAACACGCGGATGTGATCGGAGAGCCGGGGGATGCCGGGTCTCAGCCTGCAGGTGTCCCGCACGTAGAGATCGACCCTCACCCCCGCCATCGAGGCCCGGTAGAGGGCCTTGACGATGTCGCCGTCCTCCAGCGCGTTCATCTTGAACTGGATCACCCCGCCGCCACTTTCCTGGTGCAGGGCCACCTCCCGCTCGATCCGGGCCAGGAGCGCCTTCTTGAGGAGCTTCGGAGCGGGCATGACGGCGCGGTAGTTGCGCTTGGCCGAAAATCCGGTGGTCAAGTAGTTGAAGAGCTCCGTCACGTCCTGGGCGATCACCTCGTCACAGGTGATGAGCCCTATGTCGCTGTAGATGCGCGCGGTCTCGGTGTGGTAGTTGCCGGTACCGACGTGGACGTAGCGGCGCAGCCCCTCGTAGTCCTGGCGCACCACGAGGATCACCTTGCAGTGGGTCTTCAGCCCCACGACGCCGTAGGTTACGTGGATACCCGCCTCCTCCATCAGCTCGGCGAAGCGGATGTTGGCCGCCTCGTCGAAGCGCGCCTTCAGCTCCACCACTACCGCCACCTGCTTGCCGTTTTGGGCCGCGAGGATCAGGGCGTCGATGATCCGGCTCTGGCTGGAGGTGCGGTACAGGGTCATCTTGATGGCGCGCACCTTGGGGTCGGTTCCCGCCTCGCGCAGGAACCTCTCCACCGAGGTGGAGAAGGAGACGTAGGGGTGCTGCAAGAGGATCGCCCCCGCATCGCGGATGGTGTGGAAGATGTTGCGCGAGGAGAGAAGCTGCGGGTGATCGATGGGATGATGCGGCGGGTCGTGCAGGCGCGGGTAGTCGAGCTTCGCGATCTCGAACAGGTCCCTGAGCGCGAGCATCCCCTGCACCTCGAAGACGTCGTTGGCCTCGTCTAACTCGAGTTCCGCGGCCAGCCGCCCGCGGTGCAGCGGCTCCATCCCGGCGCCTACCTCAAGCCTCACTATGGGCGCGAACTTCCGCTCCTTTAGCTCCGACTCGATCATCGCCATCAGGTCGTCCGCCTCTTCCTCGTCCTTCTCGGTGTTGGCGTTGCGGGTGACCCGGAAGATCTCGCAGGAGACGATGAGCATGCCGGGAAAGAGCATGTCCAGGTTGTTCATCATCACCTGTTCGAGCGGGATGAAGTGGTCCCCCTTCCCCACCCTGATGAAGCGCGGCGTACCGAGCCCCACCGGCACCTTGACCCGCGCCAGGGAGGTCTCGCGCGCCTTGGGGTAGCGCAGGGTGACCAGCAGGTTGAGCGAGAGGTTCGAGATGAAGGGAAACGGGTGCGCCGGGTCGATGGACTGGGGGGTCAAAAGCGGATAGATGTTGGTGTAGTAGTGCTCGCGCAGCTGCTTCTTTTCCTTGGCGGAAAGGGTATCGTAGCTCTCGATGACGATCCCTTTCGCCTCCAGGAGCTGCCGCACCGTCTTGAACGCGTCCCTTTTCTGCGCCTCGATCTCGCGGATCATGCTGCGGCACTCGATCACCTGCTGCAAAGGGGTCCGGCCGTCCAGGGTGAGCTCGTGCAGCCCGGCGCCTATCTGCTGCTTCAGGCCGCCGATCCTCTTCATGTAGAACTCGTCTAGATTTCCGCTCACTATGGCGATGAACTTCAGCCGTTCCAATAGAGGGGTCCGCTCGTCGGTCGCCTCGTGCAGCACGCGCCGGTTGAATTCAAGCCAGGTCAGCTCGCGGTTCAGGTACCACTGGCTGTCGCCCAGGTCGAACCCGCTGTCCGGCTCGCCCGGCTTGGCCGAGCCGGCGCCCTTCGCCGCGCCCTTCGCCTTGACCGGTTTCTGCTTTCCAGCCTTGGGCTTGGCATTCTTGGGCTTGCGGCTGCGCGGGCCGGCAGGGTCCAATTTAGGCGCCTTCGCCTTGGGAGCTTTCTTTTTGGTGGAAGTGTTTGTGGCAGAGGTTGGGGCCAATGCAGCAGAGAGGGCGCCGGCTATGGCTTCTGTGGGGACATCCTGCTCACTGGCGGCGGAGTTGACGACAGGGAACTCCAGAGTACTGACAGGAGTCTTTTCAGTTTGCTCTGCTAACTGCAAGAGTTCCAGTTCAGGCTCAGCATCGGGAGCGAGGCTCTTGTTCTCCATTGGTTGAGATCTCCGGAGTTGTAGGAATGCAATATTGTTACATAGTATCTAGTAAAGACAACCTCTGCGACTGACTCTTTGGCTGCGGCTCTCCCCCGGCAAAAACAAAGCCCCCGCACCATCTGCTCTTTCGACAGCGGCGCGGGGGTCCATTTGGTAGCTGCTTTTTTGTTTGTTCAACGGGATTTCCTTCAGGCCCCTTCCGGGTTCCTACTGCCTCTTTTGGGTGACCTTTTCCTGAGGATCTTCACGATTTCCGCGGAGCTCAGTTCCACCTGTCTCTGCCTGCGCCGCTCTACAATCGTGACGACAGGGGCTTCTTCTTTTTTGACATCGCTTTCTCCCATGGTCCACCTCCCGGCCGCGGCAGCGTCGTCCGCTCCACGGCTTGGTTCTGGCGGGAATTTTACATTAGATCAAACACCTGCACAACGCGGAGCCATCCTGCGGCAGGGAACCGCGTTGCCAACCGCAATTAACCCTCTATAATGCTTAGGTTTAAAAATCTGGCTCCTCACCAAAGGACGCACATGAAGGTTCTCCTGCTGGCCATGCCCGACGCGGCAAACAACTTCCACCGCATCATCAAGGTCCCGAACCTGGGGCTATGCTCGCTAGCGGCGCAGCTTCCGGAACACGAGGTGAAGATAGTCGACCTGGTGCTGGTGCACCGGGATATCCGCTCCTGGCTGCAGACGTTCCTCGCGGAGTTCCAGCCGCAGGTGATCGGCATCAGCAGCATGAGTTTCCAGTACCAAAGCGCCTTGACCGTGATGGCGATCTGCCGCGAGACGGTGCCATGCGCGAAGCTGGTCCTGGGAGGGTACCACGCCACCTTGGCCTACCGGGAGCTCACCTCTGGGCCGCCGGTCCCCCCTTTCGATTACCTGATCCGCGGAGAAGGGGAGCAGGCGTTCGCGGCGCTGGTCGACGCGCTGGAAGGAAAGTTGGGCCTCGCAGCGGTCCCGGGTCTTTCCTGGTCCGATGGCGGGGCTTTCCGACACAACCCGATCAACGAACTCCTCGACCTGCAGCGGATGCCGCTCCCGGCACGGAACGCGCGCGTGCTGGACAGCTTCACCTATTTCGACCGCAAGCTCGATTGTGTCGAGACCTCGCGAGGCTGCACCATGACCTGCACCTTCTGCTCCATAACCGGCATGTACGGCGCCAGCTTTCGCTGCCACTGCCTGGAGCGGGTGGTCGCGGACCTGGAAGGGCTCAAGCGGCGGGGAACGCAGACGGTCCTCATCGTCGACGACAACATCACCCTCGACCCGCTCCGCTTCGCCCGCCTCGCCCGCACCATCGTGGAAGAGGGGCTGAACAGCATGGAGTACCTGGTGCAGACCTCGGTTGCCGGCATCGTAGCCGACCCGGAATTGATACCGGCGCTGGCGGAGGCAAACTTTGCCATGGTGTTTTTAGGGATCGAGTCGGTTCTGCCGGAGACGCTCGCATTTTTCCAGAAAGGGGACATCAGGGAGAAGACGGAGCAGGCCGTGCGCCGTCTGCGTGAGCACGGCATTGGCGTCATGGGGGGCTTCATCGTCGGGAACCCCGACGACGGGAAGGAGGAGATCAGGGAGGTCTTCCGCGCCTCGCGGAGATTGCGCGTTGATCTACCCTACGTGCAGTGTGTCACGCCGTACCCCGGGACGCGGATCCGGCAGGAATTGCTGGAACAGGGGCTGGTCACGAACCCCGACCGGCTGGAGCGCTACACCGGGTTCATGTGCAACGTGAGGACCAGGCGCCTCACCGCCGGGCAGTTGAACCGCATCATGAACTGGGAGAACCTGAAGGCATTCTTCAGCCCGCAGATGTTCGTCGGCAACTACTTTGTCAGGAAAAGGGAGAAGGGAGCGTTGAAGGTGCTGCTCAACAACCTGGACCTGGTGCGCGGCTGGTTCACCGGCGACCAGTTCCGCTCCCGCCACCGTTTTTGACACGTTGATTGCCAGCCCCAGCCCCTAGCCCCTAGCCCCTAGCCCCTGCCTCTACCTCTTCCTGAGCAGGTAGGCATGCGCTGAGAGCCCGGCGCCGTAGGCGAGCATCACGCACCACTCTCCTGGGCGCACGCCGTTCTGCAGCAGTTCATCCACCACGAACCACACGGTTGGCGATGACATGTTGCCGTACTCTTCCAGCACCTTCCGGGTCGCCCACAGTTGCGATTCGTTTATCCCGATCTCGTCCCTAACCGCGTTAACTATCTTTTCGCCGCCGGTATGAAGGGCCCAGCCGCCGATGTCGCCTATGGCGAGGGAATGTCTTCCCAGCAGATCGGTGACCACCTCAGCCGCAGCCTTTCTCACCAGCTGCGGGAGCTCTGTGGAGAGCTGGTTGTGGAGCTGCCCCTGCCTGTGCACGAAACGGATGGCCTCGCGCTGCTCCGGCACGTAGCGCCCCGCGGAGCCGACCACCTCGAACCCCACCGGCTTCTCCCAGAGCACGGCTGCCGCGGCGCCGTCCCCGAAAAGAGCGTTGGAGAGGATCAGGCTCAGGTCGTTCCCCATCTGGAACGCGGCGCTGCAGATCTCAACCGACACGCTCACCACGATGCCGCCGGTCGTCTTCAGCATCGATTCGGCCACCTGCAGGTTGGGAACCGCGCCGCCGCAGCCGCTTCCCACCAGGTCGTAAAGCCGCGCGTCGCAGCGAAGCCCCAGGCGCTCGGCGACATAGCTGGAAAGGCCGGGGCAGATGTAGCCGGTGCAGGTGTTCAGCACCAGCCCGCTCACTTCCCCTACCCCCACGCCGACCTTGTCGAGGGCCCGCAGCACCGCCTGCTCCGCCAGCCGCACCGCCTGCTCCGTGAAGCGCTCTACCCGCTCGTCTGGGGTCTCGGTGAAGATCTGCTCCGGGGAATCGACGGCGAAATGCCGCTTCTTGATGCTGGGATGGGTGAAGGTGGCGCGGATCAGCCCGAGGCCGCGCGCGGTCAGGCTCTCCTTAAAATGCGCCTTGATCAGCCCCGCCGCCTCCCGCTGGTCCACCGATAATGGCGGAACCGCCGTTGCAATGCCCCCCACGTAGATATTGCCGTTCATGACAGATCCCCCCATCAGTCCCACAGCTCACCGGAATACATCTCATCGAAGGCGTCGCGGTACAGCCGCAGCATCTCGTCCCGGTAGAGGGGGTCCACTCGCAGCGCCTTCTCGGTCCAGGAGGCGCAGTAGCCGCAGCGCGCGCAGTCGGACTTGCGGCAGTCCATCTCCCGGAAACCTGCCAGGAACCCGTCCAGCTTCGCGTTGTCCAGGTACACCGGCGTCCCCTCCAGTTCTTCGATGAGCCCCCTTTTCTCCGCCAGCCGTTTGAGCCGGACCAGTCCGGCGAAATTGATCACGCCGGGGCGCAGGAAGTACCGGGCGAACCTGCGCAGGCCGCTCAACCGCCCCTTCCCCTTCCCCGGTTCGCGCTTGTACCCGTAGGGCTGGATCAGGTCCAGCAGGTTCCCGGAAAACCGCCCTTCGCTGTAGGCCCGGACCCGTTCGGTGAGCACCGGCGTCGGCGCGCCCCGCTCCAGGATCTTGAAGGAGTTGAAGCCAAGCTCGGTGTAGCTCCCCAGATCCTCCGGCCGGATGAACTCGGAACGAAGGTAGAGGGTGGGGTCGGCCAGCTTCTGGGCCGAGCACCTGAGCGCGCAGTAATCGATCATAAAGCCGCGGCTGGCGTGCCCCTTTTGCGAGGCGTGCGAAAGGTTCACCATGTGCTGCCCCGACAGCGGGCAGAAGATCATGCAGTTGGAGTTGGCGATGAGCTGCAGCTCCAGCTGCACCGCCTGCCGTATCGCCTGCAGCATGGCGAAGTCGCGGTTGATGGCGATGGATTCCAGCGTGATGCAATCCGCTCCGAGGTCTTCCCAGAAACGGGCCTTGGCGACGCAGTCGACGCGGGCGTAGACACCTACCCGCACCTTGAGCCGCGGATGCCTTTTCTTGATGATCGGCAGCAGGAAGGGAAGCGATACGGTGACCGCGGTGACGCCGCAGCCGTCCACGAAATCCAGGAGCTGGTCGAGAGCCGCCTGCCCCTGGCGGGTGAACTCACGGTTGTCCATGCAGGCGGGGTTGATCAGGTAGTTGAAGCCGATCCCGTTCTTCCCCGCCTCCTTTACGTGGCTCCTGAACTGCTCCTGTCCCAGGGGGGCCAGCATGAACGAGGCGCGGCCGCCCCCGACGCTGTCGGAGGGAAGTTTGCCGAAAAGCTCGGCGACGGGGTACCCCTTGATGGCGGGAATGAGGTCGGACTGGAAGTTTGTGGCGACGGAAAATTTCATCCTGTTTCCCCCGAAAGGACCAGCAGCCAGAACGGCTCCCGCCTGATGCTGAACGAGGTAGCCCCAGCCTGGGAGGCGAGGCCGGATAGCTCCGCCGCGGTGAACGACTTCAAGACGGAGAGCGGGCCGTCGTAGCGGGTGATGCGGTTCCTGGTGAAGATCCGGGTCAGGGCATAGATCAAGCCGTAGGCTATCCAGCTTCTTCTCAAGTCGATGATGAGGAACCCGCGCCTTGCCACCCTCAGCATCTCGCGGATCAAGGAGACCGCCTCCGGGTCTTTCATGTGGTGCAGCGTCTTGCTGCAGACGACGTAATCGAAGCTTCGGTCCGGGAAGGGAAGCGCCAGGGCGTCGGCCACCTTGAGCGTTATCTCCGGGTACCCGGCAGTCACCTTGCGCGCTATCTCAATGCTGCGGAGGTTTATGTCCACCCCGGTCATGGAGATCCCGATTCCCCTCTTCCTCCCCCACTTGGCGACGGCTACCGGGAGATCGGCCGACCCGGTGGCGACATCCAGCAGGCTCACAGCCTCGTTGCCATCTATCTGCGCCGAAAGGTGCTTCAAGAGCGCCCTGGTGTCCCCGAGGTAGCGGTTCACCACCCTCAGGTCCGCCAGGGTCCCCTCCAGTTCATCGGTGCTGCAGACGTCGGCAGGGAGATCGAGAAACTCCAGCCCGGTTCGTTTTCGTGGCGTTAAAGACATAGCCGGGATCCTCGTGCGGTCTGCTACTTGGGCCAGCGCGGGCTGGCGAGCTCGATGCGCCAGACAGGGCCGCCGAACGCCAACGGCCCAACGAATCTGACGAAAGCCGGGACCTCCTTGGTGATGGTCCAGATGTGGTTGTCCGGCGGGGTGCGTCCCAAAAGCGCCGCGGGGAGCCTCAACAGGCCGAGCTTAGGCTTGAGAACGTAATGGTCGGCGCTCTTCTCCAGGTCGCCGATGAAAAGCCGGTCCTCCCCGTCCGGGACCATGTCGAGCTCGATCACCCTCGGCGCAGGGGTGAAGGCGACCAGGTGGATCTTCTCCCTGGCCCCCTTGGGGAGGTTCTTCAGCACCGTCGGCACCATGCCGTTGTAGACGTCGGGCGGCAGGTCAAGCTTTCCTTCCAGCACCTTCTCCTGCCCCTGTTTCCCGACGGCGACCCGGTATTTGCCACCACCGGAACGCTCCATGGAGATGTCCATCTCCTGTTCGAAGGCCTTTCCCTTCTGGATCAGCCGATAGCTCTTCAGGAGGAAGTCTCGCTCCTGGGTGAAGACGACCGACTCGTCGTGCAGCGACCCGTCCTTGAAGTAGAGCACAGTGCGGCACTTGAGTTCGCCCCCTCGGGGGACCTGCAGGAAATCCCCGGAGGCTATGCGCTTGCCGTCGGCATCCGACAGCTCCAGGAAGCCGCGTACCATCCCCTCGGCGAAACGGACCGGTATGGGAGCACCCTGCGCGGAGAGGGGCTTGATAAGGTGCGTGACCATCATCAGCAGGAACAGCAAAAACCGGCCGCGAGAAAAGGCGATGTTGCGTCGTGACGGAGGCTCAAGTGCAGCTTCAGCATGGTTACGATGGTGGATTCGATGCAAGGAAAGGCCCCCTGGAGGTCATCTTGTCGTCCGGCATCCCGGACAAACATTGAACGAGTCTAACATACAATTTCTTTTCTGCCGGAGACTCGGCGGCAGCCCTTTAGCGCCTGCCGCCAGGTGAAATCTTTTTGGCGTATCCCGCGTAGCGCCAGAAAGGGGTGGGCAGACGGAGCAGAACCCCCAGCCGGCGCAGCATCGAAAGGTTTGCCCCCCTTGTTTCTGCCGGGAAGATGCACCGGCAGGTATCGGACACTCCCCGCTGCAGCATTTCCATGGTCTTTTGCAGTGTCAGTTCCCTGGTGAAGTAGAAGGCAGGGTGCAAGAGGCTCTGATCCGCCTCGACCACCCCCTCCTCCAGCGCCAGCCGGTGCAGGCCGGTCCCGGGGTAGATCCTGATCCCGGTGGTGATGTAGGCGCTCTCCTTTCTGGGAAGCCGGTTCACGAAGCTGACCGTCTTTGCCACACTCTCCTCGCTCTCGGAAGGACCGCCCACAAGGAAGCACCACAGGGCGCGGATGCTGGAGCCGGAAAGAAGCTCCGCCGCGCGATGCACCTCAGCCTCGGTAAACCCTTTGCCCAAAGCGGAGAGCGTGGCATCGGCAGCGCTTTCCGGGGTTATCACCAGCGAGGTCATCCCCGCCCTTTCCATGAGCCTCACCTGCTCAACGGTGAGCCCCTTGGGCGAGAGCGAGGAGACGCTGAAGCGGGCCCGCACCCCCTTCCTGAGGATCTCTTCCAAAAGGAGCTCCAGGTACCCCGGCGGCTCGTTGAAGACGCTGTCCACGAACTCGAACTCACGTGCCCCGGTCTGCCGCATGGCGCTCAACACCTCGTCGACTACGTCGGCGGGTTCCCTGATGCGCCAACCCTCTCCCTCCACCTTGTGATAGGTGCAGTACAGGCAGCGGTTGGCGCACCCCCTTTTCCCCTGGACCGGAAGCACCGGCTCCAACCCCAGGTAACGCCGCGTGTCCACCCAACCATGGGTTCGCGGCGGCACGAACTGGCTTGAGAGGTGGGGCGGCTTCGGCATGCCTCCACGCCTCGATACCACCCCTGGCACCTGGCAGGCATCGGCGAGCCTCGCGGCACGGAAAAATGCAGGCGCTGCCCGTTCCCCCTCACCCACCACGGCATGATCCAGTCCCAGGTACTCCAGCACCTGCAACGGCATCAAGCTGACGCCCGCTCCCCCCACCAGCGTCCTCGCGTCGCTAAGGCACCTCACCAGTTCTACCAGTTCCTTGACCGCCGGTAGATACGACTTAGGGGCAAGGAAGTCGCAATTGTCGAGATTGCGGATGGAAAGTGCGATACCTTCGGGGCGGAAGCTGCGGATGACGCGATCGACCGCGGCAAGCGGCTTCTTACTGAAGCATAGGTCGAGGAACTGCACCTCGAGCCCGGACAGGCGCATCGCCTCGGCCACCCAGGCAGCCCCAAGGGGCACCGCCGGCTGGGGAGCCGTTTCGCTATTGGTGCTGATCATCAGTACGCGTTGCACGTCCATCTCCCTTTGTAACTCATTAATTGCGGGAAGCTTTCGGTCTAACAAAGTTGTTGATCCCGAAAAAACCGAGGAGTACAATGTTACTTATGGAGGGAAGCAACAAAAACCTCACAACGAAGCACGAAACAACTCCTGATACATGAAGCGGCATCAGGGGTTGGTAACTGGCGCTCAAGAGGCCAAGCCGAGCAGGCTCTTAAATCTCGTCCGTTAGGGCATAAAAAGACCTGAAAAAGGTGTCAGCAGTAGCAGCAAAGAAAACACCTCCACGGATTGAGCAAGGCCCCACCTGAACGCCAGTTATTTTTTGCGGGAAAGCCCGGTGAACACTCATCGGGCTTTTTTATTGCCTTGAGTAAGGCTTTTTCACTTTTGGCTCCCTCCCTCTGGTAGATTCTGCTACACTTGCCAGCCATGAACCTGCCGCTCGGGGCCTGCCCCGTCTCCCCCAGTGAAACTCTCAGCTACCGCACCTACGGCACCGGTCCCCGGAAGATCGTCCTGGTCCACGGGCTTGCCGCCCGCTCCGAGGTTTGGAAGGACCTGGTCCCCCTTTTCCCCGCCGACCGGTACACGCTCTACCTGCTGGATCTCCTGGGATCCGGAGAATCTGCAAAACCGCGGCAAGCCGATTACTCGATCCGGGGGCACAGCCGGAGACTCCTTTGCTTCCTGCAACGCGAGGGGCTCGCGGGGGTGACGCTCGTGGGGCATTCTCTAGGTGGAGCGGTGGTACTGGTCGCAGCAGTCGAGGCCATGCTCAAGGGAGAGGCCGGGGTCATTGGCGCCATGGTCATAATCGGCGGGCCTGGATACCTCCAGCGGCTGCCACTCATGGCCGAGATCTTCCAGAACCGTTTCGCCGCAGCGCTTTTCATCGCCCTCTACGCGCCGGACATCTGGATCAAGGTGGGGTTGAAGATGGCCTACTACGATCACAGCCTCATCGACCGGGAACACATTGCGCGCTACGCCCCTTGCTATCGCGACAGGGAGTCGAAGCGCGCCCTGGTGGAAACCTGCCAATCGTTGGTTCCGGTGGATCAGGAAGTGATAACGGGGCGCTACCGGGATCTCGCGCTTCCAGTGCTGCTGCTATGGGGGCGTCACGACCAGATCGTCCCCCTGTCACAGGGGACCAGGCTGGAAGCCGCCATACAGGGGTCGCAGCTGCAGGTGATCGAGGAGTGCGGTCATAATCCCCAGGAAGAAAAGCCCCAAGTCACATTCAGCATCATAGAGAAGTTCCTGTTGCAAACCGCCGGCTAGCGCCATTGTCTTAAGGGAAGCGGTGCCACAAGCGGCATTCTATCTCGGGTTGATCTTGGGCTTCCAGAGTGATATGTTTTTCCAGTCCGAGCCACAACACAACTACACAAGGAGAGGACCATGAGAGCAAGTTGGATCGTAAAATTGATAATCGGAATGTCAGCGGTTGCCCTGCTAGCAACCGGTTGCGCCACGAACCCGGACGGAAGCTACGAGTTCAAGAGGACCGGGATCGGCGCGTTAGGCGGAGCGGCGCTGGGCGCCGGTGCAGGTGCCCTCATCGGGGGCAAGTCCCACCGCGGCAGGAACGCAGCCATCGGCGGCCTTACCGGCGCAGTGGTCGGCGGCGCGGTCGGCCAGTACATGGACCGTCAAGCGGCGGCGCTCAAAAAGAGCATGCCGGAAGCAGAGGTGCTTCGCGATGGCGACAAGGTCTACGTTGCGCTACCTTCCGGCATCCTGTTCGACGTGGGGAAGGATGTCCTGAAACCGGAGGCGAAGGATTCTTTGAGCCGGGCTGCCGGCACGCTTAGGGATTCCCAGACCACCATCACCATTGAAGGCCATACCGACTCGACCGGCAGCAACGCCATCAACCAGCCGTTAAGCGAACGGCGCGCCGACCGCGTCCGCGACTTCCTGGTGTCCCAGGGTGTCCCGGGCTCGAAGATGGCAGCCATAGGTTACGGCTCCAGCCGTCCGGCTGTCCCCAACGATTCCGAAGCTAACCGGGCCCTGAACCGCAGGGTGCAGATCGAGCTGACCCCGAACGAAAAACTCAAGGCGCAGGGAAGCGGCAACAACTAGTCCCTGAAAAAGAGGCGGGACGCCCTACCGGGTGTCCCGCTTGCCGCTTGCCTGCTTCACGAACGTTCCCTGCTCCAATTCCTCGAAAGCGACTTGCAGTTCCTCCTGGCTGTTCATCACTATCGGGCCGTACCAGGCTACCGGCTCCCCAATCGGCTTGCCGCTGATCAAAAGGAACCGGACCGGCTTCGACTGCGTGGTCACCGAAACCAGGTCGCCATCGCCGAAAAGGATTAGGTTTTCCGCCCCGCACTCGCAACGCCTCTCCAGATCGAAGTAGTTGACTCCCACCGCGTCGTGGGCGAAAGCGTTTCTCTCCCCGTCGAAATACCCCTCGCCGTCGATGACGTAGGCGAGCGCCGTGTACCCGCGCTTGATGGTGTGGGTGAAGACGGCCTGTTCGGGGACGGTGACGTCCAGGTACTCGGGATCGGCTATCACGTCCCGCACCGGCCCCTCTACGCCACCGGCGTGGCCGCAGATCACCTTCACCTTGATGCCGTTCATGATGACTTCGGGAATTTCCGAGGCGAGTATCCCCTGGTAGCGCGGCGGCATCATCTTGTGGGAGGCCGGGAGGTTCGCCCAAAGCTGGAATCCCCACAGGCGGTTATCGCTGTCGCCTTGGGGCATCTCCTGGTGGATGATGCCGCTCCCCGCCGTCATCCACTGCAGGTCTCCCGGCTCGATCACGCCCTTGTTCCCCATGCTGTCTCCATGCTCCACCCTCCCCTGCAGCACATAGGTGATGGTCTCGATTCCGCGGTGCGGATGCCAGGGGAACCCCTTCAGGTAATGCGCCGGTTGGTCCGAGTGGAAATCGTCCAGCAGCAGGAAGGGGTCGAACATGGGGACCTGGTTGTTGCCGAAGGCCCGTTTCAGGTGTACCCCGGCCCCCTCGATGGTAGGCTCGCTCTTCCAGACCTTCCTGATCTTGCGGATGGATTCCGTCATAACTCCTCCCGTTAACTCCACCGGCTCTCCGGTCAGCGTTGCAGCAGCTCTAGCAAGGCCCGGGCTGCGGGCGCGGACGAGGCGGGATTCTGCCCCGTAACCAGTTTGCCGTCCACCTGCACGTACGGCTGCCAATCCGGGCCACTGCCGAAGAGTGCACCGCGCTCCTTCAGCCGGTCCTCCAGGAGAAACGGGACCACGTCGGTCAGCCCGACGGCCCGCTCCTCGGAATTGGTGAACCCGGTCACGCGTTTGTTCTTCACCAGGTAGTCGCCATCGTCCCCCCTGACATCCGCCAGCACCGCCGGGGCATGGCAAACCGCGGCGACCGGTTTGCCCGCCTTGGCAAAGGTCTCGATCAGGGAAATAGAGGTGGGGTTGACGGCGAGGTCCCACAGGGGGCCGTGTCCGCCGGGGTAAAACACAGCGTCGTACTCTTCTGCGGAAACGGCGCCAAGACTGATACTGTTGGCCAGTTCAGCTTGAGCGGCCCGGTCGCTGGCAAAGCGCCGCGTCCCCTCTGTCTGGTTCTCAGGGAGATCACTCTTAGGATCGACGGGAGGGTTCCCTCCTTTCGTCGAGGCAATAGTCAACTTGGCTCCAGCATCCCGAAAGACATAGTAAGGAGCGACGAATTCTTCGAGCCAGAAGCCTGTCTGCTCGCCGGTATTGCCGAGCTTGTCGTGCGAGGTCAGTACCATCAGTATTTTCATCATTTCTCCTTCCCTGCCGTAAGCAGTTGCTGTTTTGTTGTCAGTGCCGGCAAGACACCTGTATTGGTGTACAGCATCAAATGAAAATATCAACCTATGCCTCGTCGTTATCTTTATCGACTCCTCTTAACTGCCGCCGCCAGGTCTCAATCCGAGGGTGCATCCTCCCTGCGTCCTCCACCTGTCGCATAGGTCCCCTCCCCGCCGCCGTTCCATTACCTCTTCGGCAGCATAACCCCCTTGTGCCGGTTCCCTTTATTTGTAGCGGCAGCCCGGTTGACAGCTCCGACTGCGATGCTTAGCTTTTAATAAAATATCCGCTAGGAGTGTCATCATGAGCCAGAGAGATATCGAAGTGCTGGAAGCACAAACCGACGACAATACCGAAAACAGCGGGCTGGTGCTTGCTTCAGAAGTGCTCCCGGCCGGGCTGCCGATCATACCGCTGCGATCGAGGCCTGCATTTCCCAACATGCTGATCCCGATGGCCGTCAACAACCCGCAACAGATCGAGGCAGTGAAGCGGACCATGGAGACCCCGGCGCGGGCCATAGGCCTTGTGCTGGTGAAGGATCCAGAGAAGCCGGATACCCCGGACAACCTGCACACTGTCGGCGTGGCTGGAAAGATCGTGAAAATGATGCACGCCGACGAAGACAGCGTGCAGTTCCTCATCAACACGCTGGACCGCTTCTCCATTCGGGAACTGAATGACAACTCCGGCGCTCTCTTTGCCAACGTCAGCTACCAGTACGGCACCGAGCTGTCTGTTAACCCCGAGCTAAAGGCGTACTCGATGGCGGTCATCAGCACACTCAAAGAACTGGTCCAGATCAACCCGCTGTACTCAGAGGAGATCAAGCTGTTCCTCGGGCGCTCAAGCCTCGACGACCCTGGCAGGCTCTCCGATTTCGCCGCGAGCCTCACCTCCGCGGACGGCCAGGAACTACAGCAGGTTCTGGAAACCTTCGATGTCCGCAAACGGATCGACATTGTGCTGAACCTGCTCAAGAAGGAGCTGGAGGTCTCCAGGCTGCAGACGAAGATCACCAAACAGATCGAGGAGAAGATCAGTCAGCAGCAGCGGGAATTCTTCCTCAGGGAGCAACTGAAGGCGATCAAGAAGGAGCTGGGGCTGGAAAAGGAAGGGAAGACGGCGGAGGTCGAGAAATTCGAGGAGCGCCTCAAGCAGTTGAAACTGAACCCGGAGGCGCAGCGGGCGGTGGCCGATGAGCTGGAGAAGTTCAAGCTGCTGGAACCGGCCTCAGCCGAGTACCATGTGACGCGGAACTACCTCGACTGGCTGACCATCCTTCCCTGGGGGAAGTACAGCAAGGATTCCTACAACATCGACAAGGCGCGCAGAATCCTGGACCGCGACCACCACGGGCTTAACGACGTAAAGGACCGCATCACTGAATTCATCGCGGTCGGCAAGATGAAAGGGGACATCTCCGGCTCCATCCTCTGCCTGGTCGGCCCCCCGGGCGTCGGCAAGACCTCCATCGGCAAGAGCATCGCCGATGCCCTGGGACGGACCTTTTACCGCTTCTCACTGGGTGGGATGCGCGACGAGGCCGAGATTAAGGGGCACCGCCGCACCTACATCGGCGCCATGCCGGGCAAGTTCGTGCAGGCCATGAAGAGCGCGGGGTCCTCAAACCCGGTGCTGATGCTGGACGAGATAGACAAGATCGGGGCGTCCTTCCAGGGCGATCCGGCCTCCGCCTTGCTCGAAGTCCTTGACCCCGAGCAGAATGGATCCTTCCGCGATCACTACCTCGACGTCCCCTTCGACCTGTCCAACGTCCTCTTCATTGCCACCGCGAACCAGCTGGACACCATCCCGGCGCCGCTTTTGGACAGGATGGAGTTGATCCGGCTCTCGGGCTACGTGCTGGAGGAAAAGATGGAGATAGCTAGGCGCTACCTGATCCCCAAGGCGCTCAAGAACCACGGCCTCAAGAACGGGCAGGTGACCATCAGGAAGGAAGCGCTCTCGGCGCTAATCGACGGCTGGGCCCGCGAGGCGGGTGTGCGCACACTGGAGAACCGCATCAAGAAACTGATGCGCAAGGCCGCCAGGGAGTTCGCGACCGGGCGCACCGAGCCCATAGTCGTCACCGGTAAGGACCTTCCGGGATACCTGGGACAGCCGGTGTTCAGCACCGAGGAGATCTTCGAGGGGGTCCCCGGGGTCGTCACCGGGCTTGCCTGGACCAGCATGGGGGGCGCCACCCTCCCCATCGAAGCAACTGCGATGGCGAGCAAGAGCAAAGGATTCCGGCAGACGGGGCAGTTGGGCAACGTCATGATCGAGAGCTCGGAGATCGCCTATTCCTTCGTCATGGCTCATCTCAAGGAGTACGGGGCGGAGGAGGACTACTTCGACACGCACTTCGTGCACCTGCACGTCCCCGCGGGTGCCACTCCCAAGGACGGCCCCTCGGCCGGGGTGACCATGGCGACGGCGCTGATATCGATGATGCAAGGAAGGCCGGTGAAGAAGAAACTGGGCATGACCGGGGAGCTGACCTTGACCGGACGGGTGCTCCCGATCGGCGGGGTAAAGGAAAAGACCATAGCGGCGAGGCGTGCCGAGCTGAAGGTGTTGATATTCCCGGATGCCAACAAGAAGGACTTCGCGGAGCTTCCCGATTACCTCAAGGAGGGATTGGAGGTTTACTTCGCCAAGGAGTACAAGGACGTGTACAAGGTTGCCTTCGGGACGAAGTAGCCACCGCTTTCTGCCTAGCACTAAAACCCTGCCTCCCTGCCGGATGCGGGGTTTTTTTTAGACTGCCTACTGTTACGCAGTCACTTCGTGAGTCGGACTCTCGTGAAGCGGAGATATCGCCTCCGAGTGCGGGCAAGCAGAATCGGCATAAACGCGAGAAGCCCCGTCAGGTATTCCTGACGGGGCTTCTCTATTAAATTCCCTGCGGCGACCTACTCTCCCACACCGTTACCAGTGCAGTACCATCGGCCCAGAGAGGCTTAACTTCCGTGTTCGGGATGGGAACGGGTGTGACCCTCTCGGCATAGCCACAGAGAAACTCTTAGCTCGAACCTTTACGGCTCTCGCAATATATTTCTCAACAATCGCATTTTCGTGTTTTTGTAGGTTTTACGCATCAGCAGTTTATGATCGGGGGGTGGAGACCCACCCCCCTCTCTAAGAATTTTTTATGGTCAAGCCTCACGGCCGATTAGTACCGGTAAGCTGAATGCATTACTGCACTTACACACCCGGCCTATCAACGTTGTGGTCTACAACGGGCCTTTAGGGGATTGCTCCCAGGGATACCTAATCTTGAAGGAGGCTTCCCGCTTAGATGCTTTCAGCGGTTATCCTTTCCGTACATAGCTACCCAGCGACTGCTCCTGGCGGAACAACTGGAACACCAGAGGTACGTTCAACCCGGTCCTCTCGTACTAAGGTCAACTCTTCTCAAGTATCCTACGCCCACAGAAGATAGGGACCAAACTGTCTCACGACGTTTTAAACCCAGCTCGCGTACCGCTTTAATTGGCGAACAGCCAAACCCTTGGGACCTACTTCAGCCCCAGGATGCGATGAGCCGACATCGAGGTGCCAAACCTCCCCGTCGATGTGAACTCTTGGGGGAGATCAGCCTGTTATCCCCGGCGTACCTTTTATCCGTTGAGCGACGGCCCTTCCATACAGAACCGCCGGATCACTAAGACCTACTTTCGTACCTGCTCGACTTGTTGGTCTCGCAGTCAAGCTCCCTTATGCCTTTACACTCTACGGCTGGTTTCCAATCAGCCTGAGGGAACCTTCGCGCGCCTCCGTTACTCTTTGGGAGGCGACCGCCCCAGTCAAACTACCCATCAGACAGTGTCCCCGACCCGGATGACGGGCCTGGGTTAGACATCCAAACAAACCAGGGTGGTATTTCAAGGATGACTCCACCGAGACTGGCGTCCCAG